>NZ_NTMR01000003.1 GCF_002307495.1 Pseudomonas abyssi | reverse complement strand
TTGGCAGTGGGCTTTTTGTTCTTCCAAGCAAGCGCTGATCAATTCCACACGCCTTCTGCGAGTGCTCAAGCGTGCAGATGCAAGGCGCGATGTGCAGCCGGATGCGGCCCAGCCTGAACGCAACAGGGCATGTTGAATTAATCAGTGCTTCCTTAAGTGCAACGCCCCATGCTAGTGCGGCCCGCGTGATCGAAAACAGGTACAGATTGGTGCATCTGACTGGCACAGATACCCACCTCTACCCAAGCCCGGTCGCCAACTCACCCAGACGTAACAGCTTCTCCCGTACCTGCAGGGTCAGCGGACTACCCACATTGATGCGCAGGAAATCGAAATGCCGAGGCCCAACGGAAAACACACTGCCCGGAAAGATATGGATGCCATCGTTCAGGGCCTGCTGAAACAGATCCCGGGAATCACGCCGCTCCGGCAACCTGAGCCACAGCACACAACCACCCTCAGGCGGCTGCACCCAGGTACCGGACGGAAATGACTGCCGCACTAGCGCCAGCGCATCCAGCGCCTGTTGCTGCAGCTGGCCACGCAACTGAATCAGGTGCTGGGCGTAAGCACCGCTTTCCAGAAACCGCGCCATGACCAACTGCGGCGCGGCCGCAGTGGTGATACTGCTGATCTGCTTCAGCTCGCGCAGACGATCATGAAACCGCCCACCGGCCACCCACCCAAGACGCAGCCCGGGCATGAGTGTTTTCGAAAAGGACGTGCAATAGATGACCATGCCCTGCTGATCAAAGGCCTTGGCCGGCAACGCCTCTCCGGCATAGGCCGTATCGCCCCAGATGTCGTTCTCGATCAGCGGCACCTGATAGCGGACCGCCAGCTCGACCAGGCGCTGCTTGCGTTCGGGCGACATGACAAAGCCCAGCGGATTCTGCGCATTGCACGACACAATGCAGGCCTTGACCTGCCCACGCCGAAACGCCTGCTCCAGGGTATACAGACAAATGCCGTCACGATGATGGGTGGATATTTCCAGCACCCGGCGGTTCAACACCCCCAGCGCCAGCAGGGTGCCATAGTAGGTTGGCGACTCGACAGCCACCACATCGCCCGGCCGACTGACCGCGCGCAGCGCCAGCTCCATGGCCTCCATGCAGCCATTGGTGACCAGAATATCCTGCTCCTGAATCGCTGAGGGGTAACCGATACTGCGCTGGGACAACTGGCGCGTCAGCCTGGGCAGACCGTTTGGGTGGCTGTAGTCCCAGAGCACACGGGCCTGCCGCCGACTGCTGTCGCGCCACAACCGCATCAGGCGGTCGACGGGCATCAGGCTGGCATCGGGCAAGGCGATCCCCAGATGCAGCGTCTGCTCGGACGTATGCGGCTCCATGTAGCGCAAAATGTCTTCGCTGAGCGAAATCTCAACCGGCAACAACGGAAAGTGGCTGACGACACCGGTGCTCTCGTTCGCTGGCAGACGCTCGCGCACGTAGGCTCCTGAGCGCTCGCGCACCTCGATATAGCCGTCCAGTTCGAGCTTGCGCAGCGACTGAACCGTGGTGTTGATGCTCACCCCAAAGGCTTTGCTCAATGCCCGCACCGAAGGCAGGCGCTCGCCCGGGGCAAAGCCGCCGCCGCGAATCCGCACCGCCAGCTGTTCGCACAGGGTTTCATACAGAAAAAGGTCTTGAGCCATGGCGTTCCTTGCCCCGCAGCACACCGCGCTGCGAGCATCACTGTTCTTGTAGGTATCCAGCGAGTGTAGTCGGCTCTTGCTGACGCGCCAACTTGGTGCATATTTCACACCGTCCCCGCTTGACCTCAAGTTAACCTCAGGTTTTAGAGTGCGCAGGTCTCGCACCCAACCGCAACCCAAGGACTCGATGCCATGCCCGATCAGCGCCCCACGCAGCCCCTGCAAGCAATCAACCCACCCGGCCTGTACGATCCAACGCCCAACGGCTACTCCCACCTCATGCTCACACCGACCAACGTGCGCTGGCTGTTCGTTGCCGGTCAGGGGGCGGAAGACGTCAGCGGCAGACTGCCTGACGACTTTGCCGATCAACTCACGCACTGCCTCAGCAACCTGCAATACGCCCTGGCCGCAGGTGGCGCGCACTTCAGCCAGGTGGTCAAGCTGACCGTTCTGGTGGTTGATCACAGCGAAGCCCGGCTGGCGCTGATCAGCGCCGCACTGGCCAAAGCTGCTGGAGACAACCCGGCGCCAGCCTGCACGCTGATCCCGGTACCGCGTCTGGCACTGGATGGCATGCTGATCGAGATCGACGCGGTTGCCTGCCTGCCCGCCAGCGAGGAGCACAGGGCATGAGCGAGAAGCACGACAGCTATCTGTCCACCGCGACGCTGCTCATAATGGCCACCGCGACCGGCCTATGCGCCGGCGCCAACTATTTCAATCAGCCATTGCTGTCCTCAATGGCCAGTGCCCTGAATATCAGCGAAGGGCTGGCCGCCTCCACCGTTACCCTCTCGCAAGTGGCTTACGCATTCGGCCTGCTGTTTCTGGTCCCGCTGGGCGACAAGCTGGAGCAACGCGGCCTGGCGGTCGGCCTGATGCTGTTGGCCGCAGCCGGGCTGGCGATCAGCGGCTGGGGCGGCAGTTTTTCGCTGTTGATTGTCGGCACATTGATCACCGGCGTGTTCTCGGTTGCCGCGCAAACACTGGTGCCGATGGCCGCCAACCTGTCTGACCCACTGCGCAGCGGGCGCGCCGTCGGGCTGGTGATGAGCGGCCTGCTGGCCGGGATTCTGCTGGCCCGCACGGCGGCCGGCTTGCTCTCGGAGCTCGGCGGCTGGGAGACGGTGTACCAGGTCAGCGCGGTGCTGATGGTGCTGCTGGCCGCCATCTTGCTGCACGCGCTGCCGCAGGCGCGGAACCCGGCTCCCAAGAGCTATGCAGCAACACTGCGCTCGTTGCTGAAACTGGCCGCCGAACACCCTCGCCTGCGCTCACGTTCATTGCTGGGTGGTCTGGTGTTCGGCTCGGTCAGCGCGCTGTTCTCGACCATGGCATTGCTGCTGTCGGCACCACCGTTCGGGTTGAGTGACAGCCAGATCGGCCTGATCGGGCTGATCGGCGTGGCCGGGGTGATCACCGCCAGTCTGGCCGGACGACTGTCTGATCGCGGCCTGGGCCAATCCGTCTCGCTGACCGCTATCGGCCTGTTACTGCTCGGCTGGGCCGGGCTGTATCTGGGCAGCGAGCACCTGTTGAGCTTCCTGCTCGCGCTGCTGGTACTGGATGTCGCCCTCCCCGCCGTGCATATCAGCAACCAGAGCGTGATTTACCAACTGGCGCCGCAGGCCCGCGCGCGGGTCAATGCCGTCTATATGACGTGCTACTTCACTGGTGCCTCCAGTGGCTCGGCACTGGGCGTCAGTGCCTGGAGTCATGCTGGCTGGACCGGCACCTGTGCCGTCGGCGTCGGGTTTGGACTGGCCGCGCTCGCGGTGCTGGCGTGGGATCATCAGCTCAAGCGAGCCGATTCAGCGCAACAGGCTGACCAGCAGTGCCACCCCCAACCCCAATGAGGTGAGCTGCCAGAACAGCACCGGGTTGCGCTGCAGCAAGGGCGCACGACCCTGTGCGAGCATCGCGGCGCTTGGCTGACGCAGTTCGAAGACGAATTCTGACAAGTCCTCAAACCGCTTATACGGGTCCAGATTCAGGGCCCGGCGCAATACCGGGTCCAGCCAGGCCGGCAGGCTGCGCTGCGGATCCAGCACCGAGCGATAACGCAGCCGGTGCTGGGCTGCGCGGCTCTGCGCTCGGGCCAGCTCAGCGCCATAGGGCAGCTCGCCACTGAGCATCTGATAGGTGATCGCAGCCAACGCAAACTGATCCGAGCGCGCGGTGCCCTGCTCACCGACAAAGTACTCCGGCGCGCTGTACTGAGCGGTACCAAGACGCGCGCTCGGCTGCTGCACACCGGCCTCCAGCAGACCAGCCACCTGCACAGCACCAAAGTCAATCAGCCGCACGCAACCATCGGCATCGAGCATGATGTTGGCCGGGCGCAGATCCTGATGCAGCATTTCCAGCCGGTGGAAGGCCCGCAGGCCGCGGGCAATCTGTTCGACGATATCGCGCACCCGCTCCAGCGAGGGTTGCGGGTTGTCGCACATCCATTGGGCCAGGGTCTGGCCTTCGATGTACTCACACAGGCAATAGAGATAGCTGCGCGGCCGCCCTGCCGACGCGGCCTTCATCACGTGAGGGTTATCAATGCGGCGGGCGACCCACTCTTCGGTTAGTAGGCGCTCCAACTGCACCCGGTCGTACTGTTGCTCAACCGACGGTGCCTTAAGCACCAGCTGCGCGCCGCTCGTCTGATCCTCCACCAGATACACATGACTGCGGGGGCTGACGTGCAACTGACGAATCACCCGCAGGCCATCGATCACCTTGCCCGGTTCCAGCACCGGTGGCAGCGGCAGATCGGCAAACTGGCGGTGCAGTTCCGCCGCCTGCCCATTAGGCAGACTGTCGATACGCAGCAACTGCGCGGTCAGGTTGTCGTCACTGCCATTGGCCAGCGCTTCGGCCACCAGCGCATCGGCAGCGCGTTGCAGGTCGCCGTCATGGGCGTCGATCAACTCACCGACGCGTGCCGGGTCAATGAACTCGTAAACCCCGTCGGTTGCCAGCAGGAACACCTCACCCACCTCCAGCGCCAGCGACTGATAGTCGATATCCAGCCGCTCATTAACGCCGAGAGCCCGAGTCAGCTGGCTCTGCTCACCGAGCCAGGCCCGGTGATCGACAGTGAGCTGCTCAAGCCTGCGTCGGTGAACGCGATAGACCCGCGCGTCGCCAACGTGAAAGAGGTGCGCCGTGGTGGATTTGACCACCAGCGCGCTGAAGGTACAGACGTAACCACGATCACGGTCGTAGCGATACTGACTGCGTCTGCTTTGGGCGTAAAGCCAGGAGTTGAGCGCGCTGATCACCCGCTCCCCCGCCTGCTTCACCGACCAGGGATCAGCCGTGCAATAGTAATCCTGCACAAAGCCGTTTACTGCCGCCTGCGCGGCCTCCTGACTGACCACGCTGGAGCTGATGCCATCGGCCAGCGCCAGCACCGCGCCCTTGGCTGTCAGTAGCGGCCCGTCAGGAATCTGCGCCGTGCAGTGATCCTGGTTCAACGCCTTGCGGCCGGCGCTGGAGCACTGCCCCAGCGACAGCTGCAAGATCGCCATCGCCAACGCGCTCTCAGAGCGCGCGACTGGGTGCAGTGCGGACATGGGTGGTGTAGAGGGTCAGACCGGTAAACGCCAGACCGCCAACCAGGTTACCCAGCGCAGTCGGGATTTCGTTCCAGATCATGTAATCCATGACGGAGAAGTCACCGCCCATGATCATGCCGAAGGGGAACAGAAACATGTTCACCACCGAGTGCTCAAAGCCCATATAAAAGAACAGCATGATGGGCATCCACATGGCGATGGCCTTGCCGCCCACCGTGGTGGAGATCATTGCGCCAACCACGCCCATCGAGACCATCCAGTTGCACAGCATGCCGCGCAGAAAGATCGTCAGCCAGCCGGCCAGACCGTACTCGGCGTAGCCCAGGGTGCGGCTCTCACCGATGTGGGAGATCTTCTCGCCCACCTCACCTGCCGCTGCAGAAAACCCGTATGTGAAGACAAAGGCCATCATCACCGCCACTGTCAGGGCCCCGGCAAAGTTGCCGACAAACACCAGCCCCCAGTTCCGCAGCACGCCTTGTACGGTCACTCCCGGGCGACGGTCCAGCAGCGCCAGCGGACAGAGCACAAAGACCCCGGTAAGCAGGTCAAACCCCATCAGATACAGCATGATAAAGCCGACCGGAAAGAAGGCCGCACCGACCAGCGGCGAGCCAGTCTGCACTGTGATGGTGATGGCGAATACCGCCGCCAGCGCCAGAATCGCCCCGGCCATGTAGGCGCGGATCAGAGTGTCGCGGGTCGACATAAAGATTTTCGACTCACCGGAGTCGACCATCTTGGTCACAAACTCGGTAGGGATCAGGTAAGACATGATTCAACTCTCCAGATAGTGAAACGCGGTGTGGCTGGCGGCTTCAGACCGCCAATCCGATCTCGACCTGATCGCCCTGCAGGCGGACAGGCCACACCTGCAACTGCTGATCGGGGTATTCGACGCACTGACCATCGCGCAGACGAAAGTGCTGTTTGTACAGCGGCGAGGCTATCACCAGCTCGCCCTTGAGTTGGCCGATAATGCCGCGACCAATCACGTTAGCGCCGGATTGGGGGTCACGGTTGGCAATGGCAAACAGTTGCTCTTCGCTGGGCAGGTGGAACAGGGCGACCTGCTCACCGTCGAGCCAGGCCACCACACCGGAGTTGGCAACCAGATCGGCACGGGCGCAGAGCGCGCGCCATTGGGTAGCGGTTTGCGGAGATGTGCTGGAACGGGTCATTGGGCGGCCTCCTCGGCGACGGGAATCAGGTGCAGTTCGGAAGCCTTGACCGGCCGACGCTGGCCGCGCTCCCTGACGAAGTGAATATCCGGGTCCTTGCGCTCGTCATTGACGAAGGTGCGGAAGCGCTTGAGTTTTTCCGGGTCGCTGATGGCGTTGGCCCACTCGCACTCATAGCGGTCGATCACCAGCTGCATCTGGCTTTCCAGCTCGGCGCCCAGGCCCAGACTGTCGTTGATGATCACGTCCTGCAGGTATTCCAGCCCGCCTTCCAGGCTCTCGCGCCAGACCGAGGTACGTTGCAGGCGATCGGCGGTGCGCACGTAGAACATCAGGAAGCGGTCGATGTACTTGATCAGCGTTGCGTCATCAAGGTCGGTGGCGAACAGCTCGGCGTGACGCGGGCGCATGCCGCCGTTGCCGGCCACGTAGAGGTTCCAACCCTTCTCGGTGGCGATCACGCCGACATCCTTGCTCTGCGCCTCGGCGCATTCGCGGGTGCAACCGGACACGGCGAACTTGATCTTGTGTGGTGAGCGCAGGCCCTTGTAGCGATCCTCCAGGGTCAGCGCCATGCCGACGCTGTCCTGCACGCCGTAGCGGCACCAGGTGCTGCCGACGCAGGATTTCACGGTACGCAGCGACTTGCCGTAGGCGTGGCCGGTCTCGAAACCCGCCTCGATCAGCTCGGCCCAGATATCGGGCAGCTCGTGCAGTTCCGCGCCAAACAGGTCGATGCGCTGGCCACCGGTAATCTTGGTGTAGAGGTCGTATTTCTTGGCAACCTGGCCGAGCACGATCAACTTCTCCGGCGTGATCTCACCCCCGGCGATGCGCGGCACAATCGAGTAGGTGCCATTCTTCTGCATGTTGGCCATAAAGGTATCGTTGGTGTCCTGCAACGGAATCAGCCACGGGTCGGTGATCGGCTGGTTCCAGCAGGAGGCGAGAATCGAACCGACCGCCGGCTTGCAGATGTCGCAGCCGTGATGACCACGACCGTGCTTGGCCAGCAGCTCTTCGAAACTCTCGATGCCCTCGACGCGAACGATGCCGTAGAGCTCCTGACGGGTGTGCGCGAAGTGCTCACACAGGCTCTTGTCGACCTCGACGCCGCGGGCCGACAGTTCGTGCTCAAACACCTGCTTGAGCAGCGCCGCACAACCGCCACAACCGGTCGCCGCCTTAGTGCTGGCCTTGAGTTCGCCCAGATCGGTACAGCCGGCATCGACCTGACAGCAGATCGCCCCCTTGCTGACGTTATGGCAGGAGCAGATGGTCGCGGTATCCGGCAGCGCATCGGCGCCCAGCGTCGGCGCGCCCTCACCGACCGGCAGAATCAGGCTGGCCGGATCGGCCGGCAGCTTGATGCCGTTCAGGGCGTATTGCAGCAGGGTGTCGTAGTAGCTGTTATCGCCGACCAGCACGGCGCCAATCACCCGCTTGCCATCGGCCGAGACCACCAGCCGACGGTAGCTGTTGGTCACATCGTCGATATAGCGGTAGCTGCGCGACCCTTCGGTGGCGCCGTGGGCGTCGCCGATGGAGCCGACGTCGACGCCCAGCAGTTTCAGCTTGGTCGACATGTCGGCGCCGGAAAACGCCTCATGCGGGCGCCCAACCAGCAACGCGGCCAGGTTGCGCGCCATGCTGTACCCAGGGGCGACCAGACCGAAGACCCGGCCCTGCCAGGAGGCGCACTCGCCGATGGCGAAGATGGCCGGGGCATTAGTGCAGAAACCGTCGTCGATCACCACCCCGCCGCGCTCGGCAACGGCCAGCCCGGCAGAGCGCGCCAGGGTGTCCTGCGGGCGGATGCCAGCGGAAAAGACGATCAGGTCGGTTTCCAGTGATTCGCCGTCGGCGAAGTTCATGCGATAGGCGTAATCCTCACCGGCAACGATCTCGCTGGTCGCGCGGGACAGGTGTACGCCAACACCGAGCGCTTCGATCCGCGCCTTGAGCGCCGCGCCACCGTCTTCGTCCAGCTGCACCGGCATCAGCCGCGGGGCGAACTCGACGACGTGCGCCTCCAGTCCCAGTGATTTCAGCGCGTTAGCCGCTTCCAGCCCGAGCAGGCCGCCACCGACCACAACGCCCCGGCGCGCACCGCTCGCCGCCGCACGAATCGCATCCAGATCATCCAACGTGCGGTAAACCAGTCGTGAGTTACCCTCAGCGCCCGGAATCGGCGGCACAAAGGGATAGGAGCCGGTGGCCAGAATCAGCTTGTCGTAGGCGAGGCGGCCGTTGGCGGTCACCACCTCCTGCTGCGCGCGGTCGATCTCGAGCACCGCTTCATGCAAATGCGCCTGCACGCCGTGCTCGCTGTAATAGTCCGCAGCGCAGAGCGCCAGCGACTCGGCATCACGCCCACCGAAGTACTCCGACAGGTGGACACGGTCGTAAGCCCGCTGGCGCTCTTCGCCAAACACGTGCACCTGATAATGGGCAAGTGCACCCTGTTCGACGAGCTGCTCGATGCAATGGTGACCCACCATGCCATTGCCGATAATGATCAGCGTTTCTTTCTTGATCGGGGCGACGAACGCATTCATGGCCAGTCCTCTATCACGGGTCTGCCTTTTTCGGCAGACAACAAAAAAGGCGCCTGCAACTGTCTCCAGTTGCAGGCGCCTTTGCCTTGGATTCTCGAATTGTGCTGCTCGGCTGGGGCGCTGTGCGCCGGCTGCCTGAGCAAGGGGCCTGACTCGCTAGCGGCCCTGCGAATCTGTTCAGCAACAGCCGTGCCAGCTTTTAATAAAACCCCATAACCGAATATAAGACATTGATAAATAATGACTTAATAAAAACAAACTGATTCGAAAGCAGCCCTGCGGAACGCCCGCCCGCGAACCAGCGCAGTGCATCAAGCCCGCGCCGCGTCCGCAATGGTGCACGCAGCTCCCCGCCGTGCTCGCCCGTTTGGGTGCTTGTTTAACCCGCCTCTGTGCCTAAGATGCGCGACGCACAACGCAAAAATGTCTCCTTTTGTTTCAATACCAGATTCAGCCTTATTGGGGGACCGGCCAGCACAACAAAAAGAAGGAATATCCATGCACACGTTGTTCAAACGCGGCCTCGCCGCCCTGACCCTCAGCGCAGTGTTCAGCCTGCCAGCGCTGGCAACCAACCCGATCAGCTCCCCCGACACCATGATCCTCGGCGACTCGATCTTCGCCCTGTCCGGCGATATCCACGAAAACCTGGAAGCGGACCTGGATGAAAACATCGACACCTACGCCCGCTCGGGCTGCCAGCTGACCGGCGGTAACATTCTCTGTTCACGTCTGTACTCGGTCGAAAACCAGTACGCCCGCGCCGATAAGAGCGGCATCCGCACGGTGATTTTCAACGGCGGCGGCAACGACATTCAGCTCAACAGCTGCCGTCCGTCGCTGAGCGCCTGCATGCCACTACTCAACGACCTGGAAAACCGCATCGCCGCGCTGGTGCAGAAGATGCGCAACGACGGCATCGAAGAGATCATCTTCCTCGGCTACTACAACGCCGTTGGCAGCGCCATCGATCTGCACGACATCAACAACTACAGCATGAACTACAAGGCCGCGGCCTATCCGGGCATGGGTGTGAAGTTTGTTGATGTGCGTGCCGCATTTGCCGGCAAGGAGGCTCAGTACATCATCAGCGACGGTATCCACCCGACCGCCGCCGGCTCCCGTGTACTGGCTGACAAGATCCTGCAAGCGCTGGATTGATGTTGCGGAAGGGCCGGGGTGCCGGGCTCTCCTCTCAAACGTAGGGACACGGCTTGCCGTGTCCGCTTGAGCCCCGCCTCCTTGGCGCTCATAATGCACGGCCTTCCCCCCTCGTTATTCCGCAGGCCGCCGCATGTTCCGCTGGTTTGAAAACCGTCTTGATCCGTTTCCCGTTGAAGAGCTCAGCGAGCCGCCACGCAAGCTGCTGCCCTTCTGCCTGCACTTCACCAAGGGCGCATGGCCCTACATCATCATGGCCTCGCTGCTGATGGCCGGGATCGCCATCGCGGAGGTCTGGCTATTTGGCTTTCTCGGCAGCATTGTCGACTGGCTGTCGGAGCAGAATCGCGAGACCTTCCTGCAGACAGAAGCATGGAAACTGGCCGGCATGGCCTTTGTGGTGCTGGTTGCCCTGCCAACGTTGATCTTCATCAACAGCCTGATGACCCATCAGACGCTGATGGGCAACTACCCCATGCGCATCCGCTGGCTGGTGCACCGCTATCTGCTGAAGCAGTCGATGGCCTTCTATCAGGACGAGTTTGCCGGACGCATTGCCACCAAGCTGATGCAGACGGCGTTGGCGGTACGCGAGTGCGTGATCAAGCTGATCGACGTACTCAACTACATCTGTGTGTATTTCATCGGCACCCTGATCCTGGTCGGTTTTGCCGACTGGCGCCTGACCTTGCCGATGCTCGGCTGGCTGGTCGGCTATATCCTGCTGATGCGCTATTTCATTCCGGTGCTGGGCCAGGTCGCCAAGGTACAGGCCGATGCCCGGTCGGTCATGACGGGCCGCATCGTCGACAGCTATACCAACATCCAGACGGTCAAGCTGTTCTCCCACGCCCGCCGCGAATCGGCCTATGCGCGCGAGGGCATGGACCAGTTCATGGTCACCGTATACAAGCAGATGCGGCTGGTCACCACCCTGTACAGCCTGCTCTACGTGCTCAACGCCCTGCTGTTGCTTGGCGTTGCCGGCCTCGCGCTGTGGCTGTGGGTGCAGGATTCGATCAGCGTCGGTGCGGTGGCCGTGGCGGTCGCGCTAGTGCTGCGCCTGTGGGGCATGTCGCAGTGGATCATGTGGGAGCTGTCCGCCCTGTTCGAAAACATCGGCACGGTGCAGGACGGCGTCAACTCTATCTCCCGTCCGCAACTGGTACTTGACCGCCCGAACGCAGCGCCGCTAGTCGTGAGCCAGGGCGACATTCGGTTCGAGAATGTCAGCTTCCACTACGGCAAGGGCAGCGGTGTGATGGAACAGCTCAACCTGCACATTCGCCCAGGTGAAAAGATCGGTCTGGTCGGCCGCTCAGGCGCCGGCAAATCCACGCTGGTCAACCTGCTGCTGCGTTTCTATGACGTCGAGGGCGGTCGCGTGGTAATCGACGGCCAGAACATCGCCGACGTGCAGCAGGACAGTCTGCGCGAGCACATTGGCATGGTCACCCAGGACACCTCGCTGCTGCACCGCTCGGTACGTGACAACATCCTCTACGGCCGCCCGGATGCCGATGAACCGATGATGCACCAGGCCGCGCGCAACGCCGAGGCCGATCAGTTCATTACCGAGCTGGAAGACGCCAAGGGCCGCCGCGGCTTTGATGCCCACGTGGGCGAGCGCGGCGTGAAGCTGTCCGGCGGCCAGCGCCAACGGATTGCCATTGCGCGGGTGATGCTCAAGGACGCGCCCATTCTGATTCTCGACGAAGCCACCTCGGCGCTCGACTCGGACGTGGAAGCAGCGATTCAGGAGAACCTGAACCGGCTGATGGACGGCAAAACCGTTATCGCCATCGCCCACCGCCTGTCCACCATCGCGCAGATGGACCGCCTGGTGGTACTGGAACACGGCAATATCATCGAGCAAGGCTCCCACGCCGAGCTGATCGAGCAAAACGGCGTCTATGCTCGCCTCTGGGCGCGTCAGTCCGGTGGCTTTATTGGTGAGGAGCTGGAGGAGGCTGGGCAGCCGGCGTGAGGTGGCGGGGGCATTTGTCGCAAGTGGATATTCTCGCCCCCCCGTTTTCAGCTGTTTGTCGGTGGAGCTTCCCGATTCGCTTTTCGCCTTCGCCGGCGAGCCAAAGGGGGCCGCTTGCCCGGCCCCCCAAAGGGAAGCGCTAACCCATTTCATATGCCCTCTGCGAGCGCTCAAGCATGCAGATGCAAGGCGCGATGTGCAGCCAATAGTGGTTCTATTGGCAAACAGCGCAACGCAGTCAGATGCGCGCTTGAGCGCTCGCCCTGCGGGGCGCTCAGGCCGGTTCGCACTCTGCGTTGTAGTTTCTCGACAGGTCCCGACATACCTTCGAAACCACGCCTTGATTGCGGACCGGCCTGCGCGCCAGAGGGCATGTGAAATGGGTTAGCGCTTCCCGGAATCCCCCCGGCACCCGACTACGCGGCCCTTCGGGTTCACTGCGTTGCTCGGGCTAACGGGGAGTCATAAAACTCGTCGCTGCGCTCCTCAGACATCCTATGACTCTTTTTCCCGTCAGCCCTGCGCTACTCGCCCGCGTAAACGGGGAGTGGCACCGTGCATTCTTCAACAGCGATCGCACTTTGTTACCTGCGGCATTGCGTGGAGTACCTCGGGAAGCGCGTAGCACGTGAATGACAGAGACCATTTATCCCCCGACATAACCCCGCCTGATTGCACCCACAAACGCCGTCAACCAAGACTAGAATCGGAGCAAAACAACAACAAGGAAGCTCCAAGATGACGTTGCGCCTTCGCACCCTTACGCTCGCCGGACTATTCAGCCTTGCCCCTCTGGCGTTAGCCACCAACTACTCCGCACCCGAACAGATTGTCGCCCCCTCTCCTTTCAAGGGCGTTCACGGCCTGGCCATCGACAAGCAGGGCCGTCTGCTCGCCGGCAGCGTGGTCGGCAACAGCATCTATCAGGTCGACATCGACAGCGGCGAAGTGAGCACCTTGATAGACCCGGACGATGGCCAGGCTGACGACATCGCCATCGGCCCCAACGGCGAAATGGCCTGGACCGGGTTCTACTCCGGCCGCCTGCTGTATCGAGAGAACGACGACGCCCCCATCCAGGTGCTGGCAACCGACCTGCCCGGCATCAACTCGCTGGACTTCAACGACGAGACCGGAGCGCTGTACGCCAGTCAGGTGTTCCTCGGTGACGCGGTCTGGGAGATCGACCGCACGGGACAGCAGCCACCAAGGCAGATCGCCAAGGACATCGGCGGCTTCAACGGGTTTGAGGTCGGCAGCGATGGCTGGCTGTACGGACCGCTCTGGTTCAAAGGTCAGATCGTGCGAATCAACCCGGCTGACGGCGACATCAAGGTCATTTCCAGCGACTTCACGATCCCGGCCGCCGCCAATTTCGACTCCAAAGGCAACCTCTACGCCATCGACACTTTCCACGGACAGCTCAAACAAGTCGATCAAAACAATGGGCAAACCCGCCTCGTTGCCCAACTCTACAGCTCACTGGACAACCTGGCACTGGACGCCCAGGATCGCATCTACGTCTCCAACATGGCCAACAACCGCATCACCCAGGTCAACCCGCAGACTGGCGATACCCGGCAGATCGTCGGCGGCGACCTGGCGGTGCCCGCCGGGCTGGCCCTCAGCGAAGATGGCAAAACGCTCTATGTGGCCGATGTCTTTGCCCTGCGCGCGGTCGATACCGACAGCGGCAAGGTGACCGACCTGCGCCGCGCCCATGGCTCGGATGCCGAATACCCGATCAATGTCAGCCTGGGCCGCGAGCGTCTGCTGGTGACCAGCTTCTCGACCGGCACCTTGCAACTGATCAGCCGCAGCGACAACAGCACCCTGGCCATGGTCCACCATTTGAACGCGCCCTCCGCGGCGGTAGAGCTGGAAGACGGCAGTGTGCTGGTCAGCGAAATGGGCAGCGGCAAGTTGCTGCGCCTGTCCGGGCCGGAACTGGCGCAGCGCAGCGACGCAGCGAACGGCCTGCAGGGGCCGGTACAGATGATTCGGGGCCGCGACGGCATGGTCTACCTGACCCAAATGAACGGCGAGCTGACCCGCTTCGACCCCGAGAGCGGTGCGCTCAATACCCTGGCCAACGGCCTGCAGCTGCCGGAGGGGCTGGCCGAACTGCCGGACGGCCGGCTGCTGGTCGCCGAGCCCAGCGCACAACGACTGCTGATCATCGACCCGCAAAGCGGCGCGACCGAAGTCGCCGCCGACAACCTGCCCATCGGCCTGAAACCCGGCCCCGGCATGCCGCCCACCGGCCTGCCGACGGGCCTGGCTATCGATGCGCAGGGTCAGATCTTCTTCCCTTCCGATATCGACAATGGCCTGTATCGCCTTGCTCCGAACTGACAACCAGCGCGCCGAGATGGCGAGTATGGACCGCAAGAGGACGGACCAAGGCCGCATCAGCAACAATCACTCAAGCCAAACGCACAGCGCCCCCGTTTCCGGGGGCGCTGTTGCCCGAGCCATGCACCGACCGACGCGCTAAGTGTGTCTCGATATGTATGGCAAGCGGGCCGGTGACGCCCTCCCACTGCCTCGATCAGTGCCCTCGACGCGGTAAACCGCTACCCGCAAGACGCTACTTGCGACAACACAGCCTCTCAGCAAGACCGCGTCAATACAGGGGTTGCAGACAGTTGGTGGACGGGTTGAGCGTGCACAGGGGCAAGGATACCTTGTGCTTCGAGACTGCATCCTCTGCCCCCGTGACAGCCCGATAGCAGCGTATTACCGACCCGCTGCTGATAACGCACGCGGAACAATTCCAGGTGCGGCTAGTCCATTTATGCATATTGAACTGGCAGCCTCAGGAGACTACCCATGCCTGCAACCTTGAAAACGCTGTTTATTCCAACCGCTCTTGCCCTCGCCGCCGCATTGCCGCTGTCCGCCAATGCCGATACATCGCGCAACCTCGGCTGGATTGAACAGGGCGTTATCGAACCCGCAGACATGACCGTCAAATTCAAGCTGGATACCGGCGCGCTGACCTCCTCCATGCACGCCGAAGACATTGAGCGCTTTGAACGCGACGGTCAGCCTTGGGTGCGCTTCAAGGTGGCACTGGAAGACTTGAAGTCCGAGAGCATTATCAGCGAGACCTTTGAGCGGCCGCTTGAGCGCGATCTGCGCGTGCGCGGCGCCGGCGGCTCGGAAGAGCGTCCGGTTGTGCGCATGGACGTGTGCATTGCCGGCGAGCGTCTCAACGAAGAGTTCTCCCTGCGAGACCGCAGCAATATGCACTACCCGGTGCTGCTGGGACGTCGCACATTGGACAATCTCGGCAATGTCGACTCCAACCTCACCTACACGGCCGAGCCGGACTGCGGCACAGACAACGCCTGATCACGGCCCAGGGCGGACCTCGGCCGAGGTCCGCCCGCCCGCATCACCGGCTGCGTAGCTGGTCTACTTCCTGCGCCATGCGCTGCAACGCCGCTTTTACCTCAGCATCGGCCCTGACCAGGTTGATCCGCAAACAATCCCGATACTTGCCAGACGCCGAGAACACCACCCCCGGCGCGATCTGAATACCATGGCGCTGAAGACGGGCGTTGAGCTTGACGCAGTCCACTCCCTGCAACTCGACCCACAACACAAAGCCGCCCTGCGGGCAGCTGACGGCGATATCTGCGGGAAACAGCGATTGAATCCAGCCCAGGATCACCGCCAGGTTACGCTGATAAAGGCGTACCGCCTGACGCAGGTGACGCTCGTAGCCTCCCCTCTCAATGAAGCGTGCCACCGCCAGCTGCGGCACGGTTGCAGTAGCACCGGTCGACACAAACTTCATGTGCAAGGCCTGTTCACGATAGCGTCCGGGGGCAATCCAGCCCAAACGCAATGAAGGCATCAACGTCTTGGAAAAACCGCTGCACAGCAGCACCCTACCGTCCTCGTCCCACGACTTGATGGTTCGCGGCCGCGGCCCGGTATATGCCAGGTCGCCATAGACATCATCTTCGATGATCGCTACGTCAAAACGCTGCGCCAGACGGACCAGCGCCTGCTTGCGCTCATCGGGCATGGTGAAGCCAAGCGGGTTGTTGTTGGTCGCAGTCAGCTGGATAGCCTTGATCGGCCACTGCTCAAGGGCCAGCTCCAAGGCTTGCAGGCTGATACCGCTGCGGGGATCGGTAGGCAACTCAAGCGCCTTGAGCCCGTGGGCCTTAAGCGTCTGCATACTGCCGTAAAAGCTGGGCGAATCCACCGCCACCACATCGCCCGGAGTCGTCAGGGTGCGGATCGCGATGGAGAGCGACTCCTGGCAGCCTGAGGTGATGACAATGTCGTCCTCATGCAGCGACGTACCGGCCGCCCCGGCCAGCCGCGCCAGCTGCCGTCTCAGGGCGAGACTGCCGGCCAGGGTGTCGTAGTTGTCCAACGCCGGCTCGTTGCGCCGATACAGCGCCGACAGCTCTCGGCGCAGCGGCTTCAGCGTAACCGCTGTCAGATCCGGTGAACCGCTCCCCAAGCGCAGGCCGGCCTCGTGCTCAGCCTGATTGACCAAGGCCAACACCTCGTCCCACTGCGACACATCCAGCGGGCGTTGCGCCGGCCGACTTGGCGCTGGCAGCAACCCGTGACGCCGGCGCGCCTGCATAAAATAGCCGGACTTGGGCCTGGCCTCGACCAGACCTGTCGACTCGAGTTCAGCATAGGCCGTCTGCACCGTGGAGACGCTTACCGCAAACTCGGCGCACAACTCGCGGATCGAGGGCAGACGGTCGCCCGTCCGGTACAGGCCATGATCCATACGCTGCTGCAGCGCAGCAGCCACCCGCTCATAGCGTTTCATTACAGCCCCTCAACACACGCCAAAAAACCAGTACAGATAACGCCCACAGGCGGAATACAGCCGCCATTTTCCGCCATCTGTATCAATAAAAAACAGAAAACCTGAATCTGTATCAAATTCAGCGCCTTCCTTACAGTGGCGTCAAGCATCGCTAGAGGATGGAACATGACGACACACTGGCTCACCCAGCTACGCACTGGCCTGCGGCGCAGGCAGACCTGCCGCCGACTGCTACGCCTGGACGACCGCCTGTTGGCTGACATCGGTCAGGATCGGGCAGCACTGGAACGCGCCCTCAAACAACCGCTGCTGCGCAAGCGAGGCTAATCTGCCCTTACCAGAACGGGCAGAATTGAGTAGGCTCTGCGCTTTCTCTCAGCCGGATCCACACCATGCATGCCACCGACCCACTTGACCTCGACAGCCGCTATCGCCTCGCCTGCCAACTGGCGCGTGAAGCGGCGCAGCGGGGACTGCAGCTCTACCGCCAACGCGAACAGCTGGCCGTCGAGCACAAGGACGGGTTCAGCCAGGATGTGGTCAGCGCCGCCGATCGAGAACTGGAGGAGTTCATCAGGGCCGAGCTGATGAGGCAGTTCCCGGCAGACGGCTTTGTCGGTGAAGAAACCGGCGCCGAGCGCCTGGATGCGCGTTGTGTCTGGGTGATTGATCCGATCGACGGCACCGCCTGCTTCCTGCACGGGCTGCACAACTGGTGTGTGTCGGTTGGCCTGTTGGTTGATGGTGTTCCTGCCATCGGCGCCGTCGCAGACCCGAACCACGATGAACTCTTCCACGGTGGTCGCGGCATTGGCGCCTGGGTCAACGATCAGCCGCTGCGTGTGAGTGAGGCACAGGATCTGCGCGCCGGCCTGCTGGGTGTGGGCACCTTTTATGCCGAAGGCAAACAGCACTTCATGCCCTTTCTGGGCAAGTTGCTCGATGCCGGCGGGATGTTCCTGCGCAACGGCTCAGGCGCGCTGATGACCGCGTATGTCGCAGCCGGGCGCTTGCTCGGCTACTACGAGACCCGTCTGAAGAGCTGGGATTGCGTCGCCGGGCTGGCGCTGCTGGCCGAGTCCGGCGGGCGCAGCAATGACTTTCTGCGCGGCGACGGGCTGCTCTCGGGCAACCCGTATCTGGTGGCCTGCCCCGGCGTCTACGATCAGGTTGCCGCGATGATCGGCCCGTCACTGGACGCGCAATAGCGCCTTACAGCGACAGCTCCACCGCCGCACCGGGGTGGTCGCTGGGCTCGGCCTCCTCGACACGGTTACGGCCAAGGGCCTTGCCGCGATACAGTGCGCGATCCGCGCGGGCAATCGCGCTGCTGAAACTTTCCGGTTCCTCCATCTGGCTGATACCCGCGCACAGGGTCACCTGACGCAACCCCGGCTGCAGATCGCTCCAATCGAGCGCAGCGACGGCGGCCCGTATACGCTCAGCCGCTATCCGCGCTTGAGTCGGATCCGTCTCCGGCATGACGACCAGAAACTCTTCGCCGCCCCAACGGCCAACAAAATCCTGCTCGCGGCCCTGCTCACGCAGCAAGGCGGCGACACGCTCAAGCACCCGGTCACCCAGCTCATGTCCGCACTGGTCGTTGATTTCCTTGAAATGATCCAGATCCATCAGCATCAGCGTCAGGTTGCGTGGTTGACGCTGCTCGCGGGCCCGCAGCTTTTCAGTCAAGGCGACCATATGCCGACGATTGAACAGCCCGGTCAAGGGATCGGTGGTTGCCATGCGCGCCAGCCGGCGATGGGCGCGAGTGACCGTGATCACGTAATACATGGTCAGGTAGGCAAACATCAGAAAGACAACGGTGAAGTTGAAGATGTTGACGTACAGCAGCGCTCGATCGGACACCGGTTGCAACGGCTCAATCAAGCTCATCAGCACATAGAGTCCAACGTAATAGGCCCACAGGCAGATGGCCAGAATCCAGGCACTGCGCAGGTGCATGCTGGCGAACAACGCGGGAATGAACATCAGCAGGAAATAGTGGAATCCACTGTCCCAGCCGATCAACACCACACCAAGCGCGGCGTGCACCAGCACTTCGATGCGAATCAGCATCACCGCCAGATAGTTGCGCCGTTGGCGAAAGGCGCGGTAGGCGTAGGCGTACATGCCGACACTGATGACGTTGATCCAGGCCAGAACCGGTGATCCCAGCCAAAGGAAAATGGCAAAAAAACAGATATCGACCGTTGCCGCCAACTGGCAGCAGCGCATGGACAGATCCCAGAACTCCGGCCGCTGCTCGCTACGGTGAATGTTCGCCTTATTGTTATCTGGCATGCCTGATCGTTCGCTCCTGAACCCGTAGCACTACGTCGGAAAGATGACCAGTGTAGGCTGGCGGTTCGCCAAGGCCAAGCCGGTTTTGCGCCATCATATTGCAATTAGGGAGCTTTATCGGCCGCACCAGACAATAGATTAGATATTATTTCCGCCAACAAAAAAGGCCGCCTGGCGGCGGCCTGGGATAACGATGGATCAGCCGTTGCTGGGGAAGGCGAACTGCGCGGCCTCATGGCTGGCGCGCTTGGGCCAACGTTGAGTGATCGCCTTGCGGCGGGTATAGAAACGCACCCCGTCCGGACCGTAGGCATGCAGGTCACCAAACAGCGAGCGCTTCCAGCCGCCAAAGCTGTGGTAGGCCACCGGTACCGGCAGCGGCACGTTGACACCCACCATACCCACTTCAATCTCATCGCAGAACAGACGCGCCGACTCCCCGTCACGGGTGAAGATGCAGGTGCCGTTGCCGTACTCGTGATCATTGATCAGCTGCATGGCCTCTTCCAGGCTGTTGACCCGCACAACGCACAATACCGGGCCAAAAATCTCTTCCTGATAGATGCGCATCTCTGGGGTAACACGATCAAACAGGCAACCGCCGAGGAAGAAGCCCTCTTCGTGACCATCAATGCTCAAGCCACGGCCATCGACCACCAGCTCGGCACCGGCGCTCACACCGTCCTCAACATACCCGGTCACCTTGTCCAGATGCTGACCGGTCACCAGCGGGCCCATATCCAGGCCACAGGTAGTGCCTGGGCCAACTTTCAGCGCCTTGATCTGCGGCACCAGTTTCTCGACCAGCGCATCCGCCACCTGATCACCCACACAGACAGCCACCGAAATGGCCATGCAACGCTCGCCGCAGGAGCCGTAGGCTGCGCCCATCAACGCGCTGACGGCGTTATCCAGATCCGCATCGGGCATCAGTACCGCGTGGTTCTTGGCGCCGCCCAGCGCCTGCACCCGCTTGCCGCGCTTGGTGCCTTCGGCGTAGATGTATTCAGCGATCGGGGTAGAACCGACAAAACTCAGCGCCTTGACCTCCGGGGCTGCGATCAGCGCGTCTACCGCCTGCTTGTCACCGTGCACAACGTTCAGCACCCCATTGGGCAGACCGGCCTGATGCAGCAGCTCGGCAATAAACAGCGTTGAACTCGGGTCACGCTCGGAGGGCTTGAGGATGAAGCAGTTACCGCAAACGATGGCCAGCGGATACATCCACAGCGGCACCATGGCCGGGAAGTTGAACGGGGTAATGCCGGCCACCACACCAACTGGCTGAAAGTCGCTCCAGGCGTCGATATCCGGGCCAACGTTGCGGCTGTATTCCCCCTTCAGGATTTCCGGTGCTGCGCAGGCGTACTCAACATTCTCGATACCGCGCTTGAGTTCACCAACCGCATCTTCAATGGTCTTGCCATGCTCGGCGCTGATCATTTCGGCAATGGTGTTTTCGTTCTCTTCCAGCAGTTGCTTGAAGCGGAACATGATCTGCGCGCGCTTGGCGGCCGGCGTGCGGCGCCAGGCCGGGAATGCGGCCTTGGCCGAGTCAATGGCCTGCTGGATGACGGCGTCGTCAGCCAGCGGCACCTGACCACTGACGGTGCCGGTGGACGGGTTGAATACGTCAGCGCTACGGCCGGTACCGGCCACCGGATGGCCGTCGATCAGATGGGTAATATTGCTCATCACATAACTCCTGAATGGGTCACGCGGTGCCATCGGGCACCCCGGTTGAAGCTCAATCCAATGTGTTCAGTACGCTGCCAACCGCATCGAATACGCGGTCCAGGTCTTCGGGGCGGGCATTGAACATGGGCCCGAACTGCAGAGCGTCACCGCCAAAGCGCACGTAAAAACCGGCTTTCCACAAGGCCATGCCGGCTTCAAAGGGCCGGATGGTCGGATCGCCGCCGCGCGGGGCCAGCTGAATGGCGCCAGCCAGACCACAATTGCGGATATCCACGATGTGCTTTGCTCCCTTCAGGCCATGCAGCATGGACTCAAACTGCGGCGCCAGGTCGGCTGCCTGCTGAATCAGGGCGTCATCCTCCAGCAGCTTCATGGTCGCCAGTCCGGCGGCGCAGGCCACCGGGTGCGCCGAATAGGTATAGCCGTGGCCGAACTCGACTGCGTGCTCCGGCGTGTTCTGCTGCATGAAAGCTTGATAAATCTCCCCAGTAACCGCCACCGCCCCCATGGGAATGGCGCCATTGGTGATCTGCTTGGCCAGGTTCATGATGTCCGGGGTAACGCCAAAATACTCGGCCCCCGTCCAGCGCCCAAGTCGCCCCAAGCCGGTAATCACCTCGTCAAAGATCAGCAGAATATCGTGCTGATCGCAAATCTCGCGCAGGCGCTGCAAGTAACCCTGCGGCGGCACAATGGCACCGGCCGAGCCAGACATCGGCTCAACGATTACCGCAGCAATGTTCGATGCATCATGCAGCTCGATCAGCTTGAGCATCTCGTTGGCCAGCTCGACACCACCGGTCTCGGCCATACCGCGGGTAAAGGCCATGCCCGGCTGCAGCGTGTGCGGCAGGTGATCGGCCTCCATCAGCTGACCAAACATTTTGCGGTTGCCACCGATCCCACCCAGGCTGGTGCCCGCGATGTTCACACCGTGATAACCACGGGCACGGCCGATCATCCGCGCCTTGTTTGGCTGGCCCTTGAGGCGCCAGTAGGCCCGCGCCATCTTCACCGCCGTATCAGCACACTCGGAACCGGAGTTGGTAAAGAACAGGTGATTCAAGTCACCCGGCAATTTGGCCGCCACCTGCTCGGCCAGCTGAAACGACAACGGATGACCAAACTGAAAACCGGGCGAGTAATCCAGCGTGCCGAGCTGTTTCGCCACCGCCTGCTGGATCTCGCTGCGCGAGTGCCCTGCCCCGCAGGTCCAAAGGCCAGACAGACTGTCGTAAATGCGACGGCCATCAGCGTCAGTCAGCCAACTACCCTCGGCGGCGACAATCAGGCGCGGATCACGATGAAAGTTGCGGTTGGCGGAAAACGGCATCCAGTGCGCATCCAGTTTGAGCTGGCTGGCGAGCTGTTCGGTGCTGTGGTCTTGCATGGTGGTGCCTCACTATAAGTCGGCAAAAGGCGCGTCTACGCCAGTGTTTTCAATGCACATACGTTGCCACAGCAAAAGTTATGATAAAACATGACTTTTTATACCTTCAGTTTGGCAACTACTAAACTATGAAAAACCGTCGCTCTACGCCTCTGGCCCAGTTGTCAGATATTGATCTGCGCCTGCTGCGCGTGTTCCGCACAGTGGTTGAATGCGGCGGCTTTTCCGTGGCTGAAAGCGTGCTGGGCATCGGCCGCTCGGCCATTAGCCAACAAATGAGCGACCTGGAGCAGCGCCTGGGCTTGCGCCTGTGCCAGCGTGGCCGCGCCGGCTTTGCCATGACCGAGGATGGACGCGAGGTGTATCAGGCGGCGCTGCAATTGTTCTCCGCGCTGGAAAACTTCCGCACCGAGGTCAACGGGCTGCACCAGCACCTGCGCGGTGAACTCAACATCGGACTGACCGACAACCTGGTCACCATGCCCCACATGCGCGTTACCCACGCGCTGGCAGGTCTGAAAACACGCGGCCCGGACGTGCGCATCCAGATCAGCATGTCGGCGCCGGGACAGGTTGAACAGGGCGTACTCGATGGCCGCCTGCATGTCGGCGTAATTCCACAGGTAGGCGCTCTCTCCGGCCTGGAGTACCAACCGCTATACAGCGAACGCGCCGAACTGTACTGCGCCGCTGGCCACCCCCTGTTTGAGCTGGAAGACAGCCAGCTTACTCGACAAGAGCTGCAGCGCCACGATGCCATCTCCCCCAGCTTTCGCGTACCCGCCGAGGTGCAGGAGCAGTTTCAGCAGTTGCGCTGCACCGCCACGGCATCCGACCGCGAGGGTATTGCCTTTCTGTTGCTGACCGGTCACTACATCGGCTACCTGCCAGACCACTACGCCGCCCAGTGGGTTACCAGTGGCCGCATGCGCGCGCTTGATCCCGCTCGCTATTACTACGATCTGGTGCTGTCCGCGGTGACACGCAAAGGTCGGCGCCCGCACCTGGTGCTGGAGAGTTTCCTTGATGCCCTGGCTGGCGACACGTCCGCCAGCTGATCTGCAGCAAGGCCGCTGATCGGCATCACCAACCTTGCCGCAGCCGACTTAGGAAGCACCGATTAATTCCACACGCTCTCTACGAGTGCTCAAGCGTGCAGCGTTAATCAGTGCTTCCCTAGTCCGTTCCGCCTAACTCGCAACACCCACACCCCCAGCTGCCCGCACACAGGGCCAGACAGCAGAGTTCCTGAAAAAAGCCTTGACCGCCTTAGAATGATGAGCGACATTTAAATTACATTAACACCATCATATAAATTTGGAGCACCGCCATGACCAGCCAGCACGCCAGCGTCGCCCCTTCATCCGCACTCGACAGCGCCTGCCGCGCTTTCAGCGTGCCGCAACGTATTCAGGCCAGCAGTCTGGAGCGCAGTTTGCTGGCTCAGGCTCAGCACAGCGTGCTGCCCTTCGAGGACGGCGATATCGCCCTGTGGCGCTTTGGACTTGGCCCCCAGGTGTTGCTGGTACATGGCTGGGACAGCCGCGGCTCGCACCTGGCTGGCTATGTCGAACCATTGGTACGCGCCGGTTTCGCGGTCACGCTGTTTGACCTCCCGGCCCATGGCGACTCAGGCGGCGAGCTGAGCAGCCCGGTACACGCAGGCCGCGCACTCTCCGCCGTGGCAGAGAGTCTTGGTCCCATCCACGGTATCATCGCCCACTCGCTTGGCTCGGCCGCCTCGTTGATGGCCTTCGCCAACGGCCTTCAGGTCAAGGCCAGCGCCCACCTCTGCGGCCCCTCCTCGCTCACACCGGTGGTCAAACTGCAGGCCTTGGGATACCGATTGGATGCCGAGGAGCAACAGCAATTTCATGCCTGGGTGGAACAGCACATCGGCTGCGAGACCAGCGCTGCAGACATCGACGCCCTGAAGCACGGCTTGCAGCATCCGGGGCTGATTCTGCATGACCCGGCAGACCGCGTCGTACCCTTCGCCGCCTCGAAAGACCTGCACAAACACTGGTCTGCCGCCGAGCTGGTCGAACTGGAGGGGCTGGGCCACAGACGCATCCTCACCGACCCGCAAGTGATCGACCGCTGCTGCGCGCTGCTCATCAGCGCCCTAACAGCCGGTGCCCGCGCATGAGTACCTCAACCGGCAATCTGGTGCTGCTCTCCGGCCTGGCCGCCATAGGCACCCTGTCGACCACCATCATTCTGCCGTCCTTCCCCGCAATGGCCACGGCGCTGAATGCCAGTGCCGACGAGATGGCACTGACGCTCAGCAGCTTCTTCATCGTGTTTGCCCTGGGACAATTGCTGGTCGGGCCACTGTCTGATCGCTATGGTCGTCGACCGCTGATTCTCGGTGGCCTGACCCTCTTTGTGCTCGGCAGTCTGCTCGGCGCCTGGGCGAGCGACCTCAACACCATGATTGCAGCCAGAGTGACGCAGGCCGCGGGCGTGTGCGCTGCATCAGTCCTGGCGCGTGCGGTGGCTCGTGACCTGTATGACGGCCCGCTGCTGGCCAAGGCACTGGCTTTCATCATGGTCGCCATGGCTGCCGCGCCCGGCTTCTCTCCCCTGCTCGGCAGCCTGATCGACAGTCAGTTTGGCTGGCGCACCAGCTTTGTACTGGTGGCCCTGGCGGGGGTCGTGCTGATCATCAGCCACAGTTTGTTCATGGGAGAGAGCCACGAACCTTCGGCACGGTTCAGCATGACGGCAGCCAACATCGCGCGGGCCTATCTGCACCTCGCCAGCGACCGCCGCTTTGCCCTGCCAGCACTGGCCGTCAGCACGGTCATTGGCGGGCTGTACGCCTTCTTCGCCTCCGCGCCAATCATCATGATGCGTGATATGGGATACAGCAGCCTGCAGCTCGGGTTGTTCTTCGCCGCGACGGTCCTGGTGGTGTTCAGCGCAGGCATTCTTGCCCCGCGCCTGGCCCAGCGCTGGGGCGCCACTCAGGTCATCATTGTCGGCAGCCTGCTCGCCCTGTCCGGCGGCGTGCTTCAGGTGCTCATGCATGAAGGCCAGAGCCTTGCGCAATTCACCCTGGCAATCTGCCTGTTCCTGGCGGGCATGGGCGTCATCAACCCATTGGGCACCGCGGCCACCCTGCAACCTTTCGCTCAACAGGCGGGACTGGCGTCATCCCTGTTGGGCTTTCTCCAGATGACGATTGCCGCCATCGGTAGCGGGTTGATCAGCGCCGTCGCTCTGCCACCTGCGTTGACCTTGGGCCTGCTGCTCAGTGGCGCCGCGCTGTGCTCGCTGACGGGATTTTTCCTGCATCAGGCAAACACCGCTCCACAGCCCGCCTGACAGTCATCGCTGGGCATCGACGAGCGAGCACCCGGCCTGCAACAGAAAGCAGCGATGGGCGGCCATCACGCTTGAGGCGGTGACCGCCGACGTTGACCGACTGGTGGCCGAAACAGGCGAGCCGCCGACCAACTGGGCGGCGGCAACATGAGTATCAGCAGCGCAACTGGTCGGCAGCGTCGATCAGCGAGCGCTCGGTCGCCTCCCAGCCCAGGCATCCGTCCGTGATGGATACGCCGTAACGCAGCTCACCCGACAATGCCTGACAACCATCAAACAGGTGGCTTTCGAGCATGACGCCGCGCAGACCAGTCTCGCCCGCTGCCCGCTGGGCCACAACGTCGGCCAACACCTCGGGCTGCCGCAACGGATCCTTGCCACTGTTGGCGTGACTGCAGTCCACCACCATTGCGACCGGCATGCCCAGACGCTCCAGATCCGCACGCACCTTGGCGACGGCATCGGCCTGGTAGTTCGGACCACTGTGACCACCGCGCAGTACGATATGGGTATCCGGGTTGCCGGCGGTTTCAATCAGCGCCGGACGCCCATGCATGTCTACGCCGAAATGCTGGTGCGGATGCCGTGCCGAGCGCATCGCATCACAGGCGACAGTCAGACTGCCGTCGGTTCCGTTCTTGAAGCCGACAGGCAGGTGCAGGCCACTGACCAGCTCGCGATGAATCTGCGACTCACTGGTGCGTGCGCCGATACAGCCCCAGCTCAGCAAGTCATCCAGGTAGCTGGCCGCCAGCGGCTGCAGCAGCTCGGTCGCAATGGGCAGCCCCAGTTCAGTAATCGCCAACATGGTACGACGGGACAGCGCCAGACCCGCCGCCATATCGCCGCTACCGTCCAGCTGCGGGTCGTAGAGCATGCCCTTCCAGCCTACCGTGGTACGCGGCTTCTCGACGTAGGCGCGCATCACCAGCAGCAAGCGATCAGCCACGCGGGCCTGCAGCGCAGCCAGACGTTCCGCGTACTCGACGGCAGCGTCGGCGTCGTGCAGCGAACAGGGGCCGGTAATGACCAGCAGGCGGTCATCCCGGCCAGCAAGAATGTCTCGGATAGCCTGGCGGTGCGCCTCAATGGCGTCAGCCTGAGCCTGGCTCAAGGGCAGGCGCTCGCGCAGCTGGGCTGGCGTCGGCAAAGTGTGGGTACGGCGGGCGGCGCTTTGCGTGGTCGGCGCTGCGCTGGCAAGTGCGGTTACAGTGGCGGTCATGTTTTGCTTCCTTGGCTGGGCGGTCTTGCCGCCGCAGCGCTATCCAGGTGTTCGATCGAGAGAATGTCGTGTGGTCAGAGTGCCAGTGCAAAATCGCCAGCTGCGGTAAGAACGGGGGTAAAAAGTGCGTGGTACGTACATGGTCAATCCTCAAAGTCAGTAAAAATCAAAGCCAAATAAAAAACCCCGGTCGGGAGGCCGACCGGGGTTTCTTGATTCTCTGGTGGCGACCCGTCAATTCAGGGCGCCTGTGGGGTATCAGGCGCGCCTTTGGCTAAACCAATACCCAAAATAAAAGCAACCGATTGACGCGCGCGCAGCAGCGACAGCACGCAGGGTGCTGGCGGTGTTGATCTGTGCGGTGCGAAGCGTCATGGCATGGTTACCTTTGAATGATGACTCGACTCTAACGGATCGGCCAGGGAGTGCGCAACCCCTGGCGCAGCGTCAGCGGCGTTTGGGCGGCGCCAGACCGTCAGATGACGTCACCACCTGTCCTACCGGTGGACGGGACGGACGCTTGCCTGCTTTGGGCTTCTTCGGCTTGGCGACCTTCTTGCCGTCTTTCTTCTTTTTGGCCCCCACCGGCTTGCCCGATGACTTGACCTTCTTCGGACCCTTGAAGCTGCCCGGCACCTCCGCCAGCAAGCGACGCTCGAACTGACGACGCAGATAGCGCTCAATGCTCGACATCAGGTTCCACTCATGCGGACTGACCAGCGAGATCGCCAGGCCTTCAGCGCCGGCACGGCCGGTACGGCCAACGCGATGCAGGTAGTCGTCGCCGCTGCGCGGCATGTCAAAGTTGACCACCCGATCCAGCTCGACGATATCCAGACCACGGGCAGCAACATCGGTCGCCACCAGAATGCCGTTGGCGCCCTGCTTGAAGCGCTCAACCGCCATGTAGCGGTCTTTCTGGTCCTTCTCGCCGTGCAGCACATACACGCGCAGGTCGAGGGCGCGCAGCACGCCGTTGATGCGATCAGCCATTACCCGAGTGTTGGTAAAGACAATGGTCTTGCCTTCGCCCTGGTTCAGCATCAGCCACTTGAGCATGGCTTCCTTGTGCGCATTGTCATCCGCCGGGATAACCTGCTGGGTAATGCTTGGGGTGTCATCACGTACCGAGTTCAGCTCAAGAATCTGCGGCTCGGTCAGCACGGTATCAATCATGCGTTGCAAACCGCGGTTACCCTTGGTCGCTGAAAACAGCATGGTTTGACGCTGCTCGGGACAGGCCTCTGCCAACTTGCCCACGTCCTCGGAAAAGCCCATGTCCAGCATGCGATCGGCTTCATCCAGCACCAGGGTCTGCACCGCCGTCAACTCCAGATTGCCAGCGGTCAACTGCTCCAGCGCACGCCCTGGCGTGGCAACCACAATATCCGGATTCTTGCGCAGCCGCGCGGCCTGCACCTTGAAGTCCTCGCCCCCGGTGACCTGCTCCGCCTTGAGAAAGGTGAACTGCGCCAGAGCGGCAATGTCCTTGAGCACCTGCCTTGCCAGCTCGCGCGTCGGTACCAGAATCAGCCCGCGCGGGGCCAGGGGCTTGCTGTCGCCCTGCATCAGACGTTGCAGGATGGGCAGCACATAGGCGGCGGTCTTGCCGCTACCGGTTTGTGCGATGACGTAAAGATCGCGCCCTTCGATGGCAGCAGGAATGGCCTGTTGCTGCACCTCTGTTGGCTGCTGGAAGGACAGTTCGGCAAGCGCTTTCAGCAAGCGCTCGTGCAATGGGAGTTCACTGAACAAAAGAGTTACTCGGTCGGTTGATCTGCTCGGGACAAGCACGCAGTTTAGCAGACTGGCCGGCCGGACTCAGGGAAAGCAGGCAGGATAATAACGAAAAAAGGGGGTATCCGAAGATACCCCCTAAAACCCAAACATCAAAGCAGCATCAGAACTTAGCGGATACCCGAAGCACGCAGGGCAGCCGGAGTGAACTGATTGTAGTTCGGCTCGAAGTCGAAGTCCGGACCGGACACTTCTTCGGTGTACATGCCAAGAGCAATGTAACGGCCGGCCAGCAGGTCATACAGGGTCTCGATGGAGTAGCCCGGGATCTGGTTGGCGTAGTTGAAGCCGATGTGGCCTTCACCTACACGCCAGAGCGTGCCACGACCATCGTAGTGGTCCGCCAGCGCAATCATCCAGGAGTCTTCATCCACAAAGAAGTTACGCTGTGCGTAGATGTGGCGTTGACCTTCCTTGACGTTACCCTGAACTTCCCACACACGGTGCAGTTCGAAACGGGTGAAGTCGGGGTTGATGTGGCCAGCCTGCAGCACATCGCCGTACTCGGTGCCACGACGGGTCAGCTTGCCGCTGTTGTAGGGGATGTAGACTTCTTTCTTGCCAACCAGCTGCCAGTTGTAACGGTCCGGAGCACCGTTATACATAGCGAAGTTGTCAGAAGTACGCATCCCGTCAGACGCGGTACCCGGGCCGTCGTAGGCAACCTGCGGAGCGCGACGTACGCGGCGCTGACCGGCGTTGTATACCCACGCCATGCGCGGCTCTTTCAGCTGATCCAGGCTGTCGTGTACCAGCAGTACGTTACCCGCCAGACGAGCCGGCGCGTTTACGCGCTGCTTGAAGAACAGCAGGGTGTTGGGCATGGTCGATTCGTCAACATCGCTCATCTGCTGCGGATAACCGACTTCCTCTTCCAGCTTGATCAGCGTGAACGAGCCGTTGGTTTGCGGCATGGCCTGCATGTACCAGCGATGCACGTTCAGGCGATAGCGGGTGTTGTGGTTCCAGATGATCTCTGCGCCCGATTTGGGAATCGGGAAGGCAAAGGTGCCGTGCGAGAAATCGGAGATACCGTCACCACCGTTGACCAGCTTGGCCTGACCAGCAGTGGCCTTGACCTGATCATAGACTTCCTGCGGGTAACCAACACTACGCTCAGTCTTGTAGACCGGCATTTTGAAGGTTTCCGGATAGCGCTCGAACAACGCAATCTGACCCGGGGTCAGGTTGTCCTTGTACTGCTGGTAGTTCTGCGCGGTGATTACGAATTCCGGCTGCTGATCAGCGTAGGGATCTTCGTAGAAGTTGTCGCCCAGCGCTTGACCCGCGTTAGGGGACAGGCCACCAGTCCACTCGGGAATGGTGCCTGCAGCATTACCGGCCTTTTCTGCCCCAATCGGGGTCAGGCTGGTGCCCAGCTGATCAATTTCAGCCTGGGTCAGGGTCTGCGCCATAACGGAGGATGCCATCAGGCTCAGAGCCAGACCACCGACACCCAGTAGAGTTTGTTGCATACGCATATTGTTATTTCTCCTTATGGTCAGCCAGATCAGAAGCTTACGCTGAAGCTGACGGACGCGAAGTCGCGGTCGACCTGGTTGTTATACTTGCCATCAAAGAAGTTGGTATAGCTCAGGCTGGCGTTGTACTTGTTGGCGTAATCCGCGTCCAAACCGATGCTCACAGACTTAGCATCTTCGGTGAAGTTCGGGCCGTAGCCCTCAACATCGTGCGACCAAGCCAAAGTGGGGCTCAAGTTGATACCGGCGATTACGTTGCTGTAATCCAGCTTGCTGCGGATTCGGTATCCCCAAGACCAGCCTGTGTAGAAACCATCGTTTTCACACCAGCTATTGCGATAGGTGGAGGTGTTACCTGCCTGAGATGAGCAGGTTCCCGGCACACCAGTGTTAGGCGCATCCGATGCCAGCCAAGGGCTCTGGCCGAACAAAGAATCTCGGCCATACTTAGTGGTGTCGCCCAAACCACCAATGTGGTTTACACCAACCTCACCAACCAGCGACAGACGGCTTGCCCCCATTACGCGCTCGATGAACTTGATAGCGGTTACCTGGGCCTGGAAGAACTCCTTGCGATCATAACCTGGCAGGTATGAACCGGCCGGCAGACCGTCAAGGTTGCGGTGCGTGTTGTCCTCAAATGCTGCGCCAGTCGTCAGCGCAGCACGGCTCATGTCGCCGGTATTGATCTGCATGGGCATGTTCGGGCGATAGCTCAACTCCCCACCCAGTGACACGCCGCCCACATTAGTCTGGAAGCTAACGCCATACAGACGAATGTCTTCAGGGTACTCAAAGAAGTAGCCCGCACCAGCGGTGGCGCCGTCAATGCCTGTAGTGACGCCGGTAATATTGGAGTAAATCGGGGCGCGGCTATGATAATTCATAGCATAGAAGCCAAACTCAGAATCATTCAGCTCAGGTACGAACCAGCGAAAAGCGACGCCAAATTGTCCGTCATCTGAGGCTTCCTTGTTGTGGCGAGCACGCACGATATAGGTTCCAGCGGGCTGTTCACCCTGCGGGCGATCATCCAAGGCATACACCAAGCGATCCACACAGCCCTCTGCCAAGGTATCAGCGCCGAAGAAGGTACCGCAATTGTCAAGCGCATACGGAGCCCACTTGAGCTGGTAGAAAGCTTCCATGCTCAGGTTCTCGGTCAGACCTTGAGAGAGGTACAGCATCTCAACCGGGAGCAGGCCTTCTTTCAACTCGGCACCTGGACGACGCAAGGCAGCGACATCAATTGGGTTGATTGAGTTGATGGAGTTCTGGATGAAAGTAGACTCGCCCCAGCTCACAACCTGACGCCCCAAGCGGACGTTACCCGGATTATTGCCAATGAAATAGTTGTGATAAACGAAGGCATCCAGGAGGGCAACACCGGACGATTTCACCAGAGGATTACGTCCATCATCACTGATGTCGTAGAAGCGCTGACTGCCATCCTTGGTTTCAAAGTCATACCAGTACTTGCCACGAATAAAAGCACCGGAATCACCATACCGCAGCTCCAGATCATGCACGCCACGGAAGATCTTGGAAAAGATATCGCCTTTGTCATAGTTGAGGCGACCATCGTCAGAAGTCCGCGCCACGGCTTGGCCACCCATGTCCTTGCCATTACGAACGGTATCAACGTGGATAAATCTCTTGTCGGCATCAGCGGTCGATACACTCATGCCAACAGAGAGCTGCGAGTCCAGCTGACCTTGAACTTCACCGATATTGAAAGTGACGGCCCCAGCCGATCCAGAGAAACTGGCCAAGCCGATTGCCAGCGGCAATGCGGCCAGAGACCAAGCATGCATTTTTTTTGTCATTGTGCTGCTCCGTTAGATTTGAATCATGGGTTCAAGACGACGCAAGCCGTCTAGCACCGGGGACAAGTCTGTCATGAGATTGGAACCTTATTTGACCGATTAGGACGAGTTTTTTGTCCGCTCAGGACATTCATGCTCTGAATACCCTTGATCCAACACGCGCAATTATCCGTTGCAAAATTTTGCACAATGGCTGTCGCTGCTTTATTGTTTAGGTCCTAAGCGGTCAACAAACAATAATAAAACCGAGGCCCACAGTGCCCATGACTCCCCAGATTCAAGCTCTCTCGTCAGAGCGTGTAAACGAACGCTGCTTTTGGGCCCAGAGCATTGCCCAGGGGCTGGAACTCTACGGCAAATCCCTGCGGGATCTGCCAAGCGATCTGCGCCAGCACTGCAAGGCGGCGGATCTGAGCCAGAACCACATCAGCCAGACTGACATCAATCGCCTCTGGACAGCTGCAGCCCGACTGTCACAGGACGAGTGCTTCGGCTTGCGCGTCGGCCATCACCACCAATCCAATACACTGTCCCTGCTTGCCCTGGCCGCCGCATCCAGCGAAACCCTGGGCGATGCGATTCAACGCGTGATCCGCTTTATGCCGGTGTTCAGCAGCCAGGTGCAGCTGTATTCGGTGGAGGATGACCAATACCTCACCCTGTATTTTCAACCACGTGGCAATCCGCACCCGCAGCACATGGAAGCGGTGATGAGCCAGTGCAACAAGATCTGGGAAGCCTTGGGCATCGGCAGGGCCTCGCTGATGCTCGAAGCGCGCCTGACCGGCGAGCACGATCGCAACCGGGACCAATGTGAAACCTTGCTGGGCAACCGCGTGCGCCTCGGCGCCAAGCGCCTGTCTTTCCGCATTACCCGGCAACTGCTGCGCACGGCGCTCCCCAACGCCGATGCTTTTTTGCGCAAGCGCCTCGACAGCTCCCTGGAAGACATGCTCAGCGAGCTGCCCAATGTGGATTTTGCCGAGCAGGTCAAACAGCGAATCAGAGTGCTGGTTTCCGAGCGCGAAGTATCCGAAGAGCTGGTTGCCACCCCGTTCAACATGAGCCCGCGTCACTTGCGCCGCAAGCTTAGCGAAGTGCAAACCACCTATGAAAAGCTGCTGGATGAGGTGCGCATGGAGCTGGCCATGCGGCTGATTCGCGAGGGCAAACTGAACCTGGGGCGTATCGCCTTTGAATTGGGCTTTCTGGACCCCAGCAGTTTTACCCGTGCGTTCCGCCGTTGGACCGGCATGAGCCCGACCAGCTTCCGCAGCCAGCAGAAGCAACCAGCGGTTCCCGGCGTCTAACCAAGGTAAAGAAGAGGCACCATCAGGTGCCTCAAATTGTGTACCGGTCTCGGCACAGTACCTGGCGCACGCCCCCCCTTCACCGATACATCGCCTACCCCAGTAGCCCTCAGAGCTGCCGGTGGGTGCACTGGCGATAAAAAAGGCCAAAGTCAATCCGCGATATACCCTCGCGCCAACAGGTTATGCAGGTGATCGAGAGGGTCAGCGGGAATCTGGTCAGCTGAGGCTGGCCAAGGAAGCAGGTACTGTAATCATCAGGCGCAGCGTCGCATGCCGCGCAATAGATCAACCGAGGTTAGCTGCCTGCGGCGCAGGCAAGCGCAAACCGGTTGACCGCGAGCAACCAACAAAACAAAACCCCGCTCGATCCCTCGAGCGGGGTTTTGGGGTCTTGCCGACAGAGCGCCTTACGACGCCCTGCGTTCCTGCTATCAGCCTAACTCAGCGAACGCCCGAGGCACGCAGCGCGGCCGGGGTGAACTGGCTGTAGCTGGGGTCGAAGTCATACTGCGGCGCAGAGTTTTCTTCGCTGTACATACCCAGTGCGATGTAGCGGCCGGCCAGCAGGTCATACAGGGTTTCGATGGAGTAGCCCGGGATCTTCTGCTGGTAGTTGAAGCCAAGGTGGCCTTCACCTACACGCCACAGAGTGCCGCGACCATCGTAGTGGTCCGCCAGCGAGATCATCCAGGAGTCTTCGTCCACAAAGAAGTTACGCTGTGCGTAGATGTGGCGTTGACCATCCTTGACGTTACCCTGCACTTCCCAGACGCGGTGCAGCTCGAAGCGCGTGAACTCCGGGTTGATGTGGCCGGCTTGCAGTACGTCATCATACTGAACGCCAGGCTCGGTCAGCTTGCCGCTGTTGTACGGGATGTAGATTTCCTTCTTGCCAACCAGCGTCCAGTCGTAACGGTCCGGCGCACCGTTGTACATGGAGAAGTTGTCAGACGTACGCATACCGTCAGACGCGGTACCCGGGCCATCGTAGGCAACCTGCGGAGCACGACGTACGCGGCGCTGACCGGCGTTGTATACCCACGCCATGCGCGGCTCTTTCAGCTGATCCAGGCTGTCGTGTACCAGCAGTACGTTACCTGCCAGACGCGCCGGTGCGTTCACACGCTGCTTGAAGAACAGCAGCGTGTTCGGCATGGTCGATGCGTCCACGTCAGACATCTGCTCCGGGTAACCGACCTCTTCTTCCATCTTGATCAGAGTGAACGAGCCGTTGGTTTGCGGCATGGCCTGCATGTACCAGCGGTGCACGTTCAGGCGGTAGCGGGTGTTGTGGTTCCAGACCACCTCGGCACCCGACTTCGGAATCGGGAAGGCAAACGAGCCATGGGCGAAGTTGGAAATACCATCACCGCCATTGACCAGCTTGGCCTGACCGGCCGTTGCCTTGACCTGATCATAGACCGACTGCGGGAAGCCAACAGAACGCTGGGTCTTGTAGATCGGCATGCGGAAAGTCTCAGGATAGCGCTCGAACAGCGCGACCTGACCAGGCGTCAGGTTGTCCTTGTACTGCTGATAGTTCTGAGCAGTAATCACGAACTCGGGCTGATCGTCCTTGTAGGGGCTTTCCAGGAAGTTGTTCGGCAGCGACTGACCCGCGTCAGTCGGCAGGCCGCCAGTCCACTCCGGAATGGTGCCAGCCGCGTTGCCTTCTTTCTGTGCGCCGATGGGCGTCAGAGTGGTACCCAGAGAATCGATTTCAGCCTGGGTCAGGCTCTGAGCCATGACGCCTGTTGCAAGCAGGCTGAACGCCAGACCACCGGCGCCGATGAGAGTTGTTTGCATACGCATATTGTTGTTCTCCTGTGGTCAGTCTTAGAAGCTTACGCTGAAGCTGACGGAAGCGAAGTCGCGGTCAACGGCGGTGTTGTACTTGCCGTCGAAGAAGTCGGTGTAGCTGATGGAGGCGTTGTACTTGTTGCCGTAGTCAGCGTTCAGACCAACACTGATCGCCTTGGCGTCTTCGGTGAAGTTGGGGCCGTAACCTTCAACGTCGTGCGACCAGGACAGGTTCGGGCTCAGGTTGATACCGGCGATGACGTTGCTGTAATCCAGCGACGCGCGGATGCGGTAACCAGAGGACCAGGAGGTGTAGAAACCATCGTTCTCACACCAGCTTGCCGCATTCGGGGATCGACCCGGTGCAGCAGTACCCTCGTTGGAGGAACACTGTCCAGCCGGCAAGGCACCGAGGCCGGTATCGCCGTCAACGAACGGGCTCTGACCAAACAGAGAGTCACGACCAAACTTCACATCACCCAGACCGGAGATGTAGTTAACGCCAGCTTCACCAACCAGTGACAAACGGCTCGCGCCAAGCACTCGATCGAAGAACTGAATTACGCTGACCTGCGCTTGCCAGAATTCCTTACGCTGATAACCCGGAATGTAGGTGCCCGGGGCAACATCGGCATAATCGCGGTGCGTGTTATCGGCACCCAGCTGCAGAGCGGTACGGCTCATGTCGCCGGTGTTGATCTGCATCGGCATGTTCGGGCGATAGCTGATTTCACCGCCAACCGACGCGCCAGCAACACTGGTCTGGAAACTCACACCGTACAGGCGAATATCTTCAGGGTATTCAAAGAAGTAACCCGCACCACCCAGTGTACCGTCCAAGCCAGGAGTCGGAATGCCGTTGTTGAACGGACCAGCCAGGTCACCAGCGATGTTGGAGTAAATGGGGGTTCGGCTGTGATAGTTCATGGCGTAGAAGCCAAATTCCGAATCATTCAGCTCCGGAACGAACCAACGGAATGCCACACCAAACTGCCCCTCGTCTTTCGCTTCGCGATCTTTTTCGCTACGAGCGATGTAGGTAAAGTTCGGTTGCTGACCCTGAGGGAAATCAGTGCCATTGAAGACCAAGCGATCATTACAGCCTTTGGCCAAGGTATCGGAACCAAAGAAAGTACCGCAGTTATCCAGAACAGTCGGCGCCCACTTGAGCTGGTAGAAGGCTTCCATGCTCAGGTTTTCAGTCAGGCCCTGAGAGAGGTACAACATCTCGACCGGCAGCAGACCCTCCTTCAGCTCGGCACCCGGGCGGCGCAGAGCGGCCACGTCAATCGGGTTGATGGAGTTGATGGAGTTCTGGATAAAGGTAGACTCACCCCAGCTGACAACCTGACGACCAAGACGGACGTTACCCGGATTGTTGCCGATGAAGTAGTTGTGATAGACGAAAGCGTCCAGCAGCGCTACACCGGAAGCCTTTTGCAGCGGATCACGGCTGGAATCATCAATATCATAGAAGCGCTGACTGCCGTCTTTGGTTTCAAAGTCGTACCAGTACTTGCCACGGAAGAAGGCGCCGGAATCACCGTAACGCAGCTCCAGGTCGTGCACACCACGGAAAATCTTGGAGAAGACATCGCCAGCGTCATAGTTCTGACGACCGTCATCGGATGTACGAGCGGCCGCTTCACCGCCGTTGTTCACAGAAATAAAGCGCTTGTCGGCACCTTGGGTGGACATGCTGACGCCTACGGACAACTGAGAATCCAGCTGAGCTTCGACTTCACCGATATTGAAAGCGACTGCGTTTGCAGCGCCAGAGAAAGTGGCCATGCCAATCGCCAGAGGCAATGCGGCAAGAGACCAGCCATGCATTTTTTTTGTCATTGTGCTGCTCCGTTTGGGTGACATGAACTCGCGCGAAGGGTGCGCGTTCAAGACCATGGCAGTCTGTCATGAGGCCAGCATCGATAACTTGTCCGATCCGGCCAACATATTTACCCCGAAAGGACATTCAGCAAATGAATTGACACTATAAGTACAGACTGGGGAGCGCTTCACAATATCGCCCTAAAAATGCCATCTCTCGCCCCATAGAGCACAAAAATAGCGGTCTAGAGCCAACTGGCAGGATATCAAGAGCGCACCCAAAAGGTGCGCGCTGCGCAGGCATTCCCGTCGGACTCACCCCCAACGTACACCCGACCCGAGCGGTCACCGGTTACAAAGCCAATACAATGATTGCAACATAATTCTGCAGTGCGGAACCCTGTACCGGGCTTTTGCAATGCCAGATTCTCGTTATACTGCGCGGCTATAAAAGACAAATTTCACTTTTGTCACAACAATGGTCAGGCAGGATGCAGTCGATGCTCGAAAACTCCAGCTCAGATTCCTTTGCTCACGTCCGTGAAAGCGCCTTCTGGGTCACCACCATCGAGCAGGCCCTGCGCCAGTACGAGCTGACCCTCGCCAGCTCTGCGCATCTATCGCACCTGCTGGACAGCCAAAGCAGCGCCCCCTGTTTTATCGATCAGCGCCTGTGCTCCCACGCCTGGGACGAGGCTGTACGCATCTCCGAAGACCCCCTGTTTGGCCTGCGCATTCACCGGGTATTTGCGCCCACGGCCTATGCAGCACTGGCGCTGGCTGCAGCAGCCAGCCCCCGCATGGAAGATGCCGTCGCCCTGCTGGAACGCTTTTTCAGTATTTTCAGCACTCAACTGAAGCTGGTCTCCCGCGCGGCCGAGGGCAAATTGCACCTCACGCTGCAGCCGGTGGGTAATCCGCACTACCAGCACACCGATGCCGTGCTGGGCTACCTCAGCCGCTTCTTCAACCGCCTGGACGTCGGCAGCCAGGGCTTGTTGCAGCAGCTGCAGATACCGGGCTGCGCCGATGAACACATCGCCCGCCAGCTGTTCCACCGAAATGAGGTCGTCTTTGGCGGACCACACACGCTGGTGTTGGATCAAGCCTTGGTCAGGCACCCCCTGCCAAGCGCCAGCCCCTTTATCCTGCCCAAACTGGTCGCCGCGCTTGAAACCATGCAGGCTGCCCTGCCCAGCCACGCCCTGACCGAGCAGGTCAGGCGCCGCATTCATCTGCTGTTGGGGTCAGGTGATATCAGCGCCGAACGGGTAGCGGAGCCGCTGAACATCAGTCCGCGCCACCTGCGCCGCAAGTTGAGCCAGGAAGGGACCAGCTACGAACAGCTGGCCGATGAAGTGCGACGGGAAGCCGCAATAAGGCTGATTGTGGACGGCCAGATGTCCCTGACCAGCATTGCCTACGAGCTGGGCTTTCTAGACCCGAGCAGCTTCACCCGCGCCTTCCGCCGCTGGACCAATATGAGCCCGACGGCGTATCGGCGCGAGCTGAGTCGCAGCAAAGGGGACTAGTGCGGCCTACGCAGAGAGCAAGAAAGGATATAAACGAGCGATCTGAAGAAGACAGAGGCCTCCTTCAGATCGTTAGCAGACTTACTGCTGCTCTGGCTTGATAAACAACAGCGTCATCCGGTCACTTTCACCAATGGCCAGATAGTGCGCACGTTGCTCATCACCCAGACGCAGCGTGGGTGGCAGCGTCCAGACGCCCTCCGGATGCTCGGTGGTGTCGCGCGGATTCTGGTTGGCCGGGCTGACCGATAGCAATTCAAAGCCGGCGTTGCTGGCCAGCTCGCGCACCTTCTCCTCCGTGACATACCCCGAGTCGATCATCTGCTCCAGCGAGGTGCCCGCCTTGGCCCGGTGCTCGACCACGCCTAGCATGCCGCCCGGCTTGAGCGCTGCATAAAACTTGTCGAACATCACCTCAGCCTTGCCGTCACCCGCCGCCAGCCAGTTGTGCACATTGCGGAAGGTCAGCACCCGGTCGGCCGTACCAGGCTCGGTGATCGGTGTGTCGACGTCATAGTTGAGCGTCGTCAGTTGCACCTGATCGTAACGCTCCGGGTGCTCTGCCAGCTTTTCCTCAAACTGCGCGCGCGAGCGCTTGAAAAAGCCGACCTCGCTATCCGGATCAAAGTGCGCGGCAATCAGTGTGCCCTGGTCGCGCAACAGCGGCGCCAGCACCTCGGTATACCAGCCACCGCCTGGCCAGACTTCCACCACCGTCTGCTCGGGCGTCACGCCAAAGAAGGTCAGCGTCTGCTCGGGATTGCGGTAAGCGTCGCGGGTGACATTGGTGATGGTGCGACCGCTGTTGCCCACGGCGGCGCGAATAGCGGCCACCTGAGCCTCGTCGAGCTGGGGCGGGGTAACCGCTGCGGGCTCTTGCGCCTGAACGGTAGCCGCGCAGAGCAGCAGGGCATAAGCTAGTTTTCGCATGGTTTTCTCTCTATGAAGGCGTGCGTTCTAGTCCTGAAACTACCAGACTGAAATCAGCTGGCTTGGTTCAGTTATGTAACAGATGCGCTTTACCGGGGTCTGTTACACGACAAACGAGGAGATACCGTGCGCGACACCCTGCCCCTGCTCAACACCCTGGACTTTCCGCCGCTACGCCGTGGCGCGCTGGACACGTTGCAGGTCAACCTCACCTACCGCTGCAACCAACGTTGCCTGCATTGTCATGTCAACGCCGGCCCAACCCGCACCGAGAGCATGTCGCCCGAACTGGTCGAGCTGCTGTGCGACGTCATTGACGCCCACCCGGTCGACACGCTGGACCTGACCGGCGGCGCACCGGAAATGCACCCGCAATTCCGCACGCTGGTCAGGCGCGCCAGAGCAGCAGGTCTCAAGGTCATCGACCGCTGCAACCTGACCATTCTCTCCGAGCCGCGCCATGAGGACCTGGCGAACTTTCTCGCCGCCGAGCAGGTAGCCGTATCAGCCTCCCTGCCCTGCTATTCGCGCGACAATGTCGACAGCCAGCGCGGCGACGGCGTCTTCGAGCGCAGCATCGAAGGCCTGCGCAAACTTAATGCGCTGGGCTACGGGCAGCCTGACAGCAACCTTGAGCTGAATCTGGTCTACAACCCTCAGGGCCCGAGCCTGCCGCCACCGCAGCAGGCGCTGGAAGCGGACTATAAGCAGCACCTGCAGGAAGACTTCGGCATCCAGTTCAACCACCTGCACACCATCACCAATCAGCCGATTGCGCGTTTTGGCAGCACCCTGGTCAGCCGTGGGCAGTTTGACAACTACATGCAGCTGCTGCGCGACAACTTCAGTGCAGACAACCTCGCCGGCGTGATGTGCCGGGGCACCGTCAGCGTCGACTGGCGCGGCTACCTTTACGACTGCGACTTCAACCAGATGCTCGACCTGCCCATGCCCATCCTCGCGTCCGACCGCCCGCACCTGCGCGAGCTGCTCGAGCAGCCGCTGAACCAACACCCTATTGCCACGCGGGATCATTGCTTCGCCTGCACTGCAGGCCAAGGCTCCAGCTGCGGCGGTACGCTTAACTGAACAGGGAAGGACCATACACACCATGATGACCGGCGTCTTTTTTTGGGGTTTCCTGCTGGCCTACGGCGCGCTGATGTACTGGCTCTCGCCGCGCACTGTAACCATTGGCGGCTTTTTCAATGGCGAAGACAGCCAGGGTCGCCAGGCCTCGCCACTGCTGCTGACCACCAGCATCTTCATCAGTTGGATCTTCGCCAAGTCGGTCACCAATGCCGCCAATCTCGGTGCCGAGTTTGGTCTGGTCGGCGGCCTGGCCTACGCCACCTACTGGCTGTCTATCCCGCTCTGCGGGCTGGTGATCTACCGCCTGCGCCGACGTTTTCAGGCAACCAGCCTGGTCAGCTTTCTGACCAGCAACTACGGCCGCGGCGCCGCGCTGGCGTTCTCGGCGGCGATTCTGATTCGCCTGTTCAACGAGGTCTGGAGCAACACCGCCGTAGTCGGCGGCTACTACGGCGACAGCGGCAGCCCGGCGTTTATCGGCGCAGCACTGCTGTTTACCGCTGTGACGCTGGCCTACAGCCTGCGCGGCGGGCTGCGCAGCTCAATCCTGACCGACGCGGCGCAAGCCGCGATCTTCGTCATCGCACTGGTTTGGGTGCTGGGGTTGGTATTACCGAATCACAGCACCGCCGAACTGACCAGCACCAGCCACTGGGCGCTCAACGCCGGTGTGGATCTGTTTCTGGTCGCCTGCCTGCAGCTGCTAAGCTACCCCTTTCACGACCCGGTGCTGACCGACCGCGGCTTCATCAGTGAAGAGAAATCCATGCTGCGCGCCTTCACCCTGGCTGGCGTGCTGGGCTTCGTTGCCATTCTGGCCTTCAGCCTGATCGGCGTGCACGCTACCCTCGGCGGTATCGAGGCTGGCGGCAACGTACCCGCGGCGTTGGCGAAAAGTCTCGGCGTTGGCGCGCTGATCGTGATGACGCTGGTAATGATTTCCGCCGCCGGCTCCACCCTGGACTCGACCTTCTCCAGCCTCGCCCGCCTCAGCGGCCGCGAGTTGCCCGCCCTGCTGCAGCGGGATCTGGGCCAGAAGGCGATTGGTGTCGGCATGGCGACCATGCTGGTGTTCGCCCTGCTCGGCAATCTGCCGATGCTCGCTGGCACCGACATTCTCAAGGCCACCACCATCAGCGGCACCATGGTCATCGGGTTGGCCCCGGTGTTCCTGTTGCACGGCTTCGTGCGGCCCACCCGTCTCGGCTTTCACCTGAGTTTCTGGACCGGCATCGGGCTGGGCGTTGCCCTCACCCTCGGCTGGATTCCGCAGAGCTGGGCTATTGGTGACGGTCGCTACGCGCTGCTGCTCGGCACCAACCTGTACGGGCTGATTCTGTGTACCGCCGGCTACCTGTTGCCCGGCATGCTGACCCGGAGAGCCGCATGAGCAAGGGCCGCAGTTGCCCGGCAGACTATCGCCTGCCTGCTGACGCCTTCAGCACGCCTGCCACCCTGCAGTGTGATGTGCTGTATATCGTCGGCGGACTGTACGGCAACCGTCAGGCGCTGGACGCCATCGAGCGGCGCGTCGCTGGCGAACCCGGCGCAACAGCCGTGTTCAACGGTGACGCCCACTGGTTCGACCGCGACCCGGCGGTGTTCAGCAACATCGAGCAACGCCTGCAACGTCACTACCCGCTGCGCGGCAATGTAGAAACCGAACTGGCCCGCGCGGGCGACGACTTTGGTTGCGGCTGCGCCTATCCGGAGCAGACCGACGCCGTCACGGTCGAGCGTTCCAACCGCATTCACCAGCAGCTGCAACAGACCGTAGGCGGCCTGCCCGGCATGGCCGAGCAACTCGGTCGCCGTCCAGCCTCGCTAGTTGTCGAGGTCGCCGGCGAGCGCATCGCCATCACCCACGGCGATGAGCAGTCACTGGCCGGCTGGCAGTGCGATCATGCCCGACTGCAAAGCCCCGAACGCCAGCAGCAACTGGACCAATGGTTCGCAGAAAACCGCATCCGTGTGCTGGCCTGCAGCCACACCTGCAGCCCGGCCGCGCTGAGCAACGGCGAGTGGGCGGTGATCAACAACGGTGCCGCTGGCATGCCCAACTTCAACAACGGCCGCTATGGGCTGATCACCCGCATCGCGCGCACTGCTTCCGCCGCCGCAATCTACCGCGCGCAAGTCGGCCCGTTGATCATCGAAGCGTTGCCCGTCACCTATGACCAGCACGCCTTTGCCGCTGAGTTCAAACGCCAGTGGCCTGACGACTCACCCGCAGCGCTGTCGTATTGGCAGCGCATCAACCAAGGAACCGACATGACGCCCGAACAGGCCTGCATCAAGGGCTTTACCCTCGCCAACACGCTCTGTGCGCTGGAGATGCTGTCATGAACCTGCGTCGTCTGTTGCTGCTCGCCGTGGTCGCGGCGCTGGTCGCAGGCTTCTTTGCCTCGGGTCTGCAGCAGCACCTGAGTCTGGACGCGCTGAAAGCACAGCAGCAGGTCCTTGACCAGCAGGTAACCAACCAGCCAATTCTCGCCAGCGCCCTGTATGTAGGGCTCTATGTGCTGGTGACGGCGCTGTCGCTGCCCGGCGCCGCGCTGCTGTCCCTGATCGGCGGCGCCCTGTTTGGCCTTGGCTGGGGTCTGCTGCTGGTGTCCTTTGCTTCCACCGCCGGCGCAACATTGGCGATGCTGATCAGCCGCTTTCTGCTGCAGGATTGGGTTCAGCAGCGCTTTGGCTCACGACTGGAACGCATCAATCAGGGCATCGACCGCGAAGGCGCGTTCTACCTGTTTGCCCTGCGGCTGGTGCCAGCGTTTCCGTTCTTTCTGATCAATCTGGCGATGGGCCTCACCCGCCTGCCCGCCCGCACCTTCTGGTGGGTCAGCCAGCTCGGCATGTTGCCCGGCACCCTGGTTTACGTGAACGCCGGCCGAGAACTGGGCCAGCTGGACTCACTGGCCGGCATCCTCTCGCCGGGGCTGCTCGGCGCCTTCGTGCTGCTGGGCCTGTTCCCGTTGATCGCCCGACGCCTGCTGGACGTGATCAAGGCGCGCCGGGTCTACAAAGGCTGGCAAAAGCCCAAACAGTTCGACCGCAATCTGGTGGTAATTGGTGCTGGCAGCGGCGGACTGGTCAGCGCCTACATTGCCGCAGCGGTCAAGGCCGACGTCAGCCTGATCGAGAAACACGCCATGGGCGGCGATTGCCTCAACACCGGCTGCGTGCCGTCCAAGGCGTTGATTCGCTCGGCCAAACTGGCCGCAGAAGTCCGCAAGGCGCCCGCGCTGGGCTACAGCCACGCCGAGGCAACCGTCGACTTTGCCGCGGTGATGGAACGCGTCCAGCGGGTAATCAAGCAGATCGAGCCGCACGACTCGGTCGAGCGCTATACCGACCTCGGCGTCGACGTGATCACCGGTGAGGCGCGCATCGCCTCACCCTGGCACGTCGAGGTAAACGGGCGCAGCATCAGCACGCGCAATATCATCATCGCGGCCGGTGCACGTCCCCTCGTACCGGACCTGCCGGGGCTCGACAGCGTACCGATGGTCACCTCGGACACCGTCTGGAACCTGCGCGAGCAACCGCGCCGACTGCTGGTACTCGGCGGCGGCCCGATCGGCTGCGAGCTGGCACTGGCCTTCCAGCAGCTCGGCTCACAGGTCATCCAGATTGAGCGCGGCAACCGCCTGCTGCCCCGTGAAGACGCCGACGCCAGCGAACTGGTGACGGTCAGTCTCGGCAGCGCAGGGGTCGATCTGCGCCTGAACCATCAGGCCGAGCGCTTTGAACTGCGCAACGGCACACCGACCGTTCTCTGCCGCTCGCAGGACAGCGACCAGTCAGTAGAAATCGAGTTTGACTGCGTGCTGGTCGCCCTCGGCCGGGTCGCCAACACCAGCGGCTACGGCATCGAAACGCTGAACCTCGCGGTGCGCGACAACGGCACCCTGGATACCAACGAGTATCTCGCCACCCGCTTCCCCAACGTTTTTGCCGTGGGGGATGTCACCGGCCCGTACCAGTTTACCCACGCAGCATCGCATCAGGCCTGGTACGCCGCCGTCAACGCGCTGTTCGGCAGCTTCCGCCGCTTCAAAGTGGATTACCGAGTACTGCCGCACTGCACCTTTACCGACCCGGAGGTCGCCCGCGTGGGGCTGTCGGAAACCGAAGCGCAGGCGCAAGGGGTGGAATACGAGGTGACCCGCTACGGCATCGACGACCTGGATCGCGCCATCGCCGACGAAGCCGCCGAAGGCTTCGTCAAGGTGCTGACCGAGCCCGGCCGCGACCGCATTCTCGGCGTCACCATCGTCGGCGCCCACGCCGGTGAGCTGATCGCCGAATACGTGCTGGCGATGAAGCACAACCTCGGCCTGAACAAGATCCTCGGCACCGTGCACAGCTACCCGACCCTGAGCGAAGCCAACAAGTACGCCGCCGGCCAATGGAAACGTGCCCATCAGCCGGAACGCCTGCTGCAGTGGGTCGCCCGCTTTCACGCCTGGAGGCGCGGTTGAAGCTGTCGATCATCATGCCGGTGCGCAACGAAGCTGCCGGCATCGTCGATGCCCTTACGCCGCTGCAACCGCTGCGCGGCGAGCTGGAACTCATTCTGGTCGATGGCGGCAGCAGCGACGATACCGTCGCCCTCGCTGCGCCGCTGGTGGATCAACTGATCCAGTCTGCGCCGGGCCGGGCCACCCAGATGAATGCAGGAGCCGCCATTGCGCAGGGCGAATGGCTGCTGTTTCTGCATGCCGACACGCAACTGCCAACCAACTTTCTTGAGCTGCTGCCAGCGGCGGACGCAGCAAGCCAATGGGGGCGATTCGACGTGCGCCTGTCTCCCTCATCGCCCATGTTGCGCGTAGTCGCCTGGATGATGAACTGGCGCTCGCGTCTGACCGGTGTATGCACCGGGGACCAGGCGATCTTTGTGCGCCGCGCACTGTTCGAGCAAGTCGGTGGCTACGCGCCAATACCGCTGATGGAAGACATCGAACTGAGCAAGCGCCTAAGACGCCACGGCAGACCGCTGTGCCTGCACGAGCGGCTGACCACCTCCAGCAGGCGCTGGCAGCAGAACGGCACCCTGCGCACCATCGGGCTCATGTGGTGGCTGCGCTGGCGCTACTGGCGCGGCGCGCCGGTGGAGGAACTCGCGCGGCGCTACTAGCTGGAAGCTGGAAGCTGGAAGCTGGAAGCTGGAAGCTGGAAGCTGGAAGCTGGAAGCTGGAAGCCAAGCATGGTGCAATGGAGCAGGCATCGGCGCAAGGCAACTGACCACAGTAGCATTTCGTATACCTGCGCCCCGCCACACTACTTTAAGCTTCCAGCTTCTAGCTTCTTGTAAACAACCCACTAGAGCCCATGATTGCCAGTGACCCTATGCCCAGCCGACGCCCTCTTCTGATCTTTGCCAAAGCCCCGGTGCCCGGCAAGGTGAAGACTCGGTTGATTCCGGCGCTGGGTGCAGAGGGCGCGTGTTCGTTATATCAGCGGCTGCTGGAGCACTGCCTGCAGCAGACGGCTGACTGGCCGTCAGAGCGATTTTTGTATGTGGATCAGCCCGCTCACCCCGAGCTGAGAGCATTGGCCGCCGAACACGGCTTGCCGGTGCGCCGGCAAGTAGAGGGTGACCTGGGTGAGCGCATGATGAGCGCCATGGCAGACTTTCCCGGTGGTGCACTGCTGATCGGCAGCGACTGCCCGGCATTAGACACTCAAGCCATCGCCCGGGCCGCTGCTGCCCTGCAAAGCCACGACACCGCCATTATCCCCAGCGACGACGGCGGTTACGTACTGATTGGCCAGCGCCAGCCACACCCTGCGCCCTTTGAGCAGATGCAGTGGAGCCACGCCAAGGTCATGGCCGACACCCGCCAGCGTCTGCACCGCGCCGGGCTCAGCCTGTGGGAGGGTGAGCCGCTCTGGGATCTGGATGAGCCAGCCGACCTGCCGCGCCTGCCACCAGCTCTGGCCCGCGCCTTGCGCACCGGCCGCGTCTCGCGCTGACGAATAATACCCACCCACCAGAATCAACCCGACTTATGCAGGCTTATTGCCGGCAGTAGCACATTGTTCTCCTTTACCCGGCATGACTATATGGTCACCGCTATCCGGCGAAGTGCTCACAAGGCGCCGCCCGCCGCAGTCCGCAACCAATCGAAGGATTAGCCATGTTTGACCTCAGCCCGCGCGTAGAAGACCTTAAAAACAAGCTCGAAGGCTTTATGGATGAGCACATTTACCCCAATGAAGCTCTGTTCTACGAGCAAGTAAAACAGAACAAATGGGGCCATCCGGCAATCCTGGAAGAACTGAAAGCAGAAGCCCGCAACCAGGGTCTGTGGAACCTGTTCCTGCCCGAATCCGAGCGTGGCGCTGGCCTGACCAACGAAGAGTACGCCCATCTGTGTGAAATCATGGGCCGCGTTTCCTTCGCCGGTGAAGTCTTCAACTGCAACGCGCCAGATACCGGCAACATGGAAACCATCGAGCGCTACGGCAATGAAGAGCAGAAAGAGCAATGGCTCAAGCCGCTGCTGGCGGGCGAGATCCGCTCCTGCTTCTCCATGACCGAGCCTGACGTCGCCTCCTCCGATGCCACCAATATCGAGTGCGAAATCCGCCGCGAAGGTGACGAGTACGTCATCAACGGCACCAAGTGGTGGTCCTCCGGAGCGATGAACGAGCACTGCAAGATCGCCATCGTCATGGGCAAGACCGACCCGAACGCGCCGAGGCACCTGCAACAGAGCATGATTCTGGTGCCGCTGGACACCCCCGGTGTGAAGATCGTTCGCGACCTGCACGTATTCGGCTACGACCACGCCCCGCACGGCCACGCCGAAATCGAATACAAAAACGTGCGCGTCCCGGTTTCCAACATCCTGCTGGGTGAAGGTCGCGGCTTCGAAATCGCTCAGGGTCGCCTTGGCCCGGGCCGCATTCACCACTGCATGCGCAGCATCGGCATCGCCGAACGCGCACTGGAAGCCATGTGCCGCCGCGCCAGCGAGCGCGTTGCCTTCGGCAAGCCGATGTACAAGCTGGGCAGCGTGCCGGAAATGATCGCCCGCTCCCGTTGCGAGATCGACCAGGCCCGCCTGCTGACCCTGCACGCCGCACGCAGCATGGACAAATTCGGCAACAAGGTCGCCCGTCAGCAGATCGCCATGATCAAGGCCGTTGCCCCGACCATGGCCTGCAACGTGATCGACCGCGCCATTCAGATCTTCGGCGCCAAGGGCGTGTGCCAGGACACCTTCCTCGCCTCCGCCTACGCCAAAGCCCGCACCCTGCGCCTGGCCGACGGCCCGGACGAAGTGCATCTGAATGCCATTGCGAAGATGGAGATGAGCCAATATCTGTAAGGGCAGCGTCAGGCCGCAAGCTGCAAGCCTCAAGCTGACCGTGCACTGGTTTTATCTTGAGGCTTGAAGCTTGTGGCTCGAGCGAAGCGAGGTTTTATGAGCACATTGTTCGACCTAACCGGTAAAGTCGCCATCATCACCGGTTCGACCAAGGGCATCGGTAAGTCGATTGCCGAGGAATACGCCAAGGCCGGCGCCAAGGTGGTGATTTCCAGCCGCAAGGCTGACGCCTGTCAGCAGGTGGCAGACGAGCTCCGCAGTCAGGGCTTCGACGCTCTGCCGGTTGCCTGTCATGTGGGCGACAAGGCCCAGCTGCAGAATCTGGTTGATCGCACCCTGGAGGCCTTTGGCCGCATCGACGTACTGGTCTGCAACGCGGCCACCAACCCGGTCTATGGCCCGACCCACACAGTCAGTGACGAGGCCTTCGACAAGATCATGGGCACCAACGTCAAAGGCACCTTCTGGCTGTGCAACATGGTCATCCCGCACATGGTCGAGCAAGGCGGCGGTTCCATCGTCCTGCTGTCGAGCATTGCGGGGCTGCGTGCCAGCGCCAATATCGGCGTCTACGGCATGTCCAAGGCGGCGGAAGCAGGCCTGGCCCGCAACCTGTCGCTGGAGTGGGGCCCGCAGGGTATCCGCGTCAACAGCATCGCCCCTGGCCTGATCCGTACCGATTTTGCCCAGGCCCTGCTGGAAGATCCGGACCGCCTGCGCAAGGTGGAAGAGAAGCTGCCGCTGCGCCGCGTAGGCGAGCCGGTGGATATCGCCGGGGTCGCGCTGTTTCTGGCCTCCAGCGCCTCGGCGTACGTTACCGGGCAGACCATCGTCGCCGATGGCGGCGATACCATTGCCTGATAACGTCTGATTCACCTCGCTGTTCAACGCGCCAGGGCTCGCCCTGGCGTGTTATTTTTGCCGACTTGACCCATCAACAACAGGATCTTCAAAGATGAGCGGAGCGACCCTGATTGACGTATTGCCTGCCCACAAGTTCGACGAGGCAAAGCTCGCCAACTACCTGCAGGACTACCTTCCGGGAGCCAACCAGGGCATCAAGGTTCAGCAGTTCCAGGGTGGCCAGTCCAACCCGACATTCCTGCTGGAAATCGCCGGCAAGCGTTACGTACTGCGCAAGAAGCCGCCGGGAAAACTGCTGCCCTCGGCCCACATGGTCGAGCGCGAGTTCCAGGTCATCAACGCCCTGGGCAAGACCGACGTGCCGGTACCGACCGCACGCCTGCTGTGTGAAGACCCCGAGATCATCGGCACCGCGTTCTACGTCATGGATTACGTCGAAGGCCGCGTCTACTCCCAGCCGCTGCTGAGCGAGGTAGCGCAGGAAGAGCGCATGCCGATCTACCAGTCGATGATCGAAACCATGGCCAAGATGCACAACGCCGACTGGAAGGCCATCGGCCTGGAAGGCTATGGCAAGCCCGACAACTACATCGCCCGTCAGGTCAAACGCTGGGGCGGCCAGTTCGAAGCCAGCCGCACCCACGACATGCCGGCGATGGACGCCCTGATGAAGTGGCTGCCGGAGAACATCCCGGCCGACGAAAGCACTACCATCGCCCACGGCGACTTCCGCATCGGCAACCTGATGCTGCACCCGACCGAGTCCAAGGTCGTGTCGATCCTCGACTGGGAGCTGGCAACCCTCGGCCACCCGCTGTCGGATCTGGCCTACTGCTGTCTGCCGTACCACATGCCGGTCAACGTCGACGGCGCCAAGGGCATGGTCGGCGCCGACCTGAAATCCCTCGGCCTGCCGGAAGAGCAGCAACTGCTGGACTGGTACTGTGAATACACCGGCCGCAGCGGTGTGCCGAACTGGAACTACTACATCGCCTTCTCGCTGTTCCGTCTGGCCGCCATTGTGCAAGGTGTTTACCACCGCGCACTGCAAGGCAACGCCAGCAACGCCGACGCCCTGGAAGTCGGCAAACGCGCCAGCCTGCTGGCTGAGCGCGGCTGGGAAATTGCCCAGAAGTAAGGCCAAGCGGGGCAGCGTCAGCTGCCCCGTTGCACATTCAAGCCCCACCCGTTTCCAACAATGAGGATTGCCAATGAGCAAACCCGTCAAGCGCGTACTGCTGACCAACGACGACGGCTGGCGCGGCCCGGGCCTGCAAGTGCTCGAAGAGATTGCCAACGAGATCGCCGAGGAAGTGTGGATCGTCTCGCCCGATCTGGACCAAAGCGGCGTGTCCATGTCCATCTCCGTCCACCACCCGCTACGCGTTCACCAGTTTGAAGAACGCCGGTTCAGCGTCAGTGGCACTCCCAGTGACTGCGTCCTGCTCGGCGTGGCCGAACTGCTGCCGGTCAAACCCGATCTGGTGCTGTCCGGCGTCAACAACGGCGCCAACATCAGCGACTCGGTCGCCTACTCCGGCACCATCGGCGGCGCGCTGACCGGCACCCTGCTGGGCATCCCGTCCATCGCCCTGAGCCAGGCCTATATCCCCGGCAACGACGTGCATTGGGACACCTCCCGCCAGTACGGCGCCAAGCTGGTTCACCAACTGCTGGACGCCGGCTGGCCGGAAGACTGCGCGATGAACATCAACTTCCCGGCCCGCCCGCCGGAAGATGTGCGCGGCATCGCCATCTGCCGCCCGCAACGCGGCAGCATTGGCGGCGTGAACATCGAACGCCGGGAAGACACCCGCGGCGTGCCCTACTACTGGCTCGGTTTCCAGCGCCAGACCGACCGCATCACCGGCCGCCAGACCGACGTCGGCGCCCTGCGCGACGGCCTGATCGCCCTGTCCCCGGTGCGCTTCGAACGCGACATCGCCAGCAGCTGGCAAGTCGACACCGGCAATATGGCCGACCAGCTGGGTATCGATCAGAACGGCGACAACACCGCTGTAGCGGATGATCCGAGTATTAGTCATTAACCCAGCTGCAAGGCGGATGGCCGCCCCCTGCAAGCTGCAACAGGGTGCGCTGTGCGACAGGCCAGTCAATTGTTTTCACCGCCTATAACGCGCCTGTTGGACTTTGAGACAACCCGCGCAGGTCAACACCGCGCCAGCTTTGCTTGCAGCTTGCCGCTTGTGGCTTGCCGCTTTCGCCCCAAAGGAGTTTGAAATGCAACGCTTCGAGAACAGAACCGCCCTGATCACCGGTGCCGGCAGCGGCATTGGCCGTGCCACTGCCAAGCGTCTGGCCGCTGAAGGCGCTCGCCTGATGCTGGTTGACCGCAACGCCGAGGGTCTGGAGCAGACCCTCAGCGAACTGCCCGCTGGTGCCGAGGTGCTGCACCGTGCGCTGGACGTCAGCGATGAAGCCGCCGTTGAACAGTGCGTCGCCGACACCGTGGCCCATTACGGCCGCCTGGACGTGCTCTGCAACAACGCCGGTATCGCCGGTGGTGACTACAGCATCGCCACCGATCAGAGTCTGGAAACCTGGCAGAAGATCATCAACGTCAATCTGTTTGGCGTGATGCTGTTTACCAAGTACGCCTCGCGTCAGATGCGCGAGCAGAACGGCGGCGCCATCGTCAACACCGCCTCGGTTGCCGGCATTCGCTCCGGTGCCGGCGGCAACGCCTACAGCGCCTCCAAGGCTGGCGTGATCAACTTCACCATGACCGCCGCCTGCGACCTCGGCCAGTTCAATATTCGCGTCAACGCCGTGTGCCCCGGCCTGATCGAAACCGGCATGACCGCCCCGGTATTCAAATACGCCCGCGAGAACAACAAGGAAGAGAAGCTCGGCACCCGCTGCGAGTTGCGCCGCTACGGCCGCCCGGAGGAAATCGCCGGCGCCATCGCCTTCCTCGCCAGCGACGACGCCAGCTACGTCACAGGACAAGCCCTGGCAGTAGACGGCGGCAACACCGCCTCGCTCAACCTGCCGGGCATGAAGTTCTGATGAGCGGCTGGTCGCGTTGGGTGGTCGGAGATCCAATGCTGGCCGACCCGACGCTGGATGCACTGCGGGCGACATTGCCCGCAGTGCCTTGCGGTGAAGCCGTATTGCAACGGCTGGAGTCCGGTGAGCTGCATTGCCGCCTGGTGCTGTACTTTTCACCAGGCCTCCAGGACGTTGCCCAGTGCTACGGCGCAGCCCCCTGCGCCGCTCCCGCCCGTGACGGCCTTAGTCTGATAACAGGCGATCCGGCGCTACTGAAAGCCCCTTGAGCCGGCCCAACTCCTGTCGCATCATGGCCAATCAGCCTCCAGGAGCCAGCTATGTCTTCACTCCCAGACACCCTCAGCTACTGCACCGGCCACTGCGCCCTTGGCGGCCTGCTGCTGGCCGAAACCGCCGATCACACCCAGGCCATCTTGCTTGGCGACAACGACGACGCCATGCGCGATGACCTGCAACAACGCTTCCCCGACGCCAAGCTGGTCAGGGCAGACGAGGGCCAGAAACAGCGTCTGCAGGCGATGCTCGATTGGGTTGACCAACCCAAGGGCGAGTTCCCGCTGAGAAAAACGGCCGCCCCCCACGGCACCGCTTTTCAGCGCAGCGTCTGGCAGGCGCTAAGCAAGGTCCGCAGCGGCGACACCATCACCTACAGCGAACTGGCCAAACGCCTCGACAAACCCCGTGCCGTTCGCGCCGTTGCCAGCGCCTGCGCCGCCAACCCGTTAGCTATGGCCGTCCCCTGCCACCGCGTGCTGCGCAGCGATGGCGGCATCTCCGGTTATCGCTGGGGCGTAGAGCGCAAAAAGCAGTTACTGCAGCTGGAACACCAACACAACTCGAAAGCCAGCGATGCAAGGCCTGCTTGACCTGGGCGCGCCTGACGCGCAGACACCGGAGCAGATCGGGTCTGATGCCTGGCTGCTGAAAGGCTTTGCTCTGAGAGATGCCGACGCCCTGCTCGCCGCCATCGAGCAGATCGCGACGCAAGCGCCCTTTCGCCATCAGGTCACCCCGGGCGGCTACACCATGTCCGCGGCCATGAGCAGCTGCGGCGCCTACGGCTGGGTCACGGATCGGCACGGCTACCGCTACAGCCCGCAAGACCCACAAAGCAACCTGCCCTGGCCCGCCATGCCCACACTGTTTAGCGAGCTGGCCGAACGCGCTGCCCGCAGCGCAGGCTTTGCCCATTTTGAGCCGGAAGCCTGCCTGATCAACCGCTACACCACCGGCGCGCGCATGGGCCTGCATCAGGACAAGGACGAGCAGGACCTCAGCGCGCCCATCGTCTCCATCTCCCTCGGCGCGCCCATCACCTTTCTGTTTGGCGGCCCCAACCGCAGCGACCCAACCAGCCGTTGGCTGCTCGAGCACGGCGATGTGGTGGTCTGGGGAGGAATAAGTCGGCTGTTTTTCCACGGCGTTGCGCCGCTGGGTAAAAAGGCCAGTCATCCAGCAACAGGCCTGATGAGGTACAACCTTACGTTCAGGAAAGTGCGCTGAAGGGCTAGTTAATTGAGTACTGAATGCCTGCATTCGGCCGATCCTGTTGAAAAAGTCGGCCTACAATAGCGACCGATCTAGATTGCTCAAAACGCAACCAATTTCGGCGCCGCTACGCAAAATCCAGAACTGCTACGACGTAAAAGTTGGACAGATTTCAACGTAGAGCGCCATGTTTCTTGACCGAAAATTTCCACGGGACTTTTTCAACAGAATCGGCCGGAACGGGCCATCAAGAGAACCCAAGGCGCGAATAAAAAAGCCCATGCCATACCGTAATGCTGTTCAGTTAGACTTTTTCATGAGCTGTACCGGCCTTGAGGGAGGCGTTCTGCTGGACGGATACGGCATGTCGTGCTCGTGCGAACACTACCGCTGCAGGGAAAGGCTTGGGCATGTTGCATCTCCCGGAGCCTCGCGGACGCGACGTGTCGCGTCCCTACGAATGCCATAACCACAGCTCCGTAGTAGGGACACGGCATGCCGTGTCCGCAAGGTCCCTGCTACAGCGCGCGGTAGCGGGTAATCCGATGGCCTTGGATTTCTCAGCTTAAGTGAACAGCATTACATGCCATACCGGGCTTGCACTGAGAGCGTCTTGTTCAAGATGGACTGCTGACGCCGAGGTGCCGCCCAGCTCTCTAGGTGGCGATACCAAAGCGCTTCAGCCGCGATGCTAGGGTGGTTGGCTTGATGCCCAGCAGCGCTGCAGTGCCATCCGCACCAAAGATCTTGCCCCCACAGGCCGCCAATGCGGCGTTGAGGTTGTCTTTTTCCAGCGCGCGCAGTTGCTCCTCGGTAAGAATGCCACTGACCTGCGGCGAACCTGCTTCCGCGGGCCGCACGGCGTCAGACTGGCCAACCGGCATATCGATCAGCAAATCCGGCCCCTTGCTGGTGATCAATGCGCGCTCGATGATGTTCTGCAGCTCGCGGATATTGCCCGGCCAACTGTAGCTTTGCATGCGTTCGACGTCGGCCTTGCGTAACCGTGCCGGCGGTCGGCCAAGGCGCGAGCAGATCTGTTTAACGAAGTGACTGGCCAGCAGCGGGATATCTTCCGGACGCTCGCGCAATGCGGGTGACAGGATCGGAAAGACATTGAGTCGAAAGTACAGATCTTCGCGGAAGCGCTTGGCCTTCACCTCGGCCAGTAGGTCGCGATTGGTGGCGGTGATGATCCGCACATCCACCCTACGTGTACGCTCTTCACCAACCCGCTCGAACTGCCCCTCCTGGAGCACCCGCAGCAACTTGCTTTGCAACTCAAGGGGAATCTCCCCGATTTCGTCGAGAAACAAGGTGCCGCCATCGGCCAGCTCAAAGCGGCCAACACGGTCGCGCATAGCGCCAGTAAACGCACCTTTGACGTGCCCAAAGAATTCGCTTTCAAACAACTCGGCAGGGATGGCAGCACAGTTGACCCGGATCAGCGGGTTGTCACTGCGGCGGCTGGACTGATGGATGGCGCGAGCGATCAACTCCTTTCCGGTACCCGATTCGCCGTGGATCAGCACACTGGCATCGGTGGGGCCGACCACATCAATCTGTTTGACGATGGTCAGTATCGGGTCGCTTTGCCCGACGATCTCGCGGTAATGATGCTCGATCAGAATCTCTTCCTGCAGGTAGGCATTCTGTTGTTCGAGCCTCTGTTTCAGTTCACGCAACTCGTCCATGGCGCTCTGCAGGCGCTGCTGGGTCATTTGTCTTTCGGTAATGTCACGGAACACCACCACCGACCCGATGATGGAGCCACCCGAAATCACCGGCGTACTGGTGAACTCCACCGGAAACATGCTCCCATCACGGCGCCAGAACACTTCCTGCTGCCCTTCATGTACCAGGCCGTCATGCACCGCCTTGTAGATGGGGCAATCCTCCACCGGGTAATGGCTGCCATCGGCATGACTGTGGTGATGAATTCGATGGATGTTCTTGCCGATCATTTGATCGACTTCCCAACCAAGCATTCGGGCCGCTGCCGGGTTTACGTAGGTTGCCAAGCCTTCACTGTCGATACTGTAAATACCGTCACCCACCGCGCTCAGCAATAGCTGGTTCTCTCGTTCGCTCTCCTCAAACAGCGACAATATGTTCTGCCACTCGATCAGCCCGCCGCGCATAGTACGTTCAACATTGGCCTGGTTCTGGCGGTAACGTTCTTCATCCCGCTCGCGCAGAACCAGTATCAGGTAGACCACGCCCTTGAGCTTGAGTGTTGAGGCCGACATCTCAAGCTCAATCCGCTCACCGTCGCGACGCGCGCAGGTAAGGGAGTCGGTCCAGCCCGTGCCTTCTTCCAGTACTGCTTGGGTGAAGACAATAAGCTCTGGCAGTGCATGGCCAAACAGCTTGGTAACGGTTAGCTCGAGAATTTCATGTCGTGGATAGCCCAGCAACTTGCAGGCGGCAATATTGATGTCGACAAAGCAGTTACCTACAGGATCAAACTGCACGATGCCTGCATTGCAATGCTCAAACACCAGATGCCGCGACGGATAGGCCATGCCAGACCAGCCGGATAAATAATCGACATCTTCCAAACTCATGGCTACGACCTTTCGTGGTTATTGCTACGCGATTTCGTAGTTATACGACATGTCGTAGGCCAGCAACAGGCTCAGTTTCGCCATTAAAAACAGTGTCAGATCAATAACTCCTTTTAAGTCAAAGACTTGCAAAACAATATGCAGCTCTGGCACAGCCGTTGCTCTAGTCAGATTAACCGCAGTCATTCACTGCGTCGTTAACCCAACTGGAGAATCAGAATGCCTACAGTCGAAACGCCCCACTACAAAGACGGTGACTTTCTCGTCAATTACGAAGAAAAAGTTTTTGAGGACGTCAAAGCCGAGCCCGGCGAAAAAGCCTTGTTGACCTTCCACACCATTGCCTTTGAAGGCTCCATCGGCCTGGTCAATATGCTGCAGGCCAAGCGCTTGTTGCGCAAAGGCTTCGAAACCAAAGTCCTTTTGTATGGCCCTGGCGTGCAGCTGGGTGTGCAACGCGGCTTCCCGACTCTGGGTGCCGAGGCCTTCCCGGGGCATCTGGCGGTTAATAGCCAGATCAAGGCATTCATGGAGGAAGGCGGCGAAGTCTATGCCTGCCGCTTTGCCTTGCAAGCCCTGTATGGCCAGACCGAAAAAGCCCTGATCGAAGGTATCCGTCCGATCAACCCATTGGACGTTATGGACCTGCGCCTGCTGATGCGTCGCGAAGGCGCATTGATCATCGATACCTGGACCGCCTGAACCCAATCCCTCCCGCCATCGGGAGGGAGCTTCATTGTTTCCGTTTTCCACTGGAGGATCCGGTATGACAATCATCAAAGCCGCTGCCGTCCAGCTCAGCCCTGTGCTCTACAGCCGTGACGGCACCGTGGACAAGGTCTGCCGGACCATCGCCGAGCTGGGCCAACAAGGGGTTCAGTTTGCGGTCTTTCCCGAGACAGTAGTGCCCTACTACCCCTATTTTTCCTATGTGCAGCCGCCCTTCAAGATGGGCAAGGAGCACCTAAAGCTGCTTGACGAATCCGTCGTGGTGCCTTCGGCAACCACGGCAGCGATCGGTGAAGCCTGCCGCCGCGCAGGCATGGTGGTGAGTATCGGCGTCAATGAACGTGACGGCGGCACCATCTATAACACCCAATTGCTGTTCGATGCCGACGGCACCCTGCTGCAACATCGGCGCAAGATAACCCCTACCTACCATGAGCGGATGATCTGGGGCCAAGGCGACGGCTCAGGGCTGCGGGCAGTAGACAGCCAGGTTGGTCGTATCGGCTCACTGGCCTGCTGGGAGCATTACAACCCACTGGCGCGTTATGCCCTGATGGCCGATGGCGAACAGATTCATGCCGCGATGTTTCCCGGCTCGCTGGTCGGCCCCATTTTCGCCGAGCAGATGGAAGTGACGATACGCCACCACGCGCTGGAATCCGGCTGTTTTGTGGTCAACGCCACTGCCTGGCTGGACCCAGAGCAGCAGCAACAGATCGTTGCCGACACCAGCTGTGATGTTGCGCAGATCAGTCATGGCTGCTTCAGCGCCATTGTTAGTCCCGAAGGCAAATTGCTCGGTGAGCCGCTGCGCAGCGGAGAAGGTGCCATTATCGCTGATCTGGACCTGACACTGATCGACAAGCGCAAACGCATGATGGATTCGGTTGGGCACTACAGCCGTCCTGAGTTGCTCAGCCTGCTGATCGACCGGCGGCCCGCCCCACACCTGCACGAGCGCGATGCCGACACCCAGAACAGCAGCTCGATCATGACTGAGGAGGCTGACTATGCAAGCCTCTGAACTTGCCTCCAATCAGCTGATCGTGACCGATCTGCTCAGTGAGCTGCAGTGCCACGGCGTGCGCTGGCAGGACGCCACCGGGCTGTCGCGTCAAGGTGGTGCCGGGCCGTCGGATCACAAGGCGCTGAGCGTCGGCGAACACACCTCGATGATCCCGATTCTCAATCGAGCTTCGCTGGATTCCCCCTATCTGGCCCGGCCATCAGCCAACGGCGGCGAGGCAGAGATCCTGCGCGATGGCCGCGTGGTCGGCCAGGTCAGCATCCCCGGTGTGCCCAACTTCTATGCGCTGTCCACTGCCGATGGCACGCCGTACTGGAAGATCGCCACCCTGCACAGCAAGGATGTACTGGCGACCACCATCTTGCAGCACTGCATCCGCATGAACGACGCCGCCAGCGCCTGCCAGTTCTGCGCCATCAACCAGTCGCTAAAAAACGACAGAACCATCGCCCGAAAACGCCCGGCGCAACTGGCTGAAGTCGCCAAAGCCGCCGTTGAGCTGGACGGGGTCAAACATATGGTGATGACCACCGGCACCCCGCAAACCTCCGATCGCGGCGCAGCCATCCTCTGTGAGTCGGCGGCCGCCGTGACCGCAGCGGTCGACCTGCCGATTCAGGCCCAATGCGAGCCGCCGGATGACGACCGCTGGTTCCAGCGCCTGAAGGACAGCGGCGTGGTATCGCTGGGAATGCACCTGGAAGCGGTAAGCGACCCGGTGCGCGCACGAATCATGCCGGGCAAGGCCGAGGTTCCGCTCACGCGCTACTTCTCTGCCTTCAAGGCTGCCGTCGAGGTGTTTGGCCGTGGCCAGGTGAGCACCTACATCCTAGCCGGGCTAGGTGATTCGGAAGAGGCCATCGTCGAGATGAGCGAGTTACTCGCGGCCATGGGCGTGTATCCCTTCGTGGTGCCGTTCGTACCGATTGACGGCACGCCCCTGGCCAGCCATCCGAAACCCGACAACGCCATGATGCAGCGCTTATACCCGCAGATTGGCGCAAGCCTGCAGCGTCACGGCTTGCATTCAGATGACACCAAGGCCGGCTGCGCCAAGTGTGGCGCGTGCTCGGCACTGAAACGACACGAGTGAGGATTCGCGCATGGCCGAGCATCTCTTTGCATTGACCGACGACAGCTTCCCGGATTTTCGCGCCGACGATGTACTGGTCAAGCCTGCCAGTGAGGCTTGGGAAAAAGCCGAATACTTTGCGCTGCGCCGCCGCGTGTTTTCCGAGGAGCAGCAATTACTGCATCAGGACAAGGACGAGCACGACTTTCAGGCCATCCCCATCGTCGCATTGGCTTGCCAGTGCGGCATGCCCAACGCCGTAGTCGGCGCCGTGCGCATCTACCAGTCACAACCGGGTCTCTGGTATGGCGGCCGGCTCTCTGTCGCCGCTGACTACCGACGCCACAGCATGATTGGCACAGCCTTGATCAACGAGGCGGTATCGCGCGCCCGGGACATCGGCTGTGAGCGCTTCCTAGCCACCGTTCAGCAGTCCAATGAAGACTATTTTCAGCGCCTGCATTGGCGCACGCTTGAGCACATCGAACTGCATGGCCAACCGCATGCGGTAATGCAGGTTGAATTGCAGCACTACCCTTTCATGCCGCGAGAAATCTCGCTACTGCCTCTGCGAGCGCGCCGCCATGGGTAAGCCGCTGCTGATCCCCGCCAAGCACAGCCTGGATGCCCTGCTCGATGCACTGCGCGACACCCCGGCCATGCACTCGAAGGCTTCCATTCAGGGGCCGGCCACGGCGCTGAGACAATCCCGGCAACAGGATCGGGATACTCTCTACGCCCTGCCGGGGGATGATACCGCCGCCATCCGCTGCGGCGACCACTACCAGTTGCTGGCAATTGAAGGAATGATTCCGCGCTTTGTCGAGCAGGCCCCCTGGTTCGCTGGCTGGTCGGCGGTGATGGCCAATGTCAGCGATATCGCCGCCATGGGCGGACGCGCCACCGCCGTGGTCAACGCTTACTGGCATCACGACCCCGCCTGCGCAGACCAGGTCCTTGCTGGTATTCGCGATGCCTGCCGGGCTTACGGCCTGATACTGGCCGGCGGTCATACCAGCCAGGCAACCGGCAACCCAGCCGCGCTGGCCGTAGCCATTACCGGCATGGCTACCCACCTGTTATCCACATTGCATGTAGCACCCGGACAGGTTCTGGCACTGGCGGTCGACCTGAATGGCCAATGGCATGCCGATACGCCCTACTGGAAAGCCTTCGAGCAGGTGCCTGCCGAACTCCTGCGCCGCAAGCTGGAGGTGCTACCAACACTGGCTGAAGCGGGCCTGCTGCAAGCGGCCAAGGACATCAGCAATGCTGGCCTGCTCGGTACGCTGCTGATGCTCCTGGAACCAACCGGCTGCGGCGCAGAGATCGATCTTGATCAGCTACCCCGTCCGGCTGACGGCGACCTGCTGCGCTGGCTGCAGGCGTTTCCCAGCTTCGGCTTTCTGCTCAGTCTGAACGCCGAAGACTGGGACTCGGTACAGGTCGCTTTTACCGCAGAGGGTATTAGCTGTGCGCGCATCGGCAGCATCAATGCCAGCGCCCGACTGGATGTATGCCAGGCCGATCATGTTTCGACCTTCTGGGATCTGGCCAGCACACCTTTTACCGGTTTTACCTATCCAACACAGGAGCCCTGATATGCCCGCCGTCACCTTCACAGTTCGCTGGCCTGATGGCCAGGAGACCGTTGCCTACTCACCTTCAACGGTGATTCATCAGCACCTTGAGCACAACACCTACTACCCAATGGAGGAGTTCCTGCAACGAGCCGAAACTGCGCTGGATGCGGCATCCGAGCGCGTGCGCGAGCTCAAGGGCTTCTATTGCAGCGCGGCGATGGACACGCTCAGCCAGCTGCGCCACGCGTCCAGATCATTCAGCCAAGGTGAAGTGCACGTCTGCTTCACGCAAACGCTCTGAGCCAAACCCCAATTCACAGGATCCCAACATGACTTCAGCAAACAAAACCCCACACCACAGCGTCATCATCATTGGTGGCGGTCAGGCTGGCCTGTCGGCCAGCTACTACCTGCAGCAACAGGGTGTTGACCATCTGCTGCTGGAAAAGAGCGCCCTCACCAACGCCTGGCGGACCCAACGCTGGGATGCTTTCTGCCTGGTGACTCCCAACTGGCAATGCCAGCTGCCTGGCTATCCGTACGCAGGCGACGACCCGCACGGCTTTATGAAAAAAGACGAAATCATTGCCTACCTTGATGGTTTTATCGAGATGGTCAACGCGCCCTGCCGAACCGGGGTCACCGTGCAACAGGTCAAGCCACGCGCCCAGGGTGGTTATCTGGTGAGGACCAGCGATGGCGAGTTCACAGCCGATCAGGTGATCGTTGCTTCGGGTGGCTATCAGGTACCGATCATCCCGCGTCTGGCCGAGCGCGTGCCGACGGAGATTAAACAGATCCACTCCGAACAGTACCGCAACGCGGATCTGCTACCCGAAGGCAACGTGCTGGTGGTGGGGTCGGGGCAATCAGGTGCACAAATAGCTGAAGACCTGCACCTTGCCGGTCGCAAGGTGTTCCTGGCCGTCGGCGATGCGCCGCGCTGCGCCCGCTTCTACCGGGGCAGAGATGTGGTCGATTGGCTAGACGAAATGAAGTACTACGACATCAGCGTAGACAAGCATCCGCTGCGTGAGGGTGTACGCGACAACACCAACCATTACCTGACAGGTCGCGACGGCGGGCGCGATATCGACCTGCGCCGTTTCGCTACCGAAGGCATGGAGCTGTTTGGTTTGCTGACTGGGCTGGAGGGCAGCAACCTGCAGTTCGCGCCCGACTTGGCCAGCAAACTGGAAGCGGCCGATGCGGTGTACGAACGCATCAATCGCAGCATCGACAACTACATCGAGGAAAATGCAATCGACGCGCCCTCCGGCAAGCACTACCAGCCGGTCTGGAAGCCAGAGGCAGAGCGGGAGCAGCTGGACCTGAGAACCGCAGGTATCACCAGCATTATCTGGTGCATCGGCTTCGCGCCTGATTTTCGCTACGTGGAGGCCAGCGTATTCGACGGCCATGGCCACCCGGTACACCACCGCGGCGTCACCGCCCAGCCCGGCCTGTATTTCCTCGGCCTACCCTGGCTGCACACTTGGGGGTCTGGACGCTTCAGCGGCATAGCAAGAGATGCCGAATACTTGGCAGAGCAGATCGTCTCAACAGCGCGTCTGGCTAAGGCCGGATGATTCAGACCGAAAACGGGGCTGACACACACAGCCCCCTCACACACTCTACGCACCGGGTCAGGCCTGATTAACGATAGCCTTAGCCGCAAAGGCTACGCACTCCCAGTCGGCCTGAACGACATAATCTTTCTGATGATGGATCAACCACCAGATGGAGCAACTACCGCCCAATCCAACTCGCCTCGGGTGATAGATAACAGCTGTTCCTGCAAACTCTCGACGGCAGTCAAGGGCAGGCGTACCTCCAGTTTCACAGTTTGACCATGCGTAACCGCCAATAACTCGCCTCCCATCTCGGCGATCAGCTTACGGGCGACGCCTTCGTGGGCGTAGGCCAGTTCGCAGTTCAGCGTCTGGCTGGGGATGTGTTCAATCTTCTCGGCTTGCAGCAGCGCCTGGGCGACAGCATCGGTGTAGGCGCGCACCAGCCCGCCGGCGCCAAGCTTTACGCCGCCGAAGTAGCGCACCACCGTTGCCAGCACGCCGTCGAGCTGCTGATGGCGCAATACGTCCAGCATGGGGCGCCCGGCCGTTCCTGACGGCTCGCCGTCGTCCACTGCGGCGCTATGACCACCCGCCAATAGCGCCCAGCACACATGCGCGCAGCCGGGGTGTTCGGCACGCAGGGCATCTACCCGCGCCTGCGCTGCAGCACGGTCGGCGATGGGCTCAACGCAGGCAAGGAAACGGCTTTTGCGGATTTCCAGCGAACTGGTGACGGCATGGGCAAGGCTGTACATCGCGCAAGAATAACCCGGCAGCAGCAGCCTAGTCAGTGCCTGGCAACAAACATGCATGCACAACTGGCGTGGACAGGCCTGCTGCTTGCTCTGCCCTACCGCCCCCTGCCTGTTGATGGCTTGCCGCGCGTCGCTCGATTGGGTTTGCTACCCCGGGTGACAACCCCAGAAGCTTTGTCGCTTGCTTTGTGGTTGGGGGGTGGCTCTGCCAGATGCGGTTGCCGCATCAATGCCATGCTGGTCTGTCCGGGCGCTGCCGCTTTCATCAGGCCCAAACGCAGACCAAATTTGCGCAGGACAGAGTCTAGGGTGCCGAGGGTCGGATTACCCTTATCTGTTTCCAACTGGTACAAGGCTCGAGTAGACATGCCGCACATCTTGGCGAAAGTTTCCTGATCAAAACCTGTAATCTCCAGGCGCAGCCTGCGGATCGCTACCCCAAGGGTAATGACGCCATCAGCGTGCTGCTGCATGATTTCTTCAATCAGTTGCTTGCGCTGCTCTCCCGTCGAGGTATTCATATCAGCTCCCATTGCCGCAGATGCTTGTCCAGATCATTCACTGGCAACGCTGCGTTCTGGCGGATATCCAGCGGCATGTTTACGAGTAAGTCAGGTAGCGCTTTGAACTCCTTAGCTGCGTCACGTACACGCTGATAAAGGTCCTCGGGGGCATACCATTGCTGGAAGCAGGCGCAGCTTTTACGCCAGTCAGGAGCGCCTTTGCTTTCGGCCTCCCATTTTGTCGCCCGGGTTACGCCCTCTGCGTCCAGGATCATTGGCGCCAGGTCATAGATGGGAGCCAGCTCAAATCTTTCGCTGTGACGAAATACCGCGATATTGCGACCGTGGTTGTCGCTGTTGCCCAATATCCGGTTAAGCAAGTCACGGCGGATGTACTCAAAGATCAGATCCGGCACCTCAGCCTCTTGCCCACTGATACACCAAAGCTCAATCAGCCGCGCCAGCACAGCCTCGTGCTTTAGTCTGGAACCCGGTTCGGTGTTGCCCAACAACGAGTAGACCGATTCCACCGCGATGCGCTCTACGCCCTCACCCTGCACAACGCGGTCAAAACGCGGCATCCAGAGGCTCGGCTTGTCCGCCTCTTCCAAGCTAAGACCGGCCGTAGGGACGGTGTTCAAACCCAGATCTGCTAGGGCTTTGTAGTAATGGTATTCGGCGCGAAGAATATTCTTGTCGTTCTCTGTCACATTGTTGCGCGCAAACTTGACCAGCCAATGTGCCTGCACGAGTCTGTCATCCAGCATCGCGTCGGCGTAAAACTGGCCGTCACGGCTCTCTGCCAGCAATAACTTGGGCGCTTCACCCTGCGCTCCGGTCGCCCCGCCCAACGCTGCGCCCGCTTCGTAGGCATACTCGAGAAAGTCGTTGGTACGCTCAACAATATGCTGACGAGCAAAGGCCTCAGCGCCCGTATCCTCCAATGCCTCAGCAGACTCCTTTACCCTCAGGTTTCCGATAGCCGAGGGCGTACACCGACCAAGTAGAAACCAATCAGTATCGACGCCGTCGGGCTTTTCATCATGAAAACGCTTGAGCAAAGACCTTCTAGCGTGGCCAGCCGGAATGATGTCGTAAACAAACGCAGGGAAGCCTTTGCTGTCCACCGGACTCCAGCTGACAGGCAAGTTAACGCTAACGGCATATTCAAAGATGCTATCGATCGTCTCAACAAATTCTCCCAAATAGGTAGTTTTGTAGGAGGCGGTCATGCGTGCATCCGCAACAGAACCCGGATTAGACAGGCTCAATTCCAAGGCATCGTGCCATTGGCCGTTGGCATGGGTTTGTATCGTCAGGGCTGGGTACATTACGGCAACCACAATCGGAAATAAGATGCTGAAAGACTATGCCATAACCAGAAAACCAGCAATATAAGTCTTATAAAATGCGTAAAACCACTAAAATCAGCACTTTAATGCTGACTTAAACTGGAAAGGTGCTCCTGCGCCCACAAAAAAACCGGGCACCAGGCCCGGCTTTTCGTCACACCTGCGGGATCAGAAACAATCCAGCGGCATGTCCAGCGTGGTGCGATCAGCACTGCGCAGCACCTCTGCCAGCGCCAGCGGCTTGGGCAGTTCGTAGCGCAGGAAGTAGTCGCAGGCGTTGAGCTTGCCCTGGTAGAAGCTCGCCGGGCGCTCGCCGCCGTTCTGCAGGCCACGCAGGGCAGCCTGGGCCTGGCGCAGCCAGAGCCAGCCGACAACCAGATGACCGAAGCACTCCATGTACAGGTAGGCGTTGGCGAGGGCGCGATCCGGGTCGCTCTTCTTCATCGCCTGCAGCGCATCGGTGATGCCTTCGACGGTGTTGAGCGCGGTGCTCAGCAGCTCGGCGTTGGCTTTCAGCTCGGCGACGTTGGCGCACTCGGCCAGCGTGGCGCGGATGCGGGTCAGCAGGCTTTGGTAGAAACGACCACCGGCCATACTCACCTTGCGGCCCAGCAGATCCTGCCCCTGAATACCGTGGGTACCTTCGTGGATCGGGTTCAGGCGATTGTCGCGGTAGAACTGCTCGACCGGGTATTCGCGGGTGTAGCCGTAGCCACCGTGCACCTGAATCGCCAGGCTGTTGGCTTCCAGGCAGAATTGCGACGGCCAGGATTTGACGATCGGTGTGAGCAGGTCGAGCAAACCAGCAGCTTCTTCGCGCGCGGCCGCATCCGGTGCGTGCTTCTTCTCGTCAACCAGGGTCGAGGAGAACAGGCACAGCGACAGACCACCCTCAACGAAGGCTTTCTGCGCCAGCAGCAGGCGACGAATGTCGGCGTGCTGAACCAGCGGAATCATCGGGGTTGCCGGATCACGCTCGGCCAGACCACGACCCTGAGTACGCTCGCGGGCGTATTCCAGCGCGTGCAGGTAACCGGTGTAACCCAGCATGACCGAACCCAGACCCACGCCGATGCGCGCCTCGTTCATCATGTGGAACATACCGGCCAGACCATTGTGCGGCTCGCCGACCAGATAGCCGACCGCCCCGCCCTTCTCACCGAAGTTGAGCATGGTGGAGGTAGTGCCGCGGTAACCCATCTTGTGAATCAGACCCGCCAGCTGAACGTCGTTGCGCTCGCCGAGGCTGCCGTCGTCGTTGACCAGGAACTTGGGCACGATAAACAGCGAGATGCCCTTGGCGCCGGGCGGTGCATCGGGCAGCTTGGCCAGCACCAGGTGCACGATGTTCTCGCTCAGCTCGTGGTCACCGGCGGAGATAAAGATCTTGTTGCCACTGATGCGGTAGGTGCCGTCGTCCTGCGGAATCGCGCGGGACTTGATGTCGCCCAGCGAGGAGCCGGCGTGCGGCTCGGTCAGGCACATGGTGCCGAAGAAGCGGCCGGCCATCATCGGCTCGGCGTAACGCTGTTTCTGCTCGTCGGTGCCGTGGGCCATGATCAGGTTGCAGGCGGCGATGGTCAGACCGGCGTAGGCCTGGGTGCTGACGTTGGCGCCCTTGATCAGGCCGATACAGGTCTGGGCAACGGCTGCCGGCAGCTGCATGCCGCCACGCTCGTAATCCTGCGAGGCAGCCATCAGGCCGGTATCACGCAGCACGGCCAGCGCCTCGGAGACTTCCGGACGAATCACGACCTTGCCGTTCTCGAAGCGCGGCTCGTCTTCATCGCACAGGCGGTTGTGCGGTGCGAAGGTTTCGCTCGCGACCTTCAGCGCCAGCTCGATGGCAGCGTCAAAGGTATCGCGGCTGTGGTCTTCGTAACGCGGAAATTGGGTAAAACGCTCGATATCCAGCATTTCATAGAGCAGAAACGCGAGATCGTCGGTATTGATGATTTTTTGGGACACGGAAAATTCCTCTGGAATTTCTAGCTACAAGCGCCAAGCCTCAAGCAACAAGCCAAGCCCGAAAAGCGAAACCCGAGCATGGCCCGGGTTTGCTTGCAGCTTACGGCTTGCAGCTTGCGGCAGGGATCAGACGATCTCGAACAGACCGGCTGCGCCCTGGCCACCGCCGATGCACATGGTGACAACCACGTACTTGACGCCGCGGCGCTTGCCTTCGATCAGCGCGTGACCAGTCAGACGGGAACCGGTTACACCGTAGGGGTGGCCGATGGCGATGGAGCCGCCGTTGACGTTCAGGTTCTCGGCCGGGATGCCCAGCTTGTCACGGCAGTAGACAACCTGGGAAGCAAAGGCTTCGTTCAGTTCCCACAGGCCGATGTCGTCCATCTTCAGGCCGTTACGCTCCAGCAGACGCGGGATGGCGAAGACCGGACCGATGCCCATTTCGTCGGGCTCGCAACCGGCAACGGCAAAGCCACGGAAGATACCCATCGGCTCAACGTTCAGCTGCTCGGCCACCTTGCTGTTCATCACGGTGCAAACGGATGCGCCGTCAGACAGCTGACTGGCGTTGCCCGCGGTCACGAAGTTACCCGGACCACGCACCGCCTGCAGGGCGGACAGTGCTTCCAGAGTGGTGCTCGGACGGTTGCACTCGTCGCGATCCAGCACCACTTCCTGATCGGATACTTCGCCGGTTTCCTTGTTCTGGACCTTCATGATGGTCTTGAACGGAACGATTTCGTCGGCGAACTTGCCGCTCTGCTGACCGGCAGCAACGCGCTGCTGGCTCAGCAGGGAGTACTCGTCCTGCGCTTCACGGCTGACGTTGTAGCGCTGGGCTACGATGTCGGCGGTTTCGATCATGGACAGGTACAGCTCCGGCTTGTTCTTCATGATCCACTCGTTGGTGCCGTGGAACATGTTGATCTTGTCGTTCTGGCACAGGCTGATGGACTCAACGCCACCGGCAACGATAGCCGGAATCTTTTCGCTAACAACGCGCTGAGCAGCGATGGCGATGGACTGCAGGCCGGAGCTGCAGAAACGGTTCAGCGACATGCCCGCGGTGGTAACCGGCAGACCGCCACGGATAGCAGCCAGACGCGCCATGTTCTTGCCCTGGGCACCTTCGTGGAAGGTTGCGCCGAGGATCACGTCTTCAACCAGCGCCGGGTCGATACCTGCGCGCTTGACCGCTTCTTCGATGACGAAGCCGGCCATGTCAACACTGTGGGTGTTGTTCAGTGCGCCGCGATAGGATTTACCCAGGCCGGTACGGGCCGTAGATACGATAACTGCGTCTGTCATGTGTTTTGCTCCTGTTGTAATTCAAGTCATCAGCCTGCAGCCAAGGTTGTCCTCAGCCCGGCTGGCCCTGCTGTTCACCCCAGCGTGTCAGCGTGTCCCGTGCCTCTCGGTAGGGTTTGAGGCCCATGGCGAGAAGGATGATAGAGCCCACGGTTATCACGCTGGCAACGATGAATATGGAATACCGCACCGCCATGTCGTCCTGGAACACATAGTCGGTAAACAGGGCAACGGCGGTCGGGCCGATACCCAGGCCAATCAGGGTGATGGTGAACAGGTAGATCGCCGATGCCTGTCCGCGCATGGCGTTGGGCATGATCTCCTGAATGGCCGCCGGAGCAACGCCAAAGGGCATTGCCACGGTAAAGACGTTAAAGAACATGATGGTCCACAGCAGCGGCATGTTGTCGACCAGGTACACCACGTTGCACAGCAGGGTCAGGATAGCCGACAGCAGGCCGACCCGCATGTTGGCATCCAGACAGCCACGATGCGCCAGATAATCCGCCAGGCGCCCGCCAAATACGATCCCCAGCGAGCCGGCCACCATCACCAGCGAGCCGTAATAAATGCCCACTTCACCCGCTGTCAGCCCGTGGTTGCGGATGAAGAAGGTCGGAATCCACGCCGACGCCCCATAAGACGCAAACGACAGGCAGGCAAAGCCGAAGTTGTGACACAGCACCGCCTTGCGGATGCCCACCAGGTATTTCGCGACATCTTTGAGCGGCACGGCAACACCTGCACCAATACCTTTGCGCGTCGGCTCCTTGATCGCCAGCAGCACCAGGCAGAACATCAGGCCAGCCGCGCCCAGCACCAGGAAGATCAACTGCCAGGGGCGCACCTCACCAAAGACCGGCAACACCATGGCACCACGCGCATTTGCCCAGGTAACAACGATACCGCCCAGCAGAAACGCGGCACCGGCCCCCAGATAAATGCCCATCGCGTACACGCTGATCGCGGTGGCCCGACGGTTGGGTGCAAAGCTGTCTGCGATCAATGAATAGGCCGCCGGCGACAGTGCCGCCTCACCGGCACCCACACCAATGCGGCCGATAATAAAATGCCAGTACTGCTGCGCCAGGCCGCAGAAAGCGGTCATCAGACTCCATACCGCAACGCCCCCGGCAATCAGGCCGCGACGGCTCTTGGAGTCGGCGATCCGGCCCAGCGGAATCCCGGCGACGGTGTAAAAGATCGCGAACGACAACCCCATCAACAGGCTCATCTCGGTGTCACTGATCTGCAGGTCGCGGCGAATCGGCTCCACCAGCAGGTTCAGAATCTGTCTGTCGACAAAAGACAGAACATAGGCAATCAGCAGAATACCGACAGTCAGCCAAGCCCGCTTGGGCGACGGATAGCTATTATTCTCGTCCACGCTATGCTCCATTTTTTGTAGTTAAAATTATCAGCTGTTTGAGACTATCAGGTTCGCACAGCGAAAGTCGATTTCGAAATAAACTGATCAGTCACTTCAATGCGTACCTATCACCGAGGGCTATGAACCGCTCAACCTCTTTCCACAACCCGCCAGCCAGAAGGCCTGAATGATGGCCGCGCCACTGATTATGGTCGGTGCCGGCCATGCGCATCTGGTCACCTTGCGCGACTGGATAAAGCAGGGCTACCGCGCCCCCGCCGGCAGTCTGCTGGTCACGCCGGAGCCTGACGCCTGGTACTCAGGCATGATGCCCGGGCTGCTGGCCGGCCGCTGGCAGGCCGAGCAATGCCGCGCCGCGCTGGCACCGCTGTGCCGGGCCGCCGGTATCTCGTTGCAGCTTGATCGTCTGAGCACACTGGATGCCGAGCGCAGCACGCTGCAACTGGCCAGCGGAGCCCAGCTCACGGGTCAGGTGATTTCCTTGGATTGCGGCGCCGGCAATCCAGCCCCTGCAAACAGCGACGGCAGCGTAGAGCTGATCGGCGCGAAGCCTTTCGGGACGCTATACCGCCGCTGGCGGCAATGGCGTCACGCCGCCACGCCGGCACGCATCGCCGTGCTGGGCGGCGGCCCGGCTGCCGTGGAGCTGGTGCTGGCGTTGCAGCGAGCCCTGCCCAGCTGCCAGCTCACGCTGATCTGCGCAGGACAGTTACTCGGCGCCCAGCCGCACCGCGCAGCACGCATCACCAGAACCCTGCTGACCAAACGGGGCATCCCCTTGTATGAGCAGCATGAGATCAATCGGATCCAAGGAGGCTCCCTGCTTACCGGCGACGGTCGCGCGGTGCGCACCGACGCAGTGGTTCTGGCGACCGGCACGGCGGCGGCACCTTGGCAAGAGGCCAGCGCCCTGGCAACCGATGGGGCCGGTTTTATCCGTATCACGGACACCCTGCAAAGCCAGTCTCATCCGCACATCCTGGCCAGCGGCGACTGCGCGACACTCGCCGGCTGTCCACACTCAGGTGTCTACGCCGTACGCCAGGGCGCAGTACTGGGGCATAACCTGCGCGCCCTGTTGACCGGCAGCCCGGCGCTCCATCACTTCCAGCCACAGCCCCGGGCGCTCGCTCTGCTGGCCACCGCCGATGCCCAGGCGCTGGCCTGCTACGGCCCCCTCGCGCTGCGCAGTCGAGCAGCACGACGACTCAAGGACCATCTCGACTCCGGCTTCATGCGCAGCCTGCAGGTGAGCTAGTCTTTCGACCCCCGACCAAAGATCGATTGTCTAGCGTTGATACAGGTGGCTAAATAGTAGGCAAATTAAAACAAAGAGGCCTGCGAGCCCGGAATGGACACCCGTATGCGCACCGGATTTCTCGGCAAGACAATTCTGCTCCTGCTGCAGTTGGCGACTCTCGGCTGGCTTTACCACGCCGCGGGCGTCGAGGCACTCGGCCCTGCGCTCATTCTCTGCCTGTTACCCTGGCTCGGACTACCCTGGTTCTACCCTCCTGCCGACCACCCTCGCCCGGCGCAAGAAACCGCCAGCACGACCGATAACGCCGACCTCAGTGCCCGTCTGTCACGCGCCACCAGCCAGAACGCCATTGCAGCGGCCGAGGTGGCGCATTCGGTAGACCAACTGCGCCAACGCCAGCAGTCGCAGTTGCAGGCCATTCGTCAGGTAACCGACAGCGCGCAACAGATTGCGCTCGAAGTGGACGCCACCACCCGCTACGCCGAGCGCGCAGACAACGCCGCTGAGCAGGCACGCAGTCGTAGTCAGGAAGGGCGGCAAGCGCTGGAGGAAGCCACGCGGGTCATGCATCGGCTAGCCGCTCAGGCGGATGAGTCCAATGCGGTATTGGCCGAGCTGAACGCGCAGACTGAAAAGATCGTGCAGGTCACGGGTGTGATCGAAGCCATCGCCAGTCAGACCAACCTGCTGGCCCTCAATGCGGCCATCGAAGCGGCCCGTGCCGGCGAGATGGGACGAGGCTTTGCCGTGGTGGCTGACGAGGTGCGTGCCCTGGCCGGTCGTACGGCGACCTCGACCTCCGAGGTGGGCGAGATCATCGAGCGCATGCATCAGCAAAGCCAGCGGGTGAACGCCGATTTCGCCACACTGGTAGAGCAGGTGCGCGGCGGTGTCTGTCTGATTGAGGATGCCGCCGGCCAGCTGGAAGAGATCAGCGCCCAGGGCGGCGAAGTGAAAACCGTCACCGAGCAGATTGCCGACAGCTGCCTGACCAACCGCGATCAACTGTCCAGCCTGAGTACCGCTCTGGAGCAGGTACGCAGCGATATTGAACAGAGTGACGAGCAGACCCAGCGCTTGGGCGGCGAAGCCGTCAATCTGGTGTCACTGGCCGAACAGGTCAGCGAAATGCTGGCCGACGTGGCGCTGGATGAATATCACCAGCGCTTCTTCGACGCCGCCCAGCAAACCGCCGCCGCCATCGCAGCGCGCTTCGAGGCAGACTTGGCCAGCGGCAAGATTCAGCGCTCGGCGCTGTTCGACCGCAACCTTACGCCGATCACCGGCAGCAACCCGGCGCGCTATCACAGCGCCTTTGACAGCTATACCGATCAGGTGCTGCCGGCCCTGCAGGAGCCCCTGCTGCAGCAGCACCCGGAGCTGGTGTACGCGATTGCCGCCATTCCCTCAGGCTATGTGCCGACCCACAACCAGCGGTTCAGCAAGCAGCCCACCGGCGATGTGCAGCACGACACCCTGCATTGCCGCAGCAAGCGCTTGTTCGACGACCCCACCGGACGGCGCTGCGGCAGCCACGAACAAACCCTGCTGCTGCAAACCTACAAACGCGATACCGGTGAAGTGATGCATGATTTGTCGGTGCCGATCATGGTAAACGGCGAGCACTGGGGCGGACTACGGTTGGGGTATAAGCCGGAGCAATAGGCCGGTGGTGGTGAGGCCTGCGGCATTCACCACCCTACGGAAGTTCATGCCCGACCGCAGGGTGGATTAAGCGCAGCGTATCCACCATAACCCGCGCCGCACACGAGCCAGCGTTAAGCCAGAACACCGAAACACCAAAATCAGGCAGCCGACTCAAACGGCCCTTCCAACCGACGGGTCACAGCGTCCGCACTGGTTTCCCGGCGCAGGTTGTCAAACAGCTCCCGCGCCTGCGGGTAATGCTGACCGAGCATGGCCAACCACTGCTTTAACCGCCCCGGCGAGTGACGATCTACCACCCGCAACCGGGTCTGACGGAAGAAGTCACCGAGCCAGGGCCACAGCTCATCCCAGCCAAGCACGGCCTCATCGCTATCCTGCAGAATGCGCAGCCCCAGATCCGGGCAGCGCACCAGGCCGCGACCGATCATCACCGCATCACAGCCACTGACCTCACGAATACGACGATAATCCTCTGTGGTCCACACCTCGCCGTTGGCGATCACCGGCACCGCTACCGCCTCGCGAATACGCGCCAGCCACTCCCAATGGGCCGGCGGCTTGTAGCCTTCGACCTTGGTGCGGGCATGCACGGTAATCTCGCAGGCGCCGCCGTCGGCCAGCGCCTGCGCGCATTCCAGCGTCTGGCTGGTATCGGTCAGCCCCAAGCGCATCTTGGCGGTCACCGGAATCTGTAAAGGCGTCGCCGCACGGACGCTGGCGACAATCTCGCGCAACAGCTCCGGTTCGGTCAGCAGCGCCGCGCCGCCGCGATGACGGTTGACCGTCTTGGCCGGGCAGCCGAAGTTGATATCAATTGCCGGCGCATCCATCGACGCCAGCAGCGCCGCGTTCTCGCCCATCCAGCGCACGTCGGAGCCGAGCAGCTGCGGGCGCACCGGCACACCGGCGCGGGTCCGCCAGCTATGTTCACTTTCCGGCACGCTGCGGCGAATGGTGGCGACGTTGAGCAGGCCCTCGGTCACGCGGATAAACTCGCTGACACACCAGTCGATACCGCCGATGCGGGTCAGCACGTCGCGCATGGGCGCGTCGGCCAGCCCCTCCATGGGGGCCAGCACGACCGGGCCGCTGATGCGCTCAGGGCTGCTCACACGCTCAGGGCTGCTCATGCACTGATGCCCTGCTCCGCCAGCATGTCGAGCAGCTGCTGCTCGGTCCAGACGGTTACGCCCAGTTGCTCGGCCTTGGCCAGCTTGCTGCCCGCACCCGGGCCTGCCACCACGCAGTGAGTTTTGGCCGACACACTACCTGCCACCTTGGCACCCAGGCTTTCCAGATACCCTTTTGCAACATCACGGGACATGGCTTCCAGGGTGCCGGTCAGTACCCAGGTCTGCCCGGCCAGTGACAGGCCACCAGCGGCTTCTGCACGGGGGCTGTCCCAGTGCATGCCGAAATCCCGCAACTGCTGCTCAACCGCCTCGGCGTGGGCGCGCTGCCCTGGATTCTCGGCGAACTCGCGCAGCGCCTTGATCGCCTTGTCATTCAGACGCTCAACCTGCTTCAGGTCCAGCCAGTCGGCGCTGAGGATTTTATCCAGACTGCCAAACGTGCTGGCCAGGCGCTCGGCGCCGGTGCTGGCAATGCCGGTAATATTCAAGCGCGCCAAAAAATCGGCCAGCGAGACACAGGCGGCAAATTCAGCCGCCAGCTCGCCCGGCTCCTCGGGGGTGACACCGCGCTCCAGCAACTGGTCGATGACCTGTCGGTTGTGCGCGTCGGCGAAGAAGGAATGAATCTCGTGGGCGACTTCCAGCCCCACATCCGGCAGATACACCAGCACCTCGGGCAAGGCACGCTCGATGCGCTCCAGCGTGCCCAGCGCGCGCGCCAGCAGCTTGGCGGTTTCCTCTCCCACATCGGGAATGCCCAAGGCGTAGATGAAACGCGCCAAGGTCGGCGACCTACTGGCCTGAATGGCCGTCAGCAGATTCTTGGTCGACAGCTCGGCAAAGCCGTCCAGCGCCAGCACCTGCTCATAGGTCAGGCGATACAGGTCCGCCGGGGAGGCCACCAGGCCGGTATCAACCAGTTGCTCGACGCTCTTTTCGCCCAGGCCATCAATATCCATGGCCCGACGCGAGACGAAGTGAATGATCGACTGTTTAAGCTGCGCCTGACAGGTCAGACGGCCGACACAGCGGTAGACCGAGCCTTCGCTGGTGGTCGAGCCCGACTTGCCGCGCTTGACCAGTTGCGTGCGCTCCACCGCCGAGCCGCATACCGGGCAATTGCTCGGCACCTCCACCGGCCGCGCATCCGCCGGGCGGCGTTCGGTAACCACCTGCATCACCTGCGGGATCACATCCCCGGCGCGGCGGATAATCACGGTATCGCCGATCATCACGCCCAGCCGCGCGACTTCGTCCATGTTGTGCAAGGTGGCATTGGATACCGTCACGCCTGCGACCTGGACCGGCTTGAGCCGTGCCACTGGCGTCACCGCACCGGTGCGACCCACCTGAAACTCGACGTCCAGCAGCTCGGTCAGCTCCTCCATGGCCGGAAACTTGTGGGCAATCGCCCAGCGCGGCTCGCGAGCACGGAAACCCAGCTCACGCTGGTAGCTCAGCTGGTTGACCTTGAACACTACGCCGTCGATCTCGTATTCCAGCGCGGCGCGGCGCTCGCCGATATCGCGGTAGTAGGCCAGCGTGCCGTCGACGCCTTTCATCAGTTTCAATTCACGGCTGATCGGCATACCCCAGCCCTTGAATGCCTGCAGAATGGCGTACTGATTATCAGGCAGCTCGCCGTCGACACGGCCGAAGCCATAGCAGCAGAATTCCAGCGGACGGCTGGCAGTAATGGTCGGATCAAGCTGGCGCAGGCTACCGGCGGCGGCGTTGCGGGGATTGGCGAAGGTCTTGCTACCGGCTTCACGTGCGCGTTCGTTCAGCGCCTCAAAGCCGGCCTTACTCATGAACACTTCACCACGCACTTCCAGCACTGCCGGCCAGCCTTCACCACGAAGCTTCAGCGGAATATTGCGAATGGTGCGTACATTGGTGGAGATATCTTCACCGGTGGCGCCGTCCCCCCGGGTGGCACCGCGCACCAGCACGCCATTTTCGTACAGCAGACTGACCGCCAAGCCATCCAGCTTGGGCTCACAGCAATATTCCACCTCAGCGCCGCCGCCAAACAGGTCGCCAACTGGCAGGTCCAATCCCTCGCGCACACGCCGATCAAAGTCGAGCATGTCCTGCTCAGCGAAGGCATTGCCGAGACTCAGCATCGGCACTTCGTGCTTTACCTCGCCAAACCCGGACGCCGGCGCGCCGCCCACACGCTGGGTCGGTGAATCCGGGGTAATCAGGTCAGGGTGCTCCGCCTCAATGGCCTTGAGTTCATTGAACAGCCGATCGTACTCGGCATCCGGCACCGCCGGCTCATCGAGCACGTAATAACGGTAATTGTGCTGCGCAATTTCTTCACGCAGGGCAAGGGCGCGCTCGGCAGGGGTGACGTGCTGGGGCATGGGGAACCGCGGGGTCAGGGAAGTCAGAGGGCTATTCTAACCGATGCGCCCGCAGAAGCTTCAAGCTGCAAGCCTCAAGCGGCAAGCAAACTCAGGCACGGGCCGCTTTTGGTCTTAGCTTGCAGCTTGAGGCTTGTAGCGTGCAGCTAGCGAAGCGCCCTACGGGCGCCGCGCTTAGCGCCGCTGGCTGTAGTTCAGCCGCTCGTACTCGGCAATACGCTGACGGTAGTGCTCGATGGTCTGGGCGGTGAGGACGCTGCGTTGTTCGTCTTTCAGGTCACCACCCAACTCGTGGGAGAGTTTGCGGGCGGCGGCAATCATCAGGTCCAGCGCCTGCTTGGGGTGACGCGGGCCAGGCAGGCCCATGAAGAAACTGACGGCACGCACGTGGCTTTGATCCAGCTCGTCCAGATCAAAGACCCCCGGCTTGAGGGCGTTGGCCATGGAGAACAGCACGTCACCGTTGCCACTCATGCTCTCATGGCGGTGGAAGATGTTCATGTCGCCAAAGCGCAGGCCGCTTTCCAGAATACTTTGGTGCAGGGCCGAGCCGGAGAAACCCTGCTCGTCACGCGAAACCACGTTGATTACCAGCACCAGCTCCACTGGCAGCGACTGCTGTTCGGGCTTGGGCTCGACGTCGGCTTTGCGCGCGGGCTTGTCGGCAGCGGACTTTTTGCTGCGCGGCTCGGCGGCGACAGGGTCTACCAGCACTGGCGGCTCGTCCAGATCCAGACCTACCTGCTCCGGCTCATGCCACTGATCGTCACCCGCCAGAGTGTCTGCCGCGTCGCCACCAAAGGACGGCTCGGCGCGCTCGTTGCGGTTGACCACACGCGGCGGGCCAAGCAGTTCGTCGCTACCGCCCTCCTCGGGCAGATCGGAGAGATTGCGTTCGAGTTTGAAGCGGATTTTTGACCGCCCGCCCATGCGCCGCCAGCCATCAAACAAGATGCCTGCGATGACCAGCAGGCCGAAGATGAAAAGCCACTCACGCAAACCGAAATCCATGAATACCCGTTCCTGTTTTCACTATGCTGTTCGGGCGGCTGGCAACCCGCCTCTCGTCTGGCCGGATGCTAGCATGCCCGCCATCAAAACTACACTGCCGCCAACGCAGCCGCCTCTTCTACGTCTACTGTGACCAGCCTCGAACAGCCAGGTTCATGCATGGTCACACCCAGCAACTGATCGGCCATTTCCATGGCGATCTTGTTGTGGGTGATATAAATGAACTGCACCCGCGCCGACATCTCTTTCACCATGCGGGCATAACGGCCCACGTTGGCGTCATCCAGCGGCGCATCCACCTCATCCAGCATGCAGAACGGCGCGGGGTTGAGCTGGAAGATCGAGAACACCAGGGCAATCGCCGTCAGCGCCTTTTCACCACCGGACAGCAGGTGAATGGTGCTGTTCTTCTTGCCCGGCGGACGCGCCATGATGGCCACGCCGGTATCCAGCAGGTCATCGCCGGTCAGCTCCAGGTAGGCGTGACCGCCACCAAAGACCTTGGGGAACAGCGACTGCAGGCCGTGGTTAACCTTGTCGAAGGTTTCCTTGAAGCGCGCACGTGTTTCCCGGTCGATCTTGCGAATCACCTGTTCCAGGGTGCTCAGGGCTTCTTCCAGATCACTGTTCTGCGCATCCAGATAGCGCTTGCGCTCCGACTGCTGCTCGTATTCTTCAATCGCCGCGAGGTTAATCGCGCCCAGGCGCTGAATCCGCGCATCCAGCTGCGCCAGCTGCTGCTCCCAATCGCTCTCGTTGGCGTCCTGCGGCAAGGTGGCCAGCACACCATGCAGATCGTAACCGGCCTCGGTCAGCTGTTCCTGCAAGCCCTGACGGCGGGTCTGCAGGTCGCGGGCGTCAAGCCGCTGCTCGTCGAGCTGGGTGCGCAGTACCTGAGCCTGCTGCTCGGCCTGCACCCGACGGGTCTCCTGCGCACGCATTTGCTGGTCGACGCCTTCGAGTGCCTGGCGGGCGGCACTGAGCGACTGCTCCACCTCAACCCGCTGTTCGAGCAGGCTTTCCAGCTCGATACGTTGGTCGTCTTCCGGCGCCTGGCTTTCTTCCAGGGTCATGCGCAGCTGTTCACGCCGCTCGGACAGCCGTTCGGCCTGGCTCTGCTGACGTTCCAGCCCCTGGCGCGTGCTTTTCAGCTGCGCATTCAGCGACTGGACGCGCAATGCCAGCTGGTGGGCGCGATCCTTGTGCTGGCGCGCCTGCTGGCGGGCCAGATCCAGGGTTTCGCGCGCCAGATCGCGCTGGCGCAGCAGCTCTTCGCGCTGGCCGGTGTCGGCCGCCATGCTGTCCAATGCGTCCTGCAGGATCAGACGTGCCTCGCCAATCTGCTCAAGTTCCTCACCGCGCTGACGCTTGAGTTCTTCCAGATCTTCGCCAATGCGCTGACGGCGCGCGTTAACTTGCTCAAGCCGTACCTGCCGCGCGGACCACTGGGCCTTGATTTCGCCCTGCTGACGGCCGCTGGCAGCCAGCGTCTGCTGCAGGCCATCGCGCTGCAGCTCCAGCGCGCGGATACCTTCACGCAGTTGATCAATACGTTCCTGGCCACGGTCCAGCGCGGACTGCTGCTCGTCCAGGCTGGCCTGCAGTTGCTCCATTTCCTGCTGTCTGGCGAGCACCCCGCCTTCGCTGGCCTCGCCACGGCGAAAGCGCAGCCAGTTGGGGCCAACCCAGTGACCTTCGCGGGTGATCAGCGATTCGTGGGGGGCCAGGCTGTCGCGCGACGCCAGCGCCTCGGCAACCGAGTCGACCGGGCGAATAGCCGCCAGCCAGGGGCGCAGGTCGAGCGGGCTATCGACTTTATCCAGCAAGCTGCCGGGACTGCCCTGCCCGGGCGCGCCGCGCTGCAGCAATCGCAGACTGCCCTGCTCGAACTGGGCCAGGGTGGCCTCCAGCGCGCCAAGGTCATCCAGCGCAATGGCCTGCAGGTCATCAGCCAGCACCGCCTCAACAGCCGCTTCCCAGCCGGCTTCGACCTGCAGTTGCTCGGCCAGCAGGCCACGGCCTTGCAAGCCCTGGCCACTGAGCCAGTCGCCGACATCGCTGCCTTGCGCCAGAGCCGCCTGTTGCAGCGCCTCCAGCGACGCCAGTCGACCGTTACCGCGTTGCAACTCGCCGCGAAGAATGTCCTGTTCCTGCTGTAGCGCAGACAACGTGTCACGATCTTGCTGCAGACACTCTCCCACCTCGGCCAGCTGCAGCTGCTCGCTCTCGCTGCGCAGTTCAAGCTCGGCCAGTTGTTCGGACAGCTCCGCCAGTTCCTCGTCCAGGCTGCCGGCGCTGAGCCCGGCGCGCTCGTCTTCCAAGCGCTGAATGCGCTCGCCCAGACGCTCGACCGATTGCTCCATATGACGGATGCGCGACTGCTCTACCTCGGCCTGCTGGCGTGGCTCGGCGGCGCGCTGGTTGAACTGGTCCCAGGCGCCCTGCCAGGTCTGCATGGCGTCTTCAGCGCTCTGCAGCGCCATGGCAGTGTCTTCCTCGGCGGCGCCGGCCATCTCCAGTTCGGGCTCGATACCGTCCAGCTCGGTCTGCAAATCGGCCAGCAGCGCCTCGTCCTGGGTCAGATGGCTCTGCGCCTCCTGCCAGGCCAGCTCGGTCTCTTCAATGTCGCTATGCAGCTGCCGCTGGCGGTCACGGTTGAACTGCAGAATCTGCTCGATGCGGCTGATGTCCGCGCCCAGGCTGTAGTACTGCGCCTGCACCCGGTTAAAGGACTCGTTAAGGTCGCTGTGCTGGTCGCGCTGCTTTTCAATCTCGCTGTCGGCGTTGCGCTGCTCGGCAATCAAGGCCTCCAGCGCGACCTCAAGGTCGCGCACGCGGTGTTCACGCTGGCCGGCCTGCTCATTCAGGGTCTGCCAGCGCAGCGCCTGCAACTGAGCCCTGAGCTGACGTTCCTCAGCCTTGAACTCCTTGTACTTCTCCGCCGCCTGGGCCTGGCGATGCAGGTGCGCCAGCTGACGCTCCAGTTCCTCGCGCAGATCGGTCAGGCGAGAGAGGTTTTCCTGGGTGCGACGAATACGGTTTTCGGTTTCGCGGCGGCGGTCCTTGTAACGGGAAATACCGGCGGCTTCTTCAATGAACAGGCGCAGTTCTTCGGGCTTGGCTTCGATCAGGCGCGAAATCATGCCCTGCTCGATGATGGAATAGCTGCGCGGCCCAAGACCCGTGCCCATGAAAATGTCGGTAATGTCACGACGACGGCACTTGGTGCCGTTAAGGAAGTACTGATTCTGCGCTTCGCGGGTCACCTTACGGCGAATGGATATCTCGTTGTAGCCGGCGTATTCGCCCTGCAGGGTGCCATCGCTGTTGTCGAATACCAGCTCGATGGACGCCTGGCCCACGGGCTTGCGCGAGTTGGAGCCGTTGAAAATGACATCGGTCATCGACTCGCCGCGCAGGTTCTTGGCCGAACTTTCGCCCATGACCCAACGCACCGCATCGATGATATTGGACTTGCCACAGCCGTTCGGCCCCACCACCGCTCCCATGTTGGTCGGGAAGTAGACGGTAGTCGGGTCCACGAAGGATTTGAAGCCGGCCAGCTTGATGCATTTGAGTCGCATGAAAGGGGCGTTGTCCTTGCTGCCTGAGGCCAAACCCGCATTGTTACCCGGACGGTGCCTGTATGAGAAGGGTTGCCGGCAAATACCTGTGAGACTGGTCTGAAACCCTGGCTTGCGGCACACTTGCCAGCGCCGCAGCACAGGTTCAGCAGGAAACCGACCATGCCCCAGACACCACGCCTACACGACCTTTACAGCAAGCTGATGAACGAAGAGGACGCGCGCGTCTGCAAAGACATTCCCGACGCCGCGTGCTCGGATGTACCGCAGAACTTCTTCCGTCAGGTGCTGGCCAATACGCTGACCAGCCTCGGCGATACCCTGACCAACCCGAAAACCACCCTGGCCTGGCTGATGGGCGTGGTCGGCGCGCCGGTGGCGCTGATTGCCTGGCTGGTGCCGATTCGCGAATCCGGCTCCATGCTCCCGCAGCTGCTGATCGCCGCCTGGATTCGTCGCATGCCCTACCGGCGCGGCGTGTGGATGGTCGGCAGCCTGTTGCAGGCCGCCGCGCTGCTGGCCATGGGCGCGGTGGCCTGGTGCTTTGAGGGCACGCTGGCCGGCGCGTTGATCATTGCCTGTTTGATTGTCTTCAGTCTGGCGCGCGGCCTGTGCTCGGTGGCCAGCAAGGATGTGATCGGCAAGACCGTGCCCAAGACCCGGCGCGGGCGGCTGAACGGGGTGGCGACCAGCCTCTCGGGCTGGCTGGCACTGGCCTTCGGGGTGTATTGCCTGATTTACCCGCCCAGCGATGACGACATGCTGTTCTACGCTGCCCTGCTGATTGGCGCAGCGATGCTATGGGTGGCGGCAGCACTGGTGTATCGCGGCATCGACGAGGCGCCCGGCGCCACCGAGGGCGGCGGCAACGCTTTGACCCACGCTCTTGGCCGCATCAGCCTGCTCCGCGACGACGCGCCGTTTCGTCGTTTTGTGGTGACCCGCGCACTGCTGCTGTGCTCAGCCCTGTCGGCGCCCTACTACGTGGTCATGGCCCAAGAAGTGGAAACCAGCTTCGGCATGCTCGGCGCCTTTCTGGTCGCCAACGGGCTGGCCAGCAGCCTGAGTGCGGGCGTTTGGGGCCGCATGTCGGATGCATCGAGCCGTCAGGTGCTGATCCGCGCTGCGCTTTTGGCCAGCCTGCTGGGGCCGGTGGTCATCGCCATTGACCGCTGGGCGCCACTGCCCGACAACCTGCATGCATGGCTGTTCCCGGTGGCCTTCTTTGTATTGGGGATTGCCCACGCCGGCGTGCGCGTGGGCCGCAAGACCTATGTACTGGACATGGCCGGCGGCAACAAGCGCACCGACTATGTTGCGGTCAGCAACAGCGCTATCGGCCTGATTCTGCTGGCGACCGGCCTGTTCGGCCTGCTCAGCTCGCTGATTGGCGCCGCCGGCATGCTGCTGTTGCTGTCCGGCGTGGGGCTGGCCGGCGCACTGCTGGCGGTCAGCCTGCCCGAGGTACAGCAGGACTGAGCCGCCCGCCTCACTCCAGCGCCTGAATCCAATCCCGCGCGGCGTCTTTCTCGGCGGCAGGGAAGACACGCGCTTCGACACCCGGTACCAGGCGGTCGGCCAGCCCGACCAGCTTCTCCAGCCAGCCCTGATCAGTCACCACCGCCTCACGCTCAAAGCGGTTCCAGTGACTGATACCGTACTTCAAATCCTTGTACAGCGCCTCGGCAGCCATGCCGCCAAAGGCCGGCATCTCCACATACAGCCGCACCTTGGCGTGCTCGCGTAGTTTGGCCTCGATCAGCTCAAGCATCTCATCGAGCATCTCGGCGCTGATCTTGCCCTCAATACGAAAGCCCAGCACCTTGCTGTTACCAAAAGGAATATGGGTCAACATAGCGCACGCCTCCCGCCTGCCCCGCAGGCGCTGTAAAGGTCCTGTTACAGAATGGACTCTACATCCGTGCTTCTGGTTCAGCCCGGGCAGACAATTACCGGTCACCAGGCAAAAGGTTACGAATCAAAAAACAATGTTGAAGTGGGCACAGCTCCGAGTCCCGTTTACGCGGGCGAGTAGCGCAGATTTATCGGGAAAAAGAGCCACAGGATGTCTGAGGGGGCGGGCAGAGCCCCCGAGTTTTGTGGCTCACCTCGCCGGCCACCCCGATAAATCGAGCAACGCAGCGAACCCGAAGGGCCGCGTAGTCGGGTGCCCCGGGGGATCGCTAAGGGGGGCTGGGCAAGCAGCCGCCCCTTAGCTCGCCGTGAAGGCGAAAAGCTGGCCAGAAGATAGCGAGGCGCTGATACAGAGCGGCCATTTTATGCGCGGCTAACAAACATAAACGACCAAATACCTCAGTTAATCGCGCGATCGATCACCAGCTCCAGCGTCCCATCCTGCCCAGCATGCACCTCATCCAGCTGTCCCAGATGCGTCCCTTCGCGTGCATCGCCCGTGGGCGATACGCGGGCGACCAGTTGCAGCGCGGTCGCGGAATCCAGGGTGACACCCGGCAACATTGCGTCATCAGCGCTGAGGGTAATCTCCAGCGGCAGCTGCGAGAGGCTCAGGCGCTTGGCGATCAACGGCATCGGCGGGCCATTGGGGTCGCGGGCAAAGACAAACACACTGGCATCGGCCGGCAACTCGGCCAGCAACTCAGGCGCTACGCTGACGCGCAGGTTAATCGTCGGGCCCGTGGCGGGCTCGGCTGCCGGCGGCGGCGTCTGACCCGCATCGACCATACGCTGACGCGCGCGCTCGATACCGCTTTGAATGGCCTGGGCACCGGGGCTTTCCGGGTCCATGCCCTGCATCAACGTCTGCCAGTAGCGGATGGAGCCGGCAAAGTCACCGGTCTCAAAGGCGGCAATCCCTAGCAGGCCCAGAGCGGTGGGCTGTTGCGGGTCCAGCTCGATGGCTTTATCCAGTGCGCGGGCCGTTTCGGCATCCAGCTGGTTACCGTTGGCGAAGTAACGCGCCTGGGCCAGCTGCGCCAGTACCTCAGGCTGCTCGCCAAGACGCACCAGCGCATTGCCGAAGGCGTCTGCCGCCTTCTCCGGATTTTGCGCGCTCATGTAGGCCCGGCCCAGCATGTACCAGGCTTCACCGTTTTCCGGCTGCACCTCGACCACGCGCTGGGTCCGGTCGATCAGCGCCTCCAGGGTCTCCACCTGCGGTGTCGCCTGCATCTCGCGATACAGCGCCAGCCCGTCGGCAGCGCCCCATTGGCGATAGAGCCCCAGCACGGCCAATGGCAATGCAACGGCGCCAATGATCAGCACCCAGGTCAGCTGGCGGGTCAGCGGCGCCTGGCGGGCGTCAGCTGCGGCGGTGTCTTCGAGCAGCAGTCGGCTGGCCTCGCCCTTGGCGGCGGCCAGTTGGGCCTCGCTCAGATCACCCGCACGCTGCTGGGCTTCCAGTTCAGCAACCCGTTCTTCATACAGCGCCACGTTGAGCGCAGTACGATCGACTCGCTCGCTTTGACGACGGCGCCAAAGGGGCCACAGCACCATCACGATGGCCACCAGCACCAGGCCGGCGGCAGCAAACCACAAATCAGTCATCTTGGCTCTTCTTGTTCAACAGGTCGTCCAGGCGCTGCTGCTCCTGCGGTGACAGCTCGGCAGCCGGCGCAGAGGCGGCGACTTTCTGACGGCGACGCACCATCAGCACAATGGCCAGCACGCCGGCAAGCAGGAAAAACAACGGACCAAACCAGAGCACCAGCGTTTCGCGGTTCAGTGCCGGCTTGTAACGCACAAACTCGCCATAGCGAGCGACCATGTAATCCACGATTTCCTCATCGCTCCGCCCTTCGTCCAGCAGTCGATAGACCTCCTTGCGCAGGTCAGAGGCGATAGGGGCGTCAGAATCAGCGATGTTCTGGTTTTGGCACTTGGGGCAACGCAGCTCCGCGCCAATAGCGTAGAAGCGGTCCCGCTCCTGCTCGGAGCTGAACTCGAAGGTATCTACCGCCGCGCTGACGCTGCCCACCATCAGCAGCAGGCCCAGGGCCAGCCAACTCAGTCGCAGGATCATTGGGCCTCCTCGGCCAGCGCCTGATAACGCGCGGCCAGGTTGGTATCCCAGACGCGGTCATCGATTACGCCGATAAACTTGTAGCGGATATTGCCCTGAGCATCGATCAGGTAGGTTTCCGGCGCGCCATAGACGCCCAGATCCAGGCCCAGGCGGCCGTCAGCATCGCTGATATTCAACTGGTACGGATTGTGAAAATCCTTGAGCCATTTGATCGCATCAGCGCTGTTGTCCTTGTAGTTGACCCCGTAGATCACCACGCCTTCAGCCGCCAGACGGTTGAGCACCGGATGCTCGACACGACAGGCCACACACCATGTGGCCCAGATGTTGACCAGCGCCGGGCCTTGGAAGTCGGCCTGGGTAATGCGCGTTTGCTCATCCAGCACAGACGGCAGGTCAAAGCTCGGGAAGGGCTTGTCCAGCAGCGGCGACGGCAGCTCCAGCTCGGTCACCCCGGCCTCTTTGCTCATCAGGCTGGAGAGAAAGAAACCGGCCAGCACCAGAAAGATCAGCAGCGGCAGAATCAGCAGTGCACGACGCATCAGGCAGTCTCCCCGGTCAACGGTTGGGCCGTCTTGTCGGCGCGCTGGCGCACCTTCAGACGGTAGCGCTTGTCACTGGCCGCCAGCAGACCGCCGGCCATCATCATCAGGCCGCCCAGCCAGATCCAGCGCACGAAGGGCTTGATGTGCACGCGCATTGCCCAGGCATCCCCTTCCAGCGGCTCGCCCATGGCGACAAAGAGGTCACGGGTAAAGCCGGCATCAATACCTGCCTCGGTCATGACTTGATTCTTCACGCGATACAAGCGCTTCTCGGGGTGCAGAGTGGTGATCTGACGATCACCGGCGTAGACGCTGACCACGCCTTGATCGGAGATCCAGTTGGGCCCTTCACGGTGGCGCACGCCATCAAAGATGAAGGTGTAGCCGCCCAGCTCCAGCGCATCACCGGGCGCCATGCGCAGGTCACGCTGATTATCGAACAGGCTGGCGCCGACAACACCGACAGCGCAGACGGCAATGCCGATGTGCGCCAAGGTCATGCCCCAGTAGCTGCGCGGCAGCGCACGCACACCGGACGCCAGGCCCTTGTTGCGGGTCTTGTGCAGCACGTCGCGCAGCGAGGCGCCGCAAACCCAGAACACCAGCAACAGCAGACTGCCGATGGCCAGCTGGTGCGCGCCCAGCCAGAGTGCGATAGCCACGGCGCCGATCGCCGACAGCAGCAGCACCCATTTCAGCTGGCCCACCAGCCAGTCGACCGGCGTTTGCTTCCAGCGGCTGAGAATACCCACCCCCAGCGCCGCCATCAGAATCGCCATCAACGGCAGGAACATGCCGTTGAAATACGGCGGCCCCACCGACACCAGGGTATCGAAGGCAGACATGATCAACGGATACAGAGTACCCAGCAGCACCATCAGCGCGGCCACCACGAGTACCACGTTGTTGACCAGCAGCAGCGCTTCACGCGAGCTCCAGGCAAAGCCGATCTGGCTTTTCACTACCGGGGCACGCAGGGCGTAGAGCAGCAGCGAACCGCCGACCACCACCAGCAAGAAGCCGAGGATAAACACGCCGCGATCAGGGTCACTGGCAAAGGCGTGTACCGAGGTGAGCACGCCAGAACGCACCAGGAAAGTCCCCAGCAGGCTGAGCGAGAAGGCTGCGATGGCCAGCAGTACGGTCCAGCTCTTGAACACGCCGCGCTTTTCGGTCACCGCCAGCGAATGAATCAGCGCAGTGCCGACCAGCCAGGGCATGAAGGAGGCATTCTCAACCGGGTCCCAGAACCACCAGCCGCCCCAGCCCAACTCGTAGTAGGCCCACCAGGAACCGAGCACGATACCGATGGTCAGGAAGGCCCAGGCGACGATGGTCCAGGGTCGCGACCAGCGCGCCCAGGCCGCATCCAGACGCCCGCCCAGCAGCGCAGCAATGGCAAAGGCAAACGCGACGGAGAAGCCGACATAGCCCATGTAGAGCATCGGCGGGTGAACAATCAGGCCAAAGTCCTGCAGCAGCGGGTTCAGGTCGTTGCCATCCACCGGGTGGAACGGCAGTTGACGGTCGAACGGGTTGGAGGTCATCAGCATGAAGCACAAGAAGCCGACACTGATCATCCCCATCACCGACAGCACGCGAGCCAGCATTTCCTCCGGCAGATCGCGCGAGAAGATCGCCACCGCGAAGGTCCAGCCGGCCAGGATCAGCGCCCACAGCAGCAGTGACCCTTCGTGACCGCCCCACACCGCGCTGACCTTGTAGTACCAGGGCATGGCCGAATTGGAGTTGAGTGCGACGTAGGTCACGCTGAAGTCATCGACCACAAAGGCCTGCACCAGACAGGCAAAGGCAAAGGCGACAAACAGGCACTGCGCGGCGGCTGCCGGCTGCGCCACGTTCATCGCCAGCGCGTCACCACGCCAGGCGCCGTACAGCGGCACACTGGCCTGCAGCACCGCCAGGCACAGTGCAATGATCAGGGCAATTTGCCCAAGCTCGGGAATCATCAGTTACCCCTTATTCCGCTGTTGCCGATTGCGCTGCCTTGTTCTGCATGGCATCGCTCATGGCCTTGGCCACTTCGGGCGGCATGTATTCCTCATCGTGCTTGGCCAGCACTTCATCGGCTACCAGCACGCCCTCGGCATTCACCCGGCCCAAGGCGACAATGCCCTGCCCCTCACGGAACAGGTCCGGCAGAATGCCGCTGTAGGCGATGGTTACGGCCTTGGCGCCATCGGAGACGTCAAAGCGCACATCCAGGCTATCGCTGGAGCGCTTGACGCTGCCATCGACCACCATGCCGCCGGCACGGATACGCGCCCCTTCGGGTACCTCGCCATTGGCGATCTGGGTGGGGGTGTAGAACAGATTGATGTTTTCGCGCAGCGCGCTCAGGGCCAGCGCCACGGCAGCGCCGACGCCCAGCAACACCAAGAGAATCAGGATCAGGCGTTTCTTTCGTGCGGGATGCATCAGGTTTCCTCTCGCCGACGACGGCGTGCTTCAGCCTGCACCAGCCGACGACGTCCAAGTATCGGGGTGAGGAACAACAGAATCAGAACCGCGCCCGTCAATCCGTAAGCGGTCCAGACATAGGGGCCATGGCCACCCATGGCAAAAAACTCGGCCAGGTTGCTCATGTATTGCTCTCCAGAGCGGCCCGCGCCCAGCGGGTCTTGTGTTCGCGGCGCAACACTTCAAGACGCATGCGCATCAACAGATTCAGGGTAAACAGACCATAGAAGGCCAGCACCATCACCAGCAGCGGCAGCCACATCTCCGGCGGCATGGCCGGCTTCTCGGTGATGGTAAAGGTGGCAGGCTGGTGCAGGGTATTCCACCAGTCCACCGAGTACTTGATGATCGGGATGTTGATCACCCCGACAATCGCCATCACCGCAGTGGCCTTGGCGGCGGTATCACGATTGCTGATCGCCATGCGCAGGGCAATGATGCCAAAGTACAGAAACAGCAGGATCAGCATCGACGTCAGACGGGCATCCCACTCCCAGTAGGTGCCCCAGGTCGGCTTACCCCAGATGGAGCCGGTGAATAGCGCCACCAGGGTCATCCAGGCGCCAATTGGCGCCGCGCACTGCAGCGCCACATCCGCCAGTTTCATGCGCCAGACCAGCCCGACCACGCCCGCCACCGCCAGCATCATGTAGCAGGACTGGGCCAGAATGGCCGCCGGCACGTGAATATAGATAATGCGAAAGCTGTTGCCCTGCTGGTAGTCCTCGGGCGCAAACACCAGCCCCCAGACGATACCAATCACCAGCGCCAGCAGACTGAAGGCGGTAACCCACGGCAACAGCTTGCCGCTGATCTCGTAAAACCATTTGGGCGAACCCAGCTTGTGGAAAAAAGTCCAGCTCATTGGCCGTTCAACTCCGCATGTTCTTCGCTAACCGTCATTCGCTGACCCCGATGCGCAGACCCGCCGCAATGGCCAGAGGTGACAGGCTCAGCGCCAGCACCGCCAGGCAGCTCATCCAGAGCAGGTAGCCCTGCACGGGCAAGCCCTGCAGCGCCGCATCCATGGTGCCGGTGCCGAGAATCAACACCGGGATATACAGGGGCAGAATCAGCAGCGCCAGCAACATGCTGCCGCCACCCTTGAGGCCGACCGTCAGCGCCGCACCAATCGCCCCCAGCAAACTCAATACCGCGGTGCCCAGCAACAGGGTGACACAGAGCACCGGAATCACCGACCAGGGCAGCGCCAGCATCATGCCCAGCAAGGGGGTCAGGAGCACCAGCAGCACGCCGCACATCAGCCAGTGGTGCAGCACCTTGACCAGCACCAGCAGCGTCAGCGGGTGCGGCGAGAGTACCCACTGCTCCAACGAGCCGTCCTCAAAATCGCTGCGAAACAGGCCGTCCAATGACAGCAACGTCGCCAGCAATGCTGCCACCCAGATGACGCCTGAGGCCATGCGTTGCAGCATCTGCGGCTCCGGGCCCACCGCCAGCGGAAACAGGGTAATCACCATGGCGAAGAACACCAGCGGGTTGAGCACATCACCCGGCCGGCGCCAGCTGAGCTGCCATTCACGCTGCAGCAATTGCCAGATCACAGCGCGCATCAGACCACCCGCCCCAGATCCAGCTGACGCACCTGACTCAGGTGATCCAGGCTGTGGTGCGTAGTCAGCACAACGGTGCCGCCGGTATCGGCAAAGGCCAGAATCTGTTGTTCCAGTGCGCGTACGGCGGCCTGATCCAGCGCCGTGAAGGGTTCGTCCAGCACCCAGACCGGCTTGTGCTGCAAACGCAGCCGCGCCAGCGCAACGCGGCGCTGCTGCCCTGCCGACATCTGCCGGCAAGGCACGTCTTCGTAGCCGCGCAGCCCAACGGCTGCCAGGGCATCCCAGATCGCCTCAGGCGCCACCGGCTGATCCAGCGCACACAACCAGGCCAGGTTTTCTTCGGCTGTCAGGGTCGCCTTGACAGCAGTTGCGTGCCCCAGAAACAGCAAGCTGCGGCGCCAGTGCTCGCGTCCCGAGCCACCCAGCACAGACCGGCCGCCGTAATGGACATCACCGTCAGCCGCCGGCATCAGCCCGGCCAGAATACGCAGCAAGCTGGTCTTGCCGGCGCCATTCGGCCCGGCCACCTGCAGCACCTCACCGGCCTGCAGGCGACAACTCAGCCCGCGAAACAACTCGCGCTCATCCCGCTCGCAAGTCAGGTCGATGATGTCGATCTGCTCAGCCGCCACCTGTACTCCGTAGGCTACCCTGTCGAGTCGCCACCCTATTCATGTTCTTGCGCTGGCTGCCGCTATACTCTGTCAGGCCAGCAGACTCCGCCGAGCGCTATTATTTCAGCGGCGCCATTATACATGCAGCCCCTTGGCCGGGGACCTCGATTTACGTCAACATGTGACAACATGAGCCCTGATATTCGCCTGCCACCGACCAGCCCGACCCAGCCCACAGCGCCCGCCAGCGCGGCGCCGGCCCGCAGTGCCGACGCGCTGGTGGTCGCCCTGCAACTCTTGCGGCCAATTGACGCATTGGCCCTGCTGGGCGGCGAACAGGCACGTGCAGAGGTCATCCAGAGCAGCGAGCGGCCCAACGCCAATGGCCAGTTTGAACTGCTGCTGCGCATCTCGAAACAGAACCTTGGTACTGCCCCCTCAACCGCTACCAGCACGACCTTGCCCACCAGCAGCCCACAGCCCTTGCCTGCCGGCAGCCAGTTGCTGGTTCAAGCAATCTCGCAGAACCAGTTGATGGCTGCCTTGCAGCCAGCCACCGGCGCTGCTCCCGGACCGCCCTTGACGCGGCTCGACCCGCAGCAGTTCCCTGCTGGCAGCCAGTTGCAGGCAAGGGTTCTCGAGCAGCAAGCGGTACCCGCGCCCGACGGCAAGATCGCCCGCTATCAGCTGGTTGCTGAGCTAGTGCAGCAAAGCGCTCCGCAAGTCCTGCTGCAGCTGAGCAGCACGCGCCCGGTCGCCCCCGGCACCCAACTCAACGCCACCGTTGGCAGCCAGGGCGAATTGCGCGTGCAAAGTGCCAGCGAACAGCTGCGCCAGGCCGATCTGCTGCAAGGGCTGCGTGAGGCACTGCAACGCCAGGGCTCTGCCGAACCGCTTTTGGCCCGCCTGCAGACCCTGGCCAGCAACCCGCAGCCACTGCCAGCGGTGCCGCAGTTGCACCAGGCGATTCAGAGCGTGCTCAATCAGATCGTCAGCGCGCCGCAGTTGACCACCGCGACCGGCGTGGCCAACGCCGTCGCCCAGAGCGGCGCCTTTCTGGAGAGCAACCTGGCGCAGTTAGCACAAATTCTCGGTCGCCAGGCTGCTGCCGCGCCCGCACCAGTCCCCCCTGCTGGCAGCGAGCCGGTGGCCAACCCGGCCACCCTCACCGCAGAGGGTGCCCCCCGGATACCCAATCCCCTGCCCGCGCTCGACAAGCTGCTGCCGCTGCTCGCCAGTCTGGCCAGCCCGGCCGCCGCCGAGCCGCTAGCCGGCGCCGACTTCAAAGGCGCCCTGCTCGGCCTGCTGGTCACCCTGCAACAACAACTGCCGCCAGGCAGCCTGCAAACCGCCGGTCTGCCGCCAGGCCCCTGGCAGCAGGCGATACAGGCAGCGCAGCAGCAATCGGCCGCCAAGCCCGGCCTATTCCCGCTGCCCAGTCGCGCATTGCAGGCATTGGGCGACACCGGTGATCTGGGCAGCCTGCTGCGACTGACTGCGGCCCTGCTCTCGCGCATCCAGCATCATCAGTTGCAGAGCATGGGCCAGACCCAGACGTTTTCAGACGGCAGCACCCAGACCACCTGGCAGCTGGAAATTCCGCTGCGCGACGGTCAGCAGTTCAACCACGTACAGATGCGCATTCAACGCGACAGCCCCGCGCCGGATCGCGAGCAGCCCGAGCCGGTGCCTGTCTGGGAAGTCCGCCTGGCCTTCAACCTGGATCACCTGGGCAGCCTGCAGGCCATTGCCAGGCTGCGCAACGATCGCGTCAGCAGCGAACTATGGGCCGAACAGCAACCGACACTCGCGCTACTGAACAGCGAACTGAGCACCCTGCGTGATCGCCTGCTGGCCAAGGGGCTGGATGTCGGCGAGATCAGCTGCCACTGCGGCACACCGCCTGCCCCACGGCAGGCCGTACAGCAAACCTGGATCGACGAGGTCACCTGATGAGCGATGCACGCGAAGCGATCGCCCTGGTCTACGACGGCGGAGAACAGGCCCCCACCATCACCGCCAAGGGCGAAGGCGACCTGGCCGAGCAGATCGTTCAGCTGGCGATGCAGTATGAAGTGCCGATTTACGAAAATGCGGACCTGGCGCGCATGCTCGCGCGTATGGAACTGGGTGATCAGATCCCGGAGGCGCTCTATCGCACCATCGCCGAGATCATCGCCTTTGCCTGGTACATCAAAGGCAAACGCCCGAAAGGCTTTGATCCCGATGGCGGAAAGGAGAAGCCGCTCCAACTGGAAAACAGGAAGGAAGAGTAAAGCGCGTAGGTTATGCCTGGCGCGAGGCGTGCAACTTGACGAACAGCTCGGCCTCGGCCTTGGACAGGCCACAGGACTGGGTCAGGTCTTCGATGCTCGCGCCCATGCCAACCAGGCGCGCAGCCTGGTTGTAGGGGAGAGACTGCGGGTCGTGCTGCTCCAGCTTGAGCTGTTTGTCTTCCAGACGTTTCACCTGCTGACGCAGCGCGATGATTTCCTCACCCATGCGAATACTACCCTGCTGAAAGGTCGCCAGCTCACGCGACAGCTGCTCCAGCCGGGTCTGCAGCCGGGCTTCCTGTTGCTGCTGTTCAACCGGCAGACGGCGTACCTGCATGAACAGCACCGCCAGCGCGGCCAGCAGGATACCGAGCAGCCCGCCGAGGACCAGCAGCAACCAGGGTTCATTCATCAATCAGAACCCTGACAGCTCAGCCCACTCATCTTCGGTCATCATCTTTTCCAGATCGACCAGAATCAGCAGTTCGTTGTTCTTGTTGCAGACACCCTGAATAAACTTGGCTGACTCGTCGGTCCCCACGTTGGGTGCGGTTTCGATCTCGGACTGACGCAGGTAAACCACTTCAGCGACCGAGTCGACCAGAATGCCGACAACCTGCTTGTCGGCTTCAATGATGACGATACGGGTGTTGTCGGTAATCGGAGCCGGAGTCAGACCAAAACGCTGGCGGGTATCGATCACCGTCACCACGTTGCCGCGCAGGTTGATGATGCCGAGCACATAGGTTGGCGCGCCGGGGACCGGTGCAATCTCGGTGTGCCGCAGCACCTCCTGCACCTGCATCACGTTGATGCCGTAACTCTCGTTGTCCAGACGAAAGGTCACCCATTGCAGGATCGGATCTTCAGCACCTTGTCCCGAATTATTTTTCATTGTCTTGCTTCCCGATCATCGTTGAAGTCCAAGGCCACGCCCATCGCTTGGCGACGCAGCCCTGCCATACTCATCCTAATGCTGGCGCAGCGGCATTACCAGCCGCACCGCCACTGCCCACAATCAGCTCGGCCAGCGCCGAGACATCCAGCAATGCACACATGTGTTCGATCACCGTCCCGGCCAGCCAGGGCCGCTTGCCCTGCTGCGAACGCCACTTGACCTGCTCCGGACTGAGGCGAATGGACTGCTGCACACCATGCACCGCCATCCCCCAGTCGTAACCTTCCACGGAAATAACAAAACCAAGGGTGTCCTGCAGCTCAGGCGTGTAGCGCTCCGGCATCACCCAGCGAGCAGTATCCAACACCTTCAGATTGCCCGCCGGCGTGGACAGAATGCCAAGAAACCAGTCTGGTTGACCAAACAACGGGGTGATTTCGCCCTCCAGCGGATAAATACTGCCCAGCAGCACCAGAGGGACGGCGAGTTTCAGGCCACCGACATCGAACAGCAGCGCCTCGAAGGGCTCCTCGCGCCAGGCCGCAATGGCCTGCTGCACCGGCGGTGGCGCAGCCGGCGGCTCAATCATCGGTTCAGCCGGCATCTGCGGCTCGGTGATCTCCACCGGGCGCTCCAGCTTATGCACAACCGCCGCCCGCGGCGCCTCTGTCACTACCGGGGCCGGTGCAGACGCCGCCACCTCGGCGTCCGCGCGCGCCAGCTCGTCGGCCGCATCCTGCAGCAACGCATCCAGATAATGCTGGATGGTCTGCTCAGGAACATATTGCTGTACCGGTAACTGGGGCTTGTTCATAACCTGGACATCAGCTCACTACGCCGCGCACGGCCTTGATTGTGTATCGGCTTGTCGTGCCAAAGCATTAGCCGCTCCGGTCACGGAGTTTCGCATGGCTCAGGCGACCTGCTCGCCACGGCTCAACGATTGCGCCAGAAGGTAACGCAGCAACGCGCGATAGGCCAGCACACCGCGCGCATTGCCATCGAGCTGCGACGGCACCACACCAGCCAGACTGGCGTCACGCAGTTTGGTATCGATCGGGATGTAGGCTTGCCAGAGGTGCTCGGCGTAATCGCGACGCAGCAGGCGCAGGGTGTTCAGCGACGCCTGGGTGCGCCGATCAAACAGCGTCGGCACAATGGTATACGGCAGCGCCTGCTTGCGGGAGCGGTTGACCATATTCAACGTGTGTACCATGCGCTCGAGGCCCTTGAGCGCAAGAAACTCGGTTTGCACCGGGATGATCAGCTGCTCGCAGGCCGCCAACGCGTTGATCATGGACACGCCCAACAGGGGCGGGCTGTCGATGATCACGAACTGGTAGTCATTCCACAGCTGCGCCAGCGCCCGGGAAATCACCAGCCCATAACCGCCCTGGGCAGCCGACTGCCGCTCCAGCGTTGCCAATGAGGTACTGGAGGGCATGAGGCGGATATTTGGGTGGGAAGTATCCTTGAGCAACGCGGCAGCCAGGCCGTCAGGTACCTGGCCATTATGCTGGAACAGATTGAATACGCTGCTGGTGAGCTGGTCAGGATCATGACCAAAATAGCTGGTCATGGAGCCATGCGGATCTAGGTCTACCACCAGCACCTGCTGGCCTTGGTCCGCCAGCAGGCCAGCCAGCGCCACGGCGGACGTGGTTTTACCCACTCCCCCTTTCTGGTTGGCAACGGCCCAGACTCTCATACCTTTCCTCCGCAGGTGTGCCATGGAATGGACACCCTTACACCGTGAGAACACGACAACATTTTGACAGACCAATCCATTTCCGACTACCGGAATGGATTCGATGCAGAACCCGTGCCAGAAGCCTCGGAGGGCAAACGCGCCTCACGCATCTCGTCCACCCCTTCGGTCGGCGCCGCAAAGGGCTCATGCCGCCGATCCAGAAAGCGCGACACCAGCAGCACCACACGCCGATTGGCCCGCCGCCCAGCAGCCGTGTTGTTATCGGCCACCGGTCTAAACTCACCATAGCCTACCGCAGCCAGTCGGTCAGGGTTCACGCCGCCATTGCTGAGCATTCGTACGACGGTCGCCGCACGCGCTGCAGACAACTCCCAGTTGGTTGGGTAGCGTCCCGAGCGAATCGGGATGTTGTCGGTAAAGCCCTCGACATGGACCGGGTTGTCATAGGGCTTGAGGATGTCCGCAATGCGCTCTACCAGGTCGAAGGCAGCATCCAGCGGCAGAGCATCGCCACTGGGGAACAGCAGCCCCGAGTTCAGCTCGATCTCGACCCACAGCTCATTGCCACGCACTTCCAGCTCACCAGCCTGAATCAACTCACCGAAGGCGGACTGCATGGCACTGGTGATATCGGCCAACGCCTGGCTACCAGAGTCTGGCGTACCTGCGCCGCTGGCGTCGTTGTTCTCGCGGGTCAGGCCACGCGGCAGCTGGTCACCGATCTGAATAGGATCGACCGAACGCTGAGGCTGATTGAAAGCGCCCTCCAGGGTATCGGACAGCACCTTGTACTTGCCCTCGTTGACCGAGGAGATGGAATACATGACGACGAAAAAGGCGAAGAGCAAGGTGATGAAATCGGCATAGGACACCAGCCATCGCTCGTGATTTTCGTGTTCTTCATGACGTTTGCGACGCATGCTGGCAGCCTCCGACTCAGTCGAGGAAGCCTTCAAGCTTCATTTCGATGGAACGCGGGTTTTCACCTTCAGCAATCGACAGCAGCCCTTCCAGCATCATCTCACGATACTTGGACTGCTGCAGCACCACCGACTTGAGCTTGGCCGCTACCGGCAGCAGGAACAGGTTGGCCAGCGCCACACCGTAAATAGTCGCGACGAAAGCAACCGCTATGCCGGCGCCCAGGCGCGACGGATCAGCCAGATTACCCATGACATGAATCAGCCCCATGACCGCGCCGATGATGCCGATGGTGGGCGAGTAGCCCCCCATGCTCTCGTACACCTTGGCCGCCATCAGGTCAGCATGCTCGCGATTGACCAGCTCCACTTCCAGAATACTGCGCAGCGCCTCCGGCTCACTACCGTCGACCAGCAACTGCAGCCCCTTGCGGGCAAAGGCGTCGGGCTCCAGTTCGGCCAACGACTCCAGTCCGAGCAGACCTTCCTTGCGGGCAATGGTGCTCCAGTTGATCACCTGGGCAATGCCCTCGCGCAGACGATTGGAAGGCGGAAACACAATCCAGCGCAAAATCACCAAGGCGCGCTTGAACACGGTCAGCGGCGTCTGGATAAAGGCAGCGCCCAAGGTGCCGCCGATCACGATCAGCGCCGCCGGACCGTTCAACAGCGCACTGGCATGCCCGCCCTCCAGATAATTGCCGCCGATAATGGCGACAAAGGCCAGAATGACGCCAATGACGCTGAGAATATCCATCAACCAATCTCTGCCAGGTAGCGACCGATGTCATCCAGCGGGTAGATGCCGTCGGCCAGATTGGCCTTGGCCACGGCCATCGGCATGCCATAAATCACGCAGCTGGCCTCATCCTGTGCCCAGACCGCACTGCCGGCCTGCTTGAGCAGGCGCGCGCCTTCGCGGCCATCAGCGCCCATGCCGGTCAAGACAATGGCCAGTACCTTGTCCTGAAAGGCCTTGGCGGCAGAGCCGAAAGTAACGTCGACACAGGGTTTGTAATTCAGTCGCTCATCGCCGGGCAGGATGCGCACCACACCACGCGAGTCCACCATCATCTGCTTGCCGCCCGGCGCCAACAGAGCGCGCCCAGGACGCAAGGTGTCGCCGTCCTCGGCTTCCTTGACAGAGATTCGGCAGAGTTTATCGAGCCGCTCGGCAAACGCCTTGGTGAAGGCAGCAGGCATGTGCTGTACCAGCAACAGCGGCGCGGGGAAGTTGGCAGGCAGTTGGGTCAGCACCTTCTGCAGTGCGACCGGGCCGCCCGTGGAGGTGCCGATGGCTACCAGCTTGTAGCTACGCTTGCGCGGCGCCGGACTGGTTTTGGCCGGCGTAGTGGGAGCTGCGACCGGGCGCGGCGGCGGCGCGGCCGGCGTTGGGCTGATACCGCGCGCCGGCGGGCTCAGGGTGCTGGCTGGCTGTGCGTGATGGGTGTTGCTCAAACCCAGCGAGCGGCGATTGGTGCGCGCCAGGCCCTGCACTCGCTCGCACAGCAGCTGGCGCACCTTGTCCGGGTTACGCGAGATGTCTTCAAAGTTCTTGGGGAGATAGTCGGCCGCGCCGGCATCCAGCGCATCCAGACTGACGCGAGCGCCCTCGTAGGTCAGCGAGGAAAACATGATGACCGGCGTCGGGCAGCGCTGCATGATCTGACGCACCGCTTCAATGCCATCCATGACCGGCATCTCGTAATCCATGGTGATCACGTCCGGATGCAACGCCAGGGTCTGTTCAATCGCCTCGCGGCCATTGTTGGCGGTGCCAACCACCTGGATTTGCGGGTCGCCCGCCAGAATCTCCGTCACCCTGCGGCGAAAGAAACCCGAATCGTCGACCACCAGAACCTTGACCGCCATACCCTCTCCCGAACTGCTTCCTGCATCTAATATGAGTCGTGCCGCACCACAGGCAAAATGCCGGGCGCTTGCCGTGCCGGAGCCCCTTGCAGGCTCCGGCTCAGGCTATCACATGCGCCGCGCGTAGCGCTTGAGCAGACTGGGAATATCCAGGATCAGAGCAATGCGCCCATCACCGGTAATCGTTGCGCCCGCCATGCCTGCCGTGCCTTGCAGCATGCGACCCAGCGGTTTAATCACGACCTCTTCCTGGCCAACCAGCTGATCGACCACAAACCCGACACGCTGCGTGCCGACCGAAACGATCACCACACTGGCGGCAGAATGGTCACTGGTATCCTCGACACCCGGCATCAGCCAACGCTTGAGGTAGAACAGCGGCAGCGCCTTGTCGCGCACGATGATGACTTCCTGGCCGTCGACGACGTTGGTACGCGACAGGTCCAGGCTGTAAATCTCGTTCACGCTGACCAGCGGCAGGGCAAACGCCTGATCGGCCAGCATGACCATCAGCGTCGGCATGATGGCCAGGGTCAGGGGCACCTTGATCGCAATGCGCGACCCCTGCCCCTTGGTTGACTCGATATTGATAGTGCCGTTGAGCTGGGAGATCTTGGTCTTGACCACGTCCATGCCGACACCGCGACCGGATACGTCGGAAATTTCGGTCTTGGTCGAGAATCCGGGCGCCAGAATCAGGTTGAAGCATTCGGTGTCGCTCAAACGATCCGCCGCATCCTTCTCCATCATGCCCTTCTCTACGGCCTTGGCACGCAGGATTTCCGGGTCCATGCCCTTGCCGTCATCGACGATGGTGAGCAGGATGTGATCGCCTTCCTGCTGCGCCGACAGCACCACCTTGCCGGTACGCGCCTTGCCGGCCGCTTCACGCTCGTCCGGCATTTCGATGCCATGGTCAACCGAGTTGCGCACCAGGTGGACCAACGGATCGGCCAGCGCCTCAACCAGGTTCTTGTCCAGATCGGTCTCTTCGCCGATCAGTTCAAGGTTGATTTCTTTCTTCAGGTTCCGCGCCAGGTCTCGCACCACACGCGGGAATCGGCCAAAGACTTTTTTGATGGGCTGCATGCGGGTCTTCATGACCGACATCTGCAGGTCGGCTGTCACCACATCCAGATTGGCAACGGCCTTGCCCAGCTCCTCATCACCGCTGGAGAGCCCCAGGCGCACCAGGCGGTTGCGCACCAGCACCAGTTCGCCAACCATGTTCATGATTTCGTCCAGCCGTGCAGTATCTACCCGCACGGTGGTTTCGGCCGCAGCAGGCGCTTCGGCAGCGTTGGCCGGCTTGCTCGCCACAGGGGCGGCAGGCGCCTTGGCTGCAGGAGCGGCCGCCGACTTGGCAGCAGGTTTGGGCGTTTCAGCCTTAGCTGCCGGCTTGGCTGGCGGTGCGGCGGGCTTGGGCGGCGTTACCGCACCAGCGGACTCGGCAGCGGCGCCGGGCGCACTGCCCTTGCCATGCAGCTGATCCAGCAGCGCCTCAAATTCATCGTCGGTAATGTTGTCCGAGCCCGCTGCCGCTGTGGCTGGCGATTCGCCTGCGTCCACCTCACCGGCGGCTTGCTGCCCCGGTGCTGAGCCCTTGCCGTGCAGTTCGTCAAGCAATGCTTCAAATTCGTCATCGCTGATGTCATCACTGGCCGCGGAGCCACTTGCAGGGCTGTCTGCTGCAGCGCCGGCGGCGGGCGCAGCCGGTGCGGCGGCCGGCGCCTTGCCGCTGCCATGCAACTGGTCAAGCAGCGCTTCAAATTCGTCGTCGGTGATCTCGTCAGAGTCTGCAGCAGCGGCGGGCTTTTCGGGTATCGCCGGCTGTGCAGCGGGGTTGCCGCCGTCGCCGTGCAATGCGTCGAGCAGCTGTTCAAACTCGTCGTCGGTAATGTCGCCGCTGTCAGCAGTGCCGGCTGAAGGCGCAGCCTCAGGCTCGGCAGCGGGCGCAGGCTCAGGGGCGGGTTGCGGAGCGGCTGCGGCCTCGTCAGCCGAAGCCGGCTGCGCCAGCTGGGACAAGGCCTCAAGCAACGCGGGATCGGCCGGAGTTGGCTCCTGCCGATCGCGCACCTGATCAAACATGCTGTTGACGGTATCCAACGCCTGCAGCACGACATCCATCAGCTCCGAGGTAACTTTACGCTCGCCCTTGCGCAGGATGTCGAACACGTTCTCAGCGATGTGGCAGCAGGCCACCAGCGCATCAAGCTGCAGAAAGCCGGCGCCGCCCTTGACGGTGTGGAAGCCGCGGAAGATGGCATTGAGCAGGTCCATGTCGTCGGGCCGGTTTTCCAGCTCGACCAGTTGCTCGGACAATTGCTCCAGAATCTCTCCGGCCTCGACCAGAAAGTCCTGGAGAATTTCTTCATCCGCTTCGAAACTCATGCACCCACTCCCCTCGGGCGTGTTATCGGTAAACGGCTTGGCGCCACCCAGGCTTGCCTGCTGCGCGCACCGTTGTTATTGAGCGCTGCGGTCCGGCAGGTGCCTGATTTGCCAGCTGTCAGTCGGGCCACGCCGGAGCAAGGCACGGCGACTTCGGCAGGAGTCAGAAGCCCAGACTGGACAGGAGATCATCAACTTCGTCCTGACCGGAAACAACGTCTTCTCTTTTATCGGCATGAATCTGCGGACCTTCACCCTTGGATGAGGTTTTTTTTGTCTCGCCGGCCTCGGCGTGACTGATACCGGTGATGCGATCCACCTGTCCAGCCATGCGCACCAGACTGACAAGGCTCTCCTCGACGTCGTGCACCAGCGTGATCACGCGCTTGATCACCTGACCTGTCAGGTCCTGGTAATCCTGGGCGATCAGAATATCGTTGAGGTGCGCTGACACCTCGGAACTGGTGGTTTCGGTACGGTCCAGAAACTCGCCCACGCGACGATACAGATCACGAAATTCATCAGCAGCCATTTCGCGCCGTTGCAGGCGCTGCCAGTCTGCCTTGAGTGCGCTGGCCTGCTGGCCCAGCTCGGACACCTTGGGCGCACTGACCTCGACCAGATCCATGGTGCGGTTGGCCGCCTTGTCGGTCAGTTGAACAACATAATCCAGGCGATCAGAGGCGTCGGAAATTTTGGACGTTTCAGCATCACCGCCCAGGGCATGGGAGGTGTCTATCTGGAAGTTGACAATCGCGTTATGCAGGGCGCGGGTCAGTTGACCGACCTCGTGATACAAACCACGATCGCGCGCCTGATTAATGGCGTGAATCACCAGCAGCGCCTCGGCGAAGTCGCCATTTTCAAGGTGACCAACCAGCTGGTGCGCATTGTCCTTGAGAGAATGTTCGAATTCCTGGGCAGTCGCCTGACCGGGATCCTTGCTCAAAGCCATAACCTGTACCCCGGCTGATTGTTATTTGGGTTGCACCCGCTCGAAAATCTTCTCGATCTTTTCTTTCAGCGCCTGCGCAGTGAAGGGTTTGACGACGTAGCCATTCACGCCGGCCTGCGCCGCCTCGATGATCTGGTCACGTTTGGCCTCGGCGGTCACCATGAGTACCGGCAGGTGCTTGAGTCGATCGTCTGCTCGTACGGCACGCAGCAGATCAATGCCGCTCATGCCCGGCATGTTCCAGTCGGTTACCAGAAAGTCGAAGTTGCCGCTTTGCAGCATCGGCAGCGCCGTATTGCCGTCATCGGCCTCTGCGGTGTTGGTAAACCCGAGGTCGCGCAACAGGTTCTTGATGATGCGCCTCATCGTCGAAAAATCATCAACGATGAGAATTTTCATATTCTTGTCCAAGTCGACCTCCGTACAAACCAGGATAAGTGCAGGCCTGCACTCCCAAAACCCATTGCCAATGGCCACACAAGCCGTAGAAGAAGCTCTGAGCAGGCCACTGATCTCAATGGCCTGTTCAGATGCGCCCTGTTCAACGCCGGTTACCGCACCCTGACGGCCATCTGCCAGCCAGGCAATCCGAGCATTGTCCGGATGTTGGCGACAAAATCAATCATTTCGCCAGTTTGTCAGCTTTGCCCGCAGCCGAGCGGCGCACTGGCTATGCAGCTGGCTGACCCGCGACTCGCTGACGCCCAAGACCGCACCGATCTCCTTGAGGTTCAGCTCCTCATCATAATACAGCGACAGCAGCAGTCGTTCGCGCTCCGGCAGACCATCGATCGCCTCTACCAGCGCCGCGCGAAACCGCTCGTCCTGCAGGCCGCTCAAGGGCTCCTCTCCCCCTTGCACATCAGCCGGTGCCCCGGCCTCCAGCAGATCGTCGAAACTGAACAGCTTGCTGCCGGCGGTATCACTCAGAATCGCGTAATACTCCTCCAGGCTCATATCCAGTTCGGCTGCAACCTCGTGATCTTTAGCGTCACGTCCCAATCGCGCCTCGACCGCGCGCATCGCGTCACTGACCATGCGCGTATTACGGTGCACCGAGCGCGGGGCCCAGTCGCCCTTGCGAACCTCATCAAGCATGGCGCCACGAATGCGGATGCCGGCGTAGGTTTCAAAGCTGGCGCCCTTGCCAAAATCGAACTTGCGGGAGGCTTCAAGCAAGCCAATCATGCCGGCTTGCATAAGATCTTCGACCTGGACGCTGGAAGGCAGACGTCCAAGCAGGTGGTAGGCGATACGTTTGACCAGCGGGGCATACTGCTCGACTAGGCGATCCTGCTGCTCAGCCGAGCCTTGTGCGCGTGTATACATGTTCAATCTGCCAGCCTGTGCTGTCATAGACCGGTTCCTGTCGGCTGCACCAGGCGCTCGACAAAGAACTCCAGGTGACCGCGGGGGTTGGCTGGCAACGGCCAGGCATCCACCTTCTGGGCAATGGCCCGAATCGCCAGCGACGCCTTGCTGCGCGGAAACGCCTCGAACACTGCGCGCTGCTTCTGCACCGACTTGCGCACAGCCTCATCAAAGGGAACCGCGCCAACATACTGCAGGGCCACATCCAGAAAACGGTCAGTTACCTTGGTGAGTTTAGCAAACACCATACGCCCTTCCTGCGGCGTGCCCACCATATTGGCCAATACACGGAAACGGGTCATGCCGTGATCGCGGTTGAGCAGCTTGATCAGCGCGTAGGCGTCGGTAATGGAGGTCGGCTCATCGCAGACGACAATCAGCGCTTCCTGCGCGGCGCGGACAAAACTGACCACAGAGTCGCCAATACCGGCGGCGGTGTCCACGACCAGCACATCGATGTTGTCGCCAATTTCACTGAACGCCTGAATCAGACCCGCGTGCTGTTGCGGGCTGAGGCTGACCATGTTGGCGGCACCGGAGGCGGCGGGCACGATGCGAATGCCGCCGGGGCCGGTGACCATGACATCGCGCAGGTCGCATTTGCCTTCGAGCACATCGGCCAGCGTCGCCTTGGGTTTGAGACCGAGCAGGACGTCGACGTTGGCCAGGCCAAGGTCAGCGTCCAGCAGCACGACGCGCCGCCCCATGTCGGCCAACGCCAGACTGAGGTTGACCGACACGTTGGTCTTGCCGATGCCGCCTTTGCCGCCGGTGACTGCGATAACCTGAACCGGGTGATTGCTGCCCATCTGCGCTTGGTACCTTGTCTGTTTAACTTAACTTAGCCTGCCCGCTGGCCGTGCATCATACCGGCAAACACATCTGCCATGGCCTGATCCGCCGGCGCTTCGTTGCCTGCCATGCTGACCGCACGGCTGACCAGCTGATGGCCCACGGCCTTGCTCAAATCGTCCGGAATCCGCTGGCCATCTGCCAGATAGGCTACCGGCAAACCCTGCTCCATAGCCAGCCCCAGTGACTCTCCCAGCGTAGCTGCTTCATCGACCTTGGTCAGGATACAACCAGAGAGGCCGCAGGACTTGTAATTGTGATAGGCCGCTTTCATCACCCGATGCTGACTGGTCGCTGCCAGCACCAGCAGATTGCGCACCTGACGCCCCTGCTGGGCCAGTGCATCCAGCTGCCCACGCAGGTAGGGATCATTCGCCTGCAGGCCTGCGGTGTCGATCAGCACCAGGCGTTTGCCGGCAAAGTCGGCCAACACGTCGCTGAGGTTCTGCTTGTCGTCAACCACCTTGACCGGCACGTTGAGAATCCGCCCCAGGGTGCGTAGCTGTTCGTGCGCGCCAATCCGGTAAGTATCCATGGTCACCAGCGCAACATGCTGGCTGCCGTGCTTGAGCACATAACGGGCGGCCAGCTTGCCAAGGGTCGTCGTCTTGCCGGCACCGGTGGGGCCAACCAGAGCGATCACACCGCCGGCATCAATGGGCTCTTCGCGCAGCACCGGGACGCGATGCGCCAGGTGCGCCAGCAGCATGCGCCAGGCTTGCCGTACGTCACTCACGTCAGAAACCTGACGCAGCAATCCCTGGCAGACATCAGCCGGCAGCCCCATCTGCGTCAAACGACGCCAGAGGCCAGCCTGCTTGGGCTTTTGCTGATTCAGTTGGCCCCAGGCCAGGCCACCCAGCTGGGATTCGAGCATCTCGCGCAGCCCCGCCAGCTCGGCGCGCATGGCACTGAGCCCAGCGCTGTCGGCTTCAGCCGCCGGCGCCGGGGTCGCAGCCTGAGCACGGCGCGGTGCCGCCTGCGCAGCGGGAGCCGGTTCAGTCGGCTCCTGAATCAGTCGATCCAGCAGCTCGCGCGCCTCGGCAGAGCCCTGACGGGCAGCGTGGCGGGTGCTGTCACCAAACAGCTGGCGGTTGACCAGCGGCTGATCGTGGGACGCCATCTGGCCGTCCTCCAGCTCAGCGCGGGCCGCAACAATGCGCTCCTGGGTCTTTTTCAGCTCCTGGTCCAGACCGGGCGTCGGCGCGCTCAGGCGCGGCGCCTCGTAATCCAGCGCTGCCGTCAGCTCGACGCCGCCAGCCACCCGACGGTTGGCAATGATGGACGCATCGGCACCCAGCTCATCGCGGACCAGCTTCATCGCCTGACGCATATCGGCGGCAAAGAAACGTTTGACTTTCATGGCTGACCTCGTCGCTTAACGGTCATCTGCCGCAGCAGATGCCTCAATCATTCGGTGCTGCTAGTTCTGGCCAACCGTCGCAATGATGGTGACCTGCTTGCTGTCCGGTATTTCCTGGTAGGACAGTACATGGGCTCCGGGCGCCGCATAGCGGACAAACTTGGCCATCATCATGCGAATCGGCCCGGCCACCAGCAGAATCGCCGGCTTGCCCTGCACCTCCTGCCGTTGTACCGCGTCGGACAGCGAGCGTTGCAGCTTCTCGGCCATGCCCGGCTCCAACAACATTCCGTCATCAGCGCCCTGCCCGGCCTTCTGCAGACTCTGTAGCAACATCTGTTCCAACCTGGGCTCCAGAGTGATCACAGGCAGCTCGGAGTCAAGCCCCACAATGCTTTGCACGATGGAGCGTGACAGCGCGACCCGCACGGCGCCAATCAGCGCGCCGGTATCTTGACTCTTGCCCGAGTTGTTGGCGATGGCCTCGGCGATGGTGCGGATATCCCGCACCGGCACCTGCTCCTGCAGCAGCCCCTGCAGCACCTTGAGCAGATTGGAGACCGAAATCAGGCCCGGCACCAGCTCCTCGGCCAGCTTTGGCGAGGCCTTGGCCAGCACCTGCATCAATTGCTGCACTTCCTCATGCCCAATGAGTTCGTGCGCGTGCTTGTGCAGAATCTGGTTGATGTGGGTAGCGACCACGGTACTGGCGTCTACCACGGTGTACCCCAGTGATTGGGCCTGGTCCTTCTGTGATGCTTCGATCCAGACCGCATCCAGCCCAAAGGCCGGATCCTTGCCGGCAATGCCCTTGATCTCGCCGAACACCTGTCCGGGGTTGATCGCCAACTCGCGGTCCGGATAGATCTCGGCCTCGGCCACACTCACCCCCATCAGCGTCAGACGATAGGCGTTGGGGGCCAGATCCAGGTTGTCGCGGATGTGGACCGACGGCATCAGAAAGCCCAGGTCCTGCGAGAGCTTTTTGCGCACGCCCTTGATACGTGCCAGCAGCTGTCCACCCTGATTGCGATCGACCAGCGGGATCAGACGATAGCCAACCTCCAGCCCGACCATGTCCACCGGGGTAACGTCATCCCAGCCCAGCTCGCGGGTTTCCGGCGCCTGCACGGCCGGCAGTTGCGCCTGCTTGCGCTCGGCTTCGACTTCTTCTTCAGCCTTCTCCTTCTGGCGCTTGGCGATAAACCAGGCGCCACCGGCGGCAATGGCGCCCAGACTGAGAAACGAAAAGTGCGGCATGCCGGGGATCAGGCCCATCACGATCAGAATCGCCGCCGCCACCGCCAACGCCTTGGGCGAGGCGAACATCTGACGCTGAACCTGCGCGCCCATGTCCTCGGAGGTGGAGACACGGGTCACCATGATGGCCGCCGCTGTCGACAACAGCAGCGACGGAATCTGCGCCACCAGACCGTCACCGATGGTCAGCAGCACATAGATGCGGCCTGCCTCGGCAAACGGCAGGCCATGCTGCGCCATACCAATAGCCAGACCACCAAGCACGTTGATGAACAGGATCAGCAGGCCGGCAATGGCATCGCCGCGCACGAATTTGCTGGCACCGTCCATGGAGCCGTAGAACTCGGCTTCCTGCGCCACTTCCCGACGACGGGTCTTGGCCTGCTCCTGATCGATCAGGCCGGAGTTCAGGTCGGCATCAATCGCCATCTGCTTGCCAGGCATCGCATCCAGGGTAAAGCGTGCGCTGACCTCGGAAATCCGCCCGGCGCCCTTGGTGACCACCACAAAGTTGATGATCATCAAGATGGCAAAGACCACCAGACCGACAACATAGTTGCCGCCGATCACCACCTCACCAAAGGCCTGAATCACCTTGCCGGCGGCGTCGCCACCCTCGTGACCGTATAGCAGCACCACGCGGGTAGAGGCCACATTCAGCGCCAGACGCAGCAACGTCGAGATCAGCAGAATGGTCGGGAATACCGCAAAATCCAGCGGCCGCAGCGCGTAGGCGCAGACCAGCAGCACCACCAGTGACAGCGCGATATTGAAGGTAAAGAACACGTCCAGCAGAAAGGGCGGGATCGGCAGCATCATCATGCCGAGCATCACCAGCAGCAGCACCGGAATCCCCAGGCTGCCATGACGCAGCCCGGCCAGATTGGTCCGCATGTTGCCCATCAGTTGCGCGCGATCAACAGCCATTGGCAGAAGTGTCCCCGAATCAAATATTTGACGCTATTCACATACTTGTCGGGGACTACGCAAAAAGCGTTCCAGCTCTTCGGCAACCTGTCGCCATTCGATGGAACCCCATCGACAAAACGACTGTCTATTTGCCATCATGCATGGGCTGCGCGGGCTTTCTGATAGACTGACCACCGCTGCAATGGCAAAGGATGGCCACAGGCGCACAACGCCTGTTCTTCAGCCTTTGCCCGGCAGCGCCGTCTCGACAGAGGCCGCTCGCCACCTCACCAGAGAGAGATGATGCGGATCCACACTACCGTGCTGTTGGTGCTCGCCATAGCGCTTGGCGGCTGTCAAACGCTGTCCGACCGGAACAACGTTCTGAGTCGCTCGGGTGAAGCCATCAAAACGCAGGCTCAGAAACTGGCAGACCTGGCAGCCAACATGACTGGCGACCCGCAGGCTGAAGCACGGCATGCTGAAGTCGAAGCGCTATTCGACCAGGCCTACATTGACCCGCTGACCCGCTACCTGAACAACCATACCGACGACCCCGACTACCGCGACTACCTGCCTGTGGTGCGCGCAGAAAGAGACAGTCGCTGCCGCGCTATCGCCTATCGCTACAACAGCCAGCCGGCCACCCGCGACTCACTGCAGCGCCTTGAGGCGGGCTACGCGTTTTCCTGTCCTGAGGTGGTCAATGAGTTTGCCAAGCGCGTGCCAGCAAGCGCCGCATCCGACGAGCATACAGCTGCCGCAGGATCGCCTGCCGCAAGGTCGCCCGGCGCAAGCAACACCGGCAACACAGCGCAGACCGGCAGCTCCGCCCAGGCGCAGGAGTGCTATCTGCTGTTCGCGATCAAAAACTACCAGCAGGCCGAATCGATCTGCCGCACCGCAGCCAACGCGGGTGACGCCAAAGCCCGACATCACCTGGCCACCATCAGCAACAGCAACGGCAATCAGACCGAGGCGCTGCGCTGGGCTCGCCTGGCAGCCGATCAGGGGCAGGCCAATGGTCAACTGCTACTCGCCGAGCTGCTCAAACCGCAAGCCCCCGAGGAAGCCTTTGGCTGGCTACAGAAAGCCGCCGCCCAGCAGCTGCCCGAGGCCCACTACCAACTGGCGCAGGCCTATCAGCAAGGCCAGGGCACCGCGGCCGACCCGGGACGCGCCGAAAGCCAGCTGCGCCAGGCTGCCGCGGCCGGCTACCTGCCAGCCATGCTTGCCCTTGGTATCGACAAGAACGGCACAGCCGCTGGACGATACTGGCTGGAGCAGGCCGCCGAGCGCGGCTCCGCCGAAGCGCAATACCGCCTGGGGCTGGACTACCTGCGCGGCACAGGTGGCCCGGAAGACCCGCAAACCGCCTACGTCTGGCTGAGCCTGTCACTGGTCAATGGCGAACAGCGCGGCAAGCGCTATCTTGAACAACTCTCGGGGCAGCTGGACGGCACGCAGCTGGCCGCCGCTCGCAACCAGATACAACGCCGCCTCAATAGCCGCTGAACACCGGAGCCAAGGGAATGCTGCCAGTCAAACGCGCGATCATGATCCTGCTCAGCCTGATGGTCGCGCTGGTACTGGTAGTCAGCTGGCTGATGGCAAGCGCGAATCTAGAGTTCGCCGAAAAAGCCATGGCGCAGCTGCGCCAACGCCAGATTGCCGACACCTTCTATGCCAACCTCGACCGCATCAACGCCCACCACCGCCTGATGGCGCAAAGCACCGCAGGCCTGGCCCGCGCCGGCGCCCTGATGCCGCGCCTGGGCGAGGAGCTGGACGACAGCCTGCGCCGAGCCCTGCAAGACTTCCCCGACACCCACGGCAGCACCCTCTGGTACGCCGATGGTGCCCTGCCCGCTCGCTACGCCTACCGACAGGGCCAGCGCCTTGCCGTGACCGACGTCCCGGGCGCAGAACAAGTACAGCTGCGTGCGTGGTTCCAGCGCCTGCGAGCCGCCAACAAGGCGACTGACAGCGACCCGAGCCAGAGCTGGACCGCGGCCTACTACAAGGACAGCATCAGCAGCGTCGTGATCAGCCACGCCGCTTTAATCACCAACAGCGCAGGTATGCCGATCGGCCTGGCCGTCACCGACTGGCTGGCCGACGACATCATTCGCACCATCAGCCGGGTCGAAGTCACGCCCGGTACCTTTGCGTTCTTGCTGGACCACGCCAACCGCAACCTGTCCAGCCTGTCCGCCGCAACCGATCAGGCGCAGGCACAACCCTTGATCAACGCCGTGATTGATCTCCAGCTGGGCAACCAGCTGGAGCCTCAAGCGCTGCCTCAGGTGGTCAACGCGCGTCAGCTGACGGCACCGCTGCAGCAGCTGCAGCAGACCCTGGCCGGCGACGATTACCGACTCTTCTTTGCCCGCAGCCAGGCCGGCATGATCTTCGGCATTGGCGTACCGCAGGCCGAGATAGACGCCGTGCTGGCGCCCATGCGCGAAAGCAACCTGCGCATTCAGCTGATCGCCGGCATCATCATGCTGCTGATTTCAGCGCTGGTGCTGTACCTGGTGGCCGGCACCCTGCGCCAGTTGCAGACCCTGTACACCGACAGCCTGACCGGCCTGCCCAACCGCGAGCGTCTGCTGGCCGACCTGAAGAAAAGCCACACCGCCAGCCTCATCCTGCTGAATATCGACTCGTTCAAGGAAATTAACGACTTTTACGGCCACAACTGCGGCGATCACGTAATCATCAGCCTGGCCCACGCACTGCAGGAGAAGCTGGACACCAACCCCGACTGGCGCGGCGCCCGGTTGTACCGCATGCCCGCCGACGAACTGGCCATCTGGCTGCCCGGGCACCATAACGCCGAGCAGTTGACGCCCGCCCTGGAACAGCTGCTGGTGTTTATCGGCGAGCTGCAGGTGCGCTGGGAAGACCAGCCCCTGACCCTCAACGCCAGCTTGGGCGTGGCCTGCAGCCAGCAGGGCAACGCCGCCGACCTGAGCGGCGAGCAATTGCTGCACGGAGCCAACATCGCCCTGGAACTGGCACGTCTGAATCTGGAAAGTTTTGTGTTCTACGATGCCAGCCAGCGCGTGCGTGAAAGCTACGAGCAGAACCTGATCGGCGCCAACCGCTTGCGCGCCGCGCTGGAGAGTGGCCGTATCGTTGCCTTCTACCAACCCATTCTCAATCTGACCAGCGGCCAGATCGACAAGTACGAGTGCCTGGTTCGCATGCTCGACGAGCAGGGCGAACCCATCAGCCCGATTCACTTTCTGGACCTGGCCAAGAAGATTCGTCTTTACCGCACCCTCACCCGCCGCATGGTTGATCTGGCGCTGGAGCGCTTCGAGGGACAGCCGTGGAGCTTTTCGCTCAACCTCTCTTGCGAGGACCTGCTGGACCCGGAGCTGACCGACCATATCCTCGAGTCCATCGCCACCCGCAACATGGGCAGGCAGGTTATCTTCGAGATTCTGGAATCGGAAGGTATCGAGAACTACAGCGCGGTACGGCAGTTCATTGACCGCGCCAAGGCGCAGGGTTGCCGGATCGCCATTGATGATTTTGGCACCGGTTACTCCAACTTCGAGCACCTGCTGCGCCTGGACGTGGACTTGATCAAGATCGATGGCAGCCTGATCCGCCAACTCGACAGCAACCCCACCGCACTGACCCTATGCCGCGGCATTGTGCAGTTTGCGCAGGAGTTGAGCATGCAGACGGTAGCCGAATTCGTGCATAACCCCGCCGTGCTGAGTCAGGTGCGCGCGCTCGGTATTCAGCACGCTCAGGGCGCCGCCATCGGCATGCCGTCGGCCGCCCTGATTACCGAGATCACACTGGCGAAGGACTAACCCCCACCTCCCGTTCTGCCAGATAGGCGAAGCGCGCCTGCGCCTCACCCAACCAGGCTTCCAGCACCTCGGCCGCTACCGGACGGCTGACAAAATAGCCCTGGGCGTAGTCACAGCCGCGCTGCTGCAGCCAGTGCAGCGTGTCTTCGCTTTCTATCCCTTCGGCAATCACCGCCAGCCCCATGTTGTGCGCCAGTTCGATGGTCGAGCGCACGATCACCGCATCATCGCTGCCCTCTGTCAACTGCAGCACAAAGGACTTGTCGATCTTCAGGTACTGCACCGGCAGACTCTTGAGCATCGCCAGCGAAGAGTACCCGGTACCGTAGTCGTCCACGGCCAGACTGATCCCGCTGTCGCGCAGCCGTTGCAGGCTCGCCAGACTGCGTTCAGGTTCGCGCATCAAGGCGCTTTCGGTGACCTCCAGAGACAGGTAGCGCGGCGCCACCTGATGTCGTTCCAACGCCTGCTCGACCTGTTCAGGAAAGCTCGCATCCTCCAGATCCAGCGCCGAAATGTTCATCGCCACCTGCAGCTCGATGCCGCGCGACAGCCACTCACGCACCTGTGCCAGCACCGCGTTCAGCACCCACTGTGTCAGCAGGGCGATGCTCCCGGTCTGCTCGGCCAGCACGATAAATTCATCCGGGCGAATCGGCCCCAGGCGCTGGTGGTGCCAACGCATCAGCGCCTCGACCTGCGGCACCTGCCCGCTCGCCAGCGCCAGCTTGGGCTGGTACACCACGCTCAGCTCCTCATGGCGCGGCGCGTAGGCAATATCGCGCGCCAGCTGCAGGCGACGCTGGTAGGCTTCATCGCGCTGCGCCTGATACACCGCCACGCGATGATCTCCCGGCTCGGCATCGGCCAGTGCCATACTGGCCTGGCGCAACAACTCAGTCACACCGCTGCCCTGACGCGGCCACTCCACCAGCCCGGCCAGCCACTGCGGGCGCAGCTTGACCTGCTCGATCTGCAGTTTGTCTGCCAACAGCCCCAGCAACTGATCCACCAGCAGCACCGCGTCGTCCAACGCGCGCCCTTCGAGTAACAGCACAAACCCGCTACCCGGCTGCCAGGCCAGCAAACTGCGTGGCGGCAAGGCCGCGTTCAGGCGCTCGGCAGACTGACAGACCAGGTTGTCGACCAGATCCTGCCCATGCGCGTTGACCAGCTGCGCCAGCTCATCCAGGTTGCACTGGGCCAGCACCCCGCTCTGGCCGCCGGCAACCGCGCTTTGCAGGCGCTCACGCACCATCGCGAGATTGGGCAGCCCGGTCAGCGGGTCATGCATGGCGTTATGCGCCAGCTGCTGCTCGCGCTCGGCAATACGTTCGCGCATCAGGTCAATGCTGTCGGCCAACATGCCTAACTCATCGGCCCGGCGGCGTTTGAGCCAGACACGAAACTGGTAGTCGCCACGACCGATACGCCGCGCCGCGTCGGCCAGGCTGGCCACCGGGCGCGCCAGACTGCCCGCCAGCCAGACTGCCAGTAGTGACGACGCCAGCAAGGCAATCAGGGTAATCAGCAGCAGCTCGCGCTTCAGCACTGCAAAGCTGGCCAGCAGATCGCGCAGCGGGCTAATCAGCTGCACGTGCACCGCATAAGGCGCCTGCTCCAGCAGGCTGAGCTGGACCAGCTGGTAGCGCTCACCATCCAGATTCAAGGTCTGCTTGTCCCGCATCGACCCCGGCGGCCACTGCTGGGCAGCAGGAAGCGTGCTCAGCGCATGCTGCACTTCGCCGTCGTAGCTGCTGACAAAGCGAATATCCAGCCCGGTCAGCTCGCGCAGCTCATCGGCCAGCGCCTGGTCCAGGCGAAAGGCCATGGCGACCTCGCCAACCGGCAAGGGTGCGCGCAGCACGGCATCGACCAGTAGATACGGCTGCTGATCAATGACTGCGATAAGCGCCTCAGGAGACAAACTGGCCACCGCCTGAATCTGCGCTTGACCATCGCGACCGGGGGCGCTGGCAATCCGCAACTCGCCAGCGGCGTCGAAGAACAGGGCCTGATCGGCACCAATGCGCCGCGCCTGATTATCCAGGGCGGAAGCGATGGTCGGCAGATCACCACTGGCCACCGCTTGGCGGAAGCCAAAATCCGCAGCCAGAATCTGGGTAGCCGTAGCCAGTTCCCGGGCTCGGGCATCCAGTACGCTGCGAAACACGCGAGCACCCAACTCCAATTGTCGTGCAGCCTGCCGCTCGGCAGAGAGAGTGGTGCTGGTGTAAACCGCGACAAACACCGCCAGCAGCACCAGCGCCAACAGCCCGACCAGCAGCAGGATCAACCGGCTGCGCAGGCTCTTAATAACCATCTGTGCCACCGCCTCCGGGACCGTAGCGCCGCAGCAGAGAGGGAGTGTCGTCCTGGCTGGCGGCCAACGGGGCGTAGCTGATTGGCAGTTCGAGCTGCTGCAGTTGCGTCAGATCCAGCTCACCCAGCGGCTGCGGTGGCTGATCCGCCAGCTGCGGATGCCACCAGGATACCGGCCACCGCCCGGCCGGCAGGGCGGGCAGCTGGACGTTGCCCTGTCCATCGCTAATGGCAAACCGGGGGCTATCGGTGACCACAATGTAGCCGACCATGCTGTCATGAATATTGCAGCCCAACACCACCACCCCAGGCTGGCTGAGTATCACCGGCGGCGCGTCGGTGCCGGCAAACAGACTGAGTTCAAACGTTTTGGCGGGCGAGAAGGAATAGACGTGGTGGCGCACATCATCGCTGTTGGGAAAGGTCACCTCACTGCCGCTGGGCACCACCAGGACGCGGGGTACAAAACGCCGACTGACCTGATCCATCACATAAGGCCCCGTGCTGGCAGGGGGCACCCCGTCAATCATCAGCACCAGCCTCGGCAAGGGCTCCCCATCTTGATCCAGCACCTGCAACTCGGACGCCTCACCGGCTGACGCCAGCCCAAGCACTACCGACGCCAGACACACGCTGACGAAGCTGTTACCACGCATCCCCGTACTCCCTGTTATAACGGTCGCGCTCTAAAGCGGGCGCAGCCCTTGACACCCACAGTCAGCGCAGCAGACTACAGCGAGTCCGCAGCACACACTCAGGCAGGCTTTGGCAGGCTGACAGGCGCGCAACAGACACGCGCAGCCATCAACCCTTCCTATACAGCCCGGTTCACCGACGATAGCATAACGAAATCATTTACCAATACGCAGGCCATCCGATGACGCAGCACGCCATAACGCTGTCCGTACTGGACCTCTGTTCCATTGCCGAAGGCGCCACACCGGCCACCGCCCTGCACAACGCACTGGAGTTGGCGCAGCACTGTGAAGCGCTGGGCTATCGACGTTTCTGGGTGGCCGAGCACCACAACATGACGGGCATTGCCAGCGCAGCCACCTCCGTGGTCATGGGCTATCTGGCAGCAGGCACCAAACGCATCCGCATCGGCTCGGGCGGCATCATGCTGCCCAACCACGCACCGCTGCAGATTGCCGAGCAGTTTGGCACTCTGGAATCGCTCTACCCGGGGCGCATTGACCTCGGTCTGGGCCGCGCACCGGGCACCGACGGCATGACCGCCCAGGCATTGCGCCGCGGCCGCACGGACGGCGAAGATTTTCCACAGATGCTGGATGAACTGCGTCAGCTGTTTGCACCAGCCAAACCCGGCCAGCGACTGCGCGCCGTTCCGGGCGCCGGCTTGAATGTGCCCATCTGGCTGCTCGGCTCCAGCACCTTCAGCGCGCAGTTGGCCGGCCGATTGGGTCTGCCCTTTGCCTTCGCCGGTCAGTTCTCGCCCGACTACCTGTTCAGCGCCTTGCGCCTGTATCGCGAAAGCTTTACCCCGAGCGAGCAACTGCCCACGCCCTACGCCATGCTGGGCATTAACGCCTACCTCGCCGACGATCGCGAACAGGCCCATTACCTGGCCAGCTCCCACCAACAGGCTTTTCTCAACCTGATCCGGGGTACGCCGGGGCAGTTGCCGCCGCCGACCCATGACATGGAGTCGCTGTGGCAGCCGCATGAACGCCATCAGGTCATGTCGACACTGTCCGGCAGCCTGACTGGTGATGTTGATGCGGTTGGCGCTCAGTTAGCCGAACTGCTGGAACGTACCGGCGTCAACGAGCTGATCGTCAACAGCCCTATTTTTGACCAGAGCGCGCGCCAGCACAGCTACGCCTTGCTCAAGCGGGTTACCGAGGCGCTCTAGAAAGCACCCTATTGCGCAGCCGATGCGACAAGGCATAAGCGTATCTGCCCCTTCCCTGTCGCAGGCGACTCTGGTAAAAAGAGCGCCTGCGCGGGTGTAGTTCAATGGTAGAACGGCAGCTTCCCAAGCTGCATACGAGGGTTCGATTCCCTTCACCCGCTCCACGCAGCCCTGCCTCCCTTACTTAAAATCTCCAGTTTTCAATAACTTGCTGCCAAGCGAGAAACCTTTGCGCGCGCGAACCGCTCTGCTTCGCACTTCCCTTACTAACAAAATACATATAACCCCTTGTAATCATTAGAATTTTTTGATGATTTCATGGCATTCTGCGGCAACATCCGTCACAATGCCCCAATCGTTTATCAATGAGTGGGAGAGCAGCGCCATGCAAGGTCATCCGGACGTCGTCAATTGCCTGATCGAGCTGTTGCGCGGAGAGCTGGGTGCGCGTGATCAGTACTTCCTGCACTCGCGCCTGTACGAAGATATGGGTTACGCCAAGCTGTACGAGCGCATCAACCACGAAATGGAAGAAGAAACCCAGCACGCCGATGCCATCCTCAAGCGCATCCTGTTCCTGGAAGGCAAACCGGACATGCGGCCGTCGGTGATCACCCCCGGCTTTACCGTGCAGGAAATGCTGGAGTCGGACCTCAAGCTGGAATATGAAGTACGCGAGAACCTGGCCAAGGCCATCGCTCTGTGCGAACGCTGCGCTGATTACCAGACCCGCGAAATTCTCGAGCTTCAGTTGCAGGATACCGAAGAAGACCATGCCTACTGGCTGGAACAGCAGCTGCGCCTGATCAAGATGGTTGGCGAGAAGAACTACCTGCAATCGCAGATGTAATCCCTTCCCTCAATCCAGAAGCCCCGTCGCCACGGGGCTTTTTTGTATCTGCCCCCGCCCCGCCCACCCGCACCTCTTTACGCTGTCGGCTCCGAGCCGTAGGTGCAGCCCCGACAGAGAATCCTGACCTTTTGATCAACATTACCTTGAGCGCACGCCGACCCCAATAGCTTGCACCAACACTGACCAGTACACGCCTTTTACGCACTTCAAATGCACTATTTCGATAAACATCGCAAAGGCCACCAGCTTCAACGCAAACAAATATTGACCATAAAGACAGCTATTTAGCGAGTCTGCTTGCAAGCAGTCACGTGTGGCACCCATTCTGCATCAACCCGGAGCACAAACCCGATGGAGCGCTCCCGTGACCTTGCCGCCCTGCCCCGACCGTCGCCACACCCAGGTTCTATTTCCGTCCAGCGCCGAGGAAGCCGCCATCTTGGCCTCGCGCCATCAGGCACCCTACCTTGCGGGCGCCAGCGCCGCACAACTTGGCTGGAGCAAGAGCACAGGCTGGCCGGCGAAGGCAATCAGTCTGCACGCACTCGACGACCTGCAAGGGTGCCGGCGCGCAGTGGATCACTGGTCCATCGGTGCCTTGGCTCGGCTGTCGGAACTGACCAGCAACCGTGCGCTGTGCCGCGAGCTGCCAACGCTGCACGGCGCGCTGCTGGGCGTTGGCGCCCCGGGCGTTCGTCACCTTGCCACGCTGGGCGGCAATATTGGCTTTGCAGGCGATCTAATGCCCATACTGCTGGTGCTGGATACCCAGGTGGACTGGATGCAGGGTGCAGGCCCGCTGCACCAAAGCGCCCTCTCCGACTGGTTGTCCCAAGCCCCCGAGCACGCATTGATCACCCGTATTCGCATTCCCCTACCGGGCCCCGGCAGACAGCTGCGCATGGAGAAGTTGGCCAGCCGCGAAGCCTTCAACCCTCCGCTGTTGAACATCGCCAGCAGTTGGCAATGGCAGCCCTTTGCCCAGGCGCACCTGGCCGCCGGCGGCGCGGGTCTGGCGCCGCGTCGTCTGCGCAGCTGCGAGCAGGCCTTCAACGGCGACGCCACTCTAATCCCGACGGCCGCCACCCTGCTGCCGCTGCTTGCCCGTGACCTGCCTGAGCAGGCCGCGCAGCCGCTGCTGCCAATCGCAGCCAATCTTCTGCTCGATCAATGGAGCGCCAGCCGCTTATGAGCACCAACGACTTCACGCCTCGTCAGCTGAACGCCGACAACTTCGCTGATCGCTGGCAACAACGGCCTGACGCGCGCAGCAAAGCCCGCGGCGAGCAGCGCTACCCCACCGACGAGCTGGCGTGGCCTGGGCTGCTACATGGGCGCATCCTGCGCAGCCCTTTCCCCCACGCGCAGATCACCGGCATCAATGTGGACGCCGCACGCGAGCTGCCTGGCGTGCGCGCGGTGGTCACCGCAGCAGACATCCCCGGTGACAACCACTATGGCATCGTCTTTCGCGACCAACCGGTGTTCTGCACGGACCGCGTTCGCTACCTGGGCGATGCGCTGGCGGCAGTGGCAGCCGACACACCCGAGATCGCTGCGCACGCGCTCAGCCTGATTGAGGTGCAGTACACCGAGCTGCCGGTGCTCGGCGACCCGGCCGCCGCGCTGGCCGACGGCGCACCGCCGCTGCACCCCGGTGGCAATCTGCTGGACAGCTCGCTACTGGAGCACGGCGATGTCGAGGCCGCTTTCAAGGCCTGTGCCTTCGTGGTCGAGGGCCGCTACAGCACCCCAAGACAAATGCATGTCTTTATGGAAACCGAGGGCGGTGTGGCGGTACCCGACAACCAGGGCGGGCTGACCTTCCGGGTGGGCTGCCAGAGCGGTCACCGCGACCGCGAGCAACTGGCGAGCATTCTCGATCTACCGCTGGACAAGGTACGCGTTATCGGTCTGGCGACTGGCGGCGGCTTTGGCGGCAAGGATGAACTGACCATGCAGCCGGCAGCCGGTTTGCTGGCTCTGCGCACCGGCCGCCCGGTGCGCATCCATTTTGATCGCCGCGAATCCACTATCGCAGGCATCAAGCGCCACCCGGTCGAACTGGTTGCCCGCACCGGCTGCGACGCGCAGGGCAACATCCTCGCCCACCAACTGCATGCCGTGCTGGATACCGGCGCCTACGCCACCCTTGGCCCCGCCGTGCTCACCAACCTGACGGACCACGCCGCCGCACCGCTGTATCGCATCCCCAATGTGAAAGTAACCGGCCAGTTGGTCTACACCAACAACAGCGTTGCCGGTGCCTTTCGCGGCTTCGGCGGCAACCAGGCGACCTTCGCCGTGGAGAGTCAGCTGGACAAGCTGGCAGCGGCGGCGGGCCTGCACCCGGCAGAGCTGCGCAAGCGCAACCTGCGTACGCCGGACGACCCGGGCGTCGAGGGTCAGACTCAGCAACAGCCCTGCGATCCACGGTTACTGCTGGATGCCGCACTGGCCTCCCCGCTCTGGGAAAACGCCACAGAGAGCGACCACCGCCGCTGGCTGACCGGTGTCGGTATGGCTCTGGGAGCACAGGGCAACGGGCTGGGCAATGGCCTGCCGGACTCTGGCGGCGCGCGCCTGCACTTGAGCGCAGCCGGTCGCATCGAACTGGCCTTTGGCTTTATCGAGTATGGTCAGGGGGTGATCGCGGCAGTAGAGCATCTGGCCTGCGAGTATCTGGGCTGCGCCCCCGACGACCTGGATATTCGCCTCGGCGACTCCAGCGGCCCGGACTCGGGCCCGACCAGCGCCTCGCGCAGCAGCGTGATTGCGGTAGAAGCACTGCGCCGTTTGCAGCCGCAGTGGCGTGCCGCACTGCAGGATATCGCCGGGCGCCACGCCGACGACCTTGCACCAGGGCGAGGCGGCCTGTGCACACCCAGTGGAGACCTGCGCATCAGCTACGCCAAACTGGCCAAGATGGCTGCACAACGCCCCGTGTTGAAGGTACATTTCGACTTTCCTACCGGCCCGGACGCCACCCCGCGCGGCCGCTACCTGCAACTGCTGATCGCCAGCGTGGCCCGTGTCGCCGTTGACCGACTGACCGGCCGGGTGCGCGTTCTGCAGCTTCATCACATCACCGCCGGCGGCAAGGTCATCCACCCACCCAGCTATCTGGGCCAGATCGAAGGCGCAGCCGTGATGGGCATGGGCATGGCCCTGCTGGAGGACGTCCCCATGCAGGACGGCCAATTCCTGCTCGACAACCTCGACGCCTACCTGATTCCGACCCTGGCCGATGCGCCAGAGCAACGGGTGGATGTGATCGAAGCAATCCTCGGCGGCGAAAGCTACCCGGTACGCGGCATCGGCGAGCTGGGCATTGAAGCCATCAGCCCCGCCTTGATCGCCGCCATCGAAAACGCTACCGGCGTACGAATGCACAGCCTGCCGGTACGCCCGACAACCCTGCTCACCGCCATGCAGGAGCAACACCCATGAGCGAACCACGCTTGACCCTGCAGTTCACCGTCAACGGCAGCGAGCAGATAATCGAGGTATCCCCCACCCGGCGCCTGCTCGACATCCTGCGATCAGACCTCAACCTGACCGGCCCGAAAGAAGGCTGCAGCATCGGCCGCTGTGGCGCCTGCAGCGTATTGGTCGATGGCCAATCAACACCCGCCTGCCTGCTGCTGGCCTGCCAGTTGCAAGGGCGCTCGGTGCAAACCATTGAAGGGCTGCGCGACGAGCCGGTGTTCGAGCGGGTATCCGCCGCACTGGTCAATGCCGGCGCGCTGCAATGCGGCTACTGCACACCGGGTATCGCCAGCACCCTGACCGCCGCCCTGCGCAATAACCCGACAGCCACGGCGCAGGAGCTGGAGCAGGCGCTGTACGGCAACCTCTGTCGCTGCACCGGGTACACCGGCCTGCGCCAGGCGGTTGCCGAGCTGGCCCGTACCTAAATGCGGAAACTACCGACCAGTTGCCGCAGCCGGGTAACCTGATCCTCCAGCGAGGCACAGGCCCGCAAGGTGGCCTGCAGATTATCGACACCTTCCTGGTTGAGGGTGTTGATCTCGGTAATATCGACGTTGAGGCTTTCGATGACCGAAGTCTGCTCCTCGGTAGCCGCCGCGACCGATTGGTTCATGTTATCGATATCACCAACGCCGTGGGTAATCTCGGTCAGACGGGTACCCGCCTGACCGGCAACCTCGACACTGTGCTGACTGTACTGCTGACTGTCGGTCATGATGCCGACCGCTGCGCTGGCATCGCTGCGCAGATTCTCGATCATCTCGTGAATCTCGCTTGCCGAGGTCTGGGTACGGTGTGCCAGGTTGCGCACCTCATCAGCAACCACGGCAAACCCGCGCCCGGCTTCACCGGCGCGCGCCGCTTCAATGGCCGCGTTCAGCGCCAGCAGGTTGGTCTGCTCGGAAATGCTCTGAATGACCTCAAGAATCCGGCCAATATCGGTGGTCTTGTGGCTGAGCGCCTGGATCGTATCGCTCGACTCGCTGATCTTGGCCGACAGCTCCTGCATGGCTGTAATCGACTGGCTGACGACCGCCGAGCCCTGCTCCGCGCCCTGCCGCGCCTGACTGGCCTGCGCAGAGGCGTCAGCGGCGTTGCGCGCGATCTCCTGGGCAGCGGCGCCCAACTCGTTAATGGCAGCGGCAACACTGTTGGTGCGACTGGCCTGTTCATCGGAGCTGGCCATGTTGGCGTTGGAGGCGTCCACCACCTGACGCGCAACGTCATGCAGCGCGCCGCTGGTACTGGCCACCTGGCTGATCGACTCGTGAATCCGCTGTACAAAGCGGTTGAAGGCACTCGCCAACCGGCCGAATTCGTCCTGACTGGTCACCGGCAGACGGCGAGTAAGATCGCCCTCTCCTTCCGCGATGTTATCCAGCGCAGCGCCCAGAGATACCAGCGGCTTAAGCAGGTAGCGCATCAACACCCCCAGCAGCGCGACGATGCCGACCAGCGCGACCAGCACTGCCGTGAGCGCGGAATAGCGGAATTGCGTCAGACTGGCGAACGCCTTGTCTCGGTCAACCGACAGGCCAACATACCAGTCCGCACCCGGCAGCCCTTGTACCGGCACAAAGGTGAGCAGTCGCGACTGTCCATCCAGTGACGCCTCGCTTAGCCTGCGCTCAATCTTCGGGGTGTTCTGCGGATACACCTCGCTGAGGGTTTTCATCTGCAGGCTGCTGTTGGGGTGTACCAGAATGGTCCCGTCGCGACTCACCAGAAAGGCGTAGCCCAAGCCGTTGAAGTCGAGGGTATTGATGATTTGCGATACCGCAGCAAGGCTCAGGTCGCCGCCCACCACATCGTTGCCCGCAGGGGTTGCGATGGTCATGATCAGCACGCTGGTTGCAGCATCAACATAGGGACTGGTGAGTACCGTCTTGCCGCCCTCGCGCGCCGCCTTGAACCAGGGGCGTGTCCGTGGGTCATAGCCTGCCGGCATCTCGGCATCCGGGCGCATGGTAAAGCTGCCATCGGCGCCACCCAGGTAGCTGAACTCGAAGGTCTGCGCCAGGGTTCGCTGCTCCAGTAACGGCACCAGCCGCTCAGCGGGCTCGCTTTGCAGGTTCTGCGCAAGGTTCTCCAACAGCAGGATGCGGCCCGACAGCCAATTGCTGATGTTATCTGCCGTTAGCGTCCCGGCATCACTGAGATAGGTGTCCAGGTTAGCCTGCAAGGTGCGGCGCTGGAGGTAGTCGTTATACACGGAAAAAGCGGCAAAGGCGGCGATCACCACCAAACACGCTGCCAAGAGAATCTTTTGATTGAAGCTGAGTTTGGCCGGCATCGGGGTTTTCCTCGAGGAAGGAGCCAGTCTTGGGGAAGTACGTCCGCTGTATCGTCCCGATGGGCAAAAACTTTATCGCCGCTGCCCGCCCTTCCAAGAATAGGTGACCCGAACAGGCTCTGCCAGCAAAGGGCTATCACTTGCCGAATGCAGCCCGTCCATCATCCAGCAGGCATGTCGCATCCAGCCGCCAGAGCCAGCGCATGCCACGCAACAGCAGATAGAAAAACAGCAGTGGCAGGATCAGCGTGCGCAGCACAAACAGCGTCATCACCTGCAGCACGCTGTCGACGGCATCATCCAGCGCCTGCTTGATGGCCATGTAGGTTTGCGGATCGCCGACCTTGGCCAACTGCTCGCCAAAGCCGCGCCAGCCAGAGTCACTGTCAACCAACAGTGCTGCACGCTCCTTGAGCACTTGCTCGCGCTGCTGTTCGACCTCGCTTAGCTCCTGACTGATGCGCTGATAGCTGCCGCGTAGCCGCGCCAGCCTATTGGCAGCGTCCTCTCTGGCCGGCACATCAGCAAAAGGGTTGAGGCGCTCGGACCAATCGAGCTGTTGCTCCAGGGCGGTCAGCGCCTGGCGCTGCTCGCTGATTGCCCTGCCGGCGTCACGCTGGGCGACGATCAGTCGGCTACGTTGTTCGTCGAGCATGGCTAACTGACTGTCCAGCGCATGCCCTGCGGCTGAGCCACCAAGCAGCGCGGCGTCGGCATTGGCGTCAGCGCCAAGCACCTCAACCTCCCCAGGCAGGCGATCCAGCACAGCAATTTGCTCTCGGCTCTGCTGCGCGAGGTACCAGCGATCCACTTCACCGTTGACCAGCACCACCGCCACCAGCACAAAGCGCAGAAAGGCAATGGCCAGAAACAAGCGCAAGAACAGCCCTGCGTGGCGCCCGCCGCGCACCCAGAGCGCGGCGCCCAGCAGCACGGCGGAGAGCGTCAGCAGCCACTTGAAGACCGTTTGCCCCACCAGCCCAAGCAGTATTTTCTGCGCCAGCAACGAGCCGATGGCCCATTGCATGAGGTAGGCGTACTGTTCGATCAGATCATTGAACGGATCCAGCATTTCGCCCAGCGTGACGGCCACGCCGCCAAACAGGCTGAAGCTGATGGTGGTGGATTGCAGAACAGAGATAAGCGCGTTGAGTGCGCGGGCAGAGGCAAAGGCAACCGAGGCCTGCAACAGCGAGGCGTCCAGGTGGGCTGCGGAGCTGCGATCTCCCTGCCCGAGCCACGACAGCAGCACCAGCAGCGTAACGATCAGCAACAGCAGCAGGCGGCGTTGCCCGCTACGCTCTTTCAACACCTTCATAACCCGCCCTCTGCCGCCCCGTCTGCCCGCAGCATAGCAGGCAGACGGGGGCGTTCGGCAGGGATATGTCTAGATGATCCGCGAGAAGCGCTGCTGGCTCAGCTCGCTCTGATAAGCATCGAACAGCATGCAAATGGACCGCACCAGCAGCCGCCCCGCCGCCAGCACCCGAATACCGCCAGGCGTCAGGATAATCAGGCCGTCGCGCGCCATCTGCTCCAGCATCGGCAGGCAGCCGGCAAAATACTCGTGAAAGTCGATGCCAAAGCGCTGCTCGATATCATTGAAGCTGAGGCTGAAATGACAGATCAGCTGACTGATCACCGCGCGGCGAATGACATCATCGGTGTGGCACACCAGCCCGCGCTGGGTTGCCAGCTGGTCCTGCTGCAAGGCTTGTTGATAGGCCTTGAGGTCAGCCGAGTTCTGGCTGTAGAGGTCTCCTACCTGGCTGATCGAGGACACCCCCAACCCGATCAGGTCGCAATGACCGTGGGTGGTGTAGCCCTGGAAGTTGCGCTGCAGCTCGCCGTTTTCCTGCGCCACGCTCAGGCTGTCATCAGGCAGGGCAAAGTGATCCATGCCGATATAACGGTAGCCTGCGTCCATCAGTTGGCGCACGCTGTTCTCGAACATCTCCAGCTTCTGCGCCGGCGCCGGCAGGTCAGCGCTGTTGATGCGGCGCTGCGGCATAAAGCGCTCGGGCAGATGCGCGTAGTTGAAGACTGACAGGCGGTCGGGCTTTAGCTCGATAATCGCCTCGACCGTGCGAGCAAAACGCTCGGGCGTCTGCTTGGGCAGGCCGTAGATCAGGTCAATATTGATCGATCGATAAGCCAGGGTGCGGGCCGCATCCATGACCGTTTGAGTCTGTTCCAGTGACTGCAGGCGATTGACTGCACGCTGCACCTCCGGGTCCAGATCCTGCACCCCAAAGCTGACCCGGTTAAAACCCAGCTCGCGCAGCAGACCCATGGTCGCCCAATCGGCCTCGCGGGGGTCGATCTCAATGCTGTAGTCGCCGATATCGTCATCGTGCAGGTTGAAGTTGCGGCGCAGCGCCGCCATCAGCTCGCCCAGCTCCTGATGGCTGAGAAAGGTCGGTGTACCACCGCCAAAGTGCAACTGATCCACCAGCTGGTCCGCCCCCAGATGGGCGCTGACCAGCTCCATTTCGCGTTCCAGACATGCCAGATACTCGCGAGCACGACTGCGGTCCTTGGTGATGACCTTGTTGCAACCGCAGTAGTAGCAAATGTTGGCGCAGAACGGGATGTGGACATACAGCGACAGCGCGCGGTTAGCGGCGCGACTGGCGTCGACGGCATGCAGAAAATCCAGCGGTTTCACACCATCGTGAAACTGCACCGCGGTTGGATAGGAGGTGTAACGCGGACCGGCGTGGTCGTATCGACGAATCAGGTCCGCATCCCAGCGAAGGGTAGGCAGCATGGGGGCTCTCCAGAGGGTAGCTAGCTTGCCTACAGCCTACGCGCGCCCCGCCGGAGAGTTGTTGATCAGTGTCAATAAGCAGGGGCGGACTGAGGCGGTTCCCCTGCCGCACCTGGCTCAGCCGCCGGTCGCGTTCATAAAGCGCAGCACCTGAACCTCGCCGTCCACGCTGAATTCATGCCGCGCCGGCTTGTACAGCAGGGCACGCTCCAGCGCCTCGCGCACCGGGGCATCGTCGCCAGGGTGCTGACGCAGCAGACGGCGCATATCCAGCGCATTCTCATGGCCCAGACACAGCAACAGGCGCCCTTCGGTGGTCAGGCGTACCCGATTGCAGGTATCGCAGAAGTTGTGTGAGTGCGGCGAGATAAAGCCGATCCGGCTGTCGGGGTAACCCTCGACCCGCAAATAGCGCGCGGGCCCGCCGCTGCTCTCGGTGCTGTCGAGCAGTCGATAGCGCTCGCTCAGCATGGCCCGCACCTCGTCGCTGGAGCAATAGGCCTCCCCGCGCTCGCGCCCTACTTCGCCCAGCGGCATCTCTTCGATAAAGGTGATGTCCAGCCCGCGCGACAGCGCATACTCGGTCAGCGCCGGCACCTCATCGTGGTTGCGCCCCTTGAGCACCACGGTATTCAGCTTGATCCGCTCAAAGCCGGCCGCACGCGCGGCTTCAATACCATCAAGTACCTGCTGTAATTCGCCGGTGCGGGTAATGGCTTTAAATCGCTCAGGATCCAGGCTGTCCAGACTGATGTTAAGGCGCTTTACCCCGGCTCCGGCCAGCGGCTCGGCCAGTTTTACCAGCTGCGAGCCATTACTGGTCATCACCAGTTCACGCAGCCCGGGCAGCGCGCTGATGCGCGCGCACAGGTCAACAATGCCGCGCCTGACCAGCGGCTCTCCGCCGGTCAGACGAATCTTGCGCACGCCCAGGGAAACAAACAGCCGGGCCAGCCGCTCGATCTCTTCGAGGGTCAGAATCTGCGCGCGGGGTAAAAAAGTCATGTCTTCGGCCATGCAGTAGACACAGCGGAAGTCGCAGCGGTCGGTCACCGACAGCCGCAGATATTCGATACGCCGGCCCAGGCCGTCCTGCAAGCTCATGAAGACTCCCCCGGTGATTGCCAGCGGCTCAAAGCCTGTTCATCGCTGTGCTTGGCGTCGACCCAGCGCTCTCCCTGCGGCGTGCTCTCGCGCTTCCAGAACGGGGCGCGGGTTTTCAGGTAATCCATGATGAAGGTATTGGCCTCGAATGCAGCCTGACGATGAGCACTGGCCACACCGACAAAGACGATAGGCTCACCCGGCTCCAGCTGTCCGACCCGATGCAGCACGTGGACCTCATGCAGCAGCCAGCGCGCCTGGGCCTGCTCGACGATGTCCGCAAGGGCTTTCTCGGTCATGCCCGGGTAGTGCTCCAGCCACATGCCGCTGACCGGATCACCATCGTTGAAGTCGCGCACATAGCCGACAAAGCCCACCACCGCGCCAGTGCCACGGTGATCGGCATGCAGCTGGTTCAGCAGCTCGCCCGGATCGAAGCTGGCAGTCTGCACGTCAATTCGCATATCAGCCTCCGGTCACCGGCGGAAAAAATGCCACTTCATCGCCGTCAACAACCGGCGTAGACAGATTGCAAAGCTCCTGATTGCGCGCACACATCAGGCGTTGCTCGGCCAGCACCTGCCACGCTTCACCCCGCGCCAGCAGTCGGGCACGGACGTCTTCCAGCGTACGCAGCTCGGCATCCCAGGGCATTTGCTCGGCGTCACGCCCCAGCACATCCCGATAACGGGCAAAAAACTGCAACTGAATCATGTACCCGACTCCTGCAGGTGGTAGTCACCACTCTTGCCACCGGACTTGTGCAGCAGGCGCGTCTGCTCAATCACCATGCCCTTGTCTACTGCCTTGCACATGTCGTAGAGCGTCAATGCGGCGACGCTGACCGCTGTCAGCGCCTCCATTTCGACCCCGGTCTGCCCGGCCAGCTTGCAGCGCGCCTGAATGTGCACCGCATCCGGCGGCACTGGCGTCAGTTCGACCTTGACGCTGGTCAGCATCAAGGGGTGGCACAGGGGAATCAGATCAGAGGTTTTCTTGGCAGCTTGAATGCCGGCGATACGCGCCACGGCCAGCACGTCACCCTTGGGGTGGCCGCCAGCCTGGATCAACTCCAGTGTTTCAGGCTGCATGCGCACCCTGGACTCGGCCACCGCCTCGCGGGCCGTCACAGCCTTGGCGGTCACATCAACCATGTTCGCCCGCCCTTGTGCATCCAGATGAGTCAGCATACAGTTAATCTCCGAGGTAACCTGCGTCTACTTTACTGCAATAGGCGTTGGCGCAGAACCGCACGGCCCCAAAACGGTCACATGCAGCACGCATGATCGACACCCCAGCACCGAGCCGGCTCATATAGCGAAAAGCTATTCGGGATTTAGTTGAAATTTATTTTAAGTATTTAGCCCAGGCGCATACCATTGCACCTGTCTTCTCAACCACCGACGAAACGACTCACAAAGGAGTTCTACATGTCCGTTATCAATACCGAAATCAAACCGTTCAAGGCGTCTGCATTCAAAAACGGCGAGTTCTTCGACCTGACTGAAGCCGACGTTAAAGGCAAGTGGGCCGTCTTCTTCTTCTACCCGGCTGACTTCACCTTCGTTTGCCCGACCGAGCTGGGCGACGTTGCCGACTACTACGACGAGCTGCAGAAAATGGGCGTTGAAGTGTACTCGGTCTCCACCGACACCCACTTCACCCACAAAGCATGGCACGACAGCTCCGAAACCATCGGCAAGATCAAGTACGCCATGATCGGTGACCCGACCATGCAGATCAGCCGCAACTTCGAAGTTCTGCGCGAAGACCAGGGCCTGGCCAACCGCGGCACCTTCATCATCGACCCCGAGGGCGTGATCCAGGCTGTTGAAATCACTTCCGAAGGCATCGGCCGCAACGCCGAAGATATGGTTCGCAAGGTCAAGGCAGCCCAGTACATCGCTGCTCACCCGGGTGAAGTCTGCCCGGCCAAGTGGAAGGAAGGCGAAGCCACTCTGGCTCCCTCCCTCGACCTGGTAGGCAAGATCTAAGATCGGCCTGATGACCCGGCCCGCTGCGCAGCCTCAGGCGCGCAGACGGCGGGCCGGGTTTTTTATGCCCAGAATTTGACTCTTACTCAAAAGGACACGCACATGTTGGACGCTAACCTGAAGAAGCAACTGGACACGTACCTGCAACACATCGTTAACCCGATTGAAGTCAGCGTGTCCACCGATGACAGCCCCAAGGGCAAAGAATTGCACGAGCTCGCGGTCGAAATCGCCGAAATGTCCGGCAAGATCGGCCTCGTAGCCAACGAAGACAAGCGCACCCCGAGCATGGCCGTTGGACCGGCCGGCGAGACGCCGCGCATTCGCTTCGCCGGCATCCCGTTGGGCCACGAGTTCACCTCGCTGGTACTGGCGCTGCTGCAATCCGGCGGCCACCCGTCCAAGGCTGACCCGGCGCTGCTGGAGCAGATTCGTAACCTGGACGGCGAGTTTCACTTCGAGACATACATCTCGCTGTCCTGCCAGAACTGCCCGGATGTGGTTCAGGCGCTGAACCTGATGGCGGTACTGAACCCCAACATCACCCATGTGATGATTGACGGCGCCCTGTTCCAGGATGAAGTCGACGAGCGCCAGATCATGGCCGTGCCGTCGGTATACCTGAACAGCCAACCCTTTGGTCAGGGCCGCATGACCCTCGCCGAGATCGTCAACAAGGTCGACAGCGGCGCGAGCAAGCGCAAGGCCGCCGAGCTAAACGACAAGGCGCCCTACGACGTACTGATCGTCGGTGGCGGCCCGGCCGGCGCCTCGGCAGCCATCTACGCTGCGCGTAAAGGCATCCGCACCGGTATCGTTGCCGAGCGCTTCGGTGGCCAGGTGATGGATACCGTCGGCATCGAGAACTTCATCTCCGTGCCCTACACCGAAGGCCCGAAGCTGGTTGCCAGCCTGGAGCAACACGTGAAGGAGTACGAAGTTGACGTAATTACCGAGCAAAAGGCCGCCAGCCTGGAAACCGGTGACTACGTCGAGATTGGCCTGGAGAGCGGCGCGACCCTGCGCAGCCGTTCGGTCATCCTGGCCACCGGCGCGCGCTGGAGAGAAATGAACGTACCCGGTGAGCAGGAATACCGTGGCAAGGGCGTGGCGTACTGCCCGCACTGTGACGGCCCGCTGTTCAAGGGCAAGCGCGTAGCCGTGATTGGCGGGGGCAACTCCGGCATCGAGGCTGCGATTGACCTGGCCGGTATCGTCGAGCACGTCACCGTGCTGGAATTTGCCGACACCCTGCGCGCCGACGAAGTGCTGCAGCGCAAGGCGCGCTCGATGAGCAATATCGAGATCATCAAGAGCGCGCAAACCACCGAGGTGCGTGGTGACGGCAACAAGGTCGTGGGCCTGACCTACAAGGACCGCCTCACCGAGGAGCTCAAGCAGGTGGACGTTGCCGGTATCTTTGTCCAGATCGGCCTGGTGCCCAACACCGAATGGCTGAAGGACAGCGAGCTGAACCTGACCCGCTTTGGCGAGATCGAGATCGACGCGCGTGGTGCGACCAACCTGAACGGCGTATTTGCCGCGGGCGACGTCACTACCGTGCCGTTCAAGCAGATCATCATCGCCATGGGCGCTGGCTCGACCGCCTCTCTGGCCGCCTTCGACCACCTGATCCGCACACCGGACCCGGCGCAGGTACAGGCCGAAGAAGCCACTGCCGAGGCCTGATATAGGGCCGCAAAAAGCAGCGGGCAGCTTAAGCTGCCCGTTTCTTTGTCAGTCTCCCGTCCAGAAGCTGTCCAGGCTCTTGAAGGGCCAGTTCTCCGGGTCCTCTCTGCCAACAATACGCTCCGACTGCCCCACCTCGGCCAGATCGATCAGCGTGACCGGCACCGCCTGCCGAAGCGTTGCCGAGTAGAACACCCGCACGCGCGGTAACAGCAGTGCTGTGGGATTCTGCTCCACCACAACGCCCAGGCGCCCGGAAGTCAGGCGAACCAGCGAGCCAACCGGGTAAATGCCAAGCATGCGGACAAACAGCTGAAACAGCTTGGGGTCGAAGTGCCCTTTCCAGCTCGCCATGCGACTAAGCGACTCGGACGGGTCCCAGCCTGCCTTGTAGGGTCGGTTTGAGGTAATGGCGTCATACACATCGCAAATGGCGCCCATGCGCGACATTAGGCTGATGTCCTCACCAGCTAGGCGTTCGGGGTACCCGGTACCGTCCATCTTTTCATGGTGATGCAGGCACACATCCAGCACCACCTGGGGTACGTCCTGCCACTCCTGCAGCAACTTGTATCCCTCCATGGGGTGCTGACGCATGATGTCGTACTCCTCATCCGTCAGGCGGCCAGGCTTGTTCAGCACCGCTTCCGGCATCATCGCCTTACCCAGATCGTGCAGCAGGCCAGCCATACCGGCATCACGCACGGTCGCCTCGTCCTGCTCCGCAGCGCGCGCCAGGCCGACCATCAGCGCGGCCACCGCCACCGAATGCAGATAGGTGTACTCATCCTTATGCTTGATACGCGCCACGCTGAGCAGCGCATGGGGGTTACGCGCCAGCGAGCGGTTCATATCCTCGACCAGATCCAGCAGGCCCTCGCTGTCCAGCGCCTTGCCCAGGCGCACCTCCTGAAACATGCTGCGCACCGCTTCCTTACCGTTGCGGAAGATCGCCTTGGCCCGTTGCAGCTCACCTTCAAAGCTGACTGCAGCGGTCGACGCGCCGGCAACCTCCGCGCTCTGACGCTCGGTGACCGGCACCGGGTCGGCTTCAACGGCTTGCTTGGGGAGTTCGGCAGCTGCCTCGGTCAGTTCGCCCGGGGTCCAATCGGCGCCCTTGCCGGTATCTATCACCACTTCGGTGATCGAGCTTTTCAGGATGGTATCGAGTGTCTTGTCGTCCTCGATCAGCACCTTGCGGGTCCAGAACGGGTGGTCCAGCCACGACCCGCAAAACTGATCAACAAACATGCCCTTACGCAGGGCGGCAGTCGGAATTTTTTTGAGCATGTTCGGTTACGGCCTGGAATGATTGTAGGTGCCGTGCTTCCGTACCCACGCATCGACACACCATGGCGTGCCCTGCGATTGCTTCCCTCGCTGTGATGACAATATGCCACCCGGCAAGAAGCTTTGCCAAGTCTGTCAGCCAGACCAGGCCATTCGGCACGGAGCAGCAGCAGGGCTAGTCGGAATCGGCCGGCAGCTCGGAAAAATCGGCGCCCATCTCCTCCGTCAGCTCGGCAGGATCAAAACGCAACAGACAGCCTTCTCCCAGAGTGGGTGGAAGGCTGGCCGCGCCGGCTGCCAGCGGGCTGAGTTCGTCGTCATCATTCATTTGGGCGCACCGTGCTCGTTGTAGGTCTGCATGGCGCGCAGGATGTCGCGACGGCTGATCTGCCCGACCAGCTTGCCCTCATCGATCACCGGCAGGCGCCGACGACGCATGGTAATGAAATGCTCGGCCGCCTTGACGATGTCGGCGTCAGCGTCGATGGTCTCGACCACCACCGTCATCACCGAGGCCACACTGCCGCCAGCCTCCTCAAAGTAGCTGCCGGCCAGAATGCCCTTAAGGCAATCACCTTCAGACAATAGCCCGACCAGATGTCCATCGGCGTCGAGCACCGGGGCGCCGGAAATGCGATGGGCCAGCAGGCGGTCGATGGCACGAAACAGGTCCATCTCGGGGGAAAAGGTGACCAGGTCCGTGGTCATGTAGTCGCGCACTTTGACGGATTTGAGCATAAAGCCTCCTGTAAGGGGTGCTGACGCCTCGACACTAACGCCAGCAACACGAACGTCCCTCTACAGCTTAGCTGAACACCACCGTCTTGTTGTCGTGAACCAGCACGCGATCTTCCAGGTGATAGCGCAAGCCACGCGACAGCACCATCTTCTCGACGTCCTTGCCCAGACGCACCATGTCCTCGGCGTTGTTGCGATGGGTGATGCGCACCACGTCCTGCTCGATGATCGGTCCGGCATCGAGTTCTTCAGTGACATAGTGGCAGGTGGCACCGATCAACTTGACCCCCCGTTGCGCAGCCTGGTGGTAAGGGCGCGCACCGACAAACGACGGCAGAAAACTATGGTGAATATTGATAATGCGATGCGCATAACGCTCGCACAGCGCCGGCGGCAGAATCTGCATATAGCGGGCCAGTACAATACATTCAGCCTGCTGTTCATCAACCAGGCGGGTAACTTCGGCAAACGCCGGTTCTTTGTCTTTCGGGTCCACCGGTACATGGTGGAAGGGAATACCGTGCCACTCGACCATGCTGCGCAAATCGTCATGGTTGGAGATGACACTACTGATCTCGCAGTCCAGTTCGCCGCTGTGCCAGCGATGTAACAAATCTGCCAGACAGTGAGACTCGCGACTGGCCATCAAGACCACTTTCTTACGTACTGCCGAGTCACTTACCCGCCAGTCCATCTGAAACTCCCGAGCAATCGGAGCAAAGGCGGTACGCAGCCCTTCCAGGTCAAACGGCAGGGAATCGGCGCGAATCTCGTGGCGCATGAAAAACCAACCGGACAAGTTATCCGAATGATGATTGGCTTCGGTAATCCAGCCGTTATAGGTTGCCAGTACGTTACTGACCTTGGCGACGATGCCAACCCGATCCGGGCAGGCGATTACCAGCCTGAAAGTGCGCATTTGCTCTCCTGTGGTGTGCGATTTTCAAAAGACATTGCCCGTATCACTTGAACAGGACATTTCGGGCCGCGACATTCTACCCTGTTGCCCCTGTTTGCGTGCGGACTAATTCGGTCATCAAGGCGTCAGGCAGAGCGGCGCAAACGAAGACGAGCACTATCGCTGCTTTGGTGATGTTACAGCGCGTTGCAGCGGGGAAAGAGATGACATCGCAAACATAAAAACGCCGATTGTGGCACGCGGGGATAGACAACAACTTATTGTAGGTTGAGCAGGCATAACCTATTATTCTTTTCGTCCTGATTATCAAACTAGACATAAAGGAAACTATCCCATGTCCATGCTGCAAGAATATCGAAACATCGAAGAACAGATCCGCGAACTTAAAGAGCGTCTGAACTCGATGTCCAATGATGACAAACTTAAGAAAGAAATCGAGTTCGAAGAAAAACTGCGCAGCCTGATGGGTCAGTACAACAAGTCGCTGAAAGATGTTGCCGCCATTCTGGACCCGGACAACAAACTGGCCGCTCCCAAGGGCAAGACCGCTGGTGGCGCCAAGCGCGCACGTAAAGTAAAGCAGTACAAGAACCCGAACACCGGCGAAGTCATCGAAACCAAAGGTGGCAACCACAAGACTCTGAAGGCCTGGAAAGAAAAGTACGGCGCCGACACTGTCGAGTCCTGGGTCACCATCCTGGGTTGATAGCTGCAGTAATAAAAAACCCGATGCCAGCGCATCGGGTTTTTTATTGCCTCATCGCAGGCATCAGGGCCAGCCCCACAGGGCCATCACCAGCGCCCGCGCCCATTCCGGATTTACCCGGCCGTTTGCTGAATGCCCAGCAGTTGAGCCTGCTGCACCCCGTACGCACGCCAACTTTGCAATAGCGCCTGCTGCGCCGCATCCAGGGTTGGCAACAGGGCATCAATCTCCTGCAGGAAAACCGGCAGGGTGACAGGCGCTCCCGGGGCGGCGCCGGACAATCTGGCAGCGCACCAGGCCAACCATTGCTGCTGCTCCTCTGAATTCAGGCTGTCCGGAAAGTTGCGTGCGCGATAACGCGGCAACATATCCACCAGCCGCTGATCCCGCAACGGCCAGCGCATCGCCCCCAGCGCCGCACCATCGGCCTCGCGTATGGCTGTCATTAGTCGGCGATCGGCATCACTAAGAAACCCATCGTACAGTTGTACCTCAGCGTCTTGCTCGGCGCTGTCACCGGGCTGCTCTCGATAAATCTCGGCCAGGGTTCCCTGCCCCTGCTCACGCCAATGCGCCAGTTGCTCGGCACGCGCCAATAGCAGCGGCATATCCAGCTGCAGCCGCTCTATATCTGCCGGCAACAGCACTTTGGTATCCGCCAGCACGGGGCATTTGTTGATGTGAACCAGCTTCAGGCCGGGACGTACCTGGCCTTCCGGCAGGTCTTCAGTACGCGTATACAGCCGCTCGCGTACCTGCTCTGGTGCCATATCGGTCAGCGCCGCCGGATCAGCAGCCAGATCATAGACAATCACCGCATTGCGGTTGATCGGGTGCCAACCGAGCGGCAGCACCAGCGATAGCCCGCTGCGCTCGCGGCCAAAACGGCCGGACACGTGCACCAGCGGACGCACCTGCTGCAGCTCGATGAATTCCGCCACCCGGCGCTTGTCACGCAAGCCCAGCAGGTAATCAAACAGGCGCGGCTGCGCGCGCTTTAGCAGGCGCGCCATGGCAATGGTGGCGCGCACGTCGGCGAGGGCATCGTGAGCCTGCCCGTGATCGATGCCGTTGGCGGCAGTCAGCAGCTCAAGACGCAGACTGGTAAAGCCCTCCACCTGCGGCCATTCGATGCCCTCGGGACGCAGCGCGTGTGCCGCACGCAGGGCATCGAGCAGGTCCCAGCGGCTGTTGCCGCCCTGCCACTCACGTGCATAGGGGTCATGAAAGTTGCGGTACAACGAGAAGCGCGTCATCTCATCGTCAAAGCGCAGGTTGTTGTAGCCGACACTACAAGTCCCGGGCTGCATCATCTGCTCATGCAGGCGCTGGATAAACTCCGCTTCCGGCAAACCGTTGGCCAGTCGCTGCGGCGTGATGCCGGTGACCAGACACGCCTGCGGGTGCGGCAGCACATCTGACGGCAAGCGCGCATCAATACACAGTGGTTCGCCCACTTCTTCCAGCTCGGCGTTGGTTGCCAACCCGGCCACCTGCACCGGTCGATCACGCCGCGGGTCAATGCCGGTGGACTCAAAGTCGTACCAGAAAAAGCGCTTGCTCATGTCTCCCCCTGCAGGCAAAGCGGCAGGGTAACGCACCTGAGCGCCTCAGGCACCCGCAAAGTCACCGAACGTGAAGTAGCGCTGCAGGGCTGTGGTGAGGCCGGCGAAGGCTTCGCGGTTGTGACTGATACTGAAACCGCAGTCGTAATGACCGGGCGTGACATCGGCCCGGCACCAGCGGCTGCGGGCCCGAAATCGAATGCAGCGGGGGTACTCCTTGGCGCTCATCTCGGGCAGATGTAGCTCCAGGTGATATTCCTCGTTAAGCATGACCGGCACCGCACAGAGCAGCATGATGCCGTGCGAGGACAGATTACCGATGTAGCCAAAGGGGCGACCGGTCAGGCTGTTGTAGACCGCCAGATAAGCGCTTAACTGATGCCGCGGAATACGCCGCTGCTCGGGTGCCGGGGCCGGGCCGGAGTCGGGAAGCAGTTGCATGTCAGCATTGCTCCGCTATCTGTTGGCGAACTGCCGCTTCGGCCTCACGCACGCGCGCCGGGCTGACCTCTACCCGTTTGCCCTGCGCGTCCTCTTCATACCAGTAGGTACGGCGCTGGAAATCAGCCAGACGCTGTTGCAGTTGCCGGCAGCGCGCCGCCTGCTGCTGCCGCCGCTCGGCCAACTGCGCATTGCGTTGCTCCCGCTCGGCCGTACGCACCTCAAGCAGCCGCTGCATATCGGCCTCACCGTCTCGCATGCGCTGATCACGCTCAATCACCTGCGGGCGCACTTCCACCGTTTCAGCACCCGGACGTGGACGCTCGCCAAAGTGCACCTGCCCGTTGGCATCCACCCAGCGGTAGATTTCTGCCTGCAGCGGCAGGCTGAGGCCACAGCAGGCCAGTAGCAGCGCCAGGATGCGCATGGTGAGCTAACCCCGATTGGACAAAACAGATCTCTGAGCATAGCGGACGGCCACTATCCAGCCAAGCGTTCAATCCTCAGCGCGCGGCGGCACTGGCCGGGCCGGATCGTAGTGCCCGAGCTGCCGCAAGGTTTCCAGCCGGGCCGCCGCGCGGTAGCTGTATTCGCTGGCGGGATAGCTGTCGAGCATGAAGCGATAGATCTGAATAGCATCCAGATACAGCGACTGCCGTTCCAGACACTGGCCACGCAGCAGAGAGACCTCGGGCTGCAGATAGGGCCTGGCCCGAATCGCCCGTTCGGTGCGCGACAGCTCGGCAATCACCCGACTACAGTCGCCTTCGGCATACGCCTTATAGGCCTCATCAAGGTGATCATTGTAGGCCGTGGACGCACACCCGCTAAGCAGCGCAGCCAACGCCGGGTAGAGCCAGAATCTGTTCATATTTACCTCCGCTAATGGCCCTGTATCGGCAGCTGCGCGCCGTTCTGCAGCAACCCGTGCGATGACCCAGATCAGTGCAAAACCCGGCAGGCTTCGCTAGGCTAGAGATTCCCGAACCAGAGCCTTGGACAACAGGAGTCAGCTGTATGGATATTCGCCACATTCTGGTCGTCATCGACGCCTCCCGCGAGGAACAGCAACCCGCCCTGGAGCGCGCAACACAGCTGCTTGAGCATTATCAGCAGGCCAGCCTCACCCTGATGCTCTGTGACTACATTCCGGCGCTGGATGGCGGCATGCTGTTTGAGTCGCATGCGCTGGAAAAAGCGCGCCAGTCCCTACTTGAGCATCACACCAGCTATCTGGAAAAGCTGGCGGCACCGCTGCGTTCCCAGGGCGTGCAGGTCGACATCACAGCAATCTGGGGTAAGCGCCTGGACCGCCACGTGCTGCGCGAGGTACAGGCTCGCAAGCCGGATCTGGTGCTCAAAACCACCCACCAGCGCAATCCGCTCAAGCGCCTCCTGCTGAGTGCCGCCGACTGGCAACTGATTCGCTACTGCGAAGTGCCGCTGTGGCTGGTCAAACATGGCGAGAACCCGCTGAAGCAGCTATGCGCCAGTGTCGACCCGCTGCATAGCGCGGACAAGCCAGCCGCGCTGGACAACAAGCTGATTGCCTGTGGCCATGAACTCGGCCAACAGCTCAACGCGCAACTGCACCTGGCCCATTGCTACACGCCGCTGCCGCGCACCATGGTGTTCGACGCCAGCGTCATTGCCGACTACGAGGGCTATGCCAAGGATGTGAAGCAACATCACGCTACGGCGTTCAGCCAGTTGGTCGCGCGCTCGCCTGCTGATGGCGCCGCCACGCACCTGCTTGAGGGAGACCCGGAAGAGGCACTGCCAGGCTTTGTCGAAGAGCAGAAGATTGACCTGCTGATCATGGGTGCCGTATCACGCTCACGGCTGGAAAGCGCATTGATCGGACACACCGCCGAGCGCCTGATCGACGCAACGCCCTGTGACCTGCTGATTCTCAAACCCGACGGGTTTGTCGATCCCAGCAAGCCATAAGGCTCGGTCGCGACGACATCAATCGACGCGTTGGTCGGCGGCGACGGCCGCCTGCACCAGCGCCGTAATCTCCTGCCAGCGCCCCGCCGCGATCAGCTGCGGTGGCGCTATCCAGCTGCCGCCCACCGCCATCACATTCGGCTGAGCCAGATAGGCGCCGAGGTTGTCGGCAGTGATCCCGCCGGTGGGGCAAAACGCAGCGTCGCGGAACGGGCCGGCAAAAGCTTTGAGCAATCCAACGCCGCCCGCAATTTCCGCCGGAAACAGCTTGAAGCGCCGGTAACCCAGACGATAGCCCTGCATCAGCTCGGATGCTGTGGCAATGCCCGGCAACAACGGAATCAAACCATCGCGGCCAGCTTCCAGCAGTTCCTCGGTACAGCCCGGCGTAACCACAAACGCCGCGCCGGCAGCCTGTACCCCGGCAAACTGGCTTGCATCCAGCACCGTGCCGGCGCCGATTGTCAGTGTCGGGCGCTCTGCGCGCAGCAGCGCAACAGCGTCGATCCCGAGGGGCGTACGCAGGGTAATTTCCAGGGTGTTCACGCCGCCCGCGCTGAGGGCATCGGCCAACGGCAGCACATCCGTCAGGCGCTCAATATTAAGCAGCGGCAACAGGCGGCAGTCTGCAAACAGACTGTCAAGCAGGCGGGTCTTTTCGGGCAGCGACATCAGTGTCCTCAGGCTTGGTCCGAGCAATAGTGAATCTCCAGCGGCGCACGCAAGAACGCCGCTATCGGGCAATCCGCCGGGTCGCGCTCCAGCGCCCCGATCAACACCTGCAGTTTCTGCTCACCGCTGATCGCCAGTAGCTGGCGGCGCGCGGAGTGTAACGCACGCCCGGTGAGGGTCAACCTCGGCGACTCATCCGCCGCCAAGGTCGCCGCGCACACCGTGCCGACGTCGGGTTGCAGCCATTCGCTGACCCGCGGCTGGCCAGGAAACAGCGAGGCGGTGTGGCCATCCAGCCCCATACCCAGTACCGCCACATCCAGCGGTTGCCACTCAAGCAGCATCGTCCCCGCCACGGCTGCATCCTGCACAGGGCTTAGGCCCCGATACAACGGCAGCCAGTGCACGCGATCAAACACCGGCTGCAGATGTGAGCGCAACAGCCGCTCGTTACTATCAGGTTGATCACTGCCCACCCAGCGCTCATCGACCAGGGTGAGCTTGATGTCCTCCCAGTCAAGCAGCTGGCATGCCAACGCATCCAGAAAAGGGATCGGACTGCGCCCGCCCGACAAGGCCAGCTTTGCCTCGCCGCGCAACACCAGCGCCTCTCGCAGGGCCGCCGCCACCGTCTCGGCCAACCCTTGCGCGTGCGCCGCCGAGGTCGAGGTCTCCACCCAGGCAACGCCACGCTGACGCAATGCCGCCAGCCATGCGCGGCTCACTGGTCAGCCTCATGCAAACCGGTGGTAAAGACGCTGGCACCCAGCTCGGCCGAGCTGGCTTGTGTGCGCATGAACGCAAACAGCTCACGCCCCCAGCCCCGACGCACCGTCTGCGGGCAGGCAGCCAGCTCACGCTGCTGCCAGTCAGGGCCATCGGCCTGTACCTGCAGCGTACCCGCGTCGGCATCCAGGCTCAGCACGTCGCCGTCTCGCAGCCGCGCGATCGCGCCGCCCTGCAGTGCCTCGGGGCACAGATGGATGGCCGCGGGCACCTTGCCCGAGGCGCCGGACAGACGGCCGTCTGTCACCAGAGCCACCCGGTGCCCTTGATCCTGCAGCACGCCGAGATAGGGCATCAGGCGATGCAGCTCGGGCATGCCGTTGGCTGCCGGTCCCTGAAAGCGCACTACGGCGACCACATCCCGCGCCAGCTCACCGGCCTGAAAGGCGGCAACAAAGGCCTCTTGGCTATCAAACACGCGACAGGGCGCCGTCACCTGCCGATGCGCCGACGCCACCGCCGACACCTTCACCACGCCCCGGCCCAGTTCGCCGTCAAGCATGCGCAAGCCGCCATCGGCGGCGAAGGGTGCGCTAACCGGCCTCAGCACGTCGCCATCCAGACTCGCCTGCGGACCGTCGCGCCAGGCAAGCTCGCCATTGTGCAGGTACGGCTCCTGACAGTAGCGCGACAGTCCGGTACCGGCGACAGTCTGTACATCCTCGTGCAGCAAGCCCGCCGCCAACAGCTCGCGGAACAGCCAGGCCGTACCGCCCGCGGCCTGAAACTGGTTGATGTCGGCCTTGCCGCTGGGATAGATGTGCGCAAGCGTCGGCACCACCCGCGACAGGTCAGCCATATCCTCCCAGCGCAACTGCAACCCGGCCGCCTGACCGATGGCAACCAGATGCAACGTCAGGTTGGTCGACCCGCCGGTGGCCAGCAGCATGACCACGGCGTTGATCAGCGCGCGCTCATCCAGCACCTGACACAGGCGACCCTCCCCGGCCCGGGCCAAGGTCACCGCAGCCTTGGCCGCGGCCTGGCTCAGCGCGTCACGCAACGGCGTATCCGGGGCAACAAAAGACGCCCCCGGCAGTTGCAATCCCATGGCTTCGAGCAGCATCTGGTTGGTGTTGGCGGTGCCATAGAAAGTACAGGTGCCGGGGCTGTGGTAGGACGCGCTTTCAGCGGCCAGCAGTTGCTCGCGATCCACCTTGCCCTCGGCGTACAACTGCCTTACCCGCACCTTCTCGCTGTTTGGCAAGCCGCTGGGCATGGGGCCGGACGGCACAAAGACGACGGGCAGGTGACCAAAACGCAGGGCACCGAGCAACAACCCCGGCACAATCTTGTCGCAGATGCCAAAGCACAGCACGCCATTGAACATGTTGTGCGATAGCGCCACCGCCGTGCCCATGGCAATCACATCACGGCTGGCCAACGACAGCTCCATGCCCGGCTCGCCCTGGGTGACACCGTCGCACATGGCTGGCACCCCGCCCGCCACCTGGCCGGTGGCGCCAATGCTGCGCAGGTAGTCGCGCAGCAGCTGCGGATAGCGCTCGTAGGGTTGATGGGCTGACAGCATGTCGTTGTAGGCGCTGACCATACCGATATTGACCTGGTCGATCATGCGGATGCGTTGCTTGTCCTGCGCAGAGCAAGCCGCCATGCCGTGCGCCAGATTGCCGCACGACAGACCGCTGCGCCCGGCCGGCGCCTGCGCCATCTGCGCCAGATACGCCGTCCTGGAGAGGCGGCTGCGCTCGCGTAACCGCTCTGTTACCGCTCGTACTTCGGGGTGCATCGCTACCACTCCATTCGCCGTCAACCTACCCGTCTAGCGCCATTATGGTCTATTGTATGGCGCAGCAAAAACCCACCGCACAAGGACCATCGCATGTCACTGCGCCGCACCAAGATCGTCGCCACCCTCGGCCCCGCCAGCAGCAGCCCGGAACGTATCGCCGAGCTGATCAACGCGGGCATGAACGTGGCACGACTGAATTTCTCCCACGGCAGTGCCGACGAGCACCGCCAGCGCGCCCGCCTGGTCCGCGAGATCGCCGCAGAGAACGGTCAGCACGTTGCCTTGCTGGGCGACCTGCAAGGCCCCAAGATTCGCATCGGTCGCTTCGCCGACGGTCCCATTTCGCTGGACGTCGGCGATCACTTCCGTCTGTCCACCAGCCACGGGCTGGAAGACGGCAACCAGGACATCGTCGGCCTGGACTATCCGGATCTGGTCAAAGACTGCCGCGCCGGCGACGAGCTGCTGCTCGATGACGGTCGTGTGGTTCTGCAAGTTGAGAGTGTCGGCCGCGACGAAGTCCGCTGCCGCGTGACCACCGGCGGCCCGCTGTCCAACAACAAGGGCATCAACCGCCGCGGTGGCGGGCTGTCTGCCGCAGCGCTGACCGACAAGGACCGTGCCGACATCAACCTCGCAGCCGAGCTGCAGATGGAATATGTCGCCGTCTCGTTCCCGCGCGATGCCGCCGACATGGAGCTGGCGCGCAAGCTGTTGCGTGATGCCGAGTCCGACGCCTGGCTGGTGGCCAAGATCGAACGCGCCGAAGCGGTTGCCGATGACGCCGCGCTGGATGGTCTGATCCAGGCAAGCGATGCCGTCATGGTTGCCCGTGGCGACCTGGGCGTAGAGATTGGTGATGCCGAGCTGGTCGGCATTCAAAAGCACATCATCAGCCGCGCCCGCAAGCAGAACAAGATCGTGATCACCGCCACCCAGATGATGGAGTCGATGATCACCAGCCCGATGCCGACCCGGGCCGAGGTATCCGACGTTGCCAACGCCGCGCTGGATTACACCGACGCAGTCATGCTGTCGGCCGAAAGCGCCGCCGGCGACTATCCGGTTGAGGCCGTGCGCGCCATGAGCCGCGTCTGCGTTGGTGCAGAAAAGCAGCCGGTCAGCAAAAAATCCGGCCATCGCCTGTATCAGACCTTCGAGCGCTGTGATGAAACCGTGGCCTTGGCCGCCATGTATGCCGGCAACCACTTCCCGGGCGTCACCGCCATCATCACCCTGACCGAAAGCGGCTATACCCCACTGATCATGTCGCGCATTCGCTCGCATCTGCCGATCTTCGCGCTGTCGCCCAACGCCCAGACACTGGGTCGGGTCACGCTGATGCGCGGCGTGCAGGCCATCCCGTTCAATCCGGCGGAACTGCCCTCCAGCGAGATCAATCAGCAAGCGGTCAACCGTCTGCTGGCCGCCGGCCATGTGCAGCCCGGTGATTGGGTCATCCTGACCAAGGGCGATGTCTACAACTCCCGTGGCGGCACCAACTCGATGAAGCTGCTGCACGTGGGCGAAGAGCTGGTGTAACAACCCGCTGGCATCGGCGTCTTCTGGTGGTCACCACCAAGGACCCGATGCCATGCTTTCTATCCTGCTACCGGCCCAGCGCCTGCTAGACCGCACCCAAACCCTCGACTTTCTCGCCCCATTGCTGATCCGCCTGTATCTGGCACCGATCATGTGGATGGCCGGCACCCGCAAGCTCGCCCATATCGACTCGACCATCAGCTGGTTTGAACACGGCCTCGGCCTGCCCTTCCCCGAGTTTCTGGCCTGGCTGGCCACTCTCACCGAAATCATAGGTGCGGTATTCCTGCTGATCGGCTTTGCCACCCGCTGGATCAGCATCCCGCTGATGATCACCATGCTGGTAGCAGCCTTTGCCGTGCATTGGCCCTACGGCTGGCCAGCCATCGCAGACCCAAGCTCGTTGTTTGCAAACGAACGCGTCGCGGCCTCCGCCGAGAAGCTCGCACGCGCCAAGGCACTGCTGCAGGAGCACGGTAATTACGACTGGCTGACCAGCAGCGGACGCCTGGTCATTCTCAACAACGGTATCGAGTTTGCCGCCACCTACTTCATTCTGCTGCTGAGCCTGTTCTTTACTGGCGGCGGGCGCTGGGTGAGTGTTGATTACTGGCTGAGACGCAGGTTCGCGACCGTCTGAACCGGCGCATTGCACGAGGCAGAGACACCCTCGCGCAGACGCTGCGCCTTCGCCGCCCTACCGCGCAGCCCCGTGTGAGCCTGGCGGCCTGCCAAGGCACAAAAAAGCCCCGCAGAGCGGGGCTTTGTTTACGACGAAGCGCTTACTCCACTTCAACCGCCAGGCTTTCGGCAATCTTCTTCTGCCAGATCTGCGGGCCAGTGATATGCGCTGACTCACCGGTGGTGTCTACCGCCACGGTGACCGGCATGTCCTTGACCTCGAACTCGTAGATCGCTTCCATGCCCAGTTCCGGGAAGGCCAGTACCTCGGCTTTCTTGATTGCCTGGGCAACCAGATACGCCGCGCCACCCACGGCCATCAGATACACCGCCTTGTGATCCTTGATCGCCTCAATGGCAATCGGGCCACGCTCGGACTTGCCGATCATGCCCAGCAGACCGGTCTGCTCGAGAATCTGACGGGTGAACTTGTCCATACGGGTTGCCGTGGTCGGGCCAGCCGGTCCAACGACCTCGTCACGGACCGGATCAACCGGGCCCACGTAGTAGATGAAGCGGCCTTTCAGATCGACCGGCAGTTGCTCGCCCTTGTTGAGCATGTCGACCATGCGCTTGTGCGCAGCATCACGACCGGTCAGCATCTTGCCGGACAGCAGCACGGTTTCACCGCTTTTCCAGCTCAGCACGTCTTCCGGCGTCACGGTGTCCAGGTTGACGCGGCGAACGCTGGAGCCCACTTCCCAGGTGATTTCCGGATAGGCGTCCATCGGCGGCGCTTCAAGTACTGCCGGGCCGCTGCCGTCGAGCACAAAGTGCGCGTGACGAGTCGCGGCGCAGTTCGGGATCATGCACACCGGCAGGCTGGCTGCGTGGGTCGGGTAATCCTTGATCTTGACGTCGAGCACGGTGGTCAGACCGCCCAGACCCTGAGCGCCAATGCCCAATGCGTTGACCTTGTCCATGATCTCCAGACGCAGCTCTTCGACCCGGTTCTGCGGGCCACGAGCGCGCAGTTCGTGGATGTCGATGGAGTCCATCAGCGATTCTTTGGCTAGAACGGCAGCCTTCTCGGCGGTACCGCCGATGCCGATACCGAGCATGCCCGGCGGGCACCAGCCGGCGCCCATGGTCGGGACAGTCTTGAGCACCCAGTCAACGATGGAGTCAGACGGGTTGAGCATGACCATCTTGGACTTGTTCTCGGATCCGCCGCCCTTGGCCGCAACGTCGATCTCGACTTTGTCACCCGGGACGATCTGATAGTGGATCACAGCCGGGGTATTGTCCTTGGTGTTGGCACGCTTGCCAGCCGGGTCGGCCAGAATGGAGGCGCGCAGCACGTTCTCCGGCAGGTTGTAGGCGCGGCGAACGCCTTCGTTGATCATGTCGTCCAGGCTCATGGTGGCGCCATCCCAGCGCACATCCATACCCACGCGGGCAAACACGGTAACGATACCGGTGTCCTGACAGAGCGGGCGATGGCCGGTGGCGCACATGCGCGAGTTGATCAGGATCTGCGCCATGGCGTCACGGGCGGCCTGCGACTCTTCGCGCTGGTAGGCCTCGTGGACAGCCTGAATGAAGTCCACCGGGTGGTAGTAGGAAATGTACTGCAACGCGTCGGCGACGCTCTGGATCAGATCGTCTTGCTTGATAACGGCCATCTCGGACAGCTCCTCTGCATTGTGGCTGCTGGTGGCACAGCGCGCGCCAAACCAGACTCACGGGATGGGGCCGCCGACTCTGCAGGTCAACTGGCCCAAAAAAAGCGCGCACAAGTATACCTGAGCCGCACGGACTGGACAGCGCCATCTGGCGATTTCGCCGCTATAGGAAGGTCGCCCGGCGACGGGCGTTTCTCACATTTGCCACCTGCGACACGAAAAGCAGTTGCAAAACGGCGCATAATCGATAAATTGACGTCATAATGCCATCATTCGGAGACACATGGAGTGAGTGAGGCGAACGATTCCAAGACAGCCAAGTTTCAGACACTAAGGCTGCAACGTTTCTACCTGGCCCAGGTCAACTACCTGATTACCTACCTGGTGATCAGCGTCGCCTGGGCCGTAGGACACTATCAGGGGTCTGCCTGGCTGATGCTCAGCCATATTCTGCTGGGGGTCGGCACCCAACTGGTGTTCCTGCTGCTGATTCGCAGCGACTGGAACCTGCGCCTCAAAGACCCCAGCATGACCAACGCGCAGATTGTCGTGGCCATGCTGCTGATAACCTACCTGCTGGCCTTTGCCGGGCCGCTGCGCGGCACGCTCATCATGATTTACGCCAACATACTGGTGTTCGGCATCTTCCAGCTGTCGCGACGCGACTTCCATATTCACTCCGGCCTGGCGCTGGTGCTCTTCGGCCTGCTGATCACGCTTGAGCACTACCTCAAACCCGGCGCACGCAGCTTTACCCTGAGCCTGGTCGAGTGGTTTGTGCTGGCCTGTTTTCTGTTCTGTCTGAGTCTTACCGGCAGCTATATACGTGAGCTGCGCGAACGCCTGCAGCAGCGTCACAACACCCTGCAAGCCCATCAGGAAACCCTGCGTGGCATGATGGGCCAGCTACAGAATCTGGCCACCACCGATGCGCTGACCGGGCTGGCCAACCGCCGTCACTTTCTCAATGAAGCCCAACGCCGCATGACCCTGATGCGCCCGAGCCAGCAACTGGGCATCGCGCTGATCGACCTGGATCACTTCAAGCGTATCAACGACCTGTACGGCCATGCGGCGGGTGACGAGGTGCTGCAGGGCTTTGCCACGCTGGCTCGCAAAAGCTTGCGCGATGACGACCTGGTAGCTCGGTTTGGCGGCGAAGAGTTTGTCATCCTGCTTGGCAACAGCAACCCTGAGGCGCTGATCAACTGCATGGAGCGGCTGCGCACCGCCTTTGCCGCGCTCAACTTTGACTCTCTGCCAGACGGCGTGCACTGTACTCTGTCGGCAGGCCTTTCCAGCGTCTGCCCGGAGGATGACCTGGAGGTTTGTCTGAACGACGCCGACCAGGCTCTGTATCAGGCCAAGAATGCCGGCCGTAATCGCTGCAAGCTACATCAACCCAGCTATGTTTGAGATACACGTCGCCGGCCGCTGCCTTCACGCACCGGCTGGCAGTAACCTGCTGGACCAGTTGCTCCAGGCGGGGCTGCCGATCAGTTACTCCTGCCGCAGCGGCCACTGCCAGAGCTGCCTTGTGCGTGCCGAGCACCACGCAGTGCCAGACCAGGCCAGGGCTCCCCTGTCGCCCGCATTGCAGGCCGAGGGCTGGCTGCTGGCCTGCCAGTGCCCGGTCCAGCAGGACTTGCACCTCAGGCTGTACGATCCTGCCAAAGACGGCCTTCCTGCGCAGATCGAAGCACTGACAGCATTGGCTGCCGGCGTCCTGCGCCTACGGGTACGCCCAGCCAGAGCGCTGCGCTTTCACCCCGGCCAGCACCTGGTCATCTGGCTACCCTGCGGTACGGCAAGGACCTTTTCCATCGCCAGCCAAACCGACAGCCCGATACTGGAGTTCCATGTGCAGCAACGCGCGGGCAGCCAGTTCTGTGAACGCTTGCTGCAGCTGGGCGTTGGCGCGCCATGTCACCTGGGCAACGCCAGCGGTCACCTTTATTACCAAGCTGACTGGCAGGACCGCCCGCTGCTGCTGCTGGCACGCGGCACCGGCCTGACACCACTGCAGGCCATCGCCAGGGACGCACTACACCAGGGTCACGAGGCGGGTATCACGCTCTGGCACTGGCAGCGCGGTGAGGCCCCGTGCTACCTGCAGGAGGAGCTCGACGCCTTGGCGCAGGCCTACCCCAGCGTGCACCTGCAGCTGCGCCAGCCGCACCAGCTGGACGACGATCTGCGCCGCCTGAAGGCACCCTCACGCCGTGCATTGGCGCTGGTCTGTGGCGCCAGCGCTTTTGTTGAGCAACTGGGCAAACCGCTGTTTCTGGCTGGCCTGGGCCGTGGCCAGGTGCTGCAAGAGGTGTTTGCCAAACGCTGAATGCGACCCTGTTATGCCCCCTCATTCAACAGGCCATGCTTTGCTGCCACACCCTGCCAGACGTGCGAGCATGCCGCTCGAACAACAACAGACACCGGAGACACCGTGAGCGACCATCTGCTGATCGACCGTAGCCAGGGCGTGCTGACCCTGACCCTCAACCGTGCCGACAAGAAAAACGCGCTGACCCGCGAGATGTACGGCGATATGGGCGACGCCATCGCCGCCGCCGAGAACGACGGCAGCATCCGAGCCATCATCATTCAGGGCAGCGCCGACTGCTTCACCAGTGGCAATGATGTCAGTGACTTCATCAAGAACGAGCGCACCGGCACCGACAGCCCGGTCTACCGTTTCCTCAAGGCCGTCTGCCATGCCAGCAAACCACTGATCGCCGCAGTCAACGGCCCCGCTGTTGGCATTGGCACCACCATGCTGCTGCACTGTGATCTGATTTATGTGGCGCAGAACGCGCGCCTGAAGATGCCCTTCGTAAACCTGGGCCTGTGCCCGGAAGCGGGCTCCAGCTTCCTGCTGCCGCGCCTTCTCGGTCACCCACGCGCCGCCGAACTGCTATTGCTGGGCGAAGAAGTCAGCGGCACGCGAGCCTGTGAAATCGGCTTGGCAAATCAGGCTCTGCCAGCAGGTCAAGCGGTACTGGATGCCGCGCGCGCTGCTGCCCTGCGCATTGCCGAGCTACCGCCGAGCTCAGTCCAGTTGACCAAGCGGCTAATCCGCAGCGGCGTCAGCCGCACTGCTGACGAAGTCATGGAGACCGAAGGCGAGCACTTCGCCACGCTGCTGAGCGGTGCCGAGGCCAAGGAGGCGCTGACTGCCTTCATGGAGAAACGCAAACCGGTCTTCAACTGAGTCCAGCCACAAACACTAAGACCGGCGCCGCTCGCGAAGATGGGCGGCAGGCGGCGAGCGCCGCCTGCTAGCCCTTAGCGCGGGATACCGAACAGCCACATTACCCAGCGGTTGATCTGCCCCCAGAAGCGAATCTTGAAACGGTGCGAGCGGGGCAGCTCTTTCCACTCAGCCAGGGTCCACAGGTCGCTTTGCTCAAAGTCGTTCTCGAAGCTCTGCGCCACTGCCTCAGCCAGATCACTGTCAAGCGCTTGCTGGTTTGCTTCCAGATTCCAGTGCAGCGTCCAGTGGTCAAAGTTGCACGACCCCAACGACACCCAATCGTCTACCAGCGCTGTTTTCAAGTGGGTAAAGCGCGGCTGATATTCGTAGATCCTGATCCCCGCCTTAAGCAGACGCGTGTAATAACGCTGCCCCGCATAACGCACCGGCGGATGGTCGATGGTCATGCCACATAGCAGCAGCCGCACATCCACCCCGCGGCGAGCAGCCCTGGCCAGCGCCCAGCGAATGCGCCGCGACGGCAGGAAGTAAGGGGTTGCCAGCCAGACCCGCTGTTCTGCCCGCTTGACCGCCGCCAGCAACGACGCGACCACCTCCTTCTGCTCACGTGCCCCAATGTAGGCCACCCGTCCCTGACCGCTCTTGGCCTTCGGCAACGGTGGAACCTGGCCACGTCTGACTGCCGCCAGGCCCGGCCGCGCGCGCTCATCGACACGCTGCCATTCGTACTCGAACAAAGACACCCAGTCCTCGACCACCGGACCTTCAATTTCCAGCAACTGCTCATGCCAGGTAGCGGTGCCGGTTTGCGGGTCCGGCTGACAGAACTCGTCAGTGATGCCGGTGCCGCCGACAAAGGCGATACGCCGGTCAATCAGAAACAATTTGCGGTGGTCACGATGAAACAATCGCGAGCCGCTGAGCACACTGGGTGGGTTGTAGAAACGCAGCACCGCGCCAGCCTGCTCCAACTCGCGCCGCTCCGCCGTTTTGAAGCCGTCTGTGCCGACCCCATCGAGCAGACAATAGACCCGCACACCCCGCTCGCGGGCTGCCAGCAGCGCGTCGATCCACTGCCGCGTACTGAGCCCGGAGTCGATGAGATACAACTCGATTTCTATCGATTCGCGTGCCTGCTCAATAGCTTCCAGCAGACGCGGGAAGAAGCACTCGCCGTCAATCATCAACCTGTACTGGTTGCCTTCCCGCCATGGGTAAACCGCTGCTTGCATACTCCATCCTTAAGGCTGTCTAGCGGCTTCGGCGCAGCAAAAGCCGTCAGACTGGAATGCGGTAGTCCTCCTGCGTCAGCAAATCGAGGCCACACTCCAGCTCGCTGATCCAATCGAGGAAGGCATTGATGGTCTCGGCATCGGCAAAGGGGCTGCCATGCTGGGGCACGATCATCTTCGGCTGCAGCCGACGGACCATATTGGCCCACAGGCGACAGGCCTTGTTGCCGGCCATGTAACGCCGGTGAAAACCTTCCATACTGCTCCTGTGAGCAGCAAAGTCGGTCACCGGTTCCGCATCATCAACCATGGATGCGCCCATATCGCCGGAAAACAGGATACCGCTGACCGGATCATAGAAGTGCAGATTGCCTACCGAGTGCAGAAAATGCGCCGGCAACACCTTGATCCGGGTCTGCCCGAGCGGGATATCCATACCGCGGTCCGGTACCGCAATCATGCGGTCAGTGGTGCTCAGGCCAGTGTGCTTGGTCAGAAAACCAGCACTCAGATGCGGCAGAAAACGCGCCCAGAGCTTGGAGCACACCACCCGACACCCGGTATGCAGGAACCACTTGTCGAGCGAGGCAATGATGTCCGGGTCCTGGTGTGACGCGAACACGTAGGTCAGCTCACGCAGCGGGATATGCCGACTGACCGCCATCGACAACGGCGTATACGTCAGGTCACCGCCCGGATCGAGCAGCGCGTGCTGGTCATGGTCAATGATCAGAAACTGGTTTGACTGCACACCATCACCGGTGACCAGTTGGTCAAAGCAGAGCACCTTGTGCACGCCATTATCAAACAACACTCTGGGTGAATTCGCCATTGCTACTACCTCGACGCAGGAAATAGCCGCTTTATACCTGCCTCGGCGCCCGAGCCCACTGACATGCATCAACGAAGCAGACGTCACATTTTCGTCACGGCAGATTCACGTACCTGACACCGCAACGCCATAGGCTCAGCCTGAACAACAGCAGCTGATGCCCAGATGGAGGTGTCCATGACCCAAGCAGCTTTCGCCCTTGAAGAATCCGGCAACCGTCACCTGACCGTAGAACTGGCGAGCGACGCCGCCACACTTCAAGCCGCACAGGCCTTGCGCTTTCAGGTATTCGGACAGGAGTGCGGCGCCCAGTTGCACAGCGCCGACGAAGGACTGGATCAGGACCACTATGACCTGCACTGCGAACACCTGATCGTGCGCGATCAGCGCAGCGGTCAGGTCGTCGCCACTACCCGCATCCTCGACAGCAGCCGCGCCGGCGCTGCCGGTGGCTTCTACAGCGAAAGCGAGTTCCAGCTGGTCGGTCTTGCCGATCTGCGTGGCGACATCATGGAAATCGGCCGTACCTGCGTACACGCAGACTACCGCAACGGCGCTACCATTTCGGTGCTGTGGTCAGGCCTGGCGCAATTGATGAACGAGCGTCAATACGGCTACCTGATGGGCTGTGCCAGCATCGACATGAATGACGGCGGCATACAGGCTCACGCCATCATGCAGCGCCTGCGCGGACGCTACCTGAGCCGCGACTATCTGAACGCGATCCCGCGCCTGCCGCTGCCCGACCGCACACTACCGGACAACGTCACCGCGCAGTTGCCACCGCTGCTCAAGGCGTACATGCGCCTGGGTGCCAAGGTGTGCGGCGAGCCCTGCTGGGATCCGGAGTTCAACTGCGCCGACGTCTTCATTCTGCTGCGCCGCGAACAACTGTGCCCCCGCTACGCCCGCCACTTCAAGGCCAGCTGAACATGGCCGATCGTCTGGTCAGCATGCCTCGGCGGCTAGTGCGCCTGATCGCCGTCATCGGCTGGATCAGTTGCGGGCTATTGCTGGTCTGCTGGGTTCAACTCATGCAGCGATTGCGCCCAGCCCGGGTTGATCGGCAACGCCAAAAGCTGACGCGCTGGTGGATGCGCAATCTGATTCGCATCCTGCCGCTGCGGGTTCGCGTGACCGGCGCACCACCCGCGCGCACCGCCCTGTGGGTCAGCAATCACGTGTCCTGGCTGGACATCGTGGTGCTGGGCGCGCAGGCCCCGGTACACTTCCTGTCCAAAGCCGAGGTGCGCGACTGGCCCGTCATCGGCTGGCTTGCCGGCGCCGCCGGGACCTGCTTCATTCAGCGCGGCCAGGGCACCTCCAGCACCGTGCAGGATCAGTTGACCGAGGTCCTGGCAGCAGACCGCAGTCTGGTGATTTTTGCCGAGGGCACGACCACCGCCGGCGATAAGGTGCGCACCTTTCACGGCCGCCTGCTGGCCGCCGCGATTGAGGCGCAGGTGCCCGCCCAGCCCATCGCCGTTGCTTACCGCCATGCTGGGCAGCGCGATACCTTCGCGCCGTTCATTGACGATGACGAGTTTTCTCGGCATCTTTGGCGCCTGCTGAGTTCGCGGGATATCGATGTGGAGATTCACTTCCTGCCGGTGCTCGACAGCACCACGATGAATCGCAACCAGCTGGCGCGTAGCGCGCATCAGTCAGTAGCTCAGGCGCTGGGCCTCGATGGCGGTAAATCGGCCAGCGAAGCAGCCGAGGTCAAGGCCGCAGCCTGATCCTCGGCAAAGCGCTGAAGCTCGGGCATAAAGGCCAGAAAATCGGCCTCAAACCCCGGATAAGCCGCTTCCAGTTCGGCAACCCCGCCCGGCAGCGCTGTCTCGCGGCGAAAGCGGCGCGCCATGTTGTCGACCGCCCGGTGCAGATGCCTCAGCTCAGCGTAGCTACCCAGCCAGTCCTGCTCGCTCATATAGCTCACTACCGTCCAGGCCCGCTCAGGCATCAACGCCCGCTGGGCGCGCAATTGACGGTAGACATCCTGGCTGAACTCATCGAGCTGACGATCGGTGAAGCGTGCCCAGTGCCGCGCCAGCAGATGATCGTAAAACATGTCGACCAGAATCCCGGCGAAGCGTCTGCGCGCGCCGCTGATCCGCGCCTTGCTCTGCAGCACCAGCGGATGGGCATCGGTGTAGCTGTCGATGCGTCGATGCAGCCAGACGCCCTCGCGCACCGCGTCGGGCAGGTCCAACTGGTGGACCGGCCCTTTGACGAAATCCCCCAGCATGCTGCCCAGCGCCTGCTCGGCCGAGGCCGAGCCAAGCAGCAGATGCGCGAGGAAGTTCATCAGTTACCCTCGACCCGACTGTGCAGCGCACTCAGCTGGCTCTGCAAGGTACTCAGGCTGCGATTGGTCTGCAGGCGGAAGCTGTCGATGGCATCCAGCGCCTGATCGGTTGCTGCCAGGCGCTGGTCCAGCTCGCTGCGCAGGACCAGCAGGGCCTGATCGACCTCAGCCGACTGATTCTGATTCTGCAGCGCGCTCAGTGCCCGCTGCTGCTCCTCCAGGCGCTCGCTCTGCTGCCCCAGCTGCAACTCCAGTGCAGCCAGCCCCGCCAGCTCGCCACGCACCTGCTCCAGTCCCTGCTCGGCCTCACCCATCTGCGTCTGCAGGGCAGCCAGCTGCTCTGCCCGTGTCTCGGCCTCGGCCAACTGCTGCTCGCTGCTCTCACGCAGCACCTGCAGCGCCTGCTGCTGAGCGACAAGCTGCTCGCCGCGACGCTCGCTGCGCTGATCCAGTTGCTCAAGCGTTTGCTGCTGCTCCGCCTGGCGCTTGGTCAGCGCCGCCAGTTGCTCCTGCAGGCGCTTTATCTCGGCTTCACGGGCCTGCTCGGCTGCGCCAAAGCTGTCCTGGCTAGCCGAGACCTGACCCGTGATGTCCTGAATCCGGCCGGACGCCTCCTCACTGATCCTGGCGAAACTGTTCTGGGTCGATACCAGCTGCTGGCGCAGTGCGTTCTGCTGCTGATAGGTCCAGTAACCCAGCCCCAGCAGGGCCAGACTCAAGGCCGCACACAGCGCCCACAAAGCACCGCTACCCGCGCCGGCATTACGCACCGGCGGCTCCGCCCGCAGGTTGTTGATCGGCGTATGCGCCCGGCTGTTGGCGGCGTCAACCGATGACTGCTCGCGCGTTGCACTCAAGCTCGGCAGTTCGCCCAATTCTGGCTCTTTCATTGCTCTACCCTACCCACGTGAACAAACTCAAACCCTTGCGCCAGAGCGGTGCAAGCCTGCACCAGCAGGCTGCACGCCAATCGACTGACGCCACTTCAGTGACCCCGCAAGGCCCCATTCTCCAAGCAGTACCGCGTATTGGTACACATTCTGCTTACCGAGACCTCACTTGGCTATAACACCTTCTCATTGCCAATGACCTACGGGGGGTATGAACATGATCGCAGAGGCACAGTTCAACCGCGCCACACTCGATTGCATGACCGCGCTGCGCCGTCAGCTCAAGCGCTCGCTCGGCGTCACCGTCCGCCTGGGTGATCCGGATGCCGTCGAACACATGATTGACCTCAGCCGCGACAGCCAGCTGCAAGAAATACGCGAGCTGGGGACACGTCTGGCGGACCTGGTGCAGGCGCCCGGCCCGGTCGCCCAGCCATCACCGCTGGCGCAGGGTGCAATCGCCTCTCGGCAGTTCTCGCACCGTCAGGAGAACATCGCCCGCCTGGAAGCAGACACCGACCAGGGCAACGCACCGACCGGCAGCGTGCGCATCTATCGCGGCCAGGTGATTCGCACCTGAGGCGCTGCCGCTGGCTATTCGGCGCTGGCGCAACTCCGCCGGCGCCATTACCCTGAATGCTCCCAAGGCTTGAGGAGCATGTGCATGTCGCAATGGATGATCTACGGTGCCAACGGCTATACCGGCACACTGTTGGCCCAGGCAGCGGCCGCACGCGGCCTGAAGCCGGTACTGGCCGGGCGCAATGCGCGCGCCATCACCCGGCTCGGCGAGTCACTGGGCCTGCCGCACAAGAGCTTTGATCTCCACGACCCGCAAGCCCTGCAGCACATTCTGGCGGACCATAAGGTCGTTCTCAACTGTGCCGGTCCCTTCTCCGCCACCAGCCAGCCGCTGATTGACGCCTGCCTGGCGAGCGGCTGCCACTATCTGGATATCACCGGGGAAATCGACGCCTTTGTCGCAGCGCAGGCCAGACAGCCCGACGCCGAACGGGCCAATATCGTAATCTGCCCCGGCGTCGGTTTTGATGTCATCCCCACCGATTGCATTGCCGCCAGACTGAAACAGGAACTGCCCGACGCCGACCGGTTGGCCCTGGGGTTCGACTCGCGCAGCGCCCTGTCTCCCGGTACTGCCAAAACCTCGGTAGAGGGCCTGAAATATGGTGGTCGCATTCGCAAGGATGACCGTATTGTCAGCGTCCCGCTGGCCTACCAAAGCCGTGAGATTGACTTCGGCAACGGCACCAAACACGCGGTCACCATCCCCTGGGGCGATATCGCCACGGCCTGGTTTTCTACCGGCATCGACCATATCGAAGTCTTCCTGCCGATGGCCCCCAGCGCCGCGACTCGTCTGCGGCGGCTTGACCGTATACGCCCCCTGCTGGGCCTGGCGCCGGTGCAAGCGCTGCTCAAATACCTGGTCGGACGGCGCATCACCGGCCCAGACTCGCAGCAACGCGAATCGGCCCGCAGCTATGTCTGGGGCGAGGCGCAAAATCGCGCCGGCCGCAAGGTGGTGGCCCGCATCGAGACCGCCAACGGCTACGACGTCACCGTCGAGGGCGCTCTGATGGCTGTCAATTTCCTGCTGGAACAGGAGCCCGCACCCGGCTACTACACGCCATCGCGCTTGCTCGGCACCGATTGTATCGAGAAGCTGCCGGGGTCCGGCAGCATGCAGATCGAGTAATTCACGCGGGCGCCAGCAGGCCTGGCACCACGCGCACCAGCTCGTCGGTCAGACCGGCGAGCAACTGGCCGCCGCTGCGCCAATAGTGCCAGTACAGCGGTACCTGCAACGCCTGACCCGGCAGCAGTTGCAGCAACCGTCCGCTCTGCAGCTCGTCGGTTACCTGTAGCGCCGGCACCATACCCCAGCCAACACCGGCCTCCAGCATGCGCACAAAACCCTCGGACGAGGGACACAAGTGGTAGTCGAACTCCCCTGTCACCCCAAGTTGCTGGACGAAGCGATGTTGCAGGCGATCGTCAGGACCAAACACGACTGCCGGAATCCGCGCCACATCGGCTGCCATCACCCCCTGCGGAAAATGCCGCTGCACAAACGCCGGACTGGCCACCGCCAGATAGGGCATCTGACCGAGGAGCAGGCTGCGCGCACCAGCCACCGGCTGCTCTGCCGCGCACAGGCAGGCCGCGACCTCGCCGCTGCGCATCCGCCGCAGCCCCACGTCCTGATCCTCGACCTGAAGATCCAGCAGCACCCGCTCTCGCTCGCACCAGGCTGAGACAGCCGCTGCCCACCAGGTCGCCAGGCTGTCAGCGTTCAGCGCCACCCTCAGGCGCGTGCGGCCGGCGGCGTCCGCCATCTGTGGCAGATCCGTTTGCAAGTCCCTCTCCAGCAGCCGCACCTGCTGTACATGATTCAGCAAGCGCTGCCCGGCGGCCGTCGCTTGCGGCGGCGCGCTGCGCACCAGCACCGCGGTGCCCAGACGCGCCTCGAGCAGCTTGATACGCTGGGACACAGCTGACTGGGAAAGCCCCAAGGCCGCCGCTGCGCGCTCAAAACCGGCGTGCTCAACCACCGCCGCCAAAGCAGCCAGCAGCTTGTAATCGACCATATCAATTCCCCTAATGCAGCATGATGATTATTTGTTTTCCTAATCATCCTGTCCAGCGCACACTCGCGTCATCGCAATGGAGAGAGTCGTCATGCCCAGCTTGTTTTACAGTTACTTCCACGGTCTGATTGCCGCCGCAGGGCTGATCATGGCTATCGGTGCGCAAAACGCCTTTGTACTGGCCCAGGGGTTGCGCCGCGAGCATCACATCAGCGTTGCGCTCATCTGCATGGGGTGTGATGCGGTGCTGATCATGGCCGGCACCTTCGGTCTGGCCGCACTGCTCCAGGCTCATCCGCTGGCGATGGAAATCACGCGCTGGGCGGGCGTCGCCTTTCTTCTGCTGTACGCCTCGCAGGCACTTTGGCGGGCATTGTCACCGCGCGGACTGGAAGCCATGCGCGCACCAGCTCGCTCGCGCCGTGCGGTGCTGCTGACCACCCTGGCGGTGACCCTGCTGAACCCGCACGTCTATCTGGACACGATGGTGCTGATCGGCAGCCTCGCCGCGCAGCACTCCCTGCCACTGGTATTCGCACTGGGCGCCGCCAGCGCATCCATCCTCTGGTTCACCCTGCTGGCCGTCGGGTCGGCTCGCCTGGCGCCGGTATTGCAGCGTCCGCTGACCTGGCGCCTGATCGATCTGCTGGTCGCCGGCATGATGCTCACCGTCGCCTGGTCTCTGGCCCAACCCGCGCTGCAGACCCTTTGAGGCCTCTATAACCACACTGAAGGTGCGTGGATAGGCACGCTTTCAGGTGCTATGATCGGGTCTTCCCGATCTCAAGACGGGCAGCGCCCAGAGCGCAACCGCATACGGTTGCCCACAAGAGGCGTAGCAGATTGGCCGCGCCGCCGCGTGCGCGCGGCAACCCAGTCAGCATCCGTGCCCGGGCACACCCACCCGCACCGGTGCAGACCCTGATACCTGACGATGGAGATAGATCATGGCTTTTGAACTACCCGCACTTCCCTACGAGAAGAACGCACTGGAGCCGCACATCTCGGCAGAGACCCTGGAATACCATTACGGTAAGCACCACAACACCTACGTGGTCAACCTGAACAACATGGTTCCGGGCACCGAGTACGAAGGCAAGAGCCTGGAAGAGATCATCAAGACCTCCAGCGGTGGCGTTTTCAACAACGCAGCGCAAATCTGGAACCACACTTTCTACTGGAACTGCCTGAGCCCGAACGGCGGCGGCGAGCCGACTGGCGAGCTGGCTGAAGCCATCAACAAGGCTTTCGGCTCCTTCGCCGCGTTCAAAGAAGAGTTCAGCAAAGTCTCCATCGGCACCTTCGGTTCCGGCTGGGGCTGGCTGGTCAAGAAAGCCGACGGCTCCCTGGCGCTGGCCAGCACCATCGGCGCCGGTTGCCCGCTGACCAGCGGCGACACCCCGCTGCTGACCTGCGACGTCTGGGAACACGCCTACTACATCGACTACCGCAATGCGCGTCCGAAGTACGTAGAAGCGTTCTGGAACCTGGTCAACTGGGACTTCGTAGCGAAAAACTTCGCTGCCTGATCCAGTCTGCGGTACCAAAACACCCTGCCTCGGCAGGGTGTTTTTGTTTTGGCCGAAAAAATGATTGCACTTTGACGTCAACTTAATGTTTCCTGTCATGGCTGCCCTAGGGTCTGTTGCCGTTTCGCTCCCTGTTGCAGCAGATATTGCACAACAGGCCACAAACCCTGCATCATTGCTCAAGCGCGCCCATTCTCAGGACAGGAATAATAAGACCTTGAAGCTCGAGCGCAGACATAGCCTGTCAGTCAAACTGTTACGCCTGGTGCTGTTATGGGCACTGTTGGTCGGCGTCGTTCTGAGCCTCGGCCAGATCAGTTTTGATCTGCGTAAGGAACGCCAGCTGATCGACAGCACGGCAGAACAAATTCTGGCCATGTCCGAAGACCCGGCCACCCAAGCCGTGTACAGCCTGGACCGAGAGATGGCCATGCAGGTCATTGGCGGTCTGTTTGAGCACCGCGCCGTGCGCTTTGCCTCTATTGGTCACCCCGACGAAACCCAGCTTGCCAGCCGCGAGCGTCCCCTCGCCTCTACGCCCCTGCGCAGCGTCACCGACTGGCTGTTTGGCGTGGAGCAACACTACAGCGTTGGCCTGTTTGGCCGTGAACCCTACAACGAATACTACGGTGACCTGCGCATCGTGCTGGACACCGCGCCCTACGGGCAGGACTTTCTGCAGGACTCGCTGATCATTCTGATCTCGGGTGTGCTGCGGGCACTGGCCATGGCCCTGGCGCTCTATCTGCTCTATCACCTGCTGTTGACCAAACCCCTGGCAGCGGTGATCGAGCGCATCAGCAATATCAACCCGGACCATCCGGGCAAGATGCATATTCCAATGCTGCCCGGACAAGAAAAGAACGAGCTTGGCCTGTGGATCAACAAGGCCAACGAGCTGCTGGACTCAATCGAACGCAACAGCAGCCGGCGGCGCGAGGCTGAGGCAAACCTGCTACACATGTCCCAGCACGACCACCTGACCGGCCTGCCCAATCGCAGCATGCTGCAGGAACAGCTCTCGCGCATTCTTGCCGACGCCGGCCGCCGTCAGCGCGGTGTTGCCGTGTTGTGCTGCGGCCTGGATGACTTCAAGGAAATCAACGAACAGTTCAGCTACCAGTCCGGCGACAGCCTGCTGGTGACCCTGGCCGACCGTCTGCGCGCCAACAGCGGCCGGCTGGGCAGCCTGGCACGCCTGGGCGGCGACCAGTTCGCTCTGGTCCAGACCGGCGTCAGCGAACCATACGAAGCCGCCGAGCTGGCCCAGACCATTCTGGATGATCTGAGCCGCCCATTCGAAATCGGCGAGCATTCAGTCAGCCTGCGCGCAACCATCGGTATCACCCTGTTTCCTGACGACGGCGACGATGCCGAGAAACTGCTGCAAAAAGCCGAGCAGACCATGATGCTGGCCAAGGCAAGGTCGCGGAACCGCTACCAGTTCTACATCGCCAGCCTGGACAGCGAGATGCGCGTACGCCGGGAGCTGGACAAGGAGCTGCGCGGCGCGCTGGAGCGCAATGAGTTTCATCTGGTATACCAACCCCAGGTGTCATTCGAGGATCACAGCGTCGTTGGCGTTGAAGCCCTGCTGCGCTGGCACCACCCCGAACGCGGGCTGGTGCCGCCCGATCTGTTCATTCCGCTGGCCGAACAAAATGGCGTCATCATCAGCATCGGTGAGTGGGTGCTGGACCAGGCTTGCCACCAGTTGCGCCAGTGGCACGATGCAGGTCTGACCGAGCTGCGCATGGCCGTCAACCTGTCTACCGTACAGCTCCATCATAGTGAGCTGTCGCGCATGGTGACCAACCTGATTCAGCGCTACAAGCTGCCCGCCCGCTGCCTGGAAATGGAAGTAACCGAAACCGGCCTGATGGAAGACATCGCGGCGGCAGCCGGGCACCTGAACAGCCTGAAAAAAGCCGGGGTGCAGATTGCCATTGACGACTTCGGCACCGGCTACTCGTCGCTCAGCTACTTGCGCGGCCTACCCCTGGACAAGATCAAGATCGACCGCAGCTTCGTGCAGGACGTGCTGGTGGACGAAGACGATGCGACCATCGTCCGCGCCATCATCCAGCTCGGGCGCAGCCTCAACATGCAGGTCATCGCCGAAGGGGTCGAGTCGGCCGAGCAGGAATCCTACATCACCGCGCTGGGCTGCAACGAAGGCCAGGGCTACTACTACAGCCGGCCACTGTCGGCCTCGGCCTTTGATGACTGGATTCGCAGCTACAACAGCTCACGACAGCAGCAGGCAACGCACTGATCAGCGAACCGGCTTAGCTGATTACGCCAGCCAGAACCAGCACGCCAGCGGCGCCATAACGCCGAATCCCAACATGCACCAGATGGACCCGCGCTTGAGCCGGCGACTCAGGTCCTCTTCATGATGATCCGACAGAATAAAGGGCAAGCCGCGTCGAGCCGGCTTCGACAGCACATGCACCACAGGCTGGCGGCCTTCGACGCGGGCCAGGCGTTCCGCCTCACGATCCGCAGCGGCACGCACCTGCTGCCATTCCTGCATATCGATTTGCCCATCTGCATTGCGATCAAAGCGGGCCAGCAGGTCATCGTAATCGGCCTTCCAGTCACTGATCACCTGGCGGGCGATACCCTGCTGATCAATCTCCTCACGGCCACCGCCGCGACTCTCAAACCAGCCCAGCGCGTAAAGCAGCTCACCCTCGGAGAACCACTCCTCGGTGTAGCGGTAGCGGCTGCCAATCAAGCTGGCTAGCAGCCCGGTACGCACAGTGCTTCCCATCGGCCAACGCTGACTGCCCTCCCAGCGTCGGCGCTGGCGGGGATGCACCTCGGCTCCCTTGGGGCTAATCCAGCAGCTGCCGGTATCATCGCGCAACAAAAAGGGCCGCTCCGACTGGCCCTTCTCTACCGTGCGCCACTCACTATTCTTGCCGGAGCGCCGGTACTCTTCCACGGTAAAGCGGTACCAGAGGCAGTCCACCTCGCCGAGCGGCGAGATCAACGGCTGATGCCCGCCAGCATCCAATTTGCCCTGCAGCTCAACCAGCCCCTGGGCAGCGGAGCGAATACGTGAGGTGGGGGTATCATCGAGCCAGCGCGCACGCCGCCAGCTGCGAAACATCGCCGCCAGCAGCATCAGTGCAGCGAGGGTAGCAAGGCCACTGAAAAGGTAATAAGCCGGCGTCGACAGCAGCATTACGCCGTGAACATCAATCACGAAAACAGCGCCCGCACATCCACGTCTGCCTTTTCTTCATCGGAGAACTGCAGCAACTCGGCCGATTTGAAGCCGAACAGGCGTGCCAGCAACACCTCCGGAAACTGTTCAATGCGCACGTTGTTGATATTCACAGCGGCGTTATACAGCTCGCGCCGGTCGGCGATGCCGTTCTCCAGCCCGCTGATGCGCTCATGCAGATGCTGAAACGACTCGTTGGCCTTGAGCTCGGGGTAGTTCTCGGCCAGCGCAAACAGCTGCCCCAAGCCAGCGCGCAGAACACTCTCTGCTCGCCCGACCCCCTTGACGTCCTCATCTGCGCGCGCCGAGGCCACGGCGCTGCGGGCAGCGATCACGCGCTCAAGGGTCTGGCTTTCATGCTGCATATAGCGACGACAGGCCTCGACCAGCTTGGGTAGTTCGTCGTGACGCTGTCGCAGCAACACGTCGATATTGGACCAGGCCTGACTCACTGCGTGCTTAACACTGACCAGCTGGTTGTACAGCATGATCGCGTACAGCAGGACCACACCCAACACCACCAGCACAATGACTGTCGTCAGTTCCATCAACCCATCTCCTTTGCATGAACGAGACCCGCAAGCGCACCTTGCGCGGCGTAAGGCACAGCGCACACTATAAATGAAGTGTTGATCAATACCATACAACCACACCGACCGCTTGCCGCCGAACCTCGGGCGCGGGCGCTGTGGCATGGTCAAGCCGGAACCGCCGGGCGGCGGCTCCTGATACGTTACTGAAACAGCGACTCGCCGCTCAGGCCGTGCTGCTCCAGAATATCGCGCAAACGCTTGAGTGCTTCGACCTGGATTTGCCGAACCCGCTCACGGGTCAGACCAATCTCGCGGCCAACCTCTTCCAGCGTACTGCTCTCGTGGCCGCGCAAACCAAAGCGGCGGGTCACCACTTCACACTGCTTGTCGGTCAGCTCGCCCAACCACTGATCGATGCTGGCGTTAAGGTCGTCATCCTGGAGCAGGTCACAGGGGTCGCCACCTTGCTCATCGGTTAGCGTGTCGAGCAATGTCTTGTCCGAATCCGGGCCAAGCGACATGTCGACGGACGCCACGCGCTCGTTCAGGCCCAGCATGCGCTTGACGTCTTCGACAGGCTTGTCGAGCAGGTGGGCGATTTCTTCCGGGGAGGGTTCGTGATCGAGCTTTTGCGTCAGCTCCCGCGCGGCGCGCAGATAGACGTTCAGCTCCTTCACTACATGAATCGGCAATCGAATGGTGCGCGTCTGATTCATGATCGCCCGTTCGATGGTCTGGCGAATCCACCAGGTGGCGTAGGTCGAGAAGCGGAATCCGCGCTCCGGATCAAATTTCTCAACCGCGCGAATCAGGCCCAAATTGCCTTCCTCGATCAGATCGAGCAAGGTCAACCCGCGATTGACATAGCGCCGGGCAATCTTGACCACCAGCCGCAGATTGCTCTCGATCATCCGCTTGCGACCAGCCGGATCGCCCTTCTGCGCCAGACGCGCAAAGTGCACCTCTTCTTCCGGTGTAAGCAGCGGCGAAAAACCGATTTCGTTGAGGTAGAGCTGGGTCGCATCCAGCTCTTTGGTAAATTCGAAGGCGTTCTCCCTGCGGTGATTCCGCGGGGTAACGCGCTGGGGACGTTCGACAGATACGGGCATACCTTGCACCTCCTCATCTTCCATGATGTTTCGCTGTGACGACGTGGTACCTGCTGACGGGCCTTTAAGCGGCCGCTTCTTGTTTTCAACTGCCATATACGCGCCCCAAGTCAGTAAAACGCGGTATCTCAACAGCCGCAGCAAACAACGTGAACCCGCTGCGCGACTGCAATGAACTACCCATCCGGCTGCCTTTTCAGCAGACTGCCTGCCAAAAATGACAGTCAGATGTCAGACCTGACTACACCTTAGGGTCTGTTGACCTTTCGTTCGCCCGCCTTACAGGCGCAGCCTCGGCGGCCCCACCCGCAGGGCCGGGACCATTTTTCGGCCATGCTACGTTGTCGGTCGCTTATGTAGATCAACTACACTGCTCTTCCTCCGTCTTGCCTGGCCAAAAAAATTGGCCTCCGGCAGGTGGGCGAACGAAACGTTAACAGACCCTAACATCAAGTTCGCGGCAAATAGGTTAACGGATCGACAGGTTGCCCCTTGCGTCTGATCTCGAAGTGCAACTTGACCCGATCGGTGCCGCTACTGCCCATTTCGGCGATCACCTGGCCAACCTTGACCTGATCGCCCTCCTTCACCAGCAACCGGCTGTTGTGTGCATAGGCACTCAGGAAGGTTTCATCGTGCTTGATGATGATCATGTCACCATAGCCAATCAGGCCCCGACCTGCATACACCACTGCGCCATCAGCCGCCGCCTTGACAGGCTCACCCAATTGCCCGGCAATATCAATCCCTTTATTCAAACTGCCGTTTGACTGAAAGCGCGCCAGCAGTGTGCCGCGCGCGGGCCAGCTCCAGCCCGCGGCACTGACCGGTCCAGATGCGATAACCGGAGCCGTTGCCGGGGTGCTGCTGGTACTGGCGGAGCTGGTCGGGGCGCGCGTGGCAGGGGCCGTCTGCGCAGTGCTGGTGTTGCTGCGGGCCGGCGTGGAGGTCACGGCTGGCGCGCTGGTCACCGGGGCAGGACGCGAGGTTGGGGTGGTCGCCGGCGTCGTGGCGACGCGAGTCGGCGCAGCGCCGCCTCTGGCCAGACTGATCCGCTGACCGGGATAAATAGTGTAGGGCGCGCGCAGGTTGTTGTTGCTGGCCAGTTCTTTCCAGTCCCAGCCATAACGGAAGGCAATCTGATACAGGGTTTCACCGCGCTGCACCGTGTGCGCCCCGGTTGTAACCGACTGAGCGCGTTGACCACCGCGACCGCGCTCATCAATAGGCACGGTACCGGACGGACCGGCACAGGCGGTCAGTATTACCGCCAGACACACAGCTGTAAGGCCCTTGGCCTGTGCAGCAGGCCAACGCCCTTCTTGTACACACCGCCCCATTCCAGGCTGGCTCCCGTTCAGTATCACCTGCAGGGTTCGCTACGGCGCGCCCTCAGGCAGCCGATCGCCGTCCCCACCACTCCAATAACAACACTAATACCACGCCGAGCACCATCAACGCCAACCCGGCCTGCCACAGTGACGCCTCCCCAGTGAGCTGGCTGTAGTGTTGCGGCAGCAGATTCGCCTCGGTCAAGGGTACCTGTTCACCATGGCTGTTAGTGCGCCAGGTCAGGGTCTGCTTCCAGGGCCACACCTTGTTCAGCGAGCCCACCAGCAAACCGGTGAGAAACGCCAGCGTCACGTTGCGCGCATGGGACAGCAGCCAGGACAGCAAGCGGGAAAAGCTCAGCAGGCCAACAACGCAGCCCAGCGCAAACAAGCCAAGCAGGCCCAGATCAGCCGTTTTCACCGCGTGCAGCACGCCGCTATACAGCCCCAGCAGCAGCAAAATGAAGCTGCCGGAAATGCCCGGCAGGATCATCGCGCAGATGGCGATGCAACCACCCAGGAAGACGTTCAACGGCGTCACGCTCAGCGCCAGCGGTGAGGCAACGGTAATCACGTAGGCAAACAGCGCACCGGCAACCGCCGCCAGCAAGGTCCAGGCATTCCAGCGGCTGATCTCCCGCCCGACCAGATACACCGACACCAGGATCAGCCCGAAAAAGAACGACCAGAGCAGTACTCCGTGGTGCTCGAGCAGGTAGGTAATCAGCCGTGCCAGGGAGGCAATGCTGCACAGGATTCCCGCCAGCAGCGTCGCCAGAAACGCCCCATCAACCGCCCTCCATGTCTCGGCGATGCGCCCGCGCAACAACCAGATCAGCTTGTCCGGCGTGCACGCGGCGATCGCCGCAAGCAGGCGATCGTAAATGCCGGAGATAAAGGCAATGGTGCCGCCGGATACGCCGGGCACCACATCGGCTGCGCCCATGGCAACGCCGCGCAGAAAGATCAACAGGTATTCCTTCACGAAAGGTCCTTGCAGGAAAAAATCAGGAGTGAATGGCGCCGGCCAGCAGCGGCACAAACCGCACCGGCTCGACCTGCTGATGGATAAACTCGTCACCCTGGCGCACGACCAGCATCAAGTGCTGCTGGTGCTCGCCAACCGGAATCACCAGGCGCCCGCCATCGGCCAGTTGACCAAGCAGCTCCGGCGGGATCTCCGCGGGCGCGGCAGTCACCAGGATGGCGTCGTAGGGTCCGTACTGGGGCCAGCCCCAGTTACCGTCGGCATGGCGAAACACCACGTTACGAATATTAATGTCGCGCAGCACGCCCTTGGCCCGTTCCTGCAGGGGATAGATGCGCTCGACACTGAACACGCGCTCAACCACCTGGGCGAGGATCGCGGTCTGATAGCCCGAGCCGGTCCCCACTTCCATGACCTTGTCGAGCGGCCCGCCGCCCAGCAGCAACTCGGTCATGCGAGCCACGATGTAGGGCTGGGACAGCGTCTGGTTATGGCCAATTGGCAGCGCCGTATCTTCGTAGGCCCGGTGGGCCAGCGCTTCATCGACAAACAGGTGGCGGGGGGTTCGACGGATCGCTTCAAGCACATGCAGGTTGCGGATGCCCTCCTCGAACAGGCGCTCAAGCAACCGCTCGCGCGTGCGCTGAGAGGTCATGCCGATGCCGGCGCGATAAAGGTCGTCGTGTGCCATTCTCAAACCAGTCCGTCCAGCCAGTTTTCCAAGTGGTCGAATACCTCGTAGAGGGTCTTGTCCACGCGCAGCGGCGTGACCGACACAAAGCCCTGCATGATGGCGTGAAAGTCGGTCCCTTCGCCGCCATCCTCGGCATCGCCGGCCACCGAGATCCAGTAACCTTCCTTGCCACGCGGATCGACCCATTTCACCGGCCTGGCTGCGCGCGCGCGATGACCCAGACGGGTCAGGCGCACACCCTTGATGTGCTCGAGCGGCAGGTTCGGTACGTTGACGTTAAGCACCGTACGCGGCGGCAGATCGAGTTTATCGTGGGCCTCCACCATCTGACGCGCGAAGTGCGCAGCGGTCGGCAGGTTGTCGGCCTGACGGCCGGTCAGCGAGAACGCCATCGCCGGACGCGACAGAAAACGCCCTTCCAGCGCGGCAGCGACAGTGCCGGAATACAGCACGTCGTCACCCAGGTTGGCACCCAGGTTGATACCCGACACCACCATATCAATGCTGTCTTCAAACAGCGCATTGAGCCCAAGGTGAACACAATCGGTCGGCGTGCCGTTGACCCCGATATAGCCGTTTTCCAGCGTAAATGGGCGCAGCGGCCGGTCCAAACTCAGGGCGCTGCTCGCACCGCTGCGGTCTTCCGCGGGGGCAACCACCACGCAGTCGGCATAATCGGCCAGCGCGCCGTGCAGGGCCTTGATGCCCGGCGCCAGCACACCATCATCGTTGGCAATCAGAATTCGCATCAGTTTTCCGTTTCCAGCCCGCCACCGGGGGCACTGGAGAGCTCCAGCAGCTCATGCAGCAACGCCGTAGCGAAGCAGCCGGTAGGCAGGGTAAATTCCAGTTCGAGACAATCAGATGACGGATAATGCCACGTAAGCCCCTGAATGGGGAGGCGTAAAATCCGCCTCGCCTGATCCAGCCCCGCCCCTTCCAACCAGCCGGCAAGCTGCGGCTCGGCGGCGGCGATTTGCTGTTCCAACTGGGCTGTTTCCGCACTGCTGGCCAACCTCCCCGCTCCCCAGAGCGATGCGGTTGGATGCAGATCCAGGGCCGCCGGACGCGGGTCATCGGCGGCCAGTTCGCTGGCCGGAAAATGACTGCGACTATCGGTAAAGGCCAAACAATCACCGGACAGAATGCGGTTCCAGGTGCCATCCGCCACCCGCGCCGCGAGCATCCGATTGAACAGCAGACTGCGGGCGGTTGAGAGCAAGCGTGAACGCGTTCCGCGTGCCGGCGGATAGCCGCCCTGCCCGGCCCAGCGGCGAGCATCGTGCAGATTGCTGCCGTCGCGGCCGAAGCGCTGCGGGCCGAAATAGTTGGGTACACCCTGAGCGGCGATAATCTGCAGCCGCTCATCCAGCTGCGACTGATCGGCAACCAGGTCAGTGAGGCGAATAAAGAACCCGTTGGCACTGTGAGCGCCGCGCTGCAGCTTGCGCTGATGGCGCGCCTGCTCAAGACAACGCAGTTGATCGTTCCAGAGCGCGCTGAAATCCGGATCGGCGCGCCCCGGTAGCTGCAAGCTGAACCACTGGCGAGTCACCGCCTGACGGTCCTTCAGGCCTGCGTAGCTGACGTTGCGCAGCGAAATACCGGCCGCGCGAGCCAGCTGCCTGGCCACCTCTTCGGTGTTCAGCCCTCGCTTCTCCAGCAACAGCCAGAGATGCTCACCGGCGCCACTGAGAGCGATATCCAGCACTTCGGTGACGCGAAAGTCCTCAGGCGTTGCCTTCAGCGTTGCCCGGCCGCAGCTTTCACCCCAGGCACGCGGCCCCAGCAGCGTCTCAGACATCGGCCAGCAACAGGGCCACCGCGTGTACGGCTATCCCTTCCTCGCGACCGGTGAAGCCGAGCTTTTCAGTGGTGGTTGCCTTGACGTTGACCTGATCCAACGCGACGCCCAGGTCTGCGGCGACCTGCTCGCGCATCACCGGAATATGCGGCGCCATCTTCGGCCGCTGGGCAACGATGGTGGCGTCCACATTGCCTACCTTCCAGCCCCGCTCACGCAGCAGGCTCATGACATGACGCAGCAGCACGCGGCTGTCGGCGCCTTTGAACTCGGGGTCGGTGTCGGGAAAGTGTTGTCCAATATCACCCAATGCCGCCGCGCCAAGCAGTGCGTCGGCCAGCGCATGTAGAAGCACGTCGCCATCGGAATGGGCTACCAGTCCACGGTTGTGGGCAATCTGTACGCCGCCCAAAGTGATGAAATCGCCATCGCCAAAGCGATGAACGTCGTAGCCGTGACCAATACGCATGTGGAGTCTCCCGTCAGTCGATGGCGGCGATTCTACCGCCTCGACATGACAGGGAACAGGCTACAAACCCAGCGCCGCCGCATGATGACGAAGGTGGTCATCGATAAAGCTGGCGATAAAGTAGTAGCTGTGGTCGTAGCCGGGCTGACGACGCAGCGTCAGCGGATGGCCTGCGGCCGCCGCAGCCGCTTCCAGCGCCTCGGGCTTGAGCTGCTCAATCAGGAAGTTATCGGATTCGCCCTGATCGACCAGCAGCGGCAGGCGTTCGGTTGCCCCCGCCAGCAGTTCGCAGGCATCCCACGCTTTCCAGGCCGCGCGATCATTGCCCAGATACTGCCCCAGCGCCTTGTGTCCCCAAGGACAATCGCTCGGGTTGGTGATCGGCGCAAAGGCCGAGACCGAGCGGTAACGACCAGGATTCTTCAGCGCACAGATCAGCGCGCCGTGGCCGCCCATCGAGTGACCGCTGATCGAACGCTGATCCGATACCGGGAAGTGCTCCTCGATCAGCCCCGGCAGCTCCTGCACCACGTAGTCGTACATGCGGTAGTGCTGGGCCCACGGCTGCTCGGTGGCGTTGACGTAAAAGCCAGCACCCAGGCCGAAGTCATAGGCACCCTCAGCGTCATCCGGCACGCCTTCGCCACGCGGGCTGGTGTCCGGCGCCACAATGACCATACCCAGCTCGGCCGCCAGGCGCTGCGCACCGGCCTTCTGCATGAAGTTTTCATCCGTACAGGTCAGGCCCGACAGCCAGTACAGCACGGGCAGCGGCTTGCCCTGATCCGCCTGCGGCGGCAGGTAGATGCCAAACACCATATCGCAGTGCAGCACCTGGGAGCGATGGCGATAGCGCTTCATCCAGCCGCCAAAGCTCTTGTTGGCGCTGACCAGTTCAATGTCGTTCATAGAAACCTCCGGTTTCAGCTGCAAGGCGGATGGCCGCCCCCTGCAAGCTGCAAGCTGCAAGCTGCAAGCTGCAAGCTGCAAGCTGCAAGCTGCAAGCTGCAAGCGTAATCAGAATTAGCTCGGCGGTCGGACCGTCAAGTGTTTTCCACACGCTTATCTGCCATTCGTTGCTTCAAGAAAAACCGCGCAATTCGATACCACATGGTTTTGCTTGAAGCTTGAGGCTTGAAGCTTGCGGCTGCCTCAAAAATGGATCACCGTCCGAATGCTCTTGCCTTCGTGCATCAGCTCAAAGGCGTCGTTGATCTGCTCCAGCCCCATGGTGTGGGTGATGAAGCTGTCCAGCGGGATTTCGCCCGTCTGCGATTTCTCGACGTAGCTCGGCAGTTCTGTACGGCCCTTGACGCCACCGAAGGCGCTGCCGCGCCAGACGCGACCGGTCACCAGCTGGAACGGACGAGTGCTGATCTCGGCACCGGCCGGCGCGACGCCGATGATGGTCGATTCGCCCCACCCCTTGTGGCAGCACTCCAGCGCGGCGCGCATCAGTTGCACGTTGCCGATGCACTCGAAGCTGTAATCCACGCCGCCGTCGGTCATATCGACGATCACTTCCTGAATCGGCTTGTCGTAATCCTTCGGATTGACGAACTCGTCTGCACCCAGCTCACGGGCAATCCCTTCCTTGGCCGGGTTGATGTCGATACCGATGATGCGGCTGGCACCGGCCATTTTGGCGCCGATGATCGCAGCCAGACCGATACCACCCAGACCGAAGATGGCAACCGTTGAACCGGCCTCCACCTTGGCAGTGTTCAGTACTGCGCCGATACCGGTGGTGACGCCACAGCCCAGCAGACAGACCTTTTCCAGCGGTGCTTCCTTGGGAATCACGGCAACCGAGACCTCCGGCAGTACGGTGTACTCGGAGAACGTGGAGCAGCCCATATAGTGATAGATCGGCTCGCCGTTGTAGCTGAAGCGGCTGGTGCCGTCGGGCATCAGGCCTTTGCCCTGCGTGGTGCGCACCGAGCTGCACAGGTTGGTTTTCTCGGATTTGCAGAATTTGCACTCACCGCACTCGGCGGTATACAGCGGAATGACATGATCACCCACCTGCACCGAGGTCACCCCTTCACCCACGGCTTCGACGATGCCACCGCCTTCGTGACCGAGAATGCAGGGGAACACGCCTTCGCTGTCCTGACCGGACAGGGTATAGGCATCAGTGTGACAAACGCCGGAAGCAACGATACGAATCAGCACCTCACCGGCCTGCGGCGGCGCAACGTCCACTTCGACGATCTGCAGGGGTTCATTCGGCGCAAAGGCCACGGCGGCGCGGGACTTGATCATGGGGACTCTCCATTGAGTGAGGTAGCAACAGGACGCCAGTGTAGTAGAAGGCGGTTTCGTGGATAATCCCTCATCAGACAAAACATTATTGCCGTATAGGGATAATCATGAGTGACTGGCAAGGTATCGACGAATTTGTAGCGGTAGCCGAAACCGGGCATTTCACTGGCGCGGCACAGCGCTTAGGTGCCTCCTCCTCTCACGTCAGCCGCCAGATTGCCCGCCTTGAGGACCGTTTGCAGAGTCGCCTGTTTTACCGCAGCACACGTCGAGTCAGCCTGACTGAGGCCGGCCAAACCTTTCTGCAGCACTGCCAACGCCTGATCGACGCCCGCGACGAAGCCCTGCAGGCCATTACCGATCTGGGCAGCGAGCCCAAGGGGCTATTGCGCATGACCTGTGCAGTCGCCTATGGCGAGAGTTTTATCATGCCTATCGTCGACGACTTTATGCAGCTGCATCCGCAGCTGCGGGTCGAGATGACCCTGACCAACCAGACGCTGGACCTGTTGCACGGTAGCTACGACCTGGCCATTCGACTGGGTCGGCTGCAAGACTCCAGCCTGATCGCCACCCGCATTGCGCCGCGCCACATGTATCTGTGCGCTGCACCGACCTATCTGGAGCGCTTCGGCGCGCCGCACAGCCTGTCGGAACTACCAAGGCACAACTGCCTGATCGGCAGCAGCGACGTCTGGACCTTCCAGCAACGCGGCCGTGAACTGCCGGTTCGGGTGCAGGGCAACTGGCGCTGCAACAGCGGCCAAGCGGTGCTGGAAGCGGCACTGCGTGGTTTTGGCCTGTGCCAGCTTCCCGACTACTACGTTCAGGGCCACCTGCGTAGCGGCGCCTTACGCGCCCTCCTCCCCCAACACCAGCCACCGCATACCGCCGTCTGGGCGCTGTATCCGCAACAGCGGCACCTCTCGCCCAAGGTGCGCCAGCTGGTTGACCACCTCAAACGCGGCCTGGCCGAACGCCCGGAATACAGTGAGTCCTGACAGGGCGACAAAAAAAGGGGCCGAAGCCCCTTTTTACCAGTTCAGATCACGCTATCAGTTGACCTGCTGAGCGCGCTGGCGCAGTTCCATATCTGTCTGCATGCGCGAGGCGATTTCGTTGTAGCGTGGGATATCCATCTCCTCATCCTTAATGGCCTCAACCATTTCTTCCTGCGCATCAAGCTGCATCTGCTGCGCTTCCTGCTGATCACCCGCATTGCTCAGCTCTTCAGTCAGCTCTTGGCGGATCTCATTGACCTTCTTCTCCGCTGTGACGAATTTCTCCAGATCCTCATCGGTCACCGGCGCTGCGGCTGCCGCGGCTGAGGGGGCGCCGTATTGCTGACCGGCAGAACCACCGGTGGACTGCGCTACAGCGAACGGTACACCCGCGCTCAGGGTCACAACACACAGGGCAGCAGTCAGTTTCTTCAGATTCGTCATGGTGTTTCTCCTTCGTTGAGTGTCACTGGATATACAGCAGAGACCGTGCCAAGCCCGACAAAAAGTATTTAAACAATTGTTTTTAAAAGAATTTATCTTGAAAAAACAAACCGAAACGCCTTTCAGCTTGCCTGGATCGCCCACAAAAACGTATCTTTTTTAAACATGAGCAAAAAATACCCGTTCAGATATGACCCGTTTTCCTGGCTCGGCATCAGCGGCCTGCAGCGCACGCTTCTGCTGTTTGTCGTGCTGCCCCTACTGGTGCTCACCGCGCTAGGCATCCGCTTTGGCCTGGAGCAGGCCAGCCAGTTTCAACAACAACGCCTCAAGGACGACCTGGAGTTGATCGGCCGGGCGATCAGCATTCCCATCGGCAATGCCCTGCGCGAGCATGACGAGCAGGCAATCGAGCTCGCACTGGGGTCGGTCTTTATTATCGGCGAGGTCTACGGCGCCTCGGTATTCGACGTCAACGGTGTGCGTCTGGCCTCGGCCGGCATCACCGAAAGCGACCTGACCCGTACCGCCATCCCCGACCTTATCGTGTCTACCGGTCAGGCCCAGCAAGGCTTTAGCCAGGTGGGCGGACGCCACCTGTTCTCCCATTTCATGCCGCTGTTCGATGCCGGCGGGCAGATTCAGGGGCTGATTCAAATAACCCGGCGGGCCAGCGACTTCGGCCGCGCGCTCGACCAGCTGGAGATCATTGCCTGGCTGGCCTGGGCGGTACTGGCCATCGGCATCCTCTGCGCAGTGATGCTGGGCCACTACGGCGGTGTAGGTCGCCATGTCGACCGACTGCTTGAACACATGCAGCGGGTCGCCCAAGGTGACCATGCCCACCGCGCAGCGCTGGAAGGCCCAACCGAAGTCGCCGCCCTGGCAGCAGGGCTGAACCAGATGCTGGACAGTATCGAACAAGCCCGACACGAGCTGGATGAGCGTCGCGCCGCCGAGACCGACCTGCTGGCCCAGCTCAAGGATCAGGAGAAAATGGCAGCCATCGGCGGCATGGCACGCGGGGTCGCCCATGAGCTGGGCGCTCCGCTCAGTGTGATCGACGGACGCGCTCGACGCCTGCAACGCCATGCTGCCGATGACCAGGGGCAGCAGCGTGAACTGGGCGCCATTCGCGGGCAGGTAGCCCGTCTGACCCACACGGTTCGCCAACTGCTCGACTACAGCCGCCCCAGCGCTGCAGAGCCGCGCGCGACCTCCCTGCGCCAAGTACTCGACAGCGCGGTGGCGGCCATTACCCCGGAACTGGAGGTCGCCGGGCGACAACTCGAGGTAGAGGGCGACAACGCGCAGACGCTGCCCACGGTGAAAGGCGACCCGGGGCGTCTCGAGCTGGCCCTGCTCAATCTGCTGCGTAACGCCCTGCAAGCCAGTGAGCAGCGACTGCAGGTGCGGCTCAGTCAGCAGCACGGACAGCTGCGCATCGATATTGACGACGATGGGCCAGGCCTGCCCGAGGCCAGTCACGAGCAACTGCTTGAGCCCTTCTTTACCACCAAGCCCCCGGGCGAAGGCACCGGGCTGGGGCTGGCCATCGTCAACACCATTGCCGAAGAACACGGCGGCCAACTCGTGCTCGACAGCAGCCCGTTAGGCGGTTGCCGTGCCAGCCTGCTGCTGCCGATTCATCAAGGGAAACGCACTGCATGAGCCATACCGAACATCTGCTACTGGTCGAAGACGATCCGGGCCTGCGCGAACTACTGCAGGAAGAACTCGAGGCCGAGGGCTACCGGGTGACCGCCTGCGCCAGCGCCGAAGCCGCCCAGCCGCTGCTGCAACAGGGCGAGATTGATCTGCTGATCAGCGACCTGCGCCTGCCCGGCGCCAACGGCCTGAGTCTGCTACCCGTCGCGCAGGGCCTGAACCCGGCCCCGGCGATGCTGATCATCACCGCCTTTGGCTCGGTACAACAGGCCGTGCAGGCACTGCAGCAAGGCGCCGACGACTTTCTCACCAAGCCGCTGGAAATGGACCACTTCCTGCTCACAGCGAGCCGCTTGCTGGAGAACCGCCGCCTGCGCCGCGAAGTGCAGCGCTATCGCTCAATCATGGCAGTGGAGCAATTTCACGGCATCATCGGCCAGAGCAGCGTAATGCGCCGCCTGTTTCAGGACATCCGCCAGGTGGCCGACGCTGACGGCCCGGTGCTGATTCAGGGCGAAAGCGGCACCGGCAAGGAGCTGGTTGCCCGCGCGGTACACGAGCAAAGCAGTCGCAAGTCCGCCCCGTACATGGTCGTCAATTGCGGCGGCATCCCGAGCGAGCTGATGGAAAGCGAGTTTTTTGGCCATGCCGCCGGTGCCTATACCGGCGCCCGCAAGACCCGCGCAGGCCTGTTCCAGCAGGCCGACGGAGGCACCCTGCTGCTGGACGAGATCGGCGAAATGCCTCTCGCCCTGCAGGCCAAGCTGCTGCGCGCCCTGCAGGACGGCAAGGTGCGGCCGGTCGGCAGCGACCACGAGATACAACTGAACGTCCGCGTCATCGCTGCCACCAACCGCCAGCTCACCGACTGCGTGGCTGACGGCCGCTTTCGCGAAGACCTGTTCTATCGCCTGGAGACTTTCACCCTGCAGGTGCCGGCACTGCGCGAGCGGGCCGATGACATTCACGCGCTGGCCGACTTCTTTCTTGCTCGCTTCAATGCCAGACAGCAGCGCCATATCAAAGGCTTTGCCGATGACGCCCGCCTGGCGCTGCAGCGCCACCCCTTCCCGGGCAACGTACGCGAGCTGCAGAACGCCGTGGAGCGCGCAGCGACCTTCTGCACCGCAGACCTGATCGAGCTGAGCAACCTGCCGGATCGACTGCAACAGGCCGAGCAGCAAAACCCGGGCTCGCCCGGCGTCCCGCTACTGGACGGGCTGACCGGGGCGGCACTGGAGCAACTACCGAGTCTGGAGAGCGTGCAGCGCCAATACATTCATCAGGTGCTCAGCGCCACCGGCGGCAACAAACGCCGGGCCGCAGACATCCTGGGCATCACGCGCCGCACCCTGTATCGCTGGATCGAATGAGCATGGCAGTGCAGGACAGCGGCGCTCTAGGTTAAAGTTCGAGTTCCACCACCCTCGACTCAGGAGCACACTGTGGCAAGCGCCCTGCGGCTGAACACCCTGCTGAACCGTCAATTTCAGCCAGATGACCGTCTGCTGGATACCCTGCGAAACGAGCTGAAGCTGCTCGACGGCCTGTGCCGCACACTCGGCGTCTCAGAGCTCAGCAGCTTTGTCGACACCACCGCACTGGAACTGCAGGCCGCCGTCGCCATGTTGGACGATGAAGCCAAAAAGGCGGTGCCGGAACCCGACCCACAGACCGGCCAGATATGGGGCATTGAAGACGTCAGCTGGCAGCCGGTCGCGGCCGGCATGAGCACCCTGGAAGCACTCCAGCATCATCTGCGCAAATCCCCGCACAGCGGTCTGAACAGCAACAAGGTGCGCGATCTGCTGGAGGAGCTGGACTACTGCATCAGTACCCTCGCGCCACTGGAAACCGAAGGCGCGCAATTCCACCTCGCCGTTGACGAGTCAGGGCAGCGCTGAGTCAGACCGCAGAGCCTCCCAGCAACGCCGCAATCCGCTGGCGGGTCTCGGCCATCAGCGCGGGCAGGTCTTCACGCGCGTAGGTCGCCGCGTCAATCGGCTCGCCGACGTGCACAGACACCTGTTGCCCGAGGTTGAAGCGCCAACTGCGCGCCGGCAGCACCCTGTGGATACCGCGAATGGCGACCGGCACGATCACCGCCTCGGTATCCAGCGCCAGGTGAAAACATCCTTTTTTAAACGGCAGCAACTCACCCGTGCGCGAGCGCGTCCCCTCCGGCGCAGCCCAGAGCACAATACCCGACTCCATCATCTGCCGGGCGCGGGCCAGATCGGCCAGCGCCTGATTGCGCTTGTGGCGATTGATTGAAGGGAACTCCGCCAGGCGCATGGTCAACCCCAGCACCGGAATACGATACAACTCCGACTTGGCCAGCATGCGAATGGAGCCCGGCAACGCCACAAAGCTGACCGGAATATCGTAGTGACTGGCATGGGTGCAAAGAATGATATAGCGGCGTCCGTCACTGAAGTCCGGAGGCGTACCAAAGACACTGACCTGCAGGCGCACCAACCTGAGCAAGGCCGCCGCCCAGCCGCGCGTGTAGCGATCCACCCGCGCGCGATCCAGCCGTCTGGCAGCAGCTCGCCAGAGCACATCCAGGCAGTATCCCAGGGTAACCAGAACAGAACCGACAACCACGCCGATGCGGCGCAGCAAGGTGGCAGATTCAGCAACGGGCGACAGGCTCAACATGACAGCTCTCTTGTTCAGACTCACGGCTGCTGGTGATCCAAGTCACCAGCAGCCGGACAGATTGCCACATTTCTGTCATCTGCGGTCAACAACAAGGAGGCGATCAGGCGATCACTTGCCACTCTCGCAACTGAGCCAGACACCCTTCCACATCGACCTGATCGCACTGCTGCGGCTGCAGGAACAGCTGACCGTATTGCTCGTGCACACCGGTGCGCAAAAACAGCGCGAGCAGCTCTCCGTCGATATGCCGATCCTTGGCCATGAACAGCATGATTCTGACGGCCTCGGACAGCGTTTTTGCCGGCTTGTACGGGCGGTCCGCCGCCGTCAGCGCTTCAAAGATGTCGGCAATGGCCAGCACCCGATCGGGCACCGACAGCTGATCGTCACCCAGCCGACGCGGATAGCCGGTGCCATCGAGCTTCTCGTGGTGTGTTGCGGCCAGCTGCGGTACATCGCGCAGCGCCCGGGGGAACGGCAAGGTACTGAGCATGATCAGGGTCTGCACGATGTGATCGTTGATCTTGAAGCGCTCTTCCGCCGTCAGCGTGCCACGCTGAATGGACAGGTTGTGCAGCTCACCGCGGTCAAAGCTGTATTGCGGCGCATCCATGTCAAAGCCCCAGATGTTACGCGGATCATCCTTGGCCACAGGCGGTTTGCGATCCCCCCAGGGCACCTTGTGCTCGGGCTTGTCGCTGAGCAGGCGCTCAACCACCGGCAGTGCCGGCGCTGGCACGGCCTGCAACTGCTGCATTTCTTCCTGCGACAGACCGAGCCGGTCGTCAAAGTGGCGCACCCAGGTTTGCTCGGCAATCTGTCGTAAGCGCTCGACGTCCTGCTCGCGCATGAACTCGCCACCGACGTTTGCCTTGGCCACTTCGTCAAATTCGGCCTGCAGACGTTGTCGGGTCTGCGCCAACTCGGCGGCCAGCTCCGCCTCGTCTCGCCCTTCGGCAACGCCCTGCCAATAGCGAATCTCCGCATCTCGCCACAGCACCTCAAAGCGCGTGCGAACCTCATGAATGCGGTTGTAGATGGTTTCCAGCTTGGTGGCCTTGTCGACTACGTATTCAGGGCTGGTGATCTTGCCGCAGTCATGCATCCAGGCCGCAATGCGGAAGGCATAGCGTTGTTCTTCATCCATCGAGAACTCAGCCAGTGCGCCACTTTCCGAGGCCAAGGCACGGTGGAGCAACATCTCGGCCAGCTGCGGCACACGATCGCAGTGTCCGCCGGTGTAGGGCGACTTGGCGTCAATGGCCGTGGCCAGCAGACGAATGATCGACTCCATCAACACCTGCTGGTCATCGAACAGCTGGCGCGTTTCGATGGCAACAGCCAGGGTACCGGACAGGCTCTCCAGAAACTGGCGCAGACTCTTGACCATGTTTGAGGTCAATAGCGGCGAGACCTCTACCGCAAGCACGCCGATCAGATTTTCCTGACGGTCTCGCAGAGCCAGCGTCATATAGCGATGATCCCGGTCCAGACGTGCCGCCAGCACCTGCTCCGGCTTACTGCGCAGCTCCTCATCCAGCGTCAACGACTGCGGGTAATGCTCGTCATTGATACCACTGGCCAGCCTCAACTCACCGCTCTGCTCCTCATACAGAAACACCGCCCCGCCACGTCCTTTGGCCATCGCGATCAAGTGGCCCAACACCACATCAAGCATGCGCTCCAGGCGCGTCTCGCGACTCAGCGCCAGTGAAATCTGCTGAAAATGATTGATCGCCCCCGCCATTCGGCTGAGCACACCGCCGAGTTCGTTGACCTCGCGAATGCGCGAACGCACACCGATCTTCTGACTGAAGTCCATGTTGGCCAGACCACCCACCTGATCAGCCAGCGCCTTGAGCGGCCCGCCCAAACGCTGGCCCAGCGCCCAACCCACCAGTACCAGCAGCAACAGCAACACCAGCGCCCAGGTCGCCTGCTGACGCAGAATACCCACAACCCCGGCCAGCATCTCCTTACCGGGCATGGCAATCAGCACCCGACCGAGCTCATCGCCAATGCGAGTCAGTGGCAGGCTGATGACGTACCAGTCACCGTCATCGCGTGACAGCAGTGCCACCTCCGCAGGATCGGCATCCATTGCTGCCAGCTCGCTCAGCACCGGCACGCCTAGCTCCTCAATGGTGGCCAATCGCGGCTCCTGCGCGCCTTCCAGCACGATCAGGCGGTCCATGTCCGGATAGGTAACAACCCGCTCTCCGCTGACAATCGCCATCTCCGTGCCGGGCGTCAGGTGCATGTCCTTGACCTCAACGGCCAGGTCATCCACGGCCGCATCCAGCCCCATCACCACGCCGGTCAGCTTGCTGCGCCGCGCCATGGTCAGACCAACCTGATGAGTGGTGAAGAAGAGATAGGGTTCGGTCAGCACCACCCCGTCGCGGGTCTGCGCCAGCTGGTACCAAGGCCGCTCACGGGGGTCATATCGGTATTCGGGTACCGGCCTGCTGCCGGTCTGCTGCAGCTCCGCATTGAAGAACAGCCAACGTCCGAGCATGCGCTCGCCATCGCGCTCAACCGACTGCACCAGAAAATGCGTCCCCTCCGGGAGCTGGTAGCGATCGAGCCCCCATCGGGCACCCGGCGCACAAGAAAGAACTCACCATCGGGGTAGCCGGCATACACGGCACTCACCGTTCTACCGTCACCCAGCAATTGAGCCAGGGCTGGCATGCGGCTCGCCCGCTCGCGCAGCGAGTCGGCGGTGACCAGCGGATCGTGCACCAGAATGCTCAACGCATTCTCGCCAGGCGACAGCAAACGCTCGGCGCGCTCATTGAGCAACGCGCCAATCTGCTTGGCCGAATCCGATGCCGCCGCAACCAGCACCGCACGCGCCCCCCGATAGCCCTGCAGCGCAGTGACCGCCAGCATGGTCAGCAGACAGATCACAATCGAGACAGCGATCAGGCCCTGCAAGGTAATCCACGGACGCGCTTTGCTCATCGCCTTTCCTTATTTACGATGCCCACACGACTTTTTGGCCCAGCAACCTGAGCATAGCTCAGCCTAAAACCCGCGCCGCCCAGGCAACCGCGAGCCGCTCTGCGCACGAATCATGCACCGCACCGATAGTCGACACTTCGGCTGGTGAATGCGCATGCGACAATCGCGCCATATCGCCGCCGATTTGCCATAGTGTGGCCTCAGGACTCATTGGAGAGCAGTATGCAGCAGACAAAACAACAACTGATCAAGGTCAACGGCATTCAGCTCAGCGTGCATATCGCAGGCCCGGAGAGCGGCAAGCCGGTCTGGCTGCTGCATGGATTCCCGGAGTGCTGGTACTCGTGGCGTCATCAAATCACGGCGCTGGCGGCCCAGGGCTATCGCGTGTTTGCCCCGGAAATGCGCGGTTACGGTGCGACCGAGGCGCCAGAGGCGGTCGAGGCCTATGACCTGATCACCATCTGCGGCGACATTCAGGGCGCGATGAACCATTTTGGCCACGAGCAGGTAGCCATGCTCGGCCACGACTGGGGCGCCCCCATTGCCTGGCACCTGGCGCTACTGGAGCCGGCCCGCGTCAAGGCGGTGTGCGGCCTGTCGGTGCCCTTCGGCGGGCGCCCGCGTCAGCCGGCAATCAACATGATGCGCGAGGCCTACAAGGACAAATTTCATTACATGCTGTACTTCCAGACTCAGGGCCCGGCCGAAGCCGAACTGGCCGCGGATATCCCGCGCACCATGCGCCTGATGATGCACGGACTGGACAATCAGGAAGGCGGCGCCCTGGTGCAGGACAAACCGGCCGACTCGGCCTGGCTCGAGGACTACAGCGACCCGGGCAAGCCGCCCGCCTGGTGCTCCGACGAGGCCTTCGAGGTCTACGTCAAAACCTTTGAGCAAAGCGGTTTCCGCGGCCCGATCAACTGGTATCGCAACTTTGAGCGCAACTGGGAACGTACCGAGTCGCTGGCTGGCCGCCAGATCGAGCAACCTGCCCTGTTCCTGATCGGCGATCGTGACCCGGTCGGCACATTGGAAGCCTATACCATCAAGAAAATGCCCAGCGTGGTGCCGCAGGTCGAACAGCATGTGATCGCCGACTGCGGCCACTGGATTCAGGCAGAGAAGCCGTCCGAGGTAAACAGCTTGCTACTGCCGTTTCTGGAGCGCTACTTCCCCGCAACCTGACAAGGGAGAAGAACGATGAGCCTGTGTGATCTGAGTAACAAGCGCATCCTGCTGACCCAGGCAGGGGACTTCATGGGGCCCGCTTTGCAACGCACACTGCAAGCCTGCGGCGCGGAGGTCGTGGCTGACAACCGCGACTTTCTGGACCCGAAGGCGCCCCAGAAGCTGATCGCCGAAGCAGGCAGCCTTGACGTGCTGCTACTGAATCTGGGCGTGCCCGCGCCAAGCACACCGGCCGATCAGGTAGAGGATGAAGAGTGGGGCCTGCTGTTTCGCCACATGGTCGACCCGCTGCCACGATTCGCCCGCGCCGTCCTGCCAGCCATGACCGAGCGCGGCCATGGCAAGATTGTGCTGATGGGCAGCGCCTCGGCCCTGCGCGGCATGAAGCGAGCTTCGAGCTACAGCGCTGCACGCGGTGCGCAGCTGGCCTGGGTGCAGGCCGTGGGCGCGGAGGTCGCAGGCAAGGGCGTGCAGGTCAACGCCATCGCCCAGAACTTTGTCGACAACCCCACCTATTTCCCACCCGAGATTCAGGCCAACCCGGCGTTTCAGGCGCGCCTGCAGCGCGAAGTGCCGCTCGGGCGACTGGTCTCGGCAGAAGAAGACAGCCACTTTGCCGCCTATCTGTGCTCGGACGCGGCGAACTGTTTCGTTGGCCAGGTATTCCCGGTCTGCGGCGGCTGGAGTCATTAAGGAATTTACGATGCAAAACACGATACCGACCATGATCCGCAAACGTTTCTGCGGCCCACCCAACAGTGGCAACGGCGGCTACGTCTGCGGCCTGCTGGCCAAGGCCATGAACGAGCCCTGCCAGGTCACCCTGCATGCTCCGCCGCCACTAGACACCGACCTTGTGATCGTACGCGACGCGGACGGTGCCCGCCTGCTGCAGGGCGAGACCCTGCTCGGCAGTGCCCGCCCCTATCAGTTTGCGTTGACGCCACCGCCCGCCGTCAGCCTGGCCGACGCCGAAGCCGCCCGCCCCCGCTTCAGCGGCTACGAGCAGCATGGCCTGCCCGGTTGCTTTGTCTGCGGTACCGACCGCTGTGAGCACGATGGCCTGCTGCTGCACACCGGCCCGGTGACCGGTCGCAACGATACCGTCGCCTGCGCCTGGACGCCGGACAGCACCCTGGACGCCGGCGACGGCACTGTGGCCCCGGAGTTTGTCTGGGCGGCGCTGGATTGTCCCGGTTACTTTGCCGTGAAAGATCAGGCCGGCGTGGCGCTGCTAGGCCGCTTTGCGGCGCACATCGAACGCCCGATCAAGGTCGGTGAGCAACTGGTCGTGACCGGCTGGGCCATCGCCCACGATGGCCGCAAGCACCAGGCCGGCACCGCCCTCTATACAGCAGACGGCCAGCCAGTAGCCTGGGCCGAGGCCACCTGGATCAGCTTGCAGAAACAGGCGGCCTAAGGAAGCACTGACCAATTCCACACGCCCTCTGCGAGTGCTCAAGCGTGCAGATGCAAGGCGCGATGTACAGCCAATAGTGGTGCTATTGGCAAGCAGCGCAACGCAGCAGATGCATGCTTGAGCGCTCGCCCTACGGGGCGTTCAGGCTGGGCCGCACTCTGCGTTGAGATTTCTCGACAGGTCCCGACATGCCTTCGAAACCACGCCTTGATTGCAGCCCAGCCTGAACGCCAGAGGGCATGCGGAATTAATCAGTGCTTCCTTAACACCAGGTTACTCGGCGTTGAGGTAAGAAGATCGCGTCAGCCCAAGTCGCAGCGCATCCAAAAAACGGGTGCGTTCGGCTGGGCTCAGACGCGCACCCGCCACCTTGTCCCGATACAGCGTGACCAGCTCATCCGGCGCAAAGTGCACGTAGCGCAGCATGTCTTCGATGGTGTCGTGCGTTTCGATACCACCGTGCACTACGCGGCCGTCAGAGCGCAGGTAAACGTTGACCGAATCAGTGTCACCGAACAGGTTGTGCATATCGCCGAGAATTTCCTGATAAGCACCCACCAGGAAAATCCCCAGCAAATAGTCCTCACCCTCACGCAGATCATGCACCGGCAGCGTGTTCTCGATGCTCTGCTCATCGACGTAGTGACGTATCTTGCCATCCGAATCACAGGTCAGATCCTGCAGCACCGCGCGACGCAGCGGCTCTTCTTCCAGCCGGTCCAGCGGCACGATCGGCAGCACCTGATCAATCGCCCAAGTATCAGGCAGGCTCTGGAATACGGAGAAGTTGCAGATGTACTTGTCGGCCATCTTGTCATTCAGCTCATCCAGCACCTGACGATGGGAGCGCTGACGCGCTTTAAGCTGCACATGCAAGCGGTTGCACAGGGCGTAGTAGCACTGCTCTGCCAGCGCCTTCTCGGACAGGCTGAGCTTGCCCTCGGCGTACTGCGCGGCCACATCGGCCATATAGTGCGTCGCGCGCCAGTAGGTCTCGGTGACCATTTCGATGTCATGCTGATCCTGCAGACGGACCAGGTTGCGGACCACCGCCGGCAACTCGTCCAGGTCCTCGATCTCGGGCATCACGTCGTTGTAGCGCTCAACGTCCGTTACCTGCACTACCAGCACCGCATGATGCGCAGTCATCGCCCGACCACTCTCAGAGAAGATGTGCGGATGCGGCAGTCCCTGCTCGTCGCAGAAATCACGCAACATGCCCACCACCGTCTGCGCGTACTCATTGACGTCATAGTTGATGGAGCTGGCGTTGCGCGAATGCGTGCCGTCGTAGTCGACGCCCAAGCCGCCGCCCACATCGATATGGTCGACCGGCAGCCCCAGCGCGCGCAGCTCGCCAAAGTAGCGAATCGCTTCACGAAAACCGTGCTGATAGTCCGCCAGATTGGCAATCTGCGACCCCATGTGAAAATGCAGCAAGCGCACGCCGTCCTGCAGATTAGCTGCCCGAAAGGTATCGACCACGCGCAGCAGCTGGGCGGCAGAAAGCCCGAACTTGGACTTCTCGCCGCCGGTGTCGGCCCACTTGCTGGACGCCAGCGATGACAGCCGCACACGCAGGCCAACCTGAGGCGTGACACCGAGCTTCTCGGCCTCCTCGATCACCAGACGGACCTCAGACTCCTTCTCGATTACGATGAACACCTTGTGGCCGAGCTTCTGGCCAATCAGCGCCAGATGGATAAACTCACGATCCTTGTAGCCATTGCAGACGATGGTGCCCCCCTTGGGCGCCAGCGCCAGCACCGCCATCAATTCCGGCTTGGAACCCGCCTCCAGGCCAATGGAGACGTTCTCGGTGGCAATCACGTTTTCTACCACCGCTTCCTGCTGGTTGACCTTGATCGGATAAAGCGCGGTGTAGCCCGCGCCATACTCCAGCGCCTCGATGTTACGGTCAAAGGCGCCAGTCAACTGACGCACGCGCGCCTGCAGAATGTCCGGAAAACGCACCAGCAACGGCAGATCCAGCCCGCTCTCGCGCAGTTGCCCTACCAGCTCGTGCAGGTCGATGCTGCCCGCCTGCGGACCGCGCGGCATGACCTCGACATGACCCTGTTCATTGACGTTGAAATACCCCGCGCCCCAATGGCGAATACCGTAGACACTGCGGCTGTCGGCCACGGTCCACGCCGATGCGTCTTCTTTGCGCGAACGTCGAACAGATCCCATTGCTTCCTCACTCTACTCGCTGGTTGGGCTCGCCATTGTGAACCTTGTTCGTGACAACAGTTCCGTTGGCGACTCTAGGGCCTGTTGCCGTTTCGTTCATCCGCCTGCCGAAAAATGCCCCCGGCCCTCGGGGTGGGGCCGCCGAGGTTGCGCCTGTAAAGCCGCCACTCGGCGTCGCTCGTCGCTCACGTGGAATGACCACGCTACGCTTCTCGCTCCTTGATTGGCGGCTTTACAGGCTGCAACAGGCGGGCTAACGAAACGACAACAGGCCCTAGCCAAGGATAAGCCAAAAGCCATCTGCCCGCAGCGCCCACCATGATCGGGCATTTGCGTGCTCTATAAGCCACCGTCGCACTTGGGGCAGGGTGCACGCTGGTTTAACGTAGCCACCTGCACCGCATACCAACAACAAGGAGACTCCCATGCAACAGTACTTCAGCCTGGCCGGGCGCACCGCCCTGGTCACCGGTGGCAGCCGCGGCATTGGCCGCATGATCGCCCAGGGCTACCTGGAAGCCGGCGCGCGCGTCATCATCTGCTGCCGCAAGATTGCAGAGGGCCAGCAAACCGCGCAGGAGCTCAGCCAGTATGGCGAGTGCACCGCCCTGGCCGCTGACCTGTCCACCGAGGCAGGCGCCCGTCAGCTGGCCGCCGATGTCGGCAAGCTCACCGACCGCCTGGATATTCTGGTCAACAACGCCGGCACCAGTTGGGGGGCGCCGCTGGAAGACTTCCCGGTATCGGGTTGGGAAAAAGTCATGCAGTTGAACGTCATCTCGGTGTTCAGCTGCATCCAGCAGTTGCTGCCGCTGCTGCGCGCCTCGGCCAACGCCGACAATCCGGCACGCGTCATCAACATCGGCTCGGTAGCGGGCATCAGCTCCTTCGGCGAGCAAGCCTACTCTTACGGCCCAAGCAAGGCCGCTGTACACCAATTGTCGCGCAACCTCGCCCGCGAACTGGTCAGCGAGCATATCAACGTCAATGTGATCGCCCCCGGCCGCTTCCCGAGCAAGATGACCAGCCACATCCACAGCGACCCCGAGGCCATGGCCGAAGACTGTCAGCACATTCCGATGAAACGCTGGGGCCGCGAAGAAGAAATGGCCGCGCTGGCGATCATGCTGGCCGGCACCGGCGGCGCCTACATGACCGGCAACATCATTCCGATCGACGGCGGCTTCACCCTGTAAGCGCAACGCCAACCCTCTGCAGATGCCCGCCGCCCGGCGGGCGCTCTTCCCTCCTGAAAACCGCCCTGATCACGCCCCAGCGTGAGGCATTGCTGCGCCCGGACGGTGCACCCGAAGGCACCCAAGCCCGTTCCCACGCAGCCCCCACCAGACGGGGCATAGCGCCAAATTGATTACACAAGAAAATAGTTTGATGACAAATCTATTTAACAGCTATAAACATATTCAAACCACACAAAACCGCATGAACACGGCGTTTAATGCGGGTTGAGATAATTTTTTGGATATGTTTATTATGGAAAAAGCATATACGCATAAGCATTAGGAACCCGGTTTGTCACTTACACCCGTAACACTACGAAAACCTAATAGCACGGACGGCTTCGCCCTGAACAACCTGGTCGAACGCTGCAAGCCGCTAGACACCAACTCGGTGTACTGCAACCTGCTGCAGTGTCACGACTTTGCCGATACCGCGATCGCTGCCGAGACAGCTGATGGCGATCTGGTCGGCTTTATTTCCGGCTATCGTCCGCCGGCGCGCCAAGACACCTTGTTTGTCTGGCAGGTCGCCGTGGACAGCCGCATGCGTGGTCAGGGGCTGGCCTTGAAGATGCTGCTGGCACTGATTGAACGCGTTCGCGCAGACGGTGTCAGTCGATTGGAGACCACTATTTCTCCAGGCAACGACGCATCCGAGGCGCTGTTCAAGAAAGCCTTCCGCCTGCTGGGCGCCGAGTACAGCACCGAAGTGCTGTTCTCCCGCGAAACCCATTTCAATGGCCAGCACGATGATGAAGTCATCTACCGCGCTGGCCCGTTCACCCAATCTGCACCCCAATCAGCTCAAGCTTGAGATCAGGAGATCACATGAACACCTTTGAACAGTTCGAGAAAAACGAATCGGATATTCGCAGCTACTGCCGCTCGTTCCCGGTGGTCTTCAAGCAGGCCCGCGGCGCCGAGCTGGTGACCCGCGAGGGCAAGAGCTACATCGACTTCCTAGCCGGCGCCGGCACCTTGAACTACGGGCACAACAACCCGGTTCTGAAAAAGGCACTGATCCAGTACCTGGAAGATGACGGCATCACCCACGGCCTGGACATGTACTCCGACGCCAAAGAACGCTTTCTGGAGACCTTCAATCGGGTGATTCTGGAACCGCGCGGCCTGGGTAAATACAAGGTTCAGTTCAGCGGTCCGACCGGTGCCAACTCGGTTGAAGCAGCGCTCAAGCTGGCCCGCAAGGTCACCGGCCGCAGCAATGTCATCAGCTTCACCAACGGTTTCCATGGCTGCACCATCGGCGCCCTGGCCGTTACGGGTAACGGCCATCATCGTGGCGCCGCCGGCGTACCGCTGTCAGAGGTCAGCCGCATGCCCTACGCCAACTACTTTGGCGACAAGGTCAACACCATCGCCATGATGGACAAAATGCTCAGCGACCCGAGCAGCGGCATCGACAAGCCCGCAGCCGTGATTGTGGAAGTCGTTCAGGGCGAAGGTGGTCTGAACACCGCTTCTGCCGACTGGATGCGCAAACTGGAAAAACTGTGCCGCAAGCATGAAATGCTGCTGATTGTCGACGACATCCAGGCTGGCTGCGGTCGTACCGGCACATTCTTCAGCTTTGAAGAAATGGGTATCAAGCCGGACATCATCACCCTGTCCAAGTCGCTCAGCGGCTTTGGCCTGCCGTTTGCCATCGTGGTCATGCGCAACGAACTCGACCAGTGGGAGCCGGGCGAACACAACGGTACCTTCCGTGGCAACAACCACGCTTTCGTTACCGCTGCTGCTGCGCTGGAGCACTTCTGGGTCAACGACGAGTTCGCCAAGAGCGTGCAGGCCAAGGGTAAGCGTATCGCTGACGGCATGCAGAAGATCGTCCGTAAGCACGGCCCCGACTCCCTCTACCTCAAGGGTCGCGGCATGATGCTGGGCATCAACTGCCCGGATGGCGACACCGCCGCCGCCATCTGCAAGGAAGCCTTTGCCAACGGCCTGGTGATCGAAACCAGCGGCAACCATAGCCAGGTTGTCAAATGCCTGTGCCCGCTGACCATCACCGAAGAGCAGATCGACAAGGCCCTGACCATTCTGGACGCAGCTTTCGCCAAAGTGATGGCTGAGCAGGTCGCCAACCAAGCTTCTTGAGGAAATAGAGAACATGATCGTACGTACACTGGAAGAATGCGAAAACTCCGAACGCCGCGTCGCCACCGAGACCTGGGAAAGCACCCGGATGCTGCTCAAGGACGACCAGATGGGGTTTTCCTTCCACATCACCACCATCTACGCCAATAAAGAGACCCACATCCATTACAAGAACCACTTGGAGTCGGTCTACTGCATGAGCGGGAACGGTGAGATCGAAACCCTGTCGGACGGTAAGGTATATCAAATCCGTCCCGGCACGCTGTACATCCTGGACAAGCACGACGAGCACATGCTGCGCGGCGGTACCGAGGACATGAAAATGGCCTGTGTATTCAACCCGCCACTGAGCGGCAAGGAAGTACACGACAAGGACGGGGTCTACCCCGTCGATAACAGCTGAGAACCAAACGGCCTGTTGTCGCTGCGCCCCCGCTAACGGTGGAGAGAACGACACGACAACAGGCCCTATATAAGGAGGATTAATGACGGCAGCGGTTGACCTGTATCCCACACGCCGCCAAGACCAGCCCCGCTGGCACGAGCGAATTGACCCGATAGTCTATCGGCGCCATGAACGCGAAGCGCCGCTAACGGCGCAGCAGATTGCCCGCTTTGAACGCGATGGTTTCCTGCTACTGCCCAATGCATTCAGCGCGGAGGAAGTTGCCGTTTTCCGCCGAGAGGTTGAACGGTTACGCAGCGACAAGGGCATCCTTGCCAGTGACGCTGCCATACGCGAACCGGACAGCGGCGCCTTGCGCTCGCTGTTCGCGATTCACCAGAGCAGCGAGCTGTTCGCCAAGGTAGCAGCAGATAAGCGCATCGCCGCCAAGGTTCAGCACCTGCTCGATGGTGACCTGTACGTGCACCAATCGCGTCTGAATCTGAAACCCGGTTTCAAAGGCAAGGAGTTCTACTGGCACTCCGACTTTGAAACCTGGCACGCTGAGGATGGATTGCCGCGCATGCGCACCATCAGCTGCTCTATTCTGCTCACCGACAATTCGCCCTTCAACGGCCCGCTGCTGCTGGTGCCGGGGTCACATCGCCACTTTATAGGCTGTGTGGGTGAGACTCCGCAGGAGCATTACCGCCGCTCGTTACGCAAGCAGGAGCTGGGGGTACCGGATGACGCCAGCCTTGCCGACATGGTCAGCGAGGGTGGCATCACCGCCGCAACCGGCCAGGCCGGCTCGGTGGTACTGTTTGACTGCAACACGCTGCACGGCTCCAACAGCAATATTACGCCGGATCCGCGCAGCAACCTGTTCTACGTGTACAACCACGTGGATAATCTGCCGGTCGAGCCTTTCGGGGCCGATACACCCAGACCGGCATTCGTGGCCGAACGCGGCCCGGTAACACCACTGCGCATTACGACGCAGCGTTACCTGTAACGGGAGCATGAGGCTCCCGACCTGCTGGTGGCAGGACCGATTTCACCAAAGACAGAAACCAGGACTATGCATACAGTAGAGAAAATCGGCGGCACCTCGATGAGCCGCTTTGAGGAAGTACTGAACAACATTTTCATTGGCCAACGTCAGGGTACCGAGCTGTACCAGCGTGTTTTCGTTGTCTCTGCCTACAGCGGTATGACCAACATGCTGCTCGAACACAAGAAAACCGGCGAGCCCGGTGTGTACGAGCGCTTTGCCGACGCCCACAACGAGGACGCCTGGCTGGACGCGCTGGACGCCGTGCAGCAAGCGATGCTGAACAAGAACGCAGAGCTGTTCAGCGGCGAGTACGAGCTGCAGGCGGCAAACCGCTTTATTGAAGGCCGCATCAGCGATGTGCGCGACTGCATGGTGAGTCTGCAGCAGCTGTGCTCCTACGGTCATTTCCAGCTGACCGAGCACCTGATGAAAGTCCGCGAGATGCTGGCGTCGCTGGGCGAGGCGCACAGCGCCTTCAATACCGTACTGGCACTCAAGAAGCGCGGCGTAAACGCGCGTCTGGCCGATCTGACCGGCTGGAACCAGCGCGAGCCCAAGAGCTTCCAGGACATGGTGCGCGACGGCTTCGATGGCATCGACTTCAGCCGTGAGCTGGTTGTCGCAACCGGCTACACCCACTGCAGCGAAGGCCTGATGAACACCTTTGATCGTGGCTACAGCGAAATCACCTTCGCGCAGATTGCGGCCGCCACCGGCGCCAGCGAGGCGATCATTCACAAGGAATATCACCTCTCCAGTGCCGATCCGACCCTGGTCGGCGTCGACAAGGTCGTCACCATCGGCCGTACCAACTACGACGTGGCCGATCAGCTGTCCAACCTGGGCATGGAGGCGATCCACCCCAAGGCGGCACGCACCCTGCGCCGCGCAGGCATTCATCTGCGCATCAAGAACGCCTTCGAGCCGGATCACGGCGGCACCTTGATTAGCCAGGATTACTGCAGCGAGAAGCCCTGCGTCGAGATCATCGCCGGCCGCAAGGACGTCTTTGGCATCGAGGTATTCGACCAGGAAATGCTGGGCGACGTGGAGTACGACCTGGAAATCACCAAACTGCTGAGAAAGCTCAAGCTGTACGTGGTGAACAAGGACTCGGATGCCAACAGCATCACCTACTATATTTCCGGCTCGCGCAAGATGATCAACCGTGCCTCTCGCCTGATCGAGGAGCGCTATCCGATGGCGGAGGTCAACGTGCATAACATTGCCATCGTGTCGGCGATCGGCTCGGACCTCAAGGTCAAAGGCATTCTGGCCAAGACCGTGGCGGCCCTGGCCGAAGCCGGCATCAGCATCCAGGCGGTGCATCAGTCTATCCGCCAGGTTGAAATGCAGTGCGTGGTTCAGGAAGAGGATTACGACGCCGCGATTGCTGCGCTGCACCGCGCATTGATCGAGCCGGAAAACCACGGAGATGTGATCGTCGCGGCCTAACCCGGTTGGCAATCGTATAACGCACAAACCCGGCTCAGGCCGGGTTTGTGCGTTATAGTCGGGCAACAGGAATAACCCGATAACGGAATGCTGTTGTGATTGAAGCTGTCTGGATTGCCTTTGCCTTCGGCCTGGGCCTGCTGTTCAAGCAGGTCGGCCTGCCCCCGCTGATTGGATACCTTGGTGCCGGTTTTGCCCTTTCCCTGCTGGGCGAGCGCGTCGGCGTGGGTCCGGACGACAGCTATATCCTCACCCACATTGCGCACCTTGGCGTCCTGCTACTGCTGTTCACCGTCGGCCTCAAACTGAAGGTCAAGAATCTGGTACGCCCCGAAGTGGTTGGCGGCAGCCTGCTCCACTTTGGCCTGTCGACCGCGCTGTTTTTACCCGCCTTCCTCTATTTGCTCGACCTGCCGCTTGGCGAAGCCAGCCTACTGGCCATGGCGCTGTCATTCTCCAGCACGGTACTGGCCGCCAAGGTACTCGAAGGCAAACGCGAGCTGCGGGCCTTCCACGGTCGTGTGGCGATTGGCGTCCTGATCATGCAGGACCTGATTGCCCTGGTCGCCATCAGCATCGCCAGCGGCAAAAGCCCATCGAGCTGGGCCCTGATGGTGCTGATCCTGCCGCTGTGCAAACCCATTTTGTACAAGCTACTGGACCTCAGCGGACATGAAGAGCTGATGGTCCTGCTTGGCCTGCTGCTGGCACTGGTGGTCGGCGGCGCCGGCTTTGAAACGCTGGGGCTAAGCTCCGAGCTGGGCGCCCTCGCCTTTGGCGCCATGCTGGCTGGTCACAAGCGCGCCGGCGAGCTGTCGCAGTCGCTGTGGAGTTTGAAGGAGATCTTTCTGGTAGGGTTCTTCCTGCAGATCGGCCTGGGCGGCCTGCCGGATCAGCATGCACTGATCTTCGCGCTGGTCATGACCCTGTTGCTGCCCTTGAAGAGCGCGCTGTTCTTCGCCCTTTTCGTTGGCTTCAAGCTGCGCGCGCGCAGCGCCTTTCTGAGCAGCCTGACATTGACCAACTACAGCGAATTCGGGTTGATCATGGCGAGCCTGGTGCTGCCACAATGGCTGGTGCCGCTGGCACTGACCGTCGCCTTCTCCTTTGTGATCTCTGCACCGCTAAACCGCATCGTACACAGCATCTATGAGCACATCGCCCCGCTGCTCACCCGTTTTGAGCGTGATATCCGCCACCCCGACGAACAGCCGATCACCCTGGATGATGCGCAAATTCTGATCATGGGTCTGGGTCGGACCGGCCGGGCAGCCTACGATAACCTGTCGGAGAAGGGCTACCGGGTGATTGCTCTGGACTCGGACCCGGTTGCCGTAGAAACCAGCCTGCAGGCTGGCCGCCGCGCACTGTTTGCCGATGCCGAGGACCCGGTGTTCTGGCAGAACCTCGACATGCCCAACATCCACTCGGTGATTCTGGCGATGAACGATGCCGAGGCCAAGACCATCACCGTGCATAACCTGCGTGGTCGTGGCTTTGACGGCCTGATTGTCTCTCATGCCATGTACGAGGACATCGCCCGCCGCATCATCCAGGCCGGCGCGGACCACACCTACCTGACCATGAGCGAAGCCGGTACAGGCCTTGCAGAGCACGTCGCACGGAGCATTCAGGAGCGCAGCCGTTTGCTCAGTGACGGGCAGTCAGAAATTCGACCACCTGGGCGGCCGCCGCAGCCGGATGCTCAAGCATGAAACAGTGCCCGCCAGCGGTCTGGTGCGCACTGACCTGGCTATTGCTGACAGCCAGTCGGCGGGCTGACTGAATGACAAACGGATAGGTACGATCACCGTAGACGATACGGGTCGGGGTTTTCAGGCGGCGCAGCGACGACCACAGCCCCTTTGGCATGGTGCGAAACACCTCAGCCTCACGGCTGGGCCGGCAGCACAACTCAACACCACCACCCGAGCGCTCGCGCAGCGCATGGGAGATATGCGCCTCAAAGGCGGTTTCATCCCAACCGCGGAACATACCGCGATTATGCAAGCCAGCATGGGCAGCGGTGCGATCCGGCCAATAGTCACGCCGGGCGGCCGCACGCTTGGCCACCGCATGGTCATTCAAGCCCACCAGCCCCAGCCCGCGACGCAGGGCGATGAGTGCAGGCGGGAAGAGCACCGGATCGAGCAACACCGCGCGCTCGAACAATGCCGGTTCCGCCGCCATCATCAAGGCACTGAGCACGCCGCCAAAGCTGTGCCCACAGGCCAGGCTCGGCACATCACCAAATTGCTCACGCCCCGCGCGAAACGCCTCGGCCGCCGCCTCTGCATTTCGATTCCAGCCAACAAAACGCTCGCCATGGTCGCTTTGTCCGTGCCCCTGCAGATCGCAGAGCCACAGATCAAAGTGCTCAACCAGCAACGCCAGCATGGGCTCATAGGTACGGGTACAAAAACCATTACCATGCAAAAAATGCAGCAAGGGCTTGCCGCTGGGCCGGGTGTGCCAGCCACGCAGGGTAAAACCGGCGCTGACAGCGTGCGCCCAGGGTAACAACTCCATCCGGTGAACTCCCCCAAAACAAGGCAGACAGTCTAATCCGCCGCCCATAGCCTGTCAGCGGCATTCCCGTCTGTTAATCTGGCGTTTCGGCCTTGATCACGATAACGCGCATGCTCCATACCACCCTTTCCGGCGACGGCCCCACGCTCGTATGGGCCCATGGCCTGATGCACTCAACGGAGTTTGAGAGCCGCACCGGCTGGTTTCACCCCGTCCAGCCAGACCCGCTGCGCCGGGTGCGCTTTGATGCCCGCGGGCACGGCCGCTCGCCGGGCAGCATCGATCCTGCCGACTATCTATGGTCCAGTCAGGCCGGTGACCTGCTGTCGCTGGCCGACGCCCAGGCAACCGGGCTTTACGCGTTGGGAGGGCATTCGATGGGCTCGGCCAGCGCCCTGCTGGCAGCCCTGCGCGCACCCGAGAAGGTGTCCTGCCTGGTACTGGCGACGCCACCCACCGCCTGGCACACGAGACCCGCTCAAGTACGACGCTACCGGCAGATGCAACGCATTATTCAGCAACGCGGACTGGCCAGCCTAGTCTCGCTGGCAGCACAAAACCCCGCCCTGCCCGCCTGGCTGCTCGCGGCCAGGCCCGGGGACGCCGCGGCGTCGCTGGACGCACTGGCACAGATGCACGCCGACGACCTGCTGGCGATACTAGACGCTGCCTGCCAGTGCGACCTGCCGCCAGCAGCAGCCCTTGAGCAGCTGCAAATCCCGACACTGATACTGGCCTGGCGTGACGACCCGATTCACCCGCTAGAAACCGCGCAACGGCTGGCAGCCGCCTTGCCGCTGGCCGAGCTGCAGGTGATCGACGACGTCAACGCCCTGCATGCTTGGCCGGCCAGCATCAGCCACTTCGTGCTCCGCCACGCGGCAGACTACTCCAGGCTGTAGTCGATATTGGTGACCACCCTGATACGCTTGATTTCAGGTGTAAAGGGGTCCACGTCATTGATCGAAAAATAACCCTGGGTCGCACGCCGAATGCTGCCGACCGTGCTGCCCGAATCACGGGCAAACTGATCAGCCGCGGCTCTGGCATCGGCGGTGGCATCGGCGATCATCTCCGGCTTGATCGACTCCAGCTGAGTGAACAGAAAGGTCGGCTGAAACTCGTAACTCTGGGTCAACGCCACCCCGGACTTGACCAGCTCGCCGACGCTCTGCATTCCCGCCTTCACCGCATCCACATCCTGCGTGCGTACCAGCACGGTTACCTCAGCGCGATAGCGTTCGGGCGGCAGGTTGGCGCCGTAACTGTTGGCGTGTTGATCGACAATCTTGGGCACCGACAACTGTATGTCCGCCTCGGTAAAGCCCTTCAGCAACAGGAAAGAGCGCACCAGTCCTTGCTGGGTATCGATATCGCTCTGCAAACGATCAAGGCTGTCACCACTGACGCTGAAGTTAACCGGCCACAGAGCCAGATCGGCGGCGACCTCGCGCTCCGCCAAACCTTTGACACTCACTAGCCGGTCGGCGCCACGGAACTCCAACAAACCGGTTTTCAAGCTGACACCGACAAAGCCCAGGGCCAGCGCAATCAAAGCCGCTGCCAGCAGCGACCAGAGGGAACAACGTGCAACTGCAGACATGAATACTCTCCATCAGAGCCCTCGCGGCAGCAAAAATGCTAAGCATCGGGCGTTTGCAATATCGCCAAGCCCACATAGAATAGACCTTGTGGGAAGCCGATCAATCCCGCACGCTAGCGGCACAGAGCGATCTGTCCGCCCTGCCTTGCAGCGCACTCACTTGCAGGGCTGAGCAAAACCGATCGGCAGTCCCGATGTAGCCCGCGTAAAGCCCTTTGGCTGTCAACCCGTCGTTCAGTTCCAGGAGTCCCTGTTGGATCTCGCAACCCTGATAGGTCTTATCGGCGCAATCGGCATTATTGCCGCGTCAATCTTGCTGGGCACTGGTGCTCAGGTGTTCTTCAATGTGCCTTCCCTGCTGATCGTGATCGGGGGCAGCCTGTTCGTGGTGCTTGCCAAATTCAATGTCAGTCAATTTATTGGCGCCATTAAAGTTGCCGGCCGCGCTTTCCGCTTCAAGCTGCCCGATACCGAAGCCAGTATCAGCGAACTGGTCGAACTGGCTACCCTGGCCCGCAAGCAAGGCCTGCTGGCCCTGGAAGAGAAAGAAATCTCCCAACCCTTTCTGGCCAGCGGCATCCAACTGCTGATTGATGGCCATCCGCAGGAAACCGTGAAAGCGATCCTGGAAAAAGAACGCGTGCTGACGCTGGACCGCAACCGCTGGGGCGCCAAGGTATTTTCCGCGCTGGGCGATGTTGGCCCGGCCATGGGCATGATCGGTACGCTGATCGGTCTGGTACAGATGTTGTCCAATATGGAAGACCCGAAATCAATCGGCCCAGCCATGGCAGTCGCCCTGCTCACCACGCTGTACGGGGCCATGCTCGCCACCATGATCTGCCTGCCCATCGCCGACAAGCTGACCCTGCGCATGACCGAAGAGGCGCGCATGCAGGCGCTTTGGATAGACGCCATTCTGGCTATCCAGGAAGGCACCAACCCACGCGTCATCGAGCAACTGCTGCGCAGCTACCTGCCTGAGAACAAACGTGACAAAGCCGCCGCTGGCGAGGCGCAGGACGCCTGATGGAAGAACAGGAAGACGATAGCCCCGGCATCCCGGCGTGGGTCATGACCTTCGCCGACCTGATGTCGCTGCTGATGTGCTTTTTCGTACTGCTGCTGTCATTCTCGGAAATCGACGCGCAGAAGTTCAAGCAGATTGCCGGCGAGTTATCCAAGGCCTTCGGCGTGCAGCGCGATATTCCGGCGCTTGATATCCCGATGGGTACCAGCCCAATTTTCGACAATTTCTCCCCCGGCAAGCCTGAACCCACGCCGGTAGACAGCGTGCGCCAGCAAACCACCGAGGAATCCCCGCAACTCGACACCCTGCGCGCCGAAATGGAAACCGAACTGCAGGAGCAGGTACAGAGCACCACCGAGCAACAGATCGACACCAGCGTCGACGCCCTGCGTGATGTGCTGGAAAACGAGCTGCAGGAAGGGCGTATCCAACTCGAGCATGATCGCAAGCGAATCATCATTCGGGTCGAGGAAAAAGGCTCCTTCCCGTCTGGTTCAGCCGACATGACCGAAGACTTTCACGCCATGCTCGATCGCATCGCCGAGGTGCTCGCCGAGCTGCCGGGCGAGGTCACCATTGAAGGCCATACCGACAATATCCCGATCCACACCAATCGCTTCCAGTCCAACTGGGACCTGTCAGCCGCACGCGCCTCGTCAGTAGCCAACGCCCTGCTGCTGGACGACAGCATCAAGCCTGAACGCATTCGCGTGCAGGGCTACGCCGAGACCCGTCCGCGCGCCAGCAATGAATGGCCGGAAACCCGCGCACTGAACCGCCGGGTGGAAATCATTCTGGACCTGTCCGGTTCGATTGAAGAATACGAGGCAGAGCTGCGCCGGCTGATGGAGGAGGATCTGGGTGACCTGATTCAAGATCTGGAGCTGCAGCACAACCCAACCCCGCGCCCCTGATCAGCGCTTGAGGTCATCCGGGATCGGCGGCTGCGGCATCGGCCCCGGCCGCTTGCCCTGACCTGCGCGGAACTGGCGCAGCTGGAAGACATACGCCAGCACCTGCGCCACGGCCAAATACAGCCCGGCCGGAATCTCGCGATCCAGCTCGGTACTGTAAAACACCGCCCGCGCCAGCGGGGCTGATTCCAGCACCACAATCTGGTTTTCGCTGGCTACCTCGCGAATGCGCTGCGCCACCAGGTCAGCCCCCTTGGCCAGCAGCACCGGCGCACCGGTCGCCAGCGGGTCGTACTTCAGCGCTACGGCAAAATGCGTCGGGTTGGTGATCACCACATCGGCCTGTGGCACCTTGTCCATCATCCGGCGCTCGGCCATTTCACGCTGCAACTGACGAATACGCCCTTTCACTTCGGGCTTGCCCTCGGAATCCTTGAACTCGTCCTTGACCTCCTGCTTGGTCATCCGCAGCTTCTGCTTGTGGTCCCACAGCTGAAACGGCACATCGACTGCTGCTATCAGGATCAGTGACGCAGACAGGATGATCAGGGAGGAGGCAAGTACCCAGGCGCAGTGCACTATCGCTGACTGCAGCGACTCCTGGCCCATGCTGAGCAGATCCTCGGTTCGCAGGTGGAGTACCAGCAAGGCGGCGCCCAGCACCACCAGGAACTTGCCCAACGCCTTGAGCAGCTCGACCAGTGCCTTGAGCGAGAACATGCGCTTGAGGCCTGCCAGCGGATTCATGCGCTCGAACTTAGGCGCTAGGGACTTGATGCTGAACAGCCAGCCACCCAGCAGTACCGGCCCCACGATAGAGGCCACCAGCAACAGGAAAAACAGCGGCCCCAACACTTCCAGCCCCTCGCCCACCGAAGCAAACAGGTGCAGGCCCATACTGTCATTGCTGTAGAGCGCTTCGCGCTCAATGCTGAAGTTGAAGCTCATGATGTTCATCAGCTTCTGCACCATCGCCGGCCCCAGCGTCAGCAGGCCCACCGCCGCGACCATCACCACCGCCAGCGTATTGAGCTCGCGCGAGCGCGCTACCTGCCCCTTGTCACGCGACTCCTGGAGTCGCTTGCCCGTGGGCTCCTCCGTGCGTTCCTGACCGCTATCGGATTCAGCCATCAGCCCGCCCTCACCAGTGCACGCAGGTAAATCAGCGCCTCCGCTGCCAGCGCCTGATACTGCGCCAGCACATTACCCAGCAGCACCCAGAGGATGAACAGGCCAAACACCAACGTCAGCGGAAAGCCGATGGAAAAAATGTTCAGCTGCGGCGCAGCACGCATCATCACACCAAAGGAAATATTGACGATCAGCAGCGCGGTAATCGCCGGCAGACCGATCAGAATGGCGGCGGCCATTACCCAGGAGAACCGCAGCACCAGCGCCTGAAAGTCGAGCCGCCCGAGACTCTCACCAATGGGCAACGTGGTGAAGCTCTCAACCAGCACCTCCAACACCACCAGGTGGCCGTTCATGGCCAGAAACAACAGCGTCACCAGCATAGTGAAGACCTGGGCAACGACCGCAACCGAAATCCCCATGCTGGGGTCGTTCATCGACGCGAACCCCAGGCCCATCTGCATGGCAACAATCTGTCCGGCCAGCACGTGAATCTGAAACAGTAGCTGCAGCGAAAAGCCCATCGCCGCGCCAATCAGAATCTGCTCGCCGATCAACAGCCAGCTTTGCAGCGACAACGCATCGATCGTCGGCACCTCGCCGATCTGTGGGGCCACCAGGGCCGTGATGGCCAACGCCAGGTAGAGACGGATGCGCACCGGCAGCAGCTGCGTGCCAATCACCGGCATGGTCATCAACAGGGAGGCAATGCGAAACAGCACCCACAGGTAGCTACCTACCCAGCGACTGATCTCGGCGCTGGAGAGCTCCAACATCAGCCGATCAATCCGGGTATCTGCCGATACAGGGTATCGGTGAACTCGACCATCTGTGTCGCCAGCCAGGGCCCAAGCCAGATCAGGGTCAGAAAGGTGATCAGCAAACGCGGCAAGAAGCTGAGAGTCTGTTCGTTGATCTGTGTTGCCGCCTGAAACATGGCAACAATCAGGCCTATGAGCAGACTTGGCAGTACCACGATGGCGACCACCACCGAGGTCAGCCAGAGCGCTTGTCGAAACAGATCGATCGCCACTTCGGGAGTCATGGCCTGCTCCTATGTCACCGCAAAGCTGGCAGCCAGGGTGCCGATAATCAGCGCCCAGCCATCGACCAGCACAAATAGCATGATCTTAAAGGGCAGCGAGATGATCAGCGGCGACAGCATCATCATACCCATAGCCATCAGAACACTGGCGACCACCAGATCAATCACCAGAAAGGGAATAAAAATCATGAAGCCGATCTGAAAGGCAGTTTTCAGCTCGGACGTAACAAACGCCGGCACCAGAATATGGAAAGGCACATCGTCCGGGCTGGCCAGGTCAGTACGTTTGGCCAACCGCACAAACAGCTCCAGATCGGTCTCGCGTGTTTGCGCCAGCATGAAGTCGCGCATCGGAATACTGGCCGCCTCAAGCGCCTGCTGCGGCGCCATTTCCTCGTTCAGGTAGGGCTGCAGCGCTGTCTGGTTAACGCGATCGAATACCGGCGCCATGATGAACAGGGTGAGAAACAACGCAAGGCCAATCAGGATCTGGCTCGACGGCGTCTGCTGCAAGCCAAGGGCCTGCCGAAGGATGGCGAACACAATGATGATCCGGGTAAAGCTGGTCATCATCATCACAAAGGCCGGGATAAAGCTCAGCGCCGACATCAGCAGCAGAATTTGCAGGCTGACCGAATAGGTCTGCTGGCCTTCTGCATCGGTACTCAGCGTGATCGCCGGCATGCTCAACGGATCGGCTGCCGTCTGCGCCCAGACCGAGGGCGCCAGCAGTATCAACAAAAAACCAAACCAGCGCATCATGGTGTCTGATCCCGTTTCAGCATCGCCTGCAGCTTGCGGGCAAAGTCGCTGTTGCCAGCGGTAGCCTGACCGATGTCCGCCACCGGCTGCTCGAAGACATGCAGGGTGTTGATACGACCGGGCGAGGCACCCAGCAACATCTGCGTGCCCCCCACATCGACCAGCAGCAAACGGTCACGCGGCCCCAGTGGCAGACTGCTGAGCAAGCGGATGTGCTGCCCACCCTGCCCGGCCATGGGCCCAACCCGGCGCAGCAGCCAGCCCAGCGCAAAGATAAGGCCAACCACGACCAGCAGCCCGAGCGCCAGTTGACTCAACTGGCCGGCAAGCGAGGCGCTACCGATGTTACTGGCAGCGGCGGCCGCCGGCTGGCCGGTCTGCGCCAGTAGCGGTAACGGCACACCCACGCCCAGAAGAAGCAGCAACGCCCGCATCAGCGCAGCTTCTTGATGCGTTCGGAGGGGCTGATCACATCGGTCAGGCGAATGCCAAACTTCTCGTTGACCACCACCACCTCGCCATGTGCGATCAGCGTACCGTTGACCTTCACATCCAGCGGCTCACCCGCCAGTCGGTCTAGCTCTACCACAGACCCCTGGTTGAGTTGCAGCAGGTTGCGGATAGTGATGTCGGTATTGCCGACCTCCATGGAAATGGTGACAGGAATATCCAGAATGACGTCCAGATTAGGGCTATCGCCCGGATCAAAGTCATCCCCGTCGGCACGGGCCGGCGAGTTGAATTCCTCCATCGGCATCCGCGGTTCGGCGTTGCTTTGCTCGAGCATGGCGTCAATATCGTCCTGCCCGGCGTCACCAGCCTCATCCAGTGCCGCCGCCCACTCATCAGCCAATGCCTGCTCCTCGGCACTGATCTCGTCGGGTTGTTTGTCCTCAGCCATCTCGCTGTCCCCTGTTGTTGTTTAGCGTGGTCGGTCAGCGCGGACGCGCAACCGGACCCAGAATCTGTAAGGCCAGGTTGCCCTTGACCGCGCCCAGCTTGCTCTTGAAGGTCGGCACACCGTTGGCGCAGAGCACCATGTGATCAGGCATTTCGACCGGAATCACATCCCCGGCCTGCATGCTCAGCAGGTCCTTGAGCTTCAGCTGGGTTTTCACCACGGTGGCGCTGAGCGGCACCTTGACGCCGGTAATCTCTTCACGCAATGCGCGCACCCAGCGCTCATCGTGCTCGTCGACGTCTGACTGCACACCCGAGTCTAGGACCTCGCGTAGCGGCTCGATCATCGAATAAGGGAAGGTCACATGCAGGTCGCCACCACCGCCATCCAGCTCGATATGGAAGGTGGACACCACCACCACCTCACTGGGGCTGACGATATTGGCCAACGCCGGGTTGACCTCGGAATTGACGTACTCAAACTGCACGTCGTGCACCGCCTGCCAGGCTTCCTTGAGATCAACAAAGGCCTGGTCCAGCACCATGCGTACTACGCGCAGCTCGGTTGGGGTGAACTCCCGCCCTTCGATCTTGGCGTGACGGCCATCGCCACCAAAAAAGTTGTCGACCAACTTGAATACCAGCTTGGCGTCCAGAATGAACAACGCGGTACCGCGCAGCGGCTTCATCTTGACCAGGTTAAGGCTGGTCGGCACGTACAGCGAGTGCACATACTCGCCAAACTTCATTACCTGCACCCCGCCCACGGCCACATCGGCGGAACGGCGCATCAGGTTGAACATGCTGATACGGGTGTAGCGGGCAAAGCGTTCGTTGATCATTTCCAACGTGGGCATGCGCCCACGCACGATACGATCCTGGCTGGTCAGGTCATAACTTTTGATCGACCCCGGCTCACTCTCGATATCAGTATCGATAGCACCGTCGTCTACCCCGTGAAGCAGGGCGTCGATCTCATCCTGTGACAGCAGATCCTGTACGGCCATGACTATGTCCTATTGCAGAACCAGGTTGGTAAACAGCACCGACTCGATGACCGGGTCACCGACTTCTTTCTCCAGCAACGACTTGACGGCCAGGCTGGCCTTTTCGCGCAGCGCCTCTTTGCCCTCGGGCGTTGCCAGTGCCTCAAATTCTTCGCTGCCAAACAGCATCACCAGTTGATTGCGAATCAACGGCAAATGCTGGTTGAGCTTGGCCATGCCTTCAGCATCACGCCCCATCAGCACAACGCTGACCTGCATGTAGCGCTGTCGACCACCGGCTGCGTAATTGACCACAAAGGCCGGGTCCAGTGGCTGATACAGAGCCACCTGCTTGACGGGCTCAGCCGGCTCGGTTTCCTCTAGCGTCTCATCGTCTTTGAGCAGAAAGAAGGCCACGCCGCCCGCCGACAGCAACAGCGCCAACAAGCCGATGCCAAGCAAAATGAATAGCTTCTTGCGGCCCTTGGCCGGTTTTTCCTGTGCGTCGTCGTCGGACTTTGCAGATTGTTTCGCCATGCCAATATTCCGTCATTCGGGCCTTACGGCCGCCGATAACCATGCCAGATGCATTGAGCGTGCCAGTCATCACGCTGTAGCACGCCCGACACCCACGGATATGCAGTTCAACGCTGCGGGCCTCAGCAGGCAAGCAGTAGGGAGCAGCGCTCCATGAACCAAGGAAAGCACTGATCAGTTCACCGCGGCCTACGGGGCGCACAGGCCGGGCCTGAACGCCAGAGGGCATGCGGAATCAATCAGCAATTCCCAAGCATAGGATACTGGCTGGAACGAAAAATGTCTTTGCCGCACCGGACGGTGCGGCAGGCGGGACTCAGGCGTAGTAATCGACCAGCCGGGCGTGCGCCAGCAGCGCTTGGGCCGAGACATCGCTCGCCGAGGCAGTGGTATCGGCGGCCTCGGCTCCCAGCCCAGTGCTCCCGTTGCCGCGCTCACCGCCACGGCCATCACCCTGGGCCAGCAGGCCGCCATCAGACTGACGCTGCTGTGACGAGCCGTCAGAGACATTCACGTCCAGCTGCCCCACACCCTGCTGGGTAAACATCTCGCGCAGGCGGAACATCTGTCCCTCCAGGGCATCGCGAACACCGGCATTCTGGCTGACGAACTGCACCTGGTGCTCTTGTCCGCGAGTCTGGATCTTGATCTCCAGCGGCCCCAGCTCGGCCGGATCAAGCTGGATCTCGACCGACTGCACATTCTGGCTCGACATCCACATGACCTTGTTGACCACCGCCTCGCTCCAGCCGGGCTGCCCCATCGGCACCCCCAGGCTCTGCAGCGGCGCAGTGACCGGCCGTGCGCTGAGCGCGCTCTGGCCAGCCTGCTGCATCTGCGTAACGGCACTGCTCTTGCTCAGATCAGTCGCATCGGCGTCACTGCGCGCATTGCCCGCGCCCAACCGGGATTCGAGCTTTTCCACCAAGCGTGCCAGCCCCCCCTCATCCACCGCCTGCGGCGCGCTGGCCTGCAGCCGCTGCAGGGTCTGACTGCTGTCCTGCAGCGCTGCCTGTCGCTGGGCAGCATCCATCGGTGCGGCCGTATCACCTGAGGAGCGAGCGGTCTGCGCTGCCGTTTGCGTACTTCCCTGCGCGCTCTCGGCAGCGGCACCCTCGGCGCTACGCAAGGCAGCCCGAAGTTGCGACACCAGCTCCGACAACGCAACGCCACCACGCGAGCCGTTTGCTGCTTCGACGTCTGTATCGGTTTCAGTCAGGACAGTGGCAGGCGCCGCATTCCGGGCATCAGCCGCTGCGGCAGAGACAGGCGCCCCAGCCATCGGGGCCGCGCCAGCTTGCGCCGCTTCGGCGGGTGGCGTGTCAGCGGGCAACTGCGCCAACCAACGCTGCCACTGCTGACTGATACCGGCCAGCACCGAGTCATCCGTGCTCTGCTCAGCAGTCGGCTCAGCGCCAGGCTCCGGGACCTCGGTGCTGGTAGCGGTTGTTTGTGGCTGCAGCAATTGCGCCAGCTGGGTCAGCCAGGAGGCCACATCAGCCGGCAATTCCTTGCCGCTGGCGGCAACCTCCACGGCCGGGTCTGCCACACCGGCCTCGGTCTCAACGGCGGCGTTGAGCTGGGCCATCAACGCATCCAGATCGGCCGGAGTCTGCTCGGCCAGAACCGCAGAGAACGCCGCAACAGCGTCAGGATCAGCGCTTACCGCCTTGCCTGAGGCAAACGCAGAAAAGCCATCACGAGAAAAATCGGCATTGAACAGCGCCAGCAGGTTTTGCCCAATAGGCATGACAAGATCTCCACCCGAAGGACTCGGTCAAGGGTACGCAAGATCTTTTGCAAGGCTTGGGCCAATTTGCCCAAACAAGGGGGAAGATTCAGTGCAGCAGGGGCTTCAACCTGACAAACGCTTGTTCAATCACCGTCAGCGCTTTGGCGGCTTCAGCGCTATCGCCGGCCAACCCGGCGGCTTCAGCTTCGAGGCAGGCCTGCTCCAGAGCCGCAGCGCCCATATTGCCACAGCTGCCCTTGAAGCTATGCGCGGCCTGGCGAAACGCGTCCATGTCATCGGCCTGCAGCGCCTCACGCAATTGCCGCAACCGCAGGTCGGCATCGCCCTGGAAGGTGTCCAGCAACAACGCATAGTCGTCCTGCATCAATTCACGCAGCGCTTGCAGCACAGCTGGATTCACATCTTGCAAGGACTCTGACATCGCCTGCGACTCTCCTTTTAGTCCTGATCCTGTTGAGGAGACACTGGATTCATTCGGCATGGCGAGCGGAATTGATCAGTGCTTCATCAAGCCTCGGGAGTATGCCCAAGCTGCCAACGGAAGACCACCCTGACCCGACTGCCCTGTTCGCTGAATGCCAACTCGTCGGCTAATGCGGCGACCAGAGCCAGCCCGCGGCCGGCATAATCGGCCGCAGACCTCACCGTCGAGAATCCGGCACCACTGTCTTCACAAGTCAACACCAACTCGCCGCCCTGCACATCAGGCCGATGATCAATGGTCAGACAGATCCAGCCGTCTTCCAGCGCCTGCAACCGAGCGCTGCGCTCCTGATAGTAGAGCGCGAAACCATCGGAGTCCTGCTTCCAGGCCGAGTCCAGGCGCAGCAGGCCATGCTCCAGCGCATTGCTGTACAGCTCACTGAGCACAGTGAACAGTGCGCCGGCTCTAGCCCGCAAGCCAGCCACGCTCAACAGCTTCTGCAAAATGAAAGGCAACGGGTTCTGACCGCGAATGGCCTGCGCCCGAAAGGTGTAGCTAAGTCGCCAGTCCTGCTGCGCATCCATGGCAGCCGTCAGCGGCTGAGGCTGCGGCGCCGGCAAGTGGTCACGCTCGGGCATCACCACCTGCAGCAAGCTGACATCGTCTTCCGGGCTACCATGAAATTGCGACAGAGCACTCAGCAAGCCATCAAATACCTGCTCTGGCTCACCCTTGTGGGCGTCAATAACTCGCAGCACACCGGCATCACCAAACAGCTGACCGGCGCCGTTGCGGGTTTCGATGACGCCGTCGGTCCAGCACAGCAGTCGCTCGCCAGGGTGCATGACCAGCACCTTCGGATCCGGACTGAAACGTTCGCGGCTGGCCACGCCCAGGGGCAGGTTGGTTGAGGTTACTCGCTCAAGCAACTCGCCCTGCCGACCAAGAATCATCACGTCCGGCAAACCACCATTCCAGATCTCGACCAGGCCCTTGGTCGGGTTTACCTCGATCAGCACCGCGCAACAGAAGATGCCAACCGGCAAAATGGTCGCGAGCTTACTATTGAGTTCCAGCAGAATATCGCGCAGCGCATAGCCCTTGCTGGTCATGGCGTAGAACACTTCGGCCAGCGGCATGGCACCAATGGCAGCCGACAACCCATGGCCGGTGAAATCACCAAGCAGCAGATGCATCTCGCCGGAAGGACGGTGCGCCGCCAGAAGAATATCGCCATTGAACATGGCGTAGGCCGACTGCAGATAGCGCAGGCTGTTATCACTGAGAGAGCCCGAGTGGGCGACCCGGTCAAAGATGATTTTGGCCAGCTCCTGGTCTCGCACCAGGCTGGCATGCTGACCGGCGATGACATCGCGCTGACTTTGCAAGGTCTGATGCATCTCGCGCATGCGCCGAAAGGCGCGAATCTTGGCTTGCAGAATGACGGGGTTGTAGGGCTTGGTCAGAAAGTCGTCACCGCCGGCCTCAAGGCATTTCACCAAGGCGTCGGTTTCGGTCAGGCTGGTCAGAAATATCACCGGTACCAGATCTTCACCGGCTCGTTGCTTGATCTGTCGCGCCGCCTCAAACCCGTCCATGACCGGCATCAGCGCATCCAGCAGGACGATGTCAGGCTGCCGCTCGACGAACAGGCTCACCGCCTGTTTGCCCTCTTCAGCCAGACAGACCCGGTGACCAAGGCGCTCGACCAGACGCCCGAGAATCAATCTATCGGTCGGATTGTCATCGGCAACCAGTACCAGCAGGGGCGCCGCCTCGGGGTCGACCGGTCGGGGAAGCGCGCCCTCGGACCGCATGCCTTACTCGATGCTGAACAGCTGTTCGAAGTTGGAGATGCTCAGCACCTTGCGTACATCCGGATTGCAATGAACGATACGGATATCGGCGCTGTCACCACCGGCGTGGTCGCGCAGCAATAACAGCATGCCCAGCGCCGAGCTGTCGATATAGTCAGTTTCGTGCAAATCAACCACATACTGGCGGGGGGTGAGGCCGCTGCGCTCATAGGCGCTGCGAAACGCCTGATGCGCGCCAAAATCAAACCGGCCCTTGACGTTAATGGTCAGTATCTGGCTGTCAGCAGACATGGACGCCTGGATCGACATGAGTTCTCCCTGTCAGTTTGTGCGATCACCTACACACTGTTTTGTAGCACAGGGTCCGGTGCCTGTCAGGGATTATTTGTGCGTTGCGCGTGGGCTCGCTGCGACAACTCATCAAGCAGTTTCTGCTCCTGCTTGTCCGCTCTGGCTTGCGCCTCCTGGCGATACTTTTCAATCAGCTTGCGCAGCGCTTCCAGCCGCTGGTAACGCTGCCGCCAGTTCTCCCGCGCCCGCTCGATACTCTGGCCATGCCAGGTGACGGTCTGCCGTTGTTGCTCAATGGCTACCTCCATCTGCGCCATGAAGCGCTGATAGTTCATCAGCCAGTCACGCCCGACCCCCTGGGCACCGCGCTGCGCCCAGCCTTTGGCGTACTCGCTGCTGTAATACTCCAGATCGCGCAGGCGCGCGCTGGCATCGTCAAGCTGCTGCTGACACTGCCCCAGCATCGCCGCGGCCTTGCGCTCCTCCTCCAGCGCCATATCCACCACCGGCGCCAGACGGCGAATGCGGCTTTCACTCATTGCTCAGAGTCTGCTCCAGCCCACTTTGGCTGTCGCTCAGATTGACACTGACCTGCAAGCCCTGCTGCAGAAACGCCTGCATCGCCGGCATTTTTTCCATCGCCTTGTCGGTCAACGGATCGGAGCCAGCGGCGTAGGCGCCTACACTGATCAGGTCGCGGCTTTGCTGATAGCGGGCGTACAACTGCTTGAACAGCTGCGCCTTTTGCAACTGCTCTGGCGAGACAATCTGCGGCATGGCGCGGCTGATCGAGGCTTCGATATCAATCGCCGGGTAGTGGCCCTCTTCAGCCAGGCGCCGGGACAGCACCACGTGACCGTCCAGAATCGCGCGCGATGCATCGGCGATCGGGTCCTGCTGATCGTCGCCCTCGGATAACACGGTGTAAAACGCGGTAATCGAGCCACCGCCCTGTTCGGCGTTACCGGCCCTCTCGACCAGTTGCGGCAGCTTGGCAAACACCGACGGCGGATAGCCCTTGGTGGCCGGCGGCTCACCGATGGCGAGGGCAATCTCGCGCTGGGCCTGGGCAAAACGCGTCAGTGAATCCATCAGCAGCAACACATTCTTGCCCTGATCGCGGAAGTACTCGGCAATACGCGTGCAGTACATTGCCGCACGTAAACGCATCAAGGGGGCGTCATCGGCCGGCGAGGCGACCACTACCGAGCGAGCCATCCCCTTCTCACCGAGGATCTGCTCGATAAATTCCTTAACCTCTCGCCCCCGCTCGCCAACCAGCCCCACGATGGTGATATCGGCATCGGTAAAGCGGGTCATCATGCCAAGCAGCATACTCTTGCCCACGCCACTGCCGGCGAATAGCCCCAGACGTTGGCCACGCCCAACAGTGAGCAAACTGTTGATCGAGCGAATGCCGACATCCAGCGGCTCTTCAATCGGGTGACGCTTGAGCGGATTGATGGTCGGGCCATTGAGATCGACCCAGTCATCGGCGGCAAAACTGCCCTTGCCATCCAGCGGACGGCCAATGCCGTCCACCACACGCCCCAGCATAGCTGCGCCCATCGGCAGTTTACCCCCGCCAGCGGAGGGCACCACACGGGCACCAGGCTGCAGCCCTTCCAGCCGATCCACCGGCATCAGGTAAACCTTGTGGCCGGCAAACCCCATGACTTCGGCTTCGATCTGACTCTGCCCCTGCGCGGTTTCGCTGATCACCAGGCAGCGGCTGCCCACCGGCGCCTTGCACCCTTCGGCTTCCAGGGTCAAGCCGACCATACGGATCAGCCGGCCCTCGACGACCGGCTGAGTCGGCAGTTGAAGGGCGGGTTGGTAGCGCGACAAGCGCCGCGCAAAGCTGATGCGCTCGGGGCGACTCATGACGCTGGGTCATCGCCAGCCGGCTGCACGTCGGTTACCGGCAGGTCTGGTTCGGGGGGGTGAGCGCGCTGCTCGCGGTGCTGTTCCTGCAGCTGTTCAAGCAACTGCTGCAGACGGGTCTCAAGGGTGGCATCGACTTGGCTGTGTTCGGTCTCGACCCGGCAGCCGCCGGGCATCAGGCTGTCGTCTTCCAGCAGCCGCCAGCTTTCCTCATGACGCTCGCGCAGCGCCTTGATGGCATCGAAATCGCTTGGATGAAGGTAGATACGGATGTTCTCTGCGCCGACCGGCAGCGCCTTCAGCGCGCCACGCAAAACGGTCACCACCTGCGAGCGGTCAATCAGCACCTCGCGCTGCAGCAACTGGCGCAACATATGTTCGAGCAGCACCAGCAGCATGTCTTCGATCAACTCGTCCTGCTGCTGCAGCGGCGCCATCAACTGGCCCATGAGCTGTTCGAATTCCCCCAGCCGCGCCTCAAGAGCGTTGCGCGCTTCCTGCTGGCCTTTCAACTGGCCGGCGTGAAAACCGTCTTTCTCGCCGGTAGAAAAGCCTTCGTTGTAGGCTTCCTGACGAATCTGCTCCAGCTCCTCGACCGTGAAGGGCTTGACCTCCTCCACCTCGATCTCAGGTTCGTCTTCTACTTCAGGCTCTTGCGGCTCAGGCGCCTCACGCTCCAGGGCAACCTGATGCGGTGCTTCATCAAAACTGGGCAGATCCCAGCGACTGAACGCCGACACATCGCTGCTGCGCAGCAGCTCGCTCTCACTTTTGACTTGCGCCATCGCACCCTACCCCGCTCTGAAAACCACGGCAGCATACCACTGCAGGCCACCGCGTCAGATCATTTCCTCGCCGCCCTTGCCGCCCAGCACAATCTCGCCGGCGTCGGCCATACGGCGGGCAATAGTGAGAATTTCCTTCTGCGCCGCTTCGACCTCGCTGATGCGTACCGGCCCCTTGGCTTCGAGGTCGTCCTGCAACAGCTCGGATGCGCGCTTGGACATGTTGCGGAAGATCTTGTCCTTGATGGCATCGTCCGCGCCCTTGAGCGCCACGATCAACACCTCGGAGGACACTTCGCGCAGCAGCGCCTGAATCCCGCGGTCGTCGACCTCGGCCAGGTTGTCGAAGACAAACATCAGGTCTTCGATACGCGAGGAGAGATCTTCGTCCATCTCGCGGATGGCCTCGATCAACTGCGACTCGGTGCTCGACTCCAGGAAGTTCATGATGTCGGCGGTACGCTTGACCCCGCCCATGGCGGCGCGCGAGGTATTGGAGTTACCGGCGAACTGCTTCTCCAGAATCTCGTTGAGCTCTTTCAGCGCCGAGGGTTGCACGGTGTTGAGTGCGGCAACCCGCAGCAGAATGTCCAGGCGAACCTTGTGATCGAAGTATCCAACCACCTCGGCCGCCATGTCCGGATCCAGATAGGCCACCACGATGGCCTGAATCTGCGGGTGCTCGAAGCGAATGACGTCCGCCACCGCCCGCGGTTCCATCCACTTCAGACTGTCGAGGCCAGAGGTGCTGCCGCCAAGCAGGATGCGGTCAACCAGACTGTTGGCCTTGTCCTCGCCAAGGGCCTGAGTCAGCATGCTGCGAATATAGCCGTCCGCGCCAACGCCCAGACTGGTCTGATCGCTGACCACCTCGATGAAGTCGCCCATGACCTCCTGCACCTGTTCACGATGCACGGTGCGCAGGCCCGCCATGGCGCTACCCACCCGTTGAACTTCCTTGGGGCCCATGTGCTTGAGGATGGCTGCAGCGTCGGACTCACCCAGGCTGAGCAGAAAGATGGCCGCCTTGTCCAGCTTGGACATCTTGGCCGGGCGCTTACCCGCTTCTTCACTCATCGGCATTGATCCATTCCTTCACAACTTGGGCTACACGACCCGGGTCTTCAGCCAGCAGGCCTTTGATGGCGTTCAGCTGCTGTTCATAACCGGCACCAGGCGGTGGCAGCAGTACCGGGCTAGAGGCCGGGCCAGACAGACTGACCTGATCGTCACGCAGCTCGTCGTTGAGCCCGCCCATGCCGCCACCGGCACCACCCGCCAGATCTGACGGATATCCGTCACTGCCACTCTTGCCGGCCACAGTCAGATTTTTCAACGCCGGGCGCAAAACTGCAAACACCAGCACCAGAACAAAGAGAATACCCAGAATCTGCTTGGCGACATCCCAGAACCAGGGCTGCTCCCAGAACGGGATTTCCGGCAGCGGCTCGACATCGGATTCAGCCACAAAGGCGCTATTGATCACGCTGACGCTGTCACCGCGTGCAGCATCATAGCCGACGGCGTCCTGCACCAGCCGGGTCAGACGCAGCACTTCAGCCTCGCTCAGGGGCGTACGGGTCACCTCACCGGTCTCGGCATTGACCTCAGACGGATCATCTACCACCACCGCCACCGACAGACGCTTCAGACGCCCTTGCTGCTGCCGGGTATGACTGATCTGACGGTCCAGTTCGTAGTTGCGAATCGCCTGCTCACGCTTATCCTGGGGCGGAACAGCGACTACTGGTTCACCCGTTTCCGGATCAATCACCTGCTCTGGCACCTGGGTCGCGCCGGGCGGCTGGTTGGACAGCGCGCCCGGAACACCCTGCGGACCACTGTTGGCCGAACGGGCCTCACTCACTACCTGCTCGCTGCGCAGCGCCGCGTCAGGGCTGAACATCTCGGCGGTCGACTCTACCGTGCTGAAATCCACGTCGGCCGATACTTCAGCCTTGTAGCGACCAGCGCCCAGCAACGGCTGCAAAATGTTGTGCACGCGGCGGGTGTAGGTATCTTCCAGCCGACGGGTGTAATCAAACTGACGCCCGGCGACAGTCAGCTCGTTCAGCTCATTCTGATCGGACAGCAGGTTGCCATTCTGGTCAACGACGGTGACCTCATCCTTGCTCAGCTCCGGCACACTGGTCGCAACCAGGTTGACGATGGCCATGACCTGCGCAGGCTCAAGACGACGACCGGCATACATTTCCAGCAGCACAGACGCGCTGGGCTTGCGGTCATCGCGCACAAAGACGGTAGAGCGCGGAATAGCAATATGCACCCGCGCACTCTTGACGTTGTAGAGGCTGGAAATGGTACGCGCCATTTCACCTTCCAGGCCACGACGATAACGCGCCGTTTCCATGAACTGACTGGTGCCAAGACCCTGCTCACGGTCCAGAATCTCAAAACCCAGATTGCCGTCGGTAGGGGCAATACCCGCGCTGGCCAGGCGCATGCGCGCATCAGCCAGGTCGGCACTGCGCACCAGCAGGGCGCCGCTGTTGGGCTCCACCTTGTAATCGATGCGGCTCTGCTGCAGCAGTTCAACCACCTGGCCGGCATCGTAGCCGTCAAGACTGTTGTACAGGGGCCGGTAGTCCGGCTCCTGCGACCACAGCACTACCGCAAAGCCAATCGCCACACTAGCGGCCAGACCGACCAGCAAGCCAAACTGACGCAGCATCGGCAGTTGCGCCAGATTATCCAGAAAGGTCAGCCCCATCAGCGGCTTGCGCTCACCCTCTGGCTGATTGCGGGTCGCCGGTGTATTGCTGGCGGTATCCATGGTCAATTCCTCGACGGGTCAGGCCTAGATAGCCATTTTCATGATGTCTTCATAGGCGGCAACCATCCTGTTGCGCACCTGGGTCATGGCCTGAAAGGCTACTGAGGATTTTTGCGAGGCAATCATCACCTCGGTCAGGTCGATACCCTCAACCCCACGCTCGTAGCCAGTACGCAGGTCAGAGGTGGTTTGCTGCAGCTCATTGACGCGGTCGACGGCCTGCTTGAGCAAGTCGTCAAAGCCCGGGCCATTGACGCTAGGCTCGGCCGCCGGCACTGGCTGCGGTTTGCCCATGGCTTCCATTTGCATGGTGCGCATTTGCAGCATCAGTCGATTGAATTCCACACCCTGAGTCATTGTCGCCTCCAACCCGTCCAAATCTTGACGGTTATCGTCGTGTTACAGGGTATTCAGCAAATATGGTGCCAACAGTGAGATTGACATCCAGACGCCGCACAGACAAGGCAGCGGGGGAGATAAAAACAAGCCAGCCGGCGCAGGAGTGCGCCGGCTGGCAGGAGGCATGATTTGGCGCCAGGAAACCACTGATTCATTCCACTCGCAGAGAGCGTGTGGAATGAATCAGTGGTTTCCTAGACGCCGGCGAACAGGCTGCCCTCGACATCCAGACCCGCATCACGCATCTGCGCCAGCTTGTAACGCAATGTCCGCGGGCTGATACCGAGACGTTCGGCAGCTTCCTTGCGGCGCCCGCGCTCAGCGCGCAGCACCTCGACTATCAGCTGGAACTCACGCTGGCGTACGCCAACGCCAAGTTCGGAGGACGCGGGCGCAGGCTCGCTCGCGACCGGCTCGACCGCTGCCGGCGCGGGAGCGGCCGTACGACGCAGACCGCTGCCGCTGATCACACCGTCAAGGTACAGGTCAGCCACGTCGATTACGCCGCCCTGCTGCAGCACCAGCGCGCGCTGTACAGCGTTGTCCAGCTCACGGACGTTGCCCGGCCAGGGATGGGTCTGCAACGCCTGGGCTGCTTGCGCCGACAATCTGACAGTCCCCAAGTTCATCTTGCGACAGTGCTTGGCCAGCAAGCGCTCAGCCAGGGGCAGAATGTCTGCCGGCCGCTCGCGCAGCGCCTGCCATTGCAGCGGGAAAACACCCAGGCGGTAATACAGGTCCTCGCGGAAACGCCCTGCCGCTACTTCGCCGGGCAGATCACGGTTGGTCGTGGCAATCACGCGAATATCCAGCTGGATCAGCTTACGCCCACCTACTCGTTCGACCTCTCGCTCCTGCAGCACCCGCAACAGCTTGGCCTGCAGGGCCAGCGGCATTTCGGAAATCTCGTCCAGCAGCAAGGTGCCGCCGTTGGCCTGCTCAAACTTGCCTGACTGGGCTGCCACTGCACCGGTAAAGGCGCCCTTCTCATGCCCAAACAGCGTCGCCTCCAGCATGTTGTCCGGAATGGCCGCACAGTTGATGGCAATAAACGGCTGCGCGGCGCGTGGCGACTGCTGGTGAATGTAGCGCGCCAGCACCTCCTTACCGGTACCAGACTCACCCGAGATAAGCACCGTCGAATCGCTGGCGGCTACGCGGGCGGCCAGCTCAAGCAATTGAACACTGGCGGGCTCGACGGCAACCGGCCCGTCCGCAGCCGGCGCCAACCGCCCCAGTGCATGCTGGCCAATCAGCTCCAGCAGCGCCTTGGGCGCAAAAGGCTTGACCAGGTAGTCGGCCGCCCCGTCACGCATGGCTGTCACCGCCTGCTGCACGGTTCCGTAGGCAGTCATCAGCAGTACCGGCAGCTGCGGATACTGGCTGCGCAACGTGCGCAGCAGTGCATGGCCATCCATACCGGGCATGTTGACGTCACTGACCACCATGCTGACGCTGTCTTGTTGCAGCAACTGCAACGCCGCTTCGGCGCTGGCGGCCTCCAGGTAATCATAGCCGCCCAGCATCAGGGTATCGGCGAGCGCCTCGCGCAGCGCGTCGTCATCCTCGACCAACAAGATACGGCTGCTGGAACCCTTCATCACGCCACCTCCTCGCCTTTAACCAGCAGGCGCAACGGCAGCAGAACCTCGGCACAGGTACCCCAGCCCGCCTTGCTGCGCAAATAGAACGCGCCACCATGGGCCTTGACCACAGACTTGACCACCGCGACCCCCAGACCTGTGCCCTGCGGTTTGCTGGTATGGAATGGCTCGCCAATACGCGCCAGTTGCTCAGCACTCATGCCCTGGCCCGCGTCCACCACCGTCAGGCTCAGTTGACCTTCCAGCTGGCGGGCCACGACTTTCAGACGAGGCGCTGGCATGCCGGCCTGCAAGGCATTCTCGATCAGGTTCATCACTGCGCCGACCAGGGTGTCACGGTTGCAACGCAGCATTGCATCGGCAGGCATCAGGTTGACCCAGCGACAGGACCCGCCACGACTCTCAATCACGCTGTCGGCCTGCAGTTGCAACCATTCCAGGAAGATGGATACCGGCAAGGTATCGTCAATCGGCAGATCACCCTTGGCAAACTGCAGCATGTCGCGAATCTGGTGCTCGATGCTGTGCAGCCGCCCCTGCAGACGTTCTGAAAACCGGGTGCGATGGGCGGTAGGCAGTTGTTCGTCGGTCAGGTGCTCTGCATATAACAGTGCCGAAGCCAGCGGCGTCCGAATCTGATGGGCCAGCGAGGCAACCATGCGGCCCAGGGCGGACAGGCGCTCGTTACGCGCCAGCTCGCTTTGCAGCTGGCGGGTCTCGGTCAGGTCGTTAATCAGGATCAGCTGGCCTGGCTCACCTTCGAGCGAGCGGGTTGCCAGCGACACCCGGCGACCGGTGCGCAGGGAGACTTCGTGATAATCGTCGTCCCGGGGAGCAAAGCGCTGCTGGATCAGGTCACGCCACAGCTGCCCTTCCAGCGGCTCACCGAGTAGTGCGCGCGCCGCCGGGTTGGCCTCACGCACAACACCCCGTCCGTCGAGAATGATCACGCCGCCGGGCAGCAGGTTGAGCACGTTCTGCAGTCGTCCGGCCAGGCGCGCCTTTTCCGCCAATTCCCGGGTGCGTTGGGCTTGAGCATCTGCCAGCTGCCGCCGCAGCTGGACCACCTGCTGCTCAAGCAGCGCATGCGAGGCGCTAAGCTGCTCTGACATCCCCTGAAAGCGCTGGTAAGCATTCTGCAGCGCAGCCGGATCCCCCTCGGCCAGACCGGGCGCCGGTGCGCCGTCCTGCTGAGCAGTGTGCGGATTGAGATGAGCCTTGGCAGCCATGTGGCATCCCCTGAGTTACGGATAATGTTCAGGGGACACTCAGCAATCATCGTGCCATAAAAGAAATCCTTTTATTTTCAAGCACTTGAAAATAAAAGGATCATTACATGTCAGTCTTCTGACGCGTCCGCGCCACGATTGAGGCCGTACTTGCGCATCTTCTCGACCAGGGTGGTACGTCGGATACGCAAGCGCTCGGCGGCGCGGGCCACCACGCCGTTGCACTCATCCAGCGCCTGCTGAATAAGCGTTTGCTCAAGGCCACCGAGGTATTCTTTCAAGTCCAGCCCTTCGGGCGGCAGGAAAGCGGGGCTATCCAGCCCAACCAAGCCACTGAACGCCTCGCCTCGCTCGTCTTCGGTTTCGCGCAGCTGACGCAGATCGTCCTGGTCATCTTCAACGTACCGGAACTTGCGCGGCAGCTCACCCACACCGATGACGCCGTGCGGATGCATGATCGCCATGCGCTCAACCAGGTTGGCCAGCTCCCGCACATTGCCCGGCCAGTCATGCTGGCAGAGCGAGAGGATCGCAGAGGTGCTGAAGCGGATTGAGCCGCGCTTCTCGTTCTCCATCCGCGTGATCAGCTCGTTGAGCAGCAGCGGCAAATCCTCGATACGCTCGCGCATCGCCGGCATATCGATGGGGAAGACATTGAGGCGGTAGTAGAGGTCTTCGCGGAAGCTCCCCTCCTGAATCATCTGCTCCAGATTCTTGTGGGTGGCCGCGATGACACGCACATCAGCGGTCTGGACCTTGTTGCTACCCACACGCTCGAAGGTCCGCTCCTGCAGCACACGCAGCAACTTGACCTGCATGGGCAGCGGCATATCGCCAATTTCATCGAGAAACAGCGTGCCGCCCTGGGCCAGCTCAAAGCGACCTGCGCGACTGGTGATGGCCCCCGTGAACGCGCCCTTCTCATGACCAAACAGCTCGCTTTCCAGCAGCTCTGCCGGAATAGCGCCACAGTTGACCGGAACGAAGGGCGCATCCTTGCGGCGGGAATGGTAGTGCAGATTGCGGGCAACAACCTCCTTGCCCGTGCCGGATTCACCCAGAATCAGTACCGTCGCTTCGGTGTCAGCAACCTGCTGCATCATCTGGCGCACGGCCTGAATGGGTCTGCTGGTGCCGACAAGACTACGGAACAGGTTCGGCTCACGCTGACGCTGGCGGCTGCTGTTTTCCTCAAACACCTCCCGGTAGACCTGAGCGCGATGCAAGGCATCCAGCAGATGGTTGTAGCTCAGCGGCGGCTCAAATACAGCGAGCAAGCGTTGTTTGAGGTGGTCTGGCCACAGCAGCGACTGCTCAGGGTCAAGCAGAATCACCGGCAGGTTTTCATCCCACTTGTCCAACTGCCCCAGTAACGCGGGCAGCCCCTGGGCATGGGCACAATGACCGAGAATGACACAGCGGATGTGGCTCGGCGTATCGACCGCTGCGTTGACGGCCTCCTGCCAGCCTGCGCTGTCGGCAATAATGGCGTCTTCGCCCAGAAAGGACAGAATAACGCCCAGATCATGACGCCCTTGGGCAGCGTCATCAATCAATAGGATATGGCTGTTCGGCAGCATAGACGGGAAGGCTTTCCTGTTGGCAGGCAAGAATGATCGCAGCAAGATAATGGCGCTGCGCCATACTCTTTTATCATGAGGCTAAATGTAGTCAGAATTGGCAAGCGAGTCAAATAGTTGGCGCGCCGTTTTCCGACGAACGCCATTCACGCCTGCCCAGCCAACTCAGCGGAACATCTGGTAGACCTTGGCGCCCTGCCGTCCACGCTGCAGATCCTGCAGCTCTTCGGCCAACTTGCCTTGCACTGCCTGACACAGGGCAACCACTTCGCGGTAGGTCTCGCTCAGATCCTCCAGCACGACAGCAACCTGCTGGTCATCGCGCTGAGGGTCTTCCATTGCCTGGCGCACCTGGTCTCGGCACAGCCGGTCCAGCTCGCCAACCTGCTGCCAATCTCCGGCCTTCACGGCGTCGATCAGGGAGTTATGGGTATGTTGCAACTGCTCTACGGCATTGGCCATGTCTGAGTCCTCACGCTTGGCGGATGCCGTCCCAACCGGCCTTGATTTCTCGCAGCAGCTCGCTGACTTCGTCGAGCATAGCTGCATCATTTTTCAGGTTCGCCTCGCTCAGGCGCTGCTGCATGAAAGCATATAGCCGATCAAGGTTGGCCGCCAGCTCCCCACCCTGATCCACATTCAGAGCGTCACGCAGGCCACCCACAATGGCAGTCGCCTTGCCAATCTGTTCGCCCTTGAGCGCCACATTGCCGTGCTGCAAGGCACCGCGCGCCTGCGCGATACGCTGCAGAGCCCCTTCCATCAACATCTGGATCAGGCGATGAGGATCGGCCTCACTAACCTGGGCGTTGACGTTAACGGTCTGGTACTGCTTCATCGCGGCGTAAGCGTTCATCGGACAAGCCCTGCATGCAAGTGGTACATGCTGGGTTTATCGGCACCACGCTACAAACCTGAAGGCCTGACATAAAAAAACCGGCACCACGCCGGTTTTTTTCACCTGCCTCTGGTCACGCCGGCTCAATGGCGTCCCATGCTGACTTGATCTCACCCAGCAGCTGCAGCACCTCTTCCAGCGACCGCGGCGTGTCGTCCAGCGCCACCCCGGCCAGCTTGCGAGTCATGTAGTCATAGAGCGCGTCCAGGTTTTCGGCAATTTCGCCGCCCATGTCCTTGTCCAGTGACGCCTGCAGGGCGCCAATGATGCTCAACGTGCTGCTGACGGCGACACCACGACGCTCGGGGTTGCCGGTTTCCTGAGCGTGACGCGCCAGCTTCACGCGCTCAATGGCACCGTCCAGCAGCAGCTGAACGGCACGATACTGGGACACTTCCTGGGAAATGTTGACCTTTTTGTAGGTATCAATCGGATTGGCCATAGGATCAGGATTCCCTCACGACGCCGGGCAGGTTGGCCAACTGGCCAGTTAGAAAACTGCTGGTGCTCGACAGATTGGCGACCAGCGAGTCCATCGCGTTGAACTGGGCAAGCAGACGCGTTTCCATACTGCTCAGACGCAGTTCAAGGCGCTCACGCTGCTCATCAATGCCAGACAGCGTCTTTTGCAACGAGTCGGTTCGACCTTCAATGATCCCGCCATCCTTGGTGTAGGGATCCAGCTTCGCGTCAAGACGCCCCATCAGGCCATCTTCACCCGACAGGAAGGTGCTCAAAGCGTCAAAATTATTGTCCAGCGCATCATCCAGCTTGTCGCTGTCGATGGCCAGTGTACCGTCTTTCGTGGTGGTAATCCCCAAATCAGCCAGGATACGCACATCGCCGCGCGCGACACTGGTCATCTCCGTACGCAGGGCAGAGACCACCGAACGCACCGAGGCATCGCCCACCAGGGCAGCCGCCAGGGGCTCACCATCCTCGCCACCAACAGAGGTAACCGACGTCAGCGAGTTAATCGATTTCATCATCGCGTTGTAGCCATCTACAAACGATTGCAATGACGAGCGCACACCCGCCTTGTCCAGACCGACATTCAGGCTGACACTTTTGCCGGCATCAATATCTTCCTGACTCTGCGCCGCCTTCAGCGTCAGAGTAACACCATCAATCGCATCGGAGATCGTGTTGCTGGCACTGCTGATCGACAGGCCGTCGATAGCCAGGTTGGCATCACGCGCATAAGAAATTACACGCGGCGCGAGCGGGTCCAGAGGATCGACCTCAGTGGGTTCAAAGTCAGTCGTTGCCGGCGGTGTGTAAGCCAGAGCCCCCAGATCACCGGTATCGGTGCCATCGGTGGTCACAGCGACGCTGATGTCATTGCCGGTGCCAGCTTTGTTGGAGCTCAAGACCAGGCGCGAACCGCCTCCACCATTGGGGTCGCTGACCACCGTGGCGGAAATACCACTATCGGCGCTTTTGGCGTTGATCGCATCGCGAATGCCGGCAAGGCTGCTGTTGGCGTCGGTTACGTCGATGTCGATGGAGGTGTCGCCAGCGGTAATGGTCATGGTGCCCGTACCGACGGCGTCGGTCGCATTGGCCTGCCCGCGCAGAGCCACCTTGCTGCTTTGAGCGAGATTAAACACCTGCACGTCGTAGCTGCCCACCGACGCGGTGCCGTCAGCAGTGACGCTGAACGTTTTACTGTCACCGGAGGTGGCGCTGCGCTTCTCGTAAAGATCGGCGCTATTGAGCTTTTCAAGCACGCCCTGAAAGGTGGATAACGCGCTGCGGAAGCTGCCAAGGGCCGTGAATTTCTCGGTCGTTGCGCTTTCCAGACGCGTCAGCTGGGCACTTTTAGGCGCGCCATCAGCCTCGACCAACGCCGACACGATGTTGCTGATATCGAGACCCGAGCCAATACCTGTAATAGCCATGATGCTTACCTCGCGACCGTTTATTGACGGTTCGCCTGCCGAAAGAAGGTTTCCGGTCTACTCAGGCAAGTAGCGTGCCAGCCAAACCGGCAGCAGAGGTCAGGCCTCTGCCTCAAACAACACGCTGCGGATTTCCGTCAAGTTCTCGGCCAGTCGCAGCGCTTCTTCCGAGGGAATCTGGCGAATCACATCGCCACTGCTCGCCTCGGTTACATTGATTATCATCCGGCCGCTGTCTTCATCCAACGCAAAGTTGATGTCGCGGCGTACCGACTGAACAAAGTCCTGAATATCTGATACAGCAGCCTGGAGTTGATCCCGGTCGACCTGAGCCGGCTCTTGCACCGCCTCACGGGTCTGGGGAGTGACCGCCTGGACTGATGTACTCTCCTGCGCAGTTTCCGTCTGCTTGCCAGCCTTGCTGCTGGCGCCCGCCTCCAACGCTGCCGACCCTGCTACGGCGCGTGTTACTTCAAACGGTTTGATTACACCCATTTCCATGGTGCTTACCTCGCAACGGACAAAGCGGGGGAAAGGCTAGCCCTTCCCCCGCATGTTACCCCTGTTCCGGTCTTAGCCCAAGAGGCTGAGTACGGCCTGGGGCAGCTGGTTGGCCTGGGCCAGGATCGCAGTACCCGCCTGTTGCAGGATCTGGTTCTTGGTCAGGTTTGCAGTTTCAGCCGCGTAGTCAGTGTCCTGGATCCGGCCGCGAGCGGCGGAGGCGTTTTCAGACACGTTCTGCAAGTTGGCGATAGTGGACTCAAAGCGGTTCTGAATCGCACCGAGGTCTGCACGCTGGGAATCGATGGAAGCGATGGCTTCGTCGATGATGTAGACCGCTTCCTGAGCCGACTTGGCATCGCTGATGTCGATATCCTTGACGGTGTTGTCAGTGGTGACATCAGACAGTGCTACGTCAGTGGCGGAGCCTGCAGCAGTCTCTGCAGCGTCCACAGTCGCACCGCTACCGAATGCGAAGGACAGCTCACCTTTGGCGGTACCCACGTCAGCGTCGGTGACAACCGAGATAGTACCGTCATCCTGTACGAAGGCACCCACACCCATGTTGGCATCGTTGATCACGGTGGCCAGCAGTTGAGTCTGTTCGGCTGCAGTCGCACCAGAGGCGTATTCAGCGCTGATAGTGAACACGCGGTCAGTACCGTCAGCACTACCCGAGGCCACGGTGAAGGTAACCGCGACAGCACCGGAAGCAGTGGCCGCAGTTTGAGCCGCGATAGAACCAGAGCTGATGGAGTCGCTCTTCAGTTCTTTAGTGCTTACTTCGTCCAGCTTGACGCTGATCGCTTCGTTGGCAGCACTACCCACCTGGAAGGTTTCGGTACCGAAGCTGCCGTCGAACAGTTTCTTGCCACCAAAAGCAGTGGTGTTGGCGATACGATCAAGCTCTTTCTTCAGCTGAGTCACTTCGGAGTTCAGCGCGTCACGCTCGGTGTCGCTGTTGGAACCGTTAGCGGCTTGCAGAGCCAGGTCACGCATACGCTGCAGGATGTTGGTGGACTCCTGCAGGGCACCTTCAGCGGTCTGCGCGATGGAGATACCGTTGTTGGCGTTCTTGGTAGCAACGCCCAGGCCGTTGACCTGGCTGGTCAGACGGTTGGCGATTTGCAGACCGGCTGCGTCATCCTTGGCGCTGTTGATTTGAGAACCTGAAGACAGACGCTCCAGGGAGGTAGCCAGCGAGTTGGACGAACCGTTCAGGTTGCGCTGGGCATTCAGAGAAGCTGTGTTTGTGTTGACTGTAAGGGCCATGGTATTGCCTCCAAAGGACCTGAAAATGTTTGCCTGAGCTTGCGACTCGTGGGCCGGACCTGCCCAGGCACCCATTGAGTTCGCATTCGATTACTGTATCGACACCTTGTCCGAAAGCTTTAGGAGGAAATTCATTTTTTCTCTGGTGAATTCGTCCGATCAGCTATGGCAGCGCTGGCATCCCCGCCAGCCATGATTCAGTTATCGACCTCAGGCAACAATCCTTTAGTGACCGTTCGTCGCCCCTGAGCGGCTCAGGGCAACCACCCTTGCTGCCAGGTAACCAGGCCCTGCTCATCCAGCATCCAATGATCACGCACCGCCTGTTGCAACGCTTTGCCCTGCGCTGCCGACGCGTCGGCATCAGACAAATGCATGCGAATAGCATCCACCCAGTCCCGGTAGCGATTCTTCACGCGCGTCACCGGCAGATCGCCGGTATAGCAGCGCACGTCAGAACAGATCACCGGGTAACCGCAGGCTCCGTACTCCAGCAGGCGCAGATTACTCTTGCACTCGTTGAAGAGGTTTTCTTCGACCGGCGCCAGCGCCAGATCCAGGTTCAGCTCGGCCAGCTTGCGCGGATACAGGTTGATCGCCACACCCGGGTGAAACTCATGGACGTAAGGCCGCAGGCTGTCGGGGCACATGCCAAAAAATACCCACTCCACCTCGGCAGCCAGCTCCTTGACCACATCCAGAATCAGCTCCAGATCCCCGGTGTGACTGGAGCCCCCGGCCCAACCGACTCTGGGCTTGCGTGACTGCCCGCGGGCTGACGCAGGCAGCTGCCCCCACCAGCGCGGATCAAGCCGGTTATGCACGACCCGGATGTCCGGGTGGTAGCCGTTGAGCGCTTCGGCCAACGGCTCGGTCGACACCACAAACCGGTCCACCAGCGACAGACCGCGTTTGAGCGAGCGCACAATATCCTTCGGCATCTTGCTACGATGGGCGCTTTTCATCGGCAGGTTGGGCAGGTAGTCATCCAGCTCATAGACCTTGAATGCAGATGAAAACGCCTTCATGCGGCGCATAGCTTCCAACCGCTCATCGCCAATCTGGCGCTGCAGGATGACCACGTCCGGCGAATAACGCTCCAGATCGACCGCATGCATCAACCCCTGGGACAGCGCCCCGTCCACCAGCCCAGCCTCACTAAGCGCGTTAAACGGCTGAATGACGCGATAGTGCCCGCAACCGAACACATCAGCAGGATGCGCCAGCACCACCGGCTGGGGGCGCCATATATCCAGCGGTCGCCAGGAAATCTGCGGATCGGTCAGCTGAAAGCCGCCCTTGCGAACCAGCGAGAAGTTGGCGTTGTAGGCAGCATCGCGCGCCAGGCGCGGCAGCCAGCGCTGATAGAGCGTATCTTCCACCTCTACCGTCATACCACCCGGCTCGCAGGCATGCAGCAGCGTAGCGGACGGCGTCCAGACCAGCAGGTGCCCCCCGTCAGCCAGGCGCAGGCAAAAATCAATCACCGCCGCCTGGCCATCCAGGGCACCGGCATCCAGCCCACCCAGCTCAACGAAGACAGACTTGCGCACCAACAGGCAGGCATCGCCGAGGGCACTGGGATTATGGTCTACCTGCAGACGCTGCATGTAACCGGGCGCGTCAGCTGCCTCACCAACGAAGGGGCTTGATGCCGGCCCGCGCAAGCCGAGGATCAGGCCCGCATGGGTAATCTTGCCGTCGGAGTCCACCAGTCTCGGCCCTACCGCCCCCACCTCTGGGCGCAGCGCGTGGTTCATCAGCGCATCCAGCCAGCCGGCATCCAGCACCGCCACCTCGGCGCGTAGCAGCAGCAGGTACTCACCCAGCGTATTCAGCGCCGCCTGGTTGCACAAATCGCTGTAAGTCAGGCGCTCAGGCGTGCGCAGCACCTTAAGTCGCTCGCTGGCCATCGCCTCGATCGACTGCAGCCACTCCAGGGTAGCGGCCTGCTCACTGGCGTTGTCGATCAGCAGAATCTCGTAGTGCGGATAGCGCGTATGCTCCAGCAGGCTCATGACACAGCGCTGCGCGGCGGCCATCTGGTCCTGGACAATAACCACCACCGATACCAATGGCTGCTCGACATGGCCGTAATCAACGCGATACTGCCCAGGCCTCACTGCCTGCACCTGCGCATGTTCGTAGCCACGCGCCTGCACATGACGCAACACCGCGGTTCGCTCGGCCGCCGAGTCACTGAGTACCGGCGCGTCACTGAGCACCAGCGGCTCGGGCACATGCCCCAGTCCAATGCCACCCTGCTGGTTGATCAGGCGCAGAATGGCATCCAGTTCAATGATCTCGTGCGCCTCCTCGGCAAAGCCGCCGAGCGACAACAAGGCTTCACGCCGGAACAGCCAGTTGGCCGACAACCCGCGCGGGAAGCTGAGCAGATAGTCGAGGTTGAAGTCAGGACGCAGCGCAGCGCCGTAGTCACTGCCGTCCTGACGGAACAACGCATCGGCAAAAATGGCGCGGCAATCAGGGTTGGCCAGCAGCTCCAGTGACAACATCTGCAGGCCACTGGCGATCAGCTCGTCCCCTGCCTGCAGCAACATCACCCAGTCGCAGTCCAGCTGGGCGAGCTGCGCATTGAGCTGAGCCGGCCAGTCTTGCTCGGAGCATTGGGTCCAGGCCACGGCCGAATCCGCGGGCGCGGCATCGACACTCATCACCTGCATGACGACATTGCCGGCGTCGACCTGCACAACAAGCGAGTCCAGCGACCGCTGCCGCAAGGCTGCGTCGCCCGCCAGATCCAGCAGTATCACCGTCAGCCGCGCGCTATCGTCGCGGTGCGCCGTCACGTAGTCGTTGGCCAGGCGCTGCTGCGGCGCTGTCAGCTTGCGCGCCGACAGCCAGGTACGCACCGGCGTTGGATCACCCTTGGCGACCACGCCAAGACTGCGCAACTGGACAGCCCTGCCCTTACGCACCCGCTCACTGCCCAGGTCGGAATGGCGCCGATACATTTCCTGATACAGCGAGGCAAAGCGCTCACGTTCACGACTGAGCATATGATCATCGCCGTCACTGCCCCCCTCACGGGTGCGCACCTCGGCGGTAACCTCAGGCACGTGAACCAGCGGGTAGCGCGCAGCCAAACGCAGCAACAGATCCCAGTCCTCAAAGGCAGTCAGGCCGGTGTCGAACTGCCCCACGCCTTGCAGCAGAGCGCGCGGATGGGCCCAAGTGTTGACTGGAATATAGTTGTGAATAAACAGCCGCTCACGGTCGTAACGCTCGTGCTCGAAGGGCGTTTGCCGGGACAGCTCCACCCGCACACCGTCCTCCACGCGTTCGGCGACATATTCAACGCCGGTGTAAACAACGGCATCACCGGCGTTTTCAAAGGCGCCGGCCAGTGTCTCGAGATGCTGCGGCGCGTAGAAATCATCGTCATCCAGATAACAGACGTAGCGGCCCCGGGCCAACGCCAGGCCGGCGTTACGCGCAGCCGACAGCCCCTGATTGCGACCCTGATACAGATAGGTGAGCGGAAAATCGAATTCCTTGAGCAGCGCTTCTACCGGCTCGCCGTGGTCGTTGACCAGGATCACCTCAAAGTCGCGCAACGTCTGCGCGGCGACGCTGCGCAATGCATCGACCAGCATCGCCGGCCGGTTGTAGGTGGTGAGGATGATCGAGAACAGGCATTGGTCGGTGTCGGTGTCGGTGTCGGCGGCGGCCGCGTAGCCAAACAGCTGCCCACGCACCCGGTCGATATCCTCCCGGTACTTGTCGAGCACCTCGGCCGAGAAGCGCGACATACGCCCCTCCACCAACGCCCACACCCGCTCGGCGGCGGCTTGCAGGCGCGGCTTGACCTGCGGGTCGGCAAGGTTCAGTTCGAGAATATGCAGGTGCTCCCACAGCGGCCGCTCCGAGCGGTAAAAATCCTGGGAAACCTGATTGCCATGAATACGGTAACCAACCGACGCACGCCGGACAAAGGCAAAATCCGGGTTGTGGCGCGCCACCCTGATCCACAGCTCCCAATCCCCGGCCAGCATGCCCTCCTGGGCATACACGCCCTCGGACAAGCGCATGTCATCGAGCATGCTGCGCCGCAGCATGACCGTAGACGGCGTGATGTAGTTATCGAAGGTCAGCAGATCAACGACCTCGTCGCGCCCACCCGAGTAGGAGTGCGCAGGGTGCCCGCGATGGTCGATATGCTGCAGAACCTTGCCGGCCTCGTCGATCCAGGTGCACTGGGTATAGGCCAGCGATAACTTGGGATCGGCGTCCAGCGCCTCCACCAGCGCGCTCAAGTGGCCCGGGTAGAGGATATCGTCAGACCCAAGTACCACGACATAGCGGCCCGTGCCGCACCGGACGCACTTGTTGAAGTTGCCAGTTTGCCCCAGGTTCTCGGTGTTGACCTCCAGCGCAAGCCTCGGGTCTGACTGGTAGCGCCGCACCACCTCGAGAGAGTCGTCGCTGGAACAGTCGTCCACGATGATCAGCTCCAGCGCCACATCCTGCTGGGATAGCACCGACTCGATAGTCTCACCAATGAAACGGGCATTGTTGTAGGACATGACAACAACGGAGACTGCTACAGGGGTTTCAACGTGCATGGGATATCCTGATTGGTGGCTCGCCTGCTCACCGCGCTTACGGTCTTGCAGGTCATTGGCCATGGTCACGGCGCAGCGGCGCGTGCCGCCGCGCAAAACTGGTCATAGTCGCGGTAGTAGTCGGCCTCGTCGTAATGGGCAGAGGCCAGCACCATGCACACGGAGCCACCGGAAAAGTTATCCATCTCCCGCCACACCATCGGCGTAATCAGCAGGCCGTAATGCGGCCGCGCGAGATGAAATTTCTTATTCTCGAATCCGTCGTCCAAGGTGATATCGAAACTGCCCGACATGGCAATAAGCAACTGGTAAAGCCCGCGATGGGCATGCCCGCCACGGTGAGACCCGGCAGGCACATCGTAAAGATAGTAGGCCCGCTGGATATCAAAGGGCACATGGCGCCCTCCTTCCACAAAGGTCAGGTTGCCTCGCTGATCGTGTACTTGCGGCAACTCTATGAGACGACAGTCTTGGATCGCCATGGGTTGTTCTCCCTTCTTGTTATGCGCGCCAGGCAGGCCCTGCAAAGCTGTTGCAGGCGTCTATCACCAGCTGTGTGTCCACTCCAGCATAGATGGGCAGACTCAGAACCGTATCTGCCAAGGTTTCGGTCAGCGGCAAAGGGCCGTGCCCAAGACCGGCATAGGCGCCCTGGCGATGAGGCGGTATCGGATAGTGAATGAGGCTGCCAACACCTGCCGCAGCCAGATGCTGCTGCAAGCGGTCGCGCTGCTGGCAGCGCACCACATACAGATGCCAGGCGTGCTCATTCAACGAACCCTGCGGCGGGAGCAACGCCGGATTGACGATACCCTGTCGATAGGCCAGCGCCGCATCTCGGCGCCCTTGCAGCTCCTGCTCAAGCGCAGCCAGCTTGATACGCAGTATCGCAGCCTGCAGCTCATCCATGCGACTGTTGCAGCCCTGCATCGGGCAGACATATTTCTCGCTGGAGCCATAGTTGGCCAGCGTGCGCACCACCTCCGCCACGCGCTCGTCCGACGTCAGCACCGCGCCGGCATCCCCCATCGCCCCCAGCACCTTGCCGGGATAGAAACTGAATCCGGCGGCATCACCCCAGCTACCCGCGCGACGGCCATCCAGCGTGGCGCCGTGGGCCTGAGCGGCATCTTCCAGTACCAGCAGGCCATTTTCGCGCGCCAGCGCCATCAGTGCAGGCATATCAACCAGTTGACCGTACAGATGCACGGCAATGATCGCCCGGCTGCGCACGCTCAGCGCCTTGAGCACGCCATCGACGCTGATGTTGAACGATGCAGCGTCTGGCTCCACCAGCACAGGCACCAGCCCATTGGCGCTGACTGCGAGCACCGTGGCGATATAGGTGTTAGCCGGCAATATGACCTCGTCACCATCGCGCAAGAGCCCCAGTTCTTTCCAGGCACGGAGCACCAGGGTCAGGGCGTCCAGCCCGTTAGCGACCCCCACCGCTCGGCTCACGCCGCAGTAGGCTGCAAATTCGCGCTCGAAGCCGGCAACTTCTTCGCCAAGCAGGTAATAACCCGACGCCATCACCCGCTCCATGGCCTGTTGAATGGCCGGCAGAAAGGGAGCGTTGAGTCGCCGAAGATCAAGAAAGGGAACGCGTAGCTCGGCCATCAGACAGGGCGACCCGAGGCAAGACGCACGCGCACGGCAAGATTCGCCAGTAGCTCGGCTGGCAGTTGCTCGCCCACCTCATTGAGCCCGGCGATCAGCGCATCGCTGTAGTCCAGCATCATCGAATTAGGCAGGGTTTTCAGGAAGAACCCCTTGCTTTCAACAACCTCAAAGCCACCCGCCTGAAGGTCGGCAGTCAGGCCCGCAAGATCATAAACCCGCTGATGCCCCACCACCTTGTCGCGCGCACTCAGGGTATCGAGCTCCGGTTGCAACCCCATCAGTACCGCCAGACGGCGATGCAGGGATTCACGATTGGGCACAACGATGATCATCTCAGAGTCAGGCCCCATCCAGCCGGCCATGTGCTTAAGCAGGCTGACCGGGTCATCGACGTGCTCAAGCACGTGCAGAGCCAGTACCCGGTCGTAAGGCTGGTCAACGTGATGCTGCTCGAAAAGCTGATGCAGAACGTCAACCCGGGGCTGCTCGGCGCGCACTTTGCGCACCAGACTTTCCGCGCCCTCAAGCACGCGATAGTGCTCCACCAGAGGACTCAGGCGCGCCAGGGTAATGCCATCGCCATAGCCCAGCTCCAGCACATTGCGCGCGCCCTGCAGATGTCCGGCAATCCAGTCACAGCAATAATGCTGACAGGCCGTCTCGATAAAACGGTCGGGCACGTCCTCGCTCAGGTGGTAGCTCTGCGCAATCTGCTCAAGGCTTTGCAGTGAGTCGCTCATGACTTGCTCCCGTTCCGGGCCAGCTTCAGCCCCTGAATGATCTGATCATTGAAAGAAGACACGCCCATGCCCAGCAGGCCGGCGGTCAGCTCCACGCCCGGCCAGTCGGCAGCGGCCTGACGCAGCAGCGCGCTGTAGTCCAGCAGCGCCTGATCAGCGAAGGGCAAGGCACCATCCGCCTGAATACGGCGCAACACGCGAAAATCCTCGGCGGCGTCAATAACACCAAGGGCGACCAGCTCCTGGCTGACACGCTGCAGCAAACCCGCCTGATCCTGATCGGGGTACAGCTGCGCCGCATAGGTCGGGTTGAACTCGACGGTGACACGACATACTGGCGCCTGCGTGCCGGCAGCCACATCCTGGTTGCTCAGCCGATAGATTGCCCGCTCTGCATCCAGCACCAGCAAGCAGCTGTCGTACTGCCGCAGCTTTTCGCGCTCAATCAAGCCAAACAGAATACAGACCGACGCTCCCTTGGGAGGCGCGTGGTCAACTCCCAGCAACTCGCCGGCCCGCCCCTGCGCTAGCCCCATGACAACCCTCGGGGCAACCCACTGCTGGCCGTCACCCGTCGTGATGGACAACCCCTGGGCAGCAGGCGCCAACGACTGCACGTTATCATCCACAACCTGGACACCAGCCTCGCGCATTGCCTGCAGCAGCTCTCGAACCAGAGCACCGGTAAAGCCCTCACGAGCCGCGCGGAAGGGGTATTCCGGCAAACCTGAAACATCACCCCGTACCGCGGCCTGCAGTGTCTGCGGGTAATACAGCGGTAACCAGGCCAGCCGATGCCAGGGCGCAAGAATGTCTCGCGTGGAGCGATAGGTAATCTTGTTGGCCAGCAACTCGAAGAGCGCGTGCAACGGCTCACCGTGATTTGCCAGGGAAGCCTCGGCATAACCGACACCCTGATAGTCGGGGGCCAGCTTGCGGGACGCGTGCAACGGCCCCGGATCGGGCAGCGCCAGCAGGGCCTGAGCAAGATCTGCGCGACGCTCGCTGGAGGCGAAGTAATCGAGCCGATTGGCAATCACAAAGTCCGGGTGACGCTGGCCGTCCAGGTATACCGACGGCGTCGGCACCGGGACCGTGTCCACCAGTTGTTCGACGTATTCGCTGACCAGCCGGGCAAAGCGCGCGCAGTCGTTGCGCTGCTCCGGGTGGTAACTGTCGACATCCAGCGCCTGCTCACCGCGCTCAACCTGCTCGAACAGCACCATGCCGATATCAAAGTCATGGTTCTCCACCCGCATACCGGTGAAGTGTGCGCCGGGGCGCTTGCCATCGCTTAGCATGACAACCGACTGGCCCTGTGCAGCCAGCTCCCGCGCAGCGACCATTAACGCGAGATTGTTGCCCAATAAAATAACATCAGCTGCGTTTGGCATTGGCATAGATCTCCGAGCCGAATTCCGGTAAGCGCCGACACAGCCTGAACAACCCCTCAAGGTGCGCCTCGGTCAGCACCCCCTGCTCGCACAGCTGCTGCATCTGTGCATGGGTAAAGGGCTTGATGAAGAAACTGCCACTGTCCTGCACGACAAAGCCGGCAGATTCGAGCAGCGTCGTGAGCGACGCCTGACAGAAGGTGCTGTGCTGCTGCATTCGCGCCTGGGTTGCCGAGCGCTCGAACGGGTCGGCAATCAAGCCCATCTCGACCGCCAGCAAGCGGTGCAGTGAGTAGGCATTCGGCACGTTGACGTGCACCAGCGTCTCGGCGTGGCACAGCGCGCGTACCGCTGAAAGCAGCCTCTGCGGGTTCTCGACCTCGTGCAGCAGGCTGCTGACGATAATCATGTCCGGTTTTTGCTCGATCTGGTCAACCGCCTCTTCCAGCCGTTGCTCAATGATCCGCACCCGCCCGTCATCACCAGCCAGTTGGCGAGCATGGGCAGCAAACTCACTGGCCGGTTCAACCACGGTGAAGGAGCTAAACGGCTCTACCTCGCAAAACAATGGGCGCAGGCCACAGCCCACTTCCAGCACATGCTCGGGCGCGCGAGCGGCCAGTTGCTCAAGTACCACGCGCCGGCGGTAGCTAAGCTGCGTCGCCTCAAAGGGCAAGGCATGATATTCCTGCTGATACTGCTGCAAGTCACGGCTCAAGGATCTTCTCCAGTCTGAATTTCAATGATGCCTCGCAGCCCAGGCCGCGCTTGAAACGAATCAGCCCCTGATTCGCCTGCCCATCCTCACTGGCCGTGCCAATGTCCAGCAAGGCAACGCCCTTATGCTGACAGTCGCTGTAGATGGCATCCGCCAGTAAGGTGACAGGACTGTAACCAGAGAACTGAGCGTCGTCTCCCCAATAAAAAACGTAAAGTACGGCAGGCGACACCTGCAGACACAGCGCCGCAGCAGCGAGGGTGTCGCCGGCATGACAGCCGTACAGCAGCACCTGAGCCGGGAACAGTGTCTGCATCTCGGACAGCTGCGGTAGCGTCATGGTCATGGGGTAGCCCTTGCTCTGCCGATTGCGCTGGATTAGCTCGTAGACTTCAGCCAGCGAGCTGGCGTCCATCGGCCCTGCGCTGAACCCGTCACGCACACACTTGTTCAAGCGTTTACGGTTGGCATAATTCAGCCGCTGCGACAGCGGACGCTCATCCACGCTGATGGCGTAGTTCACATCACAGAGGGTTTCGCTGAAGCCCAGCGAGCGCAGCACAAAGTGTTGCTCGGCCACCCGCTCGTCAGCATGCGCGGCCGGCGGCAACAGCAACTCCAGGCGGCGGATGCCCTGCTGCTGCAAAAAGCGCGTCACCCCCAGCAAAAAGGCCTCCAGCTCGGGCAGCGCCACGTCCTCAAAAAAACTGACGGCACCAAAGGTGCCGCGCCGTGGCGAGCGAACCTGCGCCGTTGCAACCTCGCTGACATGCAGACACATGGCGACCCGGCCCTTGAGCATCCACTGAAAGTAGAACGCGCAATCAGGCGCATGCAGCCGAAAGAACGCTTCGGAGTTGAACAGCCGATCCTGCGGCTGCGGCTCGAACCGATTGACGCTTAACACGGCCGCGCTCCAGTTATGCCTTTACATCGCCCGATCATCTACCAACAATCCCTGAGTGTGTACAAACAACACCGCACCTGACCAAAACCTGACGCCAGGCGCTCGATTCCGTATAGGAGGCAATTATCTTGCCAGCCAGCCAGCACCCCAGCCCCCTCAAACTTCTGATCACCGGCGGCGCCGGTTTTATCGGCTCTGCGGTCATCCGCACCCTGATTACCAGTACAGCGCATCAGGTGCTGAACGTCGACAAACTGACGTACGCAGGCAACCCGGAGTCGCTGGCCCCGGTCGAGCAGTCACCCCGCTACCGCTTTGCCCGCCAGGATATCGGCGATCAGACGGCCATGAGCGCGCTGCTGCACGACTTTCAACCGGATATTGTCATGCACCTGGCCGCCGAATCGCACGTTGACCGCTCCATCGACGGGCCGCGCGAATTCATCCAGACCAACATCGTCGGCACCTACAGCCTGCTGGAAGCCTGCCGCGAATACTGGCTGAGCCTGCCAGCCGAGCGCCGCGCGACCTTTCGCTTTCATCATGTATCTACCGACGAGGTGTACGGTGACCTTGAGGGCGAACACGATCTCTTTACCGAAACCACCGCCTACGCCCCCAGCTCGCCCTACTCTGCCAGCAAGGCGGCGTCAGATCACCTGGTCCGCGCCTGGCAGCGCACCTTTGGCCTGCCTGTGGTGGTGACCAACTGCTCCAACAACTACGGGCCTTATCACTTTCCGGAAAAGCTGATTCCGCACATGATCCTCAACGCCCTGCAAGGCAAACCGCTGCCGGTCTACGGTGACGGCGGCCAGGTGCGCGACTGGCTGTACGTCGAGGATCACGCCCGCGCCCTGATCGAGGTGGCCACCCGGGGCGCCGTGGGGGAGACCTACAACATTGGCGGGCACAACGAAAAACGCAATATCGAGGTCGTCGACACCCTGTGCCAATTGCTCGACGAACTGGCGGCGGATGAGCGCCCGGCAGGGCTTGCCAGCTACCGCGAGCTGATCACCTTCGTCAAGGATCGGCCGGGGCACGACCGCCGCTACGCCATTGATGCGTCAAAAATACAGCGCGAACTCGGCTGGACACCGCAGGAGACCTTTGAAAGCGGCATTCGCAAGACCGTGGAATGGTATTTGCTTAACCGCCCGTGGTGGCAGAACGTGCTCAGCGGCAGTTATCAGTTGGGGCGCTTGGGCCATACTCAGGACTGATTCCAACAACAGGATGCGATCATGAAAGGCATCATACTGGCCGGCGGCTCCGGCACGCGCTTGCACCCGATTACCCGCGGCATCTCCAAGCAGCTGCTGCCGATCTACGACAAGCCGATGATCTATTACCCGCTGTCGGTGCTGATGCTGGCCGGCATCCGCGAGATTCTGATCATCTCCACCCCGCATGACCTGCCCAACTTTCGCAGCCTGCTGGGCGATGGCAGCGACTTTGGTATTCACCTCAGCTACGCCGAGCAACCTTCTCCCGACGGGCTGGCCCAGGCCTTTCTGATCGGTGAGGAGTTCATCGGTGACAGCAACGTGTGCCTGATTCTGGGCGACAACATCTTCTACGGCTACGGCTTCAGCGCCATGCTCAACGAAGCGGCCCAGCGCCGCAGCGGCGCCACCGTGTTCGGCTACCACGTGAGCGACCCCGAACGCTTTGGTGTGGTCGAATTTGATGAGCAGGGCATGGCGGTATCGATTGAAGAAAAGCCGGCCCAGCCCAAATCCAATTACGCCGTCACCGGCCTGTATTTCTATGACAACGACGTGATCGAGATCGCCCGCGGCATCAAACCATCCGCCCGGGGCGAACTGGAAATCACCGACGTGAACATGGCGTATCTGGAGCGCGGCGACCTCAACGTCAGCCTGCTGGGGCGCGGCTTCGCCTGGCTGGACACCGGCACCCACGACTCGCTGATGGACGCCAGCTCCTTTGTGCAGACCATCGAGGCGCGGCAGGGCCTGAAAGTTGCCTGCCTGGAGGAAATTGCCTACCGTCAGGGCTGGCTCAGCGCCGAGGCTCTGCGCGCCGAGGCCAGCGCCCTGAGCAAAACGGGCTACGGCCAGTACCTGTTGCGTCTGCTGCAGCAGGACGGCAAGCCATGAAGGTACGCGAAACCGCCCTGCCCGGCGTGCTGATCCTGGAGCCTCGGGTGTTCGGCGACAGCCGAGGCTTCTTTATTGAAACCTTTCAGACCGAGCGCTACGCAGCGCTGGGCATTACCCAGCCCTTTGTGCAGGACAATCACTCCCGCTCGGCACGCGGAGTGCTGCGTGGCCTGCATTTCCAGCGCAGCCGTCCGCAGGGCAAGCTGGTGCGGGTCAGCCGCGGCTGCGTGTTCGACGTGGTACTGGATATCAACCCGGACTCACCGACCTGCGGGCAGCACGCCTCGGCCATTCTCTCAGACGACAACCACCTGCAGATGTGGGTACCGCCGGGCTACGCCCATGGCTTTTGCGTGCTCAGCGAGATAGCCGACTTCGAGTACAAATGCACTGACTACTACCAGCCGCAGGACGAAGGCGGTGTGCTGTGGAATGATCCGGCCCTGGCAATCGACTGGCCCGTCAGCGAGCCAAAGCTGTCTGACAAAGACCGCCAGAACCCCACACTGCAAACCCTGCTGGAAGGTAGCCAGAGCTGATGCGCGTACTCGTCACCGGTGCCAGCGGGCAGGTCGGCCATGCCCTGCTGGCCTGCCAGCCGCAGGGCATTGAGTGCCTGGCGCCCACCTCCCATGAGCTGGACCTGAGCGAGCCGCAGCAGATCAGCCAGTTGCTGAGCCAATGGCGTCCCGAGCTGATCATCAACGCCGCTGCCTACACCGCCGTAGACCGCGCCGAGAGCGACCCCGAACGCGCCTTCGCCATCAACGCCAGCGCCGTCGAGCACCTGAGCGCGGCAGCCGGTGCCATTGGCGCACGGCTGTTTCAGCTGTCCACCGACTATGTCTTCGCTGGAGGCACAGGCGCCCCGCTAACAGAAGACGCCCCCTGCAAGCCGCTTAACGTCTACGGCACCAGCAAGCTGGCGGGCGAACAGGCGGCACTGGCCCTGGGTGAGCAGGCGCTGGTGCTGCGCACCAGCTGGGTGTTCGGCGTACACGGCAACAACTTTGTCAAAACCATGCTGCGCCTCGGCGCCGAGCGCCAGCAGCTGGGCATCGTCTGCGATCAGACCGGGGGGCCGACACCCGCGCAGGCCATCGCCCAAACCCTGTGGAAACTGGCAGATCTGCCCGACGCTCACGGGGTTTTCCATTACAGCGGCAACCCGCCCTGCAGCTGGTACGACTTTGCCCAACGCATCTTCGCCAACGCGGTGCAGCTGGGCCTGCTCAAGCAGGCGCCCAAGCTTACACCGTTGACTACCGCCGAGTATCCCACCGCTGCGCAGCGCCCTGCATCAACGGTTCTGGACTGCACTCGCCTGCAACGCGAATGCGGTATCGCCCAACCCGACTGGACCTGCGCGCTGACCTCCTGCCTGCAACAGATGACAACCCCGTGAAGATCGCCTGAACGGCGCTCCGGTGACACGTCGCTGTCATCTGTCTGGGGTTAGCTGGTGTCGATTCTGACCTGCGCGCCATCGGCGTGCGCTGACCGACTGACACCGAGGTGCCCATGTACGCTGAGAAAGCCGTTATTCGCGTGCACCGTGACTTGAAGGTGCACACCTGGTTCTACCCCAATACCGAGACCGAGGCGACCATCATCCTGGTCAATGGCTCACTGGCCACCGCCGCCTCCTTCGGCCAGACCCTGCGCTACCTGCAGCCACTGTTCAACGTGGTCCTGTTTGACCAGCCCTACAGCGGCCACTCGCGAGCCCACAACCCCAACCTGCCGCTGATTGGCAAGGAAGACGAAGCACTGATTTTGCTGGATCTGATCGAGCACTTTCGCGCCGATCATCTGATGTCTTTTTCCTGGGGCGGCGTCGCGGCGATGCTGGCCTTGGCGCAGCGCCCTGCGCGGATTCGCCGGGCTGTGGTGACCTCCTTTGCGCCGGTGCTCAACCCGGCCATGCAAGATTATCTCGCACGCGGCAAGACCCATCTGGCCACCTGCAACCGCCAGGCGATCGGCGAGCTGATCAACGAGACCATTGGCGAGCATCTACCGTCGCTCTACAAGCGCTGCAACTTCCGTCATGTCAGCAGTCTGGACGAACACGAGTACGGCCAGATGCTGTTTCATATCCGCCAGGTGCTGGAGCTGGACGCCGGTCAGTACATGCGCTGCGTGCGCAACATCGACATTCCATTGTTGTTTATCAACGGCGAGTGGGACAGGTACACCGGACCGGCAGACGCACGGCATTTTGCCGACCTGGCGCCCAACGCCGCGTTCATCGGCATTGCCCACACCGGTCACTTTCTGGATATGGAACACAAGACCGCCTGGCAGGACATGCGCGCGGCTGTCGAGCGTTTTGTGCTGCAAGCACCAGCGACCAGCAGCCAGCAACGTCTGGCGCTGGCAGGCTGACAATAAAAAACCCCGGCGAGAGCGCCGGGGTTCTTCTGCAACCAGCAGAGCGTTACGGATTCATCGAATCGAAAACGGTCTTCTCATCGGCTGCTGCCTGCGCACGCAGACCGATCAGCTGCTTGATCTTGCGATGCGGGAAGACATAGAACTGATCCTCTTCCACCGCCTTGACCGTCATCTCGGCAATATCAGACGCCTGAATCCGGCCTTTCTGAATCGCCGCCTTGGTCAGCTCGGCACGCTTGAGCGCGGTTTCGCTCAGCTCAACGGTATCACCCTTGTCTGCCGGGCGGTTACGCGCCGACTCGTGAATACCGGTGGGGAAGAACGCCGGGCACAGGCAAGTCACACCGACATTGGCACCGGCGTCACGCAGGTCCAGCGCCAGAGTTTCGGACAGCGCCACCACCGAGTGCTTGGTCACGTTGTACACCGACATGTTCGGGCCATTCACCCAACCCGCCGCCGAGGCAGTGTTAACGATATGACCTTCACCCTGCTCCAGCATGATCGGGGTAAACACCTTGACGCCCCAGACTACGCCATACAGGTTGACACCCATGACCCATTCCCAGTCATCGACGGTGTTTTCCCAGGCCGCGCCGCCAACGCTCACGCCGGCGTTATTGAACAGCACGTGAGCTGCGCCAAAGCGCGAGGTGCACAGCTCCGCCAGCGCCTGCAACTGCTCCAGCTTGGAGACATCCAGGCGCATGGTGGCCGTTTCGGTGCCCGGGCTTTGCGCCTCGACCAGGCGCAGGGTTTCCTGCATGCCGTTTTCGTCTACGTCGCCCAGCACCAGCTTCATGCCGCGTGCCGCGCAGCATAGCGCCAACTCACGTCCCAGACCGCTACCACCGCCGGTGATAACCGCCACCTTGCCCTGAAGTTGTTGCATGCGAGCCTCCTCCACTGTCTGCGTGATGGGCAGACTGGTTGATAATAAACAGGGTGAATATCATGCATCGCCAACTCCCTTCCTGCCAGTGCTATCGGTACGCTTGATCAACTGCCAGCAATCCGGTTTATGAACACCGGTTCATACCCTATAGTTAAGGCGTGTGGAATTAATCAGTGCCTCCTTAACAAAGCCTGACTGCCCAAGGACGTCTTTCATGCTTCGCGCCCTGCTGCTCTTTCTGCTGATGCTCACCAACGGCCTCGCTGGCGCTGCCCCGCTACGCCTGAACACGGATATTTTTCCGCCCTATCAGGTGCGTGAAGGGGACCGTCTGAGCGGCAGCTCGGTGACGGCACTGGCCTGCATCTTCGAGGCAATGAATCTGCAGTACGAGATTCGCGTGCTGCCTTGGGAGCGCGCTATCCATGAGGTCAGTGATGACAAGGCAGACGGTTTTTTTTCCGCTACCAGCATGAACAGGGCCAGCAGCTTTGCCACCCTGTCGGCACCGCTGGCACTGGAAAAATGGTTTTGGTACAGCAACCAGCCCGTGCCACTGAACGCCGATGGCGGACGCGCGCCGCTCCGTGTCGCGGGTATCCGCGGCAGCAACGAGGCTAACTGGCTGCAGCAGCAAGGCTACCGCGTGGAGCCGCTGGTGAGCAGCACCAGCCAACTGCTACAACTGCTGCAGCGCGGCCGCATTGACGCCTTCCTCGCGGACCAGCAAACCCTGCGCATTGAACTGACCCGCCAACCGACCGTACTGCGTCCACGGCATGCGCGATTTCAGCGCTACACCACGCTCGGCGTTTACTTCTCCAACCGTTATCTTGCACGCCACCCAGGCTTTCTTGATCAGTTCAACCAGCAGGTATTCGGCTGCCTGCCGGAAATCGGTGTACTACAGGCCGATGAGCGCGAGCGTTTGCAGCAGCTGTATGCAGAGCTTTTCAGCCCTTGGAAACAGGAACCGCGCCTGCTCGATGCCGTCCTACAGCACAACAGCCAGCACAACCAGCTCAGCATGCCGCAGATCCACGCCCGCGATAAACAGTGGCAACAGGAGCAGGCGAACGGCAGCGGGCCGCTGATCGACAGTGTGCTCAACAACGCGGTCGCCGACTGGCTGCGCGCGCGCCAGGCAGAACATGAAGGCCTGATCAGTGAAATACTGCTGACCGACCAGCAGGGGCTGAACGTCGCCGTCAGCAACCTGACCACCGACTACTGGCAAGGCGATGAGGCCAAGTTTGCCGAGCCCTTTTTTGCCACTACCGACCGCCCCTACATGGGGCAGTTGGCGTACGATCAGTCAACCCAGCGTTATCAGCTCCATATCAGCACCAGCGTTCGCCACCCACAAACCGACGCCATCGTTGGCGTACTGATCATCGGCCTGGATATCGAACGGGCGCTGCGTATGGAAAGCCTCAACGGAGTCCGCTGAATTTGAAATCCCTGCTTTCCCTGCCACTGACTGTGCTGCTATCTGCCTGCGCAGCTGCCCCACTGCCACCGCTGGACAACGCGCACGCCCGCGTTAGCCTGAAGACCGAAGCTGCCAACCGGGTACAGGCCTCTCGCCTGGACGGTGAGCCGGTACGTGGCCTGCAGTTCCCCGACCTGAAGCCTGGCGAGCACCGCCTCGAGGTACGGCTGTTTTTCGAGGTGCCCGGCGGCGGTGGCGACGTCAGTGGCAGCTTCAGCACGGGCGAGCGGCGCTGCATTCTTGCCGTCGAATACGCCGACTTTGCAGCAGGGCAGCACTATCAGTTCCATGCCTCACGACGGGGCTGGCAGCCTGCTGGCTGGCTGCTGGATGCCAGCGGCAAAAAGCTGGCGACCGCCCGCGAGGTGCGCTGCGGCCCGGGCGTTTGACCGCAGCAGCCCGTGTTCAGGCTTCTCCAGCCTTGGCCCAACCCTGCTGACGCCACTGAACGAGCCACTGCAGCTCCGCAGCCTCAGCCGCAACCGCCGGTCGGTACTCAGCCGCCAGCCAACCCTCATAGCCCGCCTGACGTAGTGCGTTTAACGCCGCCTCAAAATCCATCTCACCACTGCCGGGCGCCCCGCGACCGGGCACATCGGCAAACTGCACATGCCCGATGCGCCCGGCCAGCACAGCGACCGAGGCCGGCAACGCTTCACCCATGCGTGCCATATGGTAGAAGTCCAACTGCGCGCTGCAGTTGGGGTGATCCACCTCGGCGATCAGCTCGGCCAACTCGGTTGAACCCGAGATCAGAAAGCCTTCGATATCCAGCCGGTTGATTGCCTCGCAGCACACGCCGATCCCGAGCTCGGCGAAGGCATCGGCGGTGCGCCGCAGGTTGGCAACCAGACAGTCCAGTGCGCTGGCGCGCTCAACACCCTCGGCCTGGCGCCCGGGCAACACGTTGATCCGCTGGGGGTGCGCCTCGGCAGCGTAGCTCAGTGCCTGGGCCAGGGCCGCATCAAACTCGGCCTGGCGCGCCGGCACAGCAGCGAGCCCTGGCCCGCCCTGGACAAAGTCGCCCGCCGGCAGATTGATCAGCACCAGCGGCAGCTCTGCGGCAGCCAGCGCAGACGCCAGCTGTTTAGCTGGCGTGTCATAGGGAAACTGGATCTCGACCCCGTCAAAGCCCGCTTGCCGGGCAGCGGCAACACGCTCTGTCAGGGGCAGTTCAGGAAACAACAACGACAAATTGGCAGCCAGGGGCCAGCTCATGGCCTGTCCTCCGCAGAAATGGTCGGCCAGTATAGGCGATACGGCAAAACACTCTGCTTCGCCCGGGCCGCTTTTTTCACTACACTCTGCACACACCTCGCTCGAGTGGACCTCGGGCCCGAGTCATCCGCTATTGAACCGGAGAAAAACCATGTCCACACGCAATCGCCCCACGGCGCTGCTGGCCGGCCTGTGCCTGTCTGTCGCCACCCTGTTCACCGCCACGGCCCAGGCCGAGACCACCACCCTGCGGGTCTCCGCCATCCCTGATGAGGCGCCCACCGAGCTGCAGCGCAAGTTCGAGCCGCTGGGCCAATATCTGGAAGCCGAGCTGGGCATGCCGGTGGTCTTTCAGCCGGTGTCCGACTATGCCGGCGTCGTAGAGGCGCTGGCAGCCAAGCGCCTGGACCTGGCATGGCTTGGCGGCTTTACCTTTGTGCAAGCCAAGCTGCGCACCGGCAACGCCATCCCCCTGGTACAACGCGAGCAGGATGAGGTCTTTACCAGCACCTTTATCACCGCTGACCCGGCCGTGCAGAGCCACGCCGACCTGGAGGGCAAGAGCTTTGCCTTCGGCTCGGTGTCATCCACCTCCGGCCACCTGATGCCGCGCTACTTCCTGCAGCAGGACGGCATCGACCCCGACACCTTCTTCAGCCGCGTCGGGTTCTCCGGGGCCCACGACGCGACCGTGGCCTGGGTAGAATCAGGCAAGGTCGACGCCGGTGTGCTCAACTCGTCGGTCTGGGACAAGCTGCTGGAAGAAAACAAAGTCGACACCGACAAGGTGCGTGTCTACAGCACCACGCCAACCTACTATGACTACAACTGGACCGTACGCGGAGACCTGGAGCCGGAGCTGGTAGAGCGCATCAAGGCTGCTTTCCTGGCGCTGGACCCGGAAAACCCCGAGCACAAGGCCATCCTCGACCTGCAGCGCGCGTCTCGCTTTATCCCCACCGCGGCCGAGAACTACGAGGGCATCGAGCAAGCCGCCCGCGCTGCCGGCCTGCTGGAGTGAGTCTGCGCCTGTCTGGGGTGAGTTATGCTCACCCCAACGGGCAGAGCGCGCTGCAAGCGATTGATCTACAGGTGGCAGCCGGTGAACAGCTGGCAATCATCGGCCCCTCCGGGGCAGGTAAAACCACCCTGCTGCGCCTGCTGAGCACCAGCCTGCAGCCAGTCAGTGGCAGCATCAGCCTGCTGGACCAGCAGCCCTCCCGCCTCTCCGGCCGCGGCCTGCGCAGGCTGCGCAGTCGCATCGGCCTGATCCATCAGAGCCCGCCCCTGCCCCCGCGCCAGCGGGTGGTGACAGCGGTGCTGGCCGGGCGGTTGGGCCAATGGTCGCTGCTGCGCGCACTGCTCTCGCTGTGTTATCCCGTCGACGCCGCCGGCGCCCGACAGGAGCTGGCGCGCCTTGACCTGGCCGACAAACTGTTTCAGCGCTGCGATCAGCTCTCAGGCGGTCAACTCCAGCGTGTCGGCATTGCTCGTACCCTCTACCAGCAACCCGATCTCTTGCTCGCCGACGAACCGGTATCAGCCATGGACCCGGTCTTGGCCGACCACACCCTGGGCCTGCTCGGTGCGGTGGCGCGCGAGCGCGGCATCCCGCTGGTAGCCAGCCTGCATGCGGTCGATCTGGCCCTGCGTCACTTCCCCCGAGTACTTGGCCTACGCGATGGCCGCGTGCTGTTCGACAAGGCCAGCGGCGAGGTCAGCCAGGCCGACCTGGCTGCCCTGTACGCCAACGATAGTTTGGCCAGCGCCGCGCCAACCTCACACAGCCAGGCCGGCGCACTGCGCCCCGGGCGCTGCTGAGCCAGCCGATGATCCGACAAAGCAGCCAATGGCAGTCACGCGATCCGGCCGCTCTCCCGCGAGCGTTGATCACCCTGCTGCTGATCGCTTTGCTGTGGCCGGGGCTGCAGCTCGCCGAGTTTCGGCCGCAGGTGCTGTTCAGCAGCCAAAACCTGGACACCATGGGTCGCTTTCTTGCCGGGTTCTGGCCGCCGGCGCGCGATGCGGACTTTCTGCGCCTGCTCGGCAAGGCCACGCTGGAGACGCTGGCCATGGCAACCGCCGGGATGACACTGGCACTACTGCTGGCCATACCAGCCGCGCTACTCGCCACCCGCGCCCTCTCCGTCTCACGCCTGCTCAGTGACCGCGCAGGCGTACTCGGGCAGTTCCTGCGCTACCCGGTGCGCCTACTCTTGATGGTGCTGCGCAGCATTCCGGAGATTGTCTGGGCACTGCTGTTTGTGCGTGCGGTCGGCCTCGGCCCAACGGCCGGGGTACTGGCCATTGCCATCACCTACAGCGGCATGCTCGGCAAGGTGTACGCCGAGATACTGGAGTCGGTTGATCCGGCACCTGCCCGCGCCCTGCTGTTGGCTGGCAGCTCGCGCCTGTCCGCCTTTTTCTATGGCCTGCTGCCGAACGCGGCACAGGAGCTGACGTCCTACACCCTGTACCGCTGGGAGTGCGCGGTGCGCGCCTCGGTGGTCATGGGCTTTGTCGGCGCAGGCGGCCTTGGCCAGATGATCGACCTGTCCCTGCGTATGTTCGCCGGCGGCGAAGTCGCCAGCATCCTGATGACCTTTCTCCTGCTGGTCCTGCTGGCCGACCAGATCAGCCTGCAGCTGCGGCGGAGGCTGGCATGAAGCGCGCCGGCGGAAACCTTTTCATTCTGTGCCTGCTGCTGGCAGCCATTGCCGCGTCGTTCATCTGGCTGCAGCTGGATCTCAGCGCGCTACTGACCGCCGACGGTCGCCGTCAGATGCACGACTACGCCGCCGCCTTTTTCCCGCCGGACACCAGCCCGGCCTGGCTACTCAAGCTGTGGCGGGGCGCACTTGAGACGCTGGCCATCTCCGCCATCGGCACGTTGTTGGCGGCCCTGTTCGGGGCACTGCTCAGTCTGCTGGCTGCCGGGCGCATGGGCGCAGGCGCGCGCGCCTTCTGTCGGCTGCAGCTCAATGCACTGCGCTCAGTCCCCGAGCTGGTCTGGGCCGCGCTGATGGTATTGGCCGCCGGCCTGGGGCCCTTTGCCGGCACGCTGGCATTGGCGCTACACACCACCGGCGTGCTGGGCCGGCTGTTTGCCGAAGCGCTGGAGAACACCCCATCGGCGCCAGCGCAGGCGCTACGCGAGGCTGGCAGCGGGCGCGTGGCTGCCTTTGTCTACGGCACCCTACCCGGGGTTCTACCCCAGTGGCTGTCCTACACGCTGTATCGCTGGGAAAACAACATCCGCATGGCGGCGGTGCTTGGTTTTGTTGGCGCCGGCGGGCTGGGACAGATGCTGCACGTCACCCTCAGCCTATTCCAGCAATCCAAGGCTGCCAGCGTGATCTTGGCGATGCTGGCAATGGTGTTGCTGGTGGATGCGTTGAGCGGCTGGATCCGCGCCAGATTGGGATAACGGCGGGTAAAACAGCCGCTGGAGGATACGCGCTTCAGGGGTACCCCCCCCGCAAGCGCAGGATGTAACTCAGGCTGGCCGCGGGCAATCAAGCCGCTCGTTCCTGCACCAGCACCCAGGGCCGGATCACCACCGCCCACAAGGTGTCGGGCTGACGCTCGGCCCAGTCCGCCGCCTGCGCGTCGCTGGCCACCTGCAACTGCCCGGCGTCCATCCAGCCTTTGATACGTTCACTGTTGTCTTCCATCATGGCTGCCGCTACCGCCACCAGATCCAGCTGCGCTGCAACAGCAAGCAGATCGCCACGCGCAAAGTGCGGCTCCAGCACGCTCCATTCAATCTGAGCGGTGGCGCCAAGAATGGCCGCGTAGGCCTCATCCGAGACTGTCATTGCCGTAAACCTCCCCATTAATTCGGGCCGAAGCATACAAGGGAAGCCCGGACCGACGCCACAGTGCCCAAACCATGCGCCCCTGGCCACAGGCGCAAATTCGCCGGAAAACACGGTTGTGAGCGCGAACATGTCGCTATACAGACAGAATGTTGCAGTTTGCGGACACAAAACCGGTTTGTGCAACACCCGCTTTCCCTGCCGCCTCGGCGGTTGCTAAACTGCGCCGGTACAGTTCCACGCAGCGTTTGCATTCTCTAGCAAAGAAGTACGAGCCAACACGACTTCGGAATAACAACACAAGCGAGCAGATGACATGAAAATGGCACACAAAAAAGCACTTTCCCAGATGATCGCCGCAGCAGCCCTGGCCGGCGCCAGCACCTGCGCACTGGCAGCCGACACCATCAAGATTGCCCTGGCCGGCCCGGTCACCGGCCCGGTCGCCCAGTACGGCGACATGCAGTTTATCGGCGCCAAGATGGCCATTGAGCAGATCAACAAGGCTGGCGGCGTGAACGGCAGCCAGCTCGAAGGGGTTGTGTTTGACGACGCCTGCGACCCGAAACAGGCCGTCGCGGTTGCCAACCGCATCGTCAACGAAGGCATCAGCTTTGTCGTTGGTCACCTCTGCTCCAGCTCCACCCAGCCCGCTTCCGACATTTATGAGGAAGAAGGCATTCTGATGATCACCGCCGCCTCCACCAGCCCGGAAATCACCGAGCGCGGCTATCAGATGATCTTCCGCACCATTGGTCTGGACAGCCTGCAAGGCCCGACCGCCGGTAACTACATCGCCCAGCAGGTCAAACCCAGCAAGGTCGCCGTCATCCACGACAAGCAGCAGTACGGTGAAGGCATCGCCACCGCGGTGCGCGACGTCCTGACTGAAGCCGGCATCGAAGTACCGGTATTTGAAGGCATCACTGCTGGCGACAAGGACTTCTCGGCGCTGATCGCCAAGCTGCGTCAGGAAGGCGTTGATTTCGTCTATTACGGCGGCTACCACCCGGAGCTGGGCCTGATTCTGCGTCAGGCTGCCGAGCAGGGTCTGGACGTTGGCTTCATGGGCCCGGAAGGCGTCGGCAACACCGACATCTCCGCCATCGCCGGCGAAGCCTCCGAAGGTCTGCTGGTTACCCTGCCCAAGGCATTCGATCAGGATCCGGCCAACGCGCACCTGGTTGAGGCGTTCCAGGCCAAGAACGAAGACCCGTCCGGCGCCTTCGTCTTCCCGGCCTACGCTGCCGTCCAGGTCATCGCCGACGGTATCAAGCTGGCCGACAGCACCGACACCGAAGCCGTCGCCGAGGCCCTGCGCAGCAACAGCTTCGAGACCCCGACAGGCACCCTGGCCTTCGACGAGAAGGGCGACCTGAAAGACTTCAACTTTGTCGTCTATGAATGGCACGCCGACGCCACCAAGACCGCAATGACCGAGTAAGCAAGACCACCCAGGGCCTGTCCAACCTCCGTTGGCAGGCCCTTTTATTTGCTGCCCGCGCGGCGGCAATAGTCCCCCAGCATTATTGGTGTCATGGCCATGCCAGAGTCCCTCTATTACTTTATTCAGCAGCTGATCAACGGCCTGACCGTGGGCAGTACCTATGCCCTGATCGCCATTGGTTACACCATGGTGTACGGCATTATCGGCATGATCAATTTCGCCCACGGCGAGATTTACATGATCGGCAGCTATATCGCCTTTATTGTCATCGCCGCGCTGGCGATGTTCGGCATCGAATCGGTGCCGCTGATAATTGTCGCGGCCTTTGCCATCAGCATGATGGTGACCAGTGCCTACGGCTACAGCATCGAGCGTGTTGCCTACCGCCCGTTGCGTGGCGGCAACCGCCTGATTCCGCTGATTTCCGCTATCGGCATGTCGATCTTCCTGCAGAACCTGGTGCGCATTGCGCAGGGCTCGCGCGACATTGCCATGCCCACCATGATCTCCGGCGGCGTTGATATCGGCCCGCACGAGGGCTTCCACGCCACGCTGTCGTACATGCAGATGATCATCTTTGTCGTCACGCTGATCACCATGTTCGGCCTGACGCTGTTCATTTCCCGTTCGCGCATGGGCCGTGCCTGTCGCGCCTGCGCCGAAGACCTGAAGATGACCAACCTGCTGGGCATCAATACCAACGGCATTATCGCCCTGACCTTTGTCATTGGCGCCGCACTGGCGGCCATTGCCGGCGTACTGCTGGGCATGTACTACGGCGTGATCAACCCCTACATCGGCTTTATGGCCGGCCTCAAGGCCTTCACCGCTGCCGTACTGGGTGGTATCGGCAGCATCCCCGGCGCGGTACTCGGCGGCCTGCTGCTGGGCGTGACCGAAGCCATCACTGCGGGCTACTTCAGCTCCGAATACAAGGACGTTGTGGCCTTTGCCCTATTGATTCTGATTCTGTTATTCCGCCCCAGCGGTATCCTCGGCCGTCCGGAGGTGGAGAAAGTATGATGCGCGCCAATCTCAAGCCGGCGATCATCTCCGCAGTGGTGGTCGCCGTCCTCGCCGGCCTGCTGCTGGGCATTCGCCTGGACCAGCAAGGCACCACACTGTCGCTGGTCGGTGCCGGGCCGGATGTGTACTGGAAAATCGGCGCCGCCGCCGCCTTCCTGTTTTTCTTCAACCTGTTCCGCGACCAGCTCAGCGCACTCTGGAAAGGTCTCCCGGGCCTGCCCAAAGCGCCGCAAAAGTTGGTTGAAGTGAGCCACAAGCCGGCGCTGCGCCGGCTGTTCTGGTGCTTCATGATCGCCGCAGCGATCATCTGGCCCTTCCTGTCCAATCGTGGCGGCACGGACCTCGGCACCCTGGTGCTGATCTATGTGATGCTGGGCCTGGGTCTGAACATTGTGGTTGGCCTGGCCGGCCTGCTGGATCTGGGCTACGTCGGTTTTTACGCCGTCGGCGCCTACGGCTATGCGTTGATGGCGATGTATTTCGACGTCGGCTTCTGGACCGGGCTGCTGATCGCCGGCCTGCTGGCGGCGCTGTTCGGCTTTCTGCTGGGCTTTCCGGTGCTACGCCTGCGTGGCGACTACCTGGCCATCGTGACCCTGGGCTTTGGCGAGATCATTCGCATCCTGCTCAATAACATGACCTGGCTGACCAACGGCCCCAACGGCATCGGCGGCATCCCCAAGCCAACCCTGTTCGGCCTGGAATTCAGCCGCCGTGCCAGCGAGGGCATGCAGAGCTTCCACGAATTTGTGGGCATCAGCTACAGCTCGGAACACCGCATTATCTTCCTCTACCTGCTGGCCCTGTTGCTGGTGCTGATTACCCTGTTCGTCATCAACCGCCTGCTGCGCATGCCCATTGGTCGCGCCTGGGAAGCGCTGCGCGAGGATGAAATTGCCTGCCGTGCGCTGGGTATCAACCCCACTGCAGTCAAGCTCAGCGCCTTTACCATTGGCGCGACCTTCGCCGGATTTGCCGGCTGCTTCTTCGCTGCGCGCCAGGGCTTTATCAGCCCGGAATCCTTTACCTTTATCGAGTCGGCCATCATTCTCGCCATCGTGGTGCTGGGTGGCATGGGTTCGCAGGTCGGGGTGATCCTCGCGGCGATCATCATGACCATCCTGCCGGAAATGGCCCGCGAGTTTGATGAGTACCGCATGCTGCTGTTCGGTCTGATGATGGTGCTGATGATGATCTGGCGACCCCAGGGTCTGCTGCCGATGAGCCGTCCGCACCTGGAGTTACGTACATGAGCCGCCCCCTTCTGGATGTATCGGGCCTGACCATGCGCTTTGGCGGCCTGCTGGCCGTGGACGGCGTGCACCTGAGTGTCGAGCCCGGACAAATCGTTTCGATGATCGGCCCGAACGGCGCCGGCAAGACCACGGTATTCAACTGCCTGACCGGCTTCTACAAGCCGAGTGGCGGCAAGATCCTCTTTGACGGCCGCGAGATTCAAGGCATGCCGGGCTTCAAGGTGGCCCGCCGCGGCATGATCCGCACCTTTCAGCACGTGCGTCTGTTCAAGGAAATGACGGTGGTGGAGAACCTGCTGGTTGCCCAGCACCAGCACATGAATACCAATCTGCTGGCCGGCCTGTTCAAGACCCCGGGCTACCGGCGCAGTGAGCAGGAAGCGCTGGAGCGCGCCGCCTACTGGCTGGACCGGGTTGACCTGCACGCCTTTGCCAACCGCCCCGCCAACACCCTGGCTTACGGGCAACAGCGACGCCTGGAGATTGCCCGCTGCATGGTGACCCAGCCCAAACTGCTGATGCTGGACGAGCCGGCCGCGGGCCTCAACCCGCGAGAAACCGATGACCTCAAGGAGCTGATCAGCGAGCTGCGCGACCAGCACCAGATCACCGTGCTGCTGATCGAGCACGACATGAAGCTGGTCATGAGCATTTCTGACCGCATTGTGGTGATCAACCAGGGGCGCCCCCTGGCCGCCGGCACCCCGGACGAGATCAAACAGAATCCGGACGTCATCAAAGCCTATCTGGGTGAAACCTGAGGATCGCCTGACATGCTGTACATGAAGAACGTATCAACCCACTACGGCAAGATTCAGGCGCTGCATGAGGTCAACCTGGAGGTCCAGCGCGGCGAGATTGTTACCCTGATCGGGGCCAACGGCGCCGGCAAGACGACCCTGCTGATGACGCTGTGTGGTGACCCGCGGGCAACCACCGGCAGCATTCGCTATGAAGGCGAAGAGCTGACCGGACTGACCACCGCCCAGATCATGCGCAAGGACATTGCCATCGTCCCAGAGGGCCGCCGCGTATTCTCGCGCCTGACCGTGGAAGAGAACCTGGTCATGGGTGGCTTTTTCAGCGACAAGGAAACCCGCCAGGTACAGCTGGACCGGGTGCTCACCCTGTTCCCGCGATTGAAGGAGCGCTTTGCCCAGCGCGCCGGCACCATGTCCGGCGGCGAGCAGCAAATGCTGGCGATCGGTCGAGCATTGATGAGCAAACCAAGACTGCTGCTGCTGGACGAGCCCTCACTCGGCCTGGCGCCCATCATCATTCAGCAGATCTTCGACATCATCGAGCAACTGCGCCAGCAGGGCGTGACCGTGTTTCTGGTTGAGCAAAATGCCAACCAGGCACTCAAGCTGGCTGATCGCGGCTACGTGATGGAGCACGGCCATATCGTGCTGGAAGACAGCGGTGAAGCGCTGCTGGCCAACCCCGAGGTGCGCAAGGCCTATCTCGGCGGCTGATTGCTCGCCTGCCGGCCCCGATAGGCGCAGCCGCTGCGCTGCTCGCCGTCCACGACCAGGGTGGCGCGCATGTGAAAGTAGTCGCCACTGACCGGCTCCTGACAGGCCTGCGGGTACAACCACAGTTGCACCCGGTGGGCCGGCAGCGAGGCCGCATTCAAGGAGCCGTCGGGCAGGTACTCAATCATCACCGAGTCCGTCGCCACCCTCTCCCCCTGCTCACTGCGATTGAGCCCGCGACCGTCCAGGGTTGCCTGCCAGCCCGGCTTGTAGCTCAGCGCTACCCACTGAGCGTCGGCGCCAGTCAGGTCAGCGCAGCCACGGCCGTGCGACTGCATGCGCAGCACCTCGGCAGGCACCAGGGCATCACCCTGCCGCGCCATGAACTCGGCGAAGATAGCGGTCTGGCCTGGCTGCGCAGTCTGTGCCCACAAGCCATCCAGCGCCGCTGTCGCCTGAACCGGACGCATTTCGCGACTGCCGCACTCACGCAGCACATAGTCTGCCCCAGAGCGCTCGAGCAAGCCGCTGAAGCGCTGCTCCGGACCGGAAAAATACCCCTCGAACGCACTGCAGCCACTCAGCAACAGGGGCAGAGCCAATGCCATGGCGCTCCAACGAATACGCATCAATCTGTGAACTCCTTTAAATACCGCGTAAATCATGACATACGGCAGGTCACAAACGCACAAGCCGATGCTAATCTGTGCCGCAGTTATTCGCTTGCGATTCAACCAAGCGGCATTTTGTTCCCGTTGCATCTATGGATTAACAATAATGAAGCTGATTTCTGCCTTTTCCCTGTTGGGCTGTCTGTTCCTGGCCGGCTGCGCCAGCAAAGAACCAGCCCCGGTTCCACCGCCAACTCCCGAAGCCACCCCTTGGGCCCAGCTGCATATGGCCGAACTGACAGCCATCGCCCTGGAGGAGAAGTATGAAATCGAAAACAACGGTGAAGAGATTCGCCTGATCATCCCGGTTAACGGCAATTTCCACCCCAAACGCACCCTGCTGCTGCCTTCCGGTCTGGTCCCGCTGTCCCGCGTGGCCAAGGTGCTGCGCGGCGCCACCGACAGCAATATCCAGGTCACCGGCCACAGCGACAGTCTGGGCGATGACAACCTCAATCAGCAGCTCAGCATGGAACGCGCTCAAGCGGTGGCCAGCGTACTGCAACTGGGCGGCGTCAGCCGTCACAACATGCAGCTGCGCAGCGAAGGTGAAGCCGCGCCGCGGGCCGACAACAGCACCGTGGAAGGTCGCGAGCTGAACCGCCGCGTGGTAATCAACATCACCCCGCGCAACCCTGCCTCCAGTATCGCCCTGGCGCCCTGACACCGACCGGCTGCATCCGGCAGCCGGCAGGTCTCTGCTAGAATAGCGAACGCTGCCGTCGTCACGACGGCATTGTTCGTTCTACAGAGACCCTTTTCATGCAAGCACCCGTTCAACCCCGGGCAGCCGCCCTACTTCCCCTGCTGGTGTTCCTGCTGATTTTCCTTGGCAGCGGCATCTACTACAGCTTGGCCGGCACCGACTTCGCCTTCTACCAAATCAAGGCACCGGTGGCGATTCTGCCCGCCATCATTCTTGGTCTGCTGCTGGCCAAACCCAGCTACCGCGAAAACCTGCAAACCTTCATTGATGGCATCGGTGACCGCAACATCATCACCATGGCGTTGGTGTTTCTGCTCGCCGGCGCCTTTTCCAGCGTCACCAAGGCCATCGGCGGCGTCGATGCCACCGTCAACATGGGCCTGAGCATCCTGCCGCCCAGCCTGATCCTGCCTGGCCTCTTTGTGATCGCGGTGTTCATCTCCACCTCCATGGGTACGTCCATGGGCACCATCGGCGCGCTGGTACCAATCGCGCTGGGCTTTGCCGAGGTGACCGGCCTGTCTCTGCCGCTGGCCATCGGCGCCGTGGTCGGCGGCGCCATGGCGGGCGACAACCTGTCGATCATCTCCGATACCACCATCGCCGCCACTCGCACCCAGGGCGTGGGCATGCGCGACAAGTTTCGCCTCAACCTCACCATCGCCCTGCCGGCCATGCTGCTGACGCTGGCGGTGCTGTTCGTGCTGGGCGACACCAGCATTCAGCCGGACCCGGTCGAGTTCAATTATCGCCTGGTCATGCCCTACCTGGTCGTACTGATCCTCGCCCTGTGCGGCCTGGATGTGATGATTGTGCTGATGACCGGCATCATTCTGTCGGGTATCACCGGCATGCTGGTCACCCCGCAATACCAGTTGGCCACCTACGGCAATGACATCTACCAGGGCTTTGCCAGCATGCTGGAGATCATGGTGCTGTCGATGCTGATCGGCGGCCTGTCGGCCATCATGAAGCAGGAGGGCGGGCTGGACTGGCTGCGCGAGCGCATCCAGGCACTGGCGGCGCACAACGCCGGGCGGCGCAGCGGTGAAACCGGTATTGCAGGCCTGGTTGCCGCAACCAACCTGTTTGTCGCCAACAACACCGTGGCCATCATCATCAGTGGCAGCGTCGCCAAGGACCTGGCAGAGCATTACAACGTTGACCCACGGCGCAGCGCCAGCTTGCTGGATATCTTTTCCTGTGTGGTACAGGGGCTGATACCTTACGGTGCGCAGATTCTGCTGGCGGGCTCGCTGGCCGCGCTGTCGCCCCTGGCGCTGATCACCCAGGTGCACTACTGCTGGCTGCTCGGGCTGATGGCGGCACTGGCCATCGTGTTCGGATTTCCGCGCATCAAAACGCCGGCAAACTCAGACTGACGCTACCTGGCCACGGCTTGCCGTGGCCTGCCCCTGAGCGAGCACGGCCTTGCGCTGTCAGCAGGGCCATACGAGTACTGCAGGCTGGGCACTACTGATCCCAGGGCTCGCCGCGGGTGCGCGCTTCGCGGCGCAGCTTTTCGTGCATCGCCGCCTTGGCGAGCATGTTGGCGCTGACCGGCGCGGTGATAAACAGGAAAAAGGTAATCAGCAGCTCATGCAGACTCGGCGCGCCGCTCTGCACGCTGAAGTAGACCATTGAGCCGACGACCAGCGAGCCAACTCCCAGTGTGGTCGCCTTGGTTGGCCCGTGCAGGCGCATAAAAAAGTCCGGCAGCTTGCACAAGCCAATCGCCCCCACCAGCGCAAACAGGCTACCGGTCAGCAGCAGCGCTGCAACCAGCCATTCCATCCAGCTTGCTTCGCCCATGCTGCAGCCTCCTATTCGATGATGTTGCCACGCAGTAAATGCTTGGCGATGGCAACCGTACTGACGAAGCCCATCACCGCAATCAGCAGTGCTGCCTCGAAAAACAGATTGGAATCCAGATACAGCCCCAGCAACATGATCAGCGCGATGGCATTGATGTAAAGGGTATCCAGCGCCAGGATGCGGTCCGGCAGATCCGGGCCGCGTACCAGTCGGACAAAGGTCAACACCATCGCCAGACTGATGATCCCCAGACAGATCAGCACTACGGTGTCGAGCATTCGAATATCTCCCGAATTGGTTCTTCGTAGCGCAGGCGTATCTGCTCGATCAACGCCACCTCATCCCCCACATCCAGACCGTGAATCAGCAGCCACTTGCGATCAGCGCTGATGTCCGCCGAGACGGTGCCGGGCGTTAGGGAAATGGTGCTGGCCAGCACACTGATGGAAAAGTCGGTCTCCAGCGTCAGCGGGTAGTTCACAAAGGCAGGACGCAGGTCCCGGCGCGGCCCCAGAATAAGACGCGCCACCTGCAGGTTGGCCAGCACGATATCGGTGACCACCCGGGCAACAAACAGCACCAGCTTGCCGACCCGCAGGCGATAGCGCGAAGCGGGCCAGAAGACGTGGGTCAGCCAGGGAATGACAGAGCCCAGCACCAGGCCCATCAGCAGGTTGCCGAAGGACAGCGAATTCATCAGCAGCAACCAGCCGATCACCAGAGTGACAGTTAGCCAGGGATGCGGAAACCAGCGATCAGGTCGTCTCATGGCGTGCCCCCCGTGGCCGGTGCGACAGACATGACGGCATCAATATAGCTCTGCGGCTCCAGCAGCTGTGCTGCCGTCTGATTCAAATACTCCAGTGTGGGGCCAGCAAACACCACCAGCGCCGGGCTGGACATCAGCAGCAACAGGGTAGCCGCCAGGCGCATGCCGTCCAGCGGCTCGCCTGAGGGCGCCACGTCGGTGTGGCGCCAGAACAGCGTGCTGCCGGCACGGCTGAGCGCGATCAGCGCCAACAGCCCACCACCGAGCACCACCGGATACAGCCAAGCCGCCTCGCGCCCGCTGCCAACGGCGCCCAGCAGCATCAGTTTGCCCAGGAAGCCGGACAACGGGGGCATACCGGCAATCGCCATCGCCGAGAGAAAGAACAAGCCGCCCAGCAGCATCGGATGCGGCAATGCCGGCCCTGCGACCAGACGCGCAGCGAAGCGCGGCCCACGCACCCGCTGCAACATGCCGGTCAGCAGAAACAGTGCACCGGAAATCCAGGTCGAGTGCATCAGGTAGTAGAGGCTGGCACTCAACGCCTGCTCGGTGCCCAGGGACACGCCGGCCAGCAGGGTACCCACCGACACCACCACCAGGTAGGCACTCAAGGCATTCAGCGTACTGGCGGCCAGTGCGCCGATGGCGCCCAGGCCCAGCGTGACTAGGGCCAGTGGCCAAAGCCAGCCAACCGCCATGTCTGCCAGCGGGCCGGCCTCGGCGCCGAAGATCAGCGTGTAGACCCGCAGGATCGAGTACAGCCCAACCTTGGTCATGATCGCAAACAAGGCGCCGACCGGCGCGCTGGCCGCGGCATAGGCACGCGGCAGCCAGAAATACAGCGGGAAAAACGCCGTTTTCAGGCCAAACACCACCAGCAAAAGCATGCCAGCCGCGCCCACCAGCGGCGCATCGTCTGCGCCCAGCTCACGCACGCGCAACGCCATGTCCGCCATATTCAGCGTGCCGGTCACACCGTAGAGGGTGCCGACCGCAATCAGAAACAGCGCAGAGCCGGTGAGATTCAGCAGCAGGTAATGCAGGCCAGAACGGACCCGCGCGGAGCCCGCGCCATGCAGCAGCAAGGCGTAGGAGGCGATCAACAGAATCTCGAAGAAGACAAACAGGTTGAACAGGTCGCCGGTCAGGAAGGCACCGTTGATTCCCATCAGCTGGAACTGGAACAGCGGGTGGAAGTTGCGCCCTGCTGCGTCGTCACCACGGATCGCGTACAACAGCGCGCCACTGGCCAGTATCGAGGTCACCAGCAACAGCAAGGCGCTGAGGCGATCCACGACCAGCACGATGCCAAAGGGCGGCATCCAGTTGCCCAGAGCATAGACCTGCGTACCCTGACTGGCCTCGACCATCAGCAGACTCGCGAGCAGCACCTGCACCAGGGTCGCCAACAGGGCCATCGCGCGCTTCATATCCAGGCTGCCACGCAGCACCAGCAACAGTGCCCCGACAAACATGGGCACCAGCACCGGCATAATCGGCAGGTGACTCATCAATGGTCTCCCTTGCCGTCAACGTGGTCACTGTCCAGCTCGCCCTGCGCACGCAGCGCCAGTACCAGCGCGTAGGCGGTCATGGCGAAGCCGATAACAATGGCCGTCAGCACCAGTGCCTGCGGCAGCGGGTCGGCATAGACCTCAGCCTTGCCCAGCACCGCCGGCGCAGCTTCAGCCAGGCGGCCCGTGGCAAACAGGAACAGGTTCACCGCGTAACTCAGCAGCGCCAGCCCGACCACCACGGGAAAGGTGCGCGCACGCAGCATCAGGTAGATACCGCAGCTGGTCAGCACCGCCAACGCCAGCGCGTAAAGCAGCTCCATCAGATCTCTCCTTCGCTTGGGCGCCCCTGGGGCAGTTTGCCCAGGTTGGCCAGAATCAGCAGCGTCGCCCCCACCACCGTGAGATAGACGCCCAGGTCAAACAGCATCGCCGTGGCCAGCTCTATATCCCCTACCAGCGGAATGTGGAAATGGTCGAACGCACTGGTCAGGAAGGGATAGCCAAAGGCCCAGCTACCCAGCCCGGTGGCACCGGCAATCAGCACCCCTGCCCCGGCGAGCCAGTGGTAGTTGACCGGCCAGCGCTCGGAGGTCCAGGCCTCGCCACTGGCCACGTATTGCAGGATCAAGGCCACCGAGGTAATCAGGCCGGCGATAAAGCCGCCACCGGGCAGGTTGTGGCCACGCAGGAAGATATACACGGAGATCATCAGCGCCAGCGGCAGCAGCACATGGGACAGGTTGACCAGCATCAGCAGATCGCCGCGCTGCGCCCAGGGCTTGCCGAGGCTATCGCCGCCCGGCACCCGCAGGCGCAGACCGTCGATCAGGGCGTAGATGGCGATGGCAGCAATCGCCAGCACCGTCACCTCGCCCATGGTATCGAAGCCACGGAAGTCGACCAGAATCACGTTGACGACGTTATGCCCGCCGCCACCGGTGACCGAGTTGGCGAGGAAGAAGCCGGAAATGCTGTCGTAGGGCCGGGTCAGCATGCCAAACGCCAGCGCCCCGACCAGCAAGCCACAGCCGCCGGCGACCAGCATGTCCCGGCCCCGACGCAGCGCCGAGGACTCACGCGGTGTGCGCGCCGGCAGGAAGAACAGCGCCAGCATCAGCAGGACGATAGTTACCACTTCGACAGAGATTTGCGTCAGCGCCAGATCCGGTGCCGCGAAACGGGCAAACGCCAGCGAAACAACCAGACCAACCACGCTCAACATGGTTAACGACACCAGGCGCATGCGGTGCCAGTAAACGGTCGCCAGAGCGCCCAGCATCATCACTACCGCCGCCGCCAGGGTCACGCCATCGACCGGCGTCAATGCCACCGGCCCCTGCAGCGCCGGCAAGCGCCATAGCCACCAACCGCTCACCACCAGCGCACTGAGCAGCAGGCACGTCAGGTAGCGCTGCAAAGATGCGTTCTCCAACAGCAGGGTAATGTGCGCGGCCCCACGCACCGTCGTCTGCACCACGCGCTCAAACACCAGCTTGGCGTCCACATCGCGCTGACGCGCATACCAGGCAAACAGGGGGCGACGTGCCGAATACACCGCAATGCCCAAAAGCATGGCGACAAAACTCATCAGCAGCGGCAAGTTAAAGCCGTGCCAGATAGCCAGGCTGTACTCGGGCAGCGGACCACCAACCGTCGCTGCCGCGGCTGTCGCCAGCAAACCGGCAACGGTAAAGCCCGGCGCCAGACCCACCGCCAGACACATGGCCACCAGCACCTCGACCGGCACCTTCATGTAACGGGGCGGCTCGTGCGGTGGGTATTTGGGCAGGTTGACCGGCTTGCCGTTGAAAAACACGTCGTGAATAAAGCGCAGCGAGTAAGCCACCGAGAAGACCCCGCCCAGGGTCGCGCCCAGCGGAATCAACCAGCTGAAGCTGCCCAGCATGTGCTGCTCCAGGGTCTCGGTGAAGAACATTTCCTTGCTGAGGAAACCGTTGAGCAGCGGCACTCCGGCCATCGCCGAGGCCGCGACCATCGCCAACGTCGCGGTATGCGGCATGTAACGCAGCAACCCGTTGATGCGGCGCATATCACGGGTGCCCGTTTCGTGGTCGATAATGCCCGCCGCCATGAACAGCGAGGCCTTGAAGGTCGCATGGTTGATAATATGGAATACCGCAGCGACCGCAGCCAGCCGGGTATCCAGACCAAACAGCAGCGTGATCAGGCCCAGGTGGCTGATGGTGGAATAGGCCAGCAGGCCCTTGAGATCATGCTGGAACAGCGCCGTGCAGGCCCCCACCAGCAGAGTCGCCATGCCGGCACTGCTGACCAGGTAGAACCAGAGATCGGTTTCGGCCAGGGCCGGATACAGGCGCGCCAGCAAAAACACCCCGGCCTTGACCATGGTTGCAGAATGCAGATAAGCCGATACCGGCGTCGGCGCTGCCATCGCGTGCGGCAGCCAGAAATGAAACGGGAACTGCGCCGACTTGGTAAACACCCCCAGCAGCACCAGCACCAGAATCACTGGATAGAGGGCGTGCGCGCGAATCTGCTCACCGGCGGCAAAGACATCGGTGAGTTCGTAACTGCCCACTACCTGCCCCAACAGCAGTACACCGGCCAGCAGCGCCAGACCACCGGCACCGGTTACCGCCAGCGCCATGCGCGCGCCCTTACGCGCATCAGTGGAGTGAGACCAGTAACTGATCAGCAGGAAGGACGACAGGCTGGTCATCTCCCAGAACACCATCATCAACAGCAGGTTCTCGGACAGCACCACGCCCAGCATGGCCGACATGAACAGCAGCAGATAACAGAAAAAACGACCCATCGGGTCGCGTTTTGAGAGGTAATAGCGCGCGTAGAGAATCACCAGCAGGCCAATGCCCTGGATCATCAATGCAAAGAGGAAGCTCAGCCCATCAAGGCGAAAGCTGATGTTCAGCCCCAGGTCAGTCAGCCAGGGCCAGGAATGGATCACCGCCTGGCCGGCAAACACCGCATCGGCATGCTGCCACAGCAGAACCAATCCGATCACCGGCGCGACCATGGTCATCGCGGCGCACAGGGAACGTCCCTGATTGTTGAACAATAGCGGCAGCAGGCTGCCAAGCAGAGGAAGAATGACGATCAGCGCCAGGGTCATGCAGGACTAGCTCCTTATATGGCCATTGCGGCCTCCGTGCCAGCACGGCAACACCGGGTAACCACAGTGTTGCCGAGCCATAGTGCTCAGGAAGCGCAGGTCATTATAGAGGCAAGCCCCTCTAGCCGATCAACGCAAGCCGCTGAATCCGTTACAAAATGCGTAACCTGGTGTCACAGGCAGCGGCGCCGGTGCCAGCACGGCCGCATGATCGGCTACTTGACCACCCGAGACTGGCCATTGACCGTCATGATGCGAACACGGTCACCGGGCGCAAAGTTCACTCCATCCACGGCTTCCTGCACGTAGGCTCGAGTATAGCCACCATCTTCATTGACGGTAATTTCCACACCCTGGGTCCGGGTAATACCCTCCTCGGCCGCCGCCCCGGCAACGCCACCGGCAAGCGCACCCACAATGGCAGCAATCGTACTGCCGCGCCCGCCGCCGACCGTGCTACCGGCAACACCACCGATTGCCGCACCCGCAGCCGGCCCGATCACCGTCTTGGTGCCTTCAATCTGAACCAAACGAACCGATTCGACAGTGCCCTGACGCACCGTCTGCGGTGCTCTGGCATCTTCCCGGCTGTACACATCACCGGTCAGGGACGACGCACAACCACCCAGCGCCAGAAGCGCACCTAGTACAACTGCTGCAAACGCCTGCTTTTTCATGATTAACCACCTCGCTGAAAGCGACCCCGCCGAACCTGCTACCGGCGCTGTCGTCGAAAAAGAGTAACACGCTGTACTTGGACAACCATTGATCGGAAAGTGATCAATCCGAGTCGAAATCAATCGCGGCCTGGCATAACATCGGCCGCGCTTATGAACCGGCGCACTGAAAATGCCGCGCCATGTCATCCCTTTTTTGTACTCCGTCGTAACCTGTAAAACCACAATAATAGACAGCTGGTTGCCCGAGTCCGAGACACCGGAGGTACTGCCGTGTTCCCATTGCAGGCAGCCTGGCTTTATTACCTGGAAAACCCGGCACTGGTCCTCAACGGCCTTGCCCTGTTCTTTGCCGTCAACGGCAGCTGGTTGTGGATCGCCACCCAACTGCGCAGCAGCCTGGGCCGTCAGCGACTGGCAACCCTGCCGCCCAGTGAGAGCGAGCCGACTCTCACCCGCGATCAGCGCATCAACCGCCTGTTCTACAGTGTCGGCGCCGTGTGCCTGGGCCTGGCCACGCTGCTATCGCTGACCAGCACCCAGCTCTAGGGTCTGTTGACGTTTCGCTCGCCCGCCTGCCGTAGTTTTGTTTCGGCCTGGCAAGGCGACTGTCCTCCTTGCTTCTTGATTGGCGGCCTTACAGGCAGCAACAGGTGGATGAACGAAACGTCAACAGCCCCTAGGGAAGCACCCGCAGGCGGCTGCGCACCGGATTGGCATACTGCAACAGCCAGTACGGACGCAGCGCCTCGGGTAAAGCGTCAAGGCGCGCGCTGAAGCGCTGCTGCTCCTGCGCCAACTCAAGCGCCGAAAAGCCCTCTCGCCAATCGGACAACGCCGGCGGCAACGCGTCCTGCTGCTCAAAGGCAAGGTAGTTGGACGGATACAGGCGATAGTTGCCCAGCACCTGGCGGTCCACCTCGGCCACCACCGCACGGGCATCCGCCATCCCGGCCGGCAACGGCGTCCCAAAGGCCACGTGCACCCGCCCCTTGTAACCGGTCAGCCCCATGGCGATGGAACGATCGTCCTCGCCTGCCTCCTTCACGTAGGCTCCGGTCCGGGCACGCTGCTCCAGCTCGCGCGCCTTCATGCCGTCACAGGGGTCCCACTCGTAAGAGATCGACACCGGCACCATGTTCAGTGACGCGATCACCTCGTCAAAAGGCTCGCTCTTGCGGCTCATGCAAAACATCTTGATGATCGCCGAATCGGTTTCATCCAGGCCGTCCTTGGCGCGCCCTTCGGCCTGAGCAATCCAGATCGACTCACCCTCGGCAATCGAGTGGCTGATATAGGCGGACAGATTCTGATAGGCCTGCAGCTTCTCGCGCCGTCCCGTCAGGGAGCGATGCACGATAAAGCTCTTGTTCAGCCGCATCAGATCGCTGACAAAGGGGCGCTGCAGCAGGTTATCGCCAATGGCGATACGCGGCGTCGGATGGCCGGCGTGATAGAGCGCATAGTTGACAAAGGCGGGGTCCATCACGATATCGCGATGGTTGGCGATAAACAGGTGTGGCTGGGTGGCGCTGAGCTGGTCCAGACCGCTGTAGGTAACCTCCAGCGTGCTGCGCTCGATCAGCCGATCGAGGTAGGGCTCCAGGCGGTGTTGCAGGTCCTCTACCGTCGCCACGCCACGTGCTTCCCGGCGCAATGCTGCCTGTACCACGCGACGACTGAGCCCCGGCAGCAGCCGATTCAGCTTCGGCAGCCGATAGGCCGCCAGCATGCGCATCAACTCCTGATCGGCCAGCAGTCGCTGCAGCACCGCCGGTACTTCGGCATCGTTGTACGGGCGGATGCCCTCGAACTCGCTCATGTCACCCTCTGAGTCTTATCATCAGCCGCGCATTATGCGTCGCTGACCGTGGTTTCGCCAGATTGACGATACCGCTACACTTTGTGTCACACACGTCCGACGGAGTACTCCCAGTGCAGGCACTGGAAGAAGCCAACCTCACTTGCCCACACTGTGGCGAACCGATCACCCTGCTGCTCGATTTGAGCGGTGGCAGCCAGTCCTATACCGAGGATTGCGAGATCTGCTGCCAGCCGATTCTGGTCAGCCTGTGGATGGATGAGCACAGCGAAGAAGTCCATATCGACCTGCGCCGGGAACAGGACTGAGCATGCAATGCGTCTACCGACCGGCCGATCTGGCCGAAGCCGACCTGCTGTGCGCCATGCTGGCCGATCACCACATCCACAGCCAGGTCAGTGGACGCTATCTGCAAGGCGCAATCGGTGACTTGCCGGTACATGACCTGCTTGGCCTGTGGGTGCAGGATGAAGACCAGGCACGCAGCGACCAGCTGATTCAGCAATATCTCAGCGCTACGCCGGTTGACGACGATGACAGCTGGCAGATCAGCCCGGAGCAGCAGCCGTGAGCGGTCGACTTGCCCAGTTCAGCCCTCCGCACAGCCACCTGCCCGCCGACTGGAAACCCAGCTGGAACCTGGCTCCGGGCAAACCGCTATTGATCCTGCGCAAACAAGCCGGCCAGATCGAGTGTGTACAGGTGCTATGGAATCTTACCCCGACCTGGCTGACTGACCTCAGTCGCGCCAGTTTCTCGGCCCGCGCCGAGTACCTGCATGAAAAGCCCATGTTCCGCCAGGCCTTTGCCCAGCGACGCTGCCTGATCCCGGTTGATGGTTACTTTCTCTGGCTGCAGCAGGGGGCGCGCAAGCAACCCTGGTACGTGCGACGAAAGGAAGGAGGGCTGGCACTGGCGGGGCTATGGGAGCGCTACCAGCTTGATGACGGCCAATTCTGGGATAGCTGCGCCTTGATCACCGTGCCTGCCAAGGGACTGGCCGGCCGCCTTGGCGATCGCATGCCAGCGGCCCTGAACAGCGGAGAGCAGGCCATCTGGCTGGCCGACCGCACCGCTGTCAGCGCCCTGCAGCCGCTGCTACTGAACGCCGAGGGGCGTATCGAGATGATCTACCCGGTCAACCCGGCAGTCAGCAACCCGGCCACGGCCGGGCCGCATTGCTGCAACCCGAGCGGCCCGGCTCAGACCTTGAACTGATTGATCAGTCGACGCTGATGCTCAGCCAGCTTGGTCAGCGAGCCGCTGGCCTGTGAGGCCTCATCGGCACCCTTGGCGACCGCCTTGGCCACCGTGTCGATGGTGGTCACATTGCGGTTGATGTCTTCGGCTACCGCGCTTTGTTCCTCGGCGGCGCTGGCGATCTGGTTGTTCATATCATTGATCACCGATACTGCCTGGGTAATCGACGTCAACGCCGCATCGGCCTCTTCTGCCTGCAATACACTCTGCTCGGTGCGTGTACGGCTCTGCTCCATCACCTTCACGGTATCGCGGGTGCCGTTTTGCAGTTGCTCGATCATGTGCTGAATTTCTTCCGTCGAACTCTGGGTTTTTTGCGCCAGGTTACGCACTTCATCAGCCACCACGGCAAAACCGCGACCTTGTTCGCCAGCACGGGCGGCCTCAATGGCAGCGTTCAAAGCCAGCAGGTTGGTCTGCTCGGCAATGCCACGAATGGTGTCGAGGATACCGGTGATGTTCTCGCTGTTACGGGCCAACGCCTGAACGCTGTCCACCGCGCGCTGAATATCCTGCGACAGGCTCTGAATGGTTTCAGAGGTCGCCCTAACGACTTCACGGCCATGGCTGGCGGAGCCGTCAGCATTGTGCGCGGCGCTGGCAGCCTGAGAGGCATTGCGCGCCACGTCCTGCGCGGTGGCGGTCATTTCGGTGACAGCGGTGGCAACCAGGTCGATCTCGCTGAGCTGACGCTGCACGCCGTCGTTGGTGCGCATCGCGATATCCGCCGTATGCTCGGAGGCATCGGTCACCTGCTGCACCGAGCCGACCACTTCGCGGATCATGCCCTGCAATTTGTCCAGGAAGGCATTGAAGCCACGGGCAATATCGCCCAGCTCGTCCGCTCGATCAGCCGCCAGACGCTTGGTCAAATCCCCTTCGCCCTTAGCGATGTCATCCAGCATCGCCACCAGCTGGCGGGCCGGTTTGGCCAGACTGTAGGCCAGCAACACCATCACGACCAGGCCGGCCAGCGCCACCAGCAGGCCGATACCCGCCAACAGCAGCGAGTCCTGAACACGCATGTCGGTAAGATCGTTATCCAGTTGGTTGAACTCCGCCATGACCACATCCAGCGGCAGCTTGATAACCAGAGCCCAGCGCACGTCAGTACCATCCAGGGTGATCGGCATGATCAACTGCATATGATCAGTCCCCTCGCGATCCACCTCGAACAGCGGCTCGCTGCCTAGTCTGGAAATACTTTCAAGCTCCTGCTTATCCAGCACGGTAGCTGCCTGGTCGCCCGGTTTGGCGCCCTCCCCGGTATAAGCCACCAGACGTCCGGTGGAGCTGACCAGCGCCTGCTCGCCTGCACCGTCGTACAGATCCTCGTCACTTGCGCGCAGCATACCCTGCAAAAAATCCATGGAGAGGTCGGCACCGGCGACGCCCATGAACTCGCCATCGCTGATGATCGGCACCGTGAAAGACGACAGCAAAACGGTTTTGCCACCCACCTCGTAGGGCGCAGGATCGATCACACAGGGACGCATGGTCTCGCGCGGGCAAAGATAGTATTCGCCGGTTCTGACGCCGTTATCGAGAATGGTTTCATCCTCAAGATCGCCCAAGGCCTCGAGGGACAGTTCGCCATCGGCATTTCGGAACCACAGCGGCATATAGCGGCCGGTACCGTTATAGCCATCGGTTTCGATGCCTTCAAAAAAGCTGTCGAGATTATCCAGGGAGTTAGGCTCCCAGCCCACGTAGGCGTCCCACAGGTTCGGATTCTGCTCCAGCGTCATGCGGATGACGCGGGTCATTTCTTCACGCCCCATCATCAGTGCCGGCATGCCATCATCCTGAATCTGGCCCAGCATCGAGTTGAGCTGCGCCAGTTGGGAGGCAACGGCCAGCGGGTACTCGAGATGACGGCGGATACGCGCCTGCTCGCCAGAGGCAATCGCCTGTACCCGATCCTTTACCAGTTCATCGATCAGTACACGCGAACGTTCCTGCACATGTTTCTGACTACGTTCTGCCGAATAGACCGAATAGAGCGTCATCACACCAACGGCGATAAACAGGCAGGCACCGGCCAAAACGGCGATGGACAGCTGAATGGACCTGAATTTCATGGATTACCTCTACTCGGGGGGCTGCAGGGCGTCGAACGATACCGCTTCATCGGGTATATCGGCCAGCGATAAAAAAACTACAGTCATGTGCATACTTTGTCAGCGTTTCGCTGTCCCACCCTTTAAGCTGCCCCTGCCAGGTGGCAGCTACGGCTGGAGTATTCCGGCACCTCCAACTTCTGTCAGGAGCATAGATCATGAAGCAAGCACTGGTGATTTTGCTGTTTACGCTGTTTGGTACCGCAGGGCTGACTGGCTGCAACACGGTCGCGGGCGTCGGTGAGGATGTTCAGGCGGTAGGTGACGGTATTCAGGACGCCGCCAACTAGCGCAAGACCTCGAGCCAGCATCGACTGAAAGGCCGCTTGGGCCTGCTCAGGACTCTACAATGGCGGCGCCCAACCGTTGCTTAGAGACCTGCGCAGGCCCTGAACGTGACACAGGTAACACGACTACTTTTCGCCACCCGGCCCGGTTCTGTTACCCTTGCGCCACGCCAACGTCACCCATCGCCGCCTGCTTTGCCTGGCGGCAACAACGGCCGTGGGCGACCAGTCACGCTGCCCTGACCCTGTCGGCGCAGCCTGAACTCAACCGACTCCAACTTCATCAGACACCAAGGAAGTATCTGCCATGCGACTGCGTTTTCTCCTCTGCCTGCCCCTCGTTCTGCTGGTCGGCTGCCAGAGCGTTCAAACCACCCAGGGCGGCAATGTCGGCGTCAACCGCACCCAGTACATGATGGGAGGCCTGTCAGCCGAAGAGGTCAACCAGATGGCAGACGAGGCCTATCAGGAGACCCTGGCAGAAGCCAAGAAGCAAGGCCTGCTCAACACCAACGCCGCGACCGTGCGCCGTCTCAACACGATCGCCGGCAAGCTGATCGAGGAAGTCCCGCATTTCCGCGACGACGCCAGCAGCTGGGACTGGGAAGTCAACCTGATCAAAGACGACCAACTGAACGCCAGCTGCGCGCCCGGCGGCAAAATTCTGTTCTACTCCGGCATCATCGACCAGCTGCAACTCAGCGATGACGAGATCGCCCAGATCATGGGGCACGAAATTGCCCACGCCCTGCGCGAGCATGGCCGCGAAGCCATCTCTCGAGCCTACGTCACACAGATGGGCACCCAGCTGGCAGGCGCCCTGCTCGGATTGGGTGATGCCGGCAACCAGGCAGCTCAGATGGCCGTGCAGTACGGCCTGACGCTGCCCAACAGCCGCTCCAACGAAAGCGAAGCCGACCTGATCGGTCTGGAACTGGCAGCCCGTGCCGGCTACAACCCGCAGGCTGCGGTCAGCCTGTGGCAGAAAATGCAGGCCGCGTCCCAGGGCGAGCCGCCCGCGTTCATGAGCACTCACCCCTCTTCCGCCGGTCGCATCCAGGCCCTGCAGGCGGCCACGCCTCAGGTGCAACCGCTGTACGAAGCCGCCAGATAGGCACCTTCCGACCGGCGTAGCACCCGCTCCGCCGGTCGGAAAGCCGCAAAGACGCTAGTCAATCGCCGCAAAACCGGTACAATTGCGCGCCGTTCGACCCCGAACGACATGGGTTCCCTCACCCCATTTGACAAAACGGCGGACCAACCGGTCCGAATCGTAAAAAGGACGACACATGACCGTACTTACCTCCGGCATGCAGCGCCGCGCGCTCGCACTGCTGATCAGCTTTCACATCATCATCATCATTGCCAGCAACTACCTGGTGCAGCTGCCGATCACATTGTTCGGCTACCACACCACTTGGGGCGCCTTCAGCTTTCCGTTCATCTTCCTCGCTACCGATCTGACCGTTCGCCTGCTCGGCAAACAGGCCGCGCGCCGCGTCATTGCTCGCGTCATGCTGCCGGCGCTGGTTGCTTCGTACCTGGTGTCGGTGGTGTTCCAGGAAGGCAGCTATCGCGGCGTGTCATCGCTGCTGTCGTTCAATGATTTCGTCCTGCGCATCTCGCTGGCCAGCTTCGTCGCCTATGTCATCGGCCAGTTACTCGACATTCAGGTATTCGACCGCCTGCGCCGTATCAAGGCCTGGTGGATTGCCCCCAGCCTGTCGACCGTGCTGGGCAACCTGGCCGACACCTTTGCCTTCTTTTCGGTCGCCTTCTGGCACAGCAGCAACCCCTTCATGGCCGAGCACTGGGTGGAAATTGCAACCGTCGACTACGCCATCAAGCTGATTATCAGCATGCTGCTGTTCCTGCCGCTCTACGGCGTACTGCTGCGCACCCTGATGAACCGTCTGGGTGGCCCGGCTCACTCCGCTGCCTGAAACAGGGCTTGCGGTAGCGGCGCTATCCGGCTGACGACCACTCAGGGCAGCCAGCCGGCCCAGCCCAACAGCAGACCTGCTGCCCCGCACAGCAGCAGCGTCTGCAGCGCCGTCCAGCCACGCCCGAACATCAGCACCGCGGCTATCGCCGCCAGGCCCAGCGCCAGCCAGTCGGGACCCTGCCCCTGCGGCATGAAGACATGCCAGGCAAAGAACAGCGCCAGGTTCAGGATCACCCCTACCACCGCCGCGCTGACGGCCGTCAGTGGCGCACTGAAGCCAAGCTCCCCACGCGTTGCTTCAATCAGGGGCGCCCCACCCAGCACGAACAGAAAGGACGGCAGGAAGGTGAACCAGCACACCAGCAATGCTGCCAGTGCACCACCCGCAAACAGCTGCTCCGGCCCCAGCACCTGCCCCAGATAGCCGCCGACAAAGGCAACAAAGGCGACCACCATGATCAGCGGCCCCGGCGTACTTTCACCCAGCGCCAGCCCGTCAATCATCTGCAAGGGCGATAGCCAGCCAAACTGCACCACCGCCCCCTGGTAGACGTAAGGCAATACCGCATAGGCACCGCCAAAGGTCAGCAGCGCCGCCTTGGTAAAGAACCAGGCCATCTGCGTCAGGGTACCGTCCCAACCCACGCTGGCAGTCAACACCAGCATCGGCAAACACCACAGCACCGCCCCCAGCAGCATCAGACGTGCCAGACGCAGCCGGCTGAAGCGGGCGTGCTCAGGCGTCGGGGTATGGTCGTCGATCAGCGCTGGTGCCGCCGATGAGGTCGCCGCCTCGCCGCCACCGGTGGTAAAGGCGCCGGGGCGCCAACGCGCGCCGAGTGCTCCGGCCAGAGCGGCGCCCAGAACAATCAGCGGAAAGGGAAGACGCCAAAAGAAGATCGCGGCAAAGGCCACGGCAGCGATCGTCCATAACCAGCCATTGCGCAGCACCCGCCCGCCAATGCGCCAGGCAGCCTGAAACACCACGACCACTACCGCCGGCTTAATCGCATAGAAGAACCCGGCGACCAGTGGCACCTGGCCGAATACCAGATATACCCAGGCCAGCACGATCAGCAGCAGCAACGACGGCAAAATGAACAACAGCCCGGCGGCCACACCACCCCAGGTGCGGTGCAGCAACCACCCCAGATAAGTCGCCAACTGCTGCGCCTCAGGCCCTGGCAGCAGCATGCAGTAATTCAGCGCGTGCAAAAAACGTCGCTCTGACAACCAGCGCCGCCGGGTCACCAGCTCCTCGTGCATCAGGGCAATCTGCCCAGCCGGACCGCCAAAACTGATAAAGCCCAGTTTCAGCCAAAACAGCAGCGCCTGGCGCAGCGATGCCTGCGCCACTGGCTGCCCTGCAGCCCCGGTCTGGGATGAATCCATGCCAGCCTCTCTCCTGTTCTCAGCCATCGTTGGCATTAGGGAAGCATGCCAACCTCAGATTGCAACCTGATTGCAATCTGACTGAAAAATAGGGCTAGCGGAATATCATCGGCAGGGGCATTATTTCGCCATCGCAGGCACTGCCTCGCGGCCCTCCTGCGGCATGGATGCCCCGATACTCTGCCCTGTTTCCCTGTTGCCCTGTTTCCCGGCGTTTCAACGCTGGCGCTTTCGTGCACCAGCTGCCAGCGCCGTCAAGCAACCAAGAGCATCACCCACAAAAAAAGGATGGACCCGATGTTGATCAGAAACACGCTTTTCTCTGCCGTACTCGTTGCCGCGGCAATGGCCACAGGCTGCGCCAGCATTAACAAGGCGCCCAGCGCCATGAACACCGAAGCCAAGCAGTTCAACACCCACCCGGATTACGCCCAAGTTTACGTCTACCGTAATGAAACCTTTGGGGCCGCACTATCGATGCCGGTATCGGTGGATGGCAGGCAGGCGGGCACCACCGGGCCCAAGTCATTCTTCCGCTTCCAGCTCGAACCGGGTCAGCACACCATCAGCTCACAAAATGGCGCCTCGTCGCTCCTGCTCAACACCGAAGCAAACCGCAACTACTTTGTCTGGCAGGAAGTGAAAATGGGCCTGGTCTCCGGTGGCTCCAAGCTGCAGGTTGTCAGCGAGCAACAGGGCCGCGCCGGCGTTCAGCAGTGCACCATGATCAAGAGCAACCTCTAGGCAAGCTCTGATAACTCCACACGCCCTGCGCGGCGTTCAGGCTGCCGGTCACCTAGGCCGGCGCACCCTCGGCATCTTGCCGGACAATCTCGCGCAACGACTGCACCAGATAGTCCGGCTCCTGCGCACCCGAGATCAAATAACGGCCATTGATCACAAAGGCCGGCACGGACGAGATACCGGCTTGCTGCCACTTGGCCTCATCGGCGCGCACGATGTCGGCAAAGCGGTCAGTGTCTAGCACCTGCTCGGCCTCGGCTGCGTCCAAACCGGCCGCGCGCACCGCCTCCAGCAAGACGCCTTTATCGCTGACGTCTTTCGCTTCGCCAAAGTAAGCGTCAAACAGGGCCTGCTTCATCGCCGTCTGCCGACCATGCTCGGCCGCCCATTTGACCAGCCGGTGTCCATCAAAGGTGTTGGCGGTGCTGCGTTCCTGCATATGGGTAAAATTCAGCCCCAGATCGGTGGCGATACGGATCATGTTGTCCTGCGCCGCCCGCATCTCGGCTTCGGTACGGCCGTATTTACGTGACAGTGCCTCGACGATGGGCATCGGCTGCTGATTCGGGTCAGGGTTGAGTTCAAAGGCATGCCACTCGACCTGCCCATCGATCTCACCCTTGAGCGTGGCCAACGCCTGCTCCAGGCGCGCATAGCCGATGGCGCACCAGGGGCAGGCAATGTCGGAAACGATATCAATGGTCAGGCTTTGCATGGGCTTGCTCGCATCAGTAAAAAAGTCAGTACTCAGCGTACACCCTTGCCAGCCAGCTTTCACCGCGCATCAGCCACTGCTATAACAGCGAATAAGCCCGTTACCGGAATCCGCCCCATGCTGCAACTACGCCCCAACTGCGAGTGCTGCGACACCGACCTGCCAGCTGATGCCAGCAACGCCCTGATCTGCAGTTTTGAATGCACCTTTTGCCAGACCTGCGCAGCACAGCGCTTTGGCGGACGCTGCCCCAACTGCGGCGGCAATCTTGTCGCCCGGCCCGTCCGACCTGCATCGCTACTGCAGCGCTACCCCGCCAGCACCGAGCGCGTTCTCAAGGCGCAGGACAGCTGATGAGCCTGGCAGCCCTGCTGTCACTGTTTCTGGCTCTGATCGCCCTCGCACTGCTGCCCAGCAGCAGCGTTGCCCTGGTCGTCGTGCGCAGTGCCGAGCGGGGCACCGGCCATGGCCTGGCCGCCGCAGCGGGCATTACGCTGGCAGATCTGCTGTTGGCCGCACTGGCGCTGGCCGGCTGGCAGGCAGCAATGGAAAGCCTGGGCTCCCTGTTCCAACTATTGCGCTGGCTGGCTGCGGCCTATCTGGTCTGGTTTGGTTGGACGCTCTGGTGCAGGCAGCCGGCAACCCGTCCACCCTCTGGCACTGCAGGCAGTTGGGGCACCAGCCTGCTGGCCGGGCTGATGTTGACCCTCGGTGATATCAAGGCGTTGGTGTTTTATGCCAGTTTCTTCCCGCTCTTTGTGGCCGCCCCACTGACACCGCTGTTATGCCTGCAGGTGCTGGGCACCACCGCAGCCGCGCTGCTACTGGTCAAGGGGACGTATGCGCTGGTCGGTAGCCGACTGTCCAGCCCGCTTGAGCAGCCTGCCGCCCGCAAGCTTGGCGGCGGCTTGATGATTGGCTGCGGCCTGTGGCTTGCCAGTCGCTAGGGTCTGTTGCCGTTTCGCTCTCCCGTCTGTTGCTGCCTGTAAAGCCGCCAATCAAGGAGCGAGAAACGTGGCGTGGTCATTCCACCACAAGCGACCGACAACGCAGCATGGCCGAAAAAGGGCCGCCGGCAAGCGAGTGAGCGAAACGGCAACAGACTCTAGCCTAGACATTAGTCGTAAAACGCCTGCCGCCACGCTGAACTATAGTCGTAAGTGGCTTGCCTGAGACAAAGGCATCCCCTTAAAACAAGACCCAACCGCACAGGAGCCCCACCCCATGAGCGCAGCGATCCTTCTGCTGATCGGGCTGGTATTGATGTCCCTCGGGTACCTCATTTACTCACGCTTTATCGCCCAGCGTATTTACCGCCTCGACCCGGACTTTCGTACTCCGGCGCACGAATTTGAAGACGGCATCGACTTCGTCCCCACCAACCGCTTCGTTCTCTGGGGCCACCATTTCACCTCGGTTGCCGGCGCTGCGCCCATTGTGGGCCCGGCCATTGCCGTTATCTGGGGCTGGTTGCCCGCCTTTCTCTGGGTGGTCATGGGCACCATCTTTTTCGCTGGCGTGCACGACATGGGCGCGATCTGGGCCAGTGTGCGCAACAAGGCAAAATCGGTCGGCTCGCTGACCGGCGACGTGGTCGGCAAGCGCGCCCGCAGCATTTTCATGATCGTCATCTTCCTGGTACTGCTGATGGTCAACGCAGTGTTCGCAGTGGTGATCGCCAAGCTGATGATGAACTTCCCCACTGCGGTGCTGCCGGTGTGGGGCGCTATCGTCGTCGCCCTGATCGTCGGCCAGTTGATCTATCGCCGTATCGTCAGCCTGCCGGTGGTATCGGTCATCGGTGTGGTCGCGCTGTATGCGCTGATCTGGGCCGGCCCCAGCGTGCCGATTCAGATGCCGGCCGAGGTAGCGGGCCTGTCCGGCAACGCGGTGTGGATTCTGCTGCTGTTTCTCTATGCCGGTATCGCGTCGGTCCTGCCGGTGTGGATGCTGCTGCAGCCGCGTGACTACATCAACGGCCTGCAGCTGTTTGTTGGCCTGCTGATCCTCTATGGCGCCATCGCCCTGCTCAACCCGGTGCTGGTAGCGCCGATGATCAACAACGATGTGCCCGCCGGCACGCCATCGCTGCTGCCCCTGCTGTTCGTGACCATTGCCTGCGGGGCCATTTCCGGCTTCCACGGACTGGTCGCCTCCGGTACCACCTCCAAGCAGCTGAACAAGGAAACCGACGCCCGCTTTGTCGGTTACTTCGGTGCCATCGGCGAAGGCTGTCTGTCACTGGCAGCGATTCTGGTCGCCTGTGCCGGCTTTGCCAGCCTGACGGACTGGAAAGCCATGTACTCGGCCTTTGGCCAAGGCGGTGTAACGGCTTTCGTTGAAGGCGGCGCCTACGTGATCCACAACGGCCTGGGCCTGCCGCAGGTCACAGCAGCGACCCTGCTGACCGTGATGGCCGCGCTGTTCGCCGGCACCACCATGGACACGGGCCTGCGCCTGCAGCGTTACATCTTCCAGGAATGGGGCGAAATCTATAACCAGCCATGGATGAAAAAGCCGCTGCCGGCTACCTTGCTGGCCATCGGCACCTGCCTGCTGCTGGCCTTTGGTGCCGGCGGTGCAGACGGCTCCGGCGGTATGATCATCTGGCCATTGTTCGGCACCACCAACCAGCTGCTGGCCGGCCTGACCCTGCTGGTAATCACCGTCATGCTGGTGCACATGCGCCGCCCCATGTGGTTTACCCTGCTGCCGTTGTGCTTCCTGCTGCTGATGACCGTGCTGGCTCTGGTGCTGCAGCTCAAGACCTTCTTCGAACAGGAGAACTACTTCCTGCTGGGGCTGGATATCGTGGTACTGGTGGCGGCGATTCTGGTAGCGCTGGAATGCGCCGCAGCGCTCAAGCGCCATCGGGCCCTGGCGGCTACGGAGCAGCCTGATGCCGACTAAACGCAGTGACAGTTGGCGGGCCTGGCTGAGCCAGGCCCGTTTCTTCCTGGAGGAGAGCTACAGCGCGCGCTATCGCGGCGCCATTGCCCGCAGCCGTCGCGACCACGATGACCTGTTCATGCTGCTGGTGTTCAGCGAAATGATGGGCGTGCCCAACCCCGCCGCCTACTACACGCTGGAGCTACAGCCGCTGCTGCTTGAACGCTTTCATGACTGGCATCGACGCATGGGCATGGAACACTCGCCACTGGATCATTTCCGCTGCTGCTGAACGGGAGACCTGTTATTTCAGCCAACCTTTCCAATCTGCTCGAGCGCCGCCTGATCTGGGTCGGCGGCAAGGGCGGTGTGGGCAAGACCACCGTGTCGGCCGCCCTCGCCGTGCTGGCCGCCCAGCGCGGCAAGCGCTGCCTGGTGGTCTCCACCGACCCGGCCCACAGCCTGGGTGATGTGTTTGCCCGGCCGCTCGACGACCATCCCCGCCGTCTGCTGCCCAACCTGGATGCCATGGAAATTGATCCGAACGCCGAGGTGGACGCTCATCTGGCGCGGGTCATCGAACACATGCGCAAACTGGCCGCGCCGGAAATGTTGCAGGAGCTGAAGCGCCAGATGCAGCTGACCCGGCATTCACCCGGCACCCAGGAAGCAGCGCTGCTCGAGCGAATCGCGCGGCTGCTGACGGCGCCTGCGGATGACTACGACCTGATCATCTTTGATACCGCGCCCACCGGCCACACCCTGCGCCTGCTGACGCTGCCCGAAGCCATGGCTGCCTGGACCGACGGCCTGCTCAGTCACAACCGCAAGTCCGCCGAGCTGAGCAAGGTATTGCAGCACCTGACGCCACGCAGTGGGCGCGATCTAGCCAATCCGCTGGCCGACCCCAACGAGGATCAGCTCAGCGGACTGGACCGCCGCAGTCGCGACGTAGCCGACACCCTGCGCAAGCGCCGCCGGCTATTTCACCAGGCCCGGCGTCAGCTGGAAGATCCGGTACAGAGCGGCTTTCTCTTTGTGCTGACACCCGAGCGCCTGCCGATTCTAGAAACCGAACGCGCGGTCAGCGCACTCAGCGAAGCAGGCATTCCGGTCGTCGCGACCCTGGTCAACCGGGTCATTCCCGGCGACGCCGACGGCGATTTTCTGCGCCGGAGGCGCGATCAGGAAGCGCAGTACCTGCGACAGATCGAACAAGCCTTCGCTGCGCTGCCGCGCCCCCAGTTGCCGTGGCTGGAGACCGACGTGCAGGACATCCCTGCGCTGGAGCAGGTCGCAGCGCTGCTCGCCAAGCAGGGCTTCTGACGCCGTTATTGCAAGGTCAGCGGTTGCCCGGCCTCACGACGTACCGTCTGCCATTGCTCCAGCGTCTGGGCAGCCTGCTCACCTGCCAATGAGTCCAGGATCTCGAAATAGTCCTGATGCAGCGGGTCAGCCATCACCTCGGCACGCGGTTTGATCCGCACCGCGTACACCGTTTGCAGGTTCTGGTGATCAAATGTCCGCCAGGTCTGGGTATCTTTCAGCAATTCATAGCTGTGCCCTTCCAGCGCACGAATCAGCGTTTCACTGTCCAATGAGCCCGTGCGGGTGACCGCATCGGCCCACTGATAGACGATGCTGTAGGCTGACGCGGCCGAGCTGGACGGGTAGGTTTCATAGCGCTCGACAAAGTCACCGACAAACTCCTCACCCCGCGCATAGCCAAATTGCGCCGGCACATTCCAGGCCCAGGGCACCGCGCCCATCACCCCCGCCATGACCGCGGGACCGGCCTGCTCGACCATGCTCAGGGTCAGGTTGGGCACCACCACCTGGACATCATCGAAGCGCAGCTGCCGGACAATGCTCATCGCCTTGACCATCTGCTCGCCAAACAGCACCAGCACCAGTACCTCGGGATCAGCATCCTTGGCTTTTTGCAGCGACTCGCGCATTTCACGCAACGACGCATTCGGGAAAGGCACCAGCGTCGCGCCGTGCGTCTCGGTCGAGGTGGTATCAGTAAAGTGCCGCATCGACTGCTCGGTGCTGTGCCCCCAGGTGTAATCGGCGGTCACGTAGTAATAGCGCTTGCCGGCGAACTGCTTCTGCAACTGGGCTGACAGCACCCGCGCCGCCATCCAGGCGTTGTAGCTCTCGCGGAACATATAGCGATGTCCGGCCGCGCCGGTGGTGTCGTTGGAGTAGGTCAGGGTGCCGAAGTAGAGCAGCCCGCGCTCACGAGCACGCTGTCCCGCCGCAATCGCCACCGCACTGGAGGCGCCACCAAACAGCATGCGGGCGCCTTCGTTGGCCAGTTCGTCCACGTTGCGGCGTGCACGCTCGGGATTGGAGGCCGAGTCACGCTCCAGTAGCTGCAATGGCCGGCCCAGCACGCCCCCCGCCTGATTGAGCTCGTCCACTGCCAACAGCGCCCCACGCATCTGCATCAGGCCCTCCTGGGCATATTGTCCGGTGCGAGGCAGGTTCAAACCGAGATAAATGGGGTCAGCTGCAAAGGCCAGTGAACTCCAGCCAAACAGCAGGGTTGGCAGCAGGCAACGCGACAAACGGGCAATAAACGGGCTCATGACAGACATCCTTGAATCGGCAGCACGAATTATGGGTTTTGGATACGGTCAGCGTGCTGATCTACATCATAGGTAACACAGCAAGATGACAACCTGCAGTGTGCTTTGGTCGCAGTTGGCGACCAGATGCGGTGGCAAGGCCGACCTGTCAGTGCTATACACAGGAGCTGACACACCACGGAAGGTAACGCCGATGTCGACAATCGACGACACTCTCAGCAACGCCCATGCGATTCTCGCTGGGGCGCAGGCCAAGATCGATCAACTGCGCAACATCAACCCGTTCTTTATTGACCTGTCCCTGCGCGAAAACCCGGTTGGTGCACGCGTTGGCCAAACCCTGCAGGACAAGCTGGCCATTCTGCCCAAGGTGCGTGAATTCGGGTTCGACAGCATCCTGCTGGGCACCCTCGACTACTCCATGCCCGATGAGCTGGAGGTCGACGACGACTTCATGATGTACCTGCGTGACCATCAGATCGACATGACCGGCTGCTACGCCTTCACCGATATCGGCCTGGTCAACGACGCGGGCGAGTTCACGCCCTCTCCTTCCATGCTCAAGCTGCGTGACTATGGCGTCCCCAATACCCTGCACGAAATTTACCTGAGCCAGGACGGCATGAGCGGCCAGTATGACTTCGCCACCCTGCGGCGCAGCCTGCCGGCCAGCATCGCCTGGCTGCAACAGAACATTCGCGGCGATCACGGCGGCGCACCCAAGATTCTGATCAACGTCGTCGACGGCTGTGACGCCTTTGCCGACAACCCGAGCGAGACGATCGAGATTCTTCAGTTGCTGGCCCAGCAGCCGATTTTTGGCCTGAGCATGGAAGATGATCGCGGCACCTACCTGCCCTTTCAGGTCGGCGCCTTTGTCGCCGTGGCGCGCAGCTGCCTGCCCAGCCCACTCAAGCTGCTGGTGCACATGCATGCTGGCGGCGGGTTCGAGAACGCCTCGGTGCTGGAGGCCCTGCTCAATGGCGCCGACGGCGCCTGGGGCGGCCTGCCCAAGCGCGCTGCCATCATTGGCCACGCCTCGCTCGGGGAGCTGATCGCCAACCTGGTGCGGGTTGGCAACCCGCACATGGCCCAGAACTATCAACTCGATCAACTGTTGCCGCTGGCCACCGGCCTGCAGGTGCTGGACGAGGAAGAGGCAGTACCGGACGATCTGCCGATTCTCGGCCACAACGCCTATCGCTTGCCGCTGAGCTTTTTCCGCCAACGACCAGACCGCTTTATGGATCTGATACCCGAGGCCATCGGCGGCACCTATCGCTACCGCATCTGCCCGGTTGTCAGCGATGCAGCTGTCATTGCCGGACGCCTCGCGGAGGTCACCGGCGAGCCAGCGAGCAACTTCGGGCAACCCGTTCTGGAGCAGATGATTCGGCTGATGCGCCGCGAACTGCGCGCTGGCGAACGCATTGTCTATGATCAACCAGAGCAGCTGATGGCACTGTACCAGCGCGCGGTACACAGCCTCACGGACACACAATCGCCACAGTGAACAACCATAATGGCCACTTGGCATGAAGCCTGCTAACGTTTATCCGTGACAGATTGACACCATCCGCCAGAAGAGATGTGACCATGACCGACATCGCCACCGAAATTGCCCAAGACAGCGCGGTATACAAGACCCTGCTGGAATCGACCAAGGCCATTCCGTGGAAGATCGACTGGAAGACCATGGCTTTCACCTACATTGGCCCGCAGATCGAGCACCTGCTGGGCTGGCGGCAGGACAGCTGGCTGAGCGTGGACGACTGGGCCACCCGCATGCACCCGGAAGACCGCGAGTGGGTGGTCAACTTTTGCGTATCGCAGTCACAATCCGGCACCGACCACGAGGCGGACTACCGCGCCCTGACTGCCGATGGAGACTATGTCTGGATTCGCGATGTGGTGCATGTGGCGCGGGACGAGAACGGCGAGGTAGAAGCGCTGATCGGCTTTATGTTCGACATCAGCGAGCGCAAGAAGACCGAAGAGAAGCTCAAGGCTCTGCAACGAGAGCTCGAAGAACTCTCGTTCAAGGACGGCCTGACCGGCGTCGCCAACCGGCGCATGTTCGACTCCATTTTGCAGCTGGAATGGACCAACGCGCGTCGCAACGGCCAACCGCTTTCACTGATCCTGCTGGATATCGACTACTTCAAACAGTACAACGATCATTATGGCCACATTGCCGGTGACGACTGCCTAAAGCGGGTTGCCAAGGTACTCAGCGGCGCGGCGGCCCGGGCCAGAGACTTTTTCGCCCGCTACGGCGGAGAGGAGTTTATTCTGGTGCTGCCGGAAACCGACGTCAGCGCCGCCGAGCGTGTGGCCGAGCGTTGCCGGGCACTGCTGTTCAAGGAGCAGATCACTCACGCCAACTCACCGGTCAGCCAGCTTCTGACCATCAGCATGGGTATTGGCACCATTACCCCGAGCCAGCGGGACGACCCGCGAGCCTTTCTGGACAAGGTCGACCGCAGCCTTTATCAGGCCAAGCAACAGGGCCGCGACCGCATGATCAACAACGGCTGATCATGCGGGCGTGCTGCTGGGCGGCACAACGCTGGCTGCTAGCTGCCAGCCAGCAGCAACCAGAGCGAATACAGCCCCAGCAGCAGGAAGGCAAAGGCAGTAACACGGCGGATCAGCGTCAGCGGCAGACGCTCGGCAGCCACATTGCCCAAAATCACCACCGGTACGTTGGCCAGCAGCATGCCAACGGTCGTCCCCAGAACAACCCAGACGTAAGCATCAAATTGCGCAGCCAGCACGACGGTCGCTATCTGTGTCTTGTCGCCCATCTCCGCCAGAAAAAACGCAATCACGGTCGCCACAAAAGCACCGTAACGCCCTACCGGCGGCGCTTCGTCCTCGTCCAGCTTGTCCGGGATCAGGGTCCAGGCGGCAACCGCCAGAAACGACACGGCAAGGATCGCGTGCTGCCAGGTGTCGTTCAGGTAGTCGGCAACCAGTTGACCAATGGCACCCGCCATTGCGTGATTGACCAGGGTCGCCACCAGAATGCCCCAGATGATCGGCCAAGGGCGACGAAAACGGGCTGCCAACAGCAGCGCCAGCAGTTGGGTTTTGTCGCCGATCTCTGCCAGCGTAACAATCCCGCTTGATACGAAAAAAGCGTCCACGGATTTTCCAAATGAGGGCGGGTCGGATTCCATTGACACACGCACACCCCCGCCCTCGGCTGGTGTTCGCGTGTCAAAGGTCTCGTCAAACCCGGTACCGCGCGGAGCGGTGGAGGGTCGCAAACGCCATGATCTGCGGATCAATTATGTTGACGTTTGCCAGTGCAAGCCAGGGAAGCACTGATTAATTCCGCATGCCCTCTGGCGTTCAGGCTGGGCCGCATCCGGCTGGGCTGCAATCAAGGCGTGATTTCGAAGGCATGTCGGGACCTGTCGAGAAATCACAACACAGGGTGCGGCCCAGCCTGTACGCCCCGTAGGGCGAGCGCTCAAGCATGCATCTGCACGCTTGAGCACTCGCAGAGGGCGTGTGGAATTAATCAGTGCTTCCCTAGCGCTTGCAAGGAGGCTACTCCCCTAAGACGGACGCAACTATAACGACTTGCTATCAGCCAATCAACCTGGCGCGACCGCCGAGTAGACTTTGAAACGGTTGTTCTCGCGCAGCACATTACAGGGGCCAATATGCTCCTCTATCAACGGCGGATAGCGCAGAAATCCGTTAGCCACAATGCGCAGCTCGCCGCGTGGCAGCAGGTTACGGGTGACCTGATTGAAAAAGCGCTCGGCAATGCTGGTGTCCTGGCGGATGCCGGTGTGAAACGGCGGATTGCTGATCACAGCGACAAAGCGGCCGTGCACATCACTCAATCCATCAGAGGGGTAAACCTCTGCCTCGATACCGTTGAGCGACAGCGACTGCCCGGCGCAGTAGATTGCCAGCGCGTCGATATCCACCAGCTCGAATCGGCAGCCCGGATTACGCCGCGCCATAACCACCGACAGCACCCCGGAGCCACAGCCAAAATCCAGCACGCGCCCCTCGGGCAACGGTCGCCGCTCTTCAAGCAGCAGCTCGCTGCCCTCGTCCAGCCGACCATGACTGAACACGCCGGGCAGGCTGACCAGTTGCAGCGGCTGATCATCAATACTCAGTTCGTAGCGCTGCAGCCAGTCTTCCAGTTGGAACGGCGCAACCGACTGATCGACCACCACCCGCCAGAGCTGACAGTGACGCGCCGAGTCCAGCTTTTCAGGCTGCGCCCCGTAGCGCCCCAGCAGCTTCTCCGCGCGGGTGATGCCGCCCTTCTTTTCGCCAACCAGATAGACCGGCTTGCCCTGCGCCAGCAACGGCACCATCTGCGCCAGCGCATACTCCGCGCGCTCGATCGCCTTGGGCATGACCAGAATTGCCGCATCCAGATCATCGACCTGCGGACACAGATGCGAGAACACCAGGCGATCCTCCGGCAGCGCACCGGCCAGGCCGCGACTGGCCGCATAATCCCAGTTCCACAGCGTCCAGTCTGCCGCCAGGCTGCGCGTCAGACCATCGGCCGCGGGATTGACCAGCAGTAGTCGCTGACCGCTGAACAGCTCGGCGCTGCGCTCAAGAATCTGGCTGGTGTTGTCCATCGGGCTCTCCGCTGATCAAAGGGGCGCATTGTAAGGGATGTGCTGATCCAGGGAAGCACAGAACAACTCAGTCAGGTGCCACGCGGCTTGGCGCGGCGGGTGGGTTCGGCCTGCAGCGGGTCATCCGGCCAATAATGCTTGGGATAACGCCCCTTCAAGTCCTTTTTTACCTCGGCATAACTGCCCTGCCAGAACCCGGCCAGATCCTGAGTAACCTGCACCGGACGCTGGGCCGGCGAGAGCAGATGCAGTTTGAGCGCCTGCCGACCTCCCGCGATGCGCGGCGTATCGGCACTGCCAAACATTTCCTGCAGACGCACAGCGAGTACCGGCGGCGTCTCGCTGTAATCGATGCGAATGCGCGAGCCGGTCGGCACTGTCCAGTGGGTCGGCGCCTGTTCGTCCAGCTCTTTGGGCAGCGGCCAGGGCAGCAGCCCGGCGAGGATGTTGCCCAGCTCCAGATTGGCGAAGTGGGCGAGCCGGGTGACCTTGTCCAGATAAGGCGCCAGCCAGTCTTCCAGGCTGGCGAGCAGGGCCTCGTCCGACAGGTCCGGCCAGCGGCTGTCCGCAGCTTGCGCAAGATCCAGCTCGCGCAGCAACATGACCCGCGCCTGCCACTGACGCTGCTCCGGCTTCCACGGCAGCAGGTTGATGCCCTGACGTCGCACCACCTCACAGAGCGCGCGTTGACGCTGCTCCGGCGCCACGTTCGGCAAGGCTTTACGACGCCAGACCAGCTCGCCGATCCGCTCTTGCCGTTCGGCCATCAGCGTCTCGCTGCGGCTGTCCCACTCCAATGTGTCACGCGTCGCCAGCATGCTTGGTTCCACCGCCAGCAGACGCTCAACGTTCAGCTCGGCGGCCATGAATATGCGCGCCTGGCGCTGCCCCCCCTGCCCACCCAACGCCGCCACGGCCAGCCACTCGCACTGCTGCAGGCGATCGACGTCGACAAAGCCGGCCGAGCGGCCATTGGCCAGACGGTAGTCTGAACCCGCAGCACCACGGCGCTGGGCAATACGATCCGGGTAGGCCAGCGCCAGCAGCACGCCATGCCAGTCATCACTCTGCGGATCGCTGACCGGGTCGTTACACGGCAGGCGGCTCAGCATGCGCTTCCATTGCTCTACCAGTCGTTTGGCACGCTGCAGCGCGCCACGATCGACATCGGCCCCGCGCGGGTCGTCAAACAGGCCAAGTCGGGTACCAAGATCAGCGTTGTCAGCGCGGCGCAGCAGATCGCGTTCATCGACTACCGCTGCGATACGCGCCGCCAATTCGCCCAGCCCAAGGCGCTGCCCCTCGACCAGCATATGCGCCAGCCTCGGGTGCATTGGCAAGCCCGCCAGGACGCGGCCATGCTCGGTCAATTGCCAGTGGGCGCCATCGCGTACCAAGGCGCCCAAGCGCTCCAGCAGCTCCCTCCCCTGCTGCAACGCAGCGGCAGGCGGCGGGTCGAGCCAGACCAGTTCACTGGGCTCTTGAATACCCCACTGAGCCAGTTGCAATGCCAGCGGTGCGAGATCGGCCTGCAGCATTTCGGCGTCGCTCTGCGCAGCCAACTGCTCATGCTGCTGCGCCGACCACAACCGATAGCAGACACCGGGCTCCAGCCGCCCCGCACGGCCAGCGCGCTGCTCCGCCGCTGCACGGGATACCCGGCGGGTCTGCAGGGCACTCATGCCCGACAGCGGATCAAAAGCGGCCTCGCGTGACAGGCCAGCATCCACCACCACCCTGATGCCTTCGATAGTCAGGCTGGTCTCGGCAATGGCGGTCGCCAGCACGATCTTGCGCGCACCCTCCGGCGCTGGCGCAATTGCACGGCGCTGCGCGGTCAGATCGAGATCACCATACAATGGAGTCAGCAGCACCTTCGGCTGGTCGCCCAAGGCCTCTTCCAGGCGCGCCAGCACCCGGCGGATCTCGGCCATGCCCGGCAAGAACACCAACACGCTACCCGCCTCTTCTTCCACTGCGCGCAGCACGGTCTGAACGACCTCGGCATCATTTGCCCGACCCAACGTCGCCGGCGCGCCATAGCGTATATCCACCGGGTACTGACGCCCTTCGCTGGTGATGATCGGCGCATCATCCAGCAAGCTGCTGACACCCTCGGCATCCAGCGTTGCCGACATGACCAGCAATCGCAGCGGTGGATCATCGCGCAGGTACTGCTGGGTCTGCACGCACAGCGCCAGCCCCAGATCCGCATCCAGACTCCGCTCGTGAAACTCATCGAAAATCACCACGCCGACACCCGGCAGCTCCGGATCGTCCTGCAGCAGACGCTGCAATATGCCCTCGGTAACCACCTCGATGCGCGTCGCTGCGCTGACCTTGCTCTCCAGCCGAATGCGATAACCGACCGTTTGCCCAACCGGCTCACCCAGCAACTCGGCCAGGCGCTCGGCAGCCGCTCGCGCCGCCAGCCGTCGCGGCTCGAGCATGATGATCTTCTGCCCGGCCAGCCAATCGCACCTCAGCAATGCCAACGGCACCAACGTGGTTTTGCCCGCACCAGGCGGCGCCTGCAGCACCACCGAGTGACGCGCGCTCAAGGTCTGTTGAAGCTCGGGCAGTATCTGGGAAACGGGCAGGTCGTTCATGGGGCCTGGACTGACTGAAATGAGCCCGCATTATAGCGGCCGAAGGCTTCCCGTCACGCAGGCCGCCGGCTATGCTAAAGCCGATTTCCAGTCAACCCTCTGCTGTGAGCGCCTCGCGTGAAAACCCGACTCAAACCTCTGGCCGCCATCGTGCTGTGCGGCAGCCTTATCACCCAACTCAGCGCCTGCGGTTCGATTTTTTACCCCGAACGGCGAGGCCAGATCAGCGGCCAGATTGACCCAGGCGTCGCCATCCTCAATGGCATCGGCCTGCTGATCTACATCATCCCGGGCCTGATCGCCTTTGGCGTCGACTTCGCAACCGGTGCCATCTACCTGCCGAATGGTAAATACAGCGTTGCCCCGGAGACCCTGCAGCAGGCAGTCGACGAGGACGGCCAGGTCGATACCGCCATGCTGCAGCAGATTCTCAAGCAGCAGCTGGGACAGGATCTGCCGCTCGCCGAAGCGACCCAGATCAAGGCCGAATCACTCAGCCAACTGGCCCTGCTGCAACACACTGGCCGCGGCTGATGAGTTCACCGCTGGCCACCGGCGAGGAGCGCGCCCGGCTGCTGCGGCTGGCGACCCGCGCCTCGGTCGCCGTTGCGCTGATGCTGATCGCGCTAAAGGCCACGGTCTGGATGAGCACCGGCTCGGTCAGCCTGCTGGCTGGCCTGATCGACTCGCTGATGGACGCAGCCGCGTCGATCATCAACCTGCTTGCCGTTGGCTACGCCCTGAAGCCCGCTGACAAGGAACACCGCTTTGGCCACGGCAAGGCAGAGGCGCTGGCTGGGCTGGCGCAGTCTGCCTTTATCACCGGGTCAGCGGTGCTGGTGCTGCTGCAGGGCATCAACCGCCTGCTGAATCCCGAGCCGCTGGATACCGCCTGGGCCGGTGTGGCTGTGATGGTGTTCTCCATCGCCGCTACGCTCGGCCTGCTGGTGATCCAGAAACACGTTATCGCCCGGACCCACTCCACCGCCGTCGGCGCCGACGCCCTGCATTACCGCTCCGACCTGCTGCTCAACCTCAGCATCATCATCGCCCTGCTGCTCGCCCAGTTCGGCATTCAGCAGGCAGATGCGCTGTTCGGTCTGGGCATAGCATTGTTCATCGGCTACGGCGCCGTGCGCATCGGGCTGGATGCCATTCAGATTCTGATGGACCATGAACTGCCTGACGACGTGCGTGCCGAGGCCCTGCGCATCGCCCGCTCCGTACCCGACGTCATCGACGTACATGACCTGCGCACCCGTCAGTCCGGGCAACATTGGTTTATGCAGCTGCATCTTGAGCTGCCGGCCACGCTCACCCTGGCTGAGGCCCACGAACGGGGCGAGCAAGCCCGGCTGGCGATCATGGCGCGCTACCCGCAGGCCGACGTACTGGTCCACAAGGACCCGGCCTGAGCGCATAAAAAAGGCGAGCTGCCTGCAGGGCAGCTCGCCTTTTTACGTCCCCTTCCATCCTCTTGGGATGATGCCTTTGCTCCCGTGCCTTGTGGGCTGGGTAACCGGTTTGCCGCACATCTTCTGGATGTTCTGGCTTCGCTTCGCCTTGTGGACGCAGCGATCTGGACGACCGGCTCTGGCTGAATCTGTTGAACATGGTATCGCGACAGCCCGGACATTAATTCCCTCTTTTTGCACAAATGCTTGCCAATCGCGCAATAAAAACCTAAAAATCAGACAACACCAGCAATCGGTTAAAACCTATGGATTCTCTCAACCTTGATCGCTACGACCTGAAGATCCTCGCCGCCCTGCAACACGACGCCCGCATCAGCAATCAGGAGCTGGCCGAACGCATCGGCCTGTCCCCCTCGCCCTGCTCGCGCCGGGTCAAGCAACTGGAAGAAAGCGGCCTGATCCGCCGCCAGGTGGCCCTGCTCGATCCTGCCAAGCTGGGTCTCAAGCTGACCGCCTTTGTCATGATCGGCATGGACCGTCACACCCCGGAACGCTTCGCCGGCTTTGAAAAGGTGATTGCTCAGTGCCCCGAGGTCCTCGACTGCTGCCTGGTCACCGGCATGGACGCCGACTACCACCTGCGCGTGGTGGTGCCGGACATGGAGCACTATCAGCAACTGCTGCTGGGCACGCTGACGCGCATTGAAGGCGTCTCCAGCGTACGCTCCAGCTTCGTGCTTCATCAGATCATTGCCAGTACGGAGCTGCCGCTGACGCATTTGAGCAAGCGCTGATTTATCGGTGCGACACCGCTATACTGGCGCCCCACTTTTGCGCCGGAGTCGCCTGTGAATTACGAACAGTTCGAAGCCATTGCCATGCCCCTGATGATTTTCGGGCTGGTTGCCTTTATGGGTTTCATCGTCTGGGATCTGGCCAAGCAGTCCAAGGCCGGCCGCTACGGTACCGCCGTGCTGTTCTTTGCGCTGGGCCTGGGTGTGGCCGCCTTCATCGTCAAGGAAGTGTTGATCATGGTGGTCGAACACTGACCAATTCAGCCGCTTTTCTGGCTGTTTTCCCCGCTGCTCCAACGTCTGAATCCTGATTCACTAGCACTCAAAGAAGTGAACCAGGATTCAGAACATGGCCTACCGCACCACCGCCAGCCGCATCGAGCGCGATCAAGCGCTACGCGAACACATCCTCGACTGCGCCGTACAGCAGGTCGCCGAGGGTGGATTCAGCTCGCTGACCATGAGTACGCTGGCGCGCAACGCCGGTGTGGCCACCGGCAGCCTGTACCGGCATTTCTCCGGCAAGGGCGAGCTGGCTGCCGACGTTTTCGTCAAGGCCACGCGGCTTGAGCTGGATACCCTCAAGCAGCAGTTCCAGGCCAAAGGCCGCGCGGTCGACCGCCTGCGCAACGGCCTGACCCAGTTTGCCGCACGCGCCTGGCACAGCCGCCAGCTCGCCTATGCGCTGATTGCCGAACCCGCCGAAGAAGAAGTCGAGACCCAGCGTCTGTACTACCGTCAGGCCTATGCATCGCTGTACGGCGAACTGATCGCCGAGGGCATCGCCGACGGCAGCTTTCAGGTCGAGAACATTCCGCTGACATCCGCCTGCGTGGTCGGGGCTGTCGCCGAATCGCTGGTCGGCCCGCTCTCACCACAGGCCCGAGCAGACCGCGAGAGCGGCCTGCCCAGCGAAACGCTGGAGGCCGTCACCCTCGCCATTGTTCGTTTCTGCCTGCGCGCCATCAACGCCAAGGAGGTTCCATGAGCCAGTTACAGCAGTACGCCGAAACCCACGAAGTCACCAATCAGGTCCCACCGCTGGAAGGCATCAACCTGTATCGCGCCGACCTGCCACTGCAGGAATGGGTGCATCGCTACCAGGGCGACTGGGCCGACATGCAGCTCAACGCCTACGGCCAGCTGGCAGGCGGCGCGCTGATGGAGGCGGGCTTCCTGGCTAATGAGAACAAGCCGGTATTCAAGAGCCATGACCGCTACGGTCACCGCGTGGATACGGTCGACTTCCACCCGGCGTATCACGAACTGATGGCCGCCGGCATCAAAGCCGGCATCACCAGCGCACCCTGGAACGATCCGCGCCCCGGCGCACAGGTTGCCCGTGCAGCCACCATGTACCTGCACAACCAGGCCGAGGCAGGCACCAGCTGCCCGATGACCATGAGCTTTGCCTGCGTCCCCGCGCTGCGCCTGCAGCCCGACATCGCCAAGACCTGGCTGCCGAAGATCCTGTCCGGCCAGTACGACCCGCGCAACCTGCCGATTGAGCAGAAGAGCGGCGCCACCATTGGCATGGCGATGACCGAGAAACAGGGCGGCACCGACGTGCGCGCCAACACCACGCGCGCCTACCCGGTGGGTGTCGGCGGTCCGGGGCAGGCGTATGAACTGGTCGGCCACAAGTGGTTCTGTTCAGCGCCAATGTGCGACGCCTTCCTCACCCTGGCGCAGACCGACAAGGGCCTGAGCTGCTTCCTGCTGCCGCGCCACCGCCCCGACGGCAGCCGAAACGAATTTTACGTGCAGCGCCTGAAGAACAAGTTGGGCAACTGGGCCAACGCCTCCAGCGAGGTCGAGTACCGCGGAGCGCTGGCCTGGATGGTTGGCCCGGAGGGGCGCGGCGTACCCACCATCATCGAGATGGTCTCGCTGACCCGCTTCGACTGCATGATCGGCTCCAGCTCGCTGATGCGCCAAGCGCTGACCCAGGCGACGCATCACTGCGCGCACCGCACCGTCGGCACGCGGGTTCTAAGCGAGCAGCCGCTGATGCAAAACGTGCTGGCCGATCTGGCGTTGGAAAGCGAAGCCGCGTTGGCCCTGACCATGCGCATGGGCAGAGCGCTGGACAACGCCCACGATGCGCAGGAGGACAAGTTCGCTCGCCTGGTCACCGCCATCGGCAAATACTGGATCTGCAAACGCGCGCCCGGCATGATCAACGAAGCACAGGAGTGTCTAGGTGGTGCCGGCTACGTTGAAGAAACCATCCTGCCGCGCCTGTACCGCGAAGCGCCGGTCAACTCAATCTGGGAAGGCTCAGGCAACGTGCAATGTCTGGATGTTCTGCGCGCACTGTCCAAAGAACCGGGCGTGCTTGATGCCCTGTTCATCGAACTCGGTGACGGCCACGGTTCCAGCGCGCTGAAACAGCGCATCGAGCACATCAAGCAGCACTTTGCCGACACCGACGACATTCAATACCGCGCCCGCCAACTGACCGAAGATGTCGCCATCGCACTGCAGGCCAAACTGCTGCTCGAAGCAGGCAACAGCACGGTATCCGACGCCTTTATCGCCAGCCGCCTGGGCGAGCACGGGCAAGCGTATGGCACACTGCCGCGCGGCATAGATGTGGCGGCGCTGGTCACCCGCTCCACACCGGCCAACCTCTGAGGGATGCGCATGAACAGAACACAACAAGAGATCGAAGCGCTGGTTCGCAGCGGCTTTGACCGCGCCGCCTTTCTCAGCGACCTGGGTGTCAAGCTGGTTGCCTGCGGGCCCGGCTGGGTCGAAACCGAGCTGCCGATTCTCCACCGCCACAGCCAGCAAAATGGCTTCGTCCATGCTGGGGTGCAAGGCACCATTGCCGACCACAGCGCTGGCGCCGCCGCCGCCACGCTGCTGCCTGAGGGCTACGCGCCACTGACGGTCGAGTTCAAGCTCAACCTGCTGCGCCCGGCGCTGTGTGAGACCCTGCTGTGCCGCGCCGAGGTACTCAAACCGGGCAAGCAGATCAGCGTCGTCGAGGCCGAGGTATTCGCATTACAGAAGGGTAAGAAGCGGCTGTTCAGCAAGGCCACCGTCACCCTTGCCGTGGTCTCAAGTGATGGGCTGGCCTAGGGTCTGTTGCCATTTCGTTCACCCGCCTGCCGGAGGCCATTTTTTGGCCAGGCAAGGCGGAGGAAGCGCAGTGTAGTCGCTCTACATAAGCGACCGACAACGCAGCATGGCCAAAAAATGGCACCGGCCCTAGCAGGCCGCCCTTCCCAGCCGCCCACCGCCAGAGGGACAATGCTCGGCCGCCCTGCACAGCCGATCAGACCAAGGAATCGCATGAAGCAACGCCCCCGCTCAGCTCAGTCGCGCCCGCCGCAGCGCGTTCGCCGCAAACCCGCGCCGCCGCCTGCCGAGCCGCGCCTGATTGCGCTGAACAAACCCTTTGATGTGCTGACCCAGTTCACCGACGGAGGTGGGCGCGCAACCCTGCGTGACTTTGTCGACATCCCCGGGGTGTATCCGGCCGGTCGTCTGGATCGCGACAGCGAAGGGTTGCTGCTGCTGACCAATGACGGTCGTCTGCAGGCACGCATTACTGACCCGAAACACAAGCTGCCAAAGACCTATTGGGTGCAGGTTGAGGGCGAGCCCAGCGAGCAGCAACTGAAGCAGCTGCGCGATGGCCCCGAACTGAACGACGGCCCGACCCGACCCGCAGAGGTCGAGCAGATCGACGAGCCTGCCCTGTGGCCGCGCAATCCGCCGGTGCGCTTTCGCAAGAGCGTGCCCACCCGCTGGCTGGCGATCACCATCCGCGAAGGCCGCAACCGCCAGGTGCGCCGCATGACCGCCGCCGTTGGCCTGCCAACCCTGCGACTGGTGCGCGTGCGCATCGGCGACTGGACGCTGGACAACCTGCTACCGGGCCAATGGAGAGATATCCCTATCAGCCATTGACCCTGCATATCATCAATCAACAAGAACAACAGGATGCTACGCATGAACATACCTAAGCTGCTCGCCGTCAATGCCCGCAAATTCCCTTCTGGCGAGGCGCTGATTACGCCCGAGTGCCGCCTCAGCTGGTCCGAGCTGCACGATCAGAGCCTGCGCCTGGCAGCCCACTTGCACGAGCAGTATGAGATCGGCGCCGGCGACCGCGTTGCCTTGTACCTGCCCAACGGCTACAGCTGGGTACTGGGTTATTTTGCGGTGATCAACCTGGGCGCCATTGTGGTGCCGATCAATGCGCGCCTGACCAGTGCGGAGCTGGAGTACATCCTTGGCGACTGCGACGCCCGTGTGGTTATCGCCCAGGGCGAGCACGCCGAACGTGCCAGCGCCCTGGCGCCCTGCCTGCGACTGGACCAGCCGTCAGCCCAGCTGGCCGACATGCACGCCCGCTGGCTGGTCGCCGACGCAGCAGCCGACCAGCCCTGCACCCTGCTCTACACCTCCGGCACCACCGGCAAACCCAAGGGCGTACTGTTTGACCATCACGCCCTGCTGACCGTCGCGACCGCCTCAGCAGTGGAAATGGACATGCGCCCGCACAGCCGCCTGCTGCACATGATGCCGCTGACCCACTCGGCGCCGCTCAACGTCTTCTTGCTGGGCGGCACCTATGTTGGCGCAGCCCACGTGGTCTTGCCGGAGTTTCACCCCAGGCTGCTGCTCGATACCGTCGAGCAGGAACGTACCACCCACTTCTTTGGTGCGCCGGTGGCCTTTCTGCTGACCGCCCAGCAGCCGGATATCACCGAGCGCGACATCAGCTCGATGCAGGCCTGGGTCTACGGCGGCGGCCCGCTCTCCAGCGAGCAGGTAGCGCTGATCGCCGAGCGTATGCGCACTGACCGTCTGTACTGCGTCTACGGCCTGACCGAAGCAGGGCCGAGCGGCACCATCATGATGCCCGAGGAACATCGCCAGAAAGCAGGATCGATTGGCTGCCGCGGCGCACTGCACACGGAAGTGCGCATGGTCGACGAGCACGGCAACGAGGTTATTGGTGAAGGCACCGGGCAACTGCAGATCCGCACAGAAGGCATGATGCTCGGTTACTGGAACAAACCCGAAGCGACAGCCGAATGCCTGCACAGCGACGGCTGGCTGGACTCCGGGGATCTTGCCCGGCGCGATGCCGGTGGCTACTACTGGGTGCTCGGCCGCGCCAAGGAGTTGATCATTTCCGGCGGCGTCAACGTCTATCCACGGGAGATTGAAGTCGCGCTGGAAGGGCATCCAAATATCGTGGAAGTGGCGGCATTTGGCGTCCCCCACCCGCAATGGGGCGAAACGGTGAAGGCGGTCGTCGTGCTGCGTGAACCGGTGGCCGACCTGCAGGCAGAACTGTCAGCCTTCCTCGAACCGCTGCTGGCCGACTACAAACGCCCGCGCCTGTACGCAGAGATGCAGGCCTTGCCTCGCAACGCCAATGGCAAGGTGATGAAGCACCAGCTGTCGTAGGCCAAGCGCTGATTGGAATGCTACTGGGCGCCGCCCGGCGCCCGTTCAACTCAGTAGCGAATGCCGAGCAATCTGAATACAAAGCCCAGCAGCCAGGCCGGGCCAATCAGCAGGAACTGCAGATCCTTGAAAAAGGACGGCTTCTTGCCCTCGATATGGTGACCAATAAACTGACCGATCCAGGCCAGGACAAAAATCGCCACACTGGGCCAGAACACGTAGGTCATCAGGCTGAGGATCAGCAACATCACCAGGCTGACGACCAGCATGGCAGCCGCAATCTGCCAGGACAGCATGGCATAGAACAGCAGCGAGGCACCCACCACCAGCATCGCCACCCAAGGGTGGATGGCCCACAGCATGCCGAGCACGCTAAAAGTGATCAGCGGCACGCAAATCCAATGCGTCAGCTTGTTGATCGGGTTGCGGTGGCTTTCACCATACTCGTCGAACCATTGGTCAATCGCTTTCATAAAGCACCCTGTTATTGGTCTGATGGGCTACATACTCTGTCTCAGAGTGTAGACAGCATGAGCACAGGATAACCAGTGTCCGCGGCGGCCAGCGGTCATTGACAACGCACGCGACAGCGGCGATCCTTTGGGCCACGCTGCAAGGCGTCCCCGTTCGCGGAAAGGGCTGCGCCCGCTTCACCTTATCTTGAGTCACCCATACGACACCCAGCCTGCCAGGCGGACACAGGCCCGATAAGGGGATCGTATGTCCAGCACCAGCACCCGGCCCATCAGCAACGGCCGCCTCAATCTTGAACAGCAACGCAAGCGCGCCAAGGTATTGCTCAAGGGCATCAACGCAGGCGAGCACTCAGCCTTGGCGCGTGTCACCCAGTGGATCACCCCGCGTAGCGACGCACTCAAGCTGGCCGACGCTCAGCTGGTTATTGCCCGCGAGTGCGGCTTTGCCAGCTGGCCGCGGCTCAAGCAGCATATCGACAGCATCAGCCTGGCCAATCAACGACTGCTGAGCGAGGGGGATCAGGACCTAAAGACCCTGCATATCCGCTGCGGCAGCGATATTCAGCACAGTTTGCGCACTGCGGGTCTGACCGGAGACTTTCTCGAGTTTTCCGACCCTTACTGCATCGGACCGCTGAGTGACAGCGACCCGCAAACCCTGCTGCGTGAGCGCGCCACCTTTCTTGCAGAGGCTTTCGATCTGGCGCCTGCCGACGCGCTGGGCCGCCAGCAACAGGGCTACGGCACATTGCTGAGGCTCGATCAGTATCAACGCATCGTGCTGTGGTTCGAACACGACAGCTACGACCAACTGATTCTCGCCTATCTGCTGCATCGCCTGCGCGAACTGCAGCCCAGCGCTGAGCTGCAGCTGATTGCGGTCGATCAGGTGCCGGGCGTGGAGCGCTTTATCGGCATCGGCCAGTTGGCACCGGAGGTGCTGAGCTGGCTTTGGCCCCAGCGCCGACCGATCAAACCCGAACTGCTCCAACTCGGCAGCGACGCCTGGCACGCACTGACCGCAGACGACCCCACCGCCCTGCTGGCCCTGATTCAAACCGGCACGCCGGCCCTGCCGATGCTCGGCAAGGCCCTGCACCGGCACCTGCAGCAGCTGCCAGGACAGCACGACGGACTCGGGCTGACCGAACGCCTGAGCCTGCAGATTATCCAGCGTCAAGGCCCATTGCCGACAGGCAAGGTCTTCGCCGCCCTGATGCGCAATGACGAGCCACTACCCTATCTGGGCGACCTGATGTTCTGGTGGATACTGCAGCCGCTGCTCGGTGGCACGACCCCGCTACTGCAGATCGACGACAGCGTGGCGGACTGGCCCCAACGGGTTATTCAACTGAGTCCTCAGGGCGAAGCCGTGCTACAGGGCAAGGCGGACGGCTTCACCAGCCGCGCCAATGGCTACTGGGTCGGCGGCGTCGAGCTACAGCCAGGCCAGCCACACTGGCGTTACGATGCGGCGCAACAGAGCCTGCATCGGCACAGCGGCTGAGCCCCCCGCTCGGCGGGCAAGATGGTATGCTAACGCGCTGTCATGCCAGCGGCGGATTCACACCGCCGCTGGTGCATCACCCGTCAGCTCGCGGAAGCGCTCACCATGCCCCAACCCAACCCCTTCAAGCCCGTCGTCCTCTGCCTCTCCGGCCATGATCCGAGTGGCGGAGCCGGCCTGCAGGCCGATATCGAGGCACTGATCGCCCAGGGCTGCCACGCAGCTCCCACGGTTACCGCCCTGACCGTGCAGGACACCGTGGATGTCAGTGACTTCCGCGTACTGGATCGCGAGTGGGTGCTGGCCCAGGCCAACAAGGTGATCAGCGACATGCCCGTCTCGGCGGTCAAGCTGGGCATGCTGGGCTCGGTGGAGATGGTCGATACCGTGCTGGAGCTGATGCAGCGTCTGCCGGACGCACCACTGGTCTGCGACCCGGTGCTACGCGCCGGCGGTGGCGGCTCACTGGGCAAGGACGATGTCGGCTTTGCCATTCGCGAACGCCTGTTCCCGGCTGCCACCATCGCCACCCCAAACCTGCCCGAGGCACGCATTCTGGCCGAACTGCCGGAGGGCAGCGCCGACGAGTGTGCCGACAAATTACTGCCGCATATTCGCCACCTGCTGATTACCGGCGGCCACGGTGACGAGGCGGAAATCCACAACCGCCTGTATTGCGTCGACGGCAGCCGCCACGATTTTACCTGCCCGCGCCTGCCCGGCAGCTACCACGGCTCCGGCTGCACCCTGGCCAGCACCCTGGCTGGTCGCCTGGCGCTGGGCGAAGAGCTGGTCAGCGCGGTGCGTTCAGCACTGGATTACACCTGGCGCACGCTACGTGACGCGGAGCAGCCCGGCCACGGCCAGTACGTGCCGCGTCGTCTGCCGCTGGACTTCTGTTCATGAGGGGGGGCGGTCTCTACGCCATCACCGATAGCGCGCTGCTGGCCGACGGCAAGCTACTGCCCTATGTCGAAGCCGCGCTGATCGGCGGTGCCCGCTGGCTGCAGTATCGCGACAAGTCCGGTGACAGTGTCAAGCGGCTGGAGCAAGCCAGTCAACTGCGCGATTTGTGCCGCCAGTACGGCTGCGAGTTGATCATCAACGATGACTTGGCGCTGGCCGCCGAGCTAGGCGTCGGCCTGCACCTGGGCCAGGAAGACGGCTCCCTGCGCGAGGCCCGCCAGCAACTCGCCCCCCAGGCGCTGCTCGGCGCCACCTGCCATGCCAGCCTGCAGTTGGCTGAAGACGCCATCGATGCCGGCGCCGACCATATCGCCTTTGGGCGCTTTTACACCTCCCAGACCAAGCCGGGTGGGCCCAGCGCCGACCTGCCCCTGCTACGCGCAGCCCGCGCCCGCTTCAGCCTGCCGATCGTCGCCATCGGCGGCATCACGCTGGACAACGCTGCGCCGCTATTGCAAGCCGGTGCCGACTACCTCGCCGTCATCAACGGCCTGTTCGGCGCCCCCAACGCTGAGACGGTGCAGCAACGCGCCCGTCAGTTCAGCCAACTCATTCACGCATCCTGAGAGACTTGCCATGTCCCGTTCCGAATCCCTGTTTGCCAGCGCCCAGAAACACATCCCCGGCGGCGTCAATTCGCCGGTTCGTGCCTTCAAGAGCGTCGGCGGCACGCCGCTGTTCTTCAAGCACGCCGAAGGTGCCTACGTCATTGACGAAGACGACAAGCGCTACGTTGATTACGTCGGCTCCTGGGGCCCGATGATCCTCGGCCACAGCCACCCGGACGTACTGGACGCGGTGCGCAATCAGCTGCAGCACGGTCTGTCCTACGGCGCGCCGACCGCGCTGGAAACCGAAATGGCCGAGCTGGTCTGCTCGCTGGTGCCGTCGATGGACATGGTGCGTATGGTCAGCTCCGGTACTGAAGCCACTATGAGCGCCATTCGTCTGGCTCGCGGCTACACCGGCCGCGACAGCATCATCAAGTTCGAAGGCTGCTACCACGGCCACTCCGACAGCCTGCTGGTCAAGGCCGGTTCCGGCCTGCTGACCCAGGGCGTACCCAGCTCGGCGGGCGTGCCGGCCGACTTCGCCAAACACACCCTGACCCTGCCGTTCAACGACATCGAAGCGGTGCGCAGCACCCTGGCCGACGTTGGCGAGCAGGTCGCCTGCATCATCGTCGAGCCGGTTGCCGGCAACATGAACTGCGTGCCGCCGGCGCCCGGCTTCCTGCAGGGCCTGCGTGAGGCCTGCGACGAGCACGGCGTGGTACTGATTTTCGACGAGGTGATGACCGGTTTCCGCGTGGCCCTCGGCGGCGCCCAGGCGCACTACGGCGTCACTCCTGACCTGACCACCTTCGGCAAGATCATCGGCGGTGGCATGCCGGTTGGCTGCTTCGGTGGCAAGCGCGCCGTGATGGAGTGCATTGCCCCGCTCGGCCCGGTCTATCAGGCCGGCACCCTGTCCGGTAACCCGCTGGCGATGGCCGCCGGCCTGACCACGCTGCGCCTGATCAAGCGTCCTGGCTTCCATGACGAACTGACCGACTACTCCAGCCGCATGCTGGCCGGTCTGCAGGAGCGCGCCGATGCCGCGGGGGTGCCCTTCGTGACCACTCAGGCAGGTGCGATGTTCGGCCTGTACTTCTCCGGCGCCGACGACATCGTCACCTTTGACGACGTGATGGCCAGCGACGTGGAACGCTTCAAGCAGTTCTTCCACCTGATGCTCGATGGTGGCGTCTATCTGGCACCCAGCGCCTTCGAGGCCGGCTTCACCTCCATCGCCCATGGCGACGCAGAACTGAAGCTGACCCTGGACGCTGCCGAAAAGGCCTTCGCCGCCCTATGATCGCTTTGGGTCATGCCCTGCTGACGCTGTTGCTGCTGGCCGTTGGCATCTGGCTCTGGCGCCAGCGCGGACCGCTCAGCCTGCCCGCACGCGGCGCCATCACCGCGGCCCTGCTGGGGCTCGGGCTAGCCGCCACCGCCAGTCTGCTGCTGAGCCTCGGGGCGCTCCCCGGGGCCGACGAGCTGGCACACACCCAGCGCATTCTGGGCCTGGCCGCGCAAAGCCTGAGCCTGCCGCTGCTCGGTCTGGCCGCGCTGTATCTGGGGGTCGGCCTGCGCTGGCAACCGGCTAACTGGGGACGCATTCTGCTGGGCCTGATGGCCGCCTTCGAGCTGAGCCGGCGCATGGACGTCCTGAACAGCTATCAGTGGCTGATCAATTGCGCTGCGCTGCTGGTCATGCTGCTGGCCTGCGTGCGAGTGATGGGCAACGACCGCCGTCCGTTGCCATTGGCGCTGGTCTGCGCTGCCGGCGCCTTGGCGCCGCTATTCAAACAGGGCAGCCCTCCGTTGGCTGACCTGTTTGTTGCCAACGGCACGCTACTGTCGCTATTCCCAGCGCTGCTGGGCGCCGCTTTGACGGTTGGCCTGCTGAGCGAACAGGCGCACAATAAAGCAACGTCCGACGCTGACGCGTCGAGTGATGATTCCTAGCCGAGACCCTGAGTCGCCCATGCACCGCCTGTTTCCACGCCTCGCCCTGTTCAGCCTGCTGGGCTTGCCCGCCGCGCCACTGCTGGCCCAGTCTGACAACCCGCTGCTGATCAGCGCCGAGGACCGCTGCGCCTTTGAACGGGTAGACGACGACAGCCTGCCGATGGCCATTGAGGTCTGCGAAGAAGCGGCCAACGGCGGCGACCTGCGCGCCCAGTTCGAACTCGGCCAGCTGTATTACCGGGGCGAACGGGTAGAACGCAATTACGCCAGCGCGCTGAACTGGCTGGAAAAGGCGTCCATTCAGGGGCAACCCCAGGCGCAGTACCGACTGGGCATGATGCACTTTCAGGGCGAAGGGGTGACACGCAACCTGCCGCAGGCCTACATCATCCTGAAGATGGCAGCCGTCAATGGCAGCAATGAAGCCATGGACGCCGCCGACCTCGTCGCGCTGCAAATGAACGAGCAGGAAACCCAGGTCGCCAATCACGTGCTAGGCACGCTGTTCCGCGACTACCTGGCCCAGATTCGCGAGGAGCAGCTGAGCGGCAGCATTCCCGCCGAGCCTGAGCCGCAAGAGCCCCAGAACGACGGGGAGAACGGAGCAGACGAGGAGCTGGAGCTGCCTTAGGGTCTGTTGATGTTTCGCTCACTCGCCTGCCGGAGGCCATTTTTCGGCCAGGCAAGGCGGAGGGAGCGCAGTGTAGTCGCTCTACATAAGCGACCGACAACGCAGCATGGCCGAAAAATGGCCCCGGCCCTCCGGGTGGGGCCGCCAAGGTTGCGCCTGTAAAGCCGCCACTCGGCGTCGCTCGGCGCTCACGTGGAATGACCACAAGAACGCCGGGAGCGTTTTTGCGCGCCAGCCCCGAAGGGGTGAAGCGCAGGGATGCGCTGAACACCCTACGCTCCTCGCTCCTTGATTGGCGGCTTTACAGGCTGCAACAGGAGGGTGAACGAAGCGTCAACAGACCCTAGTTACTTGTCGCTACGCGGCGGCATCGGGAAATGCATGATATTGCCTGTGCTGGTCGCCTCGCTGATCTTGGCGGTCCCTACCCGCTCCACCTCATCGATGCGAATGATTGAGTGCACCGGGATAAAGCTGCGCTTGACGCCTTCGAACTGACTCTTGAGCTTCTCTTCGGCTGGATCAACCAGCATTTGTGAGCGCTCGCCAAAAATCAGCTCTTCTATTTCCATGAAGCCCCACAGCTCACTCTGGAAAATCTGCTGGGCGTACAGCTCGAAAACCTGTCCCTGGTTCTGGAAGATGACTCGGAAGACCGGTGGCTGTTCTTTACTCATGGCGGCTTGATCAACAGGTTGACATATATGAAGGAACGCCAGAGCAGGACCGCTCGGCGGGCGCGCATCATAGCACAGGGGCCGGCATAACAAAGGCAGGCGCTTGTGTGTATAATCGCCCCTTTTTCCAGCCCCCAGCACATTCCCATGGCCAAGAAACTCTTTATCCAGACCCACGGCTGCCAGATGAACGAGTATGACAGCTCGCGCATGGCAGACCTGCTCGGCGACCACCAGGCAATGGAGCTGACTGACAACCCCGACGAGGCGGATGTCATTCTGCTCAATACCTGCTCGATCCGCGAGAAGGCGCAGGAAAAGGTCTTTTCCGAGCTGGGGCGCTGGCGTCCGCTAAAAGAGAAGAATCCGGAACTGATTATCGGCGTTGGCGGCTGCGTCGCCAGCCAGGAAGGCAGCGCGATCCGTGACCGCGCGTCCTACGTGGACGTGGTGTTCGGCCCGCAGACGCTGCACCGCCTGCCCGAGATGATCGACGCCGCACGTACCACCCACCAGCCGCAGGTGGACGTCAGCTTCCCCGAGATCGAAAAGTTCGACGCCCTGCCCGAGCCCCGCGTGGACGGCCCGACCGCCTTTGTCTCCATCATGGAAGGCTGCAGCAAGTACTGCAGCTTCTGCGTGGTGCCCTACACCCGCGGCGAAGAAGTCAGCCGCCCGCTGGCGGACGTGCTCAGCGAGATCCTTCACCTGGCCGAGAACGGCGTCAAGGAAGTCACCCTGCTAGGTCAGAACGTCAACGGCTACCGCTTTGACGGTACCGACTTTGCGGACCTGCTGCACGCGGTTGCCGCGATCGACGGGATCGAACGCATTCGCTACACCACCAGCCACCCGCTGGAATTCTCCGACGCCATCATCCAGGCCCACGCCGAGATTCCCAAGCTGGTGAAATACCTGCACCTGCCGGTGCAATCGGGCTCCGACCGCGTGCTGGCAGCGATGAAGCGCAACCACACCGCGCTGGAGTACAAGTCGCGCATCCGCAAGCTGAAAGCAGCCGTGCCGGACATCATCCTAAGCTCCGACTTCATCATCGGCTTCCCGGGCGAAACCGACCGTGATTTCGAGCAGACCATGAAGCTGGTCGAGGACGTCGGCTTCGACTTTTCCTACTCCTTTGTCTACAGCGCACGCCCAGGCACCCCGGCCGCCGACCTCAACGACGACACGCCGATGGAGGTGAAAAAGCAGCGCCTGCAGATTCTCCAGGCCCGCCTGAACCAGCAGGGCTTCGAGAACAGCCGCCGTATGGTCGGCACCACCCAGCGCATCCTGGTCAGCGACTTCTCCAAGAAGGACCCAGGCATGCTGCAGGGCCGCACCGAGCACAACCGCGTCGTCAACTTCCGTTGCGACAACCCCGGTCTGATCGGTCAATTTGTCGACGTCGAGATCCTCGAAGCGCTGCCGCATTCGCTCAGAGGTGAACTCACAGCTGCAAGCAGCAAGCCTTAAGCTTCAAGCAGCCCGAACCGGGTCAGCTTGCGGCTTGCTGCTTGTAGCTTGTTACGCCTGAGCGTTATGCTGTACGCCCTTTAGCCACACGGCGCCATCTGGACCATTTTGAACGCATCCGCACACATACATCGCTTCAGCATTGAACCCGTCGACCCCCGTCGTTTTGCCAGCCTTTGCGGCCAGTTCGATGAAAATCTCCACCTGATCGAGCAGCGTCTCGGCATTGAGGTGCGCAATCGCGGCAATCACTTCGAGCTGATTGGCGACGAGTCGCTGACCCGCGCCGCCGAGGCCGTATTGCGCCAGCTGTATCGCGAAACGCGTGATAACGACGCCCTGAGCCCCGATACCGTGCACCTGTATCTGCAGGAGTCGGGTCTGGAGAGCCTGAGCGAAACGCTGAGTACGGGGGGCAGCAACCAAAAGCCGGTGATCCTGCGCACACGCAAGATGACCATCCAGCCGCGCGGCCCGAATCAGCAGAATTACGTGCGCTCCATCCAGGAGCACGACATCAATTTCGGTATCGGTCCGGCCGGCACCGGCAAGACCTACCTCGCCGTCGCCTGCGCGGTAGACGCACTGGAGCGAGAACAGGTGCGACGCATCCTGCTGGTGCGCCCGGCGGTCGAAGCCGGCGAGAAACTCGGCTTCCTGCCGGGCGACCTGGCCCAGAAAATCGATCCCTACCTGCGCCCGCTGTATGACGCACTGTATGAAATGCTTGGCTTTGAGCAGGTTGCCAAACTGATCGAGAAGCAGGTGATCGAGATTGCCCCGCTGGCCTACATGCGCGGCCGCACCCTGAACAACAGCTTCATCATCCTCGACGAGTCGCAGAACACGACGCTGGAACAGATGAAGATGTTCCTTACCCGTATCGGCTTCGGCTCGACCGCGGTTATCACCGGCGATATCACCCAGGTTGACCTGCCGCGCGGCACGCGCTCGGGCCTGGCACACGTCACCGAGGTCCTCAAGGGCGTCAACGGCATCGGCTTTACTCACTTCCAGTCCAAGGACGTCGTACGTCATCCGCTGGTACAGCGCATTGTTGAAGCCTATGACCGCTTTGATGCACTGCAGGAAAGCGCCCGTCGAGAACGCCGTGATGAGCATTGAGCTGGATATCCAGCGCGCCTCCGGCGCCCCAGATCAGCCTGACGACGACAGCTTCATACGCTGGGTCGGACTGGCACTGGGCGCCGGTACCGACCGAGAACTGACCATTCGCCTGGTGGACGCCGACGAGGGCCGCCAGCTGAACCACACCTATCGGGGCAAGGACTACGCCACCAACGTACTGTCCTTTCCCGCTGACCTGCCTGCCGAACTGGATTTGCCGCTACTGGGCGATCTGGTTATCTGCGTTCCCGTGGTGGCCCGCGAAGCCATCGAACAACGCAAACCGCTGCACGCCCATTGGGCGCACATGGTTATCCACGGCTGCCTGCACCTGCTCGGCTATGATCACATCGAAGACGATGAGGCCGAGGAAATGGAAAGCCTGGAACGGGAATTGCTGGCAGAACTCGGCATAGCCGACCCCTATCTTGACGATGATGAGTAAGGATCAATGAGCGAAGATCGATCGACCAACGGGCATAAGTCGTGGCTGGATAAGCTGGTCCAGGCTTTTGTCCATGAACCCAAGAACCGCCAGGAACTGCTCGAACTGCTGCGCGAGGCGCACAGCAACGAGGTCCTGGATATTGAGGCCCTGTCGATCATCGAAGGTGCACTGCAGGTCTCCGACATGCAGGTTCGCGACATCATGGTGCCGCGCTCGCAGATGACCACCATCAAGGCAACCCAAAGCCCGCGTGAATTCCTGCCGGCGGTGATCGAAGCGGCGCACTCGCGCTTCCCGGTCATCGGCGAGAGCATCGACGATGTGCTCGGCGTGCTGCTGGCCAAGGACCTGCTCCCACTGCTGCTGGAAGACAATACCGAACGCTTCAACATCAAGGACATCCTGCGCCCGGCCACCTTTGTGCCCGAGTCCAAGCGCCTGAATGTGCTGCTGAAAGAGTTTCGTGCCACCCGCAACCATATGGCCGTGGTCATCGACGAGTACGGCGGCGTTGCCGGCCTGGTGACCATCGAGGACGTGCTGGAGCAGATTGTCGGTGACATTGAAGACGAGCACGATGTCGACGAAGACAGCCAGATCAAACCGCTGCCCAGCGGCGACTATCTGGTCAAGGGTCTGACGCCCATCGACGAATTCAACGAGCACTTCGACACCAGCTTCCCCGACGAAGAGTTCGATACGGTCGGCGGCCTGGTGATGAACGCCTTTGGCCACCTGCCCAAGCGCAATGAAGTGGTCGAGCTGGATGGTTTCCGCGTTCGCGTCCTGAACGCCGACAGCCGCCGGGTTCACCTGCTGCGCGTCACCCTGGTCAACCGCTGAGTCCATCGCGATAAGGAACACCCCATGCACGCCCTGCTGAGCCGCCTGCGCGGCCCCGGCCTCGTCGGCCACTTGATTGCGCTGGTCGCCGGCGCGCTCAGCACGCTGTCTTTCGCGCCCTACAACCTCTGGCCGCTGGGCATGCTCTCGGTGGCGCTGCTGTATCAGGGCCTGAAAGAGATCGCACCCAAGCAGGCAGCTCTGCGCGGCGGTGCCTGGGGCCTCGGGTTGTTTACCTCCGGGGTGTCCTGGATCTACATCAGCATCCACCTGCACGGCAACGCCTCGCCGCCGCTGGCAGCCTTCCTGACCGGTGGCCTGGAGCTGGGACTGGCGTGCTTCTTCGCCCTGATGGCCTGGCTCTGGGCACGCTTCCTGCGCCCGCAGGGCGCTTGGCACGGCAGCCTGACCTTTGCCCTGCTGTGGTTTGTCCAGGAGATGTTTCGCAGCTGGTTCCTGACCGGCTTCCCCTGGCTGTATCACGGCTACGCCCACAGCCACACCTGGCTGGCCGGCTGGGCGCCGGTGGGCGGCGTCTGGCTGCTGGGCGTGCTGTCGGTCTTCATGGCCTGCCTGCTGAGCGAATGGCGCCTGGCACGCAAGCCGCTGCAGCTGCTCGGCGCGGCGCTGCTGTTCGGCGTTATCTGGGGCGGCGGCCTGCTGCTGTCCTACATCGACTGGACCCAGCCGACCGGAAAACGCCTGAGCGTCAACCTGGTACAAGCCAATATCGCCCAGTCCAATAAGTGGGACCCGGCCTACATTACCCGCACCCTGGAGCTGTATCGCGACCTGACCTACGCCCAGCCACCTACCGATCTGGTGGTCTGGCCAGAAACGGCCGTCCCTATCCTGCAGAGCCAGGGCCAGTATTTCGTCGACGGCATTGCCGCCAATCTGGCCGAAGAGGGCCGCACGCTGATCACCGGCATTCCGGTGGACACCCAGGATGCCGATGGCCTGCGCATTTACAACGGCATCATGGTCGGCGGCAGCGAGCCACGCAGCCAGTACCTGAAACAAAAACTGGTGCCCTTTGGCGAGTACGTACCACTGGAAGGACTGCTGCGCGGGCTGATCGATTTCTTCGACCTGCCCATGTCCAGCTTCAGCCGCGGTCCGGCCGACCAGCCGCCATTGCAGGCAGCCGGCTACGCCCTGGCCCCGCTGATCTGCTATGAGGCCGTCTACCCCGATTTTGCTGCACGACTGGCAGCGCAGAGCGAGCTGTTGATCACCATCAGCAATGACAGCTGGTTCGGTTCTTCGATTGGCCCGCTGCAGCACCTGCAGATGGCACAGATGCGCGCCATTGAGGCCCAGCGCTGGATGATCCGCGCCACCAACAACGGCGTGACCGCGCTGATTGATCCACGCGGCAGCATCCGTCAGCGCATACCGCAGTTCCAGCAGGAGGTGCTGATCGGTGAAGTGCAGCCCATGACCGGCCTGACGCCCTACCTGCGCTGGCGCAGCTGGCCACTGATTGCCCTGGCACTGCTGATCCTAGTGCCGTGTGTCCTGCGCCGGCGGCAACACGCCCGGTAAGGGCGTGCGCTCGGCCAGCGCACAGAGTATTTGTTGCAACAGGCGCAGATCTGCTTCGCTCAGCCCTTTCAACTCCAGCTCCGATGGCTCGGCCTCGCCACCCATCCACTGTCGGGTGTGCGCCATGTCCAGAGCCTGATCAAGTCGTCGCAACAGCCGGCCATAGCCGCTGTCGCCAGGCCGACTGAGCATTGTCTCTGATATTGCTGCGCACATGTGCTGTCACCTCCCGACGCTTATGTCCGACCGTTAGGGTCGGGCTTTCCTAGAGAATAGACGCCGCAGAGCGGTCGCCGGCGACCTGACGACGAATGGCAACGCGACTACCTGAGCCGCGCCGGGTGGTGTATCCTGCCCCATTCCTTTTTCCTCCGTACGAGTCACCAGACCCACGCCATGCAAGAACAGTATTCACCGAGTGAGATAGAAGCCGCCGCCCAGGCTGACTGGGATAACGCCGAGGCCTTCAAGGTCAGCGAAACCCCGGGTCAGGACACCTACTACTGCCTGTCGATGTTTCCCTACCCGAGCGGCAAGCTACACATGGGGCACGTGCGCAACTACACCATCGGTGACGTGATCGCCCGCTATCAGCGGATGCAGGGCAAGAATGTGCTGCAGCCCATGGGCTGGGATGCGTTCGGCATGCCGGCGGAAAACGCCGCGATGAACAACAAGGTTGCCCCGGCTGCCTGGACCTACTCGAACATCGATTACATGCGCACCCAGCTGAAAAGCCTGGGCCTGGCCATCGACTGGACACGCGAAATCGCCACCTGCAAACCCGACTACTATCGCTGGGAGCAGTGGCTGTTCACCCGCCTGTTCGAGAAAGGCATCATCTACCGCAAGAACGGTACGGTGAACTGGGACCCGGTCGACCAGACCGTGCTGGCCAACGAGCAGGTCATTGACGGCAAAGGCTGGCGCAGTGGTGCAGTCATCGAGAAGCGCGAAATCCCGATGTACTACTTCGCGATCACCAATTACGCCGAGGAGCTGCTCAGCTCGCTCGATGAGCTGACCGGCTGGCCCGAGCAGGTCAAGACCATGCAGCGCAACTGGATCGGCAAGTCAGTGGGCATGGAAGTCCAGTTCCCGTACGACACCGCCAGCATCGGCCACGACGGCACTCTCAAGGTCTTCACCACCCGCCCCGATACCCTGATGGGCGCGACCTACGTTGCCGTAGCGGCAGAGCATCCGCTGGCCACCCAGGCCGCCGAGGGCAACGCCGAGCTGCAAGCCTTTATCGATGAGTGCAAGCGCGGCGGCGTGGCCGAAGCGGATATTGCCACCCAGGAGAAGAAAGGCCTGCCAACCCCGCTGTACGTACTGCACCCGCTGACCGGCGAGAAACTGCCGGTATGGGTCGCCAACTACGTACTCATGGGTTACGGCGAAGGCGCCGTGATGGCTGTGCCGGCGCATGATGAGCGCGACTTTGCCTTTGCCAGCAAATACCGCCTGCCGATCAAGCCGGTTATCCGCACCTCCGCCGGCGACGCCACGCCTGAGCCTTGGCAAGACGCCTACGGCGAGAAAGGCGAGCTGATCAACTCGGAAGAATTTGACGGCCTGGACTACGACAGCGCCTTCACCGCCATTGGCGAAGTGCTGAAGCAGAAAGGCCTGGGCGAGCCGCGCACCCAGTTCCGCCTGCGTGACTGGGGTATCAGCCGCCAGCGTTACTGGGGCTGCCCGATTCCGATCATCCACTGCGACAGCTGTGGCGACGTACCGGTACCGGACGATCAGCTGCCGGTCGTACTGCCCGAAGACGTGATTCCCGATGGCGCCGGCAGCCCGCTGGCGAAGATGCCCGAATTTTACGAGTGCACCTGCCCGAAGTGCGGCGCCGCGGCCAAGCGCGAAACCGACACCATGGATACCTTCGTCGAGAGCTCCTGGTATTACGCGCGCTACGCCAGCCCGCAGTACGACCAGGGCATGGTCGATCCGGCTGCCGCCAATCACTGGCTGCCGGTGGACCAGTACATCGGTGGTATCGAACACGCCATTTTGCACCTGCTCTACGCCCGCTTCTTCCACAAGCTGATGCGCGACGAGGGCCTGGTCAACAGCAACGAGCCGTTCAAGAACCTGCTGACCCAGGGCATGGTTCTGGCCGACACCTACTACCGCCTTGAAGCCAACGGCTCCAAGACCTGGTTCAACCCGGCCGATGTAGATATCGAACGCGACGGCAAGGGCAAGATTGTTGCTGCCACCCTGCGCAGCGATGGCCAGCCGGTCGAGATCGGCGGCACCGAAAAGATGTCCAAGTCGAAGAACAACGGCGTTGACCCGCAGGCCATGATCGACCAGTACGGTGCCGATACCTGCCGCCTGTTCATGATGTTCGCCTCGCCGCCGGACATGAGCCTGGAATGGTCCGACTCCGGCGTTGAAGGCGCCCAGCGCTTCCTGCGCCGCGTCTGGCGCCTGAGCCAGCAGCATCACGCCAAGGGCCCGGCCGGCAAAGCCGACCTCGGCAGCCTGAGTGACGAGCAGAAAGCCGTGCGCCGCGCCATTCACCTGGCCATCAAGCAGGCCAGCCAGGATATTGGCCAGCACCACAAGTTCAACACCGCCATCGCCGCCGTCATGACCCTGATGAACGTGCTCGAAAAAGCCCCGCAGGACGCCGAGCAGGACCGCGCGCTGCTGCAGGAAGGCCTGGAGACTGTCGCCCTGGTGCTGGCCCCGATTGCCCCGCACATCAGCCACAGCCTCTGGCAGTCACTGGGTCACAGCGATGCCATCATCGATGCCCGCTGGCCGCAGGTCGACGAGAGCGCACTGGTTCAGGACAGCCTGCAACTGGTGATTCAGGTCAACGGCAAGCTGCGCGGTCATATTGAAGTCGCCGCCGATGCCAGCCGCGAGCTGATTGAAGCCACCGCACGGGACAACGAGAATGTGCTGCGCTTTACCGAAGGGCTGACGATCCGCAAGGTCATCGTCGTCCCCGGCAAGCTGGTCAACATTGTCGCCAACTGATTTTGCAACGGAGAGCCAAGATGTCACTGACCACACCCAGATTGCTGCTCAGCTGCGCCGTTCTCGGCGCGACCCTGCTCGCCTCCGGCTGCGGGTTCCACCTGCGCGGCACTGGTGTCGACAGCGTTGAGCTGAACCAGCTCGATGTCAGCGCCCACAACCGCTATGGACCAACCTACCAGCAGGTACTGCAGGCGCTGGAAATTGACGGGGTAAAAGTGACCCCAACAGCGCCCTACCAACTGCAGCTGCTGGAAGAAAACCAGGGCCGCCGCGCCGTCAGCTATACCAGCAGCTCGACTCCGGCCGAGTACGAACTGAGCAGCAGCCTGACGTTCCAGATCGCCGACCGTCAGGGCCGACCGCTGATCGGCCCGGAAACACTGGGCACGCAGCGCACCTACGTCAATGACAAGGACAACATCATCGGCACCACCGAGGAAGAGGAACTGCTGCGCCGGGAGATGCGCCAGGACCTGACCCGGCAGTTGCTGTTCCGCCTGTCCAGCATCACCGAAGGCCAGCTGTCGAGCTACGAGTCTCGCCTTAACCAGCAGGAAAACTGAGCGTCGCATGAAGCTCAACGCGCCCCAGCTGGGCAAGCAGCTCAAGGACGAGCTGGCGCCGGTCTACGTGGTCAGTGGCGATGATCCGCTGCTCTGCGGCGAGGCCTGCGACCTGATTCGCCAGGCCTGCCGCGCCGCCGGTAGCGAAGAACGTCAGGTCTTTGATGTAGACCGCAGCTTTGACTGGGCGCAACTCTATGAAGCCAGCCACAGCCTGTCACTGTTCGCCCAGAAGCGATTGCTGGAGTTGCGCCTGCCTTCGGGCAAGCCCGGCGACGCCGGCGCCAAGGCCCTGCTTGCCTATTTAGAGCAACCCGCCGAAGACACCACCCTGCTGATCAGCCTGCCCAAGCTGGACGGCAGCACCCAGCGCAGCAAGTGGGCCAAGGCCTTGATCGAGCACGCCGACAGCCGGTTTGTGCAAATCTGGCCGATCGAGCCGCAGCAACTACCCACCTGGATTCGTGACCGGCTGGCCCAGGCTGGCCTGCAGGCCAGCCCGGACGCCGTGGAGCTGCTCAGCGCCCGGGTAGAAGGCAACCTGCTGGCCGCCGCCCAGGAGATCGAAAAGCTCAAGCTGTACTGCCCTCAGGGGCAACTGACGCTGGACACGGTTCAACAGGTCGTGGCCGACAGCGCGCGCTTTGATATCTTCCACCTCAGCGATGCCATGTTGCAGGGCCAGCCACAACATGCCTTGCGTATGCTGCAGGGGCTGCGCGGCGAGGGCGTCGAGGCACCTGTGGTGCTTTGGGCGGTCAGCCGCGAACTACGCTCGCTGACCGACATGGCGCAGCAGCAGGCGCGCGGCATCCCGCTGGACAAGGTATTTTCCAGCCAGCGCCCGCCGGTCTGGGACAAACGCAAGCCGTTGCTGCGCGGCGCCCTGCAACGCCACCCGGCCGATGCTTGGGAGCGCTGGCTGAATGCCGCGCAAACCGTGGATGAACAAATCAAGGGACAGGCCCCAGGCTCCCCCTGGGATGGTCTGGCGCGCATTCTGGTTGAAGCGGCCGGCGCCCGCCTGCCGCTTTAGAGAGAGCGCCAATCAGCGCAGCAGCAGTAACGGACAGTCGGTGCGCTGCAGCATGGCCGTGGTGGTACTGCCTACCAGAAAGCGCCGAATCAGCGAGTGGCCGTAGGCACCCATCACGATCAGGTCCATCTGCTGTTCGCGGCGATAGTCGAGCAGCACGTCTTCGACCTCGCCGGCGCGAATCGCCGCACTGGTATCGAACCCGGCCTCATGCAACTGTCTGCGCGCCGCCTCGATTGCTTCACGAGAATCTGCGGTATCGGCGCCCACCATCAGCAGATGAATCGACAACCCACGTAGCAACGGACTCTGCAACAGTACATCAAGCCCCTTGCGCACACTCGGGCTGTTATCAAACGCGACCAGCACGCGCTGCGGCGCGCGATACGTCCCCGTGGTCACCAGCACCGGGCGGTGCAGCGTGCGAATCACGCTCTCCAACTGACTGCCGACCTGGCTCGCCGCGCTGCTGCAGGCCTCGCCCTGGCGCCCCATCACCAGCAGCCGTACCTCTGACTCCAGCTCCTGCAGGGTATCTACCAGCCGGCCATGACGCTGGCGCAGCAACGGTTCGGCAACGCCATCGGCGCGCACCCGCTCACAGGCGGCATCCAGCATCAGCTTGCCCTGCTCGCGCAGTAGCCGGGCGCGCCGCTCGTCCAGCTCGGCCAGCTCGTTGAGCAGCAGCTCGCGACTGCCCAGACCGATGCTGCCGGACAGATCGGCTGGAGCTGAGCCCGCGACGGGCTCCAGCACATGCAGCAGGGCAAGGGGGGCCGCCAGCCGCAAACTGGCCCAGGCGGCATAGTCACAGACCGCTTCGCTGGCCGCCGAGCCGTCGATACAGGCCAATATCCGTGATTCGTTCATGTTGCCCTCCCTAGTCTCAGTGGCCACCGAGGTGATCGACGGCATCCGGCTTGTCATGCACGCCAAAGCGGTCAACGATGGTTGCACTCGCCTCATTCAGACCAATCACTTCCACCGCCGTACCCTCACGGCGGAATTTGATGACGACCTTGTCCAGCGCCCCCACCGCGGTGATGTCCCAGAAATGTGCGCGATGCAGGTCGATCACCACCCTATCAAGCGCCTCCTTGAAATCAAAGCCCGCGACAAACTTGTCCGAGGAGCTGAAGAAGACCTGTCCGACCACCTGATAGCGGCGCTCGCTGCCGTCAGCATTCGACTCGCTGCCAATGTGCAGGTAGTGGCCAATCTTGTTGGCAAAGAACATGGCCGCCAGCAGCACGCCGACAAACACGCCGTAGGCCAGGTTATGGGTGGCGACAACAACCGCGACCGTGGCCAGCATCACCAGGTTGGTCGACAGCGGGTAACGGCTCAGGTTGATGATCGAATCCCAGCTGAAGGTGCCAATGGAGACCATGATCATCACCGCGACCAGTGCCGCCATCGGGATCTGCCCCACCCAGTCGCTGGCAAACACCACCAGCACCAGCAGCACGGCGCCGGCAACAAAACAGGACAGGCGGGTGCGGCCGCCGGATTTTACGTTGATCACCGACTGGCCGATCATCGCACAGCCGGCCATGCCGCCGATCAGGCTGGAGGCGATGTTGGCCACGCCCTGTCCCTTGCACTCGCGATTCTTGTCACTGCCGGTGTCGGTCAGGTCGTCAACGATGGTTGCGGTCATCATCGACTCAAGCAACCCCACCACCGCCATCGCCGCTGAGTACGGCAGGATGATTGTCAGCGTTTCCAGGTTCAGCGGCACATCCGGCCACAGGAAGACCGGCAGCGTATCGGGCAGCTCCCCCATGTCGGCAACGGTACGGATATCCAGGCCCAGATAAATCGCCACCGCCGTCAGCAGCAGGATGCACGCCAGCGGCGACGGAATAACCTTGCCCACCCCGGGCAACAGCGGAAACAGATAGATAATGCCCAACCCCGCCGCCGTCATGGCATAGACGTGCCAGGTAACACCGGTCAGCTCCGGTAACTGCGCCATGAAGATCAGAATGGCCAGTGCGTTGACGAAACCAGTTACCACCGAGCGCGAGACAAAGCGCATCAGCGACCCCAGGCGCAGATAACCGGCCGCAATCTGCAGCACACCGCACAGCAACGAGGCAGCCAGCAGGTACTGCAGGCCATGCTCGCGCACCAGCGTCACCATCAGCAGCGCCATGGCGCCGGTAGCGGCCGAGATCATCCCGGGCCGGCCGCCAGTAAAGGCAATGACTACCGCGATGCAGAACGAAGCATACAGCCCGACCTTGGGGTCTACGCCGGCAATGATGGAAAAGGCGATCGCTTCCGGGATCAAGGCCAGCGCCACGACCAGGCCCGACAGCAGATCACCGCGCACGTTGGAAAACCACTCGCGGCGGACGGTTTCAATCAGATTCATAGGATGTGTTGCCTGTACAAAAACGAAGAAAACGAAGCATAAGCAAGGTATGCAAAGAGGGTGCGCACGCGCGCCCTGCGCCAGCATGCGCAGGGCTGCTCGAGGGGCAAAGTCTACGGTGGCGTAACGCCGTTTTGCTGCAGCATGGGCATTCCGGGCGGGGTCCGTTAGAGGCCGCGAACTCTAGCACAATTGGCTGGATGAAGCCATTTGCGGGCCTTGCCGAGCAAGGCCGCACCTGTCATTGTCGTGGTCTGCTGCCGGAACCTTTGCCGTGCTTGGATTTCCAACCGCTCAAGCACGGGGCTTACGCAGCGCCCGACAGAACAGACAAGACCTCAGGGAATTTGCATGCCCACACCCGCACGCCGCAAGGCCCAACTGCACCTGCTCGCCTCACTCAGCCTGATCAGCCTCAGCGCTTGCGCCGACATCCCCACGGCAGCAACGGCGCAGGCCGCTCCCGCGCAGCTCAGCGCAGCAGCGAGCACCTCAGCGGCACCGCCAGCAGCTGCAGCGCAGGCACAGACGTTCATCCAGTGGCGTGACGCCTTCCGCCAGGAAGCGCTGAGCAAGGGCATTGATGCCAGCCTGTTTGATCGCGCGTTCGACGGCGTCACGCCAGATGCAGACGTCATCAAGGCCGATCGCAGCCAACCCGAATTCTCGCGCCCGGTCTGGGCCTACCTGGACAGCGCGCTGTCGAACCAGCGCGTGGCTACCGGGCGCAGCCGCCTGAGCGCAGAGCAACAGACACTGGATGCCATCGAACAGCGCTACGGCGTCGACCGTCACATCCTGGCGGCGATCTGGGGACTGGAGAGCAACTACGGCCAGAATATGGGCAGCCGGCAGGTCATTCGCTCGCTGGCCACCCTGGCCCACGAGGGCCGACGCCCGGGCTTTGCGCACGACCAACTGCTGGCCGCACTGGATATCCTGCAGCACCGGGACATCGAACCCAGTGGCATGCTGGGTTCCTGGGCCGGCGCCATGGGTCAGACGCAGTTTATCCCAACCACCTACAACCAGTACGCAGTGGACTTTGACGGTAACGGTCGCCGGGATATCTGGAACTCCCCGGCCGACGCGCTTGCCTCCGCCGCCAACTATCTCAGGGCCTCCGGCTGGCAAAGCGGGCAGCGCTGGGGGCAAGAAGTCCGCCTGCCCGCCAACTTTGACTACGCGCTGGCCGATCCCGGCGTAAAGAAATCCGTCGCCGAGTGGCAGGCACTGGGTGTACGTCCGGCCAATCAGGACAGCTTCGCCGCTACCATGGCCGAGCAGCGCGCAGCCCTGCTGCTGCCCGCCGGGCACAAGGGGCCGGCGTTCCTGCTGCAGCACAACTTCAGCACCATCATGCGTTACAACAACTCGTCCAGCTACGCGCTGGCGATCGGCCTGCTATCCGACCGTTTCCAGGGGGGTGGCCAGATCCAGGGTGACTGGCCTACCGCCGAGCGACCGCTGTCGCGCAGCGAGCGCCTGGAGCTGCAGCAACTGCTGACTGATCGCGGCCTTGAGCCGGGCGGCATCGACGGTATCATCGGCGCCAACACCCGCAACGCCATCCGTCGCTTCCAGCAGCAGCAAGGCGTACCGGCTGACGGCTACGCCTCTGCCGCACTGCTTGAGGAACTGCGCAAGCAGTAGCCTATCGGGCCGGCCCTGCCCTGCTCTGCAGGTCCCGCAGGGCCGCACGCTATGGTAAACTTCGCGACGGCCAAAAGCCGCCCGTGCCGACCGGCACCCTGTGGAGCCCTACCAGGAGTCCTGCCCCCATGTCCGACAGTTCGCAGAAGTCTGTTGCCAGCGGCGATAAGTTCCGCAACGCCCAAGGCATTGCCGCCATCAAAGACGGCCAGAAGCGCCGTAACAACGCCGAGCCTCAGGTATTCAGCCCCAAACCCAAGTGGCTGCGCGTCAAGGCACCCGGCGGCGACCGCTTTGAAGCAGTCAAGCGCAACGTCAGCGAACACCGTCTGAGTACTGTCTGTCAGGAATCCCATTGCCCCAACATGGGTGAGTGCTGGTCCAACGGCACCGCCACCATCATGCTGATGGGCTCGGTCTGCACCCGCGCCTGCCGCTTCTGCGCCGTGGATACCGGCAACCCGAACGGCTGGCTGGACAAGGATGAGCCGGAAAACACCGCAAAATCGGTCGAGCTGATGGCCCTGCGCTACATCGTGCTCACCTCGGTTGACCGTGATGACCTGGATGATGGTGGTGCGGCGCATTACGCAGCCTGCGTCCGCGCGATCAAGGCGCGTACGCCGCAGGTGGTGGTTGAAGCCCTGACCCCGGATTTTGACGGTGAACTGAGCGCTATCGAAGCGGTAGTCGATTCCGGCCTTGAAGTCTTTGCCCAGAACGTCGAGACCGTCGAGCGCCTGACCCATGAAGTGCGCGATCCTCGCGCGGGTTACCGCAAGACATTGGACGTGCTGGCCCACGCCAAGAAGCACCGCCCCGAGGTGCTGACCAAGACCAGTCTGATGGTCGGCCTGGGCGAAACCGACGACGAGATCCTGCAGACTTTCCAGGAATTGCGTGAGATCGGCGTCGACATCGTCACCCTCGGCCAATACCTGCAACCCACCCGCAACCACCTGTCGGTGCAGCGCTGGGTCAGCCCGGAAGAATTCAACCGCTACCGCGAAGTGGGGCTGGAAATGGGCTTTATGGAAGTAGCAGCAGGCCCGCTGGTACGTTCAAGCTATCGCGCCGACCGGGTATTCGAGAAGAACAACCTGGGCCTGGCAGCCCCGGCACCGGTACCGGGCCAGGCGGTCGACGCCAGTCTGATTCCGACGCTCAACCTCGGCTAAGCTGCACAGCAGACATGGGCGCACGGCCAGGCTGGCGCGCCCGTCCCGCTTTACTCTGAATCGTAGCCCAGACGCTTGCGCAGCACGGCAGCCAATTGCTGTTCCACCTGCGCGACATCGACCGGCTCACTGACGTGCTCACTCAGTTGTGTCATGCGCAGGCCGGCATAGCCGCAGGGGTTGATCCGCCGGAATGGCTCCAGATCCATATCCAGGTTCAGCGCCAAGCCATGAAATGAGCAGCCGCGGCGCACCCTCAGGCCCAGCGACGCGATCTTGTCTGCGCCAACATAGACGCCGGGGGCATCAGCCTTGGGCGCGGCGTCCACGCCGTAGAGCGCGAGCAGATCAACCAGACTCCGCTCCATCGCCGTCACCAGCTCGCGGACACCGAGGTTCTTGCGGCGCAGATCCAGCATCAGGTAGCCCACCAGCTGGCCCGGGCCATGATAGGTCACCTGACCACCACGCTCGACCTTGATGACCGGGATATCGCCCGGCGCCAGCACGTGCTCGGCCTTGCCGGCCTGCCCCTGGGTAAAGACCCGGGGGTGCTGCAGCAGCCATATTTCATCAGGGGTGTCGGGGCCACGCTCTTCGGTCAGACGCCGCATGGCCTCCAGGGTGGGCTGGTAATCCACCAACCCGAGGTGGCGAATCACCAGCTCTGGCGACGACTCCATCAAAGCACCATGTGTACGCGACCGGTCGCCTTCAGATCTCGATGCAGCGCTTCAAGCTGGTCCTGGCCGGTCGCGGTGATAACCAGGCGCAAGGACAGGAAGCGGCCATTCTTGCTGTCCTTGATATCGATGGTGGTGGTATCAACACCGGGAGCGTGTTTCTCCACAACCTCGCAGATAACCTCGGCAAAGTCGTCGGCCGCCGTGCCGATCACCTTGATCGGATATTGGCAGGGAAACTCGATTTTCGGAGCCTGCGGCTCGTTTACATCAGCCATGGACGTTGTCCTCAATCAAACAGGCCATAGAAGAACAGGCGGATGCTGTCCCACAGACGACCCAGCAAGCCTGCCTCTTCGACGGCCGACAGGGCCACCAGCGGCGCCTTGTGTACCACCTCGTCACCCAGCTTCACTTCTACCTCACCCAGTACATCGCCAACCTGAATCGGCGCCATGATCGGCTTGTTCAAGGTAATGCCGGCCTCAAGCTTGTCGGCTTGCCCCTTGGGCAGCGTCAGCATCAGGCCATCTTGCAGGCCCAGCTCGACCTTGTCCTGCGCACCTTTCCAGACAGACTCTTCAGCCAGGACCTGGCCCGGCTGGTAGAAGGTCTTGGTTTCGAAGAAGCGGAAGCCCCAGGTCAGCAGCTTCTGGGTTTCAGCCGCACGCGCCGCTTCACTGGTGGTGCCCATGACCACCGAGATCAGACGCATGTCATCGCGCTTGGCAGAGGCCACTAGGCAATAGCCGGCTTCTTCGGTATGACCGGTTTTCAGGCCGTCCACCGTGCTGTCGCGCCAGAGCATCAGATTGCGGTTGGGCTGGCGGATCTCGTTCCAGACAAATTCCTTCTCGCCGTAGATGGCGTAGTGGGATTTGGGATCATCACGGATAATCGCCTGCGCCAGGATGGCCAGGTCACGGGCCGAGGCGTAGTGGTCCTCCGCCGGCCAACCGGTGGCATTGACGAAGTGGCTATTGGTCATGCCCAAACGCTGGGCCTGGGCATTCATCAGGTCGGCGAAGGCGTCTTCGCTGCCGGCAACATGCTCGGCCAGGGCAATACTGGCGTCGTTACCGGACTGAATGATGACGCCGCGCAGCAGGTCAATGACCGGCACCTGGTTACCCACGCGAATGAACATCTTGGAGCCACCCATGCGCCAGGCCTTCTCGCTGACCAGCACCGGGTCGTTCTCGGCAATCTGGCCGCGCTTGATCTCCTGACTGACGATGTAGCTGGTCATCATCTTGGTCAGGCTGGCCGGCGGCAGCGGGTTATCGGCATTGTTCTCGACCAGAACTGCGCCGCTGTTGGCGTCGATCAGCAGGTAGCTGGTGGCCGCCAGATCCGGCGCCGACGGCACGATCGGCGCAGCCGCTGAGGGCGCATTGAGCGTCGGTGTAGCCGGGCTCTGCGCATGGGCTGCGCCGGTCAGGACAACGGCGGAGGAAATCAGCAGGGTCGAAATCAGTTTTTTCAACATGGTGCTCACAGTTGGTGGTGAAGTGCGTTGTTTTTCAGATACAGCTAATCAGTTAACGGTAACCAGCGTGGGGGTGCCCAGGTTAGCCACGCGCAGCGTCTCAATCATGCGCCGAGCCTCGTCCTGGCTGGCCAGCGGGCCAACCCGCACACGGTGCAGGGTACGGGTGTCGACCTGCACGGGGCTAACCCATACAGTGCCGCCGACGACGCCCTGCACACGCTGGCGCAGGGCCTCGGCCGCCTGATTGGAGGAAAAGGCGCCAACCTGAAGATAGAGGCCGGTCTGCACGTTTTCAACCGGCTCGGGCGGCAGGGCTGCAGCTACTGGCGCGTCGCTAACGGCCTCGCGGGTTACCAGGTAATTCGGGTTGTTCTGTTGTTGCCAGGCCACCGGATCAATACCCTGCACCAGCACGTGCGCTGTGCCCTGATCGGAGTAACCAAGCTTCTTGGCGGCGGCAAAGGACAGGTCGATGATGCGATCGGAATAGAACGGGCCACGATCATTCACCCGTACGATCACCTTGCGGCCGTTTTCCAGGTTGGTGACCTCGACATAGCTCGGCAACGGCAGCGTTTTGTGCGCGGCGGTCATGCCGTACAGGTCATACAGCTCGCCATTGGCGGTGTTCTGGCCGTGAAACTTGGTGCCATACCAGGAGGCAGTCCCTTCTTCGCGATAGCTGCGTCCGTCCTGCATCGGATGGTAGCGCTGGCCCAGCACGGTATAGGGCGATGCCTTGTAGGCGCCAGTGTGCGGCGTAGGCACCGCGTCGGGAATCTGTGATACATCCTGCATATAACTGGGCGGGCCGTCATGCAGCGGGCGCGGCGCACTCGTAGCAGACCCGCCGGCACTGCCAGCGCCACTGCCGGTTTGCGGCGCAGAAGAACAGGCCACCAGCAGGCCTGCCAGGCTGCTGAGCAGCAGGCAACGCATCGGGAACTTGGCAGCGGGCATCATTCGGGCCTGGCCTCACGTAACAGATCTGCGAGTTGGTGCACTACCATGGCATACATGACGCTGCGGTTGTAGCGGGTAATGACGTACAGGTTGTTCAGACCGACCCAGTACTGCATTCGTTCCCCATTATCAAACTCGAACGCCATCACCTCTTGCTCATCAGGCAATGGGCTCTCGGGGGTCCAGCCAAGGGATTTAAGCTCGGCGACAGTGCGCCGTGCCTCAAGCCCCTGGGTTTCAGTGATGCCTTCCTTGACGCGATCGCCCGCCACATTGGCAGCAATCGCCACCTGGGCACCGTGGGACCAGCCGTGCTGGTGGAAATAATTGGCAACACTGCCGATGGCATCGACCGGGTTATTCCAGATATCGACCTTGCCGTCGCCGTCGAAGTCGACCGCGTACGCCTGATAGCTGGAGGGGATGAACTGACCGTAACCCATGGCGCCGGCGTAGGAGCCCTTGAGCTCAAGCGGATCGATCTGCTGCTCACGGGTCAGCACCATGTAGCTCATCAGCTGCTTGCGAAAAAAGTCGGCACGCGGCGGATAGTCAAAGCCCAGGGTCGCCAGCGCGTCCAGCACCCGATAGGAACCCATGTTGCGGCCGTAGAAGGTCTCGACACCGATAATGGCGAGGATCACCTCAGGCTCTACGCCGTACTCCTTCTCGGCGCGCGCCAGGGTGTCGGCGTGCTCGGCCCAGAAGGCCAGCCCCCGCTCGATACGCTGGTCGGTAATAAAGATGGCCCGGTACTCGTGCCAGGGCTTGACCCGCTCGGCCGGGCGCGAGATAGCCTTGATGATGTTGTCCTGATGCTCAGCCTGATCCAGCAGCGCCTGCACATGCTCGGCGCTGAAGCCATGCTCACGCTGCATCTGCTCGATAAAGGCCGGTACACCCGGATGCTCGGGGCCGTAATCACGCGCCTGGGCAGGTAGCACGCAAGCAGCCCCCAGCAATAGCGCAGCAGAGCGGGAAAACAGAGCCGCGCGACTGCGGCGAAACAGTGAAAATGCAATCAACTTTGTGCCATCCATTTCCTGTGAGTCTGGATTGACATGAGAATCCCGAAGCCCAGCAACAGGGTCACCAGCGAGGTACCCCCGTAACTGATAAATGGCAGCGGCACTCCCACCACCGGCAGCAGACCACTGACCATGCCGATGTTGACGAATACGTAGACGAAAAAGGTCAGCGTGATGCTGCCCGCAAGCAGTTTGCAGAATGCATCCTGGGCTTGCAACGTGATCACCATGCCACGGGCGATGACCAGCAGGTACATGCCCAGCAACAGGCAAACGCCCACCATGCCAAACTCTTCGGCCAGCACCGCAATAATGAAATCCGTGTGCCCTTCCGGCAGAAAATCCAGGTGCGACTGGGTGCCCTGCAGCCAGCCCTTGCCGAACACCCCGCCCGAGCCGATAGCGGCCTTGGACTGGATGATGTTCCAGCCCGAGCCGAGCGGATCACTCTCCGGGTTGAGGAAGGTCAGCACCCGCTGTTTCTGATAGCCGTGCATGACAAAGAACCACATCGCCGCCGCCGCCGGCGCCAGCGCCAGCAAGGCACCAATGATGTAGCGCCAGCGCAGCCCCGCCAACAGCAGGGCAAAGATACCCGAGGCGGCAATCAGCAGCGAGGTGCCCAGGTCCGGTTGTTTGAGGATCAGCACCGTAGGCACCAGAACAATCGCCAGCGACCCAACCACATGCTTGAAACTCGGCGGCAAGGTGCGCCGCCCAAGGTACCAGGCGACGCTCATCGGCATCACCAGCTTCATGATTTCTGACGGCTGAAAACGCATCACGCCCGGAATCGTCAGCCAGCGCTGCGCGCCTTTGGCCTCGGTACCGACCGCCAGCACCGCCACCAGCAGCAGGGCGCCACCAACATAGGCCACGGGCACCCAGCGTTCCATGAAACGTGGCTGAAACTGCGCCACCACGATCATCGCAGCAATACCCACGGCAAAGTAGGCCAACTGGCGATAGACCATGCCCAGGTTCTTGCCGCTGGCCGAATACAGCACGAAGGCATCGACCGCAGCCAGCGCGAGGATCAGCAACAGCAACCAGGGGTCAACATGGATACGTGTCCACAGCGACTCGCGGCTGCGCAATGACTGCCCGGAAACCGGCATCGATTTCATGGTGCGTCCTCCTGCTCGGCTGTGCCTTCTTCCGGCTCCGGCGGCAGGCGCGGCAACACCCAGGCATCAAAGACGGCACGCACCACTGGCCCGGCCACGCGCCCACCCGACTCACCGTTTTCAACCAGCGCTGCCACCGCAATCATCGGCTTCTCCGTCGGCGCAAAGCCGACAAACAGGGCGTGGTCCCGGTGCCGCTCGCGCAGCGCCGCCGAGTCGTAGCGTTCACCCTGCGCAATCGCCACGACCTGCGCGGTGCCACTTTTACCGGCCATGTTGTAGGGCGCGTTGGCAGCCGCTGCACGGGCGGTGCCGTGCGGTGACTGCATCACATCCTGCATGGCCTGGGTGATGAAGTCCCAGTCACTGTCGTTACGGATCTGGATGTCCGGCGGCGTATCGGATTCGTCGGGCAGCAACCCTTCCGCTTCCTTGAGCAGCCGCGGCCGGTGCCAAACGCCGCGACTGGCGATCAGCGACGTGGCCTGAGCAAGCTGCAGCGGTGTTGCCAGCATGTAACCCTGGCCGATACCGGCAATCAGCGTCTCGCCCGGATACCAGGGCTGGCGGTAACGCGTCCGTTTCCAGTCACGTGAGGGCATCAGGCCGGCGGCTTCTTCGTACATGTCGATGGACACCCGCTGACCGATGCCGAACTTGATCATGAAATCGTGCAATCGGTCGATGCCCAGCTTGTGCGCCAGATCATAAAAATAGGTGTCGTTGGAGCGCGCGATGGCATACGGCATGTCCACCCAGCCGTCACCGGCGCGGTTCCAGTTGCGGTATTTGTGGCTGACATTCGGCAGTTGGTAGAAGCCTGGATCGTAGACTCGACTGGTGCGAGTGACCACACCGGCATCCAGGCCGGCCAGAGCGATAACCGGCTTGATGGTCGATCCCGGCGGGTACTGGCCACGCAGCACCCGGTTAAATAGCGGCTGGTCGGGCGAGTCGCGCAACGCGCCGTAATCGGCGTAGCTGATACCGGTGACGAACAGGTTGGGGTCAAAGCCGGGCTTGCTGACAAAGGCCAGCACACCGCCGGTGTTCGGATCAATCGCCACTACCGCGCCACGCCGGTCCCCCAGCGCCTCTTCGGCAACGGCCTGCAGCTCGGCGTCCAGTTCGAGCGTCAAATCGCTCCCGGATACCGGTTCGGTGCGCTTGAGCACGCGCAGCACGCGACCACGGGCATTGGTCTCCACCTCTTCATAACCCACGGTGCCGTGCAGCAACTGCTCGTAGAAACGCTCGATGCCGGTCTTGCCGATGTAGTGAGTGCCCGCATAGGCCACCGGGTCAATGGATTTGAGTTCCTGCTCGTTGATGCGTCCGACATAGCCCAGAGCGTGGGCGAAATGGTCCGCATAGGGGTAGTAGCGCACGAAGCTGGCCTGCACCTCGACACCGGGCAAGCGAAACTGGTTGATGGCAATGCGGGCAATCTGTTCCTGGGTCAGCTCGAACATCACCGGCACCGACTCGAAGGGTCGACGTGCCTGGGACAGGCGACGCTCAGCCTGAGCCAGATCCTCCTCACTGAGCGCCAGCAGCGAACGCAGCAGCTCAAAGGTAGCCGGCAGATCCTCAACCCGGTCACGGGTGATGGTCAGACTGTAGCTGGGCCGGTTTTCCGCAAGTACCACACCGTTGCGGTCGTAGATACGGCCACGGGTGGGCGGGATCGGCTGCACATGGACCCGGTTGTTTTCCGACAGGGTCGAGTGGTGCTCGTACTGGGTCACCTGCAGGTAGTACATGCGCGCCACCAGGGCGCCCACCAGCGCGACCACGAACACCGCTGCCAGCGCCAGACGGCGCTGCACAATGCGGGCATCAATATTGTGGTCTTTCAGGTGAATCGGCTTGGCCATGAATCACTTGTGATAGGGATGACGATTGAGAATGGTCCAGGCCCGGTACAGCTGCTCAGCGAGCAGGATGCGCACCAGCGGATGCGGCAGGGTCAATGGCGACAGCGACCAGCGCTGATCGCTGCGCGCCGTCACCTCGTCCGGCAACCCCTCCGGGCCACCCACCATCAGATTGACGGTGCGCGCGTCCAGGCGCCAGCTCTCCAGTTGCTCGGCAAGGGTCTCGGTAGACCAGGCGCGACCATTGACCTCCAGGGTCACGATACGTTCCCCGGGCTGAACGGCGGCCAGCATCTGCTCGCCCTCGCGCCGCATCAGACGCGCGACGTCAGCGTTCTTGCCACGCGTGGTCAGGGGAATTTCCACCAATTCCAGCGGCAGCTCTGGCGGCAGGCGCTTGGCGTACTCCTGATAGCCCTGCTCGACCCAGCGCGGCATGCGCGAAGCCACGCTGATCAGGCGAATGCGCAAACCGGCCTACTCGGTCGGTTGCTGCTGGGCGGCGCGACGCGACTCGGCACTCTGCCAGAGGCGTTCCAGGTCATAGAACTCACGGGTGGCCGGCTGCATGATGTGGACCACCACATCGGCCAGGTCGACCAGCACCCACTCGCCGGACTCCTTGCCTTCGACACCCATCGGCTGGCGACCGGCTTCTTTGGCTTTCTCGACCACGTTGTCTGCCAGCGCCTTGACCTGGCGGTTGGAGGTACCGCTGGCGATGATCATATAGTCGGTCACGCTGGTGTGCTCACGTACATCGATCTGGACGATGTCCTTGGCCTTGAGCTCTTCCAGGGCATCCACGACCAACTGGACCAGTTCTTCAATCTGCATGGGGGTTTTCAATCCTCGGTTGAGGGCCGGTACAGCCCTTCGTTGTCAATATAGTCAAGCACCGCGTCCGGCAACAGAAAGCGCGGTGAAGCGCCCGCTGCCACCAGCGCACGAATATGGGTGGCGGAAATCGCCAGCGGCGTCTGCGACAGGCAGATGATCTGCCCATGGCTACGCTCGGGCTGGCTTGCGCTGCGCGCTGCCAGCAGGTCTTTCAGTACCTCGGGGACTTCCAGATCGTAATCGGGCCGCTGCAGCACCACCAGATTGGCCAGCTGCAGCAGCTCTTCCCAGCGGTGCCAACTTGGCAATCCGCAAAAGGCATCCCAGCCCAGCACCATAAACAGCGCGACCTCTGCGCCCAGTTCGGCGCGCAGGGTCTCCAGGGTTTCTACGGTGTAAGACGGACGCTCGCGCCGCAGCTCCCGGTCATCCACCTGCAAGTCACCCTGCTGCCCTACCGCCAGCTCCACCATGCGCAGACGCGCATCGGCGCTGGCGCCGGGCTGATCGCGATGGGGTGGCCGGGCGCTGGGGATCAGCCGCAGCTCGTCCAGCTGCAACTGCTCCCGGACTTCTACGGCGCTGCGCAGATGACCGAAGTGAATCGGGTCAAAGGTGCCGCCCAGCAAACCAACGCGGCGCATCAGCGGCGGCTCACTGACGAATATGACCGTCGCCGAAGACCACGTACTTCTCGCTGGTCAGCCCTTCCAGACCAACCGGGCCGCGGGCATGAATCTTGTCGGTGGAGATGCCAATTTCCGCGCCCAGGCCGTACTCGAAACCATCGGCAAAACGGGTTGAGGCGTTGATCATCACCGAACTGGAGTCCACCTCGGCAATGAAGCGGCGAGCCCGGGTGTAATCCTCGGACACCATGGCGTCGGTGTGCTGCGAGCTGTAGGTATTGATATGCTCGATGGCCGCGTCCATATCGGCCACCACGCGGATCGAGAGAATCGGCGCCAGATATTCGGTCGACCAGTCTTCCTCGGTGGCCGCGACGGCATCGGGCAGCAGCGCGCAAGTGGCCTCGCAGCCACGCAACTCAACGCCCTTGGCCGCGTAGAGCGGCGCTACGCGCTGCAGAAACGGCCCGGCAATGGCCTCATTGACCAGCAAGGTCTCCATCGCATTGCACACGCCATAACGGTGAGTCTTGGCGTTGATGACGATGGCCTCGGCCTTGTCAAAATCGGCGCGATCATCCACGTAGACATGGCAGATGCCGTCCAGATGCTTGATGACCGGCACCCGTGCCTCACGGCTGATACGCTCGATCAGCCCTTTGCCGCCGCGCGGCACGATCACGTCGACGTAGTCGGGCATGGTGATCAGCGCGCCAACCGCCGCGCGATCTGTGGTTTCTACCACCTGCACGACGTCATCCGGCAAACCGGCGGCCGCCAGGCCCTGACGCAGGCACTCGGCAATCGCACGGTTGGAATGGATGGACTCGGAGCCGCCACGCAGGATGCAGGCATTACCCGATTTCAGGCAGAGACTGGCCGCCTCGACCGTCACGTTCGGGCGCGACTCGTAAATGATACCGATCACACCCAGCGGCACCCGCATCTTGCCAACCTGAATACCGGAGGGCAGAAACTTCATGTCACGCAACGCACCGACCGGATCGTCCAGGGCCGCGACCTGACGCAACCCTTCGACCATGGAGGCCAGGCGGGCCGGCGTGAGTGCCAGACGATCCAGCATCGCGTCGTCCAGGCCGTTGTCACGGCCAGCCTGCAGGTCCAGCTGGTTGGCCGCAACCAGTTGCTCGGTGGCGGCCTCGATGGCCTCGGCAGTCGCCAGCAAGGCAGCATTCTTGACGGCGGTTGGAGCACGGGCGATCACGCGCGAGGCCTTACGGGCCTGCTGCCCCAGCGTCGTCATGTATACCGCTACCTGTTCCGCACTCATGCTAACTCCTGCCACCGGTTGACCAAATGCGGCATTATAGCCGGGTCACCAATGGCATGACAGCGCCGCCTGCGGTCGCTGTGCAATTCAATGTGTCATCCACCGCCTGCTACCATAAGCCCATGCCCGATACCCGTACCAGCCTGCCCTCCCCGATCCCCTTGCCAGAGCAGTTTTTCCAGCAAGACGCCCGCCAGCTGGCGGTTGCCCTACTGGGCAAGGTGATTCGCCGCCGCCTGAACGGCCAGTGGCTGGCGGCGCGCATCATCGAGACCGAGGCCTACCTGCTGGAGGAGCGAGGCAGCCACGCCTCCCTCGGCTACACCGAGGCCCGGCGCGCGCTGTTTATGGCCCCCGGCACCATCTACATGTACTACGCTCGGGGCGGCGACTCGATGAACTGCAGTTCACTGGGCGCCGGCTGCGGCGTGCTGCTCAAGTCGGGGCATCCGGTGGTCGACGCGCTCAGCCCGGCCGCCAGCCTGGCCCGGATGCAAGCACTCAACCCCAACGCCAGCGGCGGCATTCGCGCGCCAGAGCGCCTGTGCGCCGGGCAAACGCTGCTGTGCCGCTCGCTGCAGATTCGCGTGCCGGACTGGAATGCACAGCGCTTTGCCGCTGACCAGTTGCTGCTCGAAGATGACGGCTACCAGCCAGATCAGGTACTGCGCGCCCCGCGCCTGGGCATTCCCAGCGGCCGCGACGAACACCTGTTCTACCGCTGGGTCGACGCGGCCTACAGCCTGCATTGCACCCGTAACCCGGCCAGGCGTGGCCAGGTTGAGGGTCTGCACTACCACAGCCTCGAACTGGAAGCGGCACAACGACAGGCGTATCAGGAGAGCCAGACATGCTCAGCGACCTGACCCAGTGGCTGGGCGCCCACAGTCAGTGGCTGGGGCTGGCAATCTTTCTGGTGTCGCTGACCGAATCGCTGGCGGTCGCCGGTCTGGTGGTGCCTGGGGTGTTTATGCTGTTTGCCTTCGCTGCACTGGCCGCCGGTGCCGACATGCCTCTGCTGGAAGCCATTGCCTGGGCGTTCTGCGGCGCGGTCATCGGCGACCTGCTCAGTTTTGCGCTGGGGCGCTGGTTTCACCAGGATATCCGCCGCCTGTCCCTGTTTCGCCGCCACCCGCAATGGATCGACCGCGGCGAACGCTTTTTCCGCCGCTACGGCTGGGTCAGCGTCGTCCTGGGCCGCTTCATCGGCCCGATCCGACCGATCATCCCGCTGGTGGCCGGCATGTTCGATATGCCCGCCTGGCGCTTTGTTGTCATCAATCTGCTGTCAGCCCTGGCGTGGGCCCCGGCCTACCTGATACCCGGCTACTCGGCAGGACGTGCCGCGCGCTGGGCAGTGCCGCCGCTGTTCTGGAATCAGGCGCTGAGCGTCGCCGTGGGTGCGGTCATCGTAGTCGGTGGCAGCCTCTATCTGCTGCGTCTGCAGCGCCGCTGGAGCGCGCTGGCCGCAGCGGCACTCTGCCTGCTGGCTTTGCTGGTACTCACCGCCAACCAAAGCGCGCTGGCCATTTTCAGTGACACCCTGATCAACAGCAGACAGTTCCTGCAACTGCCCGGCAGCGAACGGCTCGCCCCGCTACACCCCAGCCTGCTGATCGTTACCCTGCCTGTTGCCGCCTTGCTGCTGCTGTTGCGCCAGTGGGGCGCCGTCAGTCTGTTGCTGCTGACACTGGCGTTCGCACTGCTGCTGGACTGGATTATCGGCTTGAGTCTGGTCGCCGCCACCAGCTCACTGGTGCTGGCAGTGCTGGGTGCCCTGCTGGTGATCTGTAACCGCGAACGCCCGTTCTGGTGGCGCGCCAGCTGGCTGCTCTATCCGCTGCCGTTTCTGGCCTTGTTGCTGGGTAACCTGCTGCAGTATCAGGCACTGGAACCGCTGGAGCTGCTGCGGGCCCTGCTGTGCGCCGCCAGCGCCAGCCTGCTGGCCTGCTGGCTGATCGAGCGCTTTGGCCCGCTGCCAAGGCCGCCCCGCGCAGCCCGCTGGGCCAGCGCGCTATGGCCTTACCTGGTGGTCATCTGGCTGCTGTGGTGAGTTGCTGAGTCCGCGCGCTATCGATTAGCGCTCAGGCCTGCACCTGCTGCAGCCAGTCGCCAATGCGCTGCAAGCGCTCATCCGGACGATCAATGGCGAGCAACTGATTCTTCTGCTCCAGCGGCAGCGGCAACAGACTGGTCAACTGCCAGGCCAGACGTTGCTGGCTATCCTCAACCGGCGGCAGGTCGAGGCGCTGTACCAGCGGATGCTGCAACAACGCCTGGTGCAAACTCAGCAGCTCGTCGTGATCAGCCAGCAGGGCTGCATCCAGCTGCTCGGGGATCCACTGCGCCTGCGCGGTCACCAACCCGTCCTCGGCCACCTCTACCTCGCTCAGGCGAGCGCGCCGACCGCCCAGCACGCGAATACCCAGCAAGCCGTTATCACGCTGCTGCCAGTCGACGATCCGCGCTTCGCAGCCGATGGCACCAAAGCGCAGATTGCCCGAGCCCACTTCCGAACCGGACTCCAGCCCGACCACCACAAACCCCTGCTGCTGGCGAAAACAGCGACTGACCATATCCAGATAGCGTGCCTCGAAAATCTGCAGATCCAGATGACAGCCAGGTACCAGCAAGGACTTCAACGGAAAGAGTGCTGTTGCTTCGCTCATGCATTTCCCCCGGAGGTCGCCACACTTGCTCGGCGCCCCTTGTCAATCTCGCCCGCCCGACATAGCCTGCCGACAGGTGGTTGGATCATTCAGCAAACCAATGAAAGCCTGCATCGCATTGACCCTCCACCCGCCCCTTGCAAACATGCTGGCGTAGACACCTTCGCGCCGCAGGGTAACACTGCCGGGCGCACCCCACACAATAAGAGTCACGGAGAGCAATATGACAGCCATTCCCGTATCGGAACTTACCTCCCTCATCGGCAAGGACATGGGGCATTCTGACTGGCTGCTGGTCGACCAGGAGCGCGTCAATCAATTCGCCGAGTGCACTGGCGACCACCAGTTCATTCACATCGACGAAGAAAAGGCCAAGCAGACGCCGTTCGGCGGCACCATTGCCCACGGTTTCCTGTCGCTGTCACTGGTACCGACCCTGTCCGCAGGCCTGCTGCCGCGCCCGGAAGGTCTGAAAATGGCCGTCAACTACGGCATGGACAGCTTGCGCTTCATCCAGCCGGTGCGCGTCGGCTCGCGCGTACGCCTGCACAGCACCATCATTGACGTTACCGAAAAGAACCCGGGGCAGTGGCTGCTGAAAGCCCGCAACACCCTGGAAATCGAAGGTGTCGACAAGCCGGCGTTCATCTCCGAAGGCCTGTCGCTGTACTTCGTCTGACCGGCTGCCAGGCTGCGGCGCGATAGCCGCAGCCTGCTACTCACCCCAGCGCGGCATGAGCGCCTGCTCCATCCCCAACTGCCCCAGAATCCGCGCCACCACAAAATCGACCAGATCATCAATCGACTGCGGCTTGTGATAAAAGCCGGGGCTCGCCGGCATGATCACCGCGCCCATCTGACTGAGCTTCAGCATGTTTTCCAGATGAATGCTGGACAGCGGCGTTTCGCGTGGCACCAGAATCAGCTTGCGACGCTCCTTCAGCGCCACATCGGCCGCCCGCTCGATCAGGTTGTTGCTGGCACCGGTCGCAATCGCAGACAAGGTGCCGGTCGAACACGGACACACCACCATGGCAGCGGGCGCGCCGCTACCTGAGGCCACCGGCGCCATCCAGTCCTGCTTGCCGTAAACCCTGATCTGCCCTTCTGCCGCCTTGAACTGCTCGGTCAGATACTGCTCCAGCGCCTGCGGCTTGGGCGGCAACTGCCATTCGGTCTCGGTTGCAACCACCAGCTGCGCCGCCTGAGAAATCAGAAACGACACTTCTACCCCGGCCTCGACCAGGCAACCAAGCAGCCGCATCGCGTACTGAACGCCCGATGCGCCGGTCACCGCCAGCGTGACCCGCTCAACCATGACGCGCCTCCAGTGCCTGAATCAACCGCTGATGAATACCGCCAAAGCCGCCGTTGCTCATCACCACAACGCGCGTCTGCGGCGTTGCCGAGCCCACCACCTGCTCGACGATGGCGTCCAGATCGTCGCTCACCTGCGCCGGGACCGGGCTGCCGGCCACCACCCCGTCAAGCGACCAGTCCAAGCCGGCCGGTTGATACCAGAACACCTGCGATGCATCGGCAACACTGGTGGGCAGCGCGGCCATGTGGCTGCCCAGACGCATAGTGTTGGAGCGCGGCTCAATCACCGCAATCAGCGGCGCATCACCGATCTGCGCGCGCAGGCCAGCCAGCGTGGTGGCAATGGCGGTTGGGTGATGGGCGAAGTCGTCGTACACCGTAATGCCGTTGATCTCGGCCAGTTTCTCCATGCGCCGCTTGGCATTGCGGAAGCCGCCCAGCGAGGCAATACCCTGCGCCGGGGTCACCCCCACATGCCGCGCAGCCGCCAGCGCCGACAGTGCGTTCGCCACGCTGTGCCGGCCGGTCTGTTGCCATTCGGCCACACCCTGCAGCTCACCGTCGAGCCAGACCTCAAAGCGCGAACCGTCGTCACTGAGCAGACGTGCCTGCCAGTTGCCGCCCTCGCCGGTGGTCTGACGGGGCGTCCAGCAGCCCATCTTGATGACGCGCTGCAGCGCCTCGTCCTGAGCCGGGTGGATGATCAAGCCGGACGCGGGAACGGTGCGCACCAGATGGTGGAACTGACGCTCGATGGCTGCCAGATCAGAGAAGATGTCCGCGTGGTCAAATTCCAGGTTGTTCAGCACAGCGGTGCGCGGACGGTAGTGAACAAACTTGGAACGCTTGTCGAAGAAAGCACTGTCGTATTCGTCTGCTTCCACCACAAAGAAGGGGGTGCCACCCAGGCGCGCGGAAATACCAAAGTTCTGTGGCACACCACCGATCAGGAAGCCGGGCGACATGCCCGCGTCTTCCAGCAGCCAGGCCAGCAGGCTGGACGTCGAGGTTTTGCCATGGGTGCCGGCCACCGCCAGCACCCAGCGATCCTGCAGGACATACCGAGCCAGCCATTCGGGGCCGGACATGTAGGGCATCCCCTGATCCAGCATGTACTCCACCGCCGGGTTACCCCGGGCCATGGCATTGCCGACGATGACCATATCCGGGGCCGGCGTAAGATGCGCCGGGTCATAGCCTTCTTGCAGCACGATCCCCTGCTCGGCCAGTTGCGTGCTCATGGGCGGGTAGACGTTGGCATCGGAGCCGCTGACCTCATGGCCCAGCTCACGGGCCAGCAGGGCCAGCGAGCCCATGAAGGTGCCGCAGATACCGAGAATGTGGAGGTGCATGAAAATTCCTTGTTACGGTCGTAGGGCTACAGCTTACGCTGAAAGCTGAAAGCTGAAAGCTGAAAGCTGAAAGCTGAAAGCTGAAAGCTGAAAGCTGAAACAGGATGAGGGCGGCGGTCATTATGCCAAGCACTCGAAACCGAGCAACGGGTATGCCGCTTTTCTGCGCCTCATCCGCCGCCAGCCCATTGCGAGAGATGCAGCCCGGCTGACTTCGATCACGTCTTGCAAGGGAGAGTTCACCTGCTGCCAAGAACGCATATACCCAACACAGAGCGCGGCTGCGGAACCAGGGCCTGCCGCAGCAGGCAGCTGAAGCGACAGACGGTCGAGAAAAAGCCCCCGCCTTCTCGGTCTCACGTCCATACTCAGAGCAAATGACAATAAAAAACCGCCGGGCCCCGAGGCCTCGGCGGTTTTTTATGCGCCCTGCGATTGCAGATTGAACAGCGCTGATGCAGGATGCAGAGAATGACTTCCAAAAACCCGCCAGCCATTTAATGACCACTATCAGGGTATTCGTATGCGCATAGTACAGGCCGATGTGGACCACCTCGACGAAGTGACCCCGCTGTTCATCAAGTACCGCGAAACCTACGGACAACTGCCCAAGCCGGAAGCCTCCCGACGCTTTCTTGAAGCGCGCCTGGTGCACGAGCAGGCGATTATTCTGATCGCCGAAGACGACGACAGCGGCAAGGCACTGGGCTTCTGCCAGTTCATCCCCAGTTTTTCCGCGTTGACGCTGTCAGCCAGCTGGGTGCTCAAGGGCATCTATGTGATTGAAGAAGCTCGCCGCCAACTGGTGGCCGACAAACTGATCAATCACGCCAAGAACCTGGCACGCCAAGCCGGAATCGAGCGTATGACCGTGATGACCGGCGAAGACAACATGGCTGCACAAAGCCTGTATCGCTCGCTCGGTTTCAGCAACGACCACGACTTCATGTACTTCGCACTCAAGCTGAAGTAAACCTGCGCTCCGGGCAGGCGCCGCAAGCCGGCGACCTGCCTCAGAATACCCTCACATGCCAGCGGCCTCTGCGCTGGCAGATCTGAAGGGGGTTACGCTAGGCAGCCCCGCCCCTGCCGAACTACGACCAAGGTTCACCCTGTTTTTGCTTGGTATCACTGGCCCGATACGCCTATAATGCCGGCCAAATTTCCACTACGGCCTCTCAGGTAACCCATGAGCTACGACAAGATCCCCGCCGGCAAAGACATTCCCAACGACATCTACGTCGCCATCGAAATCCCAGCCAACCACGCGCCGATCAAGTACGAGATCGACAAGGACAGCAGCGCGCTGTTTGTTGACCGTTTCATGGCTACCCCGATGTTCTACCCGGCCAACTACGGCTACATCCCTAACACGCTGGCAGACGACGGCGACCCGCTGGACGTGCTGGTCGTTACCCCGCACCCGGTCGCTCCGGGCTCGGTCATTCGCTCGCGTCCGGTTGGCGTGCTGCACATGACCGACGATGGCGGCGGAGATGCCAAACTGATCGCCGTTCCGCACGACAAGCTGAGCGTGCTGTACCGCGACATCAAGGAATACACCGACCTGCCGGAACTGCTGATCCAGCAAATCCAGCACTTCTTCGAGAACTACAAGGATCTCGAACCCGGCAAGTGGGTCAAGATTGACCGCTGGGGCGGCGCTGATGAAGCCCGCGCGGAAATCGTCAAGGCTGTAAACGCTTACCAAAAATAAGCGTTTCGCCCCGCTAAAAAGCCGGCCACAAGCTGGCTTTTTTTATGCCTGCACGGCAGAGTCTGAGCATGACTGATCGCTATTTCGACCACCTCGGCGCACGCTTTGCCGAGCGCATCTATGACAGCCCCAAGGGCGCCATCCGCCTTGCCGTACTGCAACGCGACCTGCAGCAATGGATGCCTGCACTTATGCAAGCGGACACGCCGCTGCGCATTCTCGATATTGGTGCCGGGCTTGGGCAAATCAGCGGCTGGCTGGCCGGGCTGGGGCATCAGTTGACCGTCGCCGAGCCATCGGACGTGATGCTGGCCCGGGCCCGCGAGCGTATCGACGCGAGCAATCCTCCGCAGCCGGTGCGCTACCTGCAAGCACCGCTGCAGGCGCTCGCCGAGCAAGGGGACCAGTACGACCTGGTGGTCTTTCATGCGGTACTGGAGTGGCTGGCTGAACCGGCAGCAGCGCTGCAGCAATTGACCTCACTACTGTTGCCGCACGGCGCCCTGTCGTTGGCGTTCTACAACCGCGATGCGCTGATCTACAAGAATCTGGTCAAGGGACAGTTCAAGAAGCTGCGCAAGAAACCGCTATCTGGCCAGGGCAAGAGCGGCCTGACACCGCAGCAACCACTGGACCCACGCGAGGTGCAGCTCTGGACCCAGGCCGCCGGACTGAAATGCCTGGACACCAGCGGCGTCAGGGTGTTTTACGACTACATGCCGGAGCCATTCTGCAGCAACAGCAGCATCGAAGACCTGATCGCGTTTGAGCTGCAATACAGCCAGCACCCAGCCTATCAGCACCTGGGCCGTTACCTGCACTGGTGGCTGCGCCGCGCCGACAACCAGGGAAGCCCTCGCAAAGGGGGGGTGCCGTTGATCCGCGCTTCCTAGCCGCGCGCGACCCGATTGCGCCCTTCTCGCTTGGCCTGATACAAGCCAGCGTCGGCACGCTCAACCAGCGTATGCCCTTCGTCGCCAACCTCAGCCGGCTCGGCCAGCGCAGTACCCAGGCTGATGGTGACATCCAGCGCCCCGGCAGCAAGCTCGAACGGCTGACGACAGAAGGCCAGACGCAAGCGCTCGGCCATCAGCTCGAGCTCCCGCTCATCAGCGACCAGCGCCAGCACCCCCAGCTCTTCCCCACCCAGACGCAGCGCCATATCATTCGGGCGAATCGCCGCCACCATGCGCTGACCGGCCTGAATCAGCACCTGATCGCCAGCAGCGTGGCCGTATTTATCATTAATACGCTTGAAGTGATCCAGGTCACCGTAAATAAAGGCGACCTTCAAGCCTTCGCGCTGGGCACGGCGCACCGTCGCCGGCAGCATGGTGCGCAGCCCCTGACGATTCCATAGCTGGGTCAGCGGGTCGATCAGCGCACGTCGCTCGGCTTCACCCAGAGCCTCCTGCAACCAGGCCGCCTGCATGCGCAATTGATGCGCGACAAACAGCCCCTCGAACAACTGACGAAAATCGTTCATCGCCTCGCGTTCCGACTTGCTCAGCTCCCTGGGTGCGCTGTCATGCACACAAAATGAGCCGATACGGCTACCGTCCGGTGCGCGCAGCGGGATCCCGGCGTAGAAGCGCACGAAGGGGTATCCGGTGACGACAGGGTTGTCGGAGAAACGCTCATCACGGAGTGCGTCCTGCACATAGAGAATCTCATCGGACAAAATCGTATGGCCGCAGAACGAGGTGCTGCGCGGTCCCTCAAGATTGTTGGCGCCGATGCGCCCCTTAAACCATTGTCGCTGCGCATCAATCAGACTGATTAGCACACTGCCGACGCCGAACAGACGCTGCGCGATCCGCAGCAAAGCATCAATGTGCGGATCCGGTGGCGTGTCAAGCAACTGCATCGACTTGAGCGCCGCCAAGCGCTGCTGCTCGTTCACCGGAATGGCTGCTTCGATCATATTTCCCCCTCACGCCGCAGGGCTAACCCCACTGATCAGTCTAATCCGTTTTCATCCAGCGGCCAGTGCGCCAGAGCCAACCAAACCAGCCACCAAGAAACACCGAGCGCAACGCCATGAACATCAAGAACGCAAACCAGAGATAGTGGTTACCCTGCCCGCGCAAGGCCCAGGCCAGGGGCAGATAACAGGCCAGCGCCAGCAGCATGGCATTACGCATCGCGAGCGCACGCGAGGCGCCGATGAACAGCCCGTCCAGCAGATAACTCCACACCGCCACCAGCGGCATCACCGCAACCCAGGGCAGGTAGCGGATTGCCTCAGCTCGCACCTCAGGCAAGTCCGTCAGCACTCTGACCACCAGGTCCCCAGCGCCGAGAAACACCAGCACGAACACCAGGCTCAGCAGCACCGCCCAACCGATCGTGATAACCAGCACCCGGCGCAGCGCATCCTTGTCCCGCTTGCCCAGCGCATGACCACCGAGCGCCTCCAGAGCGTGCGCCAGCCCATCGAGCCCGTGGGACGCAATCAGCAGAAAGTTGAGCAACACGGCGTTGGCGGCCACCACCTGATCACCAAGGCGCGCGCCCTGCACAACCAGCAGATAAAACACGGACTGCAGCGCCAGCGAACGAATCAGAATATCCCGATTGACCCGCAGCAAGGGCGCCGCGCCCTTGAGCTTCGCGGCCCGCAGCCAGTCAAAACGGCCGGGGTACTGACGCAGTATCGGGCCTAGCAGCGTCAACCCCAGCAACAGCCCGCACAGGTCACCACACACGCTGGCCCAGGCGGCGCCCTCCACACCCAGGCCCAGCAACGCGACCAGCAGCAGATCCAGCGCTATGTTGACCAGATTCACCATCAGCAAGATGGCGAACGGCGCGCGACTATTCTGGGCGCCGATAAACCAGCCAATCAGCACAAAGTTGATCAGCGCAGCCGGCAAGCTGGTCAAGCGTATCTGGAAGTAGGCACGTGCGTGCTCAAGCAACTCGGCGCTGCTGTCCAGGTAGCGCAACCCCAGCTCCAGCAGCGGCGCGTGCAACAGCCACACCAGCAGGCTGATCAACACGGCGAGCCAGGCCGACTGCAGCAAGATACGCCGCAGCTCGGCGCCATCTCCCTCGCCACAGGCCTGCGCCGCAAACCCGGTGGTGCCCATGCGCAGGAAGCCCGCCAACCAGACAACGAAGGTGAACAGGGTGCTGCCGACGGCCACCGCACCGAGATGATAGGCCGCGTCCAGATGGCCGATCACCGCCGTATCGACCAGACCGACCAGCGGCACGCTGATATTCGACAAAATGAGCGGAAAGGCAATGGCCCAGACGCGACGCTGGGCGGCGCGATCCTGCCAGTAGGCCAGCCAGCGCCGGGAATGTGCCAAGGTTCAGCCCCCTGCGCGCTTGACCTTGTAGCCTTCGGCAATCAGCAGTTCACAGACCTGCTCAGCCTTGTCGCCCTGAATCTCGATCACCCCGTCCTTGACCGCCCCACCGCAGCCACAGCGGTTCTTCAGACGTTTGGCCAACGCCTTGAGATCATCCGCGCTCAGCAGCACGCCGGTTACCGTGGTCACGGTTTTGCCGCCGCGCGCCTTGGTCTCGCGGCGTACCCGTGCGATGCCGTCGCCTTCGGGTATCGCCTGCTCAGCACAGCAGCATTGCGCCACTGGCTGCTCACACCCCGGGCACAGGCGCCCGGCATCGGTCGAATACACCAGGCCACCCAGGGCCTGCAAACCGGTCTTTTTCATGCAAAGAATTCCAATGAGGGGTGCTTCAGCAGCCGTGCCAGTGCTTCCTGCGAGTCAGGCGCATACTGCTCACCCGGGCGCTGCCAGTCACTCTGCAAATCCACCCAGCGCACCGCCTGGACCTCTTCGGGCTGCAACCGCAGCGGACCATCCCAGCAGCAGCTGAATACCCCCGCCCACAGACGACTGTCGGGGGAGTCAAAGTAAAACCGAAAGTGCTCGGTCAGCGGCACGCCCTCGACCCCCAGCTCTTCGGCCAACTCACGCTCTGCGCCCTGCAGGTAGCTCTCGCCGGCGGCGACCACACCACCGGCGGCGACATCCCAGAAGGCCGGGTAGAGGCGTTTATGCGCCGTGCGCTGATGCACGCACAGCTCGCCACGACTGTTGAACACAAAGATGAAGGTACAGCGGGTAATCAGGCCGCGCGCCTGAGCCTCGGCGCGGGCTACCTCGCCAAGCGGACGGTCATATTCGTCGACATGCACCACCCGCTCGGCACCAGAGGCCTGCAAATAAGCCTCAACCTGTTGTTGATCCACGTATCAGCCCTGCTCCAGCAAACGGTGCAGCTCAATCAGGCCGGCGTTGGCGCGCGACAGGTAATTGGCCATGACCAGGGAATGGTTGGCCAGCACACCGAAGCCGTCGCCATTGAGCACCATCGGGCTCCACAGGGTCTGCTGGGTCGCTTCAAGCTCGCGAATGATCTGCTGCAGGCTCACCAGCGCATTCTTTTTCTCCAGCACATCGCCAAAGTCATGCTCGACCGCGCGCAGCAGCTGTACCAGAGCCCAGGCAGTACCACGGGATTCGTAAAAGACATTGTCGATTTCCAGCCAGGGGGTGGTCTCACCCAGCTTGCCACCGTCGGTCAACGGCGCACGCCCGACACTGGCGGACAAACGCTGTGACAGCGAGCCCAGACGGGTGCTTACATCGCTGACCCAGCTGGACAGGTTGTCGGCACGCGAATAGAAGTTGGCGTCACCCTGACGCAGACGAGCAATGTAGCTATCCAGCGCCTTGACGCCGTCGCGGTACTCACTCTCACTCGCCGGCATGGCCCAGCTGTCGTTGTCGAAGTGGAAGCGCGGCTCGGCCTTGACCAGATCACGGTCCTCGGTCGATTGCGACTGGGAGCGCGCCATGTCACGGCGCAGCGCACGGGTCATGTCCCGCACTTGAACCAGCACGCCATACTCCCAGCGCGGCATGTTATCCATCAGCACACCGGGTGGCATGATGTCATTACTGAGGTATCCGCCGGGCTTGTCCAACAGCGTCAGCACCAGCCCACGCAGGGTTCTGGCGGTGTACTCACCAGCGACCTGTTCAGCCTTGGGCGGACCAGCCACCGGCTCCAGCCCTGGCTCCATGCTCCAGTACCACCCCACCAGCGTCAGAATCACCACAAGCAGCAGTACCGGCACCAGCAGCAGCTTGCTTAGCCAGCGGCGGTCGGTGCCTTGTGTCGAAGATCGTCCTTTGCCAAATGCCATATCCAGACTCCTGTAGCTGTCATGCGCACCAGCATATCATCGCCGCCCCATGGCTGCCCGCCCGATCCAGTCAAAGCGCCTATCTTGCGACTTGAGGATAAAGGCACAGTGCCACCCTTCATCAAGCTGTCACATAAATGACACTAAAATCACTGCTGTCTCGTCCTGCCGAGGGCTCGCTCATGCGCCTGAAAACCCTGACCCTGTTCAATACCTGCCTGCTGGCTGCCGTTGGCATCGCGCTGGCCGCGAGTCTATGGTGGGCCCAACAGGCGCTGAAGGTGCCCTATACACTGATGGACGCCTACCTCAATATTGTCAGCCAGACCCAAGCTTTGCAGCGCGACACCGAGGCCTACCGGCTGAGCGGCGACGCGGTGCGCCTGCAGCAGGCGCAACATACTGCCGAGGGATTGCAGCAGAGCCTGCAGGCCTTTCCGGATGATATCCGTCAGCCGCTGGCAGCACCACTGACCACCTTTATCGAATTTATGCAGACCGATCTGCTGGCGGTCGGCAAGCTGTCGGGCGATCCGCAGGGGCTGCTGACCCAGGCCGAGCGTGAAATGCAGGCTGAGCTGGACCATCTGGCCAGCTATGCGCGCGACGGCCAGCAGCAGGGGGCCCGTCAGGCGATGGAGTACGTGCGCCTGACCGATGAACTGCAAGGTGACCTGCTGCGCATCAGCCTGGCGCGAGGCAAGTTGTTCAGCCAGAACGACCCGACCCTGCTGGCCAACCTGCAACGCCTGGTCAAGGGTGCCCAGGACCGCGCCGCGGCGCTGGAGGCCCTGCCCCTGCTCGGCGTAGTCGAGGAACAGGACAGCAGCAACGACCCCTTCGCCTCCCTGCTGGGAGTGACCACCAAGAACAGCAGCGAAGCCGTTGACCCCGGCGCCGACTACAAGCGCAGCCTGCTGTCGCTGCTCAACCGCTACCCGGGCGAGCTGGAACGCACCAGCGCCCTGATCGTCGAGCGCGCCCAGTTGCAGAGCATCACTGGCGAACGTATCGACAGCCTGCAGCACGGCGCTGCCCAGATGCGCCCGGCGCTGACTGCCGCGCGTGACGGCATCACCAATCAGGTGCGCAACGTCCAGCTGGGCATCATCGGTCTGATTATTGTCATAGCGCTGCTGATCGAGCGCTCCCAACGGGCCTTGTCCAAGGCGGTCGCCCGCTTCGCACCGGTACTGTCTACCTACGCGGAGGGCGACTTCACGCAGCCGCTGGAATCCAGTTCGCGCATCAGCGAACTCAAGCAGCTTGAGCTGGCGGCCAACCAACTGCGCCAATACCTGATCGAACTGGTCACCACCATCAATCAGCAGGCCGAGGCGCTTAGCGGCACCAGCGACGACTTGGAGCGACTGTCCGCAGACACCCACGACCGAGCGGCACAACAACAGCGCGACACCCAGTCGATCAATCAGGACATTGGCGGCATGGACGAGGCCATCCGCCTGGTCGCCACCAATGCCGGCGAAAGCGCCGAACTGGCTCGCGAAGCCAATCGCGAGGTGCGCGACGGCCAGGAGGTCATTGGTGGCACCATCGCGCAGATGCAACAGTTGGTGCAGGAAGTTCAGGCCAGCGCTCGCACCATCGACCGCATGGTCGCCGAATCAGATACCATCGGCGGCGTATTGCAGGTCATTCAGGGCATTGCCGAACAGACCAACCTGCTGGCCCTCAACGCCGCCATCGAGGCAGCGCGGGCCGGAGAAGCCGGGCGCGGTTTTGCGGTGGTCGCCGATGAGGTGCGCGGCCTGGCCCAGCGCACCGCAGGCTCGACCCAGGAGATTCGCCAACTGATCGAACGCTTGCAAGAGGTTGCCCGCCAATCTGCCGGCCAGATGCAGGAACAGGTCAAGCAGGCACGCCATACCGCCGAGCAGGGCCAACTGGCCGATGCGGCGCTGGGCCGTATCGTCAATGCCATCGACCGCATTACCGAACTGGCCGAACACATCGCCACCCACACCGACGCGCAATCAGACCGGGTGCGTACCATCCGCGAAAACAGCCAGCAGATCCATCAGCTCAGCGACGCCAACCTCAGTATGGTCGGCCACACGCGCCAGCACACCCAGCAGATCAGCCAGCGCAGTCGCGCCTTGCTGTCAGCCGTCTCGGCATTTCGTATCTGAGCTGAGCCCTGCTCTGGCACGCCCGGCGCAGCGCTGACGCGTGCCGGGCGTTTGACACAGCTTGCAACCTGCCCAAGGTACCGCGCCCTTTCGCCTGCTGACCCCAGCCTTTATGATGACCCTCCGTTTATCTGGCCGGTCACCCCATGTCTGCGTTTCGCCTCGTCCTGCTTTTGCTCCTGCTGTGCGCTGGCGGTGCCCACGCGCAGTTCGCCGATAACCGCGCCAGCGCCAGCCTGCTGCAAGGCAGCAGCAATCAGGCTGATTTTCTACCGGTGCACCAGGCATTCAAGCCGGGCGTTCTGGACGCCAGCGCCGACGCTTTGGCCCTGATCGTTGACATCGCCCCCGGCTACTACCTTTATCGCCACCGTCTGCAGGTCAGCACCGACGACGGCAGCGTCCTGCAGATGCAACTGCCTGAGGGCATTCACAAGACCGACGAGTATTTTGGCGATGTCGAGGTGTACTACAACCAACTGCAGATTCAGCTCGACCCCGCCACGCTGCCCGCAGGCACCCGCAGCCTGAGTCTCGGTTTTCAGGGCTGCGCCGACGCCGGCCTGTGCTATCCACCCGAAACCGTCACGCTGCAGCTGCCCTCAGCGCCAGGCAGCTCAGCCAGCGTCGCGCCCGCCGCCCCGACCGCCCCCAGCACCAGCAGCACGCCTGCAAGCGAGCGTGGCTGGCTGGTTGCATTACTGCTGTTCTTTGCCGCCGGCCTTGGCCTGACCTTCACCCCCTGCGTGCTGCCGATGCTGCCGATCCTCTCCAGCATGGTGCTAGGTCGCAGTCAGATCGGCCGCGGCCGCGCCATGACCCTGGCCCTCGGCTATGTGCTGGGCATGGCCGTGACACTCGCGATTGTCGGCGCGCTGATCGGCAGCTTCGGCGCCGCACTGAACCTGCAGGCGCGCCTGCAATCACCCTGGCTGCTGGGCACGTTCGCGGTGTTCTTTGTTCTGTTCGCGCTGGCCATGTTTGGCGTCTTCGAGCTGCGCCTTCCCGAGTTTGTTCGCGAGCCGCTGGAACGCCTGAATCGCCGCGCACACGGGGGCTCGTTACCGGGCGCCACGGCCATGGGCGCCCTCTCTACGCTGGTGGTATCGCCCTGTATCTCCGCGCCGCTGGCCGGTGCACTGGTGTATATCAGCAGTACCGGCGACACCCTTGGCGGCGGCATCAACCTGTTTGCCCTGGGCCTGGGCATGGGCACCCCGCTGCTGCTGATCACCCTGTTCGGCAAAAGCCTGCTGCCCGGCTCCGGCCCCTGGATGGAAACGGTCAAACATCTGTTCGGCTTTGGTCTGCTGGCGGTCGCCATCTGGCTATTGGAGCGGGTACTGCCCGGCCCCGTCAGCCTGGCGCTGTGGGCCGCCCTCGCCGCTGGTCTGGCCGTGCGCCTGGCGGCGCTGCAAAGCGGTCACTATCTGCGCCAGACCATCGCTCTGCTGCTGGGCCTATATGCAGCCGCCGCGCTGTTTGGCGCCCTGGCCGGAGGCGAGGATCCATTGCGCCCACTGCAGCCACTGACCGGGGGAGGCAATAGCGCTAGCAGCGCATTTTTCACCACCGTGGACGACCCCGCGCAACTGCAACAGGCGCTCAACCAGGCAGCAAAACAGGGCCAGCCCGCCATCGTCGACCTGTATGCCGACTGGTGTATCAGCTGCAAGGTCATGGAGCGCACTATCCTCAATCAGCCTGAGATCCAGACGCTGCTAGGCAATCACCTGCGGTTCAAGCTGGACGTGACGGACAATACCCCCGCCCAGCGCGAGTGGCTCATACGCCAGCAGCTGTTCGGACCACCGGCCTACCTGTTTTTCGCCGCCGATGGCAACGAACAACGTGACCTGCGCATTCAAGGCGAAGTCTCAAAGGACGAATTCGCCGCACTCGCCGAACGCGCCAGCCAAAAATAAGTTTGCGCCATAATGCAGCCATCATGCTGACATCTGAGGTCAATATTCCACTTATGGACAGGCCGGACGGATTGCGGCAAACTGCCAAAAAAATGCGACTGACGGGTCACCCGTCATACAACGGAACTTACGTACCATGGCCAGCATCCTGGTTCTGCACGGACCTAACCTGAACCGCCTGGGCAGCCGCGAACCCGGTGTTTACGGCGCCACCACCCTGGAGCAGATCAACCAGCACCTGCGCGAGCGGGCCAGCCAGCGTGGTCACCACCTGCTGAGCCTGCAAAGCAACGCCGAGCACGAGCTGATCGAGCGCATTCACGCTGCCGGCGATGAAGCCATCGATTTCATCATCATTAATCCCGCCGCTTTTACCCATACCAGCGTGGCAATACGTGACGCATTGCTCGCAGTGAGCATCCCATTCATCGAAGTTCACTTATCCAACGTGTATAAGCGCGAACCTTTCCGTCATCACTCCTATTTCTCGGACGTTGCCGAAGGAGTGATTTGCGGTCTCGGCGCCCAGGGCTATGAGCTGGCTCTGCAGGCCGCCATCGAGAAGATCGAACAACACTGAATTACGCAAACCTGATCTGGAGTGCATGCATCAATGGACATTCGCAAAGTCAAAAAGCTGATCGAACTGCTGGAAGAGTCCGGTATCGACGAACTGGAAATTCATGAAGGCGAAGAGTCTGTGCGCATCAGCCGCCACAGCAAGCAGGTCGCCGCTCCGCAATATCAGGTCGCTCCGGCTCCGGTTGCCGCAGCCCCCGCACCGGCGGCAGCCCCGGCTGCAGCCGATGCACCGGCCGCCCCGGCCGAGCCCAGCGGTCACCTGGTTCGCTCGCCGATGGTCGGCACCTTCTACCGCTCGCCGTCACCGACTGCCGCGGTATTCGTTGAAGTTGGCCAGAGCGTCAAGGCCGGCGACGTACTGTGCATCGTCGAAGCCATGAAGATGATGAACCACATCGAAGCTGACAAGAGCGGCGTAGTGCAATCGATTCTGGTCGACAACGGCCAGCCGGTCGAATTCGATCAACCGCTGTTCAGCATCGCCTGAGCCCAACCTGGAGGCTGCGATGCAAAAAGTACTTATTGCCAACCGAGGTGAAATTGCCCTGCGGGTTATCCGCGCGTGCAAGGAACTTGGTCTGAAAACCGTGGCGGTGCACTCTACCGCCGACCGTGAACTCATGCACCTGGCCATGGCTGACGAATCCGTCTGTATCGGCCCGGCGCCCGCAACGCTGTCCTATCTGAATATTCCGGCGATCATCAGCGCCGCCGAAGTGACCGGCGCCGACGGCATTCATCCTGGCTACGGCTTCCTGGCCGAGAACGCCGATTTCGCCGAGCAGGTCGAGAACTCCGGCTTCACCTTTATCGGCCCCAGCGCCGCCGTGATCCGCCTGATGGGTGACAAGGTGTCGGCTATTGCCGCCATGAAGGAAACCGGCGTGCCCACAGTGCCCGGCTCCGACGGCCCGCTGCCCGAAGATGAAGCCGAATGCCTGAAGATTGCCCAGCGCGTTGGCTACCCGGTGATCATCAAGGCCGCAGGTGGCGGCGGCGGTCGCGGCATGCGCGTCGTGCATGAAGAGTCCGAGCTGATCAAGTCGATCAAGCTGACCCAGGTTGAAGCGGGCGCCGCCTTCGGCAACCCGATGGTGTATCTGGAGAAGTTCCTGACCAACCCGCGTCACGTGGAAGTTCAGGTACTGTCTGACGGTCAGGGCAACGCTGTTCATCTGGGCGATCGCGACTGCTCGCTGCAGCGCCGTCACCAGAAGATCATTGAAGAAGCACCTGCACCCGGCATCGACGAGAAGGCCCGTGCCGAGGTTCAGGCCCGCTGCGTTCAGGCCTGTATCGACCTGGGCTACCGTGGCGCCGGCACCTTCGAGTTCCTGTACGAGAACGGCGAGTTCTACTTCATCGAGATGAACACCCGCGTTCAGGTCGAGCACCCGGTCTCCGAAATGGTCACCGGCATCGACATCGTCAAGGAGCAAATCCTGGTCGCCTCCGGCCAGCCGCTGAGCATCACTCAGGATGACGTTGTCATCCGTGGCCACGCCATCGAGTGCCGCATCAACGCCGAAGACCCACGCACCTTCATGCCCAGCCCTGGCACCGTGACGTTCTATCACGCACCCGGCGGCAATGGCGTACGCGTTGATTCGCACCTGTACAGCGGCTACAAGGTCCCGCCGAACTACGACTCGCTGGTCGGCAAACTGATCACCTACGGCGCCAGCCGCGACGAAGCGCTCGCGCGCATGCGCAACGCCATCGACGAACTGGTGGTTGACGGTATCAAGACCAATACCCCGCTGCACCGTGAACTGGTACGCGACCCCGGCTTCTGCAAGGGCGGCGTCAACATTCACTATCTGGAGCACAAGCTGGGGTTGAAGTAAGCCCCAGCTGCAAGCTGCAAGCTGCAAGCTGCAAGCTCGCAGCGTATTATCTGCACCATTCGGGGAGCGAATTATCGCTCCCTTTGTTTTTCCGCTGATCTTGCAGCTTGAAGCTTGTCGCTTGCAGCTGCTCCGAAGGAGCCCCCCCCTATGTCCTGGCTGCAACTGCGTCTTGCCATTACCCCCGAACAGGCCCCTGCACTGGAGGACCAGTTACTGGCGCTGGGTGCGGTATCGGTCACCTTCATGGACGCCGAAGATCAGCCGATTTTCGAGCCCGATCTGGGCACCACGCCGCTCTGGTCCAACACCCACCTGCTGGCGCTGTTCGAGGCCGACACCGACGGTGAGGCCCTCTTGCAGCACCTGCGCCTGCTATGGCAAGCCGAGCTGCCGGCACATGAGCTGGAACAGATCGAGGATCAGGACTGGGAGCGCAGCTGGATGGACAACTTCCACCCCATGCGCTTTGGCCAGCGCCTGTGGATTGTTCCCAGCTGGCATGCAGCGCCAGAGCCCGACGCGGTCAACCTGCTGCTGGATCCGGGCCTGGCGTTCGGTACCGGCACGCACCCGACAACCTCCCTGTGCCTACAGTGGCTCGACGCCCAACAGCTGCAGGGCAAGACACTGATCGATTTTGGCTGCGGCTCGGGCATCCTAGCCATCGCCGCTCTGCTGCTGGGCGCAACGCATGCGGTGGGGACCGACATCGACATTCAGGCGCTGGAAGCCTCGCGCGACAACGCCCAGCGCAACCAGGTAGCCGATGAGCACTTCGATCTCTATCTGCCCGAGCAGATGCCTGCAGTGCCTGCGGATGTGCTGGTGGCCAATATCCTGGCCGGTCCGCTGGTGAGCCTGGCGCCGCAGCTCGCCAGCCTGGTCAAACCCGGCGGACTGCTGGCGCTGTCCGGCATCCTCGCAGAGCAGACCGAGGAGATCATGCAGGCCTACCAGGGCGACTTTGAGCTGGACCCCGTCGCAGAACAGGACGGCTGGATCCGGGTGAGCGGCAAGCGGCGATGACAGCGCGTCGCTAATACGGGCAAAATAGCCCTTTCGCCACTTACTCCACGTAACAGGACAGCCGGCCAGACATGAGCGAACTGCAGGTCACCCAGTGCCCCTTCTGCAAGACCCACTTTCGCCTCACGCAGGAGCAGTTGCAGGCTGCTGCCGGTAATGTGCGCTGCGGCGCCTGCCTGAAGGTATTCAATGCACTGCCGGCCGGCCAGGCCCGGTCCGCTGCCGAGCCCGCTGCTGCCAGTCAAGCTGTCGACAAAAAGCAAACCCTGCTGATCCACGACGATCTGGAACTGGATGAGCTCGACCTGGAAGCCCTCGGCCTGGATGAGTCGATTCTGGACGAGCTGACGCCGCGCGAGGCCCCACCCAAGCCGGCCAGTTTTGAACTGCTTGATGATGAGGAGTCCGAGCTGACCCTGGCCGAGACTGCCCGCCGGGACGACGAGCGCGTCGAGCCCGGCTTCAGCAGCCTGGACAGCGATGACGAACTGGAGCTGAACGAGGCCTTTATGGCGACACCGAGGGCCCGCGACTTTGCGCCGGTTTTCGCCTCGCGCCCAGAGCCAGAAGACGAGCCAGAGCCTGAAGCAGAGCCGCCCGCCAAACCCGCGCGCGCCCATCAGGTGCCGCTGCAGGACACGGACAATAGCGCCATTTTCCGCCGTGGCCAGCCCGAAGGCCCGCTCTACGCCGATGACGCCTCGGCCGATACCGCCAAGCAGCCGGAGTCGGAGGAAAACACCGACGACGAACGCGGGCGCACCGAACCCCGGCTGGACACCAGCCGTGTTCTGCCTGAGCTGGAAGATGAGCCACTGCAACTGGCCGCTCCGCTGAGCCGCCGCCGAGCGCGCAGCAACCTGCTCTGGGGCGCGTTATGCCTGCTCGCCGTTCTCGGCCTGGCAGCGCAGGCCGTGTATTACAACTTTGACGCCTGGGCACGCGACAACCAGTTGCGCCCAGTCATGCAGGACATCTGCCTGGTTGCCGGCTGCCAGTTGCCGGCTCGCGTTGATATCAGCCAGATCCGCAGCAGCAACCTGCTGGTCAGGCCGCATCCGGAGTTCCCCAACAGCCTGGATATCAACGTGATCATCTATAACCGGGCAGACTACTCGCAACCTTTCCCGGTTATCCGCATGCAGTTCAGCAACAGCCGAGGCGAGACGGTCAGCAGCAAGGACTTCCGCCCAGAAGAGTACCTGGCGGGCGAGCTGGCCGGGCGCAACCTGATGCCGTCACAAACGCCCATCCATATAGCCCTGAACATGGTCGCGCCAGGCAGCGCGGCCGTCAGCTACCAGCTGGACTTTGTGGCGCCCTGATGATTCCGCGGTCAAAGCGTCATCCTTTCGTCGAGTACCCGAGCACATTTGCGCGCAGCTGACCTAAACTGGCTGTACAAAAAACGCCCAGCACAGTCTTTAACCGGCCATACTTTGCGGGTATCATGGCGACCCTTTTCGCACTTCATCACCCTGACCGGGACACCGGACGGGCTGCCGTGCCGTTGTTACAGCACAGACCACCGGGCATTACAGGGATGGACCAGCAGTGATCAGTATCGGACCTTACCAGTTAGCCAATCGTGTCATTCTGGCCCCCATGGCCGGGGTTACCGATCAGCCCTTCCGGCAGCTGTGCCGCCGCCTGGGCGCCGGTCTGGTGGTATCCGAGATGGTGACCAGCGATACCCGTCTGTGGAACAGCCGCAAATCACGCCTGCGCTTGCAGCACGACGGCGAACCCGAACCCCGTTCGGTACAGATTGCCGGCGGCGATCCCGAGATGATGGCCGAGGCCGCGCGCATGAACGCCCAGCTCGGCGCCCAGATCATTGACATCAATATGGGCTGCCCGGCCAAGAAGGTCTGCAACAAGGCGGCCGGCTCCGCGCTGCTGCGTGACGAACCGCTGGTGGCCGCCATCTGTGCGGCAGTAGTGCAGGCGGTGGACATTCCCGTCACCCTGAAAATCCGCACCGGCTGGGACCCCGAGAACCGCAACGCTCTGCGCATCGCGCGTATTGCCGAGGACAGCGGCATTCAGGCGCTGGCCGTGCATGGCCGAACCCGCTCCGAGCTGTACACCGGCCATGCCGAGTACGACACCATCGCCGCAGTAAAGCAAAGCATCTCGATTCCGGTGTTTGCCAACGGCGACATCGACAGCCCGCAAAAGGCCGCCGAGGTACTCCAGCATACTGGAGCCGATGCGGTGATGATCGGCCGTGCCGCCCAGGGCCGCCCCTGGATCTTCCGCGAAATCGACCACTACCTGCGCAGCGGAGAGCTGCTGGCCGAGCCGCCGCTAGCCGAGCAGGAGCAAATACTAATGCAGCACCTCAAGGCCCTGCATACTTTCTATGGCGCTGAACACGGCGCCCGTATCGCCCGCAAGCACGTCAGCTGGTACCTGCAAACCCTGCCAGGTGCCGGCGAGTTTCGCCGCGACTTCAACCGCATCACCGACGCTGACCAGCAGGCAAGCGCCATTGCCGGCTACTTCAGCCGCCTGTTGGACGGAGATCTGGCAGCATGAATTTCGACACAACCCTACCTGATGGAAACCCCACTGTGAGCGACAGCAGTCAATCCACCCTTCCCGCCAGCGGGATCAACGACACCCGCGATCAAAGAACGCTGCGCGACAGCGTCGAGGACGCCCTGCACAACTACTTTCAGCACCTTGAGGGGCAGGACGTGACCGACGTCTACAACATGGTGCTGTCCGAAGTCGAAGCGCCGTTGCTCGAAAGCGTGATGAACTACGTCAAGGGCAACCAGACCCGCGCCTCCGAAGTGCTGGGCCTGAACCGCGGCACCCTGCGCAAGAAGCTCAAGCAGTACGGATTGCTCTGAAGCTGCAAGCTGCAAGCTGCAAGCTGCAAGCTGCAAGCCAGTATATCTCCACTTGAAGCTTGAGGCTTGTAGCTTGAAGCTGACTTTTTGAACCTAGCCTGGATCCAAGATGACCGACCAAACTACCCGCCTGCCGGTACGCCGTGCGCTGATCAGCGTTTCTGACAAAACCGGTATCGTCGATTTTGCCCGCGAGCTGAGCGCCCAGGGCGTTGAAATCCTGTCTACCGGGGGCACCTACAAGCTGCTCTGCGAGCAGGGCATCAAGGCCGTTGAAGTCGCTGACTACACCGGCTTCCCGGAAATGATGGACGGCCGGGTCAAGACCCTGCACCCGAAAATCCATGGCGGCATCCTCGGTCGTCGCGATATCGACGGTGACGTCATGGCCGAGCATGGCATCCAGCCCATCGACATGGTCGTGGTCAACCTCTACCCCTTCGCTGCCACTGTCGCCAAGCCCGGCTGCACCCTGCCCGATGCCATTGAGAACATCGACATTGGCGGCCCGACCATGGTTCGCAGCGCCGCCAAGAACCACAAGGACGTTGCCATCGTCGTCAATGCCGGCGATTACAGCAGCATCGCGCAAGCCCTGAAGAGCGGCGGCCTGACATACGCCCAGCGCTTTGACCTGGCCCTGAAGGCGTTTGAGCACACCGCTGCCTACGACGGCATGATCGCCAACTACCTCGGCACCATCGAGCAGACCCGCGACACCCTGAGCACCGAGGACCGCGCCGCCTTCCCGCGCACCTTCAACAGCCAGTTCATCAAGGTGCAGGACATGCGCTACGGCGAGAACCCGCACCAGGCCGCCGCCTTCTACAAGGAAGCCGCTCCGAGCGAGGCCAGCATCGCCACCGCGATTCAGCTGCAGGGCAAGGAACTGTCCTACAACAACGTCGCCGATACCGATGCTGCACTGGAGTGCGTCAAGGGCTTCACCAAGCCGGCCTGCGTCATCGTCAAGCACGCCAACCCCTGCGGCGTGGCCGTGGTGCCGGAAGACGATGGCGGTATCCGCAAGGCCTACGATCTGGCCTGGGCCACCGACAGCGAATCCGCCTTCGGCGGCATCATCGCCTTCAACCGCGAGCTGGACGGCGCCACCGCTGCCGCCATCGTTGAGCGTCAGTTTGTTGAAGTCATCATCGCCCCGCGCATCAGCGCCGAAGCCCGCGCTGCGGTCGCCGCCAAAGCCAACGTGCGCCTGCTCGAATGCGGTGAGTTGAGCGGTGAACGCCAGGCCGACTGGGACTTCAAGCGCGTCAACGGCGGTCTGCTGGTGCAGAGCCGCGACATCGGCATGATCACCGCAGACGACCTGAAGATCGTCACCAAGCGCGCACCGACCGAACAGGAAATCCACGACCTGGTGTTCGCCTGGAAAGTCGCCAAGTTCGTCAAATCCAATGCCATCGTCTACGCCAAAGGCCGCCAGACCATCGGTGTCGGCGCCGGCCAGATGAGCCGCGTCAACTCCGCTCGCATCGCCGCCATCAAGGCCGAGCACGCCGGCCTGCAGGTCGCCGGCGCAGTCATGGCATCCGATGCGTTCTTCCCGTTCCGCGACGGCATCGATAACGCCGCCAAGGTCGGCATCAGCGCCGTTATCCAGCCCGGCGGTTCGATGCGCGACCAGGAAGTGATCGACGCCGCCGACGAAGCCGGCATGGCCATGGTCTTCACCGGCATGCGCCATTTCCGCCACTAATCCCTGAGCCGCAAGCCGCAAGCCGCAAGCAGAGCGCCCCACAGCGCCGCTTGCAGCTTGAAGCTTGAAGCTCTCTCCACAGGAGAGTTACATGAATGTACTGATTATCGGCAGCGGCGGGCGTGAGCACGCGCTGGCGTGGAAAGTGGCGCAGGATGAGCGCGTCGAGAAGGTCTTTGTCGCCCCGGGCAACGCCGGCACGGCGATCGAGGCCAAGTGCGAAAACGTCGCCATCGACGTGCTGGAGCTGGACAAGCTGGTTGCCTTTGCCAAGGACAACGTCAGCCTGACCATCGTCGGTCCCGAGGCACCACTGGTAGCGGGTGTCGTTGATCGCTTCCGCGAGCACGGCCTGCCCTGCTTTGGCCCGACCGCCGGTGCCGCACAGCTGGAAGGTTCCAAGGCCTTCACCAAGGACTTTTTAGCCCGTCACCAGATTCCGACTGCCGAGTACCAGAACTTTACCGAGATCGAGCCCGCGCTGGCTTACCTGCGCGAGAAAGGCGCACCGATCGTGATCAAGGCCGACGGCCTGGCTGCGGGCAAGGGCGTGATCGTTGCCATGACGCTGCAGGAAGCCGAGGATGCCGTGCGCGACATGCTGGCCGGCAACGCCTTTGGTGACGCCGGTTCACGCGTAGTCATCGAGGAGTTTCTCGACGGCGAAGAGGCCAGCTTCATCGTCATGGTCGACGGCGAACACGTGCTGCCGATGGCCACCAGCCAGGATCACAAGCGCGTTGGCGACGGCGATACCGGCCCCAATACCGGCGGCATGGGCGCCTACTCTCCCGCTCCAGTGGTCACCGACGAGGTTCATCAGCGCGTCATGGAACAGGTCATCTGGCCAACCGTGCGTGGCATGGCTGCCGAAGGCAACGTCTACACCGGCTTCCTCTACGCCGGTTTGATGATCGATGCCGCAGGCAACCCCAAGGTGATCGAATTCAACTGCCGCTTCGGCGATCCGGAAACCCAGCCGATCATGCTGCGCCTGCAATCCAGCCTGGTTGCGCTGGTCGAAGCAGCAAACGCCGGCACCTTGGATCAAGTTGACGCCAAGTGGGACCCGCGTTGCAGCCTGGGCGTCGTATTGGCTGCCGGCGGCTACCCGGCTGACTACGCCAAAGGTGACGTCATCAACGGCCTGGATGTCGCTGACAGCGACAGCGGCAAGGTCTTCCACGCCGGCACCGCGCTGAAGGACGGTCAAGTGACCACCAGCGGCGGCCGCGTTCTGTGCGCCACCGCACTAGGCAACAGCGTGCGCGAAGCCCAGCAGGGTGCCTATCGACTGGCCGAACAGATCAGCTGGAACGGCTGTTTCTACCGCAAGGATATCGGCTACCGCGCCATCGCCCGCGAAAGCTAGGCGTCATCTGGCATGCCTGGGGCCCCGCACTACGGAGCCCAGGCATGGCCACAAGCAAGCACACAGGATGCCCAGGCCGGGATTTTGGCTCGGCGCGCGGGCATTAGCCGCAAAACTTCATCCGCCCGGGCATCAGGGTCCGGACGGACAGAAGACTGTCCGCTTGATCCGTTTCGAGCGAGTCCACACTGGGCTATACTGGCCCACGAATCGTTGAAACCGGATATCCAAACCAAGGACAGGACCCCACGTGAAGCCAGTCAGTTCACTGCTGCTCGCCCTGCTGCTCGGCATCGCCTTCACGTTCACCAGTTGGGTTGATACGGTGGAAAGCAGCACGCCTGCCTACCGTACCTTCGTCGACCCCGGTGGCAATCTGACGCTGCAGGACATTCTCTCCAATCGCTACGCGAACCGCTTTATCCCCGCACCGGAAGGCCCTTTGCGTCTGCCTGGCAACAACGGCACCCTGTGGGTCGAATTCACCCTCGACTCGGTACAGGACAAACTGCTGACCATCGACAACCCGGCCATCGGCCTAATCGAAGTCTACCGCCTGACCCAGAACGAGCCGCGCCAGCTCTACCGCACCGGCACCAGCCAACCCTTCAGCAGCCGTCCGCTACCCTTTCACGGCTACGCGTTCCCACTCGACGGCAGCAGCGTTGCAGGCGACACCCTGCTGCTGCGCCTGAAGAACGACTACCCACTGGCTGCCCGCATCGTGTTGCAGGATATTGCGGCGGCCGCTGCAGAGCACTCCATGCAGCAGACCGTACAGGGGATTCTGGTGGGGCTGCTGCTTGCCCTGTTCCTGCATGGCATGCTGCACGGTCTGATTGGTCGCGACCCGTTTCATCTGCTGCTGGCGGCCGCTGGCCTGGTGCTTGCCGCCAGCAATGTCACGGCGCTGAACTGGATCGTCAGTCTGCTGCCGCAACTGCATGGCCAACCCGGACAGATACTGCTGCTAAGCGCCTATCCGTTACTGGCCCTGTTGCTGCTCAGCCAGCTCAACGCCCGACAGACCAAGGGGCTGCAACGTGCTGTGTATGGCCTGGCCATCGCCAGCGCTCTGCTGGTTGCCATCGCCGCTGCGTTCCCGCCCCTGTTCCGCTTTATCTCCAACCTGATGCTGATCGGCCTGCCGGCCTGCATGCTGGTCATTCTCGGCCTTCTGCATACCACGCAACAGCAGTGGGACCGTCCCTTCAGCCTGGGCGCTGTGCTACTGCTCGGCCAGGGCCTGGTTGCCGAGTACATTGGCAAGCAACTGCCACACGTCTACCTGGCTGATTTGCTGCTCTGGAGCGCGCTGGTCAGCTTCAGCTGGAGTCTGTACCGCCGCCTGCAACTGCAGCTCACACGCCGCATTCGCGAGCGGCAGGATAGCGCCACGGCTCGCGCCGAACAGCGCGCCAAGGCCGAGTTTCTGGCCCGCATAAGCCATGAAATACGCACCCCTATGAACGGCGTGCTGGGCATGAGTGAACTGCTGCTGGACACCGCTCTCTCGGCCAAGCAACGCGACTACGTACAAACCATTCACGGCTCGGGCAATGATCTGCTCAACCTGATCAATGAAATTATCGACATGTCGAGACTGGAGTCAGGTCAACTGACGCTGGAGCGCGTACAGTTTGACCTGCATGCACTGGTCAACGACTGCCTCGACATCTACCGCATACGCGCCGAGGCGCAGGGCGTCGAACTGATCGGCTTCGTGCATCCGGAGGTTCCGCGCACACTGCAGGGCGATCCTACCCGCCTGCGGCAGGTGCTGATGAACCTGCTGGCCAACGCCTTACATCAGACCGACTCAGGTGAAGTACTGCTGGTCGTCGGACTGGAGAAACGCGACAACACCCCGCAGCTGCGCTTTGCCGTGCAGGACACCGGCGAGAATATGCCGGAAGAGGCGCGAGACAGCCTGCTCAACAGCGACTTCAAGGTCACCCGCTTCCTCGATCAATCCGACACCGACGGCAAGCTACCGCTGGTCATCACCCGCCAGTTGATCGGCATGATGCAGGGCCAGATCGGCATCAAGGCCAGCGGTGAGCAGGGCAACACGGTCTGGTTTACCCTGCCGGCAACCCATCTGGACAACCCGGCAGAAGAAGCCTCCGCCGAAGGCCGCAGTCTGGTTGACCGCAGCATTCTGATCGTTGACGACAACGCCACCTGCCGCAAGGTGCTGCAGCAGCAAACCACCGCCTGGGGCATGCGCGCCCAGAGCGCGTCAAGCGGCCGTGAGGCACTGGCGACGCTGCGCAACCAGGCCAACCTGGGGAATCCCTTCGACATCATTCTGCTGGATCAGTCGATGCCAGGTATGAGTGGCGTGGAGCTGGCCAGCCGCATCAAGGATGACCCCGTGCTGGGCAACGACCTGCTGATCATCATGCTGACCGGCATCAATCAGGTGCCCAGCCGCGTGATTGCGCGAAATGCCGGCATCCGCCGCATTCTCAGCAAACCGGTCGCCGGCTACACCCTGCGTACGACTCTGATTGACGAGTGGAGTCAGCGCCGCGCCGCCTCCGGCGACACCGCTGATCGCAATCAGCAGGAAACCGAGCAGGACAGCGGCATGGATGGGGAGTACCGGGTTTTGATTGCCGAAGACAACGCCATTTCCACCAAGGTGATCCTCGGCATGCTGGCCAAGCTGGGTGTGTTGGCAACGGCAGTGGACAACGGCGCCCGGGCGGTCGAGGCCGTGCAACAGCAAAGCTTTGATCTGGTGCTGATGGATTGCGAGATGCCCGAGATGGATGGTTTCACTGCAGCGGAACAGATACGTCGCTGGGAGCAACGCAGCGGCGCTCAGCCCATTCCGGTGATTGCGCTGACGGCTCATATCCTGCCGGAGCACCGCGAGCGCGCCCGCAAAGCCGGCATGAACGGACACATGGCCAAGCCGGTCGAGCTCAATCAGCTGCGCGAGCAACTGCAGCATTGGCGCGCATTGAAAAACGACACCCTCAGCCTGCTGTAATGCAGCAGGCTGCACAGACCCACAGGATCGCTACGCGGCGCTTGCGCCAGCGTAGTCTGCCCACCAGTTCAGCCAGGTTTCGTTCCACATAAGCCACCTCCAGACCAGGTCTGCAGCGCAGCCCTCTGGCCACGCTTTACAGACACCACTCTAGAAGCATAGGACAACCCGAGCCATTTGAAAGCCGCTATAGGTGCAATAGCGGCGGTCTTCAGCGGCTCTTGCGCCCTGCTCCGCTGCCGTTGCGCGAGCGCTTGCTCTGGCTCTTGCCTGCACCTGTTTCACGCGGAGGCAAGCCGGTGTGCTGAGTCAGCATACGGCCGGCCTTCTTGCTGCCGGTCGGCGTAGAGTTTTTGCGCCGCGCACTCTGGTAGCTGCCTACCGCCGGCTGGAAGCTGGGAATCAACTGGTGCTTGCCATTACCGATCAAGTCGGCGCGCCCCATGCTTTTGAGCGCCTCACGCAGCAATGGCCAGTTGTTCGGGTCGTGGTAACGCAGAAACGCCTTGTGCAAACGACGCTGGCGCTCGCCCTTGACGGTACCGACAGCATCGCTCTTGTAGGTCACCTTACGCAGCGGGTTCTTGCCCGAGTGGTACATGGCCGTCGCAGTCGCCATCGGCGAGGGATAGAATGCCTGCACCTGATCCGCACGGAAGCCGTTACGTTTCAACCAGAGCGCCAGGTTCATCATGTCTTCATCGGTGGTACCCGGGTGGGCGGCGATAAAGTACGGGATGAGGTACTGCTCCTTGCCCGCCTCCTTCGAGAACTTCTCGAACATCTGCTTGAAGCGGTCATAGCTGCCGATACCGGGCTTCATCATCTTGCTGAGCGGCCCTTCCTCGGTGTGCTCCGGCGCAATCTTCAGATAGCCGCCGACATGGTGGGTCACCAGCTCTTTCACGTATTCCGGCGACTCTACCGCCAGGTCATAGCGCAAACCCGAGGCAATCAGGATTTTCTTCACCCCTGGCAGCGCGCGCGCCTTGCGGTACAGCTCAATCAGCGAGGAGTGGTCGGTATTGAGGTTATCGCAGATGCCCGGATACACGCAGGACGGCTTGCGACAAGCGGCCTCGATTTCCGGGCTTTTGCAGGCGATACGGTACATGTTGGCGGTGGGACCACCCAGATCAGACACCACTCCGGTAAAGCCCGGTACCTTGTCGCGCATGTCCTCGATCTCGCGAATGATCGAATCATGCGAGCGGTTCTGAATGATGCGCCCTTCATGCTCGGTGATCGAACAGAAGGTACAACCACCAAAGCAGCCGCGCATGATATTGACCGAGAAGCGAATCATCTCGTAGGCCGGGATGCGCTCGCCGCCATAGACCGGGTGCGGCACGCGCGCATAGGGCAAGCCGAAGACGTAGTCCATCTCCTCGGTGCTCAGCGGAATCGGCGGCGGGTTGAACCAGACATCGCGGTCACCATGGCGCTGCACCAGCGCACGGGCGTTCCCCGGGTTGGTCTCCAGGTGCAGCACGCGGTTGGCATGGGCATAGAGCACCGGATCACCCTTGACCTTCTCAAAGGCAGGCAGCCGGATCACGGTACGGTTGCGTTCAAGCCGCGGGTGCGGCAACAGCTCGATTACCTGGACCTCGTCGGCCGTCGACTCGGGCTCCGGCCCCTTGGCCTGCTCCACCGCGCAGGCGGCAGTGTCCTGGGTGTTGACGTAGGGGTTGATGATCTTGTCGATCTTGCCGGGGCGGTCGATGCGGGTGGAGTCCAGCTCAAACCAGCCTTCGGGCGTGTCACGACGAATAAAGGCCGTACCACGCACATCGGTAATGTCCTGAACCGACTCACCGCGACTCAGACGATGAGCAACTTCGACGACAGCACGCTCGGCGTTACCGTAGAGCAGGATATCGGCCTTGGCATCGACCAGCAGCGAATGCCGCACCTTGTCCTGCCAGTAGTCGTAATGGGCGATACGGCGCAGCGACGCCTCGATGCCACCGAGTACGATAGGCACATCCTTGAAGGCCTCCCGGCAGCGCTGGCTGTAAACCAGGCTGGCGCGGTCGGGGCGTTTGCCACCCTGCCCGCCGGCGGTGTAGGCGTCATCGGACCGCACCTTGCGGTCGGCCGTATAGCGATTGATCATCGAGTCCATGTTGCCGGCAGCCACCCCAAAGAACAGGTTGGGCTTGCCTAGCTTCATGAAGTCCTGCTTGCTGTGCCAGTCCGGCTGGCTGATGATGCCAACGCGATACCCTTGCGCCTCCAGCAAGCGGCCGATCACCGCCATACCGAACGAGGGATGATCCACGTAGGCGTCACCGGTAACGATGATTACATCGCAGCTGTCCCAGCCCAGTTGATCCATTTCCTCACGACTGACCGGCATAAAGGGTGCCGGACCGAAGCACTCGGCCCAGTAACGTGGATAGTCGAACAGCTGATGCTTGGCGACCGGAATAGAGACGGCCATCTTCACTCCTCCCCGTAGCCGGAGTACGAGCCGGGCGCGAGGTTTTCAAAACGGGTGTATTTGCCCAGAAACGCCATCCGTGCCGTGCCGATGGGGCCATTACGCTGCTTGCCGATAATCAGCTCCGCGATCCCCTTGTCCTGGGTATCCGGATGATAGACCTCATCACGATAGACAAACATGATGACGTCGGCGTCCTGCTCGATCGCACCGGACTCACGCAAGTCGGAGTTGATCGGGCGCTTGTTGGGGCGCTGCTCCAGCGAGCGGTTGAGCTGCGATAGCGCGATGACCGGCACGTTGAACTCCTTCGCCAACGCCTTGAGCGAGCGGGAAATCTCGGAGATCTCGTTGGTCCGGTTTTCCGACGCCGCGCCGCCGATACGCATCAACTGCAGGTAGTCGATCATGATCAACCCGAGGTCGCCGTGCTCACGCACGATCCGGCGGGCGCGGGTACGCATCTCCATCGGCGACAGACCTGCGGTGTCGTCGATAAACAGCTTTCGGTCATTGAGCATATTGACCGCCGAGGTCAGGCGCGGCCAATCCTCGTCATCCAGCCGACCTGAGCGCACCTTGGTCTGGTCGATACGCCCGAGGGAAGACAGCATACGCATGATCAGCGATTCACCTGGCATCTCCAGCGAGAACACCAGTACCGCCTTGTCACTGCGCATCACCGCATTTTCTACCAGGTTCATGGCAAAGGTGGTCTTACCCATGGAGGGACGACCCGCGACAATAATCAGGTCAGCTGGCTGCAAGCCGGAGGTCATGTTGTCCAGCTCGGTAAAGCCGGTCGACAGGCCGGTAATCGAGCCCTCACTGTTGAACAGCGTGTCGATGCGATCGATCGCCTTGGTCAGCAGGGCATTGACCCCTTCCGGCCCACCGGTCTTTGGGCGGCTTTCGGCAATCGAAAAAATCTTGCGTTCGGCGTCATCGAGCACCTCGGTCGCCTGCATACCCTTGGGGTTGAAGGCGGTATCGGCAATCTCGGTGCTGACGCTGATCAGCTGGCGCAGGGTGGAGCGCTCGCGGATGATCTGGGCGTAGGCGCTGATGTTGGCCACCGAGGGGGTGTTCTTCGCCAGCTGCCCGAGGTAGGCCAGGCCACCGACCTGGTCGGTCAGCCCTTCCTTGTCCAGCTCTTCCGCCAGGGTCACCACGTCGAACGGCAGGTTGCGCGAGGCCAGGCGCACCAGCGCCTGAAAGATCAACCGATGGTCGTGGCGATAAAAATCACTGTCAGTCAGCTGTTCGGCGACTCGCTCCCAGGCCATGTTGTCCAGCATCACCCCGCCAAGTACTGCCTGCTCGGCCTCAATCGAGTGCGGAGGCACCTTCAAGGCAGCGGTCTGCAGGTCCAGCTCGGGACGGTCGGTATACAGTGATTCGGTCATGGGAGTGCGCTCAAAACAGCCTGATCAGAAATGCAACACGGCGCCTGTCCGCAGACAGGCGCCGTGTTGAAGTCTAACGACAAAGCCCCGGCAAATCATCCGCTCAAGGCGGATAGCGCGAGGCCAATCGTTATTAGCCGGCTACAACAACCAGCTTGACGGTAGCGTCAACGTCGGTGTGCAGCTGCACATCGATGTCGAACTCGCCAACGGTACGCAGCGCGCCGTCGGGCAGACGAACTTCGCTCTTCTCGATGGCAACGCCAGCTGCAGTCACAGCGTCGGCGATGTCACGAGTACCGATGGAACCGAACAGTTTGCCCTCTTCGCCAGCGTTAGCAGCGATGGTGACAGTCAGATCAGCCAGTTTGGCAGCGCGGGCTTCAGCCTCGGCTTTCTTCTCGGCAGCGATCTTTTCCAGTTCAGCGCGGCGCGCTTCAAAAGCAGCTACGTTGTCAGCAGTCGCCGGAGTGGCTTTGCCGAAGGGCAGCAGGAAATTGCGAGCGTAACCAGCTTTAACAGCGACTTTGTCGCCCAGGTTACCCAGGTTCGCGATCTTTTCGAGCAGGATAACTTCCATTGCGATGACCTCTTTAATTCAACCTTGACCGTTTGAGTCATCGTTGCCGCCGCCGGAAACCGGCTGAAGGCGGGAACGGAAATCAAACAGACTATCAATAAACGCCAAAATCATGATCAGGGGGTACAGCACTTGCCACACGAACAGTAACGCTACGTACAGCACGACCAGCGGCCCGATACCCAGGCGCTTGATACCGACCACACCGTGCACCAGCGCCAGGCCGGCAAACAGCAGCGGCACGGTGGCCACCGGCGCCAACAGCACCAGGCCATCAACCTGCGGCGCACCAAACACGGCCAGAAGCAATACCAGGCCCATCCAAGGCGCCAACCGCAGGCGGTGAAACTCCTCGCGGAAACCACCCGGGTTGTACAGCCTGGCTTGCCAAGCGCGCGCCAGCATCAAGCTGACCAGCGTCATGGCTGCATGGGTGGCACCCATCAGTCCAGCCAACAGCGGCACCAGCATGGTCTGAAGGCGTGCCAGAGCAGCCTCGTCAACCTCGCCCAGCTCGCTGAGCATCTGCGGCAGAGCCGCCTGGATCTGCTCGGCCAACTGCTGTAAGGGGGCTTGCAGTGTCGCCATCAGCACCAGGGCAAATACCAGCCCCAGCGGTGCAGCCGCCATGGTCACCAGTGACCACTCGCTGCGCTGACGCAACAACAGCGCCAGCGCGGCACTCCCCAGCAGTACCAGCAGCGGGGTCGGATCGCCTATCAGGGCCCAGGCCAGCGCGGGTAGCGCGCCCCAGACCACAACCGACATGCCTTCCGACCAGCCGCGGCGCAATAACACCAGCGCCAGCACTACTGCACCAAACCAGAACAACAGGGGGACGGCGACTGACAAACCCACCACTAGGGTAGCTTGCCTGCGACCGCGCATTATGAATTCAGCGAGCCCCTGCATGCCGATTCGGCTTCCCGATCAATTACTTTTGGCTACCAATCAACGACCGTGGCCGTCGGTGTAAGGCAGCAGAGCCAGGTAGCGGGCGCGCTTGATAGCAACGGCCAGCTGACGCTGGTACTTGGCCTTGGTACCGGTGATGCGGCTCGGGACAATCTTGCCGGTCTCGGTGACATAGGCCTTCAGAGTGTTGAGATCTTTGTAATCGATCTCTTTTACGCCTTCAGCGGTAAAACGGCAGAACTTTCTGCGACGGAAAAAACGTGCCATGGCAGCGTCTCCTTAATTCTGGAATGGGAACTGAAAAAACTTACTCGTCGTCACCGTTGTCGTCGGCGTCGTTGCTGTTGTCAGCATTGTCGTTGGAATCGTTGTCGTCGTTGCGCTCGCGACGCTCGCGACGCTCACCACGACCACTTTCCTCGGACTTGAGCATGTCAGACTGTTCGGTAACGGCTTCGTCACGGCGGATGACCATGTTACGGATAACGGCATCGTTGTAACGGAAGTTTTCGCTCAGCTCATCCAGTGCCTTGGCGCTGCACTCAACGTTCATCATGATGTAGTGAGCTTTGTGGATCTTGTCGATCGGGTAAGCCAGCTGGCGGCGGCCCCAATCTTCCAGACGGTGTACTTTACCGCCGTCTTCTTCGATCACTTTGCTGTAGCGCTCAACCATCGCGCTAACCTGCTCGCTCTGGTCCGGATGAACCAGGAATACGATTTCGTAATGACGCATATAAGCTCCTTACGGGTTATAGCCAGCTGCCCAAACAGTCTGGCAAGGAGTGGAACATAGGGTTTGGGGCGGCCATTCTAGTGAAGCGCCGCTCGGCTTGCAAGGGAAATGCCAGCAGCAGACCGGAGGCAGGTAAAGCCTGGACTGGAAGCTGGAAGCTGGAAGCTGGAAGCTGGAAGCTGGAAGCTGGAAGCTGGAAGCTGGAAGCCAATAGTTTGGGCGTGAGGCGAGTTACCCTGCAACGGTTAAGTTACACCGACGGCGCCCTCGGTACCGTCGGCATCCAGGTCAGCTCGATGCCGCGCGCTGGCGTACCGCTTCGAACAGGCAAATACCGGTTGCCACCGATACGTTGAGACTGCTGACGCTGCCAGCCATGGGCAGCTTGGCCAGGTAGTCGCAATGCTCGCGAGTCAGACGCCGCATACCAGCGCCCTCGGCCCCCATGATAATGATCGACGGCACGGTAAAGTCGACGTCGTAGATAAGCTGCTCCGCCTCCCCCGCCGTGCCGACCACCCAGAGCCCGCGCTGCTTGAGCTGCTTGAGGGTACGACTGAGGTTGGTCACCGCCACCAGCGGCACGGTTTCCGCGGCACCACAGGCCACCTTGCGTACCGTAGGATTCAGACTGGCCGAGCGATCACGCGGCACGATCACCGCGTGCGCTCCAGCGGCATCGGCACTGCGCAGACAGGCGCCCAGATTGTGCGGATCGGTCACACCGTCCAGCACCAGCAGCAAAGGCGTACCCTCGAGCCGGTCCAGCAGATGCCCAAGCATCTCCTCTGACCACAACTGGCTCGGCGAGACCTCCGCCACCACACCCTGATGCACGCCCTCGGCCTGGGCATCCAGCTCGTCACCAGCCACCCGCTGAACAGCAATGCCCTGCTGTTCAGCCGAGGCCAGTACCGCCTGCTGCCGCTCATTCAACCGTCCAGCCTGCAGCAATAGTCGCTTGATGCGCTTGGGATGTCGTTCGACCAAAGCCTGCACCGCGTGCAAACCAAACACCCGCTCCAGATCACTCATGCTCAACGGGCCTTGCGCTTGCGTGGGCTGCGGTTATCACCGGCAGGTTTCTTGCCTGCGGGCTTGGCAGCACCGGCCGGCTTGGCCGACTTGCCCTTACCCTTGCCCGCCGGCGCCTTCCCCGCGCCGGCGCCGGAGCGACCCTTGCCGCGCGACTCCGTCTCACCCGCAGCACGGCGGGCATCGGCCAGCAGCTTTTCACGCATGGCCCGGCTGGCCGACACCTGACGCTCTGCGGCCGGCGGCGGCGCATCGGCCGCCATTTCGAAGTCGATCTTGCGGTCATCCAGATCCACCCGAGCCACCTGCACGCGCACCGGATCGCCAAGACGGAAACGCCTGCCTGAGCGCTCACCAACCAGCGCGTGATGCACCGCATCAAACACGTAGTAGTCCGCCGGCAGCGCCGTCACATGCAGCAAGCCCTCAACGTAGATATCCGTCAGCTCGATAAACAGACCAAAGCTGGTAGCAGCCGTGACCAGGCCATCAAAGCTCTCACCCACCTTGTCCTGCATAAACTCGCACTTGAGCCAGCTGACCACATCACGGGTCGCTTCATCTGCGCGGCGCTCATGCTGCGAGCACTGCTCGCCCAGCTCAGCCAGGCGCTGGTGGTCGTAGGGATAAATACGCCCCTTCGGCATCACGCCAGCACCGGCCCGGCGCACCAGATCCGTTTTGCGACGCGAGCGAATTACACTGCGGATCGCTCGGTGCACCAGCAAATCGGGGTAGCGACGGATCGGCGAGGTAAAGTGCGTGTACGCCTCGTAGTTGAGGCCAAAATGCCCTGCATTGTCCGGGCTGTAGACCGCCTGACTGAGCGAGCGCAGCATGACCGTCTGGATCAGCTGGGCATCAGGCCGCCCCTGAACCTTGGCCAGTACCGCAGCATAGTCTTCCGGCGTCGGCACGCCTTTCTTGCGCGTCAGGCTCAGGCCCTGGGAGTTGAGAAACTCACGCAGCCGCTCAACTTTTTCAGCCTGCGGCCCATCGTGCACGCGATACAGGCCCGGCAGCTCCAACTCCTGCAGGAAGCGTGCGGTCGCAACGTTCGCGCAGAGCATGCATTCTTCAACGATCTTGTGCGCATCGTTACGCGTTGTCGGCTTGATCTCGATGATCTTGCGATCATCACCGAATACCATGCGCGTTTCGGTTGTTTCGAAATCGATGGCGCCCCGGCCCTGACGCGCTTTGGCCAGCGCCTTGTACAACTCATACAAGTGCTCCAGGTGCGGCAGCACTTCGTTGTACTCATCACGCAAGGCTTTACCCTCGCGACTACGCGGGTGCTCCAGCATGCTGGAGACCTTGTTATAGGTCAGGCGCGCATGCGAGTGGATCACACCCTCGTAGAATTCGAAGTCTGTCAGCTCGCCGGTCTTGGAGATGGTCATCTCACAGATCATCGCCAGACGATCAACATGCGGATTCAGCGAGCACAGCCCGTTGGACAGCGCCTCCGGCAGCATGGGAATCACTTCACTGGGGAAGTACACCGAGGTGCCGCGCAACTCGGCCTCTTCGTCCAGTGCCGAGCCAACCGGCACGTAGTGCGACACGTCAGCAATGGCAACGTAGAGCTTCCAGCCACCGGAGAACAGCCGCCAGCCGCTGGCCTTGTGCGGCTCACAGTAGAGCGCGTCGTCAAAGTCGCGGGCGTCTTCACCGTCAATGGTGACCAGTGGCAGGTGGCGCAGGTCGACACGCTTGAGCTTGTCCTTCTCGACCACGTGATCCTTCAGGCGACTCGCCTCCTTGGCAACCGCCTCGGGCCACTCGCTGGGAATATCATAGCTGCGCAGCGCCACTTCGATTTCCATGCCCGGCGCCATGTAGTCGCCAACCACTTCAATCACCTCGCCCTGGGCTTGACGATTCATGGTCGGCCAATGGGTGATGCGCACTTCAGCGTACTGGCCGTGCTTGACACCGCCTTTGGCATTCGGAGCAATCAGTACATCGTGCTGGATACGGGCGTTGTCAGCGACCACAAAGCCGATGCCATTTTCCTCGTAATAGCGGCCAACCAGGATCTCGTGGGCGCGGGCGATCACCTCGACAATGGCGCCCTCGCTGCGACCGCGGCGATCTACACCGGTAACACGCCCCAGCGCGCGATCACCATCAAATACCAAACGCATCTGCGAGGGACCAAGAAACAGGTCTTCGCCGCCATCATCAGGCACCAGGAAGCCGAAGCCGTCACGGTGCCCCTGCACCCGTCCGGGAATCAGGTCCAGCTTGTCCACTGGCGCATAGGCGCCGCGACGCGTATAGATGACCTGACCATCGCGCTCCATGGCGCGCAGACGGCGGCGCAACGCCTCGATACTCTCTTCGTCCTGCAGGCCGAACTCCTGCTGCAGCTGGGCACGCGTTGCGGGCGCACCACGATTCTCCAGCAACTGCAGAATCAGCTCGCGACTGGGGATGGGATTGTCATACTTCTCTGCTTCGCGCCGCGCCTCAGGATCCATCTGACTCCAGTCAGACGACACAGCGGAATTGTGGGAAGTGTTGGGGTGGTCCGACCGAGAGGTCGCACCGGGGGATTTGGTCTTTTTCGTCATAGGCCCCTATTGAACCGAAAATCAATGCCACATGCACCTGTTTGCGGGATAATTTTTTTTACGTCAGGGGTTTACAAGTACGCCACGACTATCTAAGATTCGCGCCGTCAACAGGAAACGGCTATCGTAGTGGACCCCGGTTCAGCATAGCAGCTTCAGATGACATGCCCAGGTGGTGAAATTGGTAGACACGCTAGCTTCAGGTGCTAGTGGCCTTACGGCCGTGGAAGTTCGAGTCTTCTCCTGGGCACCAATTCAGAAAAAACCGAGCAACGCTCGGTTTTTTCAGCTTCAAGAAATCGCCCAGGTGGTGAAATTGGTAGACACGCTAGCTTCAGGTGCTAGTGACCTTACGGTCGTGGAAGTTCGAGTCTTCTCCTGGGCACCAATTTCGTAAAAGAACCGAGCCAAGCGCTCGGTTTTTTTATGTCTATCGCTTTAAAACCTCACCCTTCCTTCCAGCGTCGAGCGACATGCCAGCGAAACTCGCAAATAAAAAAGGCGCCCTTCAGAGCGCCTTCTCGATCGACCTTCAGGCCTGGAATATCTGACGCAGAATCACTGTTTCATTACGATCCGGGCCAGTGGAGATAATATCAATGGGCGCACCCACCAGTTCCTCGATGCGACGGATGTAAGCCTGAGCATTGGCCGGCAGACCTTCCAGGGTCTTCACGCCCAGCGTGGATTCCTGCCAGCCCGGCATATCCTCGTACACCGGCTCAAGACCAATGTAGCTATCAGCATCGGTCGGCGCCTCAATGACATCACCCTGGGCGTTGCGGTAACCGACACAGATGCGGATCACATCCAGACCGTCCAGCACGTCCAGCTTGGTCAGACACAGACCACTGATGCTGTTGATCTCGATTGCCCGGCGCAGGATGACGGCGTCAAACCAGCCACAGCGACGCGCACGGCCAGTGGTGGAGCCGAACTCGTGGCCACGCTCAGCCAGACGACTACCCACCTCATCGAACAGCTCCGTCGGGAAAGGACCGGAGCCAACACGGGTGGTATAGGCCTTGGTGATACCCAGCACATAGTCCAGATACAGCGGACCAAAGCCAGACCCGGTGGCAGTACCCCCAGCCGTGGTGTTGGAGCTGGTTACGAAGGGATAGGTACCGTGGTCGATATCCAGCAGCGAACCCTGAGCCCCCTCAAACATGATATTGGCGCCTTCGCGGCGTAGCTCATGCAGTCGCGCAGTGACATCCGTCATCAACGGCGCCAGCCACTCGGCATACTCCATCGCCTCATCCAGCGTCTTCTGGAAGTCGATCGGCTCAACCTTGTAGTAATACTGCAGGGCGAAGTTGTGGTAATCCAGCACCTCGCCCAGCTTGGCGGCAAAGCGCTCGCGATGGAACAGGTCAGCCACGCGCAGACCGCGACGCGACACCTTGTCTTCATAGGCCGGACCGATACCGCGACCGGTGGTACCGATCTTGGCCTCGCCACGGGCCAGCTCGCGGGCCTGATCCAGCGCAACGTGATAAGGCAGGATCAACGGACAAGCCGGGCTGATACGCAGACGCTCGCGCACCGGAACACCCTTGCTTTCCAGCTCGGTCAACTCCTTCAGCAGCGCTTCGGGCGACAACACCACGCCGTTACCGATGAAGCACTGGACGTTGTCACGCAGAATCCCGGACGGGATCAGGTGAAGCACGGTCTTCTCACCATCGATCACCAGCGTGTGGCCGGCGTTGTGGCCGCCCTGATAACGCACTACCGCCGCGACCTGATCGGTCAGCAGGTCAACGATCTTGCCCTTACCCTCATCGCCCCACTGGGTCCCCAGGATGACAACATTCTTACCCATGTTCAGCCCATGCCTCACTAGAATTGAAATGGCCTTACGGCCGTCTAATCACGAATTCAGTTCAACGACCTGCCAACGGCCGTCACGCCAGGTCAACACACGATCGCAACCATGCGTCACCGCTTCACTATCCGCCTGCCCAGGCAACGCTACAATCACGCGCTGCCCCGCCGCGCGCTGCTCAGCCACGGCCTGCTGCAAACCGGCTTCTGCACTGTAGGGCGCCCAGATAGCCGAGGCCTGATCGGCACCGACGATCTGCCCCCGCTGCACCAGAAAACGCAGATCAGTCGAGAAACCGGTAGCCGGACGAGCGCGGCCGAAGTCGCTGCCGATGTCATCATAACGACCGCCCTGAGCGACACTCTGGCCAAGCCCCGGCACAAAGGCGGCAAAGACCACGCCCGTGTGGTAATGGTAGCCACGCAATTCACCCAGGTCGAAATACAGCGGCACATCAGGGTAGTTGCGCGCCAGCACCTGTGCCACCTCGGCCAGATCGTCCAGCGCCGCCATGACCGATTCAGGCGCACCGTCGAGCAGCGCATGGGCACGATCAAGCACCTCAACACCACCGGACAGCTCGACCAGACTGCACAACATGGCCCCCAGCGAGGCCTGCTCCAGCGAACCCGCCAGCTCAGCCACCTCGTCAGCGGCCTTGCGCTGCAGAGCATCAAACAAGGCACTCTCGGTCGACTCATCCACCCCGGCCGCCTGAATCAGACCGCGATAGATGCCAACGTGCCCGATATCCAGATGCACTCCTTCCACCCGGCACAACGCCAAGGTTTCGAGCATCAGGGAGATGACTTCAATATCACTGGCACTGGAGGCATCGCCATACAACTCGGCACCCAGCTGGATCAGGCTGCGCGAGGTCGACAACGCCCGTGGACGCGTATGCAGCACGCTACCGCAGTAACAGAGACGCGATGGCCCCTCGGCCCCCAGGGTATGCGCATCAATACGCGCAACCTGCGGCGTGATATCGGCGCGCAGACCGAGCATGCGCCCGGACAGCTGATCGATCATCTTGAAGGTTTGCAGTTCGAGGTCATGGCCAGCGCCAGTGAGCAACGATTCGAGGTATTCGATGTGCGGGGTGATAACCAGGTCATACCCCCAGCGGGAGAACAGATCCAGCAGCTGTCGACGAGCTGTTTCAATACGTACCGCCTCACGGGGCAGCACTTCGTCGATGCCGTCAGGCAACAGCCAGCGATCTACACTAGGCATTTTTTAAACCTTTCATACAGGGTGCCGAGCCTCGGCGTGACGCTCAGACACCTAGCGAACCAGATACAGGCACAAGGTGCCGATCAACATACTGGCAAGACCTGCCAGCCTTATCTGACGCACACCTAGCTCGGCGATACCGCCAAGCATACGCTGCCAGCGCGCCGGCATCAGAAAAGGCAGTATGCCCTCGATCACCAGCACCAGACAGAGTGCCGTCAAGATTTCCTGCAACATGCCCGCCCCCGTCAGCACCACCTCTGCCAGCGCATCAAGCAGCGTGGACCGGTCACAAAAAAGCCGGGATTTCCCCGGCTGCGCAAGTGTACCACGTTTTGCGCAGTCGGCACCTGCGCAAATCCGCAGCCGCCCATCACCAGCCCAGACAGCAAAACGGGCCACCCAAGGGCAGCCCGTCTTTCAGTGCCAAGGCACTCAGCGTTGCAGCGGATCAGCCTGCATGTACTTGAAGAACTCGCTTTCCGGGTCCAGCACCAGCATGTCGGACTTGTTGGCAAAGCTCTCGCGGTAGGCCTGCAGGCTGCGCGAGAAGGAGTAGAACTCCGGGTCCTTGTTGTAGGCCTCAGCGTAGATCGCCGCCGCCTGCGCATCGCCATCACCCCGAATCTTCTCGGACTCACGGAACGCCTCGGCAATGATTACGCGCTGCTGGCGGTCGGCATCGGCGCGAATCCCCTCAGCGAGCTCGGCACCCTTGGCGCGGTGCTCGCGCGCTTCGCGCTCACGCTCGGTACTCATGCGATCAAATACGCTGCGATTTACCTCGGCCGGCAGGTCAATCGCCTTGACCCGGACATCCACCACCTCGATACCCAGCTCGCGACGGGCATTTTCATCCAGCGTGGCCGTGATATCAGCCATCAGCTGATCGCGCTCACCAGACACCACCTCATGCAGGGTACGACGAGCCACCTCGTTGCGCAGACCGGACTCCAGCTGGCGCGACAGACGCTCTTCGGCAATGGCGCGCAGGCCCGAGGTCGCGGTGTAGAAGCGCTGCACATCAGCGATGCGCCACTTGGCGTAGGAATCCACCATCAGCGCCTTCTTCTCCAACGTCAGATAACGCTGGGTCGCGGTATCCAGCGTCAGCAGACGGCCATCAAAGGCTTGCGCTTCCTGCACGAAGGGTAGCTTGAAGTGCAGCCCCGGCGGCACATCATTCTCCACCACCTTTCCGAACTGCAGCACAATCGCCCGCTCGGTCTGGGCGACCACGAAGAAGCTGTTCCAGCCAACGATGACCGCGGCCAGCAGCACTATCAATCCAAACAGTGACTTGTTACTCATCAGCGGGACTCCCTGGAGCGCAGATCACGCTGCTGCGAAGCAGGCGTACGGGCGGACGAATCACTCTGCACAACCGGCGGCAGGCCGGCGGAGGAGCCACTGGACGACCCGCCACCACTTTGACTCATCAGTTTGTCGAGCGGCAGATACAGCAGGTTATTGCTGCCCTCGCCGCCAGACACCAGCACCTTGCTGGTGCTGCTCAGCACACTCTGCATGGCATCGATGTACATGCGCTCGCGCAGTACCTCGGGCGCCAACACATACTGTTCCAGCAGCAGGTCGAAGCGTCTGGCTTCACCCTCGGCCCGCGCCACCACTTCATCCCGGTAACCGTTGGCTTCCTCCAGCATCCGCTGGGCACGACCGCGCGCCTCAGGAATCACGCCATTGGCGTAGGCTTCGGCCTGGTTACGCGCACGCACTTCGTCTTCCTTGGCACGGATAACGTCGTCAAACGCGTCCTGTACCTCGGCCGGTGCCTGGGCGTTCTCGATATTCACCTGGGTCACCGTGATACCGGTGTTGTAGCTGTCCAGATAGCGCTGCAGACGCTCGGTTACCTCAACCGCCATCTGCTCACGCCCTTCTGTCAGCACCTGGTGCATCGGCGTGGAACCCACGACGTGGCGCACAGCGCTCTCGGTGGCATGACGCAGACTGGTCTCCGGGTCTTCCACCTTGAGCACAAAGTTCTCGAGATTGGAAATGCGGTACTGAATCGCGACCGGCACCTCAACGATGTTCTCGTCTTCTGTCAGCATCTGACCCTGCTGGCGATAAGAGCGCACCTGCGTCACGTTACGCTGGAACTTCTTCTCGACCGGCGGGAAGTACAAATGCAGACCCGGCCCCACAGTGCGGTGGTACTCACCAAAGCGCAGAATCACTGCCTGTTCCTGCTCATTGACCATATACACGGCCTTGAACACCCAGAAACCGAGGATGACAACCAGGCCCAGCGCCCAGAGCCAGCCCGGAATACCGGCACTGCCGCCGTTACCAGCCGACCCGCCATTGCGGTTGTTACGCTTGCCCGAGCCGAACAGGTTATTCAGGCTGTCCTGCAGCTTGCGCAGCGCCTCATCCAGGTCCGGCGGACCCTGCTTGCCGCCGCGATTGCCACCGCCGCCGCCACTGCCCCAGGGATCCTGGTCGTTAGAATTGTTGCCGCCACCAGGCTCATTCCAGGCCATAGCGTTCTCCGTTGTCTGTAACCAATCAAAGCCCGGGCCGCGACGACCCGAAACAGGGTGCAATCCTACCGTAAACCTGACAGAGGACGCGAACTGGCCTCCCCTGCTTTCATTGCAAAGTATGTTGCTGCAGAAACTGCTCCGGCTGCCAGCCTTCGCGCTTGAGCAGCCGATTGAAATCGCTGCGCTGCAGGCGCACCTCCAGCTGCTGCCGGCCATCGTCGCCAATCTGCTCTCCCACCACCGCACCGGCGGCGTAGAACTGGGCGCGCAAACGCGCCTCGGCATAGTCCAGCTGGATCCGCTCCTGCACGATATCATCGCCCAGTCGCTCGGAAACGGCCTGGGCCAGCAGGTCCAGCCCGCGACCCTGGCGAGCCGAAATCCAGACGCGCACCGCCACACCCTCTTCGTCACGCTGGATCTGCGGTTCAAAACCGTCAATCAGGTCGATTTTGTTGTACACCTCGAGCATCGGCAACTCGAGCGCGCCGATCTCACCGAGCACGTGATGTACCTGATCGACATTGGATTCACGCTCCTCGTCGGCGGCATCGATCACATGCAGCAGCAGATCAGCCTGACTGGACTCCTCCAGCGTGGCACGGAACGCCTCGACCAGTTTGTGCGGCAAATGGCGAATAAAACCCACCGTGTCGGCGAGGATCACCGGCCCAATATCGGCCAGATCGATGCGCCGCAGCGTCGGATCAAGGGTAGCGAACAACTGATCTGCCGCGTAAACCTCGGAGACCGTCAGCGTGTTGAATAACGTCGACTTGCCCGCGTTGGTATAACCCACCAGCGACACCACCGGGATTTCCGCCCGGCGCCGGGCGCGGCGCGCCTGATCACGCTGACTGCGCACCTTCTCCAGCCGCTTGGTAATCTGCTTGATACGCACGCGCAGAAGGCGACGGTCGGTCTCCAACTGGGTCTCACCCGGGCCGCGCAGACCAATCCCGCCCTTCTGACGCTCAAGGTGGGTCCAGCCACGCACCAGACGCGTGCTGAGATGGTCGAGCTGAGCCAGCTCCACCTGCAGCTTACCCTCGTGGGTACGCGCACGCTGGGCGAAGATATCCAGAATCAGACCGGTACGGTCAATGACCCGGCACTCCAGTTCGCGCTCGAGATTGCGCTCCTGGCTGGGGGTCAGGGTGTGATTGAAGATGACCAGCTCACCTTCGCTGGCCTTGACCAGCGCCCGCAGCTCGTCGACCTTACCGCTACCGATAAGAAAACGCGGGGTGGGCTGATGGCGGGAAATGGTCAGGAAACCTGCATTTTCAGCGCCGGCAGACCGTACCAGTTCGATAAATTCCTGCGGATCTTCCTGGCGCTGCTCGTCCAGACCTTCGAGGTGAACAAGAATCGCACGTTCACCCCCTTCATGGCGCTCAAAAAACAATCAGGCCTCCTGCATCATCAGGGATTGCCGGCCTCGGCCTCGTCAGCACCAGGCTGTGTCGGCAGACGCACGGGGCGACCGGGAACAACAGTGGAAATAGCATGCTTGTAGACCATCTGGCTGACAGTATTCTTCAGCAAAATGACAAACTGGTCGAAAGATTCGATCTGCCCCTGCAGCTTGATGCCGTTGACCAGATAGATGGATACCGGAACGCGTTCCTTACGCAGAACGTTCAGGTAAGGGTCTTGTAGTGAATGCCCTTTTGACATTGCCTCACTCCTTTTATGGAAACCGTATATTTTTGAGCATTATTTGAATGCGAATCGGCCGGCCTGTCCATTATCCAAAAGACGAGCAGGCACCGTTACTGCACAAGCACAGCTTGCAGAAGCGTCGAAGCCTCATAATGAGGCCGTCTGCAGCACTTTCAAGGCCCGCTCGAATCTTTTCGGGTCGAGACTGTCAAGCCACTCAATCGGCTCATTCCAGCCACGCAACCAGGTAAACTGACGCTTGGCTAACTGGCGCGTTGCGATGACACCTCGCTCGTGCATCTGCTCGTAACTCAGCTGCCCTTCGAGATAATCCCAGACTTGTCGATAACCGACCGCCCGGATCGAGGGCATGCTGACGTCCAGATCGCCACGCGCGTGCAGAGCTTCGACCTCGGAAATCAGCCCTTGTTGCAACATCAGCGAAAAACGTTCGGCAATTCGTTCATGCAGTACCGAGCGCTCCTGCGGAGCAACCGCCAGATAACGCACAGTATAAGGTAAAACACCGCCACCGGGCGTCTGATCCGCGGCTTTTTCTGCGTGCTGACGCTCATGCCATTGAGTCAGTGTAATCCCGCTGCCGAGAAATACCTCATAGGCACGGGAAATACGCTGCGGATCATTGCGGTGAATGCGTTCAGCCGAGACCGGATCAACCTGCGCCAACGCCGCGTGCACCGCTGGCCAGCCCTGCTCCTGCGCCATGGCGTCAATGCGCGCACGCACCACCGGGTCGGTCGACGGCATGCTTGCCAGACCGCCCGCCAGCGCCTTGAAATACAGCATGGTGCCCCCCACCAGCAGCGGCACACGGCCACGCGCCGTGATGTCCCGTATCAATGCCAGAGCATCATCGCGAAACCGCGCTGCCGAGTAGGGCTCGGCCGGGTCGAGGATATCGATCAGATGATGCGGATAGCGCTGCAGCGTTTGCACATCAGGCTTGGCCGACCCGATATCCATGCCACGGTACACCAGCACCGAATCGACGCTGACCAGTTCACAGGGAAACTGGTCGTACAGATACATGGCCAAATCCGTTTTGCCCGAGGCGGTCGGCCCCATCAGACAGACCAGCGGCGGCAGCCCTGACGTAGCGGAGACTGAAGCCATCAGCGCCCCCGCAGAAACAGCTTGTCGAGCTCGGTCATGCTCAGCTGGGTCCAGGTCGGACGCCCATGGTTACACTGGCCACTGCGCTCGGTGTGCTCCATATCACGCAGCAGCGCGTTCATTTCCGCCAGAGTCAGGCGACGATTGGCTCGCACCGAGCCGTGGCACGCCATGGTTGCCAGCAATTCGTTGAGGTGCGCCTGGATACGGTCACTGCTGCCATATTCCAGCAGATCACTCAGCACATCCCGCACCAGCGGCTCGGCGTCAGCCTGTCGCAACAGCGAGGGCACTTCGCGAATCGCCAGGGTTTCCGGCCCCATGCGCTGCAGCGACATGCCCAGCTTCTGAAACCAGGCGGCATGTTCGTCCGCACAGTCGGCTTCGCGCTGACTCACGGCCATGCTGGCCGGCACCAGCAGCGGCTGACTGCGCAGCCCTTCCTGGTCCATCGCCTGCTTCAAGCGCTCGTAGGTAATCCGCTCATGAGCGGCATGCATGTCGACAATGACCATGCCGGCGGCGTTTTCAGCCAGAATGTAGACCCCATGCAATTGGGCGACGGCATAGCCCAGCGGAGGCACACCCTCCCCTTCAACTGCTGCCGGCAGGCTTGGCGCTGACGCGCCGCCGCTACCATAAAGTCCCGCGTAGGCTGCCGCCGCCCCGGCGGGCGGCGCGGCTGGCGGCACATAGGCACTTGGAGACGGTGCATTCCAGGTTGCTGGCGCCTCGTTCAGCGCCATGCGTTGCTGACCGGAAAAGACGCCGGCATCCAGCCCGGATACGGTCGGCTGGCTGACCGGCTGCGCCCCCGGAGCTGGCGCCTCGTCACCCTCAGCCTGGTCACCGGGCCGCTGGTCAGCCAAGGCGCGATAGAGCGTACTGAACAGAAAGTCGTGCACCATCCGCCCATCACGGAAGCGCACTTCATGCTTGGTCGGATGCACATTCACATCGACCACCGCCGGGTCCAGCTCCATAAATAACACAAAGGTCGGATGGCGGCCGTTGAACAGCACGTCGCGATACGCCTGACGAACGGCGTGCGCGACCAGCTTGTCCTTGATCATGCGTCCATTAACGAAGAAATACTGCAGGTCCGCCTGGCTGCGCGAGAAGGTTGGCAGCCCGACCCAGCCCCACAGGCGCAAGCCGCTGCGTTCGCTGTCAATTTGCCGTGACTGTTCAACAAAGGCCGGGCCACAGACGCTGGCAACCCGGCGGCGCGCCTCCTGCTCGGTCTGCGCCGGCGGCAGCCCCAGCACCGGACGGCCGTTATGCCGCAGGTTGAATGCCACGTCGAAGCGCGAAAGAGCCAGCCGCTTGACCACTTCTTCCAGGTGACTGAATTCGGTTTTCTCGGTGCGCAGGAACTTGCGCCGCGCCGGCGTATTGAAAAACAGGTCCCGCACCTCGACAGTCGTGCCCCGCGGGTGCGCGGCAGGGCGCACGCTGGGCGCCATATCGCGCCCCTCGGTTTCGACCTGCCAGGCCTGGTCCGCCCCCTCGGGGCAGGAAGTCAGGGTCAGCCGCGAAACCGAGCTGACCGATGCCAGCGCTTCGCCACGGAAGCCCAGCGTAGCCACGGCCTCCAGATCATCCAGATCGCGAATCTTGCTGGTGGCATGGCGCGACAGGGCCAGCGGGAGGTCATCCTGTTCGATTCCCGAGCCGTCGTCACGCACGCGCAGCAGCTTGACGCCCGCCTGCTCCACGTCGATATCGATCCGCCTGGCGCCCGCATCGAGGCTGTTTTCCAGCAGTTCCTTGATTACCGAGGCAGGTCGCTCAACGACCTCCCCTGCCGCGATCTGGTTGGCCAGACGCGGACTAAGCAGTTGAATACGAGACATATCAGCGTTCGTTCTGGACCAGCACACTGCCGGCCGGCACCTTGAGCACCTGGCCAACACGAATCCGGTCGGAGGAAAGGTCATTGGCATCGCGCAGGCTGGCCAGCGACACCTGATAGATATTGGCAATGGCGGACAGGCTGTCGCCCCGACGCACCGTATGCTCGCGGGGGCCCTGCGCCAGGCGACCCTCGGCCTTCATGGCAGCCACACGGGTACCAGGCGGCGGGTTGCGATGAAAATACCCTTTTACGCCAGTAAAGATGGCACGCGCCATGGATTGCTGGTGATCCCGGGTAACCAGCTTACGCGCCTCTCCCGGATTGGAGATAAACCCGGTTTCCACCAGGATCGAGGGAATATCCGGTGACTTCAGCACCATAAAACCGGCCTGCTCCACACGGGACTTGTGCAAACGATTAATTTGTCCAACCGACGACAAGACCTGCTGCCCGACGTCCAGACTGGCCGACAAGGTCGCCGTCATCGACAGATCCAGCAACACGCTGGCCAGTACCTGATCCTTGTTGTCCAGGCTGACACCACCAACGCCGCCAATCAGGTCCGAGCGGTTTTCCCGGTCGGCCAGCAAGCGCGCGGTTTCGGAGGTAGCGCCGCGATCGGACAAGGCGAAGACCGACGCGCCGTTGGCGCTGGCACGGGTAAAGGCATCGGCATGGATGGAAACAAACAGGTCCGCATTGTGCTGACGCGCAATCTCGGTGCGCCGACGCAATGGAATGAAGTAATCGCCGGTGCGCACCAGCTCGGCTCGGAAGCCCGGCTCGGCGTCAATCAGGCGCTTCAGGTCGCGCGATATCGCCAGCACAACGTCCTTTTCACGCGCGCCGCCATGGCCGATGGCACCAGGATCCTCTCCGCCATGCCCCGCATCGATGGCGATGATGACGTCACGGTCCCCAGCTTCGCTGGCTGAGCGGGTAGGTGTTTGCGGTAACGGGGAGGCAGAGGGCTCACTCGGCGTCGGCAGGCTGCCAGCCCGGCGAGGGCTCTGGTCGAAAAGATCGACGACCAGCCGGTCACCATACTGCTGGTTGGGCGACAGCACAAAGCTCTTGGGGTTCACCGCCGTGGACAGGTCCAGCACCACACGCAGGTCACCGCCGTCACGCGGCGCCGATCGCAAGCCGGTGAGCGGGGTATTGTCCAGCTCCAAGCCACTGGTGTTTGCGGTCAACCGGGCATTACTGATGTCGATGACAATACGTTCGGGGTTGGACAGGGTAAACAGCGTATGCTCGGCAGGCCCACTCAGATCAAACACCAGCCGCGTGTTGTCCGGCGCACGCCACAGACGCACACTCTTGATATCTGCCGCCTGCGCCCATTGGGCCAGCAGGCCAAAGAGCACCACCGCCCCCAACAGCGGTAGCCGGCGCTTTCCCCCGGTCATGCGATTCACGCTAGCCTTCACTCCGCAATTGTTGTATCCGTTGGCAGGTCGCCTGGCCGTGGGCACTGCCTGCGGTCAGCGTCAGACGCCGCCCGGCTCCCACGGCGTCAATGGTAATCGTCAGATCAGGCCTTGGCAAAGCGCCCGCCCCCTTCTCTGGCCACTCTACCAGGCACAGGTTGTCGCCATCGAAGTAGTCGCGCACACCCAGAAACTCCAATTCTTCGGGACTGGCCAGTCGATACAGATCAAAATGATATACATTGACCGGTCCGAGCTCGTAGGGTTCAACCAGCGTGTAGGTAGGGCTCTTGACCGCCCCTGTGTGCCCGAAAGAGCGAACAATGCCGCGACTGAGCGTGGTCTTGCCCATACCCAGGTTGCCTTCCAGATAGACGACACCCCGCCCCTCTAGCGCCGTTGCAATCTGCGCACCCAGCTCGACCATGGCGTCTTCGCCATTGGCCAGTAATTCCAGCTTCATACCACTCCCCGTTGATTCAAGACGCCGCGTATCACTGGCGCCATCTCGCTCGCCATCAGCCCGACTTCACCCACTCGGCGCGCCAGATGATCACCGGCCTGTGCATGCACCAGCACAGCATACCGCGCCGCCTGCGCGGCGGGAACGCGCTGCGCCAACAACGCGCCCAGCAAGCCTGACAGCACATCGCCCATCCCCCCCACCGCCATGCCCGGGTTGCCCGCACTGCACAAGGCCGGCAACAGCCCTGCCGACACCGGACTGGCGACCAGCGAGCCCGCCCCCTTGAGCACCGCGTGACAATCGAGCAGCTCCACCAGGCGCAGGGTCGTCTGCAAGCGATCCTGCGAGACATCTGCCGTGGCGCAGCCCAGCACGCGCGCGGCTTCGGTCGGATGCGGCGTCACTATCGAGCGAGCGCCCAGCGCCGGCGGGCGGGGCATACGCGCGAGCAGATTCAGCGCATCGGCATCGAACACGCGCGGCAGGTCCGCCGCAATACAGGCTGCCAGACACTGCTGGGCCCAGGCCGAGCGGCCTAGGCCCGGCCCCACCACCAAGGCATCAGCGTGCTGCAGCAAGCCCCCCAGCTCAGCCGCATCGGCCAGACCGTGCACCATGATCTCCGGATGTCGCGCCAGCAGCGGCGCAACATGCTCGGGCGCGGTCGCCACACTGATTTTGCCCGCGCCCGAGTGCAGTGCAGCCTCAGCCGCCAGCATGATCGCGCCCCCCATGCCGGGGCCACCGCCCACCAGCACCAAGTGCCCATAGCGCCCCTTGTGGGCAGACCGGGCACGCGGAGCAAGGCAGCTCCGCCAGCGCTCTGGCAGCAAGAGCTCCATGGTCGCCGCGACACTGTCCGGCAGGGACTCGACCAAAGGCGCAAAAAGCAGCTCACCGCAGCAATCGGGCCCCTGCCCGGTCAGCAGGCCCGGTTTGACGCTGATAAAGGTCACCGTCGCCGTGGCCTGCACTACAGCGCCCAACGGCACACCGCAGTCAGCATCGAGGCCACTGGGGACATCCAGCGCCAGCACCGGACAACCGGAGCGGTTCAACGCCTCGATCGCCGCACCATAGCCAGGCCGCACAGCTCCCTGCAGACCGGTGCCCAGCATGGCGTCGACCAGCACGCCGGTCAGCTCGCTGCCGGCCTGCCAAGGCGCGATATCAACACCCGCGTCCCGGGCCTGTTGCCAGGCCAGTGCCGCATCTCCCTGCAGGCGCTCCGGTGCAGACAGTGTGAGGATCGACACCTGCCAGCCAGCAGCCTGCGCCAGACACGCCAGCAGGTAGCCATCGCCCGCGTTATTTCCGGCACCACAGAGTACTGTCATGCCGTCATGCCGCGACCAGCGCTGCTGCACCGCGCTCCAGGCCGCCGAGGCGGCGCGCTGCATCAACTCCAGCCCGGCAAGGCCGCCAGCGATCAGCGTCGCGTCCAGCGCCCGGGTCTGGTCGCGGGAATAAAGCACAGGAGGTAATGATGCGAGCATGGCTAGGCTCCCTTGAGGTCTGGCACAATTATAGGGAAGCCTGTCAACCAACCCCAGCCGCCATGACCTCCCAAACACCAGATTATCAGCAGCTAGCCGAGCAGATTCGCCAACTGGCGCGCGAACTGGGCTTTCAGCAGCTGGGTATCGGCGCGGCAGAGCTGGGCGAACACGAACAGCACCTGCAACACTGGCTTGATGCTGGCTACCATGGCGAGATGGAGTGGATGGCCAGCCACGGCAGCAAGCGTACCCGCCCGAACGAACTGGTGCCCGGTACGCAGCGAGTGCTCTCGGTGCGGATGGACTACTTGCCGACCGAGACCGAGATGGCCAAGCGCCTGGCCAATCCCGATGCCGCCTATATCTCGCGCTACGCCCTGGGGCGCGACTACCACAAGCTGATCCGGCGCCGCCTGCAACAACTGGCCGAACGTATCGAGCAGTTGATCGGCCCCTTCGGCTACCGCGCCTTTGTCGACAGCGCACCGGTCATGGAACGCGCACTCGCCACCCGCTCAGGACTCGGCTGGATCGGCAAGAACACCATGCTGATCAACCGCAAGGCTGGCAGCTATTTCTTTCTGGGTGAGCTATACACGGACCTGCCGCTACCGATCGACGCCCCGCAACAAACCGAGCATTGCGGCAAATGCACCGCCTGCCTGACCGCCTGCCCGACCGACGCCTTTGTCGGCCCGCACCTGCTGGACGCACGCCGCTGCATCTCCTACCTGACCATCGAACTCAAGGGCGCGATACCCGAAGCACTGCGCAAGCCAATGGGCAACCGGGTGTTCGGCTGCGATGACTGCCAGCTGGTCTGTCCCTGGAACCGGTTTGCCAAAGCGACCGAAGAAGCGGACTTCACGCCTCGGCACAATCTGGATCAAGCCAGCCTGGTGGAGCTGTTTCGCTGGGATGAAGCCACCTTCCTCAAGCGCACCGAGGGCTCACCTGTCAGGCGGATTGGCCATGAACGCTGGCTGCGCAACCTGGCCATTGGCCTGGGTAATGCAACCAGCAGCATCAACGTGATAGAAGCCCTGAAGCTGCGCCAGACGCACCCCTCAGCGCTGGTGCGCGAGCATGTGGACTGGGCGCTCGCGCAGCACGGCATCAATACTTGATGAAGTGCTCGCGGTAGTGCTGCAACTCGGCGATCGAGTCACGAATGTCATCCATCGCCAGGTGACTGCTTTGCTTCTTGAAGCCGTTCTTGACCTCAGGCGCCCAGCGTGAGGCCAGCTCTTTCAGAGTCGAGACATCCAGGTTGCGGTAGTGGAAGTACTTTTCCAGCGCCGGCATGCCGCGATAGAGAAAGCGCCGATCCTGACAGATGCTATTGCCACACATGGGCGATTTGCCCGCCGGCACCCAATCGGCAAGAAAGGCGATGGTCTGACGCTCAGCCTCTGCCGCACTGATCTGGCTATCGCGCACGCGCTGGGTCAGGCCGGACTGGCCGTGCTGGCGGGTGTTCCACTCATCCATGCCATCGAGCAGCGCATCCGGCTGCTTGACCGCCAGACTTGGGCCTTCAGCCAGCACATTGAGCTCGGCGTCGGTCACAATGGTGGCGATTTCGATGATCACATCGTTGTCCGGATCCAGGCCGGTCATTTCCAGGTCGATCCAGATCAGGTTGTCAGGGTGTTGCATGGGAGCTCCTGCATGAGAGTTGGCAGCGCGAAACGCGCATTGGCTGCAGTATAACTGCTAAACTGCCGCCGATTATTCAGACTCCGAGCCCATGGCCAAACGACACCTCACCCGCCGCCAGAATTGGCGCATTCAGAAGATTCAGGACGAGCGCGCTGCGCGCGCAGAGCGGCGCGCCGAAAAAGCCGAAGAGAGCCTGGAAGGCGGCGACCTGGGCCCAGAGCAGCCCGGCCTGGTGATCGCCCACTTTGGCGTACAGGTCGACGTGGAAGCCACCAGCGGCGAACTGGCAGGTCAGATTCGGCGTTGCTATCGCCGTGCCAACCTGCCGGCGCTGGTGACCGGCGATCAGGTCGTCTGGCGCGCCGACAATCAGCAAAGTGGCGTTATCGTTGCTCAACAGCCGCGCCAAACCGAACTGTGCCGTCCAGACCAGCGCGGCCAGTTGAAGCCGGTAGCAGCCAATGTAGACCGGCTGATCATCGTTTTTGCCCCGCTACCCACCCCCTATACCAACCTGATCGACCGCTACTTGGTGGCCGCCGAGCAGGCCGGGCTGGAACCACTGCTGGTAATGAACAAGTCTGACCTGCTGCCAGGCAGCGCAGGTGCAGCAGAGCTGCTGCAATGGCTGGAAGACTACGCTCGCCTCGGGTATCACACGCTGCTGCTGTCGGCGGGAGAAGGTGACGGACTGGACCAGCTGCGCGGCGAACTGCGAGACCACACCAGCGTCTTTGTCGGCCAGTCCGGGGTTGGCAAGTCGTCGCTGATCAATGCCCTGCTGCCCGGGCAGGATCTGCGCGTCGGCGCCCTGTCGGAGAGCACCGGCAAGGGCACTCACACCACCACCACGGCCAGGCTGTTTCATTTTCCTGACGGCGGCGACCTGATCGACTCGCCCGGCATCCGCGAGTTCGGCCTGACGCATATCAGTCACGACGAGCTGCTTGAAGGCTTTATCGAGTTTCGCCCGCTGCTTGGCCTTTGCCGCTTTCGCGACTGCCAGCATCTGCACGAACCCGGCTGCGCGCTGCTGCAAGCGGTGGAGCGCGGAGACATATCGGCCGTGCGTATGGCCAGCTACCGCCATATCCTCTCGACGCTGGACGACGGCTCAGACAGCTACTGATCCAGTCCGCGTAGCTGCTCGGCGTTGTCAAACAGGTTCAATCGGCGCTGCCCATTGGCAGCCGGTGCGGCCGCCGCGGGGTCCGCAGTCTGAGCTTCTGGCGCCGAAGGCACCGGAGCCGCGTCCGGCTCCGGCAGCTCGATCACCGGCGGCTGAACGTCCAGCGTTTCCGGCGCCACCGCTGGCGCAGCACTGTCAGCGCCCTCGCGAATCTGCTCCTCGGCCTGACGATTGAGCACCACGATATCGATGCGTCGATTGATCGGACTGAGCGGATCCTCCCGATCAAACAACGCCGAATCGGCATAACCCACCACTCGGGCTACCTGTTCCTCCGGATAGCCCGCCGCCAGCAGCGTGCGGCGGGCGGCGTTGGCACGATCACTGGACAGCTCCCAGTTGCCATAACCGCGACGCCCGGCGTAGGGCTGTCCGTCGGTGTGGCCGCTGACACTGATCTTTTTCTTGACCTTGGCAATGGTGTCGCTCAGCGACAACAGGATTTCCTCGAAATACGGCTGCAGCTGGGCGCTGCCGCTGGCGAACATGGGGCGGTTCTCGGCGTCGACAATCTGGATGCGCAGCCCATCCTGGGTGATTTCGATCAGAATCTGATCCTTGAAGCGCTGCAACACCGGCTCACTGTCGATCTGGTTCTGCAACTCCTGCAGCAGCATTTCCATATCGCGGCGCTCGGCCTGATCAGCCAGCTCACGCGCACTATCCTCGCTGACCTCCTGCTGCCCGGTTTCCTGCGGCGTCTGATTCAGGGTGGTCTGCGGGGCCACTTCAGGGGAGCCGCCCAAATCAATCGCCCAGGGGCTGCCCCCTTCGTTGAAGCCGATGGGGTCGTTGAAGTAGCCGGAAATACTGCGCAGCTGCTCGGGTGTCGCAACCGTGATCAGCCACATGACCAGAAAGAAGGCCATCATCGCCACGGCAAAGTCGGCAAAGGCGATTTTCCAGGAACCACCATGATGCCCGTGGTCCTTGCGGGTCACCCGCTTGACGATAATAGGTTGGTTATTGTCCACCGTTTAGCGTCCCTTGACCGAGTCTTCCAGCTCGTTGAAGCTCGGACGATGCTCCGGCAACAGGGACTTGCGACCAAACTCAACCGCCAGCGCGGGCGGCAGGCCCTGTGCACTGGCGACCAGCGTCATCTTGATCGCCTCGTAGGTATTGGCCTCCTCATGGGCCACATGCCCCATGGCCGTAGCAAAGGGGCCAACAAAGCCGTAAGCGGCGAGAATACCGAGGAAGGTACCGACCAGCGCAGTGGCGACCTTCTCACCAATCTCGGCCTTCTCGGCGTCCCCCAAAATCCCCATGGTGATGACAATGCCGAGCACGGCGGCCACGATACCGAAGCCCGGCAGGGCGTCGGCAACCCGCGTCACCGCATGGGACGGCTCCTGCAGCTCTTCGCTCAAGGCCGAGATTTCGACATCAAACAGCGCTTCCAGCTCGTGTGGCGCCATGTTGCCCGAGGACATGATGCGCAGATAGTCGCAGATGAACTCGGTCATGTGGGTGTCTTTGAGAATCGCTGGATACTTGCTGAAGATGGGGCTTTCAGCCGGCGACTCGACGTCAACCTCAATGGCCATCATGCCCTCGCGCCGACTCTTGTTCAGCACCTCGTAGAGCACGCCCAGCACATCCAGATAAAACGCCTTGTTGAAGCGATGACCAAACAGAATGGCCGGCCCGGCAGACATGGCCTTCTTGACCACGGCGCCGCTGTTGGCCACCAGAAAGGCGCCGAAGGCCGCACCACCAATAATCAAGATCTCAAAGGGATGCCACAGCGCAGCGATATTGCCACCAGACAGCAAAAAGCCACCCAGCACAGCGCCGATGACTACAACAAAACCACCAATTTTCAACATAGATCCGTGTCATCCCGAGCGATCAAGCGCACAAAACAGCGCAGGGCAGCAAAATAGCTGCCTTTCAGGTTATAGTCGTGCAAATACCTATTATAAAGCCGCAAAGCGCATGAGCACACACCCCGACATCAACGCTTACACAGAGGTTATCGGCGAGCTGCGCCAGAAGCTGAATGCCTGCGTGCTGCCCATCACCCGCTGCCAACGCGACCACCTGCTGGAACAGCTTGGCAGCGACCTGCTGAGCATTACCGAGCTGACGCACCAGATCATGCGCGTCCCGGTGGCAGCCCTGCACATCTGTCGCCAAGCCGGCGAGGCGGCGCGCAAGCGCGATGTCGACGTACTGACACTGGAGCAAGCCTGCTCATTACTTGGCACCCAACGCCTGATCAACCTGTTGCGAGAGCTGCCAGTGGTTGAGCACGACCAACTGCCGCGCCCGTACCGCCAACTGCTCAGCATCAGCGAGCATGCCGTCGGCCAAGCGCAAGGGCTGTTTGCCAACCGCATTGCCCGCCTATGGCAGGAGATGTCGCTGGCCACCTTGCTGTTCCTCTCCCCGCTGTGGGCGCTGACCTACCTCAAGCCTCATCTGTTTGAGCAGTGGGACCGCCTCAATCGCGGTGCGCTGCCTGAAGGTGTGACCCGCACCCGGATAGCCGCCACCACCACTGCCGGCTTTCAGTTGGTACAGCTGGTCGCCCAGGACTGGTGGCTACCGCCGTGGATACTGCAAGGTTACCGCTCCCTGAACGACCACCGGCGCACCATGGTCAAGGCGCTGCACGTAGCCCGTGACAGCACCCATCCGCAGGAACAGCTGGCCCGCCTTGACGCCGACCGTGACCTGTATCGCTGGCTGACGCAGCCGGCCAATGGCGTACTGATCGCCAGCGGCCTGGCGCTCGGCGCGCACAGCAACTGGTACACCAGCCATACCCTGCGCTGGCAGCAACTGGCCGCGCTGTACCTGAATTGCGACGTCCCGGAAGCGCAACGCCTGAGCCATGAAAATGCCGTGGAGAATGCTCGAACCCAGTACCAGGCGGTCACCCAGGACCTGCTCCTGCCGGCCGCCACTCTGCCGTGGACCGAGCAACCAGCGGCCATCGAGCAACTGTCGGCCACCCTGCCGCTGCAGGGCAATGTTGTCGAACAGCCAGAACAGACCAGAGCGAGACCCGCCCATTGGCGCGCCCTCTGCCTGCAACTCAGTGCCACACCGTCACCATTTGAGAACCTCGGAGCCCTGCTCGACTGTGCCCAACAGGCGCTACAGGACGGACTGGGCGCCGAGCGCAGCTGGATCGCTCTGGCCCACGGCGCGAGCGCCCAACTGGTGGTGCGCAGCAACGCCGGCTTCGAACCGGACCTGTTCAGCTCCGGCAGCCGGGTCGGCCCGAGCAAGAACAGCGTCTGGCTCCGCTGGCTAAGCTCAGCAGCCTGCCACAGCGTCAGCGCCAGCCACCTGCAGTTCAATCAACTGCCAACACCGCTGCAGCAGCACCCCTACACCACCGCTTTTCACCTGGCACCGGTAATGCACAACCAGCAGGTGCTGGCATTGATCTTTGTCGCCGGCGAACAGGGTCGCGCGCTGAGCCACCAGCGCCAGCAGGCATTGGTGAAAACCGCCCAGTGTCTGCACAAGGCCTTGGTACAGTTCAAACAGCGCGCCTGACCATCGTCACACTCCAGCGCTTGTGGTGACGCCCCCACAAGCTCTAGCATTCACCCTTTTCCGGCCCGGAACTCCAGGAGACCCATCCCATGGCTCAAGCCACTTTGCCGCTACTGATCGAACCACGCGATCTGACGCTGCCGATTGACGCCCGCACGACTCGCCTGGTTGACCTGTGCAGCAGCGAGCAATACCTGGCCGGCCACATTCCAGGTGCCGTTCACCTGGCCCCTTCGCGCACCGCCTCTCCCGCCCCGCGCCCGGGCCCACTCCCGGGCATGGCCGAGCTGCAGGCGATGTTTGCCGAGCTAGGGCATCACGATGATCTGCATTACATTGTCTACGACGACGAGGGCGGCGGTTGGGCCGGGCGCTTTATCTGGATGCTCGACTGCATCGGCCATCACCACTACAGCTACATCAACGGCGGTCTCAAAGCCTGGATCGCTGACGGCCTGGCCCTGGAGACAACGCCCAATCAGGCCGAACCCAGCGCGCCGCAACTTGAGATCGAGCGCGGCCACACCATCATGCTGACTGACTTGCTGGCCGATCTGAACAACCCCGACCGGGTCATCTGGGACGCGCGCTCGCCGCAGGAATATCGCGGCGAGAAGGTCGTCGCCAGCAAGGGCGGACACATTCCTGGCGCCATCAACTTCGAGTGGACCGCAGGTATGGACCCGTCACGCGGTCTGCGTCTGCGCAGCGATCTGGCCGAGCAGCTGCAACAACTGGGCATCGTGCCAGACAAGGAAGTGGTGACCCACTGCCAAACCCATCACCGTTCGGGCTTTACCTACCTGGCGGCCAAAATTCTCGGCTACCCGCGCGTCAAGGCCTACGCCGGCTCGTGGTCCGAGTGGGGCAACCACCCCGACACCCCTGTTGAATCCTGAGGAAAGCGCATGTCAGACCGTCTGTTTATCCTGTTTCAGTATCTGTTGCCGCACCACCTGCTGTCCCGCGCAGCGGGCTGGCTGGCCAACTGTCGCTGGAACTGGGTCAAGAACCCCTTTATCAGCTGGTTCGTCAAACGCTACGACGTGGATATGAGCCAGGCGCTGGAAGAAAACCCCACGGCCTACCCCAGCTTCAACGAGTTTTTCACCCGCGCTCTGAAGCCCGACGCCAGGCCGCTGGACGATAGCCCCGGCGCCATTCTCTGCCCCGCTGACGGCGCCATCAGCCAGCTCGGCAGGATCGAGCACGGCCGCATTTTCCAGGCCAAGGGCCACAGCTTCAGCGTGCAGGAATTGCTGGGCGGCGATGCCCAGCAGGCTCAAGTCTTTCAGGGCGGCGAGTTTGCCACCGTGTACCTGTCGCCACGCGACTATCACCGGGTGCATATGCCGCTTGGCGGCACGCTGAAAGACATGATCTACGTGCCGGGCAAGCTGTTCTCGGTCAACCAGCTGACGGCCGAAAACGTGCCCGAGCTGTTCGCGCGCAACGAGCGCGTGGTCTGCCTGTTTGACACCGAAGCCGGCCCCATGGCGCTGGTGCTGGTTGGCGCCATGATCGTCGCTTCAGTCGAGACCGTCTGGGCCGGCCTGGTAGCACCGCCCAGCCGCCAGCTGCGCAGCACCCGTTACGGCGAAGCCGCGCCCCAATTGGACAAGGGCGCAGAAATGGGCCGTTTCAAGCTGGGCTCCACCGCCATCGTACTCTTCGGACCGGACGCAGCGCGCTGGAGCGACACCCTGAAAGCAGGCGACACGGTCAGCATGGGTCAGAAAATGGGTACGCTCGGCGGCGCCTGATCAGGCCCGCCCGGCATCAAAGGCAATCACCTCAGCGATAGTGCTGGCGCCCAGCGCCAGCATCACCAGACGATCAACCCCCAGCGCCACCCCGGCGCACGACGGCAAACCGGCGTGCAGCGCCGCCACCAGCGGCAAATCGATTGGCAGCGCAGTCACGCCCAACGCCTCGCGCTGCTGCTGGTCAGCCTCAAATCGGCGCAGCTGCTCATCGGCGTCGGTCAGCTCAAAGTAGCCGTTTGCCAACTCCATACCCTGCACAAACAGCTCGAAGCGCGCCGCCGCCGGCACCCGATCATCACCCTCGACAATCTGCGCCAGCGCCGCCTGCGAGGCCGGAAAGGCGTACACCATGGTGGGGGCCTGCAATGCCGGCTCAACGCACTCGGCAAACAGCAGATTGAGATAACCGTCGCGGCTCAGCTGGCCAGCAAAGCCGCAGCGCGACGCTGCCAGCCGTTGCAGATCCATATCGGAGCAGGCGTGCACATCCAGCCCGGTATGCTCGGCAAAGGCGTCGGCATAGGTGATCCGGCGCGCCGGCGCGCTTTCAAGCACCGCACAGACCAGCGCGTCGACCTCATCCATCAGTTGATGATGGTCAAAGCCGGGGCGATACCATTCCAGCATGCTGAATTCGGGGTTGTGCCTGCGCCCCACCTCCCCATTACGGAACACCTTGCAAAGCTGCCAGATCGGACCACTGCCGGCGGCCAGCAGGCGCTTCATCGGATACTCCGGTGACGTATGCAGATACAGCGTTGCCGCCTGGCCACCGCCCTCGGGCACAAAATCCGTGGCAAACGGGTGCAGGAACGGATCACTGACCGCGGCATGCGACAGGGCTGGGGTATCCACCTCCAGCACGCCGCGCTCGGCAAAGAACTGACGAATCTGGTTAACGATGCCCGCGCGCTGGCGCAAGGCGTCGATGGTTGCGCTGGGTTGCCACGCTCGGCTCATGTTGCTTACCTCGATTGACAGACACAAAAAACCGGGGCCAGGCCCCGGTTTCTTCAACGACTTGCGTCGTTATGCGCGACCAACGTACTCGCTGGAGCGGGTATCGACCTTCAGCACGTCGCCAGTGTTGATAAACAGCGGCACCTTGACCACGGCACCGGTAACCAGCTTGGCCGGCTTGTTGCCGCCGCCAGACGTATCGCCACGCACACCCGGGTCGGTCTCAACCACTTCCAGCTCCACAAAGTTCGGCGGCGTCACGGCGATCGGCGCGCCGTTGAACAGGGTCACGGTGTACACCACCTGCTCTTTCATCCAGTTCATGCAGTCGCCAACGGCCTTCTCATCCGCGCCGTACTGCTCGAAGGAGCCGTCGGTGGCCATGAAGTGCCAGAACTCACCATCGGTGTACAGGTATTCCATTTCGCGATCCATTACGTCAGCGCCTTCCAGGCTGTCGCCCGACTTGAAGGTGCGCTCGTTGACGCGACCGGTTTTCAGGTTGCGGACCTTGACGCGGTTAAACGCCTGACCCTTGCCGGGCTTGACGTATTCGTTCTCGAGGATCGAGCACGGATCACCGTCCAGCATCACCTTAAGACCCGGTTTGAATTCGTTGGTAGAATAGTTGGCCATACAAGTTCCCACTTTCAATTAAACGGATGATCCGAAGCGCGCCGCACCACACAGCGTGCGGGGCATTCAGTCGGACACCCTGATACCCATGCGCGGAAAAACGCCAATGATACATGCTTCTGCAGTTCGTGTTGAGCCTGCCAGCTGGCAAAATCTGCTCGCCTCCAGCATCACCGACCCGCGCACCCTGCTTCACCGCCTGCAACTGGACCCGCAACTGCTCGAGGGCACGCTGGCTGCCGCGCAGGACTTTGCCCTGCGCGTCCCCGAACCCTACCTCTCGCGCATCCGGCCCGGCGATATCAACGACCCCCTACTGCGTCAGGTGCTGCCGCTCGGCATCGAGCTGGACGAGCAACCAGGCTATGTTGCCGACCCGCTGGGCGAACAGCACAGCAACGCCCGTCCCGGCATCATCCACAAGTACCATGGTCGCCTGCTGCTGGTGGTCAGCGCCGGCTGCGCGGTCAACTGTCGGTACTGCTTTCGTCGTCACTTTCCCTACCAGGACAACAGCCTCAGCACCGCTGAATGGGACGCGGCACTGGACTACATCCGTCAGGACGACAGTATCAGCGAAGTCATATACAGCGGCGGCGACCCCCTGGCCGCCAACGATCGACGCCTGGCCTGGCTGACCCGCGAAATTGCCGCCATACCCCACGTACGCCGGCTACGCATCCACACTCGACTGCCGATCGTGATTCCGCAACGCATCACCCCGGAGCTGATTGATGCGCTGTGCGGCACGCGCCTGCCAGTGACCATGGTCTGGCATTGCAATCATGCCGCAGAACTCGATGAGCTGACGCGCGATGCCGCCAACCGTCTGCGTCAGGCCGGCGTCACCCTGCTCAATCAGGCGGTCCTGTTGCGGGGCGTCAACGACACCCTGTCGGCACAGATAGCCCTGAGCGAAGCACTAGGCGACAGTGGCGTATTGCCCTATTATCTGCATTTGCTCGACCGCGTGCGCGGCGCCAGCCACTTTCTGGTGCCCGACTATCAAGCGCAAGAGCTGGTCGGACGCTTGCTTACGCGCTTGCCCGGCTACCTGGTACCCAGGCTGGTACGCGAAACCGCCGGTGAACCCGCCAAGGTCCCGGTCAGCGTCACCCTGGTGCATGACCTATAAATAATCAGAGGATTTGGCAGTAGCGCATGGCAGGTCGCGACTCGGCTTCTGCACTTAGCCAGTTGAGGACTAAGCTGCTACAGTGTTTTCACAGAAGACAGAACCCTTCAAGTGCCACGGATGAGCAGCACACCATTGCTGCCACGGCCCGGCCGGAAACGCATGTACTGGATACGACTGTTATGGATAGCACGACGCAAAAAATGCACTTGCGCATACCTCAGCAAACGCTCAGCAGCCTGAGCTTCGCCGAGGGCACCGAGAAGGGCATCACCCAGTGGCTGGCCAACCTCCCCAAGGCCAACATCGGTGAAACAGCCCGCCAGCTCTATCAAGGACTGATCGAGCTGAACCAGTACGAGGTCGCCCCAGACCGCAGGCTGGCGATGCTCGAGCGTATTCGCCCTGAAGTTCACTACGTCTGTTCGGCGCTGTCCAAGTACTATCTCGGCCAGTCCATCGTGCTGGAAGACAAGCCTCGCAAGGTTGCCAACCTGTCGCAATCCCTGCAAAACCACTTGGCCAATGGCTACAAGATCGTGGTAGCGCAGGAGCGCAGCATCAAATCGCGCGACCACAGCACCCTGATGACACTGGCCCTGCAGCGCTCCATTCGTGGCCTGTGCGGTCCACTGCTGCGCGCTTTCCAGCTCTATTGCCCGGTCGCAGACGGCATCTGGCTCGAGCTGCATCAGCTGTATCAGATGGCTCGCAAGCGCAAGCTGCACCAGACCCCGGTCAATGACACCGAAAGCGCCAACAAGCAACCGCTGAGCATTGAGCAGTGCTACCTGGTGGCGCTGCTGATGGGCTCGGCGCGTCCCAACCAGATGCGCCAGAGCGCTATGGGCCGGCTGTTCGCCACCCTCGAAGACTGGAGCAAACACGCCCGCCTGGTTGAACCGGATGACAGCAAAGCGTTGTTCATCATCAACCCGGACATGGATTGCCCGCCGCGCTACAAATCACTGATTCGCGGCGAAAGCCTGGACAACAGCCTGGGCCTGGATACCCGGGGGCTGGTCAGCAACATCAAGAATTTCATGCTCGAAGGCAACGACTATTCCGGCGACCTGAACATCCCGGGCACCCTGGGCATCGAGCTGCTGCAGCACGTCAGCCAATCCTGGGGCGATCTCGCCGAGCGCACGTTCAACCGTATCCCCAGTCAAGGCCAGCTGCGCGTCAGTATCGGCATGAGCGCCACTCACTTCCGCATTGCCGGCAAGGCCTTTGCGCGCATGATCGACGCCACCGAAGAAGAGCTCAACCCCTTCTCCGAGACCGCCCAACGCGCCAAGCAAGGCGGCTGGACAGGCGCCTTTGACGGCGGCCAATCGGTCGAATGGAGCGGCGGCAACATTGAACAGATCGATTACGGCAGCCAGGCCGACGGTGACGACGACAGCGACGAAACCTACCCGATCCACAGCCTGCCGATCGTCAACCATAGCCCCGGCGGTTTCTGCCTGACCTGGCCCAAGGACGTACCCAAGCAGCTGCAGGCTGGCGAATTGCTGGGCGTGCAAGAAGCCAACGAGCAAGACTGGAGCCTCGCGGTGGTACGCTGGATTCGGCAGGTACGCGGCGGCGGCACACAGATGGGCATCGAGCTTATCGCCCCCCACTGCACCCCCTGCGCAGCCAAGCTGATTCGCAAGACCGGCGAACCAAGCCAGTACCTGCGCGCCCTGCTGCTGCCCGAGGTTACCGCCATCGATCGGCCGGCAACCATCATCACTCCGCGCCTGCCCTTCCAGGTCAACAGCAAGATCAGCATCCTGCAAGGCGGCAAGGCAGAACGGGCTCACCTCAACAATCGGGTTACCGCAACCGGCAGTTTCAGCCAGTTCGAATACCACCTGATCGAGCAGCCACGGGAAGAGAAGCCTCAATCTGAGACTGAAGGCGCATCTTTGACAGTCGCTGTCGAGGATGACTTTGACTCACTCTGGAAGTCTCTGTAGATTCAGTGCTCTGATACCGCAACAGGCTGCGCAGCAAGGCAGCCTGCACTCCCCGGAAGACCATGGCCAACGATAAAAAAGCCATCAGGCTGCTGATCCTCGACGACTCGCAAAACAACGCTGAGCGTCTGGTTAGCCTGCTTCGCAATGCAGGGCACGCCACCCGCGCCCATCGCATCACCTCGACCGAAGACCTGCAGGAGTGCCTGCAGCAAAACTGGGATCTGTGCCTGGCCCAGCCGAAAACCAGCTTCATGAGCGCCGAAGACGCCGCTGCACTGATCAAGCGTCAGTCGCGGGATGTGCCGCTGATCCTGCTCAAGCCCGGCATCGATATCGACATGCGCACCAGCGCGCTGCGCTGCGGCATGGCAGACGCCCTGCCGCAAGACGCCGACGCACTGCTGACCCTGATTGTAGACCGCGAACTGGTCAACCTGGAGGCCCGCCGGCAGCGGCGCATTGCCGAGCAGAACCTGCGCGAGGCAGAAAAGCGCTGTCAGTTGCTGCTCGACAGCTCGGTCGACGCCATCGCCTATGTACATGACGGCATGCACATTTACGCCAACCGCGCCTACAGCGAACTCTTTGGTTACGAAGATGCCGACGACCTGGCCGCCGAACCCATGGTCGGCCTGATCGATGCCGAAGATCAAGCCGCGTTCAAGGACTTTCTGCGTCACCATGATGATCAGGGTGGCCAAAGTGACCTGCGCTGCAAGGCCGTCGACAGCAGCGGCAAGCGCTTCCCCGTTCGCCTGAGCTTCTCGCCTGCCAGTTACGACGGCGAGCCCTGCACCCAGGTAGTCATTCGCGCCGAGACCGCCAGCGCCGAGTTCGAGGAAAAGCTCAAGGTCATGGCCAGCCGCGACCTGGTGACCGGCATGTTCAACCGCGCCTACTTTCAGGAGCAACTCGACACCGTACTGGATCAGGCCGTACGCCAGGGCGTTGCCAGTACGCTGGTATACCTCAGCATCGATGGATTCAGCAGCCTCCAGGCCGATATCGGCATTGGCGCAGCAGACCTGTTGCTGACTGACCTGGCGCAGCTGCTGCGCAACCATTTCAGCGAAGATACGCTGATGGCGCGCTTCGCCGATGACGCCTGCAGCATGTTGCTCGAGGGTCAGGAGCCCGCAGCGGCCATGGCGCAACTGGAAGCGCTGCGCAGCAAGCTCGAAAGCCACCTGTTCGAGTCGAACGGGCGCACCGTACGCATCACCGTGAGCATGGGCGTGGCCGCCATCAGCGAAACCAGCGCCAATCCGACTGAAGCCATCGACCGCGCGCACCGCATCGCCGACCAGCTGAGCACCGACGGCGGCAACGCAATCAAGGTGTTTGACCCACTTGAAGAACTGGCCATGCAGGCCAACCGCGGCGACCTGATTGCGCTGATCCGCCATACGCTGGAGACCAATGGCTTCCGTCTGCTGTTTCAGCCGATCATCAGCCTGCGCGGCGACGAAGCCGAGAATTACGAGACCTTCCTGCGGCTACTCAACAGCAAGGGAGAAGAGGTGCCCGCCAGCGAGTTTCTGCCGGCAGCAATGGAAGCCGGACTGGCCCTGGATATCGACCGCTGGCTGATCAGCCGCGCGGTGAAACTGTTGAGCAACCACCGCAGCAAGGGCGCCGAAACCCATCTGCTGCTGAACCTCAGCGCCGCCAGCCTGCAATCACCCGATATGGTTCAGTGGATCGCCGCCATCCTCAAGGAAGCGCGCCTGCCGGCCGACGCCATCATCTTCCAGTTCAACGACGCCGACATCAACACCTACCTGAAGCAGGCCAAGGTGCACACCGATGCGCTGCGCCAGATGCATTGCAGGGTATCGATCAGCCACTTCGGCGGCGCCTTGAACCCCTACGCCTCACTCAAGCATGTACAGGCCGACTACATTCAGATCGACGGCTCCTTTACCCGTGACCTGTCCACTGCCAAGGCGGTAGATACTTTGAAGGAGATGATCAGCGCGCTGCACAACCAGGGCAAACTGACCATCGCGCCCTATGTCGATAGCGCCACCATGATGCCGACCTTGTGGCAGGCCGGCGTCAACTACATCCAGGGCTCTTACCTGCAGGCGCCCAGCGACGCCATGAACTACGACTTCAGCGCTGAGTAACTCGCAAGGAAGCGCTGATACATCCCGCAAGGACACGTGGGATTTATCAGCGCATTCCTATCCAGCTCAGGCGCCATCCCGGTCGCGGAAGCCCAGCAGATACAGAATGCCATCCAGCCCCAGAGTCGAAATGGCCTGCTTGGCAGACTGTTTGACCAGCGGCTTGGCACGAAACGCCACACCCAGCCCGGCAATGGAGAGCATCGGCAGATCGTTGGCGCCGTCGCCCACGGCGATGGTCTGCTCCAGGCTGATTCCCTCCTGCTGGGCCAGTTGGCGCAGCAGCTCAGCCTTGCGCTGACCGTCTACAATCGGCTCCTCAACCTCACCGGTCACCAGACCATTCTCGACCGGCAAGGCGTTGGCATAGACGTAGTCGATACCCAGGCGCTGCTGCAGGCGCTCGGCAAAATAGTTGAATCCCCCGGACAGAATCGCCGTCTTGTAGCCCAGACGTCTTAGCTGGGCTATCAGGGTTTCTGCGCCCTCGGTCAGGCGCAGTGATTCGGCAATGCTGTCGAGCGTGGAGACCGGCAAGCCCTTGAGCAACGCCATGCGCTCACGGAAGCTGGCACGAAAATCCAGCTCGCCACGCATCGCCCGCTCAGTGATCTCCGCCACCGCCTCGCCCACGCCCGCGGCCTTGGCCAGCTCATCGATCACCTCGGCATCGATCAGCGTGGAGTCCATATCGAACACCACCAGCCGGCGATTGCGGCGGAACAGGCTGTCTTGCTGAAAGGCGATATCCACACTCAGCTCCTGAGCGATAGCCAGGAACTCGGCGCGCAGGGCTGCCGCATCCGCCGGCTCACCGCGCACCGAGAACTCGATGCAGCCCTTGCCCTGATCTTCCGGCAGACCTTCTGGGATGCGCCCCGACAAACGGTCGATATGATCAATATTGAGGCCATAGCGAGCAGTAATCTCGCTCACCCGCGCAATGTGCTCGGCGGTAACCCGACGGGCCAGCAGCGTTACGATATGCCGCGCCTTGCCCTGCCCCTCTACCCAGCGGCTGTACTCTTCGGCGCTGACTGGAGTGAAACGTACTTGCTGGTCCAGCTCATAGCCTCGAAACAACACATCCTTGAGCACATCAGAGCTGCCTTGCCCGGCCGGCATTTCCACCAGAATCCCGAAGGACAGGGTGTCGTGAATAACAGCCTGGCCGATATCCAGAATATGGACCTGCGCCTTGGCCAGCAGGCCAGTGATGGCAGCAGTCAGGCCCGGACGATCAGGGCCAGTGATGTTGATCAGGACAATTTCCTTCAAGACGCACACTCCGGCAGATGGAACTGGCGGCTATTCTACCCGCATTTGGCAACCAGCTCACAGATCAGCCTTTTTCCGCTTTTCGCGAATAGCTATACTCGCCCAACGCGTCGCTGCCCGGTTACATCAGGGTGCCGCCTCCGCCACCAGTCGAGTCTTGCCTTGAGCCGCCCAACTTCTACCCCGGACAATCTCTTTTTACGCTGCTACGCCAACCTGCGCCGCCGCTCCCTGACACTGGCCGGTGCCCTGCCGCTGATGGTACTGGCACCCATGCTGCTGATGCTCGTTCTGCTGCTGTGGCTTGGCAAGGTGCAGTTGAATCAGGACATTGCCCAGCAGGCGGACCGCACGGGTAGCGCGCTGGCCAGGCAGATCTCCGCCTCGGCCGCCGAGCCACTGGCCGCCGAGGACCGTCTCAGCCTGAATATGCTGTTGGCGCAGTGGGCCCAGAACCCGATGATCGCCCATGTCAGCCTCTACTCCCCCAACAACCGCCTGCTGGCCGAAGCCGGCAGCGAGCCGCCGCGCCATCTGCGTGCACCAGGCCAGGGACGCTACCCCGCAGCCGTCCACTTGCAGGACCAGCTCGCCGGTCAGGTACAGCTGACTCTCAGCGCGGCGCCCTTCAACCAGCCTGCGCAGCAGCTGCTTGAACGCCTGATCTGGGGGCTGCTGCTTATTGGTGGTGTCGGGGGCCTGCTGGCCTGGCATCGTGCACGAGAACTGTCACGCCAGCTCTCCGCCCTGGCCGAGTGGGACAGCACCCCCAGCTACCCGGCCCCCGGTTATCGCCGCCGTGATGAGCTGGGCGAACTATCGCGCGCCTTGCTTGCTCATCGCGGGCTGCTGCCAGAACCCGCGCCGGAACCGGAGCCTGTAACCGAGCCGGAGCCCGATCACGTCCCGCTGATAACACCCGCCTATATTGAGGCGGCCGATAACCTTGAGGTCGAGAGCGTCGCAACACCCGCTCTGGCGTCAGAGCCGGACGACGACAGCCAGAGCACGCCGACAGACGAGCCGCAGGCACAAGAGAGCAGCGCAGAAACCGACAATGGGGCAGCCACGGACGACGCCCCGACTGACAGCGCAGCAGCAAGTGAACCGGCGCCTGAACCAGCGCGCCAGGCGCTGCTGGCGGTGCGCCTGGGCAATCAGGAGGCGCTGCGCCGCCTGCCGCGCGAGCGGCTGATGACACTGCTTGAACGCTATCGCCAGCAAGTACAACGAGCCTGCCAGCTCTACGGCGGTGAGCAGCACACGCTGTTCGACGGCACCAGCGTACTGCTGTTTCGGGATAATCCGGAGGCGGGCGGTGCGGAGTTGAAACACAGCCTGTGCTGCGGCGAGCTGCTGAGAGTACTCGGTCATGATCTGCAGATCGAGATTGCTGACACCGGTACTGCCCTGCACCTGCAGTTGGCGCTGGGCCATGCCGCCGGGCTGGTCGGGCTGGATGAAAAGGCGCTGGGTGAACACCCCGCCTGTCAGCAGGTACTGGAGCAGCTGCAGCACAGCCGCAACCTGCTCCTGGTAGACGCCGAGCTGGCCGCCAGCACACCGCTGCGCCAATGCGCCTCAACCCGCCGGCTGGCCAGCCAGCCGGGCACCTTCTGCATCGAACGCCTGCTTGAGCCGTATCAGTCGCTGCTCGAGCGTCAGCTCAGCTCGCTGTACAACCAGCGCCAGGCCTAGCCGGCGCTGGCTGCTCAAGGCAGCGATCAGACGCCCTCGGCCGACGCACTGGCTGACGGCAACTCTACAGCTACCTCGTCGACTTTCTGGAAGCCCCGCGGCAGCTTGTTGCCGCGGCGGCCCCGCTCACCGCTGTAATGCTCCAGATCCGCCGCCTTGAGCGTCAGGGTGCGCTTGCCAGCCGTCAGCACCAACTGCGCCCCCGGCGGCAACACGGCCAATCCGGCAACAAACTCCTCGCGCGATTTAACCCGAGCAGAGGGCAGCGACAGTATCTTGTTGCCCTTGCCCTTGGAGAGTTGCGGCAGGTCCTTGAGCGGAAATACCAGCAGACGTCCCTCGTTGGAGACCGCCGCCAGATGACTGCTCTGCGGGTATCGCACGCGCTGCGGCGTCAGGATGCGGCCACCTTCGGGCAGATTCAGCAGCGCCTTGCCATTCTTGTTCTTGGCCAGCATGTCTTCGCCCTTGACCAGGAACCCGTAGCCGGCATCCGAAGCCAACAGATACAGGCTCTCATCCTCGGGCATCAGTACGGCATCAAAGCTGGTGCCGGCTGGCGGGCTGAAACGACCGGTCAATGGCTCACCCTGCCCTCGTGCCGACGGCAACGTGTGGGCTGCCAGCGAATAGCTGCGCCCGCTGCTGTCGATAAACACCGCCTGCTGATTGGACCGTCCGATGGCCTGCCCCAGGTAGGCATCGCCCGCCTTGTAGCTGAGCGCTGCGCCGTCGACATCATGCCCCTTGGCACAACGCACCCAGCCCTTTTCCGACAGCACGACGGTCACCGGTTCAGAGGGCACCAGATCGGTTTCGGACAGGGCCTTGGCCTCTTTGCGCTCCACCAGCGGCGAGCGACGCTCATCGCCGTAGGTCTCGGCATCGGCAACCAGTTCGTCGCGCACCAGGCTACGCAGCTTGCGCTCGTCACCCAGCACGCTCTGCAGGTGGTCACGTTCATCGCGCAGCGCATCCTGCTCGGCGCGAATCTTCATCTCTTCCAGGCGCGCGAGCTGACGCAGACGCGTGTCAAGAATGTAGTCGGCCTGCAGCTCGCTGAGATCAAACCGGGCGATCAGCTCGGCCTTGGGGTGGTCCTCGGTGCGAATGATGTGAATCACTTCATCCAGATTGAGGAAGGCAACCAGCAACCCATCCAACAGGTGCAGGCGAGCCAGCACCTTGTCCAGCCGGAACTGCAGACGGCGCCGCACGGTCGCCACCCGGAAACCCAGCCACTCGCTGAGCAGGGTCCAGAGATCCTTGACCGCCGGCTTGCCGTCGGTGCCGATCACGTTCATGTTGACCCGGTAGCTGTGCTCCAGGTCGGTGGTGGCAAACAGGTGCTGCATCAGATCGTCCAGATCGACCCGGTTGGAACGCGGCACGATGACAATGCGCGTCGGGTTTTCATGATCTGACTCGTCCCGCAGGTCCGCGACCATCGGCAGCTTCTTGTTCTGCATCTGCGCGGCAATCTGCTCCAGCACCTTGGCCCCGGACACCTGATGCGGCAGCGCAGTGATGACCACCTCGCCATCTTCCTTATCCCACACTGCACGGCAACGCACCGAACCACGCCCACTGGCGTACATCTTCAGCAGCTCGTGACGGGGGGTAATAATCTCCGCTTCGGTGGGGAAATCCGGCCCCTGCACATGCTCGAGAATCTCGTCGAGGCCAGCGCCCGGGTCATCCAGCAGACGCACACAGGCCGCCGCTACCTCCTTGAGGTTATGCGGCGGAATATCGGTGGCCATGCCCACGGCGATGCCAGTCGTACCATTGAGCAGCAGATTGGGTAGACGAGCCGGCAGCACCATGGGCTCGTCCATGGTGCCGTCAAAGTTCGGCTGCCAGTCCACCGTGCCCTGCCCCAGCTCCGCCAGCAACACCTCGCTGTAGCGCGCCAGACGGGCTTCGGTGTAACGCATGGCGGCGAAGGACTTGGGATCGTCCGGCGCGCCCCAGTTGCCCTGTCCGTCTACCAGCGGATAGCGATAAGAGAAGGGCTGCGCCATCAGCACCATGGCTTCGTAACAGGCCGAATCGCCATGCGGATGGTATTTACCCAGCACGTCACCCACGGTGCGGGCCGACTTCTTGTGCTTCGAGCTGGCCGACAGCCCAAGCTCGCTCATGGCATAGACAATGCGCCGCTGTACCGGCTTGAGGCCGTCGCCGATGTGCGGCAACGCACGGTCCATGATCACGTACATGGAATAGTTGAGGTAGGCTTCCTCGGTAAAGGACGCCAGCGAGCGACGCTCTACGCCATCCAGGCTCAGGTCCAGTCCATCACTCATGTTTCATCTCCACAGGTGGGCAGCGCCAGGCTACCCGCTTGAAAACTCATTGATACTGTCGCAGCAGCAGATCACCGCCCTGCGAACGAAAATCCAGCTGGCGCAGGGCACTCATGCCCAGCAGCACTTCGTCGCCACCCATGCCAGGAACAATGCCGGCCTCGACGTCATGCAAGCGAATATCGCCAATCTGCAGGCTGTTCAGTCTGGTGGCATAGCCTTCTGCTGTGCCGTTGGCGGTGTCGACCATAAATTGCCGTCCGCGCTCCAGCCCCAGCTCCTCGGCCAGACCGGCCGGCACCGCAACAAAACTCGCCCCGGTATCCACCAGCAGGGTAACGGCGCTGCTGTTGATGCGCCCGTTGACCAGATAGTGCCCCTGGCGGTTGGCCTCAAGGCGCACCTCGACCGCACTGTCCAGGCGACTGGACTCGGGGTTTTGGTTGGGATTGCGTTGACGCTCCTCCACACCACTGAACCAGAAGGCAGCCAGCAACAGGCCGGCAATCCACGCCAGAATCATCATGCCGGTGCCCAGCTTGCGCTGGGAGGGAGGCGTAGATTCGTTCACGGCGTCACGTCCTCCTGCCAGTCCGCCGGCAGCGCAAAGTGAAACAACCAGGGCCGCGCGTCGCCATCCGGGCGCAGCCGGTTGTTGTTGTCCAGACCGATGACAATTCCCTCGTCGCTGATCAGCAGGGCTTCTGCCAGACCAAACGGGGCGTCCGGATAGAAATAGGGCTCAACCAGTACCGACTGGGCAAAGGACCAGCAGCGTTCGCGCTTGCCGGAAAGTGCGTTACGCCGGCACACCTGATGCGCATTGCGCTCCAGGGTCCACAGCCATCCCTCCCAGAACACCAGATCGGAAAAGTCGACCGGCATGACTTCACGGTTGAGAATACCGGGACCAAAAGGCTCGGTCGGCAGGAAGCGGCGCTCAGCCAGCAGGACACACCCAGCCAGAGGACAGACCCAGCGGTCGCCCTGACGCTGCAACTTGACCAGCCCCCTGCCCTGCCGTTCGGCCGCCAGCCACAGCGTGTCGGCCTGGGCATCAATCGCCACCCCTTCGGCCAGTGCGTTGACCTGTTGCCACAGACCACGGGCTTCCCCTTCGGTGTAGACCGCCGGATCCAGATCCAGCCAGCTACCCTGCACCGGCGTCTCAGCGGGCGGCGGCAGACGCAGGACACCCAGCTGACTTTCGCTGACCAGATAACGGTTGCCTTCGCCATCGCAGGCCAGTCCTTCAAAATCCAGCGCCTGGCCGCTCAACCCGCGCAACCAGGCACCGGCCAGCAACTTGACTGGCAACATCGAGGGCGAGTCGGCCGGCAGTGTGAAGCTCTCTACGCTCGCCTGATAGGCATGCTCGCCACGCTGCAACACAAACAGGCTGGTGTCCTCACGGTCAGACAGCGTCAGCAACTGCCCATTACAGTGCTGCAAAGCAGACAGGTTGCCACGCGGCATGCCGTCTACCGGCAGGGCGGCTTCCAGCTGCAACTCGGGCGCTCGTTCAAAAGCATTGGCAAAACCGCTCAGCAGCAGCACACAGGCGCCCAGCAGGCGCAGACCAGCATGACGCATCAGAGCAGCACCTCGGCCAGATCACCCTTGCTTTCCAGCCAGGCCTTGCGGTCAGAGGAACGTTTCTTGGCCAGCAGCATGTCCATTAGCTGCTCGGTATCCTGTGTCTCGTCCACGGTCAGCTGCACCAGTCGCCGCGTATCTGGCGCCATAGTCGTTTCGCGTAACTGCAACGGGTTCATTTCACCCAGACCCTTGAAGCGCGTCACCTGAATCTTGCCACGCTTACCCTCGGCCTCGATGCGATCAAGAATGCCCTGTTTCTCGGCATCGTCCAGGGCGTAATACACGTCCTTGCCGATATCCACCCGGTACAGCGGCGGCATGGCAACAAACACATGCCCGGCCTCAACCAAGGGACGGAAGTGACGGACAAAGAGCGCGCACAGCAAGGTGGCAATGTGCAGGCCGTCGGAGTCGGCATCGGCCAGGATGCAGATTTTGCCGTAACGCAGCTGCTCCAGGCTCGCGGCACCCGGGTCCACCCCGATGGCAACCGCAATATCATGTACCTCCTGCGATCCCAGCACTTCGCTGGACTCAACCTCCCAGGTATTCAGGATCTTGCCGCGCAGCGGCATGATCGCCTGAAACTCCTTGTCGCGAGCCTGCTTGGCACTACCACCGGCCGAGTCCCCCTCGACCAGAAAGAGTTCAGAGCGGGAGCTGTCCTGCCCTACGCAATCGGCCAGCTTGCCCGGCAACGCCGGGCCCTGAGTGATCCGCTTGCGCTCGATCTTCTTGCCGGCCTTGAGACGGCGGCCGGCATGACTGATCGCCATTTCAGCAATCTGCTGGCCGATATCGGCGTGCTGGTTCAGCCACAGGCTGAAGGCATCCTTGACCACGCCGGAAACAAAGGCCGCGGACTCGCGGGAGGACAGCCGCTCCTTGGTTTGACCGGAGAACTGGGCCTCCGCCATTTTCAGCGACAGCACATAACTGACGCGCTCCCAGATATCCTCTGGCGCCAGCTTGAGGCCGCGCGGCAGCAGATTGCGAAACTCGCAGAATTCGCGAATGGCTTCGAGCAGCCCCGCGCGCAAGCCATTAACGTGGGTACCGCCCTGGGCGGTCGGGATCAGGTTGACGTAGCTTTCCTGCACCAGCTCGCCGCTTTCGGGCAGCCAGAACACCGCCCAGTCGACCGCCTCCTGCTTGGCGGCAAAGGCCCCGGAGAAGGGTTCCTCCGGCAGCTTCGGCCATTCGGCGCAGGCGTCGACCAGGTAATCACGCAGGCCATCTTCATAACACCAGCTGATCTTCTCGCCGGACTGGCGATCATCGAAGTCCACCTTGAGCCCAGGGCAGAGCACCGCCTTGGCTTTGAGCAGATGCTTCAGCCGGGTGATACTGAACTTGGCCGAGTCGAAATACTTGGCGTCTGGCCAGAAGGTAACGGTCGTGCCGGTATTGCGCTTGCCGACCGTGCCAATGACTTCCAGTTCGCGCACCTTGTCGCCGTTGGCAAAAGCCATGGCGTATTCCTGCCCATCGCGCTTGACCCGCACTTCCACCTTGTGGGACAGCGCGTTGACCACCGAAATACCCACCCCGTGCAGACCGCCGGAGAACTGGTAGTTCTTGTTGGAGAACTTGCCGCCGGCATGCAGCCGCGTAAGGATCAGTTCGACCCCGGAAACGCCCTCCTCCGGGTGAATATCCACGGGCATGCCGCGCCCGTCATCACTGACCTCCAGGGCATTGTCCTGGTGCAGGACCACGCTGATGGTGCGCGCGTGACCGGCCAGAGCCTCGTCGACGCTGTTGTCTATGACCTCCTGGGCCAGGTGGTTGGGACGGGTCGTGTCGGTATACATGCCCGGACGACGGCGCACCGGGTCCAGACCGCTGAGGACTTCCAGCGCATCGGCGTTATAGGTCGATTGAGACATGGTGGAGGCAGGTTTCCTTCTTGAATCTTTTCAACATGCAGGCAGCGGATGCGCAGCAGGCGCGGCAACCGGCAGTAAAGACAGACATGGGGTCACATAGTATCCGGCAGGCCGCTTGCCTGCCACCGTCTGCACGGCGAGAACTCAATAACCAACCGCTTCCGGATCGGGCAGAAACTGGCCGGCAGGCAGGCGAGACACAGCCGTTTCGATACGCCCGTCGTCGTACAGCCGCAGCCAGCGATACCCCGGAGCCTGGGTGTCGGTCGCAAAGTCGTCACTGCTGGGCGCAAACTGCACACAGGTCGAGGGCGTTGCCAGCAGGCGCAGATGTCCAAGCCGTTGGTCGAAATGCTGGTGAATGTGCCCCCAGAGCACGGCCTTGACCCGCGAATCCGGCTCGAGACGGGTCAGCAGGTCCGCGGCATTGAGCAGACCGATGGGCTCCATCCAGTCGCTGCCGATACTCACGGGCTGGTGATGCAGACACACCAGTACATGGCGGTCGCCGGCCGTTGCCAAAGCGTCGTCAAGGCTGTTCAGGGTGGTCGCCGACAAATGCCCCGGCACCGCGCCCAAAATGCTTGAGTCGAGCAGCACGATCCGCCAGTTGCCGATATCCACCCAGTCACGGGTCAGGCCCAGCGGTTTGCCCAGCCGGGCCATCAGCTCGGCGTCATCATGATTGCCGGGAATCCAGTAACAGGGTGCCGGCAAACGCAGGCTGGAGGCAATGAAGCGGCGATACGCCGCCTCGCTGCCATCCTGAGTGATATCGCCAGTGGCCAGCACCAGATCCATGCGTGAAATCTGCTCCAGCACCATGTCCACTACGGCATCCAGACTGGCCTGCGTCTGCAAGCCCAGCAGATCACCTTCTGCATCTGCAAACAGATGACTGTCGGTCAACTGCACAACGCAGATGAAGTCCGATCCTAACGACATCCTGCTCCCACTCCTTGTCCGCGCTCTCGGCGATTATCTTGGCCCCTGCCGCGCCGCGATTCCAGCGATTGGGTCACAGACCCTGACCAGCAAAGAACAACGGCTGTGCGCTCTGTCCATGACGCTGGCAGTAACCAAGCCACTCCCCCAGGAACTGGTTGAGCTGATATTTTTCGTCCGGCTGCAGCATCTGCTCGTTAGGGTACGGATAGACGCCGCGAAACCGCCGACTGTTATAGGCGGCCACCACTTCGGCCAGCCCGGCATCGTGATACATGCGCACTTCCATGCTGGGCGGGGTAACCCAGCTCTGGCGCCGCTCATGGGCCAGCTGTAGCGTCGAGGTATAGGGACAACGCTCCAGTACACGAATGACCAGCGCCTGCTCCTCACCGTCACCGGCATCAATCTCGATGCGCCGCTCATCTTCCTCGTGCAGGCGCGGCATCAACTTGAGCAGACGCCAGTAATTACTCTCGCAGACAGCCTGCAGGCCGATCAGGTCGACCCGGTAACGTGGCTTGCGCAAGGCGCTCACGGCGCGTCTCCGGCACCCGCGCGCAGCTGATCAACGTTCAGTTGCAACCACTGCAGGGCAATGATGCTGGCGGCGTTATCAATCCGGCCGCTGTGCAGCGCGTGCAGAGCCTGCTCTCGCGGCCACAGACTTACGCGGATATCCTCGCCTTCCTCGGCCAGACCGTGAATACCGCCGACACCACGGCTGTCGACCAGCGCACAATACAGATGCACAAACTCGTCACTGCCACCGGGTGACGGGTAGTAGCGGGTAATCGGGTGCAGCGAGCGCAGGGTCAGGCCAGCCTCTTCGTCCGCCTCACGGTGGGCTACCTCCTCCGGGGATTCATCGGTATCGATCAGCCCGGCGACCAGCTCCAGCATCCAGGGGTTGTCGCTTTTCTCCAGAGCACCAATGCGCACCTGCTCGATCAGCACCACCTGATCCAGCCAGGGGTCGTACGGCAGAACACACACCGCGTCGTGACGCACAAACAGCTCGCGGCGCAGCACGGGGCCCCAGCCGCCGTTGAACAGCCGGTGACGCAGATTTAGGACGTCGAGGCGATAGAACCCCTTGAAGCCGGTTTCCCGACTGATGATGTCCACATCATCGCGCGTAAAGGACAAAAGCACACTCCCCGGATCAGTCAGCTGCAGAGCACAAGGCATCTGGCCCCTGCAGGCTGCAAGCAAAGCATAAATCCGCCATGCCCCATTGGCGTGGAGCACAGCGAATAAGAGTCAGTCGCTTAAGCTCGCATATCTGACCGGCAGACGGCAAGGGTCCGGACGTGCCAGACCCTGGACCGCAAGACGCGCGGGAACGCGATTAGAGCTTGTGGTAGAGCTGAGAGCCGGTGGTACGAAACTCTTCGGACTTAGCCTTCATGCCCTCTTCTACCGCCAGATCGACCGCATCGATGCGCTGCTGGGCAGCGTACTCGCGGACCTCCTGGGTGATTTTCATCGAGCAGAACTTGGGACCGCACATCGAGCAGAAGTGCGCTACCTTGGCCGACTCCTTCGGCAGCGTTTCATCGTGATAGGCGCGCGCTGTGTCCGGGTCCAGGCCCAGGTTGAACTGGTCTTCCCAGCGGAATTCGAAACGCGCCTTGCTCAGTGCGTTATCACGGATCTGCGCCCCCGGGTGTCCCTTGGCCAGGTCAGCCGCGTGGGCCGCGATCTTGTAGGTAATGATGCCGGTTTTGACATCATCCCGGTTCGGCAGTCCCAAGTGTTCCTTGGGCGTCACATAGCAGAGCATGGCGCAGCCGAACCAGCCGATCATGGCCGCACCGATACCACTGGTGATGTGGTCATAACCCGGCGCGATATCCGTGGTTAGCGGGCCAAGGGTATAGAAGGGGGCTTCGTCGCAGCACTCCAGCTGCTTGTCCATGTTTTCCTTGATCAGCTGCATGGGCACATGGCCCGGCCCTTCGATCATTACCTGTACGTCGTGCTTCCAGGCCAGCTTGGTCAACTCGCCCAGGGTTTCCAGTTCACCGAACTGGGCTTCGTCGTTGGCGTCGGCAATGGAGCCGGGACGCAGGCCATCACCCAGCGAGAAGCTGACGTCGTAGGCCTTCATGATTTCGCAAATATCCTCGAAATGGGTATAGAGGAAGTTCTCCTGGTGGTGTGCCAGACACCACTTGGCCATGATCGAGCCGCCGCGCGATACGATGCCGGTGACCCGCTTGGCAGTCATCGGCACATAGCGCAGCAACACGCCCGCATGGATGGTGAAGTAATCCACACCCTGCTCTGCCTGTTCGATCAGGGTGTCGCGGAAGATCTCCCAGGTCAGATCCTCAGCAACGCCACCCACCTTCTCCAGCGCCTGATAGATCGGCACGGTACCGATCGGCACCGGCGAGTTGCGGATGATCCATTCGCGGGTTTCGTGGATGTTCTTGCCGGTCGACAGGTCCATCACCGTGTCTGAGCCCCAGCGAATCCCCCAAGTCATCTTCTCGACTTCTTCTTCAATCGAAGAACCCAGCGCCGAGTTGCCGATATTGCCGTTGATCTTCACCAGGAAGTTGCGGCCGATAATCATCGGCTCCAGCTCCGGATGGTTGATGTTGGCAGGGATGATCGCCCGGCCGCGGGCGATCTCTTCGCGCACGAACTCGGCGGTGATTTCCTTGGGGATATTCGCGCCAAAGCTGTGGCCGGCGTGCTGCTCCTTGAGCAACCCGGCCTCGCGCGCCTCCTGCAGCTTCATGTTCTCGCGAATCGCGACGTACTCCATCTCGGGCGTGATGATGCCGCGACGGGCGTAATGCATCTGCGACACATTGCAGCCGGCCTTGGCACGGCGCGGCGTGCGCACGTGGACAAAACGCATGTGATCAAGAGAGCTGTCAGCCAGGCGCGAGGCGCCAAACTCGGAGGTCAGCCCCGGCAGCACCTCGGTATCGCCGCGCTCGTCAATCCAGACGCCGCGCACATCGGCAAGGCCGGCACGCAGATCGATATTGGCCTGCGGATCGGTGTAGGGGCCAGAGGTGTCGTAAACCAGCACCGGCGCGTTGGAGTCGCCGCCAAAGTCGGTCGGCGTATCCGCCAGGCTGATCTCGCGCATGGGCACACGGATGTCCGGGCGCGAGCCGGTAACGTAGACCTTGCGAGAATTGGGGAAGGGTTGGGTGGCGGCGCTATCGGCACCCGAGGTGGCGATGGCGGTATCAGGCAACTTGCTGTTCATTGTTATGCTCCACTGCGTTGAGATGCGCAGGGAACCGAAAAGCCACGGCCACGCCAGCCCTTGCGGACTCGCGCTTGCCGTCTATCTCGATTCCTACGCCGGTGCTAGCCGGTTCAGGTTCAACGGGTATCATCTCAGCCGCTTTGCAAGCAGCACCCCGTCAAGATGTCCGCACAGTCTAGAGCCCTGTCGCCGTAGTCTCAAGCCCGCAGTAGAGGGGCTTTGCCGCAATGGTTTTTCTGGGCGAAAGCTGGCTGACAAAATCCGCGAAAATGTCAGCAAAAGTCGCCACAACAGTTTGTTCCCGATTGTTGATACCAGGCCGCTTGACCCGGCGTTCAGAGCCTTTTAGCCTTGCCTGACTTGCCCCCATGCGAAGGACCTCTGCATGCTCCGCCCTCTTTATGTTGCCCTGCTACTGGCCGGCGCCTCTACCCAGGTTGCAGCCAACACCGATCTGATGACCATTTACCGCCAGGCGGTGCTGAACAGCGCCGATCTGGCCGCCGCCGAGGCAGACGCCCTGGCACGTCAGGAAGCGCTGCCACAGGCACGCTCGCAACTGCTGCCCAACCTGGGCATTGGCGCCGGCGCTGCACGCGAGGATCTCGAGATCGACAACGTGGGCGGTCACGAGTATTCCACACATTATTACCAGGCCAGCCTGACCCAGCCCCTATTCCGCGCCGATCGCTGGTTCACCTACCAGGCCGCCAAGGCGACCACCCAGCAGGCCCAACTGGAATTCTCGGCGACGCAGCAGAACCTGATCCTGGAAGTCTCCCAGGCCTACTTCAACGTGCTGCAGGCGTCCGACAACCTGGCTACCGCCAAGGCTGAGGAAAAGGCCTTTGAGCGCCAGCTGGAGCAAGCCCAGGAACGCTTTGACGTTGGCCTCTCGGCCCGCACCGACGTGCTCGAAGCCCGCGCCGGCTATGACAGCGCCCGCGCCGCCCGCCTGACCGCCGAAACCAACCTGGATGTCAGCTACCAGGCGCTGACCCGGCTGACCAACCAGAGCTACGACAGCCTCTACGGCATCAGCCACGAGCTGCCCGTGCTGCCGCCGACCCCGGCCAGTATGCAGGAGTGGGTCGAAACCGCCGCCGCGCAAAACCTGACCCTGCAAGCCAGTCGCTACGCCATTGAAGGCGCCGAAGACAGCCTGCGCAGCAGCAAGGCCGGCTACGCGCCGGTGGTTGACGCCTTTGTGCGTTACAGCAACAACAACGGCGGGGCCTCGATCCCGACGGCCGGCCAGTCCAGCGCCGACACCGAGCTGACCAGTTTTGGCGTGGAGCTGAGCATGCCGCTGTTCACCGGCGGCCTGACCACCTCCCAGGTGCGCGAGTCCACCTACCGCCTGACCCAGGCAGAACAATCCAGCGAGGCGCAACGCCGCCGCGTGGTAGAAAACACCCGCAACCTCTACCGCACAGTGACCTCCAGCGTTGAAGAAGTGTCAGCTCGCCGCCAGGCTATTGTCTCCGCCAAGGCGGCGCTGGACGCCACCCAAACCGGCTACGAGGTAGGTACCCGCAACGTGGTTGACGTGCTGGACGCCCAGCGCAACCTGTTCCGCACCGTGCGTGACTACAACACCGTGCGCTACAACTACATCATCAACAACCTGAACCTGAAGCTGGCCGCCGGCACCCTTAGCCCGCAGGACCTGCAAGACCTCTCCCAGTGGCTCAACCCGAACTATGACCCGGACGAGGATTTCATCCCGCAGGCAACCCAGGAGGAGATGGAGCAGATGTCGATGGGCAACCGCCCCACGCCGCTGCCGCCGAGCGATCCGGACAGCACCACGTTCTAAGCTCGGGTCCGACCAACAACAACGGCGCCCACAGGCGCCGTTGTTGTTTGTGGCAGGGGCAATCAGCCGAGTAGCCGGGCAATGCCGGCGAGCAGGCGCTCCAGCGCGCCCTGATTATCCTGCACCACCGCACGGCCAGCGGCGCCGGCACGCTCCCTGGCCGACGCATCCTCCAGCAACGCCTGCGCCGCGCTCGCCAGCGCCTGCTCATCGCTCACCACCTGCAACGCGCCCGCACCCTCCAGCAACTCACTGATTTCAGTAAAGTTAAAGCGGTGCGGCCCCGACAGCACCGGCAGCCCCAGGGCGGCAGGCTCCAGATAATTGTGACCACCGTTGGGCACCAGCGAGCCACCGACAAACGCCACATCAGCACAGGCATAGAGCATCACCAGTTCGCCCATGGTATCGCCCACCAGCACCTGCTGATCCGCCGCCGGCAGTTGGCCGCTGCTGCGACGCACTGCGGCAAGCCCGGCGTCCTGCACCTGCCGCGCCACCGCATCAAAGCGCTCCGGATGACGGGGCACCAGAATCAGCAGCGCATCCGGCAACGCCTGCAGCACGGTCTGATGAGCCCGCAGTACCTGCTCGTCTTCTCCAGCATGGGTGCTGGCAGCGATCCACACCGGGCGCTCGCCCCAGCGCGCGCGCAGATCAGCCGCCTGCTGCAACAACGTCGGGGCTGCGCGAAAGTCGAACTTGATACTGCCGGTGACCTGCAGTTGCTCCCGCGCCACGCCCAGCGTGATAAAGCGCAGCGCCTCGGCCTGACTTTGCACCGCAACCCAGTCCAGCGCCGCAAACATCGGGCGCACCAGTGCAGACACGCGCTGATAGCCACGCGCCGAACGCTCGGACAAGCGCGCATTGGCCAGTACCAGAGGCACCTTGGCACGCGCGGCCTCGGCCACCAGGTTGGGCCAGAGCTCGGTTTCCATGATGATGCCAACGCGCGGCTTGAGGCGGCGCAGCAACCGACGCTGCAGCCAGGGCAAGTCATAGGGCAGATAGGCATGCCCGACCTGACCGCCAAACAGCTTGCGGATCTGCTCCGAGCCGGTCGGCGTCATGCAGGTGATGGTGATCGGCAACTCGGGGTAACGCTTGAGCAGCTCGCGCACCATCGGGGCTGCGGCAATGCTCTCGCCTACCGACACCGCGTGCACCCAGATACCGCCAGCGCGTACATCACCGCCCAGCGCGAAGCGCTCGGACCAACGGCGGGCGTAGGCCCGCGCCTTGATGGCGCGATACAGCAGGCGCAGCAGCACCAGTGGCATGCACAGGCAGAACAGCAAGGTATAAAGGCGGCGCGCCATGTCATCTCCTGAGATCAAAAGCCGGGCGGCAATGGATTGCAACTGTCGCAAGTGTGACCCAGCCCGCCGCCAATGACTATACTAGACGGCCTTTATCAAACGTTCAGCGGGAGCCCATGAGCACAACCCTCGACACCGACATCTGCATCATCGGCGGCGGCATTGCCGGCCTCTGGCTCAATGCACGGCTGCGCCAGGCGGGATACCAGAGCCTGCTGGTGGAGCGCGGCGCCCTTGGCGGCGGCCAAAGCGTCAAGTCCCAGGGGATTATTCACGGCGGTATCAAGTACGCCCTGGGCGGCAAGCTCAATGCCGCTACCGAGGCCATCGCCGGCATGCCCGAGCACTGGCGCAGTTGCCTGGCGGGCGACGGTGAGCTGGATCTGCGCGGCGTACGCGTGCTCTCCGAGCATCACTATCTGTGGTCACCCGGTAGCCTGATCAGCAACCTCGCCGGTTTCTTTGCCAGCAAGGCCCTGCGCGGGCGCGTCGAGCAAGTGAAGGGCAAAGCGCTGCCCAAGGTCTTCAATGACCCGGCCTTTCGCGGCAAGGTCTATCAGCTCGGCGAACTGGTATTGGACGTACCCTCCGCCATCACTCGCCTCGCCGAGCTGAGCGGTGACAGCCTGATCGCCGACAGCAGCCCGCACGTGCTGCGCGCCGACGATGGCAGCATCAGCGGAGTGCAGCTTCATGGCGCCACCATCCGTGCCCAGCGCTACGTTCTGACCGCCGGTGAAGGCACCGACGCGCTCATGCAGGAATGGGGCGAAAGCGAGCCGGCAATGCAACGCCGTCCGTTGCAGATGGTGCTGGTCAAGGGGCCGGACTTGCCACCACTGTTTGCGCACTGCCTGGGCGCCAGTCCCAAGCCGCGGCTGACCGTCACTACCCACCCTTGTGAAGACGGTCAATGGTGCTGGTATCTCGGCGGCGAGTTGGCCGAACAGGGCGTCAACCAGACGGCCGATGCGCTGATTGACGCAGCCAAGCGCGAACTCACCGAACTCTTGCCCTGGATCAATCTGGATAACTGCCAGTGGACTACTCTGCCGGTGAATCGCGCAGAACCGGCGCAAAGTGGCCTGGTACGCCCGGACAATGCCTACGTTCAGGCCAAGGGCAACGCGCTGATCAGTTGGCCGACCAAGCTGGCCCTGGCCCCCAACCTCAGCGACCAGGTATTCGAGGAGCTGGAACGCCAGCAAATCAAGCCACAGCCGCATGCGCCTCTGCCAAGCGACCTGCCGCGCCCGCGCGTCGCCGAACCAATCTGGGACATGTGTTTTCGATGACTGATCTGCGCCCCTACTACCGCTCGCTGGGCAGCACCGGCCTGGAGCTTTCCCCGCTGGGGCTGGGCACGGTCAAGATCGGCCGCAACCAGGGCGTCAAATACCCCAGTGGTTTCGAGCTGCCGGACGACGCCGCCGTGCGCAACCTGCTGGCCCAGGCTCGCGAGCTGGGCATCAATCTGCTCGACACCGCGCCAGCCTACGGCACCAGCGAGCAGCGCCTGGGGCCGCTGCTCAGGGGCCAACGTGATCAGTGGATCATCTGCAGCAAGGTGGGCGAGGAGTTTACCGACGGGCAGTCGCACTTCGACTTTTCAGCCAAACACACACGCCAATCGGTCGAGCGTTCCCTGCAACGCCTGGGCACCGACCGGATCGAGCTGGTGTTGGTGCATTCGGATGGCAACGACCTTGAGGTGCTCGACCAGGAGGTCTACCCGACCCTGGCCCAGCTCAAGCAGGAAGGCCTGATTCTGGCCTACGGATTTTCCGGCAAGACCGTCGACGGCGGTTTGCGCGCCCTGCAGCAGGGCGACTGCGCCATGGTCACCTACAACCTGCGCGAGCAGGCGGAACAGCCGGTGCTGGACTTCGCGCTGCAACACAACAAAGGCATTCTGATCAAAAAGGCGCTGGCCAGCGGGCATCTCTGCCTGGATGGCGAAGACCCGGTACGCGCCGGCCTTGCGCTGGTACTCGGCCACCCGGGCGTCACCAGTGCCATCATCGGCACCATCAACCCCGTGCACCTGGCGCAGAACGTCGAGGCTGCTGTATCGGTACTCACGCAGATGGAGTAAGGCATGACCCAGATTGTCGCCCGCAAGAACCCCGTCGCTTTCAAGACTCAGGCCATTTCGGTGGCCGCCAGCCCTGAAGTATTGCGTTACGAGCCGGTCGGCAGTCCACTGAGTTTTGCCCAGATGCAGGCGCGCCGGCAGCCATTGCAGCTGGATGATCCGCATTGTTTTGAGGCAACCCTGGCGAATTTGGGGGTGTCCGTCGACCTGCACCTGCACTGGCAAGGTCGCGACTTTCATCTGCTGGTACGCCAGGATCGCCCGGACCGTGGCGACCGGGTACTCAAGCTGTTGTCGGGCTACGTGCCAGCCCATGAGCTGCGCGTGCCGCTGCTCACGGTAATGACGGAAATAGCCGAAGAGCTGCTGATAGAAAGTGAGGCGGGCTGGCTGCAGGGCCGCTATCAGGACACCTGGCTGCCCACCCCCTACGCCGACAGCCTACCGCTGAACGACGAACACTACTTTGCTCTGGGTGCCCGCAGCGGCGCTGCGCGCCCGGTGCTGTGCCGCGAGCTCAACCTGCTGGAGCGCCCGCACGCCTACGTGCACCTGCCCACCAGCTCGCTGCAGCTGATCTACAGCATGACCCTGCAGCTACCGGAAAGCCTGCACAGCCTGTCGCTACTGCACGCTGACGAGTTTCTCGATGAGGAAAGCGGCGAGCTGATCGCGCGTTTGGATACCCAGCGCCCCGAACTGTTTCTCGCCGAGTACCGCGACGGCCTGCCGACAGGGGAGCTATTCTGCCTGCAGCAGGGCGAGCTGATTGCACAGCCAACGGAAGATCAGTTGCTCAGTGAAGCTTTCGCCCCGCGCCAGGGCTGGCTGGTGGCAGCGAGCAACTGCCCGCTGCGCAGCTGAGATCAGTCGTCGCCACGCTCGCGGATTTTTTCGACAATCGCGGTGGTTGAGCAGCTTTCAACAAAGTTGAGCACCTTCACCTCGCCACCGTAAGCCTGCACGATCGGCCCACCCACCACCTGGTCGACGCTGTAGTCGCCGCCCTTGACCAGCACATCCGGTTTGACCTGTTCAAGCAGTCGCTCGGGGGTGTCTTCGCTGAAGCTGATTACCCAGTCCACAGCCCCCAATCCAGCCAACACCGTCATGCGCCGCTCAACGCTGTTGATTGGTCGGCCCGGGCCTTTCAGGCGGGTGACCGACGCATCATCGTTAATCGCGACGATCAGGCGATCACCCTGAGCACGCGCCTCTTCCAGGTAGCCGACGTGTCCGGCATGGATGATGTCGAAACAGCCGTTAGTGAAGACAATACGCTCGCCATGGGCGCGCGCATCGTCCAGCGCCTGCAGCAACTGCTCAACACCCAGCACACCGCGGCCACTGCCCTGCTCCTGCTGCACCGCCCGGCGCAGCTCCGGCGCGCTGATAGCCGCCGTACCCAGCTTGCCAACCACGATGCTGGCCGCCAGATTGGCCAGAGCCACAGCCTGCGGCAGGGCTTCACCGGCAGCCAGCGCCGCCGCCAGGGTGGAGATAACGGTGTCTCCCGCCCCCGTCACATCAAACACCTCGCGCGCGCGCGCCGGAAGATGCAGCGCGCCCTCGCCCCGGCGCAGCAGCGTCATGCCCTGCTCGCTACGGGTCACCAGCAACGCATCCAGCGACAGTTCATCAATCAGTGCCATGCCCTTCTCGACCAGCGCCTGCTCGGTGTCACAGCGGCCAACCACCGCCTCGAACTCGGACAGGTTGGGCGTAATCAGGCTGGCGCCGCGATAAATGGAAAAGTCACTGCCCTTGGGGTCCGCCAGCACCGGCACGCCGTGCTCACGGGCCAAGTCAATCAACGCCTGGTGATTGAGCAGTGCCCCCTTGCCGTAGTCCGACAGGATCATCACCTTGACCTTGTCCAGCAGTCCGCCAACCGAAGCCAGCAACGCCTCGGCATCGGTCTCGAAGCGCTCTTCAAAATCCAGCCGGATCAACTGCTGATGGCGGCTCATGACCCGGAGCTTGGTGATGGTCGGCTGGCTTTCATGCTGCTGAAAGTCACAGTACACACCGGCTGCGTTCAAGCGCTGCTGCAGGCTGTGCGCCGCCTCGTCCTTGCCGGTTACCCCGACCAGCCAGGCCGGTGCGCCCAGCGCCGCAATATTCAGCGCCACGTTGCCAGCACCGCCTGGGCGATCCTCGATCTGGTCAACCTTGACGACAGGCACCGGCGCTTCCGGCGAAATACGGTTGGTCGGGCCATGCCAATAGCGGTCCAGCATTACGTCGCCAACCACCAGCACCGGGGCGGAGTCGAATCGGGGCATGCTCAGTTTCATTGTCTTCATCACCTGTAGCGGCGGCCTCCCGGCCACCGCGCATTAAGCCTGTGGAGTCTGCTCTTCCTCAAACTGCATGCTGTGCAGTCTGGCGTAATAGCCGTTCAGCGCCAGCAGCTCCTTGTGGCTGCCACGCTCGACAATCTGACCCTGGTCCATGACCATGATCACGTCCGCCTTCTCGATGGTGGACAGACGGTGCGCAATCACCAGTGTGGTCCGGCCCTGCATCACTCTATCCAGCGCCGCCTGGATATGCCGCTCGGACTCGGTATCCAGCGCCGAGGTCGCCTCGTCCAGAATCAGCAGCGGTGCATCCTTGAGCAGCGCGCGAGCAATCGCCAGACGCTGACGCTGACCACCGGACAACAACACCCCGTTTTCACCAACCAGCGTGTCGAAACCTTCGGGCAGCAGATCGATAAATTCCTTGGCATAAGCCGCCTCAGCCGCCGCAACGATAGCGTCACGCGGGGCATCGGCCAGATCACCGTAGGCAATGTTGTTGGCCACGGTGTCGTTGAACAGGGTGACATTCTGGCTGACCAGGGCAATCTGCTGGCGCAGGCTGCGCAGGGTAAAATTCTGCAGCGGCGTGCCATCGAGCAGAATCTCACCCTGTTCGTGCTGATAGAAACGAGGAATCAGGTTGGCCAGCGTGGACTTGCCGCTACCCGAGCGGCCAACCAGCGCAACCATCTGCCCCGGCTCAACGCTGAAGCTGACATCATTAAGCACGCGCTTGCTCGTACCGGGGTAGCAGAAAGTCAGGTGGCTCACCTCAAGGCGCCCGCCAACCCGGGCGCTTTCCAGGGTTCCGGTATCGTTCTCGGGCTCTTCATCCAACTGCTCGAACACACTCTCGGCGGCGGCAATGCCCTTCTGGATATTCGCACTCACCTCAGACAACTGACGGATCGGCTTGGGCAACAGGCCTGCGGCAGTGATGTAGGCGACCAGGTCACCGGCGGTCGCATCGCCGCGCAGAAACAGCACTAGGAACATCACGATCGCCATGGCGCTATAGGTCACCAGCTGCAATGACGGCGTGAATACCGAGCCGGTGCGTACCATCTTCAAGCCGCGCTCGCGGTTTTCGGTACTGGCCTTGAGGAAGCGTTCAGACTCGTAGCGCTCGCCGCCAAAACTGCGCACCACCCGAAAGCCGGAAATGGTCTCGGAGGTGACATGGGTAACATCGCCCATGGCGGTCTGAATCTTCTTGCTTTGCTTGCGAAATTTCTTGCTCGCGCTGGTCACCATCAAACCGATTACCGGCAAAATCGCAATCAGCACCAGTGTCAGCATCCAGTTCATCCACAGCAGGTAGGCAAACAGGAAGATGACGGTCATGCCCTCGCGGAACACGACCTTGATCGCATCAGTCGCCGCGCCGGTGACCATGGTGACATTGAAGGTAATGCGCGAGACCAAGTGACCCGAGTTGTGCAGATCAAAGTAGCGATTGGGCAGGGTGAGCAGGTTATTGAATAGCGCGGTACGCAGGTCGTGCACGACGCCAAGCGAGACCTTGGCAATAAAGTAGTTACCCAGGTACGAGCCAACACCTTGATAGAAGGCAATGGCAATGATGAAGGCCGGAAAGCCCCAGATCAGCGGAACGCCAAAGAACAGGGCGTTCTCGCCGCTCTGCAATCCATCGACAAAGTACTTCAACATCCACGCCATGGCGGGCTGCGCCGACGCGAAAATGGCAAAGCCGATAATGCTGATAGCAAAGGCTTTCCAATAGGGTTTCACATAGGTAAGCAGACGCAGGTAAATGCGCACGCTGGAGCGGGCAAAGCTCTCTTGGGGCGTATCAGTCATGGGGCCTTCAAAGCTGAGACAGTAGCGCTGAAGTCTAACACAAGCGCTTGGCACAACAGCCCGGCAGCACAAAGTAGGATAAACTGCGCCTTTTGCCCCGGACTGCCTTGATGCAACGCCTCAGCGACACACAATTTCAACAATGGCGCGCAGACGCCAACGTTCTGGAACAGGACCACCACGGAGAGAAGGTGCTGCTGCTGGCCGACGGCACCATGCTGAAACTGTTCCGCCGCAAAAGCTGGTTCTCCAAGACGGTGTTCTTTCCGCCGGCCCAGCGTTTTGCCGACAACGCCTTAGCCTTGAGCAAGCTCGGCATTCCCTGCCCACAGGTCATCGCCACCTACAAACTGCTCAACCCCTACCGCAGCGTTGTGCACTATCACCCGTTGGCAGGCGAAACCTTGCGCGGCCTGCTCAACGCGGAGCAGTCGCTGGAGCAACTGGAGCTGTTTGCACAACTGGCCGAATTCATTACCAGCCTGCACGACAAAGGCGTCTACTTTCGCTCGCTGCATCTGGGTAATATCGTGCTGACGCCCGATGGCCAGCTGGGGCTGATCGACATCTCCGACCTGCGCTGCCTGGGCCGACCGCTGTCACGCAGCATGCGCAACCGCAACTATCGGCATTTGCTGCGCTACGAACAGGACTGGGCGTTGGTCGACAAGTCCGCCCGGGCGCTGTTTCCGCTATTTTCCTCAAGGAGCTGAGCGAGTGATGCTGACCACCTTTGCCGAACTGAAAGCTTTCTGGCACTACGAGATTCTGGGTGAGGACAAGCGGTTTTCCTGGCGCAAACTGCGGCGCCGGGTCGCGCGAAACAACTCGTACAACTGTCTGTTCTGGCTACGACTGTCGCAATACCTGCACAGTCGCCCTGGCCGCACTACGCTTTCAATGGCCAAGCGCATCAACAAAGGGCTAGCGCGCAAATATGGCGTCGAAATCATGCTGGGCGCCCAGATAGACAAGGGGCTATGGCTGGGCCACCCCACTGCGATTACAGTTTATTCCGGCGTTCGGATCGGGCGTGACTGCAACTTGCGCCAGTGCACCACCATCGGCTCGGTGGAGGCCAATAACAAACCCATCGAGCTCGGACACAACGTTGATATCGGTGCGCACTGCTGCATCATCGGCAGCGGCATTCGCATCGGCAATAACGTGCGCATCGGCGCCATGAGCTTCATCAACAAGGATGTGCCGGATGATGTCACCTACATCACCCGCAAGGACAATCACATCTACCCCAATCGCACTCAACACGACGCCCGCGTGGACTGAGACCTGCGGTGTCTGCAGGGTTCAGTCCAGCAATTCCTGGCTTAGCGCAGTACCAAAAGCAATATCGCGACTGGCGCGACGACCCATCACCTGATCCAGCATTTTGGGTGGCAGGCCGAACCCCGGGCGCACGCTGCGCACGTTATCGGCACTGAACAGCTCCCCAGCCTTCATATCGCGCGTAACGTATAGCGAACGCCGGAAGCGCGCATTACCCTGCTCGCTGGACTTTCGACCGTAATCCACTTGCCCCAGGGCTCGCCAGGCGGTCTTGCTGTCTCGGCACAACGCCTGCAGCTCAGCCGGCTCCAGCGAGAAGCTGTCGTCAGGGCCGCCGCCACTGCGGTCCAGGGTGAAGTGCTTTTCAATAATCGATGCACCCAGAACCACGCTGGCAATCGCCGTGGTGTTATCCAGCGTATGATCTGACAAACCTGTCACCAAGCCAAAGCGCTCACGCATGTCTGCCAATGTGCGCAGATTGTAGTCTTCGGCGGGGGCCGGATAGCCACTGACGCAGTGGAGAATGGCCAGCTCGCGACACCCCCCCTCGCGCGCAGCCTCCACCGCCTCGGCAATCTCATCGCCATCTGCCATGCCGGTGGAAATGATCATCGGCTTGCCCGTTGCCGCAACATAACGGATCAGCGGCAAGTCGATAGCCTCGAATGAGGCGATCTTGTAAGCCGGCGCATTCAGATCCTCCAGCAAGTCCACCGCAGTAAAGTCGAAGGGAGAGCTGAAGATGGTGATGTCGTGCTTGCGTGCGTGTTCGAACAGCGGCTTGTGCCAGTCCCAGGGCATATGCGCCTGCTGGTATAGCTCATACAGGGACTGGCCATCCCACAACCCGCCACGGATCTGGAAATCCTCGGCGTCACAGTTCAGGGTAATGGTGTCAGCGGTATAGGTCTGCAGCTTGATCGCATCGGCACCGGCGTGCTTGGCTTGCTCGATAATCTGCAGAGCAGTCCCCAGACTCCCATTATGGTTGGCCGACAGCTCGGCAATGATGTAGGGCTCAGCGTCGAGCGCAATGCGTCGCCCTGCGATGGAGATACTGGGTGTACCAGACATGGAAAGCCTCCTTCAGCCTCGTACCTGCCACTCGGAATCGAGCAGGCCAAAGCAAATGACATCATGAAACTGCTGCCCATCGAAATGCTGATCTCGCAGCACCCCCTCCTGGCAGAAGCCCATCTTGCGATGAAAATCGATTGAACGCTGGTTAAAACCCAGCGCCTGACCACAAATCTTATGTAACTGTAAACGCTGGAAAGCGAACTCCAGCGCACGACGTCCCAACCCCGTGCCGGTGCCGCGCGGCGCCTCCGGAGCGATATAGAATCCCCAGTCAGCCACCCGTCCAGCACCTTGCACAGTGAAATGCACGAAACCTCGAGGCTGATCGTCAACGTCATAAACCAGCAGGTGCCGCAACGGATCAAGCTCGCAACGGGCGAACCAGTCTCGGTGCTCCTTTTCGCCAATTTCGTGCTGGGTATACATGTAACGTCGCACGGATTCATGGTTACGCCAACTGCGCACCAGTGCGAGATCAGGCTCGGCCAGCGGGCGCAGGCAATCCGTCTCGTTGTCCGTCATGCCAATGCCTCCATCGCATCCAGAACGCGCCTCACCCCAGCGCCATCAACCAGCGCCGCAGCACGCTGACTCATCTGCTGAAGCTGCCCTGGGTCGGCAATTAGCGCCCCAAGCAGCCCAGGCAGAGACTTGGCCAGACTGTTCACCGATGGCAATAAGTGCACCGCGCCAGCAGCACGCAGCCCCTCGGCGACCAGTCGCTGGTTATCCGCCAACACAACCATCAAGGTGGGCAGGCCCAGACAGCAGCGCTCCCACGCGGTCGCGCCTGCGGCGCCAATGGCAAGGTCAGCCTGTGCCATCACAGACGCCATGTCACTCACGTCCACGCGCACCGTCACGTCAAGCGTCAAGGCCTGGCTCAACTGCTGCACCTCGGCCAGCCAGGGGGCCTGTCCGCCCATGATAACCGTCACCGCCAAGGCGCCAGCGCCGGGCGTCGCAGCCAGACCACGCAGCACCTGGGCAGTGGCATTGTCCGCATCTACCCCCCCCATGGAGACCAAGATGTGCTTGAGCGGATACGGCTGCGCGGCGCGCCTGGTCAATGACGCCTCACGCTGCGCGGCAAAATCCGCACGCAGCAGGGCGTTGGCACTGCCGCAAAGCAGCTGGGCAGCGGCCGGGACCAGCGAACGATAGTCCTCGGGGCGCCTGCTATAGGTCTGATCCAGCAACAGGTCGCAGTCGTGCGCGCGATCAGCCAGGTCATCGATCACCAGGACGTGACGACAGCATGCCCGCATACGCGATTCCCACTGCGTATCCAGCGCGTAATGATCGACCACCAACCAGTCACAGCCCACCGACTGCAAGACTGCAGCCGTATCAGCCGCATCCTGCTCGACACTCACACCGAGCCAGTGAGCATGCGAGCCGGCCACCGGCTCAGCCTGCTGCACAGCTGCAGGCAAGGCGGTGGTTGTATAACCGCGTCCGTGGATGACCTCCAGCAGGTGGCCGCGATGGCTGCGGCAGATGAAATGACAGTCATGCCCGGCGGCGCTGAGCGCATCGGCCAGGGTCAGGCAGCGCATGACGTGTCCCGTACCGATCCACAGGGCGGCATCGGCACGAAAACAGATCTGCAGGCCCATCAGTTCAGCCGCTTGAACCCACCATGGCACACCGGCCCCTTGAGCAACGCGCCGACATCGCGGCCCTGCTCACACTCGCTGATCAGGGCAAAAACCGGATCCAGCGCGTCGAAGTAGCCATCAATCACCTCCTGACTATGCTCCATGCAGACGTAGACGGCATTGCTGGCGAGGTAGCCCTTTGCCAACATTTCCTGACTGACAAGCGTCTTATACTGCAGCACGTTAGGGCTGCGGAACGAGAAACCGGTCAGCGCCGGGAGGCCCCAGTGATCTATTTCGATTCCATGGCGATCCGCCAGTTTCTGCCAACCATCGCGGATCGACAGGCCGGTCTGGGTGATGTACTCCCAAGAGCGCTCGCGCTCCATCACTTCGAGGGTCTTCAGCGCCGCAGTCGGGCCGACACGCTCAGTCCAGAAGGTGCTGCTGATGAAGGTTGTTTGCGCTGCCTCCATAATCTCGCGCCGTCCAATGGTGGCGGTGATGGCGTAACCGTTACCCAGCGCCTTGCCGAACATGGCCATATCCGGCTCAACGCCGTACATCTTGTGCAGACCGCCAAAGGTCTGCCGGAAGCCGGAGGTACACTCGTCAAAGATCAGCACGATGCCACGATCAGTGGCCAGCTTGCGCACTTTGTGCAGGAAGTCATCCTCAGGCCCCATGTTGCGCACCACTTCCATCTTGATCACACCAATATCGTGGCGATTGACCAAGGCCTCCAGCTCAGCGTAGTTGTTGTAGTTGAAGGGGAACACGGTGCCCCTGAGGTTACCCGGCACACCCTTGGGCTCGAGCCCCGGCAACAGATGACCAGCCAGGTTCTCGTCGTCGCCCAGGTTGGCTGACAGATACCAGTCGTGCCAACCGTGGTAGCCACAGACCGCCACCTTGTCCTTGCCGGTGGCAGCCCGGGCGATGCGAATGGCCAGCGCGTTGGCTTCACCGCCGGAGCGGGCAAAGCGCACCATGTCTGCCCAGGGGTGCAGCTCGATCAGCTTTTCTGCCAGCCAGACTTCCTCGGGGCAGTTGAGCGTCGACATATTGCCGTTGTCGATGGTGCCGCGCACCGCATCGTCGACCTCAGGGTGACCGTAGCCAAGAATATTGGTGCCCACGCCCATGATGCACATATCGGTGTAGGCCTTGCCGTCCATATCCCAGACGGTGCACCCCTTGGCCTTGCTGAAATAAGCCGGCCACTGCTCAGGCAGGAACATCTCTGCGCGCTTGGACAGCAGCATATTGCCGCCGGGAATGACCTGTTTGGCCCGTTTCCACAACTTTTGACCGGTGCCCATAGTAGCCCCCTCGTTACGTATCAGCGTTTGGTTGTCTGTGAACAGCGCCGGGCTGTTCTCCTGCAATGCCTTGACCTGCTGCCAGCTGAAGTGAATGTCCGGCGCAAAGTGCGCAAACACGCGGCGAATCACCTCCAGGTCCGCCGGCTCATCCACTGTCCAGCGCCAGCCTGACAGGTCTTGTTCGTTCTGCTCTGCGCCTACGCGGAAGAGACCTGACTCACGCAGGTAAGGTGTGACATGCTCGTGATCGAAGGCCGCCTCCGTTTGCTCGCTGGCCTGCTCCAGCGCACGCAAGCTGAACACTTCGATATCCAGCCCGTCCGGATAGCTCGGCGGAGCGACGTTACTGAAATAATCCACACCAGCAGCGCGGTAGCCCCTGATCATTTGATCGACCAATTCGGGATCAACCAGCGGGCAATCACCCGTGATCCGCACGATGACGTCGGCCTGATGTGCTCTGGCAGCCTGCAGATAACGCGCCATGACATCTTGTTCGTCGCCCTGAACACAGGCAAAACCGAGCTGGCGCACACAATCAGCCAGCGGCTCGTTACGCGCATCCACCGAGGTCGCCACCACAATCTGATCGAGCTCGCGGGCACGCGCCAGGCGCGTCAGCAGTACCTCAATCATGGGTACACCGCCGATGGGCTTCATTACCTTGTCAGGCAAGCGGGTCGAGCCCATGCGAGCCTGAACGATTGCAACGGTTTTCATGCTGTTTTCCACAGTGCGGGGTTAAGCAATGCCGGGTCGGTAGTGCCGAGCTCGGCGGGCACCGGCGGGCAGTCGCCTGCAGCCGCCTGAAGTATCTGCTGCCACTGCTGCGCGCTATCCACACCCACCACCACACGCTCGATAAGCGGCTGGTTGAGCGCGTAACGCAGGGTGGCTTGCAGCGGCGACAGCTGGTGTTCTTCCAGCCAACTGTCCCAGCAGTCCCAGAGTGACTGCCAGTGCTCAAAATGGGCGGGACGCTGCTCGCGGCTCATTAACAGCAGCCCCTGCAGAAACACCGAACGCACATGCAGTGCGGTCCCCTGCCGTGACAAACGCTGCAACCAACCGGACTCATCAAGACGGTGATCAATAATGTTGTAGGGTGCCTGCACCAGATCCAGCGCAAAACGCTGGCACAGACGCTCCAGCTCTTCGGCATCATAGACCGACGCCCCGATACGCTCCGCCAGGCCCTGCTCGCGCAGCCCCGCCAGCGCAGCGTACAGAGCATCACCCTGCGGCTCCAGCAGCTGCGCCGGACGGTGCAGCAACACCGCATCAACGCGCTGCAGCCCGAGCCGAGCAAGCGACTCAGCCAATTGGCGCTCCACCCAGCCGGACACGTCGTCGCAGGCATCAGGGATGGCCGACAGCTTGGTCACCACCTTAAAGCCGCTCAGATCAAACTCGCCCAGTACACGTTCGCTCTCACCGTACGCGATTGCGGTATCCAGGGTATCCACCCCAGACTCACGCGCACGGTCGAGAATCCGCCCCACCTCGTCGACACCCACCTGACCCTGCTGGTTGGCGATGCCATAGGGCAGGCCAAACTGAACAGTGCCCAGCGCCAGCTTTCCAGTCACTTCACGCATGCTCATTGTGCAGTTTCCCGAGCCAGAAGCAGCCCAGACGCCGACCGTTCAAGGTCACATGTTCACGCATGAAACCCTCGACCGTATAGCCAGCCTTGAGAAATATGCGCAGCGACGCCAGGTTATCCTCGTAGCAGCCAGCCTCAAGCCGGTGCAGCCCTAACGACTCGAAACCATAAGCCGTAATCAGGCGCACAACCTCGCTGGACAGGCCCTGGCCCCAGAACGCCTTGTCGCCGATAAAGAGGCTAATCTGACCACGCTGATAGTGGTTATTGATGAAACCGAGCTTGACGTTGCCCAGATGCCGATCACCCTGCCGCAGGAAGATACCGAACAAATGGCTTGCAGGGTCGGCGTTGCAGTGTTCGATAAAGGCGCGGCAGCTTTCAACGCTCTGGGGACTGTGGCGGGTCTCAAGGTATTGATTGACCTGCGGGTCATTCATCCAGTCCGCATAGGTCTGGGTAGCATCTTGCGCGCTCAACGGACGCAGGTACAGACGGTCGGTGGCGAGTTCAACCATGGCAGATCTCAGCCAGGGTAGCGACCACCTCGTCCTGCTGCGCCTCACTCAGCGTGTGGTACATCGGCAGGCTGATAGCTTCACGGTAATACGCCATGGATTGCGGAAAATCCTCGGCAGAGAACCCCATGGCCGCGTAATACGGCTGAGTGTGTACCGGGATGTAGTGCAGATTCACGCCGATGCCACGCTCTCGCAATTGCTCGAACACCTCACGGTGGCTCAAGGTAATCTTCTCCAACTGCAATCGAACTGGGTAGAGGTGTAGACCGGAGTAACTGTCGGCGTGTTGCCACGGACAGGTGACAGGCAGCGCCGCCAGCAACTGATCATAGCGACGAGCCAGCGCGTGGCGACGAGCAACAAAGTCATCCAGCCGGGCCAGCTGGCTGACACCCAGCGCCGCTTGTAACTCAGTCATACGATAGTTGAAGCCCAGCTCGATCTGCTGGTAATACCAGGGGCCGTCAGACTCACCGACCATCATCGCCGGATCACGGGTAATACCGTGGCTGCGGTATAGCGCCATGCGCGCCGCCAGCGTCGCATTGTTGGTGACCGCCATGCCGCCTTCGGCGGTGGTAATGATCTTCACCGGATGAAAACTGAAAATAGTGATGTCGCTGAAGCGACCGCTACCTACATAGTCACCCTGATAGCGCCCACCGATGGCGTGTGAGGCATCCTCGATCACGGCAAAGCCAAAGCGTTTTGCCAGCGCGCCAATGGCCTGCATGTCACAGGACTGGCCGCACAGATGCACCGCTACCACCACCTTGGGCAACCGCCCCTGTTGCTCGGCCTCTACCAGCTTGCGCTCAAGCGCGACCGGACAGAGGTTGTAGGTGCGCGGGTCAATATCGACAAAATCGACTTGAGCGCCACAATACAGCGCGCAGTTAGCCGATGCCACGAAGGTTACAGGGCTGGTCCATAGCCAGTCCCCCTGCCCCAGCTCCAACGCCAGACAGGCGATATGCAGCGCCGACGTTGCACTGTTTACCGCGACGGCATGACTTGCTCCTACCTTGCTGGCAAGCGCCTGCTCAAATCGCGGCACCATAGGACCCTGCGTCAGAAAATCCGAGCGCAGCACGGCAACCACCGCCTCGATATCCTCCTCGCTGATCTCCTGACGTCCGTAGGGGATCATCTATCAGATACTCCCGATCTTTTCGCGGTTTGCGTCGATCCATTCCTGCAGCTGAGCGTCGCTCATCCACTCGCTGTTGTTGTGACTGGCGTAGACAAAGCCCTCGGGAACCTTCTTGCCATCCTTGATCCGCTTGGCACAGGTAGCCCACTCGTGAATGGTCGGCAGAATCTTGAAGTGCTCGGGGTACTCATAGGTGTAATAGGCGTCTTCGGCACTGATCATCTGCTCATGCAGCTTCTCGCCGGGACGAATACCAATAACCTCCTGCCGGGCATCGGGAGCAACTACGCGCGCCAGATCCGTTACTTTCATGGAAGGGATCTTCTTGACGTAAATTTCGCCACCCTCCATATCTGCGAATGCATGCCACACCAGCTCGACACCCTCTTCCAAGGAGATCATGAAGCGGGTCATGCGCTCATCAGTGATCGGCAATACGCCTTTGTCCTTGATCGACATGAAGAACGGAATAACCGAGCCGCGTGAGCCCATGACATTGCCGTAACGCACCACAGAAAAACGGGTGCCATGTTCACCGGAGTAGGAGTTACCCGCCACGAACATCTTGTCAGAGGCGAGCTTGGTTGCACCGTACAGGTTGATCGGCGAGCTGGCCTTGTCGGTGGACAGGGCAACGACACCCTTGACGCCCTTGTCGATACAGGCGTCGATCAGGTTCATTGCGCCATTGATGTTGGTCTTCACGCACTCGAAGGGGTTGTACTCAGCAGTGGGCACAATCTTGGTTGCGGCAGCGTGGACCACGTAATCGACGCCGTCCAGTGCGCGATATAGACGGTCCTTGTCGCGTACATCGCCGATAAAGAAACGCAGGCGTGGATCGCCTTCGTACTTCTTGGCCATGTCCCACTGTTTCATTTCGTCACGGGAGAAAATGATGATCTTCTTCGGGTTGAAGCGCTCCAGCGTCATGGGGACAAAGGTATTGCCGAACGAGCCAGTGCCGCCGGTAATGAGAATGGTCTTGTTGGTCAGCATGGGAATCCCCTTCAGAGCAGATGCGTTTGGATGGCACGAGCGACCCGCTCGTTGGCCATGCGATCACGAGAGCCAAACACCCAGGAGAAATAACGCTCCCGCTGGGCGGCATAGGCAGTCTGATCGGACAGGGCCCTGTCCAGTACAGTTGAAAAATCCGGTGTCTGATCACCGATATAAAGACTAGGTCCGCAATCATACAGGGTCAGCAACTGCGACAGGTCGTCGGGATGCATGGCTTCACGCTCGCCAATCTGGCGTATGACGTCTCGCGAGCACTCCGGCGTTTCTATCATCAGCTGCGGAATATCATAGAACAGCGCCTCCTCGCTGGGCGAGTTGGCATCCGAGACCACCAGATCCGAGACCGACAGCACTTCGGATAGCGCACACTCACTCAAATCCAGAAAGGCATTGCCTCGCGCCTGAATCAGCGCGCGCACCCGTTTGAAGCTGTCCCTGTCGACGCGACGAGAGGTCAGCGACTGGCTCGGATGGGGACGCAGGATCAAATTGAAATGCGGCGCAGCGGAGTTTACCAATTGCTCCGCTGCGCGCTGCCAGGAACCGAAACCTCGCCGACTGGACGTGTAGAGCACTGTCTGTCGCTGCGGATCCAGGCCCAGGCGCTGCAATACTGCAGCACGCTGTTGCGCCGACCGCTCTGGATACTCACAGAACGGCAGGAACCCCGTGTCGACAATGTTCAGCCGATCGGCCTCGGGGAAGCGCTCGAACATCCCCTTCATCCGCGGGCCAATGACGCACAGCAGGTCAAAGTGGCTGTTACGCAGCAACGCCTCCTTGCTGAGCATCATGTAGGTCCCGTGGAATACGGTGCCTTTCTTGGCCGCATAAGGCTTCAGGAAGCTGCCATAGGGCGAACCGGTAACAATCGCTCCAGCGTCCTTAAGCAGGCGGTTGCCACGCACCAGAAACCCGAATCGCTTGGAGTACCGTGCTACCTCCAATTCCGGATACAGGCGCTGGAAAGCACGCAGCGTAGAGGTACGACTGGAAACAAAGGTGCCGGGCAGTGCACGCGCTACCTGAGCCAGATGCGGCACCGCTTGGAACATTTTGGAAAAGTAGACAACGCCGTCGGCTGCCATTGATCAGTGCCCGCCGCCCTTAGCCTTCATCACCAAAATATCTTCCATGATCAAGAACTGCAGATCAGAGCCATAAAACATGTTCAGCGCGTCGGTGGGCGAACAGACCATCGGCTCGCCACGACGGTTGAGCGAGGTGTTCAGCACAACACCATTACCCGTCATGGCTTCCAGTTCTTTCATCAGGTCGTAGTAGCGCGGGTTGTAGTCGCGTTTGAGCACCTGGGCGCGGGCGGTGCCGTCTTCGTGCACCACCTCTGGCACGCGCTCCGCCCACCCTTCCTTGACGTCAAAGGTAAAGGTCATGAACGGCGACGGATGGTCGACGCTGAGCATCTGCGGCGCCACGGTATCGAGCATGGACGGGCAGAACGGGCGCCAGCGCTCGCGGAACTTGATCTGCTCGTTGATACGGTCGGCTACGCCGGCAACGCTCGGGCAGCCGATAATCGAACGGCCACCCAGGGCGCGCGGACCGAACTCCATGCGGCCCTGGAACCAGGCAACCGGGTTACCTTCAACCAGTACCTTGGCGATTTCCTGGGGCACGTCGTCGATCTTCTGCCACTGCGGCTGGTTCGGGTGACGCGCACAGGCGGCAATGATGTCTTCATTGCTGTAGGAGGGGCCGAGATAGACATGCTCCATCTTCTCGACGGGCACACCGTTCTTGACCGAGACGAAAGATGCCGCACCTACCGCCGTGCCGGCATCGCCAGAGGCCGGTTGAACAAACAGCTCCTTCACGTCCGGACGCGCGATGATGCGCTGGTTGAGTTTGACGTTCAGCGCACAGCCACCGGCAAAGGCCAGGCGCCCGGTTTCCTTGAGAATATCGCCGAGATAGTAATCGATCATCTCCAGCGCCAGCTTCTCGAACAGCGACTGCATCGCTGCTGCGTAGTGAATATAGGGGTCGTCGGCGATGTCACCCTCACGCTTGGGCCCCAGCCATTCGATCAGCTTGGGCGAGAAGTAGTAACCCTTGCCCTTCTCCTTGTAGCGACGGAAGCCGATAACGTTGGCGTAATCGGTGTTGATGATCAGCTCACCATTTTCAAACTTGGCCAGCCGGGAGAAGTCGTACTTGGCGGCGTCACCGTAGGGTGCCATACCCATGACCTTGAACTCGCCGTCGAGCATCTCAAAGCCGAGGTATTCGGTGATCGCGCCGTACAGGCCACCCAGCGAATCCGGATCGTAGAATTCCTTGATCTTGTGGATCTTGCCGTTTTCCCCCCAGCCGAAGAAGGTGGTGGCGTATTCGCCTTTGCCGTCGATCCCCAGGATCGCCGTCTTCTCGGTGAAACCCGAGCAGTGGTAGGCGCTCGAAGCGTGCGCCAAGTGGTGCTCAACCGGCTCCAGGCGGACCTTCTTGGCGTCGAAGCCGAGCTGCTCCAGGCACCAGAGAATCTTCTTGCGGTAGCGCTTGAAGCGACGATTACCGGTCAGAATCGCGTCCAGCGAACGATCCGGCGCATACCAGTAACGCTTGGCGTAATGCCAGCGGGCCTTGCTGCTAAACAGGCTGATTGGAGCGAAGGGAATACAGACGATGTCGACATCCGCTGGCTGGATACCGGCCTGCTCCAGGCAAAACTTGGCCGACTCGTAGGGCATGCGATTCTTGGCGTGCTTATCGCGTACAAAACGCTCTTCCTCAACGGCCGCAATCAGCTTGCCGTCAATATAAAGCGCGGCGGAGGGGTCGTGACTCAGGGCGCCAGAAAGGCCCAATACGGTAAGTCCCACGGTAGTCCTCTTCTATTCAATACGAAAAATGAAAATCAACAGTGCGGCAGGCGCTCATCCAGCCAGCAGGCCAAGGGGCTGCCCACTGGCCAGTTGCGAATAAAGCGCTGGCGATCACGCTGCCAGGCCGGCTGCCAGCTGCGCTCATTGCCATGCGCCTGCATGGCGTCCAGATCAATCAGCCAAACCTGCCCCTCAAACCACAGCAGGTTGGTTGCCTTGAAGTCGCCGTGGCTGATGCGGGCCTGCACCAGTTGCTCAAACAACGCCAACAAGGCCTTTTCTATCTCCGGCTCAGGCAGCTGCTGTCCATCCTCACCCAGTTGCTGCAGCAGGTCGACCCCGGCGCAATACTCAGTAATCAACCAGGCCCGGTGCCGCAAAGGACCAAACCGCTGCTCGATCATGGCCAACGGCGCTGGAGTAGCAATACCCAGAAACTGCAGGCGATGCGCCGCCAACCAGGAATGCCAGGCACGGGAGGGGCGCCAGAAGCGCTTCAGCCAATGGCCAATGCCTTTGATATTGTAGCGCTTGATAACCAGCTCGCGCCCCTGAACGGCCGTACGTCCAACCGTACTGCTGCCGCCATCCTTGAGCAAAGGCTGCGCCGCCAACGCCGCGTCAGGGTTAGCCAGCAGCGCGCCGATACTCTCCAGCTCCGCGCGCACCACGGCGCAGAAACGACGCCAGCTGCGCCGCACGGCAAAGGCGGTACAGTCTCTAATCGTCTTGCCGAGATAGGCCTGAAGCCGGCGCTCACGGACCTTTCGCACCTGACGCGCAAGGCGATCAGGGTTCAGCGCCACCGGGTTGTGCTGCAGATACTCCACCAGTAGCAGCTCGGCCAACGCGTCCCACTCGGGGTCCAGCTGCGCCAGCAGGATCGCCAGGTTATCTTCGACCTGCACATCACTCAGCGGCTGGCCCGGCGACAACGCCTCTACGGCATCACCATCGATCACGTAAAGCTGCTGCTCATGCAGCAAAAAGTTACCCAGATGAAGATCCGTCTGAACCAGACCTGCCCGATGCATGGACGCGACCAGCGCCAGCGCCTGAGCAAGCAAGCCCATGGCGACGGCATCACCGGGGGCGCGACTGTCGAGGGCGTCCCATCGTTGCTGCAGACTCTGCGCCTCGACCAGAAAGTCGAGCAGGACGTAGCAGCCTCCGCCACCCAACTGACCGTGCCCCAGCAGCGTCGGCGTGGCCACGCTCTGCGCCTGCAGTGCCTGCAAGCCGTCCACCTCGCGCTGGCAATGCCGTTCAGCGCCCGAGGCGATGTACAACTTCAGCAGGCGACGCTGTCCGCCGCACTCGACCTCGGCCACCAACCGTTTGCCAGGTAGCACGCGCAGCCAGCGCAGTACCTGTGCAGATCCTTGCGGCAGCTCGACCTGACAGGGCAGCGGCGGCTCCCGGCCGGCGTTCTGCAGCTCGGCCAACAGCGTCATGGGCGAGGCCCTTTGCCGGCACTGCGCTGCAGTACGCGGGCAATCAGGTCACGGGCCTGTGCGTCCACTCGCGTTCTGCCCAGGTAAGCCAACACAAAACGCAATCGCTGGGTGCGGCTAGGCACTTCGCTGCGACGGTGCAGCGTTTCCAGGTCGCGAACCCGGTCACGCTCACCAAAAAGCGCGCGGCGGGTTTTCTCCAGATCAATGAAGCGCGCACCGGCACCGTCGGTGTGCAACTTCAAAAACACATGCTTGGGATACAGGCAGTTGTGAATGCGATCAGCGTTGTGCAGCGCACGCACCAGCGCGGCGGCTGACAGGATCAGCATACGAATGTCCGCCGCAGCCAACTGCCACCAGCGTTCAAACCACTCATCCAGCGGTGCATAGTCGTCCAGCGCACGCGTCAGCAGCACCGCCTGCGCACGCCCCTCAACGCGCCGCTCGGCGAAAAACGCGGCTTCCAGCGCCGGTATACCCTCTCGGGCATATTGCTGAATGGCACGAAACTCACGCGCAAAGGTCGGCTCTCCAAACGGCTTGTGCAGCGTGCGAGTACAGTGGTTGTCCTGACGTTTCAGGTAGAAAGGCTGCAACGTGCCATTGGCGTCTTCAAGCTCCAGCCGGTGCACGCTGCTCCAGCCTCCCCTGCCAGTGTTCGGCGCATCGACAGCCTCGAGCTGCAGCGCCCACAATGCGTCCATTGAGTCGAGTCCATGGCGCTGCAGTACTTCGTGAGCATTGACAGCAATAAAGGGCTTGCGGGTCATTCTCGTCCCTCGAAAAACGCGAGAATCGCACGCAGTTGCTTGCGGTCCTCGCTGTCCAGGCGAGCTTTGCCCAGATACATCTTGTAGAAAGCCAGCCGTCGAGCACGACTGAGGTGATGCTTGGCCAGCTTGTCCAGGCAGGCCAGGTCCTTGATGATGCGATAACGCAACATGGGGCCCCACCAGAAACTGCCAGCGGGGCAGTCGATCAGGTAGACATTAGCCAGCGCCTGGTCATCCACCAGCAGGTTACGCCATTTGAGGTCGTTATGAGTGAAGCCCTGATCGTGCATCATGCGCGTCGCTCGTGCGACCTGAAGCGAAACGTGCCTTACCCAGTCAAGCTTACGCAAACGCAGATCCGCGTGCGCGGCAAGGTCTGCAAGGTCTCGCGTAGCAGGCAGGTCCTCGGTAACCAGAGCGCCACGAACGAAGCGCCCTGACCGACGCTCCAGACCGAAGGCGACCACCTGGACTGAAGGTATGCCCCAGGCGTGGAAGCGCAACAGGTTCTCCCACTCGGCCTGCACTCGCCAACGGCCCAGATACTGCTTGAGCCCCTTGCCGTTCCCGGTGTAGCGCTTGACGTAGTAATGACGATCACCCGCCCACACCTTATGCACACTGCTGATTGGGCTATAGGTGATCAGCTCGCCCTCCAGCCCAAACACCGTGTCCAGATCGGCAAACAGCCGACCGCTCTCCCCGGTGGCATACTCGGGGTTCAGGGTCCAACGCTTCATTCACCGGCCCCCGGTGCGTACTTACGCTCGAAACGCGCCTGCAGTTTCTGCGCCTTGCGCTCCAGCAACGCCAGCAGTGGCGCTTCCAGGCGCAAGGTGTCGCGCAGCGGGGAGGCAAAATAGGCTTTCAAAAAGCGCAGCTTGTCGCGCCGGGTCAGGCCAATTTCAAGCGCAGAAAAGTACAGACCGGCAAGGTCCTTGTCGCGCCAGCGGCGTGGCACCTGAGCACGCACTTGCGCCCGGTGCAGATCAATGATCGACAGCTTGAAGTCGTGCGTGCTCATCGGCTTGTCGGTGTGCAGCAGAAAGTGGCAGATATAGCAGTCGCGGTGATTGACCCCCGCCCGGTGCATAGCAGCCGTCATCTCGGCGACCCGGCGAATCAGCGCCCATTTGCTGGTCGGCGCCGGCGGTTTATCCAGCCAGTCACGGCTGTAATCCTCCAGGCTGATGGTCGGCGCCAATTCTTCGGTGATGATGAACGAGTGCTGCGCTGCCGGGTTGCTGCCGCGCTCACCAAAGGCGACCGCAGTCATGGTATTGATGCCGGCAGCGGTCAGCGCCTGAATGGCTTGCCACTCCTGGCCTGCGCCCAGCACCGGGCGTTTGAGCGTGGACCAGTTCTTGAAAATCTCGCCCCAGCCGACGCCCCGGTGAATCTTGACGAAATAGCCGTTGCCTGACACTTCCGTGCGCAGTGTGCGACGCGCTTCCAGCTCGCGAAACACCTCACCTTGCAGCGCTTCCACCGCAGCAAATGCATCACGATCAGCCCACAGGCTACGGAAAGGTTCACGCAAAATCAGGGTGTCACTCACGCACTCTCCCCCAGAATCACATCAGCAGCGCGCTCCGGCAGGCTGTAAAGATCGGCCTGATCAGCAAAGCGCAGGGCATTGAGGTGCCACTCCTTGCGCAGCGCACTGTCGTTCAGCATATCCGCCAGCATCTGATCAAGCTGGCTCTGCTTGAACGGCGTGGGAACCACCAGACCGCAGTCCGTCTCGCTGATGTAGTGGGCGTAACCACACACATCCGTCACCAATACCGGTAGTCCGGCCACCAGCGCTTCGAGCAGCACTGTGCCGGTATTTTCGTTATAAGCGGGGTGAATCAGCAGGTCAGCGCCAAGCAGAAACCGGGGCACGTCGCTGCGCCCCTTCATAAAGATCACGCGATCATCCACTGCCAGCGAGCGGGCAATCCGTTGAAAACTGCCCGGATCGTCCTGGCCAATCACCATCAGCTTGGTGCGCTGGCGCAGCTCGGCCGGCAAGCCCGCTACCGCACGAATCGAGCGATCAACCCCCTTGGTGATAAAGCCCGAGCCGATCTGCACCAGCAGCAACTCATCGTCCGCCAGCCCGAACTCGGCACGAAACTCGGCGCGAATCTCGGCCGCGTTAACAGGTGCCCGGCGATCCGGTGCAATGCCCGGCGGCAGCAGATGAAAGCGGTCCAGCGGGGTTTTGTAATGTTTGGTGAACAGCGGTTGCTGCACCTCGGAGATCATCAGAATCTGGGTATTCACCGCCGGCGAGAACACTGCCTTCTCATACGCAGCAAAATGACGATAACGGCTGGAAAAGCGGTACAGCGGATTGCGCAGAGTCTGCGCCTTGTCTTCAAAACAGGGGTCGGCGGCGTAGTAGACGTCCAGCCCCGGCATCTTGTTGAAGCCAACCAGCCGATCAACCGGGCGCTTGGCCAGATCCGCCTTGACCCAGGCGGTAAACTTTTCATTACGGCGGTGATTGCTGAGCGCCTTGACCGGCGCTACCAGCACCTCAAACCCCTCGGGAATATCGCCTTCCCAGATCAGCGTGTAGACCCGAATCGCGTGGCCGCGCGCTTGGCAGACCTTGGCGATGCGCATGAAGTCACGCTGCAACCCGCCAAAGGGAAAATACTTGTAAAGCACAAAAGCCAGCTGCATCAGAGGACTCTCTTGTTGGGCAGCAACGGCTGCAATTGCTGCATGACCCGATCCGGGTTCAGACGGGTAAAGCATAGCGGCTGCTCGCGCGTCAGGTCGAACCGACGCGCATCCTCGGGTGTGGGCTGGTAGCTGCACTGCTTGCGCAAACAGGGTGCACAAGCAAAGTCACTGGCCAGATGCTGCTGCACCGCGCCGTAGGCACCGGTAAAGCCAGGATTGGTCGGACCGAACAACGACAAGGTGGGCACGTCGAGCGCCGCAGCCAGATGCCCGAGCCCCGTGTCTACCGCCACGCAGGCACTGGCACCAGCCAGTTGCCGGGCGACGTCACGCAAAGGCAGGCGCGGCAACACCACAGCGCCCTGCAGACCTTCAGCGATGCGCAAGGCGCGGGCTTGCTCATCCAGACTGCCCCAGGGCAATCGCACCTCGACACCCGCAGCAACCAGCTGCTCAGCCAACTGACGCCAGTACAGCTCCGGCCAGTGTTTGGTGACCCAGGTGGTGCCGTGCAGCAGCACCACATAGGGTGTGGTTGCGACCTCAGCGCCCAGCGCACCGCGATCCAACCCGTAATCGCCCAATCCCTCGGCCGGCGTATAACCCAGTGCCTGGCCGAACAGCTGACGCGTGCGCTCCACCGCATGCTGGCCCCAGGCAACCGCGAGGCGGCGCTGATAAAAGCGCGCGGCCAGGGGTTCACGCGCCGAGCTTTTGTCCAGTCCGACCACCTCCGCGCGCGCGTACCGCGTCAGCCAGGCACTCTTGAGCAGCCCCTGGGCATCAATCACCAGATCGTATTGGGTCTCGCGCAGGCGGCGCTTGAAGTTGCTCCACTCACCGCTGCGCACCGCCTGCAGCGGCTTCTTGCGCCAGCGCCGGATAGCAACAGGAATAACGGCATCCACCGCAGGGTGCCAGGCCGGGATCTCGGCAAAGCCCTCCTCCACCACCCAGTCAAAACGGATACCGGGGATGGCACGTGCCGCATCGGTCAGGGCCGGAAGAGTATGAATGACGTCTCCCAGCGAGGACGTCTTGATCAACAGAACGCGCATGCGCTTCAGCCGTCCTGAGGATCAGACAACGGGTTGCCGACCAGGCGTTCCAGCGCCGCGTTGACCTGCGCAGGCATCAGATCACGCAGGCAGTTGTAGTGGCCAAAGCGGCAGGTCCGATCGAAACAGGGACTGCAGTCGAGTCCCAGCTGCAGGGTCTCTACCCGATCAGCCAGCGGCGGGGTAAAACCGGGCGAGGTCGAACCATATACGGCGACCAGCGGACGATTGAGCGCAGAGGCCACATGCATCAACCCGGAATCATTGCTGACCACCGCATCGGCGCAGGACAGCAGATCAATGGCCTGGGCCAGGCTGGTGTCCCCGCACAGGTTGGTCGCCTCCTCGCGCAAGCCCGGAATCAAACGACCGCGAATCTGCTCGGCCACCGCGTGATCCTTCTTCGAGCCAAATAGCCAGACCTGCCAGCCCTGGCGGATATGCGCATCGGCCACCGCAGCGTAATGCTCGGACGGCCAGCGCTTGGCCTCGCCAAACTCGGCGCCGGGACACAGCGCCAGCACCGGACGATCCCGTTCCAGACCAAAATGCTGCAAGGCCTGCTCACGCGACGCGGGATCAATCTGCAGCGCGGGGCGCGGATAGGGTTTGGGCAACTCGGTATTCGGCTCATAGGCGAGCGCCATAAAGCGCTCGATCATCAGCGGGTAGGCGTCCTTGTCCAGCTTGCGCACGTCGTTCAGCAAGCCGTAGCGCATTTCGCCACGCCAACCGGTGCGCAGCGGAATATCAGCAAAAAAGGGAACCAGTGCAGACTTCAAGGAATTGGGCAGCAGAATCGCCTGGTCATACTGACCACGCAGGCCCTGACCGATACTGCGCCGGGTACGCAGCTCAAGCGCGCCATGTCCCAGGGGGAAGCTAAGCGCCTGACGTACCTCAGGCATGCGTTCCAGAATTGGCCGGCTCCAGTCGGGCGCCAGCACATCGATCATGCAGTCAGCACCGTGTCGCTGCTTCAGGCAGATGAACAGCGTCTGCGCCATCACCATGTCGCCGACCCAGCTGGGACCGATAATCAGGATATTCATAAGCTTCAAGCTTCAAGCTTCAAGCGACAAACCCCGAACGGCGCACAACTGCTTGCCGCGTGAGGCTTGCCGCTTGCGGCTATCAACCCACCAGCGTCCGCCATTCGGCGTGCTCTGCGGTCTGGCCGGTGACCAGATCGAAGTACGCCTTCTGCAGTTTTTCAGTGATCGGACCGCGACGGCCGGCACCGATCTGGCGGCTATCCAGTTCGCGAATCGGCGTGACTTCGGCGGCAGTGCCAGTGAAGAAGGCCTCGTCGGCGATGTAGACTTCATCACGGGTGATGCGCTTCTCGACCACCGGGATATTGAACTGGGACGCCAGCGCCAGCACGGTCGCGCGGGTGATACCGTTCAGGCAGGCAGTCACTTCCGGGGTATAGATGGTGCCATTTTTGACGATAAAGACGTTCTCGCCAGAACCCTCGGCAACGTAGCCCTCCGGGTCCAGCAACAGCGCTTCATCAGCACCGGCGGAGACCGCTTCCTGCAGCGCCAGCATGGAGTTCATGTAGGCACCGCTGGCCTTGGCGCGGGTCATGGTGATGTTGACGTGGTGACGGGTGAAGGAGCTGGTGCGGATCTTGATGCCGCGCTCCAGCGCTTCTTCACCCATGTAGGCGCCCCAATGCCAGGCCGCGATGACCACGTGCACTTTCAGATTGTCGGCGCGGATACCCATGCCCTCGGATCCGTAGAACACCAGCGGGCGGATGTAGGCGGTTTCCAGCTTGTTTTCGCGGACCACGGCGCGCTGCGCTTCGTTCAGCTGCTCTTTGGTAAAGGGAATCTTCATCCCCATGATATGGGCAGAGTCGAACAGGCGGTCGGTGTGCGCATCCAGACGGAAGATGGCTGTTCCATCCGGCGTCTTGTAGGCGCGCACGCCTTCGAATACGCCCATACCGTAGTGCAGGGAGTGCGTGAGCACATGAACATTGGCTTCACGCCAGGGAATCATTTCACCATCAAACCAGATTAGACCATCACGATCGGCCATCGACATAGCAGCCAGCTCCATACGTATCTATTCAATCAGTCTTGCGTTCTTGGTTTCTGCCTGAGCGCGCCCGCGCCAACTACACCTGAGATCCGGTGGTTGACTGCTGGGGAGGCAACACTTGCTGCCAGAGCTTGATGACCCCGTGCCGGAAGTCATGAAACTGGTCGCCGCTTACTTTGCCCGGCTGATTCTGTAGAGCCAGGCGATGAGCTGCAGCCCGGTAGGCCTTGTAAGCCTCCTGCAGGCTGATGACATCCTCACCGGCGATCAAACCGGCGTTTTGCAGCTCATCAAGAATCCTGATGTTATCGGTAAAGCGCAGTAATTCGGGGTACCGGCACGACCAGGCCAGAACCGCATATTGCACCATAAATTCGATGTCGACGATACCACCTAGGTCCTGCTTGAGATCAAACAGCTGAGCAGCAGTATAAGCCTGCTCGGTGCTGCCGGCGCGCGTCGCCGCCGTGCCCAGGTTGTCGCGCATCTTCTGGCGCATATCACACACCTCACGGGCCAGCGCCTGTTCATCGCGCTCCCGCCCCAGTACCTGGGCGCGCAACGCATCAAAACGCGCCGCCAGCTGCTCGCAGCCCACCAGCGCCCGGGCGCGCACCAGTGCCTGATGCTCCCAGGTCCAGGCCTCTTCACGTTGATAGCGCGAGAAGGACGCCAGTGAACTGACCAGCAAGCCCGAGTCGCCCGAGGGACGCAGCCGCATATCAACCTCGTACAGCGCGCCCGAAACGGTCTGCGTGTTAAGCATGTGAATGATGCGCTGCCCCAGACGCGTGAAGAACTTGCTGCCCTCGATCGGCTTGTCGCCGTCGGTATCACGCTGCGGATCACCGTCGTGAATGAACACCAGATCCAGATCCGAACCGTGGCCCAGCTCGATGCCGCCCACTTTGCCGTAGCCCACCACAATGAAATCCAGCTCGCAGCGCGAGCCGTCAGCCCGGGCCGGTCGACCGTGGCGGGCGACCATTTCACGCCAGGCCAACAGCAACACTTGCTGCAGAATCGCTTCAGCGACCCAGGTCAGATAATCACTCACCTTCATCAATGGTAGCGTACCCGCAATCTCGGAGGCGGCGATACGCAGCACATGGGCACGTTTGAAGTAACGCAGCGTTTCCATTTGCTGCTCAAGATCATCCTCCGGAATGCGCAGCAGATGCTGACGTAGCTCATCAGCCAGCTCATTGGCCTCCGGCGGGCGGTACAGACGCCCGGCATTGAGCAGCTCATCCAGCACCACCGGGTAGCGAGCGATCTGTTCGGCAATCCAGGGGCTCGCGGCGCAGAGCACCAGCAGCTCGCGCAAAGCACCCGGATTTTCCGTCAGCAGCACCAGATAGGCCGAGCGCCGCGCTACCGCCTCGACCAGAGGCAGCACGCGCTCCAGCGCCAGGTCAGGATTGTCCTGCTCCGCCGCCATCGCCAGCAGGCGCGGCATGAAGATATCCAGTCGTTCGCGACCAGCCCGCTGCATGGCCTTCAGGCGCGGCGAACCGTGCAGCCCCTGCAGCCGCTGCCAGGCCGACGTCGGATCGGCAAAACCGCCGGCAACCAGTTGTTCAAGCGCCTGCGCGGCCTCCAGCGTGCCATCCCACAGCGGAACCCAGTCCGCCTGGGGCGACTGCAGGTCCGCCTCATCTTCATCCGGGTCGGCGATCACGCCGGCAAAGTGGCCAGCTACACAGGTACGTTCGGCATCCAGGCGAGCACGGAACGCATCCCAGTCGGCAAACCCAAGCATCCAGGCAATACGCGCCTGCCCTTGGGCATCAATCGGCAGCATTTGCGTTTGCCGGTCATCCACTGCCTGCAGCGCGTGTTCGGTATCGCGCAAGAAGCAATAGGCCTGTGCCAACTCCTGTACCGCCGCCTCCGGCAAGTACCCGTTCGCACCCAAGGTGTGCAGCACCCCCAGGATGGGGCGCTGCTGCAAGCTACGGTCACGCCCGCCGTGAATCAGCTGGAAGGCCTGGCCGATAAACTCAACCTCGCGAATCCCGCCTGAGCCCAGCTTAACGTTGTCCTGCAGGCCCTTGCGCTGCACCTCACGCTGAATCATCTGCTTGAGATTGCGCAACGCATCAATGGCAGCAAAATCCAGGTAACGGCGATAAACGAAGGGCCGCAGCATCGCCAGCAGCTCGGCCCCCGCCTGCTGATCGCCGGCCACCACGCGCGCCTTGATCATGGCGTAGCGTTCCCAGTCGCGCCCCTGGCTCTGGTAGTACTGCTCCAGCGCATCAAAGCTGAACACCAGTGCACCGCTGTCACCGTAAGGGCGCAGGCGCATGTCGACGCGAAACACAAAGCCATCGACCGTCGGCGCATCCAGCGCCTTGATCAGCTTTTGCCCGAGGCGAATGAAAAATTCCTGATTCGACAGGCTGCGGCGCCCGCCCCCGGTCTCACCGGCCTCTGGATAGGCGAAGATCAGGTCGATGTCCGAGGACAGATTCAACTCCACCGCACCCAGCTTGCCCATACCCAGCACCACCATATGCTGCGGCACGCCGTCCCGACTGCGCGGCTCGCCGAGACTGCTGCAGCACTGGCCATACAACCACTGATAGGCTTCATCGATGCAGGCGTCTGCCATATCCGACAGGTCACGGGTGGTTTCCTGCAACGGCGCCAGCTTGAGTACGTCGCGCCAAATGATCCGCACCTGCTGCCATTGGCGGAACCGACGCAGCACCTGCGCCAACTGCTCCTCAGTGGCCACGTCACCCAATGCCTGCTGCAGCAGACTGCGCAACTCGCCTTCAGCCAGCGGACGCCAAAGCCGCTCATCGGCGAGCAGCCGCCAAGCCAGCTCCGGGTCACGGCGCAACTGCTCGGCAACGTAGTCGCTGGCAGCCAGCACCAGCGCCAGCTCCTGCTCGAAACGCTCGCCCAATTCGGCGCGCCGCATGGACAAGGCGGCCTGCTCCAGCGCCGCAGTCCACTGCTCAAGATGGTGATCACGGAGCGTTTCGAGTAATGCGGGCAACGGAGGCAGTGTGGAGGGCATGGTCTATCCTGTTCATGAACCGAAACCGCAGCTTGCCATGCTGACCGGAAAGGGAAAAGCAAGAACCCTGACTGATCGGTCTAAATGTAGTGTTGCTACATATTAGACCTTGGGCGGACTAGATTAAGACGCCTTTATGTAGTAAAACTACAGAACCAATCTTACCCCGATGTGTCACAACACCCACAGGTGTTTGGCAAGCGCAGGCTGTGGCGCGTTGCAGACCGCACGCACATGGCAGCTTCCAGCATCTGCAAGGCCCACAAGGTCTGGAGACCATAATGAAGCAAGACGATATTGATCCGCTTGAAACGCAGGAATGGCTCGACGCGCTGGAGTCCGTACTCGACAACGAAGGCGAAGACCGCGCGCATTACCTGATGACCCGCCTGAGTGAACTGGCCAGCCGCACCGGCACCCCGCTGCCCTACGCCATCACCACGCCGTATCGCAATACCATCCCCGTCACCCACGAAGCACGCATGCCCGGCGACCTGTTCATGGAACGCCGCATCCGCTCGATGGTGCGCTGGAATGCGCTGGCCATGGTCATGCGTACCAACCAGCAGGACCCGGACCTGGGTGGCCACATTTCGACTTTTGCTTCCAGCGCCACCCTGTACGACATCGGCTTCAACTACTTCTTCAAGGCACCAACCGACGAGCACGGCGGTGACCTGGTGTTCTTCCAGGGGCACGCTTCGCCCGGCATCTACGCCCGCGCCTTCCTCGAAGGTCGCATCAGCGAAGAGCAGATGGAAAACTTCCGCCAGGAGGTCGACGGTAAGGGCCTGTCGTCCTACCCGCACCCCTGGCTGATGCCCGACTTCTGGCAGTTCCCGACCGTCTCCATGGGCCTGGGCCCGATTCAGGCGATCTACCAGGCACGCTTCATGAAATACCTGGAGCACCGCGGCTTTATCGAGCCGGGCAAGCAGAAGGTATGGTGCTTTGTCGGCGACGGTGAAACCGACGAGCCGGAAACCCTGGGCGCCATCTCGCTGGCCGGTCGTGAAAAACTGGACAACCTGATCTTCGTCATCAACTGCAACCTGCAGCGCCTGGACGGCCCGGTACGCGGTAACGGCAAGATCATTCAGGAGCTGGAAGGCAGCTTCCGTGGCGCCGACTGGAACGTTATCAAGGTGATCTGGGGCCGCATGTGGGACCCGCTGTTTGCCAAAGACGACAACGGCCTGCTGCAACAACGTATGGAAGAAGCCGTCGACGGCGACTACCAGAACTACAAGGCCAAAGACGGTGCCTTTGTGCGCGAGCACTTCTTCGGCACCCGCCCCGAGCTGCAGGAGATGGTCAAGGACCTCTCCGACGAAGAAATCTGGAAGCTCAACCGTGGCGGCCATGACCCGTACAAGGTCTACGCGGCCTACCACGACGCGGTCAACCACGAGGGTCAGCCGTCAGTCATTCTGGCCAAGACCATCAAGGGCTACGGCACTGGCGCTGGCCAGGGTCAGAACACCGCGCACAACACCAAGAAAGTCGATATCGACAGCCTGAAGAAATTCCGCGACCGCTTCGACATCCCGGTCAACGATGATGAACTGGAGAAACTGCCCTTCTACAAACCGGAAGAAGGCAGCGCCGAATACAAGTATCTGCACGCCCGCCGCGAAGCACTGGGTGGCTACATGCCCCAGCGCCGCGTCGAAAGCCAGCGCGTACCGGTTCCGCCGCTGGACACCCTGAAGGCGATCCTGGACGGCACCGGCGACCGCGAAATCTCCACCACCATGGCCTTTGTGCGCATCCTGTCGCAGCTAGTCAAGGACAAGGAGCTGGGTTCGCGCATTGTGCCGATTGTCCCGGACGAGGCCCGTACCTTTGGTATGGAAGGCATGTTCCGTCAGCTCGGTATCTACTCCTCGGTCGGTCAGCTGTACGAGCCGGTCGACAAGGATCAGGTGATGTTCTACCGCGAGGACAAGAAGGGCCAGATCCTCGAAGAAGGCATCAACGAGGCCGGCGCCATGTCCAGCTGGATTGCCGCCGCCACCGCCTACAGCACCCACAACCAGCCGATGTTGCCGTTCTACATCTTCTATTCGATGTTCGGCTTCCAGCGCATTGGTGACCTGGCCTGGGCCGCCGGCGACAGCCGCGCCAAGGGCTTTTTGATCGGCGGCACCGCTGGCCGGACCACGCTGAACGGCGAAGGCCTCCAACACGAAGACGGTCACAGCCACCTGCTGGCCTCAACGATCCCAAACTGTCGCAGCTACGACCCGACCTACGGCTACGAGCTGGCGGTGATCATCCGCGAAGGCGCGCGCCGCATGATGGAGGAGCAGGAGAACGTCTACTACTACCTGACCGTCATGAACGAAGCCTACGCCCAACCGGCCATGCCCAAAGGCAAGGACGTGGAAGATGGCATCATGCGCGGCATGTACCTGCTCGACTCCACCGGCAAGCCGGGCGATCTGCACGTACAACTGATGGGCTCCGGCACCATCCTGCGTGAAGTGCGTGAAGCCGCCGCCATTTTGAAAGACGACTTTGGCGTTACCGCCGACATCTGGAGCGTCACCAGCTTCAACGAGCTGCGCCGCGATGGCCTGGCAGTCGAGCGCGATAACCGTTTGCACCCGAGCCGCAAGGCCAAGGCCAGCTTTGTCGAGCAGTGCCTGGACAAGCGTCAGGGCCCGGTTATCGCCGCCACCGACTACATGAAGCTATATGCCGACCAGATTCGCCAGTGGGTCCCGGCCCCGTACAAGGTGCTGGGCACCGATGGCTTCGGCCGCAGCGACAGCCGTCGCAAGCTGCGTCAGTTCTTCGAAGTGGACCGTCACTGGGTGGCCTACACCGCGCTAAGCGCGCTGGTGGAGCAAGGCAAGCTCAAGCCCAAGGTGCTGACCGACGCCCTCAAGGCATTCGGTATCGACCCTGCCAAGACCAACCCGCTGGACTGCTGAGGAGAACCCCATGAGTGAACTCATCAAGGTGCCCGACCTCGGCGGTGAAGGCGAGGTCATTGAAATTCTGGTCAAAGAAGGCGATCAGGTAGAAGCCGAACAATCACTGGCGGTACTCGAGTCGGACAAGGCGAGCATGGAAATTCCCTCGCCCAAGGCCGGCACAGTAAAAGCCATCAAGTTCAAGCTGGGCGACACCCTGAAAGAAGGCGACCCACTGATCGAGCTGGACGTTGAAGGCGGCGAGCAAACCAAGCAAGACGACAGCAGCGAGCAACCAGCCAAAGCCGAGAGCAAGGCAGAACAGCCCGCTGAGCCCAAGCCCGACACCAGCGCCGAGCAGCAAAAGCCGGCCGCTGGCGGGGGCAGCCGCAGCGAAGCCGTCAAGGTGCCCGATCTGGGCACCGACAGCGCCCGCGTGATCGAGATCCTGGTCAGCAAGGGTGATCAGGTCGAGGCCGATCAGTCGCTGCTGGTGCTCGAGTCTGACAAGGCCAGCATGGAGCTGCCCGCGCCCTTCTCTGGCGTCATCGAGTCAATCGACATCAAGCTGGAGCAGGACGTCAAGACCGGCGATGTGATCATGCAGATGCAAGTCAGTGGCGGCGACAGCGAGGCCAAGGCAGAGTCGCAGCCCGCTGAGCAGCAAGGCAAGCAGAGCGACGCCAAGCAGGCGCCGGCTGCTGCCAGCAGCGCGGCCAGCGAAGAGCCCGCCAGCCCGCCGCCGGTTGGTGGCCCGAGCCGCGAAGGCGCCAAGGTCCACGCCGGCCCGGCGGTACGCATGCTGGCACGCGAATTCGGCATCGACCTGACCGACGTCAAGCCCACCGGCCCGCGTGACCGCATCCTCAAGGAGGATGTACAGAAGCACGTGCAGGCCGTTATGCAGCAACGCAAGTCAGCCCCTGCCGGCGCAACTGGTGGCAGCGGTATCCCGCCGGTGCCGGAGGTCGACTTCTCGCGCTTTGGCGAGATTGAGACCGTGGACATGACCCGCCTGCAGCAGGTCGGCGCCAGCAACCTGCACCGCAGCTGGCTCAATGTGCCGCACGTCACCCAGTTCGACCTGGCCGATATCAGCGCGCTGGAAGCCTTCCGCAAGGAGCAGAAAGCGGCTGCCGAGAAAGCCGGCGTCAAGCTGACCGTGCTGCCCTTCCTGCTCAAGGCCTGCGCGCATCTGCTGCGTGAGCAGCCGAACTTCAATGTATCGCTGGCAGCCAATGGCAAGCAGCTGATTCAGAAGAAGTACGTGCACATCGGCTTTGCCGTAGACACCCCGGACGGCCTGCTGGTACCGGTTATCCGTGATGTCGACAAGAAGAGCCTGCTGCAGCTGGCAGCCGAAGCGGCCGAACTGGCCGACAAGGCGCGCAACAAGAAGCTCGGAGCCGACGCCATGCAAGGCGCCTGCTTCACCATCTCCAGCCTGGGCCACATCGGCGGTACTTACTTCACGCCGATCGTCAACAGCCCGGAAGTGGCAATTCTTGGGGTCTCCAAGGCCACCATGCAGCCGGTCTGGGATGGCGCCAGCTTCCAGCCACAGCTGATGCTGCCGTTGTCCCTCTCCTACGACCACCGCGCCATCAACGGCGCAGCGGCCGCGCAGTTCACCAAGCGCCTGGGTGAGTTGCTGGGGGATATTCGGACGATGTTGCTGTAACACCCCGGCGGAGAACGCTGCGCGCTTCTCCGCCCTACATCACCTCAACATCAGCGGCACACCGTAGGGCGGAGAATGCCTTAGGCTTGTCCGCGGGGAAGCGAACTGTGGCCGGGCGTGGGACATGTGTTCCGGCCACGACATGTCGTGGCCCTACGGCGAGGGATAACCCTCCCGTCCTCCACCCCAACCTACCGACACCCGAAAACCAACAAAAAACCCCGCACGGTTTCCCGTGCGGGGTTTCTTATCACTCCAGCGTCAATTAGCCGACAAACACAAACTCGTCGTTCTCGACCTTGGCCTCGATGGTCGCGCCCGGAGCGAAGTCGCCGGCCAGAATGCGCTGGGCCAGCGGGTTTTCGATCCAGCGCTGCAGCGCCCGCTTGAGCGGCCGCGCGCCGTAGACCGGGTCGTACCCCACCGAAACCAGCTTCTCCAGCGCCTCGTCGCTGAGCTGCAGATCCAGTTCGCGCTCGGCCAAACGCTGACGCAGGCGGCTGAGCTGGATCTCGGCGATGCCGGCGATCTGGTCCTTGCCAAGCGGCTCGAACACCACCACTTCGTCGACCCGGTTGATAAACTCGGGACGGAAGTGCTGGGTCAGCGCGTCCATCACCGCCGCGTGCTGCGCCTCCCGATCACCGACCAGCTCCTGAATCTGCGCCGAGCCCAGGTTGGAGGTCATCACCACCACGGTGTTGCGGAAGTCGACCGTACGGCCCTGGCTGTCGGTCAGACGACCGTCTTCCAGCACCTGCAGCAGCACGTTGAACACATCCGGATGCGCCTTCTCGACCTCATCCATCAGGATCACCGAGTACGGCTTACGACGCACCGCTTCGGTCAGGTAACCGCCTTCTTCGTAACCGACGTAGCCCGGGGGCGCACCGATCAGGCGAGCAACCGAATGCTTCTCCATGAACTCGGACATATCGATCCGCACCATGGCGTCCTCGGTGTCGAACAGGAACTCGGCCAGCGCCTTGCACAGCTCGGTTTTACCCACACCGGTCGGGCCAAGGAACATGAACGAGCCACTCGGGCGGTTCGGGTCTGCGAGCCCTGCACGGGAGCGACGTACGGCGTTGGACACCGCGACCACCGCTTCATGCTGACCGATCACGCGCTTGTGCAGCGCGTCTTCCATACGCAGCAGCTTGTCGCGCTCACCCTCCAGCATTTTGGACACAGGAATACCGGTCCACTTGGAGACGACCTCGGCGATTTCCTCGTCGGTCACCTTGTTGCGCAGCAACTGGTTCTCCGGCTTGGTGTGCTGCTCAGCCATCTGCTGGCTGCGTTCCAGATCAGGGATCACGCCGTACTGCAGCTCGGCCATGCGGTTCAGGTCACCCTTGCGCCGCGCCTGTTCCAGCTCGGCCTTGGCCTGCTCGATTTTCTCCTGGATTTGCGCAGAGCCCTGCACGTCGGCCTTCTCAGCCTTCCAGATCTCTTCCAGATCGGCGTACTCACGCTCTACCCGGGCAATTTCTTCCTTGAGCTTCTCCAGCCGCTTCAGCGCGGCATCGTCGTCTTCCTTCTTCAGCGCCTCGCGCTCTACCTTGAGCTGAATCAGGCGGCGCTCCAGACGGTCCAGCGCTTCGGGCTTGGAGTCGATCTCCATGCGGATACGACTGGCCGCCTCGTCGATCAGGTCGATGGCCTTGTCCGGCAATTGACGATCAGTGATGTAACGGTGCGACAGCTTGGCCGCAGCGATGATCGCGCCATCGGTGATAGTGATCTTGTGGTGCACTTCGTAGCGCTCTTTCAGGCCACGCAGAATGGCGATGGTGTCTTCTTCAGACGGCTCATCGACCAGCACCTTCTGGAAGCGCCGCTCCAGCGCCGCATCCTTCTCGATGTATTGCCGGTATTCATCCAGCGTGGTGGCACCAACGCAATGCAGCTCACCGCGCGCCAGCGCAGGCTTGAGCATATTGCCCGCATCCATGGCACCTTCTGCCTTGCCGGCGCCGACCATGGTATGCAGCTCGTCGATAAACAGAATAACCCGGCCTTCCTGCTTGGACAGCTCGTTGAGCACGGCCTTCAGCCGCTCTTCAAACTCACCGCGGAATTTGGCACCGGCGATCAGCGACCCCATATCCAGTGACAGCAGACGCTTGTCCTTCAGGCCGTCGGGCACTTCGCCGTTAACGATACGCTGGGCCAACCCCTCGACGATGGCGGTCTTGCCCACACCGGGCTCGCCGATCAGTACCGGGTTGTTCTTGGTACGGCGTTGCAGCACCTGCACGGTACGGCGGATTTCGTCATCACGGCCAATCACCGGGTCCAGCTTGCCCTCTTCGGCGCGCTTGGTCAGATCAACGGTGTATTTGTCCAGCGCCTGACGGGATTCCTCGGCGTTCGGGTCGTTGACGGACTCACCGCCACGCAGGTTGTTGATGGCATTTTCCAGCGCCTTCTTGGATACGCCCTGGCTCAGCAGCAACTTGCCGGCACTGGTGTTCTCATCCATCGCGGCCAACAGCACCAGCTCGCTGGAAATGAATTGATCGCCCTGCTTCTGCGCCAGGCGATCGGCCTGATTCAGCAGGCGCGCCAGCTCCTGCGACAGGCTAACGTCGCCGGTCGGGTTGCTGACAGTGGGCAAACGCTCCAGCGCCTCACCCAAGGCGGCGCGCAAGGCGGCAATATCAAAGCCGACCTGCATCAGCAACGGCTTGACCGAGCCGTGCTGCTGCTCGATCAGCGCTAGCAACAGGTGCAGCGGATCAATCTGGGCGTGGTCGCGGCCGACCGCCATGGACTGGGCGTCGGACAGGGCGACCTGGAGCTTGCTGGTCATACGGTCAATGCGCATGAGTAACGGTCCTCTAATCTGTGCCCGACCACACACTCGGCGGCAGGCAAATTCATCTGTGATGACAGAGTAATAGGGACGATTATCGCGCTTTCAAGTGACCACAAAATAAATGTGGTCAATTTTTTGTCGCCTTTTAGCCGGCGACTGGCGACTCCAGCCAGATAAGGGAGCCGAAGCGTCCGGTCTGGCCATCGCGGCGGTAGGAAAAGAAGCGCGCCGCATCGGACCAGGTGCACTCTTCACCGCCATATACCTGGCGGACACCGACATCAGCCAGGCGCTGACGGGCAAGTTGATACAGATCGGCAAACCAGTGCCCTTCGCGCTCGGCCGGAGCAAAGGCGCTCGCGGCCCGGGCATCGGCCTTGATGAAGGCGTCACGCACCTCTGGCCCTACCTCAAAGGCAGCAGGACCGATGGCGGGCCCAAGCCATACCAGCAGCTCACTGGCCGAGCCACCGAGCCGGCGCACGGTTTGCTCCAGCACACCGTCGAGCAGTCCGCGCCAGCCCGCATGAGCAGCCGCGACGCGACTGCCCTCGCGATCACTGAACAGCACCGGCAAACAATCGGCGGTCATGATGGTGCAAGCGATACCCGGCTGGTCGGTCCAACTGGCGTCCGCCTCAAGCACCTGCGTCGGGTCGGCCTTGCATACCTCGGTGCCATGCACCTGGGTCAGCCAAGCCGGCTGACACCCCAGCACCCGTTCCAGCTCGGCGCGGTTGGCAGCAACATGGGCGGGGTCATCGCCCACATGGTCACCCAGGTTGAATCCTTTCCACACGCCCTGACTGCAGCCGCCCCGGCGCGTGGTGATGCAGGTGCGTACGTGCGCTGGCGCAGGCCACTCGGCGCTCATCCACAGCATGCTCATTCGCCGATCTCACCGTCCTCGCGCAGCAACGCCAGCAGGTGCTGCATGTCGCCTGGCAACGGCACCTGCCAGCTCATGTGACGGCCATCGTCGGGATGCTCCAGCTCAAGACGGCGAGCGTGCAGCGCCTGACGCGGAAACTCGCGCAGCTCCTTGATCAGTTCAGGGCTGGCACCCGGCGGGATGCGCAGACGCCCGCCGTACACCGGATCGCCGACCAGCGGAAAGTGGATATAGCTCATATGCACGCGAATCTGGTGCGTGCGCCCGGTTTCCAGCTTGACCTTGACGTGGGTATGGGCGCGGAAGCGGTTGATCACGCGGTAGTGACTGATCGCCTGCTTGCCGCCGGCGACCACCGCCATCTTCTGGCGCTGGGTGCCGTGCCGAGCAATCGGCTGATCCACCTTGCCCCCAGCCGTCATCACACCGGTCACCACGCACTCATACTCGCGACTGACCGTGCGCGCCTGCAGTTGGGCTACCAGATCGGTCTGCGACTCGATGGTTTTGGCGACCACCATCAGGCCGGTGGTGTCTTTATCCAGACGATGAACGATACCTGCACGCGGGACCTTGGCCAGCTCCGGGCAATGGTGCAGCAGCGCGTTCAGCAGCGTGCCGTCCTGGTGTCCTGCCGCCGGGTGCACCACCAAGCCAGCCGGCTTGTTGATCACCAGCAGGGCGCTGTCTTCATACAAAATGTCCAGCTCGATCGCCTCGGGCTGCCACTCGCCCTGCACCTCCCGCTCGGCATCCAGCGTCAGCTCTTCGCCACCGTACACGCTGTCGCGCGTGCGCTTGCGCTCGCCATCAACCAGCAGGCTGCCGTCCTTGATCCAGCCCTGCAGCCGCGAGCGTGAGAAGTCCGGGAACAATTGGGCGGCGACCTGGTCAAGGCGTTGACCACCCGACTCCGGGCTGACCTGTGCGGACAAACGAATACGATCTGACATGGGGGAACTCGCTGGGGACAGAAGGCGCTGGCAATGGCCGCAATCGCTTTTTGGATTCAACCGGGCGCTGTGGTTAAATACGGCCAGTCCGGGGAGTCCGGACAAGGCTGTAGAGGCCCCAAACTATAACAGGACGGCCGCACTGGAAACAGCGCGACCCGCCCATTCGGATGTCATGATATGTCGCTGAAACATCTGCTGCTGGTCGGCGCACTGGCACTGCTGGCCGCGTGCTCCTCTAACGCACCGGTCATTGACGAGTCGCTCAGCGAGTCTGAGCTGTACCGCAAGGCACAGGTAGACCTGGACGCCAAGAACTACGGCGCCGCCGTTGAAACCCTGCGCGCACTGGAAGCCCGCTATCCGTTTGGCCGCTACGCGGACCAGGCTCAGCTCGAACTGATCTACGCCTACTATCAGAACGTTGAGGCTGAAGCAGCCACCGCTTCAGCTGACCGCTTCATCCGTCTGCATCCGACCCATCCGAACGTTGACTACGCCTACTACATTCGTGGCCTGGCGTCATTCAACCGCGATCGCGGCATCATCGAGCGCTTTCTGCCGCTGGACATGACCCGTCGCGACCCGGGCGCCGCCCGTGACTCGTTCAACGACTTTGCCCAGCTGATCAACCGCTACCCGAACAGCCAATACGCCCCCGACGCCCGTGCGCGCATGGTCTACCTGCGCAATCTGCTGGCGGCCTATGACGTCAACGTGGGCCACTACTACCTCAAGCGCGGCGCCTACCTGGCCGCCGCCAACCGTGGCCGCTACATAGTCGAGAACTTCCAGCAGACGCCGGCCGTAGGCGACGGCCTCGCCCTGATGGTCGCAGGCTACAACCGCCTGGCCATGTATGACCTGGCCGACAGCGCACTGGAGACCCTGCAGCTCAACTACCCAGAGCACCCGGCACTGGTCGACGGCAAGTTCAAGCACCACGTTGAGCCGGCCGAAGCCGATCTGGACTGGCTGGAGGCGACCTCGGTTGGGGTGATCGACGCTGTAACTGCCCCGCCGCCACGCATGGCCAAAACCCAGATGGAACGCGAGATGGAACGTCAGTACCAGGACGCCGTAGACGCCCTGCCCCGCGAAATCCGCGTCGGTGGCCAGGAAGCCGGTCGTACCTTCTGGAACAAGATCACCTTTGGTCTGATCGACTAGGGACGCCCCACAAAAAAGCCCGCCACGGCGAATGCCTTGGCGGGCTTTTTTGTGGGGCAGCGGCAAGCTACAAGCCTCAAGCTGCAAGTAAAAGCAGCGCGGTTTAGTGTTTAGTTTATGGCTTGTAGCTTAAAGCTTGCGGCTTGAAGCTGCCGGCCAAAGGCCGGCTGGCTAGTCCTCCATCCCCCACCCTGAAGTGATCGGATAACGACGGTCACGACCGAAACCACGCTGGGTAATACGCGCCCCCACAGCCGCCTGACGGCGTTTGTATTCGTTCAGGTCGACCAGCCGAACAACGCGCTTGACCACATCTTCTTCAAAACCGGCAGCAACAATGGCACTGGCAGACAGGTCGTGCTCGATGTACAAGCGCAGAATCTCGTCCAGCACCGGGTATGGCGGCAGCGAGTCTTCGTCTTTCTGGTCGGGCGCCAGCTCGGCGGATGGCGGGCGATCAATCACGCGCTGCGGAATCGCCGGACCAAGGGTGTTGCGGTACTCCGCCAGCCGGAAGACCAGCGTCTTGGGCACATCCTTGAGCACGTCAAAGCCGCCGGCCATGTCGCCGTAGAGCGTGGCGTAACCCACGGCCATCTCACTCTTGTTACCGGTGGTCAGCACCAGCGAGCCGGTCTTGTTGGAGAGCGCCATCAGCAGCGTGCCGCGACAGCGCGCCTGCAGGTTTTCTTCAGTGGTATCGCGCGGCAAGCCCTCAAACACCGGCTCCAGCGTCTGCATGAACGCCTCGACCATCGGCGCAATGGGCAACACGCGATAGTGTACGTGCATGGTGCGCGCCTGGGCTTCGGCGTCTTCCAGGCTCATGCTCGAGGTGTAGTGATACGGCATCATCACCGCTTCAACGCGCTCTGCACCGAGCGCATCGACTGCAACCGCCAGCGTAAGGGCCGAGTCGATACCGCCAGAGAGCCCCAGCACCACGCCCTTGAAACCGTTCTTGTTGACGTAGTCGCGCACGCCGGTCACCAGCGCCTGGTACACGCTGGCCTCTAGCTCCGGCATGGCCGCCACGGCGCCCTGGCGCAGGATCACCTGGCTCTGGTCAAAGTGCACATCCACCGGATACAGCCCTTCGGTAAAGGCCTCGACCCGACAGGCGATCTGACCGTCGGCAGTAACCGCTACCGAGCCACCGTCAAACACCAGCTCGTCCTGGGCACCGACCTGATTCACATAGACAATGGGCATGCCACCCTCAGCGGCGCGACCGGCCAGCATGGCCTCGCGCTCGCGCTGTTTATCCATGTGGAAGGGCGAGGCATTGAGGTTGAGCATCAGCCGGGCACCAGCGTCCCGCGCCTGCGCCATCGGCTGCGGATGCCAGATGTCCTCGCAGACCGTGACAGCCACTGGCAGACCATCAATCTCCAGCAAGCAGCATTCGTTACCCTCGCTGAAGTAACGCTTTTCATCGAATACGCGGTAGTTGGGCAACTGCTGCTTGGCGTAGGACGCCAGCAGGCGGCCATCGGCAATCACGGCGGCCTTGTTGTAGCAGGCATCGCCTTCCTGCCAGGGGTAGCCGACCACCATGTAGATGCCCGATACCTCTTTGCACAGGCTATCCAGCGCCCGGCTGATGCGTGCCTGCATGCTGGAGCGCAGCAGCAGGTCTTCCGGTGGGTAGCCACACAGCGACAGCTCGGGGAACACGATTACCCGGGCGCCCAGCTCGTCGCGGGCGTGCCGGGCTGCCTCGATGATGCGCGCGAGATTTCCCGGAATATCACCCACCCGCATGTTCAGCTGGGCCATCACGATGCGCAATGTCGCCGTCATGTTGCTTCTCCTGACTCAAGATGCGGCCTATTGTCCGGCAAGCGCTGCGCACCCGCAATCGCAAGATGGCTTTGGCGTGGGCGGGCCATGGGATACACTGGGGCCCGCAGCCCAACTAGACACGCGTTGCCGCATGCAAAGGCAACGCCCGACTCCACTCTCGACACAAGCCTGTTTCATGGGACTGATCAAACTCATCTTTCTTGCCCTGCTGGTGTGGTTCGCCCTGCGCCTTTGGCGCGGCCTGCAGCGACAGCAGGCAACTCAACGCCAGCAACAGAGCGCGCGAGCGCAGCAGGAGCCGCCGCTGATGGTGCGCTGTGCGCAGTGCCAGGTGCATCTGCCCCAGAGCAGCGCGCTGCGCGCCAACGATAACTGGTACTGCTGCGCGGAGCACCGGGATGAGCACCAGCAACGCTGAGCGGATCGACTCGCAACGCCCGCGCATTCTGCGTCTGTACAACCTTTACCGGGTCATTCTGGGCTTCGGCCTGACCTTGCTGACCAGCTCGGCGCTGCGCGAAGGGGTACTGTCGGTGAGCGACGCCGACGTCTACGCCAAGGCCAGCTGGATCTATCTGTTTATCAACGTACTGATCGCACTGTCGCTGCATCGCGGTCGACGCGATCTGCACCTGTTCATCCTGGCGGTGCTGGATATCGGCCTGCTGGGCGTGATCTTTTACGCGGCCGGCGGTATCGGCAGCGGCTTCGGCAACCTGCTGATCATTCCGGTCGCCATCGGCAACGTCCTGCTGCACGGGCGAATTGGCCTGTTGCTGCCGGCTCTGGCCAGCCTGGTGCTGATCTACCTGACCTTCTTCCTCAGCCTGACCCATCCGTATATCGGCCAAAGCTACCTGCAGGCCGGCGTGCTCGGCGCCATCTACTTCGCCGTTGCCATGTTTGTACAGCGAGTCAGCCGCCGCCTGCACCTGTCCGAGATACTCGCGCGCGAACAGGCCGCCAGCCTGGCCAGCATGGAGCAGCTCAACCAACTGATCATCCAGCGCATGCGCACGGGCATTCTGGTGGTCTCGGACGATCAGCGCGTGGTTACCAGCAACGAGGCCTGTGCCCAGATGCTCGGTCGCGAGTTGCCCACCGGCGCCAAACTCGAACGCATTGCACCAGAGCTGGAGCAGCGGCTGCGTCAATGGCAGCGCAACCCCTCGGTGCGCGGCACCTCCTTCCACAGCCACAGTGGCGGCGCCGAGCTGATGGCCAACTTCAAGCCGCTCGGCGACAGCAGCAAGGGCAGTATTCTGGTCTTTCTGGACGACAACACCCAGGTGGCGCAACAAGCTCAGCAGCTGAAACTGGCGTCCCTTGGCCGCCTCACCGCCAGCATCGCCCATGAAATCCGCAATCCGCTGGGTGCCATCAGCCACGCAGCCCAGTTGCTCAACGAGTCCGACCTGTTGTCGCGTCAGGACCTGCGTCTGACCGAGATCATCCAGCAGCACTCTCAGCGCATGAACCGGGTCATCGAGACCGTGCTAGAGCTGTCCCGACGCCGCCCCAGCGAGCCGCAACTGCTGGACCTGGCGCTCTGGACCTCCGCCTTTCTGCAGGACTTTCGCGCCGCACACCCGGCCACGGACAGCATCGATTGCGAGATCGAAAAAGAAGGCATTCTGACCCGTATCGACCCCAATCAGCTGACCCAAGTGGTCAACAACCTGTGCCATAACGCCCTGCGCTACAGCGGCGAACCCGGCACGCCCCGGACCATTTACCTGCGCCTTTACCTGCACCCTGACACGCAGCTGCCCACACTGGAGGTCATCGATCACGGCCCCGGCGTTGCCAGTGAGCATGTCGGACACATCTTCGAGCCCTTCTACACGACCGAGAACAGCGGGACCGGCCTTGGTCTGTATATCTCCCGAGAGCTGTGCGAAAGCAACCAGGCTCGCCTGGAGTGCGACAGTGTGGAACCACATGGCTGCTGCATGCGCATCACCTTCGCGCACCCCAAACGACTGGTATGATGGGCGTCCACGGACAGACAGGAGACAGGCGCAGCCCATGACTCGACCCACGGTGCTGATCATTGACGATGAACCGGACATCCTCGAACTGCTGGAGATGACGCTGGGGCGCATGGACCTGTTGACCCGCCGCGCCAGCACGCTGGAGCAGGCGCTCGCATTGCTCGAGGGCGAGACGTTTGCCCTGTGCCTGACCGACATGCGTCTGCCTGACGGCGACGGCATGGCCATCGTGCGGCATATTCAGCAGCACTGCCCAGCCACCCCCGTGGCCATGATCACCGCCTTCGGCAGCCTGGACACCGCCATCAATGCCCTCAAGGCCGGCGCCTTCGATTTTCTGACCAAGCCGGTCGACCTGACCAGACTGCGCGAGCTGGTCGCCACTGCGCTCAGGCTCAACCAGCCAAAGCCGGACAACGGCCCCGCCAGCGATGACGACCCGCTGCTGGGTATCTCCCCGCCTATCGAGCGCCTGCGCAGGCAGATCGGCAAGCTGGCGCGCAGCCAGGCGCCGCTGTATATCAGCGGTGAGTCAGGGAGCGGCAAGGAACTGGTCGCGCGGCGCATCCATGCACTGAGTCCGCGCGCAGACCAGCCCTTTGTGCCGGTCAACTGCGGTGCCATCCCATCCGAGCTGATGGAAAGCGAGTTTTTCGGCCACCGCAAGGGCAGCTTCACCGGCGCGGTCGCCGACAAGCCCGGCCTGTTTCAGGCCGCCAATCACGGCACCCTGTTTCTGGATGAGGTGGCGGACCTGCCCATGGCCATGCAGGTCAAGCTGCTGCGCGCCATCCAGGAAAAAGCGGTGCGGCCACTGGGCAGCCAACGCGAGGAACCGATCGATGTCCGCCTGCTGTGCGCCACGCACAAGGATCTGGCCGCCGAAGTGGCGCAGGGGCATTTTCGCCAGGATCTGTTTTATCGTATCAACGTGATCGAGCTGCAGGTGCCACCGCTACGCGAGCGGCGCGAAGACCTGCCACTGCTGATCCGGCATATTCTTGCGCGTCTTGCCCAGCGCAACGGTACGCCCGCACCACGCCTGACCGACAGCGCCATGGAGCGCCTGCAGAGCTATCGCTTCCCGGGTAACGTGCGCGAACTGGAGAACGCGCTGGAACGTGCCTTTACCCTGTGCGACGAGCAGCAGATTGATGCCGGTGATCTTTACCTTAGCCCCTGCACTGCGAGCCAGGGCGACGATAGCCCGGACCTCAGCCAGATTGATCACCTGGAAGACTATCTGGATAACATCGAACGCCAGGCGATCACCCAGGCACTGGAAGAAACCCGCTGGAACAAGACCGCCGCAGCGAAGCGGTTGGGCCTGACCTTCCGCTCGCTGCGTTATCGCCTGAAAAAGCTCGGGCTCGACGACTGAATCAACCGTGGCAAAGCCGTGCATCCGGCAGATAAGGCGCCGGATCGATGGCCGGCGCACGCTCCAGCAGCAGATCAGCCAGCAGGCGGCACGACGCCGGCGCCAGCACCAGACCATTACGATAGTGTCCCAGGTTCAGCCATAGCCCCGGCCGCGCAGAGAGCGGCCCGATATAGGGTACGCCGTCGGGCGAGCCCGGTCGCAGGCCCGCCCACTGGGCGACAGGCGTTTGCTGCGCCAACGCAGGCAACAGCGCTTCGGCGCTCAGGCGCAGGGAGGTCAGCGCCTGTTCGGTGGTGGTTTTATCGTAGCCCGCATGCTCCAGCGTACTGCCGATCAGAATGTGTCCATCACGCCGGGGAATGGCGTAGCGCCCCTCGGCCATCACCATCGACGGCAACCAGCCGGGCTCCATGCGGTACAGCAGCATCTGCCCCTTCACCGGCTCAACCGGCAGCGTCAGCCCCTCAGCGGCCAGCCAGTCCCCGCCCCAGGCGCCAGCACAGAGCACCACGGCATCGCCGCTCACCACCCCGCCGGCGATCTGCACACCGGTAATCCGCCCGGCCTCACGCTGCAGCCCCAGTGCGGCGCAGTGCTCACGCAGCACAAAACCGTCAAACTGCAGCAGCCGCGCGCGCAGGGCTTTCATCAGCCGAGGGTTACGCACGTTCGCCAGATCAGCCTGCCATAGCGCACCGGCAAACCCCTTCGCCAGCGGCGGCACCTGGCGATAGATGAACTGCTCATCGACATGCTGCAACGGCCGGTCCTGCTGCGCCGCCCACTGCATGGCCTGATCCTGTTCATCCAGGTCCAGCCACAGCAACCCGCAGGGCTGCACCTCAGGATCAATGCCGGTGTCCACCAGCAGGTGCCGCGCCAGGGCGCCGTAATAGTCCTGCGACCAGCGCGCCAGTGCACTGATGGGTGAGCTGTAGCGCCAGGGGTAGAGCGGCGACACGATACCGCCGCCGGCCCAGGACGCCTCACGTCCCAGCTCGCCGCGCTCCAGCAGGGTTACGCGACACCCCGCCTGCAGCAACTCCAGCGCCGTCAGACAGCCCATCACACCACCACCAACGATCACCACATCTCGCATCCACATCCCCTTTTTTCAAGGTAAAACTGGCGCCAATTGCAGCGCGCAAAAAAACACAAAGTCTGTCCTGTTACCGGCATTTGCGACCAAAGTCGGTCATTGCGCCTGCCGCTTTGGCCCAATGCAGGGCTGCAGCGCCTGTCACCCGAACAGAGAAACCGGTATGATACGCCTTCTCTGAACTACTCCAATGGCAGATCACCGTCCGTCCATTGAGCCCTGGCCGGCAATTCCACACGAAATGCCAACCGCAACATCATCAGCCAACACTGATAACACATGCCCGGGCGTTCGGAGCTGACAGCACACATTGCTTGACGTGCTCTCGGCGCAGCCAAAAGCGTCAGCCGAGGACAAGCCCGTTTGCTAGCCGCCCCGACATTGGCCAGTATGATCACTGGAGAGCTCAGGCTCCTTGATTTTTAGCAAAGAGGCGACAGGTAAATGACGGCAACGAACGTGGATGTATTGCTGGTCGGTGGTGGTGTCATGAGCGCCACCCTGGGAATGTTGCTCAAACAGCTGGATCCCGCCATGACCATTACCCTGGTCGAACGTCTGGATCACGTGGCCCATGAAAGCACCGACGGCTGGAACAACGCAGGCACCGGGCACGCCGGCTACTGCGAGCTGAACTACACTCCCGAAGACCAGAATGGCAATGTCACCATTGAGCGCGCGCTGGCAATCAACGCGTCCTTTGAAGTAACCCTGCAGTTCTGGAGCTACCTGGTAGAACAGGGCATCATCCAGACCCCCTCGGACTTCATCAATGCCACCGCGCACCAGAGCTTTGTCTGGGGTGAAAAGGACGTTGCCTTCCTGCGCAAGCGTCACGAACTACTGAGCAATCACCACCTGTTTGCCGAAATGAAGTTCAGCCAGTCCCCCGAGCAGCTGCGCGAGTGGATGCCGCTGATCATGTCCAGTCGCGACACCAATGTGCCCTTCGCCGCCACCCGCGTCGAACATGGCTCCGACGTCGACTTTGGTTCACTCACCCGCCGCATGATCGCCCACCTGGAGCAGCAGGACGGCTTCGACCTGCGCCTCAGTCACTCGGTCAAGTCACTACGCAAAAGCAAGCGCGGCCATTGGCGCGTGGTGGTCGAGGACGAGAAAACCGGCAAGGATCTGGAGATCAACGCCAAGTTCGTCTTCCTCGGCGCCGGCGGCGGCTCCCTGCCGCTGCTGCAAAAATCCAACATCGACGAAAGCCAGGGCTACGGCGGCTTTCCGGTCAGCGGCCAATGGCTGGTCTGCCAGGACCAGGACGTGGTCAAACGCCACAGCTCCAAGGTTTACGGCAAGGCGCCGGTCGGCGCTCCGCCGATGTCGGTTCCACACCTGGATACGCGCATCATCAATGGCAAACCGGCACTGCTGTTCGGGCCATTTGCCGGCTTCACCACCAAGTTCCTGAAGAAAGGGTCGGTGTTTGACCTGTTTTCCTCGGTCAAGCCCTACAACGTGGCACCAATGATGGCGGTCGGCCGTGACAACATGGATCTGACCAAGTACCTGATTGCCGAGTCGTTCCAGTCGCACAAGGATCGCGTTGCCTCGCTGCGCAACTTCTTCCCGGATGCTCAGGAGAAGAACTGGAAGCTGCAGAACGCCGGCATGCGCGTACAGATCATCAAGAAGGACGCCAAGGGCCACGGCAAACTGGAATTTGGTACCGAGATTGTCGCCGCCAAAGACGGCACCCTGGCTGCGCTGCTGGGCGCCTCCCCTGGCGCCTCCACTGCAGTGCAGGCCATGATCGATGTGCTCGAACGTTGCTTCAAGGATCGTATTGCCAGCCCCGAGTGGCAAGCGCGCATGCGCGAGCTGGTGCCCTCCTACGGCCAGTCGCTGGTCAACGATGGCGCGCTGCTGAAGCAGGTACGTGAGCGCACGCTAAGCACCCTCAAACTGCGCTGAGGCGCGCCGTGCAGGGTCTGCCGATACAACGTCAGCAGACCCTACTGGGCCGCCTGAAAGCGCTCAATCCGCTCAGGCGTCGGCGGGTGGGTCGACAGGAAGCGAGCCACTGAATCCTCGTCATCGCCCTCGCCCGGCGGATCCAGCCGCTGCATGATATCGACAAAGCGCGTCGGCGGAATCTGCCGGGCACGCAACATATCCAGCGCAAAGTCGTCTGCTTCCTCTTCCATACCGCGCCGATAGGCCAGGGTTGCCATCAAGGCCGGCACACCCGCCACCAGATCAGAAGCAGCCGAGATATCACCGGTCATCGAGGCCATGACAAACACCAGCAATGAGCCCTGCACCAGATTGCGCATGCCATGGCGGTGGACCGCGTGGCCCGCTTCGTGCGCCAGCACTGCTACCAGCTCATCATCGTGCTGCGCCAGCTCTACCATCTCGTCGGTGAAGACCAGATGACCGCCCGGCAAGGCAAAGGCATTGGCGCCCAACGCCGGCGCCGAACGAAAATGCACCTTCAGGGTACGCTCAGGATACTGCTCGGTAAGCCATTGCAGGCTCGGTTGCATATGGGCTAGCAGCGCCTGCTGCCTAGCCTCGGTCAGCTCGCTTGGATCAGCCCAGGTACGGTCAATGGCATCCAGCGCTTCACTGCCGGCCAGCTCCTCCAGCGACTCAGGCAGCATGTGGGCGATTCGATCCGATGCCCAAGGCACACCCCAGACCACACCGCCCACCATCAACGCCACCGTCACCAGCAAGGACAGCACAATCAGCCGAGGGCTGATCTCCAGCCGATGCAACCACAGCGTACCAGAGGTTGAAGAGCGCAGCGCCCGGACCAGTGCCTGCACGCCCGCCACATCGGTCGACTCCAGCACAGCGCCATCAGCCAGATGCAGATAGCAACCAGCGCTGCCAACCTGCATACCAAGACGCACCTGATCAGCTGCAAACTGCAGACGCTCGCCGCTTTCCAGACGCAATTCCAGCTGACCCGCATCGACACGGGCCTCGGCAGCACGCGCCTGACTGGACTGGCCGTCGAAGTAGCGGCCAGTCACAGGCCCATCAGCCAAAGCCGAAGCCGACATCAAAGGCGTCCCCCAGCTCCATGCCGACGGCACCGGCGTGCTGCGCCTCACCGGCGATAAAGCCATCCAGATCGCCAGCCACTTCCATCTCGGAACAGGACGCGCGATAACGCGCCATGCGCACCTTCGCCCAGGGAGTGAAGAAGCCCATGGTCAGCAGAATCAGCAGGGAGTTGGTGAAGAAAATCCAGACTATCCGACGCTTGCCCAGACTGGAGGCAAAGCCGTGGTCCTCCAGCTTGATGCTGTCGATCACCAGGTTGGTCAGCCCTGCCATGAAGTAACCAAACAGGGCCAGGTAAGCCGCCATGACAAAAACGGCCATGATCGGCTGATACACCAGCGACAGCACACCACCGACAAGGAGCAGCCCGACAAACACGCCCAGCATCTTGAGAAAGAACACATACACCTGCCCGACACTCAGGTTCAACGCAAAGGCGCTACGACCGTATCGCGCACCCTCGGTAAGAAACTGGTGCCAGCGCTGCACGGCCAGCGGCAATAGCAGGCCCAGCGTAAGGAGACCCGCCAGCGGCCACAGATAAACCACCTTGACCGCCTGCCAGTAGGTGCCGACAAAATCGAAGCGAATATTGCGGTAGGCGCTGTTGATCGCATGAAATTTGAGCGAACGAGTAATGATCCAGGGCACCAGCGGGATAAAGATCACCAGCAGCGCCATGGCCGCAATCGGAAAGAAGTTGGAGGCAATTGACCAGACAATAAAGGCTGCCACCGCCACCAGCCGCCCGCGAAAGATCACCCAGGGGTCGGCCAGATACTGAAAGCTCTGTTTCTCGAGCACGGTGTGGCCATAGAAATACTGCAGGTTACGCACCTTGGCCCAGGGGGCGTAAAAGCCCAGCGTCACCACCATCAGCAAGATATTGACGATCCAGATACCAAAGTACTCGCTGCCATTGCCGGTAAACTGGAATGGCGCCATACGCCGCTGCGGCATGCCGGACGCTGGCTGTGGCTGCTGAATTGGCGTCGTCGGCGGCGCCGGTGGTAGCGGCGGCGCTGATGACGTAGCACCGACAGGCAACACTTCGGTAATCAGACCGGCGTCTGCCAGGCGTTGCTGGTAGCGCTCGGCCATGGCCTGCGACAGGCCGGATTTGATCGTGACTGGCGTGCCGTTAAGCAGCCGGTCGAGTTGCTTGCTGCCAAACCCCAGGCGCAGCAGATTGTCGCGCAGCTGCTGTTCGTCAATAGCGGAGTCCCGCTCGCCCTTGCAACGTACCTTGAAAGTGTCTTGCATCGCAGACCGTCCCTTGCCGTTAATCATCCTGTCCGGGTAACACCAATCGATGGCCGGACGGGGCGGCCATTCAACCAAGCCGCGCGATCAGGCGCAAGCTTACCGAGGCCTATATGTCGACTATTGCCGCGTCACATCCATATCAACTCCCTCATCGACCAGCGCGTCGAAGGCTTGATCCAGCCGATTCAGCAGCACCCGGGCATCGGCTCGCTGGCGCGACACAAACAAACGCATAGCCGGCTGATCAACCGCGACATGCGGAAGCGCCTGCATACCCAGCGTGTTCAGTGCGGCGGCCACCTGACCGCGGTAATCCAGCAAATAATCTCCGCGCCCACGCAGCAACATGCGAATGGCGCCGGTATGCGAGCTGCTTGAACGCGTCTGCAGCGCCAGCCGAGGGTCCTGTAAGGTGCGCGAAACAGGCAGACTATAGCTGTAGTTGGTGATCAGGATCAGCGTGCGTCCACGCAAGCTCTCCGGCCAGTTGGGCGTCGCCTCATCAGGGCGGTAGTAAAGATTGATCGGCAAGGCGCCAAAGCTGGAGTGACTCTGCAGCGTATAAGCCTCCAGGTCCACCTGGTTGTTCAGCCCCAGCCACAGATCCAGCTCGCCGGACATCAGCCCGAGGCGAACCCGGGCCACAGGCAGCAGCCGAATCTCGCTGGCATAGCCGGCACGCTCCAGCAAACGCCGAATCACGCGCACCGCGTGGCCGTCGGCACGCTGGTCAGCATCGTATTCGGCATAGTCGGGGTACGGCAGCATAGCCACACGCAGGGGCGCGTGCGGTTCTGCCCAAGCGTACGGCAGCCAGCACAGCGCAAGCAAAAACATCATTGCCAGACACTTCATGGCCAGTCTCTTGTTGTTACACCGGCATCCATCAGCGCACGGCGGTTTTGCCAGCATATAACCAAATGCCCCATTTTGAGACATAAAAAAACCCACGATCAAGATCGTGGGTTTTTACTAGAGCCTGTGTAGGTTCAGGCGCCGTAAACCGGCAGGCGAGCACAGATGGCCTTGACCTGCTCACGTACGCGATCAACCACGGACTCGTCGCCCATGTTGTCGAGAATATCGCAGATCCAGCCCGCCAGCGCTTCGCAGTCGGCCTCAACAAAGCCGCGCGTGGTTACCGCAGGGGTGCCGATACGCAGACCGGACGTCACGAACGGAGAGCGCGGGTCATTCGGCACGCTGTTCTTGTTGACGGTGATGTAGGCGCGACCCAGAGCAGCGTCGGCGTCCTTACCGGTGATGTCCTGCTTGATCAGCGACAGCAGGAACAGGTGGTTCTGAGTGCCGCCGGACACCACGTCAAAGCCGCGTTCAACAAATACCTTGGCCATGGTCTGTGCGTTCTTGACCACCTGCTGCTGGTAGGTCTTGAACTCGGGCTGCAGTGCTTCCTTGAAGCAGATCGCCTTGGCCGCAATCACGTGCTCCAGCGGGCCACCCTGGGCGCCCGGGAACACAGCGGAGTTCAGTTTCTTTTCGATCTCTTCATTGGCGCGCGCCAGGATCAGGCCACCACGCGGGCCACGCAGGGTCTTGTGGGTGGTGGTGGTGACGACGTCCGCAAAGGGCACCGGGTTCGGGTAGACACCGGCGGCAACCAGACCAGCAACGTGGGCCATGTCAACGAACAGGTAAGCACCTACCTTGTCAGCAATGGCGCGGAAACGGGCAAAATCCAGCACCTGGGAATAGGCACTGAAACCGGCAACGATCATCTTCGGCTTGTGTTCGACCGCCAGACGCTCGACTTCGTCGTAGTCGATCAGGCCCTGGTCGTTGATGCCGTACTGCACGGCGTTATACAGCTTACCCGAGGACGACACGGAAGCACCGTGGGTCAGGTGGCCACCGTGCGCCAGGCTCATGCCCAGAATGGTGTCACCCGCCTGCAGCAGCGCCAGGTAAACGGCCGCATTGGCTTGCGAACCGGCATGCGGCTGCACGTTAGCGTAGTCGGCGCCGAACAGCTCCTTGGCACGGTCAATGGCCAGCTGTTCCACAACATCAACATGCTCGCAGCCACCGTAGTAGCGCTTGCCCGGGTAGCCCTCGGCGTACTTGTTGGTCAGTACCGAGCCCTGAGCCTGCATGACTGCCGGGCTGGTGTAGTTCTCCGAGGCAATCAGTTCAATGTGCTCTTCCTGACGCACGGCTTCCTGCTCCATGGCAGCCCAGAGATCAGCATCGAAAGTGGCAATATCGTTGGAACGGCTAAACATGTAACGGCCCCCTGCTAGGTCGTTCGGATGAAAAAGAGGCGGCATTTTAACGCAAGCCCCGCCTGCTGGCACTTGAAAAGCGCTCAGCTGCCAACAAATTACGCTCAACCGGCGGCGTAGACAGTCAGCGGGCCTGCTGCAACCAGCGCTGGCGAAACTCGTCTGGGCTTACCGGCCGCCCCAGATGGTAGCCCTGTACCTCATCACAGCCAAACTGGCCGATCAACGCGAATTGTTCAGCGGTTTCTACCCCCTCTGCCAACACCCGCAAATCCAGGCTGCGGCCCATGGCAACAATCGCTTCGGCCAGCCGCGCATCCCTGCTGCCCGGATGCATGCTGTGGATAAAGCCGCGGTCAATCTTCAAGGTGTCGATCGGGAAGTCGCGCAGATAGTTGAGCGCCGAGTAGCCGGTACCAAAGTCGTCGATCGCGATGTGCATACCCTTGCGCTTGAGCGCCTCCAGCGTCTGCATGGTGGCGTCGATGTTACGCAGCAGGATACTTTCGGTCAGTTCCAGTTCCAGTAACGACGGTGCCAGCCCGTGACGCTCGAGAATGGTGACGATCTGACTGGCCAGCTCACCATCATCGAACTGCATCGACGACAGGTTGACCGCCAGACGCGGCAGGTGCAGCCCTTCAGCCTGCCAGGCAGCCGTCTGCCGGGCCGCTTCCTCCAACACCCACTCGCCCAGCGTACCAATCAGCCCCAGTTCCTCAGCGATGGGTACAAACTCCGCCGGCGACACCCGGCCTCGCTGGGGATGCTGCCAGCGCAGCAGCGCCTCGGCGCCGGTCAGCCGGCCATCGGCACAACTGAACTGGGGTTGATACGCCAGCTCGAATGCCTGCTCCTGGACGGCACGGCGCAGGTCGTTTTCCAGCGCCAGCCGCTCCAGCGCGCGGGCGTTCATGTCGCTCTGGTAGAACTGGAAGGTGTCCTTGCCGGAAGCCTTGGCATGGTACATCGCGGTGTCTGCATTCTTCAGCAGGATGCTGCTCTGCTCACCGTCTTGCGGATAGAAGGCAATGCCGATACTGGCACTGACAAAGAAGTCCCGTCCCTGCAGGACAAAGGCCGGCGCCAATGCTCGCAGGACCTTTTCGCCCACATGCATGGCGGCCGAGAGCGCCACTTCGCGGTCCGCCAGACCGGTCAGCAGCAGCGTGAATTCATCACCCCCCATGCGAGCGACGGTATCGCTTTCACGCACACAGCCACGCAGGCGATGAGCTACGTCGATCAGCACCTGGTCACCGGCAGCATGGCCGAGACTGTCGTTGATCGGTTTGAACCTGTCCAGATCCAGAAACAGCACTGCCACCCACTCGTCACGTCGCGCGGCCAGCTGCAAGGCGGCCTGCAGCCGGTCCTGAAACAGGGTGCGGTTGGCCAGCCCGGTCAGCACGTCGTAGTAAGCCAGGCTTTCAATACGCGCCTCGGTTGCCTTGCGCTCGCTAATGTCGACAAAAAAGCAGACATAGCTGACCAGGTCACCGTCGTTGTCATGTACCGCGGAGATACCCGCCCAGGTCGGGAAGCCCTCACCGTTGCTGCGTTGCTGCCAGAGCTCCCCTTCCCAGCGACCCTCGCTGTGCAAGGTACGGAGAATCTCGGCGTAAAACGCCGACTCATGCTGCTGACCGACCAGCATCGCAGGCAACTGATCAATAACCTGTTCCGCCGAGTACCCGGTGATTCGGCTAAAGTTTTCATTAACCTGCGCAATGTACCCCGCCGGGTCCGTCACAACGATAGCGCCGGTGGTGTTCTCGAATACCGTTGCCGCCATGCGCAGGCGGTTCTCGGTACGCCGCTGCTCACTGATGTCCCGCGCCAGGCCAAGCAAGCCCAAAAAGCGGCCCTGCGCGCTCCACATCAGCGACACACGCACCTCCAACGGGCACTTCAGGCCGTCCGCCTTGATGCAATCAAAGGTGATCTGGCGGTGATAGCCCTGACGCCGCAGGACCTGGATACGCTCCGGCGCGTGTACCTGCTCGCGCAGCTCGGCCCGAATGGACGCCATGAAGTTGTCAAAGCGCTCATCGGCCAGCACCTCGCGGGACGCCGGACTGAGCATAAAGGCAGGGCTGTAGCCCAGCAGGCGCTTCACTGACGGACTGATGTAGTCCGGTTTGAAGTCGCTGTCGGTGGACCAGACGATATCGGCAATATTTTCCGTCAGCAGGCGGTAACGGGCTTCGGAGCGCTGAATGACCTCACTGGCCAACGTCTGCTGGTGAATATCCCGGACAAAACCGATGACCTGCTGCACGCGGCCGTCAGGCGCGCGCTTGAACACCTTGGAACTGATACTGAACCAACGCCAGCCAAGATCCCGGTGGCGCCAGCGCACCTTCCACTCCAGCATCTGGCCATCACCCATCACCTGCTGCAGGCGACGATTGAAAGCCATGTATTCCCGGTCATCCGGATGCAGCAGCAGATTGCGGTAGTCAGCCCCCATTTTTGCTTCTTCTTCGCTGCTGTAGCCCAGCATGCTGGCCAGCGTACGGTTACTGAAGACAAAGTCGCCGGTGCCCATCCATTTGGTGTCACGAATATAGATAAGGTCTGGCAAGGCACGCACCACCCCCGCCCAGAACTCGCGGCTTTGGCGCAGCACCAGCTCGGCCGAGCGCCGCTGGCTGAGGTCGGTGATGCTGAGGGTAACGGCGTGCAGGCAATCCACATCAGCTGGCAGCCGCATGACCATCCAGACATAGGCAGTACTGCCATCGGGGGCGCGCAACGGGGTTTCCACGTCGAAGCGTTCATCGCCGTTGACCAACGCCAGCACCAGTTGATAGCGCGCTCCACCGGGCCGCAATCGACTCTGGCCACGCAGCAGCGTCTGCAACGCATCAATGCTCGGCAAGTGCAGCAGGTCCAAAGCGACCTGGTTGGCTTCCACCACCCGGACCTCGTCCAACAGCTGCCCATGGCGTTGCGGGTTGGCTTCCAACCAGGCGTCCAGTTGTTCGACATTGAATATGCCCTCGCGCAGCAGCATCTGTTTGAGCGCGACCAGGTCGATCACGCACAGGGCCATATCCACATTCTGAAAGACATCCTGATAACGCCGCTCGGTATCGAGCATGCTGCGCAGCGATTGATCCTGGCGCTGCTGCAGCTGACGGGTGGTACGCGACTGCCGCCCCAACAACCACAAGGCACTCATCAGCACCAGCAGGCAAATCGACAGCAGCCCGATCTTGCCCAGCAACACGGGCGCCATCAGGTGGGCGTAATAATCCGGCTCGACCAGACCGCGCACCTGCCACAAGGTGCCGCTGACCGGCGCGCTGAAGGCCACCTGCGAGCGCTCCTGAGCGGTCACGGCCGTGTTACCCAGATAGGACGCGCGTTCCTGTTGCTGGCGCACCAGCACCCGGGCTCGTCCGGTGTCTTCGAGCAGCCAGATGTACCCCTGACCGGTACGCGAGGCCACCAGTGAGGAGAGCACACGCTCGTCCATGCTCAAGATCCAGAAGCGCCCCGGCTCCTGACTGGCCAGCGTCCAGAACAGACGATTACGCTCGGCGCTGGAGTCAAGTCCAAAGGTCTCGCCACCCAACTGCAAGCGGCGGGCGGTTTGCACCCACGGCTCGCGAACATCGCGAGGCAGCCGGTCCAGATGCACCAGATGAACACCGTGTACGCCAGGCAGCAGTTGCTGCACCGCCTGCAGGCGCGTATTGGCAGAGCGCGAATCAAGGGCATCAAGGAGAAAGATCAGGGCATTGGAGCTGGTCGCCAGGTTCAGCGCCAGTTGATCGGCAATCAGCCAGACCGACTCCTCGACCAGCACCTGGTGCTGACGCTGCAGCCCCTGGTAGTCCGTGCGCGTCTGCCAGGCCAGCAGCGCCATCAGCAGCAGCGCCGCCACCGCAAACATCACCACGCCGAGGTGGGTAGGCATGACAGCGTCAGAGCCCTTTACCCGTGCAGGCGGCAACCTGTTTTTTTTGTTGTTATCCAAGTTAGTCACTTTTCCGGTCGCAATCGATCAGCCTGCTGCACGTTGCAGACAGGCTCTGAGCGGGGTTCAGGGTTTGCCCTGAAACGCCAGTTGGGCTAGCCTTGCCAGCACCTTTCTTCTTGCACCATTTACCTTTATTTCTAAAATCTGGTGAGCCACTGCTCGCCCTCCCCGAAAGCTAACTTTTGGAAAGGTTAGTAACGCACACTAGCCAGCAAACCGAAATAATTACTCTCTTGATCCGCCTCTGTCGCGCGCAAAACCGCCTGGAGGCCTTATATTCTCCGACTTACAGGTATCTCAAAAGATGGCAAAAGGTGACAAACACGGACAAACAGGTTCTTACGTTTATAGCATGCACCGGGTCGGGAAAGTCGTCCCCCCGAAGCGTCAGATTCTCAAGGACATTTCATTGTCCTTCTTCCCGGGCGCCAAGATCGGCGTACTAGGCCTCAACGGCGCAGGTAAATCCACCCTGCTGCGCATCATGGCCGGTGTCGACACCGAAATCGAGGGCGAAGCTCGCCCCATGCCCGGCATCAAGGTCGGTTACCTGCCGCAGGAGCCGCAGCTGGACGACAGCAAGACCGTGCGCGACATTGTTGAAGAAGCCGTCAGCGAGATCAAGAACGCCCAGGCCCGCCTGGACGAAGTCTATGCCGCCTATGCCGAGCCCGATGCTGATTTCGATGCACTGGCCGCCGAGCAGGGCAAGCTGGAAGCCATTTTGCAAGCCGCCGACGGTCACAACCTGGAGCGCCAGCTGGAAGTGGCCGCCGACGCCCTGCGCCTGCCGGCCTGGGATGCCAAGATCGAACATCTGTCCGGTGGTGAAAAGCGCCGTGTAGCCCTGTGCCGCCTGCTGCTGTCGGCCCCCGACATGCTGCTGCTGGACGAACCGACCAACCACCTGGACGCCGACTCCGTCGCCTGGCTGGAGCAGTTCCTGCACGACTTCCCCGGCACCGTGGTGGCCATTACCCACGACCGTTACTTCCTCGACAACGTCGCCGGCTGGATTCTCGAGCTGGATCGCGGCCAGGGCATCCCGTTCGAAGGCAACTACTCCCAGTGGCTGGAATCCAAGGCCGCTCGTCTGGCCTCCGAAGCCAAGCAGGAAGCCTCCCACGCCAAGGCCATGAAGGCCGAGCTGGAGTGGGTACGCCAGGGTGCCAAGGGCCGTCAGGCCAAGTCCAAGGCCCGTCTGCAACGCTTTGAAGAACTGCAATCGCAGGAATTCCAGAAGCGCAGCGAGACCAACGAAATCTACATTCCCGCCGGCCCGCGTCTGGGTGACAAGGTCATCGAGTTCAATGGCGTGACCAAGGGCTTTGGCGATCGCGTACTGATCGACAACCTGTCATTCGCCGTACCCAAGGGTGCGATTGTCGGCGTGATCGGTGGTAACGGCGCCGGTAAATCGACCCTGTTCCGCATGATCACCGGCAAAGAGCAACCCGACAGCGGCACCATCGACATTGGTGAAACCGTGCAGATCGCCAGCGTCGACCAGAGCCGCGACAACCTGGACGGCAACAAGACCGTGTGGGAGCAGGTATCCGACGGCTTCGACCAGATCAAGGTCGGCAACTACGAGATGCCATCACGTGGCTACGTGGGCCGCTTCAACTTCAAGGGCTCCGACCAGCAGAAGTTCGTCAAGGACCTGTCCGGTGGTGAGCGCGGCCGTCTGCACCTGGCCCTGACCCTCAAGCAAGGCGCTAACGTACTGCTGCTCGACGAACCGTCCAACGACTTGGACGTTGAAACCCTGCGCGCACTGGAAGAAGCCCTGCTGGACTTCCCGGGCGCAGCCATCGTGATCTCGCACGATCGCTGGTTCCTCGACCGTATCGCCACCCACATCCTCGCGTACGAGGACGACTCGCAGGTAACCTTCTTCGAAGGCAACTACACCGAGTACGAAGCGGACCGCAAGAAGCGCCTGGGTGATGCAGCCGCGCAGCCGCACCGCGTGCGTTACAAAAAGCTGGCCTGAGACTGCTGAGTGTCAGCGGCTCGCCTGAGCCGCCGACATGGCGCACCAAAAACAAACACAATTACACAACATAATTTTCCGCGCGCACCATTCCTGTGCGCGCAGTGCTCTGGTAGGTTTACACTTTTCCGCCCTGAACGTATAAAAAAGTGACCCCAGACATGACTCCGACCCTGGCTGCCTGCCTGACCGAACTGAAGCTCCGCGATCCCTACCAGCCAGAATTCCATCAAGCGGCCGAAGAGGTGCTGAGCACCCTGTGGCCCTTCCTGGAAGCCAACCCCAAGTACCTGCGTGCCGGTATCATCGAGCGCCTGATCGAGCCTGAGCGGGTGATCCAGTTTCGCGTCTGCTGGGTCGATGACCAGGGCGTGGTCCAGGTCAACCGCGGCTATCGCGTACAGATGAACAGCGCTATCGGCCCGTACAAGGGCGGCCTGCGCTTCCACCCGTCGGTCAACCTCGGGGTCCTCAAGTTCCTCGCCTTTGAACAGGTATTCAAGAATGCGCTGACCAGCCTGCCGCTGGGCGGTGGCAAGGGCGGCTCGGACTTTGACCCCAAGGGCAAAAGCGACGGCGAGATCATGCGTTTTTGTCAGGCCTTTATGACCGAATTGTCGCGCCATATTGGTGCAGACCTGGATATCCCCGCCGGCGATATCGGTGTTGGCGCCCGTGAAATTGGCTACCTGTATGGCCAATACAAGCGCCTGCGCAACGAATTTACCTCTGTGCTGACCGGCAAAGGCATTGCCTACGGCGGCAGCCTGATCCGCCCGGAAGCCACCGGCTATGGCTGCGTCTATTTTGCCGAGCAAATGCTCAAGCAACGCGACCAGCAGATAGAAGGCAAGCGTGTGGCGATTTCCGGCTCGGGCAATGTCGCCCAGTACGCAGCGCAGAAAGTGCTGGAACTCGGCGGCAGGGTCATCTCCGTGTCCGACTCCGGCGGCACCCTGTACTACCCGGACGGCATGACGCTGGAGCAATGGGATGCGCTGATGACCCTGAAGAACGAGCAGCGTGGCCGCCTCGACGCCCTGCACGGTGACCGCTGCGAGTTTATCGCTGGCCAGCGCCCCTGGCATCTGCCCTGCGACATCGCGCTACCCTGCGCCACCCAGAACGAGCTGGACGCCGACGACGCGCGCAGCTTGATCGACAACGGCTGCATTGCCGTGGCCGAAGGGGCCAACATGCCCAGCACACTGGAAGCCGTTGACCTGCTGCAGGAACACCGCGTGCTGTTTGCGCCGGGCAAGGCAGCCAATGCGGGCGGTGTCGCGGTCAGCGGCCTGGAGATGAGCCAGAACGCCATGCGCCTGCATTGGAGTGCGGGCGAGGTAGACGAGAAGCTGCATGGCATCATGCAGTCGATCCATGCCGCGTGCGAGCACTACGGCAAGGACGAGGACGGTCATATCGACTACGTTCGCGGCGCCAATATTGCCGGTTTCGTCAAAGTGGCCGACGCCATGCTGGCACAGGGTGTGGTCTGAAAAAGCAGCTATAGTAAGGAAAGCACAAACCAATTCCGCACGCCCTCCGGACGGGCTCAAGCAGGCCAACACAACACGTCCGCTGCCTGCTTGAGCGGCCTGCCTGGCCGCCAGGTCGCATGTGGACTTGATCCGCGCTTTCGAATAGCCGTCCCAGTGACAGGAGCCGACCATGCACGATGATCGCCGCCGCTTCAGCCGCGTCCCCTTCGACGGGCATACCTTGCTGCAGCAGGATGACTGGTGCATTACCGTGCAACTGGTGGATGTTTCTCTGCGCGGCCTATTGCTGCTGGAACCCGATGGATGGGATGCGCAGCGCGCTCGCGCCCCCTTCATCGCCCTCATCGAGCTGGCCGGCGCCAACCAGATTCGCATGGAGGTCACCCTCGCCCACGCCGAGGAAGGCCTATTGGGGTTCGAATGCCAACACATCGATCTCGACTCCATCAGCCACCTGCGCCGCCTCATCGCCCTCAACCTGGGTGATGAGGCACTGCTGGAGCGTGAGTTGGGGGCGTTGCTGTAGGCGGCGGCGAGCGCCGCAGCTGCAAGCCTCAAGCCTCAAGCCTCAAGCCTCAAGCCTCAACAAGCTGAGAGAGCCTCTGCCCCAGCGACTAGCCCCGGGCGCTTTTCCTCCAGCTTTTCGCTTGCAGCTTGTAGCTTGTAGCTTGTAGCTGTAGCTTGCAGCTTGCAGCTGTAGCAGCGGCTAGGCCGCTGCTACTCGAATATCGCCGCCAACGCCTGATCCAATCGGGTCACCGCGATGACCTGCATCCCCTTGGGTGACTCCTTAGGCGCATTGGCCTTGGGCACGATGGCGCGGGTGAAGCCGTGCTTGGCGGCTTCCTTGAGGCGCTCCTGGCCGCTGGGTACCGGGCGAATTTCGCCCGAGAGGCCCAACTCGCCGAACACCATCAAATCCATCGGCAGAGGCCGGTTGCGCAGGCTGGACATCACCGCCGCCAGCAACGCCAAGTCAACGGCAGTCTCCAGCACCTTCACTCCGCCCACCACGTTGACGAACACATCCTGGTCGTAGGTCGCCACGCCACCGTGGCGGTGCAACACCGCCAGCAGCATGGCCAGTCGGTTCTGATCCAGGCCAAGGGTCACCCGCCGCGGATTGCCCAAATGGCTGGTATCGACCAGCGCCTGCACTTCCACCAGCATGGGGCGTGAGCCCTCCCAGGTGGCCATCACCACGCTACCCGGAATCGGCGCGTCATAGCGTGACAGGAAAATCGCCGAGGGGTTGGCGACCTCCTTCAGACCCTTGTCGGTCATGGCAAACACGCCCAGCTCGTTGACCGCACCAAAGCGGTTCTTCACGGCGCGCAGCATGCGGTAGCGACCATCAGCCTCGCCTTCGAAATACAGCACGGTATCGACCATGTGCTCCAGTACCCGCGGACCCGCCAGCGAACCCTCCTTGGTCACATGCCCGACCAGAAAGATCGCCGTACCGCTTTGCTTGGCATAGCGCACCAACAGCGCGGCACTTTCACGCACCTGAGCCACGCCGCCCGGGGCAGACTGCAGCTGCTCGGTAAAAATGGTTTGAATCGAGTCCACCACCATGACTTTGGGCTGCTCATGCCGCGCAGTCGCGACAATGCTTTCGATGCAGGTCTCGGTCATCACCTTCAGCTTGTCCTCCGGCAACCCGAGCCTGCGGGCACGCATGGCGACTTGCTGCTGCGACTCTTCACCGGTGACATACAGTGCTGGCATGCTCTGGGCCAGACGGCACAGGGTCTGCAGCAAGATGGTGGACTTGCCGATCCCGGGATCACCGCCAATCAGCACCACAGAACCGCCTACCAAACCACCGCCCAGCACCCGGTCCAGCTCCGAGGAGCCGCTGGCCTGACGCGGCGTTTCTTCGGTGGTTACTTCGGCCAGGGTCTTGATCTGCGCCTGCTGGCCGGTCCAGTTGCTTGAACGTGACGAACTACCGCCCGTTGGCGTGGTGTCCACCACGGTCTCAACCATCGAGTTCCAGGCCTGGCACTCTGGGCATTGCCCTGCCCACTTGGAAAACGTCGCACCGCACTCGGTGCAACCGTATACGCGTTTTTGTTTGGCCATATCGGTCTCAACATGCTTTGCTTGCATCGTGCCATACTGGCAACCTAAGGTCTGTCGCCAATTCGGGCGGCAACGTAACACTGCGCACTGTCGCCCATAAAGACTGACAAGAGGCAGCGAGTCAGTCGTAAGGATCCGATACCATGACGAGCGAATCCCCATCCCCGCCACCCTGCCGTGCGTGCACAGAGCGCCCCGCTCTGCCCTTTGAATTCAGCATGGCCTTTCAGCCGATTGTCGATGTGCGCAACCGCAGCCTGTTTGCCTGCGAAGCGTTGGTGCGCGGCACCGACGGCAGCGGCGCCGCCGCCATTCTGGCACAGGTGACCGACGACAACCGGTATCAATTTGACCAGGCCTGCCGAGTTAAGGCCGTCGAGCTGGCCGCTCGCCTGCAGTTATCCTGCTACGTCAGCATTAACTTTCTGCCCAACGCCGTCTACGAGCCGGCGACCTGTATCCGCGCCACACTGGAAGCTGCCAAGCGCTACAACTTCCCGCCGGAGCGCCTGCTGTTCGAGGTAACGGAGGGAGAGCAGGTCGCCGATCACGATCATCTCAAGAGCATTCTCGGCGAATACACCCGCCGGGGTTTCAAGACCGCCATCGACGACTTTGGCGCTGGGTACTCGGGTCTGAACCTGCTGGCCGAATTTCAGCCCGATATCATCAAGCTGGATATGGCGCTGCTGCGCAACATTGACCGCGATCCGGTTCGTCAGGCCATCGTGCGCGGCATTCTCGGCGTCTGTCAGGCGCTCAGTATCGAGGTCATTGCCGAGGGCGTCGAGACCGTCGCCGAGCTGACCTTCCTGCGCGACATAGGCGTCTACCTTTTCCAAGGTTACCTGCTGGCCCGCCCGGCCTACGAGCAAATCCCTGAGGTTGACTGGTCAAAGGTGCCCGCATGAGCGACAAGGACCACCACCGCAAACGCAAGGCAGAACGCGAGGCCCTGCGCGAAGAGCTGCTCGAGGCCCAGTTCGAGCTGCGCACCCTGCAGCATGGCTCGGTACTGCTGCTGATCAGCGGTAACGACTTTGCCGGCAAGGCCGAGATTATTCACAGCTTTTACGAATGGCTCGACAACCGCTACCTCAACACCCGTGCCTTTGCCCTGCCCAAAGGGGTGGAGCGCCGCATGCCGAGGCTCTGGCGCTACTGGCGCACCCTGCCGCCAACGGGCGAGCTGGGTTTCTACCTCGGCTCCTGGTACCACCAGCCACTGATGCGCCTGAGCCGCGGCCAGATGAGCATTCCTCGCTTTACCGCCCAGATGCAGCAAGTTCTGCGCTTTGAGCGCCTGCTCAACGACGAGGGCATCATTCTGGTCAAGATCTGGCTGCACCTGACCGATGACCAGCAGGGCAAGCACCAGCGCATCGACCCGGCCCTGCTGAAGCAGACCGTCGCCATGCGCGAGTGGGGCGATTTCAGCGCGGCCGATTACGAGAAGGTACGCGAAGGTGCCCGGCTGATGACCGAGCTGACCTCCACCCAAGGCGCGCCCTGGATTCGCGTGCCCGCAGCAGACCCACACGAACGCGACCAGCGCATTGGCCAGATCGTGCTCGAGGCCATGCGCCAGCGCCTGGCCTGCGAGCCGGCACCACGGCCGGTCTATGGCTGGCAGCCAGCCCAGCGCGACTATCTGGGCCAGCTGGACTACAGCCTGGCGCTGGACAAAGATGACTACCAAGCGCAGCTGGAAACCTGGCAGGCGCGACTGCGCGAGCTGATCCAGCATCCACGCTTTGCTCGTCGCTCGCTGCTGCTGGTCTTTGAAGGCAGCGACGCGGCCGGTAAAGGCGGCACTATCCGACGCATCACGCAGTGCCTGGACCCACGGATTCTGCGCGTGCACGGCACCAGCGCACCTACCGACGAAGAACGCCGCATGCCCTATCTCTGGCGCTTCTGGCGACGCATTCCGGCACCGGGCAACGTGGTGGTCTTCGACCGCAGCTACTACGGCAGGGTACTGGTCGAGCGGGTCGAAGGCTTCTGCGAAGCCCCCGATTGGCAACGAGCCTATGGCGAAATCAATGATTTCGAGCAGCAACTGAGCGATAGCGGCACCCTGGTGATCAAGTTCTGGCTGGCGATTACCGAAGAGGAGCAACTGAAGCGCTTCAAGGCCCGCGAGGAGTCCCCGGTCAAGCGCTACAAGTTGACCGAGGAAGACTGGCGCAATCGCGAGCGCTGGCCCGACTACGCGCAGGCGATGAACGACATGGTCGAACACTGCTCCACGCGCCAAGCCCCCTGGCACCTGATTCCAGCAGAGAACAAACGCTACGCGCGCATTCAGGCGCTGCGCATCGTCTGCGAGACCCTGACTGATGCACTGAAAGAGCACTGAGCGCGCGACATATAACGCTTGGTATGAACGCCGGCAGCTGGCTATGATCAAGGCACGCCAACGGGGCGTCAGACAAGGACTACAAGCATGAAGCTGCTGAGCGAATTCAAGACCTTTGCAATGCGCGGCAATGTCGTCGACATGGCCGTGGGTATCATCATCGGCGCCGCCTTTGGCAAGGTCGTCTCCTCTTTCGTCAACAACATCGTGATGCCGCCACTGGGCGTGCTGATCGGTGGCGTCAACTTCAACGAGCTGTCGATCGTGCTCAAGGAAGCCGAAGGAGAAGCCGCTGAAGTCGCCATTGGCTACGGCCTGTTCATTCAAAGCGTGGTGGACTTCATCATCATCGCTGCCGCCATCTTTGTTGCCGTACGTGTGATGAACAGCCTGAAGAAAAAGGAAGAGGCAGCGCCCGCCGCCCCGCCAGCGCCGTCGAAGGAAGAAGTACTGCTGAGCGAGATTCGCGACCTGCTGAAAGACCAGAAACAAGCCTGAGGGCCGCCACCCGGAGCGGGGCACCGCCCCCGCTCGATGCTATACTGCCGCCCCCGTTCAACGCACTGGCCCGCCATGCTCTCCTGCACCACGCCCTACGGCACGCTGCAATTGCAGCGCTACCCCGCCTCCCGCAATGCCGCGCTTCAAGCCTTCGATACTGCTGACCTGTATCTGCTGCAACGGGTACAGCAAGAGCCGGAAAGCGACCAGCCGCTACTGGTGATCAACGACGGCTTTGGCGCACTGGCCTGCGCGTTGGCGGCGGCAGGCAAGACCGTGCACAGCTGGGGTGACTCCTGGATGAGTTGGCGAGCGCTGCAGAGCAACCTGGCGGCGAACGGACTGGGCAGCGACGCCGTGCGTTTTTTTAACAGTACCGAGACACCCACAGCTCGCTATCAGCAGGTATTGCTGCGTATCCCCAAGAGCCTGAGTCTGCTGCAGGACCAGCTGCAACGACTGCGTCCGCTGCTGGCTGACCGGGCGCTGCTGCTGGCAGGCAGCATGATCAAGCACCTGCCGCCCAGCGCCGGAGACCTGCTGGCTGCGCACATCGGCCCCTACCAGGCTTCGCTCGGCTGGAAAAAGGCTCGCCTGTTGCAGTGCCAATACGACCCATCCCTGCAGCCTGGCATCCGCGACCTGACCAGCCATTACCCGCTGGAGGGCACAGACCTGCAGCTGCGCAACCGCCCCGGCGTGTTCTCCCGCGAGAAGCTGGATATCGGCACCCGCGTGTTGCTGCCCTGTATTCCTGCCGACCTGGGCGAAGCCCGGGTGGTTGATCTGGGTTGCGGCAATGGCGCGCTCGGCTTGCTGGCTGCCCAGCGCAATCCGCACATACAACTCACCTTTATCGACGAGTCCTGGGCGGCGGTGGCCTCGGCGCGCGACAACTTTGCCGAGGCCTTTCCCGGACGCAGCGCTCACTTTGTCGTCGGCGATGGCCTGAGCGAGGCCACAACGAACAGCGCAGACCTGATCCTCTGCAACCCGCCCTTCCACCAGCAACAGGTGGTCGGCGACCAAATCGCCCGACGGCTGTTTCGCCAGAGCCACCACGCGCTCGCCCCGGGCGGCCGGCTGCTGGTGGTAGGCAACCGCCATCTGGGCTATCACCAGACGCTCAAGCGCTACTTTGACACCATAGAGCAAGTGGCAGCGGCGCCCAAATTCATCGTGCTGGCCGCCAGCTGAGCATCAATTGCGGCGCGTTCGTCGGCAGCGTTCCGAGCAGTATCGCACCTCATCCCAGCACAAAGCCCACTTGCGCCGCCAGCTGAAGGGGCGGCCACAGACCGCGCAGACCTTCTGTGGCAAGTCGCCCTTGCGCCTCATAACGCCTCGCCCGCGTCCAGCCGCGCCAGCAGGTGCTCACCCCAGTCCCACAACGCCTGCTGCTTCGCCTCTGGCATGCGCTGCAGATTGCGGTACACCAGCCCCATGCGCGGGTTACCGCGCAGTTGCTCACGGTGGCGCATGATGAAATGCCAGTACAACGCATTGAACGGGCACGCCTTGGCCCCGGTCTGCTCGCTGACCTTGTAGCGACAGCCCGTGCAATAGTCGGACATGCGCTTGATATATTGGCCGCTGGCACAATAGGGCTTGGAGCCAAGAAACCCGCCGTCAGCGTGCATCACCATGCCCAGCGTATTGGGCAGCTCTACCCAGTCAAAGGCGTCCATATAAACCGCCAGATACCAATCACAGATCTGCGTGGGTTCAACCCCCGCCAGCAGGGCAAAATTGCCCGTCACCATCAGCCGCTGAATATGGTGAGCGTAGGCATGTTCGAGGGTCTGACCGATGGCCTGCTGCATGCAGCGCATGCGGGTCTGGCCGGTCCAGTAGAACTCGGGCAAGGCGCGCTGGTTGCCAAAGGCGTTACGCTCGGCATACTCCGGCATCATCAGCCAGTAGATGCCCCGCACATACTCTCGCCACCCCAGAATCTGGCGAATAAAGCCTTCCGCTGCGTTCAACGGAATGGCCCCGGCCTGCCAATCCGCCTGGACGTCCAGACAGACGCGCCTTGGGTCCAGCAACCCAATGTTCATGGCCGCGGCAATGCGGGCGTGGAACAACCAGTGCTCATCAGTCGCCATGGCGTCCTGATAATCACCGAAGCAGGCCAGTGCGTGCTGACGAAAATGCTGCCACAGGGCATCCGCGTCTGCATGCGTCACCGGGTAGTCGAAACCGTCCAGCCGGCCGTAGTGGCCGCCAAAGTGTTTACGCACCAGCCCCTCGACGTCACGGGTTATGCGGTCTGCTGGAAAATGCGCCTGCGCCGGCGCTCTGGTACCACGCGGCAGCGCTTTGCGGTTATCCGCATCAAAATTCCAGGCACCACCCTCCGGCTCGCCATCAGGCGTCATCAACAGGCCGCTTTCTCGGCGCATCTCGCGGTAGAAATACTCCATGCGTAGTTGCTTGCGCCCATGAGCCCAGCGAGCAAAGCGCTCCTTGCTGCAGAAGAAGCGCGTATCAGCACGCAATTCAAGCTCGGGCCAGTCGGACTGACGCTGACAAAAGCGCTCCAGCAACCGCCACTCCCCCGGCTCGGTCAACAGGATGCTATCTGGCTTGTATCGCTCACGGGCACGCGCCAGCTCACCGTGCAGGCTACCGGTGTTAGCGGGGTCATCCAGGGTGATGTAATCAACGGTAAAACCCTGCTCGCGCAGATACCCGGCGAAGTGGCGCATGGCCGAGAGGATAAACAGGATTTTCTGCGGATGATGGGGGACGTAGCGCCCTTCTTCGGCCGCTTCGACCAACAGAATGCAATCGCGCTGCGGATCGGCGTCACGCAGGCTGCTGATCTCCGGGTCCAGTTGATCACCCAGCAGCAGCACCAGGCGGCGCACACTCACGGCCGGAGTGGCAAACGCAGCCGCATCGCCCCCTGAGCTGCCGCCGGGCTCAAGGGATCGCCGGCGCACGCCTCATCGGCAACATTCAGGTGTACCAGATCAATGCTCGGCCAGGCCAATTCCTTGAGCGCCCGTCGCGCATCGACCAGCGAGCGGAAGTGCCGCGGCTTTGCCACACCCTCGTCGCACAGCAGCGCGGTATGACCGTCGATGCGGGCCTCAACCAAATACAGGCTGCCTTCCTGAGACAGCAGCGATAAACGCTGCAGCTGGCCCTCACGCGCGGCGCTATGCAGTTCTTCCAGGGTCATGGCTATGCCTCCAAAAACCTATACAGAGACTATACACCACGATCAAAAAAGCAACAAAATTATACAGACAATCAGTCGTAACTCTTGTCTTTGGCTAGCTTGTCCAGCAGGCCCATGGCAAAAGCCGACACAACAAAGGTCAGGTGAATCACGACGTACCACATCAGCTTGTCGTTATCGATGTTGGTCGCGTTCATGAATACCTTCAGCAGGTGGATCGAAGAGATGGCAACGATGGACGCTGCCACCTTCATTTTCAGCGAACCGGAGTCCATCTTGCCCAGCCAGCTGAGTTTCTCCTTACCTTCGTCGATATCTAGCTGGGACACAAAGTTCTCGTAGCCGGAGATCATGACCATGACCAGCAAGCCACCGACCAATGCCATGTCCACCAGCGAGAGCACAACCAGAATCAGGTCAGCCTCGGCGGTTTCAAGCAGGTGCGGCGCCAGATGAATGAGCTCCTGGAAGAACTTGACCGCCAGGGCCAGCAACGCGAATGACAGGCCAAAGTAGATGGGCGCCAGAATCCAGCGCGCCGAATACATCATGTTTTCCAGTAAACGTTCCATAAACAATAGTGCCTCGTGTAGATAACTCATGGTCAGAACAGTTGTGCACAGTATCTGTGGATAAGTCTGTGTGCAGTGGTCTGATAAACCGCCCTGTGCCTTATAAACTCGGCGACTTCGGCAAACAGTGTGTTTTTTGCACAACGGTTACAGCAGCCGCGCCTTTTACTCTTCGCAGGCTTGCAGCCCAGCCCATATGCCGCCTCTGGCTTGACCGCAAGCCAATCAAAACTCAGATGAACAAGCCCGCGTCAAGCTACAAATGCGCCCACGCGACGCCCCGTCGCAGCAGCGCGGCGCAGCCAAAGCTGTGGATAACCCTGTAGACAGAACCCCGTGAACCGCACCAGAGCAGGTGCGGCGCGAGACATAGTGGCCTTTTGTCACTTACCCTCAGCGTCGGCCTGTTCCCCGTCTTCATCCTCTTCGCGATCCCGCTCGGCGATTTCGGCCAACCGCGCGACCACCAGGGCGTTGATGCTGCCCTCGGTAAAGTCACCCTCGGCGTTCAACTCACCGGCCGGCGCACCCGCCAGCAATGCCAGCGCCTGATCAACGCAGGACACGGCATACACGGCGAACTCACCAGCACGCACCGCCTGCAATACCTCTTCATCCAGCATCAGGTTAGGCACGTTGGAGCGCGGAATGATAACCCCTTGCTCCCCGGTCAGGCCACGGGCCTGGCACAAGCGGAAGAAGCCCTCGATCTTCTCGTTAACGCCTCCCACCGCCTGCACCTCGCCGAACTGATTGATCGAGCCGGTAATGGCAAAGCACTGTTTGAGTGGCGTGCGAGAGAGCGCGGAGATCAGGGTGCAGACTTCACCCAGCGAGGCGCTGTCGCCATCCACGTAGCCGTAGGACTGCTCCAGCGCAATGCTGGCGGAGATCTCCAGCGGGTATTTCTGCGCATAGCGGCTACCCAGAAAACCGGTGAGAATCATCACCCCCTTGGAGTGAATCGGCTGGCCGAGGTTGACCTCGCGTTCAATGTCCACAATACCGCTGCCGCCCGGATACACGGTGGCGCTGATACGCGCTGGCAAGCCAAACACCGAGTCGCCAACTTCCAGTACCGTCAGGCCGTTGCATTTGCCAACGGCTGCACCGTCGGTGTCGATCAGGATCACGCCGGACACCATGTCCTCACGAATACGCGCACTGACCCGGCCGGTACGCGTTTCCTTGGCCCGCAGGGCGCGCTCGATGTGCGCGGTATCGGTCAAAGGGTCACCGGCCAGCTGGCGCAGAAAGTCAGCCTCAGCGACCAGCTGGAAAATGTCACTGATACGCGCCGACAGCCGCGCCTGGTGCTCGGCCAGCCGGGTACTGTAGGTCAGTACTCGCGCCACAGCCGCGGCGCTGAGCGGTGCCAGCCCCTCCTCCGAGGTACGCGTCTTGAGCAACTGCGCCATGCCCTCGACACTGTCGGGTGTGCGCGGCAGGTCCTCGTCAAAGTCGACCAGCACGCGAAACATCTCCTGAAAATCCGGATCCAGGTCCTGCAGGGCGTAATAGACCTGCCGTGAGCCGATGATCACGACCTTAAGGTTCAGCGGCAGCACCTGTGGCGTCAGAGTGACCGTCGCCAGACGCCCCATGTCCGCCCAGGGGGACTCCATTTTCAGCTGCCGTGAGTGCAGCGCACGCTTGAGCGCATCCCAGACAAAGGGCTCACTCAGCAGCTTCTCCGCTTCAAGCAGCAGATAGCCACCGTTGGCCCGATGCAGGGCACCGGAGCGGATGTGGCGATAGCTGGTGACCAACGCGCCCTGCTCCGGCGAGTATTCGATCCGGCCAAACAGGTTGTCGTAGGACGGGTGCGGCTCGTGCACCACGGGCGCACCGCCGTTGGTCGCATGGCCAACGATCAGGCTGGGGCAGTACTGCTCGGTCAGCAGCTGCTTCTTGTAGGCGTCCGGCCGGCTCTCCAGCGCGCGCTCCTCAACCAGCTGATCAATCACCGTCTTGAGCAGGTTCTGACGCATTGCCTGCAGGTAGTCGCACACCGCCTGGTTGCCGCTATAGGCTTCCAGCAGCGGCTCCAGCAGTGGCTGCAGCGCGTCGGTGATGGTTTCCTCGTTCAGCTCACGCAACTGGTTGCTGGATTCGCGCTTCCACTGCGGCAGGCTGGAGAGCTCCTCGTTGAGGTTTTCTTCCAGCGCAGAGATGTCTGCATGAAAGCGGTCGCGCTCCTCTTCGGGCAACTGGGCAAACTCGGCTTCATCCAGCGCCTTACCTTCTTTCATCGGCGTAAAGGCGATGTTCTGCGCGTCGCGGTAGAGCGCGATGCTCTTTTCCAGCGCCAGCCGCTCGACCGCATCCAACGCCCGGTCGTAGCGCTGATTGAAGGCGCGGTCGATGGCGTTTTTCTTCTGCTGATAGGACGGGTGCTCAAAGGCCGCAGGAAAAGTCGCCAGCAGGTTGTCGATCAGCGTTTCGATGGTTTCGATCAGCTGTCCGGCGGAGCCTGGCGTCAAGCTGATCACCCAAGGCTCGCGCGGCTCGTCGAAGTTGTTGACGTAGACGCAGTCCTGCGGCGTGATCTGACGCTTGGCCTCGGCCTGCAGATAGCGTTTGACGTAGGAGAAACGACCAGTGCCCGGCTCGCCCATAACAAAGACGTTATAACCGGGCCGGCTCATTGCGACGCCAAACTGCAGCGCCTCAACGGCCCGCTCTTGGCCAAGAATGCCGCGGAAGGGTTCCAGATCGTCGGTGGTGGCAAAGCCAAGATTATCGAGGTCGATGGGGGCGGTGAGCTGTTCGGGGTTAAGGCGCAGTGCGGCGGGTTCGGTGGTCATCCAGCGTCCTTGGTGCTATGGCGTGAGCAAAACCGCATTGTTGCCCCAGCATCTGCGCGTGACAAGAGCCAGGGCGTATTGCCGCTGGATTCGCACCCTTTTTGCCGCCCGCCTTGCCGGAGGCACAGGGCGATTCAACGCGTGCCCAGCACCTTCACCAGCTCACGCACCAGTGGCTTCATAAAGAAACTACTCTCGGGCATCAAATCTACCTGCACGCCACATGCAGTCAGCTCGTCGGCCACCACCGGCCCAACGGCAGCCACCTTGATGCGGCCCAGCGCCGACAGCAGCGCTGCCTCACCCTGCTCCCGCCGCTTGGCAATCTGCAGCAGGCGGCGCACCTGGGTGGCGCTGGTGAAGGCGATGGCATCTACCTCGGTCGCCAACAGCGCATCAATCAGCGCGTCGACCTGTGCATCCTCCACATCATCAGCATAAATGTAGGGTGCTACGGTGCTGACCTCGGCACCGGCGCCGACAAGAAACTCCACCAGCCGACGGTTTGGATCAGTGCCGTAGAGTTGCACGCCGATACGCTGACCGCGCAGATTCTCGTCCTTGAGGGTCTCGATCACGCCTTCAGTGGTCGGCGACACCGCAACCTGGTCTGCCTTGAGACCCACCTTGCGCAGCGCAGCGCCCGGCTTGGGGCCGCGAGTCAGCTTGGGAATGCCTTCCAGAGCGGCAATAAAGTCTGCCTGCAGGCTGCCACCCTGACGCTCGGCCAGCGCCAGCATGCGTCGCAAGCCCTCGCCCGTCAGCAGAATCAAACGGTCAAACGGTTGGCTGATCAGCGTATGCATCCAGGCCAGCACTGGCGCCGGGTCAGGCGCGTCATGGATCGCCACCAGCGGACAGCGCAGCACACCCGCACCACGCTTGATCAGCATGTCGGCAAACAGGTCGAGTTCACGACTCTCGGGCAGCGCAATACGGCGGCCGGAGAGGGGCAGGTCTTCAGAGGTCATGGCAGCATCTTCACGGTCAGAGTTCATCGCGGCATTGTGCGCAGGGCCGCGATGAATGAAAAGCATGATGTACATCCACCATCGTCGGCAAGCGATGGGCCATGCCTGCGCGAACGCCGGCGTAGCACCCGACGGCCACAGCATGCTGTGGCCCTTGTATGTTGACTG
>NZ_NTMR01000029.1 GCF_002307495.1 Pseudomonas abyssi | reverse complement strand
TCGTACCGTTGGCGCCGGTGTGGTAGCCAAGATCATCGAGTGATGATCTGAGTTGTACAAGGGAAAAGCCCTCGCATTGCGGGGGCTTTTCTTTTGGTTGACAGTGATGGGACGCATCAGTAGAATTGCGCCTCCCTTGGACGGGTGCATCCGTTGACCGGCTGCGCCTGAAATCAGTTGCTTGGAGTTTCTGGTCAAATGCAGAACCAACAGATCCGTATTCGGTTGAAAGCTTTTGACCATCGCCTGATCGATCAATCTACCCAGGAAATCGTGGATACCGCGAAACGTACTGGGGCTCAGGTGCGTGGTCCGATCCCTTTGCCGACTCGTAAAGAGCGTTTTACTGTTCTGATTTCGCCGCACGTCAACAAAGACGCGCGCGATCAGTATGAAATCCGTACCCATAAGCGGGTGCTGGATATCGTTCAGCCCACCGACAAAACTGTTGATGCGCTGATGAAGCTGGACCTGGCTGCAGGTGTAGAGGTTCAGATCAGCCTCGGCTGATAGCCCCACAACGGGGGCTAAAGGTCGTGTAACGCCCTGTGTTGGGCGGCCATAGCGGGTAATAGCCCCGTGCACTCATGAGGTTTACAAAATGACTATTGGTTTAGTCGGCCGGAAATGCGGTATGACCCGCGTTTTCACTGAAGATGGTGTATCTATTCCGGTTACGGTTGTAGAAGTAGAACCGAACCGCGTTACTCAGGTTAAGACCCTGGAAGCCGATGGCTATCAAGCCATTCAGGTGACTGTGGGTGAGCGTCGTGCCAATCGCGTGACCAAGCCGATGGCTGGGCATTTTGCCAAAGCCAATGCGGCTGCCGGTCGCCAGGTGCTCGAGTTCCGCCTGGAAGACAGCTCCCAGTACGAAACTGGCTCCGAGCTGACTGTTGGCCTGTTTGAAGCAGGTCAGAAGGTGGATGTAACTGGTCAGTCCAAGGGTAAAGGCTTTGCCGGTACCATCAAGCGCTGGAATTTCCGCGGCCAGGACGCTACCCACGGTAACTCTATTTCCCACCGTGTACCCGGTTCCATCGGTCAGTGTCAGACCCCTGGCCGTGTATTCAAGGGCAAGAAGATGTCTGGTCACATGGGTGCCGAGCAGGTAACCGTGCAGACTCTTGAGGTCGTTCGCGTTGACGCTGAGCGTAACCTGCTGCTCATCAAGGGCTCCGTGCCTGGCGCTACCGGTAGCGACGTTATCGTTCGCCCGGCGGTCAAGGCCAAGGGTTAAGGGGGAGTTACCATGAATCTGAATGTAGCTGGTGCAAGCGCGATCGAAGTTTCCGATCTGACCTTTGCAACCGAGTTTAACGAAACCCTGGTTCACCAAGCCGTTGTCGCGTACATGGCTGGTGCTCGTCAGGGTACCAAGCAGCAAAAGACCCGTTCCGACGTTTCCGGTGGTGGTAAGAAGCCCTGGCGTCAGAAAGGTACCGGCCGTGCCCGTGCCGGCACCATCCGCAGCCCGATCTGGCGCTCCGGTGGTACTACCTTTGCTGCCCGTCCGCAAAATCACGAGCAGAAGCTGAACCGCAAGATGTACCGCGGCGCACTGCGTTCCATTCTGTCCGAGCTGGTACGCCTGGATCGTCTGGTCGTTGTTGAGAGCTTCTCCGTTGACGCACCGAAAACCAAGGCTCTGGCCGGCAAGTTGAAGGAACTCGATCTGCAGAACGTGCTGATCGTTACCGAAGGCGTTGATGAGAACCTGTACCTGGCAGCGCGTAACCTGCCGCACGTCGACGTGCGCGACGTTCAAGGTTCTGACCCGGTTAGCCTGATCGCTTACGACAAGGTACTGATCACAGTGCCTGCTGTTAAGAAGTTCGAGGAGATGCTGGGATGAACCAAGAGCGCATTTTCAAGGTACTGCTTGGCCCGCATGTGTCCGAAAAGGCAACCGTGCTGGCCGACGGCCAGAACCAGTTCGTGTTCAAAGTGGATACCACTGCGACCAAGCTGGAAATCAAAAAGGCCGTTGAGCAGCTGTTCAACGTCAAGGTCAAGGCGGTATCGACTTTGAATGTCAAAGGCAAGACCAAGCGCACCGTTCGCGGCCTGGGCAAGCGTAATGACTGGAAAAAGGCCTACGTTAGCCTGGAAGCCGGTCAAGACATCGACTTCGCCAGCGCTGAATAAGACAGGGGTACATCATGGCAATTGTTAAATGTAAACCTACTTCCGCTGGCCGCCGCTTCGTCGTCAAGGTCGTTAACGCTGACCTGCACAAAGGTGCTCCGCACGCACCGCTGCTGGAGAAGCAAGGCAAGTCTGGTGGTCGTAACAACAATGGCCGCATCACCACGCGTCATCGTGGGGGCGGACATAAGCAACACTACCGCATCGTGGACTTCCGTCGTAACAAGGACGGCATCCCCGCTGTTGTAGAGCGCGTCGAGTACGATCCGAATCGTACTGCTCATATTGCTCTGCTGAAGTATGCCGACGGTGAGCGTCGCTACATCATCGCCCCGAAAGGCGTTGCTGCTGGCGATCAACTGGTCTCTGGTGCCGATGCGCCGATCAAGGCCGGTAACTCTCTGCCGCTGCGCAACATCCCGGTAGGTAGCACTATCCACGCGATCGAACTGAAGCCTGGTAAAGGTGCTCAGGTAGCTCGCAGTGCTGGCGCTGCTGTCCAGCTGGTTGCTCGCGAAGGTGCCTACGTCACCGTTCGTCTGCGTTCCGGCGAAATGCGCAAAGTCCTTGGCGAATGCCGCGCGACTCTGGGTGAAGTGTCCAACGGTGAGCACAGCTTGCGCTCGCTGGGTAAAGCCGGTGCCAAACGCTGGCGCGGTGTTCGTCCGACCGTTCGTGGTGTTGCCATGAACCCGGTAGATCACCCGCATGGTGGTGGTGAAGGTCGTACCTCCGGTGGTCGTCATCCGGTTTCTCCGTGGGGCTTCCCGACTAAGGGTGCCAAGACTCGGTCCAACAAGCGCACTGACAAGATGATTGTCCGTCGTCGCAGCAAGTAATTAGAGGGGATACGACAGTGCCGCGTTCTCTGAAGAAAGGTCCTTTTATCGATCTTCACCTGTTGAAGAAGGTCGAAGTGGCAGTAGAAAAGAACGACCGTAAGCCGATCAAGACCTGGTCGCGCCGTTCGATGATTCTGCCGCAGATGGTCGGTCTGACCATCGCTGTACACAATGGTCGCCAGCATGTCCCAGTTATCGTTAGCGAAGACATGGTCGGTCACAAGTTGGGCGAATTCTCTGCTACGCGTACCTACCGTGGTCACGCTGCAGACAAGAAAGCCAAGCGCTAAGGGGTTAGAAGATGGAAGTAGCCGCTACTCATAAGGGCGCCCGACTCTCTGCCCAGAAAGCGCGTTTGGTCGCCGACCAGATCCGCGGTAAGAAGGTGGATGAGGCCCTGAACCTGCTGGCATTCAGCAACAAGAAGGCCGCTGCCGTCATCAAGAAAGTACTCGAGTCCGCTATTGCGAACGCCGAGCACAACGATGGCGCAGACGTGGATGACCTCAAGGTCTCCACCGTGTTTGTCAACGAAGGTCGCTCCCTGAAGCGCATCATGCCGCGTGCCAAAGGCCGTGCTGATCGCATCATCAAGCGGTCTTGCCACATCACGGTCAAGGTTGCTGACAAGTAGGAGTCGATCAAATGGGTCAGAAAGTACATCCGGTAGGCATTCGCCTCGGTATCGTTAAACAACACACTTCGGTGTGGTACGCAGATGGTCGCAACTACGCTGACTATCTGAACACCGACCTGAAAGTACGCGCGTACATTCAGGACAAACTGAAAAGCGCCTCTGTCAGCCGCGTTGATATCCAGCGCCCGGCGCAGACAGCCCGCATTACCATTCACACTGCTCGTCCGGGCATCGTGATTGGCAAGAAGGGTGAGGACGTTGAGAAGCTGCGTCAGGATCTGACCAGCCAGATGGGCGTGCCGGTGCACATCAACATCGAAGAGATCCGCAAGCCGGAGCTCGACGGTGCCCTGGTTGCACAAAGCGTTGCTCAGCAGCTCGAGCGTCGTGTGATGTTCCGTCGTGCCATGAAGCGCGCCGTACAGAACGCCATGCGCATTGGTGCCAAGGGTATCAAGATCCAGGTTAGCGGCCGTCTTGGCGGCGCCGAGATCGCCCGTACCGAATGGTATCGTGAAGGCCGTGTGCCGCTGCACACCCTGCGTGCCGACATCGACTACGCGACAGCTGAAGCCCACACCACCTACGGTGTGATCGGTGTGAAGGTTTGGATCTTCAAAGGCGAGATCATTGGTGGTCTCCAGGAAGAAACCAAAGCCGTCGCGGCCAAGAAAAAAGCTGCTAAGTAAGGGGTACGCACATGTTACAACCTAAGCGTACGAAGTTCCGCAAGCAGATGACCGGCCACAACCGTGGTCTGGCGCATCGTGGTAGCAAGGTGAGCTTCGGTGAGTTCGCGCTCAAAGCCGTAGGCCGCGGTCGACTGACTGCACGTCAGATCGAAGCGGCTCGTCGCGCCCTGACTCGTCACGTTAAGCGTGGCGGTAAAATCTGGATTCGCGTGTTTCCGGATAAGCCCATTTCCAAGAAGCCTCTCGAGGTACGGATGGGTAAAGGTAAGGGTAACGTCGAGTACTGGGTAGCCCAGATTCGTCCGGGCAAGGTCCTTTACGAGATTGAAGGTGTTTCCGAAGAGCTGGCCCGCGAAGCGTTCGCCCTGGCCGCAGCCAAGCTGCCTCTCGCTACCACCTTTGTTAAGCGGACGGTGATGTAATGAAAGCGACAGAACTTCGTGAAAAATCTGCTGAGCAGCTGAACGAACAGCTGCTCACCCTGCTGCGCGATCAGTTCAACCTGCGCATGCAGAAAGCAACCGGTCAGCTCGGTCAAACGCATCTGCTGAACCAGGTAAAGCGCGACATCGCTCGCGTCAAGACTGTGCTCAATCAGAAGGGTGGTAACTGATCATGGCCGAGAACAAAACTGTTCGTAGCGTTACTGGCCGTGTTGTCAGTGACAAGATGGATAAAACCATCACTGTGCTCGTCGAGCGTCAGGAAAAGCACCCTCTGTACGGTAAGTACGTGAAGCGCTCTACCAAGCTCAAGGCACACGACGAGAACAACGAATGCCGCATCGGCGATCTGGTGACCATTCGTGAAACCCGTCCCTTGGCCAAAACCAAGAGCTGGGCACTGGTTCAGATCGACGAGCGCGCGGCGCAAGTCTAAGCCCGCGCAACTTAGCGGATTATTTAAGGGTCGGAGAAAGTTATGATTCAGACTCAATCCATGCTGGATGTGGCTGACAACAGTGGTGCACGTCGCGTTATGTGTATCAAGGTTCTGGGCGGTTCTCACCGCCGCTACGCCGGCATTGGCGATATCATCAAAGTGACCGTGAAGGAAGCGATTCCGCGCGGCAAAGTAAAGAAAGGCCAGGTGCTCAACGCGGTCATCGTGCGTACCCGTCACGGCGTGCGCCGTACTGACGGTTCGCTGATCCGTTTCGATGGCAACGCTGCCGTTCTGCTCAACAACAAGAATGAGCCGATCGGTACCCGCATCTTTGGGCCGGTGACTCGTGAGCTGCGTAATGAGCAGTTCATGAAGATCGTTTCCCTCGCGCCCGAAGTGCTGTAAGGAGCCCGGTCATGCAAAAGATCAAACGCGACGACGACGTAATCGTCATTGCCGGTAAAGACAAGGGCAAGCGTGGCAAAGTCCTGAAAGTTGGTGACGATGCCCGCCTGCTGGTTTCCGGTGTCAACATTATCAAGCGCCACACCAAGCCGAACCCGATGGCTGGTGCTCAGGGCGGTATTGTTGAGAAGGAGGCGCCGATCCACGTCTCCAACGTGGCAATCTTCAACCCCGAGACTAACAAAGCCGACCGTGTCGGTTTTAAAGTCGAAGACGGTAAGAAGGTTCGTATTTTCAAGTCGACCCAAAAAGCTGTCGACGCTTGAGAATCTAGGTGCTTACCATGGCGAGATTGAAAGAAACCTATCGCACTAACATCGTTCCCAAGCTCCAGGAAGAACTGGGCCTGAAGAACGTGATGGAAGTGCCGAAAATCACCAAGATCACCCTGAACATGGGCCTTGGTGAAGCAGTTGGTGACAAGAAGGTCATCGAAAACGCACTGGCTGATCTGGAAAAGATCACCGGCCGCAAGGGCATCGTTACCTACGCTCGCAAGTCTATCGCTGGCTTCAAGATCCGCGATGGCTGGCCGATTGGCGTCAAGGTCACCCTGCGTCGTGAGCAGATGTACGAATTTCTCGACCGTCTGCTGTCGATTTCCCTGCCGCGTGTTCGTGACTTCCGTGGTCTGAATGCCAAGTCCTTTGATGGCCGTGGCAACTACAGCATGGGTGTCAAAGAACAGATCATCTTCCCGGAAATCGATTACGACAAGATCGATGCTCTGCGTGGTCTGGACATCACCCTGACTACTACTGCGCGGACCGACGACGAAGGTCGTGCGCTGCTGCGCGCCTTCAACTTCCCGTTCCGTAACTAGGAGTCAGGACAATGGCAAAAGTCAGTATGAAAAACCGTGAGGCCAAGCGTGCTCGCCTGGTCGCCAAATTTGCTGCCAAGCGTGCAGCTCTGAAAGCGACCATTGGTGACGTGAACGCCTCTGTAGAAGATCGCTGGGCTGCTCAGGTAGCCCTGCAAAAACTGCCGCGCGACTCCAGCCCGGTCCGTCAGCGTAACCGCTGCCGCGTCACTGGTCGTCCGCACGGCGTATACCGCAAGTTTGGTCTGAGCCGCATCAAGCTGCGTGAAGCAGCCATGCGCGGTGACGTGCCTGGTCTGGTCAAAGCCAGCTGGTAATCCAGACTTTTATTACTCAGTTTCAGGAGCACATAGCCCATGAGTATGCAGGACCCGTTGGCAGATATGCTGACCCGTATCCGTAATGCCCAGATGGCTGAAAAGTCCAGCGTCAGCATGCCCTCGGCAAAGCTGAAGGTGGCTGTCGCCAAGGTACTTAAGGAAGAAGGTTACGTTGCCGGTTACGAAGTGGTTGGCGACGTTAAGCCGACCCTGTCTATCGAACTGAAGTACTTCGAAGGCAAGCCGGTTATCGAAGAGCTGAAGCGCGTGAGCCGTCCCGGTCTGCGCCAGTACAAGTCCGTTGAGCAACTGCCGAAGGTTAAAGGCGGTCTGGGCGTTTCTATCGTCTCCACCAACAAAGGTGTGATGACTGATCGCGCTGCTCGCGCTGCCGGTATCGGCGGCGAAGTTCTCTGCACCGTATTCTGATAGGGGGTTAACGATGTCTCGCGTCGCGAAGAACCCTGTCAAGCTGCCGCAGGGTGTAGAAATCAAACTGGACGGTCAGGCACTGTCGGTCAAGGGCGCCAAAGGTACCCTGGAACTGAGCCTGCATCCGACTGTTGAGGTTGTTCAGGAAGACGGCGAGCTGCGTTTTGCAGCCCGTGCCGGCAGCCCGAACATGGCCATGGCCGGTACTACCCGCGCTCTGGTCAACAACATGGTCATCGGCGTTAGCCAAGGCTTCGAGCGCAAGCTCCAGCTGGTTGGCGTAGGTTACAAGGCTCAGGCGAAAGGTCAGGTTCTGAACCTGGCGCTGGGCTACTCCCACCCGATCGACTATCAGCTGCCTGAGGGCGTTTCCGCTGAAACCCCCAGCCAGACTGACATCATTATCAAAGGCATCGACAAGCAACTGGTCGGCCAGGTAGCTGCGGAAATTCGTGATTTCCGTCGTCCGGAGCCCTATAAGGGCAAGGGTGTACGCTACGCCGATGAGGTAGTGCGTCGTAAAGAAGCCAAGAAGAAGTAGGGCATAGCAAATGAGCGATAAAAAAGTTATTCGTCTCCGTCGAGCTCGCCGTACGCGCCTGAAGTTGCGCGATCTGGAAGCCGTTCGTCTGTGCGTGCACCGCTCTTCGCAGCACATGTACGCACAAGTCATCTCGGCAGATGGCGCCAAAGTGCTGGCTAGCGCCTCCACTCTGGACTCCGAGCTGCGCGCTGGTTCCACCAGCAACATCGAAGCAGCCAAGAAAGTTGGCCAGCTGGTCGCAGAGCGTGCCAAGGCCGCCGGTGTAACTCAGGTCGCCTTCGACCGTTCCGGCTTCAAGTACCATGGTCGCGTAAAAGCGCTGGCCGACGCCGCTCGTGAAGGCGGGCTGGAATTCTAAGGGTAGAGTTATGGCTAATTTCGATCAAAAGCGCGACGAAGGTTACATCGAGAAGCTGGTCCAGGTTAACCGCGTTGCCAAAGTAGTTAAGGGCGGCCGCATCTTCGCTTTCACCGCACTGACTGTTGTCGGTGATGGCAAAGGTCGTGTGGGCTTCGGTCGCGGCAAGGCACGTGAAGTGCCTGCCGCCATCCAGAAGGCTATGGAAGCTGCACGTCGTAACATGATTCAGGTTGACCTGGACGGAACCACTCTGCAGTACCCTGTTCGCGCCGCTCACGGTGCGTCCAAGGTGTTCATGCAGCCGGCCTCCGAAGGTACCGGTGTCATCGCAGGCGGTGCAATGCGCGCCGTTCTCGAAGCCGCTGGCGTACACAACGTACTGGCCAAATGTTACGGTTCCACCAATCCGGTTAACGTCGTTCAGGCTACCTACAAGGGCCTGAAGTCGATGCAGTCTCCCGAGTCTGTAGCGGCCAAGCGCGGCAAGACCGTTGAAGACATCACGGGGTAAGTGGACATGGCAAACGAAAAAATCAAGGTGACTCTGTTCAAGAGTGTCGCTGGTCGTCTGCCGAAGCACCAGGCTTGTGTTAAAGGCCTGGGCTTGCGTCGCATCGGTCACACCGTTGAAGTCGAAGACACTCCGTCTGTGCGTGGGATGATCAACAAGGTCTCCTACATGGTTCGGGTAGAGGAATAAGACATGAAGCTGAATGATCTGCGTTCCGCGCCGGGTGCACGCCGTGAAAAGCTGCGCGTCGGTCGTGGTATCGGTAGCGGTCTGGGTAAGACCGCTGGCCGCGGTCACAAAGGTTTGACCTCTCGTTCCGGTGGCACCGTTGCCCCCGGTTTCGAGGGTGGTCAGCAGCCGCTGCACCGTCGTCTGCCGAAGTTTGGTTTTACTTCCAAACTGGCTATGGTCACTGCTGAAATTCGCACCAGCGAACTGAACGCAGTTGACGCTGAGGTCGTTGACCTGCAGGCGCTGAAAGATGCCAATATCATTGGCAACAAGTTTGTACGTGCGAAGATCGTCCTGTCCGGCGACGTAACCAAAGCGGTTACCGTCAAAGGCCTGGCCGTGACCAAAGGTGCACGTGCAGCGATCGAAGCAGCTGGTGGCAAGATCGAGGACTAAATGGCTAAGCAAGGCGCTCTTTCTGGAATGAATCAAGGTGGCTTGAGTGAACTCTGGGGGCGCCTGCGCTTTCTGTTCCTCGCGATCATCGTTTACCGTATCGGGGCGCATATTCCGGTTCCCGGGATAAACCCTGATCGTCTGGCCGATCTGTTCAATCAGAATTCAGAGACGATCCTTAGCTTGTTCAACATGTTCTCCGGCGGTGCTCTGGAGCGGATGAGTATCTTCGCTCTGGGCATCATGCCGTACATCTCTGCATCCATCATCATGCAGCTGATGACGGCCGTTACGCCGTCGCTGGAGCAGTTGAAGAAGGAAGGGGAGTCCGGTCGCCGGAAAATCAGTCAGTACACGCGTTACCTGACGCTGGTGCTGGCGTTTATTCAAGCCATCGGTATGTCCGTTGGTCTGGCTAGTCAGGGTGTGGCCTTCAGCACCGGGTTCAGCTTCTACTTTGTAGCGGTTACAACCTTTGTTGCCGGGGCGATGTTCATGATGTGGCTCGGTGAGCAGATCACCGAACGAGGTGTCGGAAACGGTATCTCGATGCTGATCTTCGCCGGCATTGTTGCCGGTCTGCCGGCAGCCATTGGTCAGTCCTTCGAGGGTGCCCGTTTGGGTACCATCAATATTTTTGCGTTAATCGGTGTTGGCTTGGTTGCCATCGCCATGATCGCGTTCGTGGTGTTTGTCGAGCGTGGCCAGCGCAGAATCACGGTCAACTATGCCAAGCGTCAACAAGGTCGCAAGGTGTTTGCCGCGCAGACCAGCCATTTGCCCCTCAAGGTCAACATGGCGGGTGTGATCCCGGCCATCTTCGCCAGCAGTATCCTGTTGTTCCCGGCTTCGCTGGGTACCTGGTTCGCCCAGGGTGACAACATGGAGTGGCTGCAAACCTTCGCGCAGGCAATTGGGCCGGGTAAGCCGCTGAACATCATTCTGTTTAGTGCAGGGATCATTTTCTTCTGCTTCTTCTACACAGCCTTGATGTTCAATCCGAAGGATGTTGCGGAAAACCTCAAGAAGTCCGGTGCGTTCATTCCGGGGATTCGTCCCGGTGAGCAATCGGCTCGCTACATCGATAGCGTGCTGACCCGTCTCACCCTGTTCGGTGCCCTGTACATGACCGCGGTCTGCTTGCTGCCGCAGTTCCTGGTGGTATCGGCGAATGTGCCCTTCTATCTGGGTGGGACTTCGCTGCTGATCGTTGTAGTGGTTGTTATGGACTTCATGTCACAAGTACAATCGCACCTCGTTTCTCAGCAGTACGAGTCTCTTTTGAAGAAATCTAACCTGAAGGGTTACGGCAGCGGCATGCTCCGCTGAGTATTCGGGTTATAGGAGTCGGCTATGAAAGTTGCAGCATCAGTCAAGAAGCTTTGCCGTAACTGCAAGGTTATCCGTCGCAATGGTAGCGTGCGCGTAATCTGCAGTGCTGAGCCTCGTCATAAGCAGCGCCAGGGTTAATCCCCGGTTCTGAATTAAGACTACGTCTCAGGATAACCGCCACCTGGCCATATTTTGGTCAGGTGGTTGAATTTTGTTTTTGTTAGCGCTACCCTACTGCACCCTTTTTCGAGCAACCTCTTTGGGTTGAGTCAGGTAGCTGTCAGACGGAGTAAATTGGATGGCCCGTATTGCAGGCGTCAACATCCCGGATAACAAGCACACTGTTATCTCTCTGACCTATATTTTTGGTATTGGTCAGACCAAGGCACAGCAGATCTGTGCCGCCACTGGCATTGCGCCCAGTGTCAAAATCAAGGATCTGAGCGAAGAGCAGATTGATACCCTGCGCAATGAAGTTGCCAAGAGCACGACCGAAGGTGACCTGCGCCGCGCGATCAATATGAACGTCAAGCGCCTCATGGATCTCGGCTGCTATCGTGGCCTGCGTCACCGTCGGGGTCTCCCGGTTCACGGTCAGCGCACCAAGACCAATGCTCGTACCCGTAAGGGTCCGCGCAAGCCGATCCGTAAGTAATTGCGAGGGAATCTACAGATATGGCTAAGCCAGCTGCTCGTGTACGTAAAAAAGTAAAAAAGACAGTCGTTGATGGGGTTGCCCACATCCACGCGTCTTTCAACAACACCATCATCACCATTACCGACCGTCAGGGCAACGCCCTGAGCTGGGCTACCTCCGGTGGTTCCGGCTTCCGTGGTTCGCGCAAAAGCACCCCGTTCGCTGCCCAGGTAGCGGCCGAGCGTGCCGGTCAGGCTGCTCTCGAGTATGGCCTGAAGAACCTGGACGTGTGCGTCAAAGGCCCCGGCCCGGGTCGTGAGTCTGCCGTGCGTGCGCTGAATTCTTGTGGTTACAAGATCAGCAGCATCACCGACGTCACCCCCATTCCCCACAACGGCTGCCGCCCGCCCAAGAAGCGTCGCGTTTAATCAGGAGACGGTAAAATGGCTCGTTATATTGGTCCCAAGTGCAAGCTGTCTCGTCGCGAAGGTACTGACCTGTTCCTGAAAAGCGGCGTGCGCGCTCTCGACTCCAAGTGCAAACTGGAAACTCCTCCGGGTGTTCACGGCCAACGCCGTGGTCGTCTTTCAGAATACGGTACTCAGCTGCGTGAAAAGCAGAAGGTCCGTCGTATGTATGGCGTTCTCGAGCGTCAGTTCAGCAACTACTACAAGGAAGCTGCCCGTCTGAAGGGTGCTACCGGTGAGAACCTGCTGCAACTGCTGGAGCGTCGTCTGGACAACGTCGTTTATCGCATGGGCTTTGGTGCTACTCGCGCTGAAGCACGTCAGCTGGTGTCGCACAAGTCGATCAGCGTCAACGGCAAGACCGTCAACATTGCGTCTTACTCGGTAGCCCCGGGCGACGTGGTCGCTGTTCGCGAGAAAGCCAAGAACCAGCTGCGCATCAACAGCGCTCTGGAACAGGCTGCTCAGCGTGGCGGTGCAGAGTGGGTTGAAGTTGATAGCGCCAAGAAAGAAGGCGTTTTCAAGAGCATCCCCGCTCGCAGCGATCTGTATGCCGACATCAACGAAAACCTGATCGTCGAGCTGTACTCCAAGTAAGCGACAGACAGCATAAAGGTGCCCCACATGCAGAGTTCGGTTACCGAGTTTCTAACTCCGCGTCATATCGACGTACAGGAAACTTCGCCCACGCGCGCCAAGATCACTCTTGAGCCGCTGGAGCGTGGTTTCGGTCATACCCTGGGCAATGCGCTGCGTCGCATTCTGCTCTCGTCCATGCCCGGCTGCGCCGTGGTAGAGGCCGAAATCGATGGCGTTTTGCACGAGTACAGCGCTATCGAAGGCGTCCAGGAAGATGTCATCGAGATCCTGCTCAACCTGAAAGGGTTGGCGATCAACATGCACGGTCGCGACCAGGTAACCCTGAACCTTTCCAAGAAAGGCCCGGGCGTTGTCACCGCTGCCGACATTCAGCTCGACCACGAAGTCGAAATCGTTAATCCGGACCACGTGATTGCCACGCTGTCCGACAACGGCGAGCTGACCATGAAGCTGACCGTGGCCCGTGGCCGCGGTTATGAGCCGGCCGACGCGCGTCAGTCCGATGAGGACGAAACGCGCTCCATTGGCCGTCTGCAGCTGGACGCCACTTACACTCCTGTTCGCCGTGTGGCTTACGTGGTGGAAAGTGCGCGGGTCGAGCAGCGTACCAACCTGGACAAACTGGTTATCGACCTGGAGACCAACGGTACTCTGGATCCGGAAGAAGCTATTCGCCGCGCTGCAACTATTCTGCAGCAGCAGCTGGCCGCTTTCGTTGATCTGAAGGGTGACCAGGAGCCGGTTGTCGAGCAGCAGGAAGACGAGATCGATCCGATTCTGCTGCGTCCGGTGGACGACCTTGAGCTGACTGTCCGTTCGGCCAACTGCTTGAAGGCTGAAAATATTTACTACATTGGCGATCTGATCCAGCGTACCGAAGTAGAGCTGCTGAAGACCCCGAACCTGGGTAAGAAGTCCCTGACCGAGATCAAGGACGTTCTGGCTTCGCGTGGTCTGTCTCTGGGTATGCGTCTGGACAACTGGCCGCCTGCAAGCTTGAAGAAGGACGACAAGGTTTCGGCCTGATCGTCTTGACACCGAGGAATTGAGAGATGCGTCATCGTAAAAGTGGTCGTCACCTGAGTCGCACCAGCGCACACCGCAAGGCCATGTTCCAGAACATGGCAGTGTCGCTGTTCGAAAACGAACTGATCAAAACTACTCTGCCGAAAGCCAAGGAACTGCGTCGCGTCGCCGAGCCGCTGATCACCCTGGCCAAGGAAGACACCGTAGCCAACCGTCGTCTGGCGTTTGACCGTACTCGTAGCAAAGCTGCGGTCGGCAAACTGTTCAACGACCTGGGCAAGCGCTATGCAACCCGTCCGGGTGGCTATGTGCGCATTCTGAAGTGCGGTTTCCGCGCTGGCGATGCTGCCCCGATGGCTTACGTTGAGCTGGTTGACCGCCCTGAAGCGGCTGCAGCTGACGAGTAAGTTAGTCAGGCACGACAAGAAAACCGGCTTAGGCCGGTTTTTTTGTGTCTGCGATTTGGTGCTGGATGTGCCGAATGAAGTGAGGAGCCGCCGCGGGGCGGCTCCTCTATTCGAGATCAGTCGCGGTCGCGCTCTAGCAGCGGGCCAAGAAAGCGCCCGGTGTGAGAGGCTGCCTCGGCCGCGATCTGCTCCGGCGTACCGGCGGCGATGATCTGACCACCACCAGAGCCGCCCTCTGGGCCGAGGTCGACAATCCAGTCTGCAGTCTTGATGACGTCTAGGTTGTGCTCGATCACCACGACGGTGTTGCCGTGGTCACGCAGGCGGTGCAGCACATCCAGTAGCTGCTGGATATCCGCGAAGTGCAAGCCGGTAGTCGGCTCATCGAGAATGTAGAGGGTCTTGCCGGTGTCGCGCTTGGAGAGCTCGCGGGCCAGCTTCACGCGCTGGGCTTCACCGCCAGACAGCGTGGTTGCTGACTGTCCCAGGCGGATATACGACAGGCCGACATCCATCAGGGTCTGCAGCTTGCGAGCGAGCGCCGGGACCGCATCAAAAAAGTCACGGGCTTCCTCGATGGTCATCTCCAGCACTTCGTGGATGTTCTTGCCCTTGTACTTGATCTCCAGCGTCTCGCGGTTGTAACGCTTGCTCTTGCAGACATCGCAAGGCACGTAAATGTCTGGCAGGAAGTGCATCTCCACCTTGATCAGGCCGTCGCCCTGGCAGGCTTCGCACCGTCCGCCCTTAACGTTGAAAGAGAAGCGGCCTGCCTTGTAGCCGCGTGAGCGGGCTTCCTGCGTGCCGGCGAACAGTTCGCGAATTGGAGTGAACAAGCCGGTGTAGGTGGCCGGGTTGGAGCGCGGGGTACGGCCGATCGGGCTCTGGTCGATGTCGACCACCTTGTCCAGGTGCTGCAGGCCGTCAAAGCTGCCGTAAGGCGCCGTTTCCAGCGTAGTGGCGCCGTTCAGTGCGGTGGCGGTGATCGGGAACAGGGTGTTGTTGATCAGCGTCGACTTGCCCGACCCTGATACGCCGGTAACGCAGGTCAGCAGTCCGACCGGAATCTCCAGGTTTACCTTCTGCAGATTGTTTCCGCAGGCGCCCTTGAGGCGCAGCCACTCGTTCTTGCGCAGTGGTGTGCGCTCGGCGGGTACGGCGATTTTTACCTTGCCGGACAGGTATTTGCCGGTCAGCGAGGCGGGGTCGTCCATCACCTGCTGCGCCGTGCCGTGGGATACAACCCGGCCACCGTGTACGCCGGCGCCGGGGCCGATGTCGACGACGTAATCGGCCAGCCGAATAGCGTCCTCGTCATGCTCTACCACAATCACGGTGTTACCGAGGTCGCGCAAATGAACCAGCGTCGCGAGCAGGCGCTCGTTATCGCGCTGGTGCAGGCCGATGGACGGCTCGTCGAGGATGTACATGACGCCGACCAGTCCCGCGCCGATCTGGCTGGCCAGGCGAATGCGCTGAGCCTCGCCGCCGGACAGGGTGTCGGCGCTGCGATCCAGGGTCAGATAGTCGAGGCCGACGTTGACCAGGAACATCAGGCGTGCCCGGATTTCCTTGAGGATCTTCTCGGCGATTTCGCCGCGGCTGCCTTCCAGGGTGAGGTGTTCGAAGTACGCTGCGGCCGCGCCGACGGGCAAGGTAGTCAGGCCCGGCAGGTTGCGATTGTCGATCATGACGTGGCGTGCTTCGCGGCGCAGTCGGGTGCCGTGACAGTCCGGACAGGGCTGGGTGCTCAGGTACTTGGCCAGTTCTTCGCGCACGCTTTGGGATTCGGTTTCCCGGTAACGCCGCTCCAGGTTGGGCACGATGCCCTCGAACGGGTGCTCGCGCTGGACTACATCGCCGCGGTCGTTGAGGTAGCGGAAGGGAACCTTGTCATTGCCGGTGCCTTGCAGGATCAGCTTGCGGTGCTCGTCCGGTATCTGGTCGAAGGGCATGTCCAGGTCGATGCCGTAGTGCTCGGCTAGCGAGCTGAGCATCTGGAAGTAATAGACGTTGCGTCTGTCCCAACCGCGAATGGCGCCCTCGGCCAGCGTCAGCTCGCCGTTGACCAGACGCCGGGCATCGAAGAACTGCTTTACGCCCAGGCCGTCACAGGTGGGGCAGGCACCCGCGGGGTTGTTGAAGGAGAACAGCCGCGGTTCCAGCTCGCTGATCGAATGCCCGCACTCGGGGCAGGCGAAGCGGGCGCTGAAGGTGACTTCTTCGCCGTCTTCGCCATCCATCGGCGCGATAATGGCGATGCCGTCGGCAAGGCCGATGGCGGTTTCGAAGGACTCGGCCAGCCGCTGCTGCAGGTCGGCGCGCACCTTGAAGCGGTCAACCACCACTTCGATGGTGTGCTTGCGCTTTTTGTCCAGCGCCGGTGCTTCATCCAGATCATGGATGCGGCCGTCGATGCGTGCGCGGACGAAGCCCTGCGCGCGCAGTTCGTCGATCAGTGCCAGGTGCTCGCCCTTGCGTTCGCGTAGCACCGGTGCCAGCAGCATCAGCTTGCTGCCCTCGGGCATCGCCAAAACCTGGTCGACCATCTGGCTGATGGTCTGTGCCGCCAGCGGCAGGTTGTGGTCTGGGCACATGGGGGTGCCGACGCGGGCGAACAGCAGACGCAGGTAGTCGTAAATCTCAGTGATGGTGCCGACGGTGGAACGCGGGTTGTGCGACGTTGACTTCTGCTCGATGGAGATCGCCGGGGACAACCCTTCGATATGGTCGACATCGGGCTTTTCCATCATCGATAGAAACTGCCGCGCGTAGGCGGACAGTGATTCGACGTAGCGGCGTTGACCCTCTGCGTAGAGGGTGTCGAACGCCAGTGACGACTTGCCTGAGCCGGACAGTCCGGTGATCACGATCAGCTTGTCGCGTGGCAGATCAAGGTCGACGTTCTTCAGGTTGTGCGTGCGTGCACCCCGTATCTGGATGGTATCCACAGTACTCTCACCTCGCGGCCGACAAAGCAGACAAGTATACGTGTTGCGCCGGTCCGGCGGCAAAGTGGCGCAACCGGGCGGTGTGCGTCCCGAGATGGGGGCAGGCATGGTAATATCCGCGCTTTTACCCGGAGCTGTCATGCATCAGGTTGACTCCATGAGCCCCCAGGAACGCCGCGCTTCCGTTTCGCTGGCACTGGTCTTTGCCTTCCGTATGCTTGGCCTGTTCATGGTGTTGCCGGTACTGGCGACCTGGGGGCAGCAGCTGCAGGGCGCCACACCCTTTCTGATTGGTATGGCGATTGGCGCCTACGGGTTGACTCAGGCGTTTCTGCAGATTCCCTTCGGCATGCTCTCGGACCGCGTTGGGCGCAAGCCGGTGATTGTCTTTGGTCTACTGCTGTTTGCCGCTGGCGGACTGGTTGCGGCGGGAGCCGACAGCATCACCCAGGTGATCGCCGGGCGCGTGCTGCAGGGCGCCGGCGCGATTGCCGCCGCAGTGATGGCGCTGGTGGCCGACTCCACGAGAGAGCAGCATCGCACCAAGGCAATGGCGATGATCGGCATGAGCATTGGTCTGGCCTTTGCCGTGGCCATGGTCGCCGGGCCGGTGGTCGCACGGGTGGCGGGGCTCAGTGGCGTCTTTCTGTCCACCTCTGCTCTGGCGCTGGTCGGTATCGTACTGGTGATATTGGCGGTGCCCACGCCTCGTCATACGCAACCGCACCGCGACGCTGGGGTTGTGCGGGGCGCATTGTGGCCTGCGCTGGCCAATGGGCAACTGCTGCGGCTGAATTACGGTATTGCCTGTCTGCACGCCATCCTGATGGCGACCTTTCTGGCCATCCCGCTGGCTCTGCAACAGCAGGCGGGGCTGGCCAAGGAAGAGCACTGGTGGGTCTATCTGGCCGCGCTGCTGCTGTCGTTCTTCGGCATGGTGCCCTTTATCATTTATGCCGAGCGGCAACGGCAAATGAAGCGCGTGATGCTCGGTGCGGTGGCGGTGCTCGCCCTGGTACAGCCGCTGTTCTGGTTGAGCCAGCACAGTCTGCCCTGGCTGGTGGCGGCGATTATTCTATTCTTTGTCGGTTTCAACTTGCTGGAAGCGACCCTGCCGTCGCTGCTTAGCAAGATTGCGCCGGCTGGCGGCAAGGGCACGGCGATGGGGGTTTATTCGACCAGCCAGTTTGCCGGCGCGGCGCTGGGCGGCATGTTCGGCGGCTGGCTGTTTGCGCAGTTCGGACTGAGCGGCGTCTTCGTCGGTTGCGCGCTGCTGGCGCTGTCGTGGCTGGTCATTGGTGGTACCATGCGCGAACCGCCTTATGTGACCAGTTATCGCCTGGCGTTGTCCCCCGCCTGTCTTGACGATGCCGCGCTGGCCACCCGCCTGCAGGCCGTTGCAGGTGTGACCGAAGTCGTGATTGTTGCCGAGGAGGCAGCAGCCTACTTGAAAGTGGACGCTAAGATATTGGATCGTGAGGCACTTAACCGGGTCGCAGCACCCGTTTGATCACCAGGTACAGCAGGAGAATGGCATGGCCAGAGGCGTAAACAAGGTAATTTTGATCGGTAATGTCGGTGGTGATCCGGAAGTGCGCTATCTGCCCAACGGTAATGCCGTGGCCAACGTGACGCTGGCCACCAGCGACAGCTGGAAGGACAAGCAGACCGGCCAGATGCAGGAGCGCACCGAATGGCACCGCGTGGTGTTTTTCGGTCGTATCGCCGAGGTAGTGGGCGAATACGCGCGCAAGGGCTCCAAGCTCTATATCGAGGGACGCCTGCAGACCCGCGAGTGGGAGAAGGACGGCGTCAAGCGTTACACCACCGAAGTGGTTGTCGACATGGGTGGCCAGATGCAGCTGCTGGACAGCCGTCAGGGCGGTGGTGGTGAGCAGGGCATGGGCCAGTCCCGTCCGCAGCGTCCGGCACCGCAGTCGCAGCCGGCAGCGCAGCCGCAGCAGCAGGCGCCGCAGCAGTCGGCACCGGATTACGACAGCTTTGATGATGACATTCCGTTCTAGAATGTAGCTGTCGCCGAAACCCGACATGACCTAGGATCTTGCATCCCCGGTCTGCCGGGTTTTTTTGTGGCTCGTGAGAGGTCCTGCGTCGGTGTCGATGCCGGGCTGCGGGTTGTCCAGTTACTCCAGCTCGGGGATTTTCAGCATGTCAGAAGTCTATTTCGTTCGTCACGGTCAGGCGTCCTTCGGTAGTGACAACTACGATCAACTATCGGAAAAAGGTCACCTGCAGGCCCGTCTGCTGGGCGAGTACTTTGCCAGCCAGCAGATGCAGTTTGATCATATTCTGACCGGCGACATGGTGCGCCACCGCGAGACCGCCGAGGGCATCTGCGCCGGTATGGGCATTGAGCCGACGGGCTTTCAGGTCTTTGCCGAACTCAACGAGTTTGACTTTCACTCCATCCTGCATGCCTTTCTGGCCCAGCACCCTGAGCAGGCGCTGCCGGAAAAACCGGCCGTGGCGGATTTCTTCAAGCGTCTCAAGCAGGGCATTGTGCTTTGGTCAGAGGGCGAGCTGGAAGGCGACTTGCCGGAAACCTGGGCCGAGTTCGAGCAGCGTATCCTCACTGCGCGTGAGCACATCATGAACAACTTCAAGGGTAGCCGTGTGCTGGCTGTCAGTTCCGGTGGCGCGATTGCCATGCTGGTGCGTCAGTTGTTGGAGGCGCCGAGCAAGACCATGGTCGAGCTGAACCTGCAGACGCGCAATACCGGGCTGATTCATTGTGTATTCAACCAGCGGGCAATGCGTCTTGCGGGCTTCAACGCGGTTCCGCATCTGGACAGTCCGCAGCGCCGTGAGTTGATCACCTACACCTGAGCAGCTGCGGAGTTCGCATGTGACAGGTGACGGCGGTGGCATAAAGGCTGCACAATATTTGCCTGTTTCTGATTCAAGGATCATCAAGGCATGCGAATGCGGGTGTTGCTGCTGGGCAAGACGTCCCTGCTAGGTCAGGCGTTGGTTACTCAGGCGGCGCAAGACGATATCGAGTTTCTGCTGGTGGACGAGCCACCAGTCAGCTGGGAGCCGGCGCAGTTAGCCGGCTGGCTTGATGCATTGCAGCCGGACGCAGTGCTGGACCTGAGTTTTTATCATCAGCAGTTTCAGGTGCTGGACCCGACCCCGGAAGGGCTTGCGGCCGAGCGCGTCTTTGCCCGCGAGCTAGTGGCCCAGTGCGCCGGCCGGGATCTGCTGCTGTATCGGCTGTCCAGTACGCGGGTGTTCGACGGTGTGAAAGAGCAGGCCTACACCGAAAAGGATCCGCTGACACCCATTGGTGCCCACGGCGCGCTGCAGGCCGAGCTGGACCAATTGCTGCAGGGGCAGTGTCGACGTCATCTGCTGCTGCGGTTCAGTTGGGTGCTGGATAGCTCGCCCGAGGGGATGCTGCAGCGGCTGGTCACGCAGTTAGTGGCCGGCGACAGCGTTTCCCTGGCGGAGGAGTGGCGGGGCACCCCCACACCGCTGGAGGATATGGCGCGCGTGGTGCTGGCCGGACTCAAGCAGCTGGACTGCGGTAGCGAACTGTATGGCTGTTACCACTATGCCAGTGCCGAGGTCGCCAGCTGGATCAGTTTTGCCCGTACCCTGGCGCAGGAGCTGGTGCTGGATGGACAGCTGGCGCGCGAGCCGGTCATCGAGCCTGTTTCTTTCGATAGTCAGCCTGCGGCGGCGCTGGAGCCGCGCAATGCTGTGCTCAGCGGCCGGCGTCTGCTCTATGTGTTTGGCATCAAGCCGCGGACCTGGCGTGTCAGTCTCACGGCATTGCTGGGCTCGCACTGAGCGGCGGTCCGCTTTTTTGTCTGACCCTGAATAAAAAATCCCCCGAGACCACGTAGGCCCCAGGGGGAAGTGCAGCCGTGAGTGAGGGTCTGCTTAAAACTTGTAGCCCAGACCGACCATGTAAACCATCGGGTCGATGTCGACATCCACAGAGACCTTGGTCGGACCTGCGTAGGTTGTGCCGGTGGTTTCGATGTCGATGTAGCGGATCTGGGCGTTCAGCATCAGCTTGTCGCTCAGCATGTAGTCCATACCCAGCTGCGCCGCCAGACCCCATGAGTCATCCAGTTCCAGGCCGCTGAAGCCTGCTGCTTCTGCTTCGCTGCTCAGCTTGTCATCGAACATCCAGGTGTAGTTGATGCCCAGGCCCGCGTACGGTTGGAAGGCGGAGCTGCTGGCCATCGGGTAGTACAGGACGCTGACAGTCGGCGGCAGGTGCTTGGTGGAGCCCAGCTCCAGGCCGCCCAGACCTTTGGTGCCGATGTCGTGCTCGAACGGGGTGGCAGCCAGCACTTCAACAGCCCAGTTGTCGGACAGCATGTACGCCAGGTTCAGACCCAGTTGGGTGTCGCTGTTGAGGGTGGCGGCAGTGCCGGCCTGCGGTACACCGCCGACCTTGACGCGGCTGCTGTCCTCTTTCGGGTCAACAGTAACGGCACCGGCGCGAACGATGATGTCGCCCGCCTGGTGGGCCTGAGCGGTTACCGAAACGGCCAGCAGGACGGGGGCGAAGAGCGCTGCGAGGCCGAGGCGGGATGCAAAAGCGGACATGTTCAGTCTCCTAATGTGTTGGACAGTTGCTACTCTACGGCCTGCCCTGGATCGGACTATTGATCTGGAGCAAGTGCCGGGCACGGGTGGGTGCGGCAGGCTGCCACACCCAGATTGAGAGTGCGGTTGCAGACACTTTAGTATAAAGATGATAATCATTCTCTTTTTTGACGGGCTGGTCAGGCCAGCCTTCGCCGGGGGAACAGCGAATGAAAGCAGTTTGGCTGGTCGCGTTGCTGGCCGTGCCGCTCAGCCTGCAGGCGCAGCAGGCATTGCAGCAGGCGCAGCAGGAAAGTCGTGAACTGACCGCCGAGGCGGTTGCCACGCAGCAACGCATCGATAACCTTGATGACGCCGCCCGAGCCGCGTTGGAGGAGTACACCCAGGCTCAGGATCAGGCGCTGGCGCTGAACGAGTACAGCGAGCGCCTGCAGCTGATGGTGGAGGCGCAGGCGCAGGAGCTGACCAGTCTGCAGCAGCAGATCGACAGTCTGGCGGACACCCAGCGCGAGATGCTGCCGCTGATCCGCCGCATGATCGAGTCACTGCAGGCCTTTGTCGCGCTGGATATGCCGTTTCTGCTGGATGAGCGTGAGGGCCGCATTGCCCGCTTGCAGGACCTGCTGATCGACCCCGAAATCAGCGTGGCCGAGCTCTACCGGCGGGTGCTGGAGGCTTACCAGATTGAGAGCGACTATGGTCGCACTCTGGAGGCCTGGCGCGGCCAGTTGCCAGCCGGCGAACAGGCGCGAGTGGTCGAGTTCTTGCGCATTGGCCGGCTGATGTTCTTTTATCAAAGCCTTGATGGTCAGGAACAGGGTTACTGGGATACTGCCGCTGGCAGTTGGCAGGCGCTGCCGGCCAGCTATCGCCGCCCCCTGAGCGATGGCATTGCCATTGCCCGCAACGAGCAGTCGCCACAGCTGTTGCGCTTGCCCATGCCGCCAGTCAGCACGGAGGTAGCCCAATGAAAGCTCGCTTCTGGGTACTGATGCTCTGTTGCCTGGCGCCGCTGGCGCAGGCCCAGTCTTTCGACAAGCAGGCGCTGCTGGAGCAGATTCGCGAAACCCGCAGTACCGAACAGGCCGCCATGCGCGAGCGTGAGCAACGCTTCCTGCGTGAGCGCAATCAGCAGCAGGCGCGCCTCTCGCAGGCGCGGGCCGAGCTGACAAGCGCGCAGGCCCGCGCCGACGAGCTGGATGCGCTCTTCAAGGCGCAAAGCGAACAGCTGGCGCAACTGCGTCAGGAGCTGACCGAGCGCAGCGGCAATCTTGGAGAGCTGTTCGGCGTGGTGCGTCAGGGCGCTGGCGATACCCTCAGTCAATGGCAGGATTCCCTGCTCAACGCCCGTTACCCGGAACGCCAGCGCGAGCTGGAAGCCTTGTCGCAAAGCAGCCGCATCCCCAGTGTCGAGGTGCTGGAGCAATTCTGGTACCGGCTACAGCAGGACATGAACGCCAGCGGTGAAGTGGCGCGCTTTAGCGCACCGCTGATCGACCGTCAGGGTAACCAGCAGGCGCAGCCCGTTGTTGCGGTCGGGCCTTTTGTTGCGGTTGCCGGCGATGAATATCTGCTGTATCAGGCCGACAGCCAGGCGTTGCAGGTGGCAGCACGTCAACCCGATGGCGTGGGCCTGCTGGCAGACTTTCTCGCGCCCCGCGAGGCGGTGGCCGATATCGCCATCGATCCGGCGCGCGGTCAGGTCATTGAACAGCTGCAGCGTACCCCGGACCTGCTGACCCGTCTGTCCCAGGGCGGCATTGTCGGCTATGTCATCGTGGCTCTGGGGGCGTTGGGCATAGTGCTGGCGCTGGCGCGGCTGGCTTGGTTGCAGCTGGTGCAGCGCCGGGTTGATCGGCAGATTGCGGACCTCGACCAGTTGGCCGACAGCAACCCGCTGGGCCGTGTGTTGAGTGTGATTGGCAGCCGTCCGCGGCTGGAAGAACTGGATACCCTGGAACTCAAGCTGGACGAGGCCATCCTGCGCGAAACGCCTGCGCTGGAGCGCTGGCAGGGGCTGATCAAGCTGCTGGCCGCAGTGGCGCCACTGCTGGGGCTGCTGGGGACGGTGACGGGCATGATCGCCACCTTCCAGGCGATCACCCAATATGGCACCGGCGATCCGAAGATGATGGCCGATGGTATCTCGCAGGCGCTGGTCACCACGGTGCTCGGGTTGGTGGCGGCTATTCCGCTGCTGTTCCTGCACAGCCTGGTGGCGGCGCGCAGCAAGGCGTTGATCCAGTTGCTGGAACAGCAGAGCGCCGGGCTGATTGCCCTGCACCTTGGCGGGGAGCGGCGCAGTGACTGAGGTCCTGTGGCGGCTGCCGGACTTTCTCGACAGCGGTGGCTGGGTGCTGTGGACCATTCTAGGCGCCACCGTGCTGCTGTGGACGCTGATGCTGGAGCGGCTGTGGTATCTGTCACTGGTGTTTCCGCGCCGCGCCGAGGGCTATTGCGACGGCTGGCAGGCGCGCAGCGAACGGCGCAGCGCTGCCGCGCGACATATTCGCAGCGCATGGCTGGCGCAGGCGCAGGCGCAGCTCAACCGCTATCTGCCGATGGTGCGAGTGCTGATCGCGCTGTGCCCGCTGTTGGGGTTGCTGGGTACGGTCAGTGGCATGATTCAGGTATTCGATGTGATGGCTATCAGCGGCAACGGCAACCCGCGCGCAATGGCGGCAGGGGTGTCCCGTGCCACGGTGCCGACCATGGCCGGCATGGTGATTGCCATCAGTGGCCTGTTTTGTCTGGCGCGACTCGATCAGCAGTCGCGGCGAGCGCTGCAGCGGTTGTCCGACCGCCTGCAGCACGATTAGGAGAAATTGCGATGCGCATGCGCAGGCATCACGCCAACGCCGATGACGAGGCCGGCATCGACCTTACGCCGATGCTGGATATCGTCTTCATCATGCTGATCTTTTTTATTGTTACCAGCTCCTTCGTCAAGGAAACCGGCATCGACATCGAGCGGCCGTCGGCCGACAGTGCCGTCGACAAGCCCAAGGGCACCATTTTGATTGCGGTCAGTGCCGACGGGGAAATCTGGATGGACCACAAGCCGGTGGATATTCGCGCCGTGCGGGCGGCGGTCGAGCGCATGCGCGCTGACCAGCCGGACAGCACAGTGGTGGTGCAGGCCGATACCGACGCGCGTACCGGGTTGGTTATCCGGGTGATGGATCAGGCGCGGCTGGCCGGGGTCGAGGATGTTGCCCTGGCCGCCACGGCGGGGCCCTGATGCGGCTGCTGGGCAGTTTTGTCGGCGCGCTGCTGGTAGCGCTGCTGCTGTTTGGGTTGATGCTGGCGCTGATCATGCCGTCCAATGACCCGCCACCGCAGTCGTCGGAACTGTTGCGCGTGGGCGTCGCCCGCAGTGTGCAGGAGAGCCGCACTGAGCCGGCCGATCCGTTGCAGCCGCCGGAGCGCCCGACGCCGCCAGAGCAGCCGCCCGAGGTTGCGCCGCAGCCGCAGGTAACCCCGCAGGTTCCGGCGTTGGATCTCAATATCGATGTGCCGCAGCTCAATACCCGCATCGATATGGGCGCGGCGCCCGCGTTGCCGCCATTGCAGGCCGCTGCCCAGCCGGCGCCGGCACCCAGCTCGCCAGCGCCGGTCAGTGCGCCGCCGCCGGGCAGCGCCGAGGAAGTCACCCCGCTGGTGGACATTCCGCCGGAGTATCCGCGCCGGGCGCTGGCGGCCGGTATCGAGGGACAGGTGACCTTGCAGTTCACCGTCAACGCCGAAGGGCGGGTAGAGAACATTCGCATACTCAGCGCCGAGCCGCCCGGGGTGTTCGAGCGCGCAGCGCGCCGAGCGGTCAGTCGCTGGCGCTTCGCGCCGCGCCGGGAGAACGGCGTGGCGGTCTCACGCGAGGTGAGCAAGACCATGAACTTCCGTCTGGAGGGTCGCCGCTGATGCTGCGCTGGTTACTGCTGCTGTGCCTGTTGAGCGCCCCCGCGCTGGCCAAGGAAATTGACGCTGAGGTGTACGTTGCCATTCAAGCCGCCACCGATGCCGAGGCGGCGGGCGATCTGGGTAAGGCGCGCGAGGCGCTGGAGCAGGCGCTGCCACAGGCTGAAAGCGGGACTCTGGAGCGCGCGCTGGTCGCCCAGCGGCTGGCGTACCTAGCGATCGCTGCCCAACGCAACGCAGCGGCCATCGACTGGCTGCGCGAGGCGCTGGCTCAGCAGCAGCTGGACGAGGCGGCGGCGCTGCAGGACCGGCAGAATCTGGCTCGCCTGCTGATGCAGGCGCAGCGCTATCCCGAGGCGGTCACAGAGCTGGAAAGCCTGCCCCGCACTGACAGCAATCGCCAGCTGCTGGTGCAGGCCTATCGCCAGTTGGGGCAATTTCGCAAGGCCGTTCCGCTGGCCGAGCAGGTGGTGCGCGCGAACCCGCAGGCGGATGACATCTGGTACCGCCTGCTGGTGGGTATGAACTATGAGCTGGAGCGGTTTGATCAGGCGGTGCGCTGGCAGCAGGCGCTGTTGCAGCGTGCGCCCGAGAGTGTCGATAACTGGCGTCAGCTGGCGAGCATGCAGAGTCTGGCTGGCGAGCAGGTGGCGGCCGCTGCGACCCTGCGACTGGCGCGGGAGGCGGGGATTGCACTGGCTACCACCGATCTCGAGAATCTGGTCGCCCTGCATGCGCAGAGTGGCGCCCCCTGGCAGGCGGCGCGCCTGATGCAGGCGTTGCTGGATGAGGGCCTGCTGAGTAGCAGCGCGGATCGTCTGCGCCGTCTTGCCTATCTGTGGCAAACCGCGCGTGATCATGAGCGCGCCCTGGCCGCTTGGGAGCGGGTGGCACGTAGCGGCAACAGCGCTGACCGCTTGCAGCTGGCGTGGCTGCAATACCAGCAGCGTCAGTGGCAGGCCGCGCTGGCGACCTTGCAGGCGGTGCAGCCGGCTAACGCCAGTCAGCGACGCCAGTTGCAAAGTCTGAAGCAGGCCGCCGAGGCGAGGCTTGCCAGGCCCGAGTCCGGCTCAGACCCTAGTAGCTGAACACTTCGATTTCCAGCGCTTCCAGTCGATAGCCTGCGCTGGCCAGTTCGCTGCTGCTTTGTTCCACGTGCATGATGCCGCTGATCCAGTAGGGCACATAGGTCGTCTCCAGAGCGATGCCAATTTCACTCTGCACCAGCACGATCTGGTTGGATGGCGGCGGCGGTACGTGGATGCAGGCGCCGAAGTAGGGCACCAGCAGGAACTCGGTCACCCGCTGGTTGGGGTCTACGCTCAGCGGCACGATGTAGCCCGGAAGTTTGACCTCCTGGCCGTCCAGCGCGGCGACGGTGGGCGCGTTGGTCATGCTTTGCATCAGCGGATTGCTGGCCGCCTGGTCCTCTGAGGTCAGGCCGTCGTGTTGCGCCTGGGGCATGCCGTAAAGGTGCTCACTGCCTGCGGGCACCAGGTCGTCCCAGCTGAGTTCTCGGGCGGCCCAGGCCGGCAGGGTCAGCAGCAGACTCAGGCTCAGGGCAAACAGACGAATCAGATACATCGGTGGTCTCGGTGATTACAGGCGGATGGACAGGCCGTCCAAGAGCGCCTGGCGGTAGGCGCGCCACGCCGGGATGCAGCCCATCAGCAGGCTGGCGGCCAGGATGCCGGCCAACAACTGCAGTTCGCTGCGGGTCGGCCAAGCCAGCGGCAGAAACAGGCCATACTGCTGTTCCAGCCAGGGGCGGGCCACGGCCATGCCAGCATACAACAGTGCCAGACCCAGCGCGATGCCGGCCAGGGTCAGGCTGACCGCCTCCAGCACCAGCAGGCTGAAAATATGCAACGGCCGGGCGCCGACCGAACGCAGCACGGCCATTTCGCGCCGGCGTTCGTTAAGGCCGCTGAGAATGGCGGTCAGCATGCCGACCAAGCCCGTCAGAACGACAAACACCGAGACCAGCAGCAGCGCCTTCTCTGCCACGCTCAGCAAGCTCCACAGCTCTTGCAGGGCCACCCCGGGCAGGATGGCCAGCAGCGGCTCGCCGCTGAACTCATTGATCTGCCGCTGCAAGGCGAATGTGTCGATGCGCCGCTCCAGCCCCAGCATGAACGCGGTGATGGCAGCGGGAGTCAGATCGAGTTCGCGCGCCTGTTCGGCGCTGATCTTGCCCGCGCCCCGGGCTGGCATGCCCTGCTGCCAGTCGACATGCAGCGCTTCCATGCCTTCCAGGCTGATATGGATGGTGCGGTCTACCGGCGTGCCGGTCTTGGCCAGGATGCCAACCACCCGGAAGGGTTTGTCCGCGTGCTTGACGAAGCTCACCGCGCCGGCGCCGTGGGCCAGCACCAGCTCGGTGCCTAACTGGTAGCCCAGCTCGCGGGCAATATCGGCGCCGAGTACGGCATCGTAAAGGTCGCTGAAGCGCTTGCCCTGGCTCAGTGTCAGCGCCTGGTCACGGCCAAAGCGGTAGTGGTCGAAGTAGGCCTGATTGGTCCCCAGCACTCGAAAGCCGCGATGCGAATCGCCCAGCGACAGGGGGATTGCCCATTTGACCTGCGGTTGGTGGCTGATCTGCTCAAAGCTGTCCCAGCGGATATTGTTGGTGGCATTGCCGATGCGGAACACCGAGTACAGCAGCAACTGAACCGAGCCTGAGCGGGCGCCAACGATCAGGTCAGTGCCGCTGACCGTGCTGGCAAAGCTGGCGCGGGCTTCGGTGCGCACCCGCTCGACAGACAGCAGCAGGGTGACGCTCAGGGCAATGGCGATCACCGTCAGCAGGGCGGAAAAGCGGCGGTTGGCCAGGCTTTGCAAGGCGAGACGCATCAGGTACATCAGAGAATCTCCGGCTGGCTGGCGCGGTTGAGTTCGGCCAGCGACAGGGCACGGTCAAAGCGGGTTGCCAGGCTGGTGTCGTGGCTGACAAACAGCAGGCTGCTGCCCATCTGTGCGCACTCATCGAACAGTAGCTTGAGAAAAGCGTCGCGGCTGTCGGCATCCAGTGCCGAGGTGGGTTCGTCGGCAATCACCAGCTCGGGGCTGCCAATCAGCGCGCGGGCGGCGGCTACCCGCTGCTGCTGGCCGATGGACAGGGCACCGGCGCTGCGCTGATGCAGGGTGGCGTCGCTCAGGCCAAGCTCGCGCAGCAGGTGTTCGGCAGCCGTGTTCAGGTCCGGCTGCTGGCGCAGGGCTCGCTCGCGGCGCAGGCTGGAGAAGCGGCAGGGCAGGGTGACATTATCCAGCACCGAGAGGTACGGCAGCAGGTTGAACTGCTGGAACAGATAGCCGGTGTGATCGGCGCGAAAACGGTCTCTGCGCAAGGCGGAGAGTTGACGCAATGACTGGCCCAGCAGGGTAATGGCGCCTTGTTGTGGCTGATGTACACCGCCGAGCAGGCCGAGCAGGGTAGTCTTGCCGCTGCCCGATGGCCCCTTGAGAAAGAGTCGTTCGCCCGCTTGCAGGCTGAAGGCCGGGATATCCAGCAGCAGCGGCTGGCCCGGCCAGGCAAACTGCAGATCACTGACCTGCAGTAGTGGTGTACTCATCGGCTGATTCAGTCCAGTGACAAGGTGGGTTGCTCGGCGGTCAGTATCGCGCCGTGTTGGCCGCTGGCAGTGATCGCTTGTACCTGAATGCGTTGCATGGCGGGGTAGTCATTGAACAACGGGAGAGTCAGGGCTTCAAGTTGCTCGGGGGCATCGCAGACGTAGTCAAAACGACCTTCGATATCCGCGTGCTCACCGTGTTCATGGCTATGGTCGTGCGCGTGCTCATGGTCGTCATGGTGGTCATGCTCGTCGTGGTCCTGTGCGGCAAACAACGGACTGTCCAGGTCGACCTGTTGCAGCTGGCACCCGGCGGCCGGCGTGAAGCTAAACAAGCCGTCGGCTTGCTCCATCGCTGCCTTGACGCGGGCTACGGTGGCGCGGTCTTCGTCCGTGCTGGGCTGGTACTCAAAACCGACCAGGTTGGCGGCTGGGCTATCGAGCTCCAGGCTGGCCTGGTTGCCATCGACCACCAGATTGAGGCTGGCGACGCCGTGTTCGTGGGCACCCAGGCTGTCGTGTTCATGCTCGTGTTCGTGGGCGTGCAGGGCTTGGCTGCAGGGAAGAGCTAGGGCGAGGGCAAGCAGGGTGCGGCGCATGGCAAGACTCCAACTGGAATGGGGAAAACGTTATCTTATTTCATTTCCCTGTTGTTACAACCCCGGCATGCCTGCCTGCCCGGTTAGGGCGCGCCCAGGCTCAGTACAGCGCCTGATATAGCTTGCGGCGGTATTGCACGGTGAGCGGGTGCTCACCGCCCAGGGCGTCGAAGACCTGCAGCAGCGTCTTTTGCGCCGCACCGTCGCCCCAGCCGCGGTCGCGCTGCAGCAGTTCGAGCAGCGCGGCGAGGGCGGTATCACTGTTGCCAGCGGTCAGGTCCAGCAGGGCCAGTTGGTAGCGTGCTTCGCTGTCGCCGGCGTCGCTGCTCAGGCGTGTCTGCAGCGTGTCGCGTGGCGGTAAGTCAGTGGTCTGGCGGGCAAAGCTGAGTTGCGCCTTGAGTGCGCTCAGGGTTTGCTTGTGCTGATCTTTTTGTTGGATCGCTTGCAGCACCTTGTCGGCGTCATCCAGTTGGCCGTCAGCCAGCAGGGCGCGGGCCAGCAGCAGGAGCAGGCTGTCGTCGGTCTCATCCTGCAGCGCTGGCTGCAGCAGGGCAATCGCCTCCTGCGCCTGACCGGCGTCGATCAGCGCCTGGGCCTGGCTTGCCAGGTCGCCTTCTGGGGCGCTTTCTTCTTGGGCCTGCGGTTCGGCAACGTGCGGGGCCAGCAGTTCGCGGATGGCGCTCTCGGTCTGGATGCCGGCAAAGCCCTCGACGGGCTGGCCGTCCTTGAACAGCACCACGGTGGGCAGGCTGCGAATGCCAAAGCGCTCGGTCAAGCCGACCTCGACGTCGCAGTTGACCTTGGCCAGCAGCAGCTCGCCCTGATAGCTGTCGACAATCTTCTCCAGCACAGGAAACAGCGCCTTGCAGGGCGCGCACCAGTCGGCCCAGAAGTCGACCAGCACCGGCTTGTGGAAGGAGTTCTCCAGCACATAGCGGTCGAAGGTATCGGTGGTGGCGTCAAACAGGTAGGGCGAGGACATAAGGCGATTCCGCAGCGAGTGTGGGGGACTGTTTTATATGGGGGCGCTGGCGCCGGGGTCAAGCCTGTAGAGGCTGACGTCGCGAAACTCCAGCGGCTCGCCCAGATCAGGCCAGGTCTGGCCTGGCAGGATGGCGCTGCGCTGGTAGCGCGGGTGCACCAGGTCGCGCACCCGTGAATCGGCGATTAGCACCTGCCTGGCGCGACCGGCAAAGTGCTCCAGCAGTGGCCGGTTCTCGACGTCGTAGAGCACGTCGGCGGCGATCAGCAGGTCGATGTCGCCCGCCACGGCAAAGTAATCGTCGGACAAAGTCAGACGCAGGTCATTGAGGCGCGCATTCAACGCGCAGGCCAGCAACGCCGGCTCGTCGAGATCGCAGGCGATGACTTCACCGGCGCCCGCCAGGCGGCATGCCAGGGCGACCACGCCGGACCCCGAACCAAAATCCAGCACCCGCTTGCCGCGGACCTCGGCCGGGTTATCCAGCACCCAGCGCGCCAGCGCCAGCCCGCTACCCCAGCAGAAGCCCCAGTAGGGCGGGTGCTCCAGCAGGCGACGGGTTTCCTCGGCGGCAAAGGCGCGGTCCAGGTTGGCCGGGTCCAGCAGCCAGAGTTCCAGCTCGGGCAGGCCGGGCACTCGGGTCGGCGTCAGCTGGGCATCGGGCAATACCTGATGGAGGGCGTCGGTGAGTGTCTGCAGCGTCATGGCAAGGCTCCTGGTCAGGAGGGCATTGTAACGGCAAGCGGGTGCCTGGGTGTCAGCGGGATGTCGGCCAGACGGCTGCGCAGAAACTCGATCAGCGCGCGGGTCGCCAGCGTGGGGTAGAGGTTGGGCGCGGTGAGCAGGTACAGGTGATCGCCCCAGGCATCCACCCGGGCGCGATACTGCGGCAGGACGACCTGCAGCTGGCCGCTCTCCAGCTCATCGCGGACCGCATAGTACGGCAGTAGTGCGCAGCCCAGACCCTGCTGCGCGGCGCGGCGCAGAAACAGCATGTCTTCGGTCTGCAGGCGCGGACGCAGGGTCAGCACCTGGCGATGGCGACCGTCCGACAGCTCCAGCGGCAGACGCAGGTCGGCCACCTTGACGCTGACCATGGCGCAGCGCAGCAGATCTTCGGGTTGTTGCGGTGCGCCGACCCGGCTCAGGTAGGCCGGGCTGGCGCACAGCACCCAGTCGATGGGCCCCAGGTCGCGGGCAACCAGGGTATCGGGCGGGGTGTTGGTGACGCGGATCGCCAGGTCGATCTCTTCGGCGACCAGATCAAAGATGCGGTTGCTGAAAGTCAGCTGCAGGCTGACATCCGGGTAGGCCTCGGCAAACTCCAGCAGCAGCGGCCCAAGCACCTGTTGCCCGAGCGCTGAGGGCACGCTCAGGCGCAGATGGCCGCGCAGGTTGCGCCCAAGGTTGTCCACCGTCGACTGTAGTGCGCTCAACTCCTGGCTGATGCGCGCGGCATGCTCGTACATGGCCCAGCCGATCTGGGTCGGCTCGATACGCCGGGTGGTGCGGCGCAGCAGCTGCACTTCAAGGTCCTGCTCCAGCGCTTTCAGCCGTCGGCTGACGTGTGAGCGCGAGGTGCCGAGCCGGCGGGCGGCGCCGCTCATGCTGCCGGCCTCGACGATGGCGCTGAAGTACTGCAGGGTCTTGATGTCCATATTGTTGCCTATTGGTAAACAGTTTGGGCTTATGCGCGGACATTGTAGTGCAGGTGAGGGGCTTTTATAGTCCATGAACAATCACAACACACAGGAGCGCACGCATGAGTCTGCCCGCCGTTCTGCAAGGCAATCTGAGCCTGCCGGTCATCTGTTCCCCGCTGTTTATCATCTCCAACCCGGATCTGGTCATTGCGCAGTGCAAGGCCGGGGTTGTGGGTTCCTTCCCGGCGCTGAATGCGCGTCCTGCCGAGGTGCTGGACGAGTGGCTGCAGCGCATCACCAGCGAGCTGGCGGACTATCAGGCGGCCAACCCGGACGCGGTGGTGGCGCCCTTCGCGGTCAACCAGATCGTGCACGGCAGCAATGACCGTCTGCAGCATGACGTTGAGCTGTGCGTGAAATACAAGGTGCCGATCGTCATCACCAGCCTGCGCGCGCCCAACGAGGTCGTCGGGCCGATTCACAGCTACGGTGGTCTGGTGTTCCACGATGTGATCAACGTCAAACACGCCAAGAAGGCAATTGAGGCCGGTGTTGACGGCCTGATTCTGGTGTGTGCGGGCGCGGGCGGCCACGCCGGTCAGCTCAGCCCCTTTGCCCTGGTGTCTGAAATTCGCGCCTTCTACGACGGCCCGATCATCCTCTCCGGCTCTATCGCCAAGGGCGAGCAGATTCTCGCGGCCCAGGCCATGGGGGCCGACCTCGCGTACATGGGCACCCGCTTTATTGCCACGCACGAAGCCAACGCCGATCCGGCTTACAAGCAGATGCTGGTCGATACCAGCGCTGACGATATCGTTTACAGCAACCTGTTCACCGGCGTGCACGGCAACTACCTCAAGCCGAGCATCGTCAACGCCGGCATGGATCCGAACAACCTGCCCGAGGGTGACAAGAGCACCATGAAGTTCGGCTCCGGCGGCAGCAGCAAGAGCAAGGCCTGGCGCGACATTTGGGGCGCAGGGCAGGGCGTGGGCAGCATTGGCAAGGTGACCTCCGCTGCCGAGGCCGTGGCCCAGCTGGAGTGCGAGTATCACGAAGCGCAGGAGCGCATGGCGCGCATTACCCAGCCCTTTGGAGCACGCTGATGACTGCTGAGCTCATCTGTGGCGACCTGCGCCGCAGCGGTGATGAGGTGGCCGACCGCGCGCTGCGGCTGGCCGGTGGCTTGGCGCGTTTGGGCGTGGAAGACGGCGATGTACTTGCTGTGATGCTGCGCAACGGCCCGGCATTTATCGATGCCATTCAGAGCTGCCAGACCGCCGGCTGCTTTTACTGCCCGATCAACTGGCACTTCAAGGCCGATGAGGTGGCGTATCTGCTGAACGACTCGGCGGCCAAGGTGTTGATCGTCGAGGCGGACCTGCTAGCCACTCTGGGTGATGCGGTGCCGGCAGGGGTCGAGGTGCTGGTAGTCGATGCTAGCGCCGACGACGCCCGTGACTACGAACGCTGGCTGGCGCAGCAGGCGCCCTATGACGGGCCTGAGCGCACGCCGCGCGCCCACATGGCCTACACCTCCGGCACCACCGGGCGGCCCAAGGGCGTGGTGCGCCTAGCACCGCCGCCAGAGCTGCGCGCTCAGATGGCTGAAGGTATGCGCGAGCTGTGCCGCATCGCCTGGGGCATTACGCCCGGTGTCCGCGCCATGGTGACCGCGCCGCTGTATCACAGCGCCCCCACGTCCTTCACCCAGCAGGCCATTCAGCAGGCACAGGTGCTGGTGGTGATGCCGCGCTTCGACGCCGAGCAGACGTTGGCGCTGATCCAGCAGCACCGCATCGAGGTGGTGTATCTGGTGCCGATCATGTATGTGCGGCTGCTCCGTCTGCCCGAGGCCGTGCGCGCCAGATACGATCTGTCGTCGGTGCGCTTTGTCGCCTCCACCGGCGCCCCCTGCGCCCCGGAAGTGAAGCAGGCAATGCTCGATTGGTGGGGCGATGTCATCTTTGAAACCTACGCCTCCAGCGAGACCGGCATGGTGACCCTGCAGGACCCGCAATCCGCCCGTCGCAAGCCGGGGAGTGTGGGCCGGCCGATTGCGGACACGCGCATTCGTATCGTCAGCGAAGACGGCCGCGAGTGTGGTGTAGGCGAGCCGGGCGTGATCTACGTGCGCCAGCCCATGGTGCCGGACTTTACCTATCTGAATAACGAGGCCGCGCGCAGTAAGGCCGGGCTGGACGATCTGGCCACGGTGGGTGACATCGGCTATCTGGACGCCGAAGGCTATCTGTACGTCTGTGACCGGCAGTCGGACATGGTCATTTCCGGTGGCGTAAACATCTACCCGGCGGAGATCGAGCATGTGCTGATCACCCTGGAGGGGGTCACTGATTGCGCGGTGTTCGGTGTGCCGGATGCCGAGTACGGCGAGTCGTTGATGGCTGTGGTAGCCAGCCCCGGCGGGCAGGTCAGTGCCAGTCAGGTACAGGCGTTTATCCGTGAGCAGATGGCCGGCTACAAGGTGCCCAAGCGGGTTGAAGTGGTCGACAGCCTGCCGCGTGATGACAACGGCAAGGTGGCCAAGCGGCGGTTGCGTGACAGCTGGTTGCAGGCCTCGGCTTGACGTCGCCCATGCCGCGCCCCGACAGCGGCACGGGTAATAAACTGATACATTTTATCCCCGGCCTACAAAGGAGTACTATGTAGGCCGTTTTTTATCCGCTCGGGAAATCCTGCATGCATTGTCCGTTCTGTGGTGCCCATGACACCAAGGTGATCGACTCGCGCCTGGTAGCCGAAGGTGATCAGGTGCGTCGGCGCCGCGAATGCCTGGCCTGCCAGGAGCGCTTCACCACGTTCGAGACGGCAGAGCTGGTGCTGCCCCGGGTGATCAAGCAGGACGGTCGCAGACAGCCTTTCGACGAAGACAAGCTGCGCGCCGGTTTCCAGCGCGCGCTAGAAAAGCGCCCGGTCAGCGTCGAGCAGATCGAGGCCGCCATCGGCCATATCAAGCACCGGCTGCGTGCCACGGGCGAGCGTGAGGTCAAGGCCATGACCGTCGGCGAGATGGTGATGCGCGAGCTCAAGCAGCTCGATGAAGTCGCCTACATCCGCTTTGCCTCCGTGTATCGCCGCTTCCAGGATCTGAATCAGTTCCGTGAAGAAATCGAGCGCCTGTCGCGCCGCGAACAGGACGACAGCGATGCCTGAGTGGAGCGCTGCTGACCGCAGCTGGATGAGCCGCGCACTGATGCTGGCCGAACGCGGTCTCTATACCACCGAGCCCAACCCGCGCGTCGGCTGTGTGCTAGTGGTCGATGGCGAAGTGGTCGGCGAGGGCTGGCACGTGCGCGCGGGTGAAGGGCACGCAGAGGTCAACGCCCTGGCCCAGGCCGGCGAGCGCGCCCGTGGCGCCACCGCCTATGTCACCCTTGAGCCCTGCAGTCACTTTGGCAAGACCCCGCCCTGCGCCGATGCGCTGATCAAGGCCGGTGTGGCGCGCATGGTCGCGGCCATGCAGGACCCCAACCCCCAGGTGGCCGGCAACGGCCTGCAGCGGCTGCGTGAGGCGGGTATCGAGGTCGAGTGCGGGCTGCTGGAAGACCAGGCGCGGGCGCTCAACCCCGGTTTTATCAAGCGCATGCAGCAGGGCTTGCCCTGGGTACGCGTCAAGCTGGCGATGAGCCTGGACGGGCGCACCGCCATGGCCAGCGGCGAAAGCAAGTGGATTACCGGGCCGGCGGCCCGGGCCGACGTGCAGCGCCTGCGGGCGCGCAGCGGCGCGGTGGTCAGCGGTGCCGATAGCGTGCTGCTGGATGACTCGGCGCTGACCGTGCGCGCCAGTGAGCTGGGGCTGCCGCCAGACGAGGCGGCGGCCGCCGCCGAGCGACAACCCCTGCGCGTGCTGATCGACAGCTTGCGCCGGGTGCCGTTGGAACAACGTTTTTTCCGTGAGGCAGGCCCCACGCTGGTGATCAGCACCAGCGCCGAGCAGGCCGCCGATGATTATCTGGCCGTTGGCAGCGAGCTGCTGGCGGTCCCCGGTGCCGACGGCAAGGTCGATCTGCACGCCGTGTTGCGGACCCTCGCCGAGCGCGGCTGCAACGAGGTGCTGGTCGAGGCTGGCGCCGGGCTGTCGGGCGCCTTCTGGCGTGCCGGCCTGGTCGATGAACTGATTGTGTATATGGCGCCGCGCCTGCTGGGAAGCCAGGCGCGGCCCCTGATGCAGCTCCCCTTCGAGAGCATGAGCGAGGCGATGGACGTCGCCGTCACCGATATGCGAGCCATTGGCCAGGATTGGCGCATCACTGCACGCCCGATTTTCCCTTCCTGAGAGTGTTAGCACATGCAAAGCAGCGTACAGATACTGCTCCTGGCGATGGCAGTGATCGCCTTTTTGGGCGTGGTTCTTGAAGAAGTTATCCATGTAAACAAGGCCAAGGTGGTGCTGCTGTTCGGCGCGCTGTCCTGGCTGGTGCTGTTTATCGCTGCGCCCAGCGAGGCGGTGCGAGGGCAGGTCCATGAAGCGCTGAACGAGAACATCACCGATATCGCCAGTCTCTGGCTGTTCCTGCTGGCGACTATGACCTTCGTTGCCTACCTGAACAAGAAGGGGCTGATCGAGAACATCATCTACCGCATCCTTCCCGGGCGCATCACCGAACGCAAGCTGCTGTTTCTGACCGGTGGCTTCTGCTTTGTGTTCTCCTCGGTTGCCGACAACATCACCGCCACTCTGGTGTCGGTGGCGCTGGTGTTGAGCCTGAATCTGGAGCTGCGCAAAATGCTGCGCTTCGCCACGCTGGTGGTGTTTGCGGTCAACTCCGGTGGGGTGGCGATGATCACCGGTGATGTGACCACGTTGATGATCTTCATGGCCGACAAGGTCGAGATCACCAACCTGCTGCTGCTCAGTGCCCCGGCCCTGCTGGCCGTGCTGCTGCTGGCCGCGCTGCTGTCGATCGGCATGGGCGATGAGGTCATCATCGAACGCAATGAGCTGCACGAACTGCGCGGCGTTGATCAGGTGATTGGTGGTCTTTTTCTGTTCACCATCATTGCGACCATTCTGCTGAGTCTGTTCTTTGCCATTCCGCCGGTGCTGACCTTTCTGACCGGCCTGGCGCTGATGTTCCTGATCGCGCGTTTCTTCAACGAAGACATCGACAATGACCCGATTCTGGAATACATCCGAGTCATCGAGTTTGAGACTTTGCTGTTCTTCCTCGGCGTGCTGCTGCTGGTCGGTATGCTGCAGTACATCGGCACCCTGCAGAGTCTGACCTCGCTGTATGACCTCATGCCGCCGATGGCCGCCAACTTCCTGATGGGCATGCTCTCGGCGCTGATCGACAACGTGCCGCTGACCGCCGCCTTGCTCAAGGCCGATCTGCAGATGACCATCGCCGAGTGGATGGGCCTGACCTACGCTGTTGGTGTGGGGGGGTCCCTGCTTATAATTGGCTCCGCTGCCGGTATCGTTGCCATGAGCAAGATGCCCGGCCTGACATTCATGACCTACCTGCGCAGCTTTGGACTGTTGCTGATGGCCTTCGCCTTCGGCTTTGTCGCTGTTTACGGTCTGGGTCTGCTGGTCTCCTGACCGGCAAGGGCAAAAACGAGGCAATTCATGTTTACCGGTATTATCGAAGCGGTTGGCCAGATTCAGAGCATGCAGCCCCAGGGCGGTGACGTGCGGCTCTATGTGCGGACCGGCAAGCTGGATCTGGGCGACGTCAAGCTGGGCGACAGCATCGCGGTCAACGGCGTCTGCCTGACGGCCATTGAATTGCCCGGTGACGGTTTCTGGGCTGATGTCAGCCAGGAGACCATTCGCCGTACCGCCCTGGCGTCACTGAAGCCGGGCAGTCGAGTCAACCTGGAAAAGGCGCTGACACCGACCACCCGGATTGGGGGGCACCTGGTCAGCGGCCACGTCGACGGCGTCGGCAAGGTCCTATCGCTGCACCAGGACGCCCGCTCCTGGCACTTCCGCGTGGAAGCGCCGGCCGAACTGGCGAAGTACATCGCCGAAAAAGGCTCGATTACCGTAGACGGCACCAGTCTGACCGTCAACGCCGTGGAAGGCGCTGTCTTCCACCTGAATATTGTGCCGCACACCCTGCAGGAAACCGTCATGGGCGATTATCAGCCCGGTACCGCCGTCAATCTGGAAGTGGACCTGATTGCCCGTTATCTGGAGCGCCTGCTGCTCGGCGAGAAGGCCGCAGAGCCGACCGCTGGCGGCATCAGCATGGCCTTTCTGGCCGAGAACGGTTTCCTTAAATCCTGATTAACCTGCCCCCGGAGGGCCGGATGAAACTCAACAGCATCGAAGAACTGATCGAAGATATTCGCGCCGGCAAGATGGTCATCCTGATGGATGACGAAGACCGCGAGAACGAAGGCGATCTGATCATGGCCGCCGAGGCCTGTCAGGCTGAGCACATCAACTTCATGGCGCGCTACGGCCGTGGCCTGATCTGCATGCCGATGAGCCTGGAGCGCTGCGAGCGCCTAAAGCTGCCGCTGATGGTGCAGCGCAACGGCTCGGGTTTTGGTACCAAGTTCACCGTGTCCATCGAGGCGGCGGTTGGCGTCAGCACCGGCATTTCCGCCGCTGACCGCGCACGCACTGTGCAGGCTGCCGCGGCTGCCAATGCCGTGGCCGAGGACATCGTCAGCCCGGGCCACATTTTCCCGCTGATGGCCCAGCCCGGTGGCGTGCTGGCGCGTGCCGGCCACACCGAAGCCTCCTGTGACCTGGCCCGTATGGCCGGCTTTGGCGAGTCGGCGGTGATCTGCGAGATCATGAACGACGATGGCAGCATGTCCCGTCGCCCGGAGCTGGAAGAGTTCGCCAAGCAGCACAACATCAAGATCGGCACCATTGCCGACCTGATTCACTACCGCCTGCTCAACGAGCGCACGGTTGAGCGTGCCGAAGAAAAACTGCTGAGCAGCGAGCTGGGTCAGTTCAACCTGGTGGCCTACCGCGATCGCACCGATGATGTGGTACACATGGCGCTGACCCTGGGCGATATCCAGCCCGAGGAGCCGACGCTGGTGCGGGTACACAATGTCGACCCGCTGCGCGACCTGTTCCTGGTGCCCGAGCCGGGCCGCTGGAGCCTGCAGGAGGCCATGCGCCGGGTAGCTGCTGAGGGGAGTGGCGTGGTGTTGCTGCTGGGTAATCAGGTCAATGCCGAGGCGCTGCTGGATCATGTGGCCAACCTGGGCGAGGGCAAGCCGGTGGCTCGCCGTCCTTCGACCTACAATACGGTTGGGGCCGGTTCGCAGATTCTGCGTGATCTGGGCGTGCGCAAGATGCGCCTGCTGTCTGCGCCGATGAAGTTCAACGCCATATCCGGCTTTGACCTGGAAGTAGTAGAATACCTGCCCTGCGATTGACCAATTTTTTAGAAAACGTAGGCGAGGCAGCCAGCGCAAGGCAAAAACAGGCGAAGAAGTGATCGGAGTCGCGCTCGACTTTACGAGTTGTAAATGAGCATTCTGAGTCTGTTTTTAACGCAGCGATGGCAACGCAGCTAGTTTTCTTCACCCATTTGATTTACGGCAGCGCCTAGCGCCCTGCCGGTTCTTTACACAGAGAGAGTGCCCATGACTGCTATCCGTACCATCGAAGGCGATTTTGTAACTGGCCAAGGCCGCTATGCACTGGTTGTTGGCCGGTTCAACAGCTTTGTCGTCGAGAGCCTGGTCGAGGGCGCTGTAGACTCACTCAAGCGCCACGGCGTGAAAGAGTCCGACATCACCATCATCCGCGTGCCCGGCGCCTTTGAAATCCCGCTGATGGTCAAGAAAGTGGCCGACCTCAAGCAATACGATGCCATCGTGACCCTGGGCGCGGTTATCCGTGGCGGTACGCCGCATTTTGAATACGTTGCCGGTGAATGCGTGAAAGGCGTTGGCGCGGTATCGCTGGAATACGGTATCCCGGTTGCCTTTGGCGTACTGACGGTCGACAGCATCGAGCAGGCCATCGAGCGCTCCGGCACCAAGGCCGGCAACAAGGGCGCAGAAGCGGCCATGTCTGCCTTTGAGATGGTCAGCGTGATCAAGCAGCTGGAGGCCTGATGGACGGTCAGCAGAGTTCTGGCACCGCCGGTCGCCCCAAGGCATCGGCCCGTCGCAAGGCCCGCAGTCTGGCTCTGCAGGCGCTGTATGCCTGGCACATGGCCGATTTGCCGATCTCCGATATCGAGGCGCAGTTTCGCACCGATAACGACTTCAGCAAGGTGGACGGTGCTTACTTCCACGAGCTGCTGACCGGCGTGCCGCGCAACCTTGGCGACATTGATGGCGAGCTCGGCGTAGTGCTGGATCGTGACATCAAGGAGCTCGATCCGATCGAGCTGGCGGTCCTGCGTCTGGGCGTGTACGAACTGCTCAAGCGCATCGACGTGCCCTATCGCGTGGTGATCAACGAAGCCATCGAGCTGGCCAAGTCCTTTGGCGCTACCGACGGCCACAAGTACGTCAACGGCATCCTCGACAAGCTGGCGCCGCGTTTGCGCAAGGCCGAGGTCAGCGCCGCCCGCAAGGGACGCTGATCGCCCGGCCATGGCGCTGGACGAGTTTGACCTGATTGCCCGCTACTTTCGCACCGAGCGACTGCAGCGGGCCGCAGCCAGCGGGGCGGTCGCCCTGGGCATCGGCGACGATGCCGCGCTGCTGCAACCGGCTGCTGGTCAGCAGCTGGTCATTTCTACCGACACCCTGGTCGAGGGTGTTCACTTTCCTGTCAATTGCCCCCCCGCCGAACTGGGTTATCGCGCCCTTGCCGTGGCCGTCAGCGATCTTGCCGCCATGGCCGCCGAGCCGCTGGGCTTTACCCTGGCGCTGACCTTGCCGCAGGCCGAGGCGGGCTGGTTGCAGGCGTTCTCTGCCGGCCTGGGCGATGCGGCGCGCGATTGTCGTATCAACCTGATCGGTGGCGATACCACCCGTGGCCCCTTGAATATTGGCGTCACGGTCTTCGGCCAGGTGCCTGCCGCTCAGGCGCTGACCCGCAGTGGCGCGCGGCCCGGAGATCTGCTCTGCGTTGGCGGTTGTCTGGGTGACGGCGCCGCCGGCCTGGCTGTCGTGCTGGGGCAGGCTCTGCCAGCTGGGTTGCCCATGGCCGAGCAGAACTACCTGCACCAACGCTTCTGGCGCCCACTGCCGCAGTTGGCATTGGGCGCCTTGCTGCGCGGTCACGCCAGTGCCGGACTGGACGTCTCCGACGGGCTACTGGCCGATGCGGCGCATATCGCCAAGGCCAGCGGCGTGTGCCTGCAGATCAACGGCCCGCAACTACCCATGTCTGATGCGCTGCGCAGCTGGCCAGAACGTCAGCAACTGGACTGGATGTTGCGCGGCGGGGATGATTACGTACTGCTTTTCACCCTACCGCGCGCTGCGCGGGGGCAAATCCAGCGCTGGCGCCAGGCCGGTCAGCGGGTCAGCGTGATTGGTCAGGTGCAAGCCGGGCAGGGTGTGCAGCTGGACCTGGGGCTCGGTATGCGGCCAGTAGACGGCCCCGTTGGTTATCAACATTTCAGGAGTCAGGATGACTGACACGCACGAATCCACACCCGCCTCGGTGTGGCGCAACCCCATCCACTTTCTCGCCTTCGGTTTTGGCAGCGGCGCCATTCGGCCCGCGCCCGGCACCTGGGGCACGCTGGCGGCGCTGCCCTTTGTGCTGCTCTGGCAACAGCTGCCACTGGGCGGCTATGCACTGGTTATTCTGCTCTCCACGCTGCTGGGTATCTGGTTGTGTCACCGCACCGCAGCGGATCTGGGGGTGCACGATCACGGCGGCATTGTCTGGGACGAGTTTGTCGGCCTGTGGATTGCGCTCTGGCTGGCGCCAACCGGCTGGGCCTGGCTGCTCGCCGGCTTTGCGCTGTTCCGCCTGTTCGATATCTGGAAGCCCTGGCCGATTGGTTGGGTTGATCGCCGGGTTGGCGGTGGTCTGGGCATCATGCTCGATGATGTGATTGCCGGCGTGATGGCGCTGCTGGTGCTGTTGCTGGGCGAATGGCTATTGGCTATGGTGTAGCCCTTATCTGGCATTGCGGAAAGGACATCTCAATGGCTCAACCACGCAGAACTTCTCCTCTGGCAGCCCTGCTGGGCTGCTCTCTGCTGCTGGGCGCCAGTGCGCTGCAGGCGGCGTCCGATGTTCGGGTGGTGGGGCTGTTCCCCAATGCCGCGGTGGTCAATATCGACGGCGCGCGCCACATGCTGCGTGTCGGCAAGCCCGCCGTGCAGGGCGTCGAGCTGGTCGCCTCTGACAGTAACACCGCCACGCTGCGCATCGACGGCCAGACCCGCCAGTTCGGCCTGCAACGCGAGTACACCGAAGGCTTTGCCCAGACCGAACGGCAGCAGGTGAGCATCCCGCGTGGCGAGGGCGGCCACTTTCGGGTGACCGGTTCCATCAACGGCCACCACACCGTCTTCATGGTCGATACGGGCGCCACCAGCGTCGCCATGAACGCCAACCAGGCGCGGCGCATGGGTATTGATTACCAGCTAATCGGCACGCCGATTCGCGCCACCACCGCCAGCGGTGCCGTCGATGGCTATCGGGTCTCGCTGGCGCGGGTCAAAGTGGGCGAAATCGAGCTGACCAATGTGCAGGGCGTGGTGCTCGACGGTGCCTATCCACTGGACGTGCTGCTCGGCATGAGCTGGCTCAGCCGGGTGCGCATGGATGAGCGCGACAATCTGTTAATGCTTGAGCGCAAGTTCTGAGCGCAGAGCCGGCTCGGTTCAGCGCACTCTTGAGCATTCACCGCAACTATCCAGGCAACGCACAGATCGCCCACGCGGCCTTCTCCTGCTAATATGGCAGCCCTTTTTTTGCAAAGGCTGTACAGGAGACCGGTGTGACAGTCACCTTTGTTGCTTCATCTCAGCTGCCCACCCAGTGGGGAACATTTACCATGCACGGCTTCCTGGAAGAAGCGACCGGCAAGGAGCATGTGGTGCTGACGATGGGTAATGTGTCTGATGGCCAGCCGGTCCTCGGGCGCCTGCACTCCGAATGTCTGACCGGCGATGCGCTGTTCAGCCTGCGCTGTGACTGCGGCTTTCAGCTGGAAGCCGCGCTCAAGGCTATCGCCGACGAAGGTCGTGGCGCGCTGCTGTACCTGCGCCAGGAAGGCCGTGGCATCGGTCTGATGAACAAGATCCGCGCCTACCACCTGCAGGATGGCGGCGCCGATACCGTCGAAGCGAACGAACTGCTGGGCTTTGGCGCCGATCAACGCGACTACGGCATCTGCAAGCCGATGCTTGATCATCTGGGCATCACCAGCCTCAAGCTGCTTACCAACAACCCGCGCAAGGTCAAGGCGATTCAGGGCTTTGGCGTTGAGGTGGCCCAGCGTCTGCCGCTGCAGTTTGGCAAGAACCCGCACAACGCCAAGTACCTGGCCACCAAGGCCGGCAAGCTGGGCCACATGCTGGGCCAGTTGCACCAGGCTGAAGCCGAGCCCGGCGATGTTTGATCCCAAACCCCACTGGCGCACCCTGCGCAGCGTCTGGCGCATGCTCAGCGCAGCGGTGTTGCTGCTGCCGATTCTGCTGGTTCTGGTGCTGGGCGACTGGAACGGCCTGTTTGATGCCGCTGCCGTACCGCTGTTCGCCTTCGGCATGGCCACGCTGTTGCTGACGCTGTGGCGCTTCCGGCTGTACAAGCGCGCGCTGATTCGCGTCGATGCGCTGGGCACCAGCGATGAAGCCGCTGGCGCCTGGGCCAATCTGCATCGCCTGCAGAGCCTGGGCCTGAGCGCGGCGGCCTTGCCGGCACTGGTCGCGCTGGTGCACTACTTCTGTGTGGGCGAGATCATCCCGCTGGCGCTGCTGGTGATCGTCAGCCTCGGCGTCACGCTGCTGTACCGTCCGCCGGCCGCCTGGGTCGACTGAATGCGCCTGCTGGCCGGCCTTTGCCTACTGTGCTGGCTGGCTGCGCCGCTGGGCGCCGCCGAACGGGTGGTCAGCATTGCCCCCTTTCTGACCGACATGGTGTTGCAGCTCGATGCCCGCAGCCAGCTGGTGGGTGTGCTGGATGACGGTCAGTTGCACGGTGAACTCGACAACGTCGCACGCGTCGGCAGCTACGGCACACTGTCTGCCGAACGCATCGTAGCCACGCACCCTGATCTGGTGCTTGCCTGGACCAGCGGTAACCCTCCTGCATTACTTGAGCGGCTGCGCAGCTGGAATATCCCGGTTGCCGAGTTTGACCCCCAGCGGCTCGATGACATCGACGACATGACCCTGCAACTGGGCGAGCTGCTCGACCGTAAAGCGCAAGCCGCTGCCCTTGCCGGCAGCTTCAATAGCCAGCTTGATCAACTGCGCGCGCAGCAGGGCGCCAACCCGCCACGCGTGTTTCTGCAGCTTTGGGATAACCCGCTGTACACCGTTGCCGGCGACCAACTGCTGTCCGACGCCCTCATCCTCTGCGGCGCCGACAACGTCTTCGCCGATCTCACCGGCCTGGCCCCGCAGGTAGGCCGCGAAGGCGTGCTGGTCGCCAACCCCGACACCATCATCGCCCTGGCCGACGCCGGCATCACCGCCGAGCGCTGGCTCGACGAATGGCGCCGCTTCCCGCAACTGGCCGCCGTCGAACAGCAACGCCTGTACGTGCTGGACAGCGACCTGCTGGTTCGTCCGACGCCGGCGATTATTGAAGGGGTTGCGCAGCTCTGCGAGCTGGTAAGCCATTAATAGGCTTGTCGCCGTGCAGTCACCCCTGCCAAGATGGTGGCTGCAGACACAGGGGAGTGGAGTGATGGCAGCGCTGATGGAACCGACACGGTTGGCCGTGTTGATCGATGCCGACAATGCCAATCCGGCGATTGTTGAAGGGCTGCTGGCTGAGGTGGCCAAGTTGGGTGTGGCGAGCGTGAAGCGCATCTATGGCGACTGGACTACGCCGAGTCTGGGCAAGTGGAAGGCCTCGCTGCTGGAGCACTCTATTCAGCCGATTCAGCAGTTTGCCTACACCTCCGGCAAGAATGCGACCGACAGTGCGATGATTATCGATGCCATGGACTTGCTGTATTCGGCAGACCTTGGCGGCTTTTGTATTGTCTCCAGCGACAGTGATTTCACCCGTCTCGCCGCGCGCCTGCGTGAGTCGGGCAAGGTGGTGTATGGGTTTGGCGAGAAGAAAACGCCCAAGCCTTTTGTTGCCGCCTGCGACCGCTTTATCTACACCGAGATCTTTACCCAGCACCCCGAGAACGCGGAGACGGTTATTCAGCGTCGTTCGGCGCAGGAGCTGCGCCAGGACACCAAGCTGTGCAATCTGCTGCGCCAGGCTATTGAGGCGGCGTCTGACGACGAAGGCTGGGCCAACCTTGGCCCGGTGGGCAGTCAGCTGGCCAAGCAAATGCCCGAGTTTGACCCGCGCAACTACGGTTACAGCAAGTTCAGCGGCTTGGTAGAAGGGATCGGCCTGTTTACCCTGCGACGAGAAAACAACCTGCTGCTGGTCAAGGACCAGCGCCCGGGCAAGAAGGGCTGAGAACGCCTACCAGCTGCCAAACGGTATGCCGTGGGTGTCGATATAGTGTTGGGCGTTGGGACTGGGCGGGCGGTAGAACTCGCCGTTGGATTCACCGTTGTAGGGGCCGACGGGGTTGATTTCGCCTTGGACGTGAGCGATTTCGATTGGGTCAAGACATGGCCCTACCAGCCAAGCTTTTACTACCCCTCCGGGGGCAACGCCAATCGCGATAATGTTCAGGTAATGCGTGACGTGGGCGTCTCGCCACGCACAGTATGTGGGCCGTGGTTTAATCATTTCGGCTCTTGTTTCATCTGAAACATAGAAGCTGGCCCGGTATGCTTCTGGTTCCGCAAGCGACTGCCAGCGCACTGTGATTTTCTCTGGCAGATCAACGCCGGACATGGGGAAGCTCGACCCAGGGCCAGGACGCTCCGGCCAGCCGCGGGCGTCGCCCTGATTGTTGGGAGGCGTGCTCGTTGAGGCAATCCCCCCGAAAACACGCTCATACATCAGGTCGTTCACGTCTATCAAATCCACACCGTCGACCCACGCCTCCATATAGTCAGGGGCTCCGAGGCCGACGTACCAGGCGCGATAGGGCAGGTCCGGTTTGGGTGGGAAGGGTTCAACAGGTTTGCTGCTCTGGCAACCGCCAAGGATTAGTGCTGGGACCAGGATCAGTATGCGTGTGATCATGCGGGGTATCCGTTCTGTTGCTCATCTGGATAGACGGCGCGAATAAAGTCATGCCGCGGCTTGTTAGCCATAAAACCCTTCACTGGCACCCAGTTGGCCGAGCTGTGGATATAGCGGCTGTGCAGGAAGCGCTTTTCCTCAATGCTCAGGATCGGGCTATGTCCGGCCATACATGCAGAAAACACCTTGTCTGCGATGGGTTCAAGGTCGGACGGGACAGCAAAGCGCCTATCTGCTTCGTTTAATGCGCCAAACGGTACAGCCGCAATTGATGCTTTGGCGTGCATAACCTTAAGGGATACGCGGGATAGCTCACCTCGGACGCTGCGGATGATTGAAAGCGTCAGCAGTACGCGGGCGTTTGGGCTTTGTCCGACGACTTCTTCGTGCCGCTCAAAGCGGCCGTCGCCCGGTAGTCCGCGGGCCCGAAAGCGCTCTTCCTCTTGCTGCCTGACCCGCCAGGCACGTGAGCGGGTCAATTGCTGGCGTGCCGGGCCGTCCAGCGGGTAGTGGTTACTCAGAAAGAAGACTGGTCTGCCGATTACCAGCCGCTCATAGGATAGCGTTGGGTAGCCGCCGCCCAGGTTGGAGTGTACGCCGGGCAAAACCAGTTCTTCGTGTGGCGCACTTACCCGGTTCAAGCTGAAGTTATGCCGGTGCTCGTCCGCTGCAGTCAGGTGCACTACCTTGCGGGCGCAGCCGGGTGGCAGGTATAGATTGACGCCCGGGTTATAGTCGTCTCCGACGCTGAGATGCCCTTGCGCAGGGTCGCCGATCGCCGCTACGGTATCGAATAGGCCGATAAAGTTGGTGCTTATACTTCCGCTGATAGAGAAGTCAGGACCGAAGGCGAGGGGATGGGCATCTAGGTTTTTGGCGAGAATCCCGTTTTCGGCTTTCAGCACTTCGTTGGCGAAGTGGCGAGCTGCCGCCGCGCCGCGACTGAAGCCGAAAATGTCGAACTCGATATTCTCTATGCAGATAGAAGGGTTGTTGTCCATCAGGCTGTCAATCATCAGTAGCAACGTGGCAGGACTCTGCTCAACCCGCTCAACAACCCCTGTCTCGCCCTGCCCAAACGCCATACCCATAGTGGCGTCTTCCTCTCCGGCTTTACTGCCAGATCCTTCGATGTAGACCTTAACGCTTGCCTGGGTGGCTTCCGGCGGGAGTTTCTGGCGCGAGTCGTCCTGATAAAGCTCATACAACAACGCCACATTACTCAACTCATTCCCATAACTGTTATCCGGCCGTTGATCGAAGAACGCATCGCCGTTGCTGTCGTTATAGCCGTGGGATTGGCAGAAGCGGGTGACGGCTTCGAGGCCGTCGGGGCCGAGTTGGGCCAGGTCTTCGCGGCGGCATTGGGCGGTGAGTGAAGCATTGGGCAGGTTGTTGAGGGTGCCGTCGAAGAACATGCCGACGCGCAGGGTGATGCGCTGTTTTTGCGGCAGTTCGGTTTCTTCTTCCTCCTCTTCTTCCTCGCGCTCTAGCGGGGCTGCCTTGGCGATGCTGGCGCGGGTGGCCAGTGGCGCGCCGAACAGCGCTTGCAGGGTGCGCACCAAGGCGCCTACGGCCTGCGCTGCTGTGCTGGCGCTGCCGGTGGTGGTGCCGATGAAGATATTGCCGGAGCCGGCGATGACGGCGTCGCCGTGGCTGCCGGTGCTGCCGAGTACAGCGGCGGGGCGGCCGTTGATCAGCACATTGGGAATGACCTGGCCGGCCAGTGCGCTGCCGCAGGTGGTGCTGTCACCCAGGCGTGCGGCGGGTTTGCCATTGAACAGCACATTGGGGGCACCGCTGGCGATGGCGCGGGCGCCGTGGCCGGTCTGTGGGCATTGTGTGGGGTCGCCGAGTCGGGCGGCGGGTTTGCCGGACATGCCAATTCCCTCTGGCTGCAGGTGTTCTTGAGTTCATCCTGCGGGGCGACGGCGGGTCGGACAATCGACTATTGGGGTGAATGTGCGGTGTTTGGCATCTGCCGCTGCAATGCGTTGCCGGGGTGGCCGGCAACGCATGCACGGGTCAGATCACGTCTTCCATAAACTCCAGCGCACCCTGCTGACGAATCACCCGACGGTGCTGGGCCCACAGCTCGGCCACGCGCTCGCGGTTGAGCTGCTGACGGTCGAGCAGCACGCGGGTGTTCAGCTCGCCGACCGGCTGGCTGCTGGGCACCTTGCTGAACACGAACTGGTTGCTGACCAGTTCCAGGAAGGGGCCGGCCTTGCTGGTCGGCATGATGAAGATCAGCTGCAGGCCGAGGGTTTCGGTCAGGTAGGCGATGACTTCACGCGAACGGATCTCATCCATGTGCATGAAGGCTTCGTCGACGATCACCATGCGCAGGTGGCTGTCGCCCTCGTTGAAGCGGAAAGCGCTGGTCACGGCGGCGGCGCGGATGATATAGGCCGGGGTTTCCAGCTGGCCGCCGGAGCCGGTGCCGTATTCGCTCAGGCGGATCGGCGACTTGCCTTCCGGGTGCTTGAGGATGTCGTAGCGGCGGTAGCGACGGTAGTCGCTGATGCGCTCCAGTTCGCGCAGGGCCTGCTGTTCGTCGCCATCGAGCAACAATGCCAGCAGCTGATCGCGGACCGCGGCCGAACGCTCGGACAGGGTATCGTCGAACAGACTGGTGCCGTCGCCCAGGTTCGGCATCTGGATCAGCTCGCGGAAGAACTCCCAGTAGGCCTTGTACTCGGGCAGCCAGTCCCAGTCGAACTGGAAGCGCTCGCGGTCGGCACCGAAGCGGTGGTGCTCCAGCTCCTTGTTCAGTTGCTCGAGCGTGCGGCGGCCGTCGTTGATGGCCTGATGAATCTCGTGGCACAGGTCGCTGACGAAGGTCGTGTTGAAGCTGTCGCGCAGGCTCGCGAGCTGTTCCTGCTTGGCCAGCAACACGTTGTTGCGCAGGCGGTTGTGCAGGTTGTCGAGCTGTTGATGCAGCGCGCCGACATGGCGGAAGAAGGCCAGGCTGTGCAGTTCGGCCGGGGTGTCGGCGAGTACCTGATCGGCGGGCTGGGCCTGCTCGTTGTAATGCTCGATGGCGCGCTGCAGGTCGGCCACCTGACGGTGCAGGCTGCTGGTCAGCGCCTGGGCGTCGGCAATGAAGTCGAACTGGCCGCCACGCTGCTCGAGCATGGTGTCGAGCTGCTCCAGCCGCGCCTGCGGGTCGAGCCCCGGCACCTGAGCAGCCGCATCCAGCAGGTACTGCTCGGCCTTGTCGCGGGCGTCGAGCAGGGCATCGCTCTGGTCGGCGAAGTGGGTAATGCGCTGGCCGATGCTGACCTGCTTCTCCTGCAGACGGCCAAGTTGCACGTCCAGCTCCTTGCCGTGCAGTTCCAGCTCGCGGTGGCGCAGGGTCACGCGCTGCTGTTCCGCTTCCAGATCGTGGTGCGCGTCCAGATCAAGCGCTTCCAGTTGCTGCTCGACTTCGCGCAGCTGGCGCTGGCTGTCGAGCAGCTCGCTGGCGCGGGCGGCGTAGTCTAGCGGAGCAATCTGGCCAAGCTGACGGGCCAGCTCGCGCAGCCCCTCCAGTTCGCGGCGCAGTTGATGCTGCTGCAGATCCAGATCATGCAGCCGCTGTTCCTGCGCGCGCAGGTTGCGCTCGCGGGCTGCGGCACCAAATACCAGCTGACTGTCGTCGATATCGCAGCGGAACAGCGCGTAGTTGCCCGAGCCCATGCCGTCGCGGGTGATGCCGCGGCGGGTCTGACGCAGGGCGCCGGCGTCGGCAACCCGGGCGACCGTGGCGTAGGAGGCTTGCAGGTAGTACTCGGCAACGCGGTGGCTGAAGCGCATGACCTGCAGGATCGAATCGTTCGGCAGGCTGATGCGTTCGGCGTCCTGCTTGGCCTTGCTGCCCTGAATCACCCGCGCGCGGTTACGCTCGCGGCTGTTCATCTGGCGCACGATGCGGATGGCTTCAGCTTCGTATTCTGGCTCGACCAGAATGGCGTAGCGGCTGCCGCCGATATAACCCTCGATCGCCATCTGCCAATCCGGGTCGAGCACCTCGACGTGGTCGCAGAGTACGCGCGGGTCGGCCTGCGGGCATTGCTTGCGGATCGCCAGCAGCGCTTCCTCGACATACGCCGGATACGTCACGCGGCTGCTCTGCAGGGTGCTGATCTGGTGGCGAATCTGGCTGACCTGGCGATCAAAATTGTTCAGCGCGCTGTTGCGCTCCTGCACCAGCCGGTCGACGCGCTGCAGCAGGCTGGCGCCTTCGCTGTCCTGTTCGCGCAGGCGCTCGGCCAGCTGGTTGTGTGCACGCTGCTGGCTGCGAATGGCATCCAGGCCGGCGTCCAGCGGAGTCAGGTCGATCCAGTCGCGGGCCAGCAGTTGGTTTAGGTCGGCGACCGGTTCGCGCTCGGCGGCCAGCACTGCAGCGCTGGCGTCACGCCAGCCGCGGCTGGCGAGCTGCGGAAGCGCCTGACTCAGGCTGTGTTGTGACAGCAGGGCGCCGGCGGATTGCAGCGCAACCAGGTTGCGGTCGCGCTGATGGGCCTGGGTCAGCAGGCCGGGTACGGCGCTGCGCAGCTGCTCGCTCAGTTGGCGCTGGCGCTGCTCCAGTTGGTCCTTGTTCTGCAGCGCCGGAATGCCCTGACGGCGGGCTTCCAGTTGCACCAGTTCGTGGTGGGCCTGGCCGAGACGTTCGGTGGTCAGGCGCTGGTCTTCCTGCAGCGCTTCGAGCTGGCTGGCGAGCTGCTGCTGTTCCTGTTTGGCGGCCAGATAGCCCTGCTGGTTGTTCTGCCAGGCTTGCGCTGCGGCGGCGTACTCCAGCCCGGTGCGCTCCAGCCAGCTGTCCAGATATTGAGTGGTCTGGCTGGTGGTCAGCGACAGCAGTTCCACCGCCTGACGTACCCGCGCCGCTTCCTGCTCCATGCCATGCACGGTGCGCAGCAGCTCGCGGATGCGTTTGATGGTGTCGCCAAACTCGCGGGGCTCCAGCACTTCCTCGGCGACAAACTGGTCGATGGATTTGACCGGTTTGTAGGCCATGAAGTTGGCAAAGGTGCGTGCGGCGTTCTTGGCTTCGCGGGTCGAGAGCGCATCGCGGCGGCCGCGCAGGGCCGCGTACAGGCGGGCCAGGTAGGCGCTCTTGCGGTCGTAGACTTCGATCTGCTGGGCGCTGAACTGCTTGCGCAGCAGGCCTGGCAGTTCGGTCACGGCGATCACGTGGCGGCCGTCATCCTGCTCGCGCAGAAAGTGCGACTGCGACAGCATCTCGCCGGGGATGATCATCAGCAGCAGTTCGTCCTGCCGCGCCTGCCGGCTGCTGCCAGCGGCGTCCAGGTGGGCGCGCACGCCGATCACCGCGGTAAAGGGTTCGGCGGTCTCGCCACGGGTCGGGTGGAACACCCCGGCGATGTAGCCGTCGGTATCCCAGGGGCGGGCGTAGGCGCCGTCGTCACAGCCGAGCACGTAGGAGGCGAGAGTACGCACCTGCTTGCCGCCGCGGCCGCGCTGGGTGGTTTCGTCCTGCCCCGGGTTGTAGTTGAACAGGTTGTCGTGGGCGGCGGTCATCAGCGTCTGCAGGGCATCCGCTGCGGTGGTCTTGCCGGAGCCGTTGCCGCCGGAGAACAGGTTGACCGGGCCGTATTCCAGTTCTTCGACCGGCAGGTTGCCCCAGTTGACGGTAATCGAACGCTTCAGATACATCAGTTGCTCTCCTCGGCGGACGGCTGGTCTTCGCTGTTTTCAATCTCGGGGCTGGCGAGCTGGGCCAGCGCGCTGTCGGTCACCAGGCTGATGATGCCCGGGCGGATGGTCAGCCAGGCTTCGCCGCTGTCCAGTTCGGCATCGCTGGGGCTGCGGATCAGCCGCAGCTGGCGCAGGCGGCGCAGCAGGTTGCGGCGTTCGCTCTGCTGTTCCGGCAGTGAACGGCCGAGCAGGTTGCGACTGCTCAGGTTGAGCGCTTCGAGCGACAGCATGACCTGACCGAACTCGTCGACCTGACCTTCGCGCAGGGCCTTGTCGTACTCGGCGCGCAGCACCAGAATCAGCGCCACTTCCTGCTGGTTCAGGCGCTCGCGCAGGCCGCTGCCGAAGCTGTCGTCGGCGTCGACCAGACCGGGTACTTCCGCGCCCGGCGGGAATACGCGAACCAGATTGAAGCGCGGCTCGTGCAGTACGCGGATGCGCAGCACCGAGAGATAGTCTTCGACCAGCTCGGCGGCCTGCAGGTAGCGGTCGTAGAGCTCGGCCTCGCGGTTGCTTTCGTCGCGGCAGAGTACGCCGCGGTCGAGCAGGCGGATCATCAGCTCGGAAAAGTCCTCGGCACTCAGGCCGCGTTCGTTGAGGTGGTGGTCCAGCGCGTCACGCATGTTCGTCATGTTCCAGATCGATGATGAAGCCGTCACGGCGATCAAAATAGGTTTCGTTGCTGATGGTCTCGCCGCTGGGCTCGATGCGCACGCGCAGGCCGCTGGCGGCGTGTTCGGCGCTGGCCAGCGCGATCACATGGCTGAGTGCGAGCAGGTCGTTGGCGCTGTTGACCGGCAGGTCGCGGGTGTTGAGCTGGCTGCCGTTGCCGAGGGCGGCGCGCAGGTAGGTGCGCAGGCCACTGGCGTTGACGTTGAAGGCCTTGTCGAGCAACTGATTGACTGCCAGCGTGCGCAGGGTGTCGTCTTCCGGCGCGTCGAGGGTTTCCATCAGACTGTGCACCGGCGGGCGTTCGCGGCGTTCGCGCAGCTTCACCTGGCCGGGATCGACCAGCGCCAGATTGACCACCGCCATTTCCTCGCCCGCGGCGCTCAGACGTTTGGCCTGCTCTTCGGCGGGCAGGGCGGACAGCTCGCGGCACAGGCCAACGATGTCGCTGTGCTTCTGGCTGTGCAGGTAGCTGAGCTGACGGATGATGATATCGGCCCGTTGGGTGAAGCTCTGCAGGGTGCGGCGAAGGGCTGGCAGCATGATGTCGGCGGCGTTGCGCAGGCAGCCTTCGATGCCGTCCAGCAACTGCCAGAGAATCGAGCTGCGTTCGTCCACCAGCAAGTCCGGCGCCAGGCGGCGCAGCTCGCGCTCGGCCTCGGCTTTCCACTCGCGTGGCTTGCGGCGAATACGGGCGATCACATCCTGAATGCGCTCGCGGTGTTTTTCGACGCTGTCGGCCGACAGGCGCACCGCCAGATCGGGCTGGAAGCGCCGCTCCATAAAGTCGAAGAACTGATCGCTGGCCTGCTGGACCAGTTGCTGCGCCTCGACCTCGCGTACCAGCTGGCGCTTGCGCTCTTCCAGCTCGGCGATGATGTCGGTGAAGTCGGCAATGATCCGCTCGGCGTATTCGTGGGCATCGAGCAGGTCATACACCTCGCCGTGCTCGGCAAAGGCCGACAGCGCGTTCAGGGTGTTGCGGGTGTTGCGGTGGCGGGTACGGGTGTTGTGCCCGTGCGCCTCGGCCAGCGACTGGGCAAACAGCCGGCCCATGCGGCTGAACGGGTAGGTCGACTGGAAGGTGGCCTGATCCACCTGACGTTCCAGCCAGCCGTTTTCGATCAGGCTGGTGAGAATCCAGCTGGCCTGCTCGCGGTTGCTCTTGAAGCGGCTGGCGTCTTCGTCGTCGCTTTCCAGCAGTGGGGCGCGTTCCAGCGCTTCGCTGAAGATATCCAGCACCTGCTCGCGCTTGAGTGATTCGCCGTAATCGGCGCGGGCGCTGTACAGCCGCTCGTGCAGCAGGCGCAGGCACTCGACAATCTGTTCGCGGTATTTGCTGGTGAGCGGGCGGAAGAACTGCAGTCGCTCGTTGGTAAAAAACATAGGGCGTCGAATTCCGGTTCGGACAAGGACGCATTATGCCTGATCAGCGGGGCGGGGCGGCAAGTTGGGGCGACGGGCGCGGGATACGGCGCACGTTGTCGTCAAGCAGGGCGCCAAAAAACAAGCCCCGCTCGATGGCGGGGCTTGTTGGTGTTGCCTGGCTGGGCCTAGCTTAGAGTTGGGGTGTCCAGGTCAGCGATAGACGAGCATTCAGCTCCTCGTTCCGGTAGGGGTTGCCGGCAAAGTCGTTGGACAGCGCGTACTCTTTCTCCAGTACGTTGCTGACTGCCAGGTCCCAGCGCGTAGTGTCGCTCATTAGCCAGTTAGCGCGAGCCTCCAGGGTGCCGAAACCGGCCAGCTCCTGGGTGTTGGCCGCGTCGTTGTAGCGAGTGCTGTTGGCCACAACGCTGAAGCCGACGCCAAAGTCGCCGAACTGGCGATCAGTGTCGATGCTCAGCAGGCGCTTGGGGCGCCGCGGCAGCTGATTGCCGGTCGCGCGGTCACGCGGGTCGAGCCAGGTTGCAGAAGCTACGGTGTACCAGCCAAGAATGTCGCGTTCGGCAGTCAGCTCCAGACCGTTGATACGCACTTCGCTGATGTTCTGCGGAGTCCACGTGGCATCCAGGGTGATCAGGTCTTCGATGTCCATCCGGTAGGCAGAGGCTTCGAACACAGTCTCGGCAAAGCGTCCGCGCCACTGCAGCTCGTAGCTTTTCGACTGTTCAGGGCGCAGGTTTGGATTGGCTCCGAAGGCGTTATACAGGTCGTTGAAAGTCGGGGCGCGGAAGCCTTCGCTGTAGGAGGCGACCACTTGCTGGTTGTCGCTGAGGGCAAAAATCAGCGCACCGTTGAAGGTGTTCTCGCTGCCGAACTGTTCGTTGTCGTCATGGCGCATGCCCAGCTCTGCACTGATTTGCTCTCCGCTGAAGCGATACTGGGCAAAGGCAGCCTGGTTGTATCGCTCGTCGTTGTCGAAGCCCGCGGTGGAGCTCAGGCGGTCCTCGTACCAGTCCAGCCCCAGCTGCAGGTTGTGGGCGTCGCTGAAGCTCAGATTGTTCAGCCAGCTGGCGGAGTCGCGGTAGGTGTCGTAGGAGGACGGGAAGGTGCTGGACAGGGTGTCGCGGCGATCTTCTGAGTGGCCTACTTCCAGACGAGTGCGCCAGAGGTTGTTAACCTGCCATTGAAGGTGCGCGGCAGCAGTGCTGAGGCTGAAGTCGTCTTCCGGGTCGCCCATCAGGTCGTACTCGGTGTTACCAGTTTGCTCCAGCAGGCGCACGCCAGCTTCCAGGTCATCAGTAAAGTTGTGCGTCAGGCTCGCGTTGAAAGCCCGGTTGCGATAGCCGTCGTCGTCGCGATCACCGCCCACGCTGTTAGTGGTGCGGTTGATGCCGTCGGTTTCGTTCAGGCTGGCGCCCAGCGCAAAACGGGTCTGGCCGTTGCCGCCCGACAGGGCCAGGTCACGAGTGAAGGTCTGATTGCTGCCAACACCAAGTTTGACCCGCGCCTCCAGGCCCTGGCTGCCTTGGCGAGTGAAAATCTGAACCACGCCGCCAATGGCGTCGGAGCCGTAGATGGCGGAGCGCGGGCCGCGGATGACTTCAACACGCTCAATCTGGTCTACGTTGATGAACTCCAGGCTGGGCTGGCCGGCGCTGGCACTGGCGATACGTTGGCCGTCAACCAGTACCAGGGTCTGAGTGACGCTGGTGCCGCGCAGGGAAATGCCGGTCAAGCTACCGAGGCCGCCATTGGTGGTAATCGACAGGCCCGGAACACGGCGCAGAAGGTCGGCAACGCTGTAGGGCTGCAGGCGGTCGATATCATCCCGAGTAAAGACGGTGCTGGCGGCGCTGGAGGCGCTGCGCTCTTCAACCTGGCGTGAGGCGGTGATCAGGGTCTCAGGCAGATTCAGTGCATCGTTGGCCTGGGCAACGGCGCAGGCGAGCAGGCCGGGTAGCAGGAGCAGGGCGTTCTTCATGGTGTGTCCTCGGGGCTGGATCAGTCGGAGCCGAGGACAATAGCGGGCAGTGGTCGAGGCGTGACACCGGCGACCGTGCTGACCGGTGGCGCCCTCCGCGTCACGTTGGCAGATAGCATCTCTACGGGTGCTATCGGGCGGCAGGCCGGTCTCCGGACTTGAAGTCGGTCGCAATCGCCTTCCCGTGGAGACAGTGGCGTTTGATTGCGGCTGCAGGCTTGGCCTGCGACTTCTTACCGTTGCGGGGGCAGTGTCGGACTTGAACCGACTTCCCGTTTCACCCGCCCCATCACAGGGCAGGCACCTGACGCGTTGTAATCGGGGCGGACTCTAGGCCTTTCGCTGGCGGTGGTCAAGCCTCAGCCGAGGCGGCTGAGGCGGGCGCGGATGGCGTTTTCGATACCGGCGGCGTCCAGACCACACTCGGCGAGCATCTCGCTTGGTTTGGCGTGCTCGACATAGACGTCCGGCAGGCCGAGGTTGAGCACGGGCAGGCTGATGCCTTCGGCCAGCAACCATTCGTTGACGGCGCTGCCAGCGCCGCCCATCACGGCGTTTTCTTCCACCGTAACCAGCAGATCGTGGTTGGCGCCCAGTTCGGCGATCAGCGCATGATCCAGCGGTTTGACGAAGCGCATGTTGGCGACCGTCGCGTTGAGTGCTTCGGCGGCCTTGAGGGCGTGCTGGTGCAAAGTACCAAAGCAGAGAATCGCGACGTTTTCGCCCTGGCGGGTAACCAGGCCCTTGCCGATGGGCAGTGGCGCCAGCGCCGGGTCGATCGGCACGCCTGGGCCGGTGCCGCGCGGGTAGCGCACGGCTGCCGGGCCTTGATGCAGGTAGCCGGTGGTCAGCATCTGGCGGGTCTCGTTCTCGTCGGCCGGTGCCATGATCAGCATGTTCGGCAGGCAGCGCAGGTAGGTCAGGTCAAAACTGCCGGCGTGGGTCGGGCCGTCTTCGCCCACCAGTCCGGCGCGGTCGATGGCAAAGAGCACGTCCAGATTCTGCACATCGACGTCATGAATCAGCTGGTCGTAGCCGCGCTGCAGGAAAGTCGAGTAAATGGCTACCACGGGCTTGGCGCCTTCACAGGCCATGCCTGCCGCCAGGGTGACGGCGTGCTGCTCGGCGATGGCGACATCAAAGTAGCGCTCGGGAAAGCGCTCGGCGAAGGCGATCAGGTCGGAGCCTTCTTTCATGGCCGGGGTAATGCCGATCAGGCGCGTGTCCTGCTCGGCCATGTCGCACAGCCACTGGCCGAAGATATTGGAAAACTTGGGCTTGCTGGCGCCACTTGGGGCGGTCGGCTTGGGCTCGAGCTTGGTGATCGCGTGATAGCCAATGGGGTCGGCCTCGGCGGGCGAGAAACCGTGCCCCTTCTGGGTGACTACATGCAGAAACTGCGGGCCCTTCAGCTCGCGCATGTTGGCCAGCGTGCGCACCAGTGTCGGCAGGTCATGTCCGTCGATGGGGCCGATATAGTTCCAGCCGAGTTCTTCGAACAGGGTGCCGGGCACCAGCATGCCTTTGGCGTGTTCTTCGGTCTTGCGCGCCAGCTCCCAGGCCGGCGGGATCTTCGACAGCATCTTTTTGCTGCCTTCGCGCATGTGCGAGTAGGTGCGGCTGGAGAGGATCTTGGCCAGGTAGTTGGACAGCCCGCCGACGTTACGCGAGATCGACATGTCGTTGTCGTTCAGCACCACCAGCATGTTGGCTTCGACGTCGGACGCGTGATTCAGTGCCTCAAAGGCCATGCCGGCGGTGAGAGCGCCGTCGCCGATGACGGCTACGGTGCGGCGGTCCAGGCCCTGCAGCCCAGCGGCAATCGCCATGCCGAGACCGGCGCTGATCGACGTGCTGGAGTGACCAACGCCAAAGGTATCGTAGGGGCTTTCGCTGCGACGGGGAAAGGCCGCCAGGCCGCCTTTCTGACGCAGGCTGGCCATCTGCTCGCGGCGACCGGTAAGGATTTTGTGCGGGTAGGCCTGGTGGCCGACGTCCCACAGCAGGCGATCGTCCGGGGTGTTGTAGACGTAGTGCAGGGCAATGGTCAGCTCGATTACGCCCAGGCCGGCACCGAAGTGCCCGCCGGTCTGGCCCACGCTCCACAGCAGAAAGGCCCGCAGTTCGTTGGCCAGCTCGCCCAGCTGGCTCTCGTCCAGGGCGCGCAGCTGCGCGGTGTCCTCAAGACTGTCCAGCAGAGGCGTTGCGGGGCGTTGTGGCGGAATGTCGTGGAAAGTGGTGGGCATCAAACAAGGCTCTGATTGCCACCGCAGTGGCAGGAAAACAAGTGCGCAGTTTAACTGATGCCGTGCAATAGCCCAACTGCGCGTAGGGTTGTTTCAGAAGCGCCGCTGGACAATGTAGTCTGCCAGCTGGCGTAAGCGCTGGGCTGCAGGCCCGAAGCCGGTGAGCGCGCCGAGCGCCTGATCACGCAGTTGATCGGCCAGGCGATGCGCGCCATCCAATCCGAGCAGCGCCGGATAGGTGGGCTTGTCGCGCGCGACATCGGCGCCCTGCTGCTTGCCGAGGACGCTGGTGTCGCTTTCGATGTCGAGAATGTCGTCCTGCACCTGAAAAGCCAGGCCGATACTGTCGGCGTACTGCCCGAGAGCGGCCAGTTGCTCATCATCCACCTGTTCGCTGGCGAGGGCGCCGAGCTGCACGGCTGCCCGGATCAGTGCGCCGGTCTTGTGCCGGTGCATGGATTCCAGCGTTGCCAGATCCAGCTGTTCGCCCACCGCGCCCAGGTCGATGGCCTGGCCGCCGACCATGCCCTGTGGGCCGGCGGCGCGACCCAGTAGCTGCACCATCTGCAGGCGTGTGGCCGGTTGCCAGTCGCCCGCGCCGGCCAGCAGTTCGAAGGCCATCGCCTGCAGCGCGTCGCCGGCCAGAATCGCAGTGGCTTCGTCGAAGGCGCGGTGGCAGGTGGGCTGGCCACGGCGCAGGTCGTCGTCGTCCATCGCCGGCAGGTCGTCGTGAATCAGTGAGTAGGCGTGGATGAGTTCTACCGCAGCGGCTGCCGGGTCGGCTTGCTGCGGCTGCCCGCCAAGCGCCTCGCAGCTGGCGTAGGCCAGCAGGGGACGTACCCGCTTGCCGCCGTTCACCACGCTGTAGCGCATGGCGCTGTACAGGCGCTCAAGGCGGGGCTGCGGGGTGTTTAGCTGAGTGCCGAGGTAGGCGTTGATGCGCTGCTGGCAAAGGCTCAGGTAGTCGACAAACTCGCTCATTCGCTGGCGCCGTCGAACGGCTCGGTGCGCAGCTCACCGTTGCTTTCCATCAACTGCTGAACCTTCTGCTCGGCCTGGCTGAGCGCCTGTTGGCAGTCGCGGGTCAGGGCAACGCCCTGTTCGAAGGCGGTGAGCGATTCTTCCAGGCTGAGATCGCCGCTTTCGAGACGCTCCACCAGTGCCTGCAGCGAGCCAAGGGACTGCTCAAAGTCCACTGCGGTTTTCTTCCGGGCCATGGTTACCTCAGCTGGGGGTGAATTAAACGGCTGAACATTACCCAAGGGGCCGGGACGGGTCAATTGGCATGCGCGTGGCGCAGAGGCGGCGTGATCATTGATGCAGGTCAGTCAAAGCCGATATTGAGCTGCTCCGGGCTAGAGCTGCGGCCCCATGAGCGTAGAATGTGAGATCAAATTAACACTATTGGTGCGAGCCATGATTGACGCCCCCAAGGTTGTTATTGCCGGCGCGAGTGAGCGGTGCGCCGAGATCGATCAGGCGCTGGAGCAGACCGGGCTGGAGTATCAGCTGATCTGCGAGCCTGACGGTTGTCAGGAGGCGCCCTTGTGCCGCTGGCTCAAGCCCGAGCGCCTGAACCAGGCGTGGCGCGTGCGCGCCGAGCTGGAGGAGGCGATTGCTACGCTGGAGCGCACGCGGCATGCGTTTCGATCAAGGCAACTGGCGGACTTGCGCTACCGCCTGCAGGGCCTGCTGCGCAGCTTGTCAGAGTAGGGTATCGTTCAGGAAACAACAGCAACGGCTTTGCCGGTCAGGACGTATGGGCCTGAAAGACAAGGCGCCCCACCGCCCGAGTTCACGCACTCGGGCGGTGGGGCGCCTTTTTTGTTGCCAGAAAAATAATCATCAGGCATCGACTGCGGTTTGGCAGGCCGCATTTTGATCATCATGGATGTATGTACTGTGCTGAAACCCGTATTCGACAAGTTGGGGCTGGATGCAGAGGGATTGCGCCAGCGCCTTGAGTTTCTGGACTGGAGCGCCGCCGATGGCGAACGTCTGCGGCGGGTTCGTGCCTTTGGCGAGCGAACCAGCGACGACTTCGTCGACGCTCTGTACCTGCGTCTTGCGCAGTTCCCGGAGCCACGAGCAATTCTGCATGACGATGGCATGGTCGAACGCCTCAAGCGCAGCCAGCGCAGCTATTACCAGAAACTGTTTGATGGCGTGATTGACCATCGCTATCTGGAGGAGCGGGTGCGCATCGGCCATATCCACGAGCAGGTGGGTGTGGAGATGAAATGGTATCTGGGCGCCTATCGGCTGTATCTGAGTCAACTGCTGCAGGGCTGGTTTGACGGCCTGAGTGTCGAGCAGCAGTCACGCCTGGCTGATTTCGACAGTCTGCTGAAGATCGTGTTCTTTGATATGGGTCTGGCTGCCGATGCCTACATCGATGCCGAGCATCGCGCGCTGGAGGCCAGTGAAGCGCGCTACGCCCATGCCTTGCGTGGCGCCAACGATGGCATCTGGGATTGGGATGTGCAGCGGGATCAGCTCTATGTGTCCGCGCGCTGGGCCGCCATGCTGGGGCTGGCGCAGGACCAGGTTGGGCCGCGCTCGATGCACTGGTTTGAGCGCGTACACCCGGATGATCAGGCTGATCTGCAGGCCGCCATTGCGCAGCATCTGCAGGGCGGCTCACCCTGGATTCGTCACGAGTATCGCCTGCGCCGCAGCGATGGCAGCTATTTGTGGGTGCTGACGCGAGGCGTTGTTGAGGTAGACGCCCGAGGGCGCCGGCGGCTTGCCGGCTCGCAAACCGATATCAGCGAGCGGCGACGCTTTCAGCGGGATCTGGAGTTGGCGGCGCGGCACGATCCGCTGACCGGCCTGATCAATCGAAGCCAGTTGAATGTCGAGTTGCAGCGCACGGCAGTGCAGTTGAGCCGCCCCGGCGCACGCCATGCGGCGCTGCTGTTCATCGACCTGGATCGATTCAAATTGATCAACGACAGTCTCGGTCATGCTGCCGGTGACAGGGTGCTGCTGCATGTGGCGGATCGCCTGAGCAGCTGTCTGCGCCCTGGCGATCAACTGGCACGCTTTGGCGGCGACGAGTTTGTCATGCTGCTGGATGATCTGGCCTGCCCGCAGGACGCCGAGCAGGTCGCCACACGGGTGCTTGCAGCGCTGCGTGAGCCGTTGTGTTTCGGTGAGCGTTGTCTGGTGGTCAGCGCCAGTATCGGTGTGGCGCCGCTGCTGCCGGGTCAGGGCCTGGACGATGCGCTGCAGGCGGCGGATCTGGCGCTATACAGTGCCAAGGAATCGGGCAAGGCGCGGTTCGAGCGCTTTGACCAGTCGATGCAGGACCGTGTTCGCCAGCGGCTCAAGCTTGAAAGCAATGTACTGCAGGCGTTGCAGCGCGAGGCGTTCACGCTGAACTATCAGCCGATCTTCGACTTGCGCAAGCCAGACCAGCCGCCGGTGGCGGTCGAGGTCCTGTTGCGCTGGTCGCATGATGGCGAGCCGGTATCCCCTGAGGCGTTTATTCCGGTGCTAGAAGAGTCGGCAGAGATCGTTCCCGTCGGTTACTGGGTGCTGGAGCAGGCCTGCCGCCAGACCCGCACCTGGCAACAGGGCCCGGCGCCTGACCTGTACTGCTCGGTGAATCTGTCCGGGCGTCAGCTGCAGGAGGCCGATTTTGCCGCCCGGGTGCAGCAGATACTCTCGGCAACCGGGCTGAGCGCACGCAGTCTGGTACTGGAAATCACCGAGAGCCTGCTGATTGATCACGACCCGCACGTGCTGGCCAGTTTGCGTGAGCTGGCAAACATGGGGGTGCGTATTGCGCTGGATGACTTTGGTACCGGCTACTGCTCGCTTGGCTACCTCAATCGCTTCCCGCTGCACATTATCAAGCTGGATCGCAGCTTTCTGCATGAGGCGCACCAGGACAGTCGGCAGCTCACCATTTGCCGCGCGATCATTGCGCTGAGTCGAAGCCTCGGGCTGGCGGTGGTCGCTGAAGGCGTGGAGCACCCTGATCAGGTGGCGCTGTTGCTGGAGGAGCAGTGTCATCTGGGGCAGGGGTATCTGCTCGGCCGCCCGCAGCCGGTCGAGCAGCTGCGGTTCGACTGAGATCCTAGCGCAAGTCGCCCCACAGGTGCTGCAGCAGGGTTAGCGCCACAATCGGCGCCGTTTCCGTGCGCAGCACTCGCGGGCCGAAGCAGGCGGCATGAAAGCCGGCGCGTTCGGCCTGTTCGATTTCGCTGGCGCTGAGTCCGCCCTCCGGGCCGATCAGCAGCGCCGCCGATGCAGGCTGGCGGAGGCTGCCCAGATCCTGTTCGGTACGGTGATGCAGCACCAGCTTGACCTCGGCCTGCAGGTCGGTCATCCAGTCTTGCAGGGACGCCGGTGGATGAATCAGCGGCACCACGCTGCGGCCGCACTGTTCACAGGCGCTGATCGCGATCTGCTGCCAGTGGTTCTGGCGCTTGTCGGCGCGCTCGCCCTGCAGCTTGACTTCGCAGCGCTCGGTAAACAGCGGCGTGATTTCGCTGACGCCCAACTCGACCGCTTTCTGAATGGCCCAGTCCATGCGCTCACCGCGTGACAGCGCCTGGCCCAGATGGGTACGCAGGGGGGACTCGGGTGTGCCCTCGATAGGCGCCTGCAGGTGTACGCTGACCTCGCGTTTGCTGACCGCGCTGATCTCTCCGGGCCATTCCTGACCGCTGCCGTTGAATATCTGTACCGGCGCGCCCGGGGCCAGACGCAGCACCCGACCGATGTAGTGGGCGACATCGCCGTCCAGCACCACGGCACCTGCGCTGAGCGAGCGGTCCAGATAAAAGCGCGATACCCGCATGGCGTCAGTCCCGGGTGGCCAGCTGAATGCCTTCCCAAGCGACGCTGGCCAGATGGTCGATCTGCTCAGGCGTAATCACATAGGGCGGCATGAAGTACACCACGCTGCCGAGCGGGCGCAGCATGGCCTGATTCTTCAGTGCGTGCTGATAGACGCGGATGCCGCGCCGCTCCTGCCAGGGGTAGGCCTCTTTTGTCGCCTTGTCCTTGACCATCTCGATGGCCAGCACCATGCCGGTCTGGCGGACTTCGGCTACGTGCGGGTGGTCGACAAAATGCGCGGTGGCCTTGGCCATGTGCGCCGACAGCGCCTTGTTGGCCTCGATCACGTTGTCGCGCTCCAGCAGGTCCAGCGTTGCCAGCGCGGCAGCGCAGGCCAGCGGGTTGCCGGTGTAGCTGTGCGAGTGCAGGAAGGCGCGCATGCTCTCGTAATCGTCGTAGAAGGCCTGGTAAATGGTGTCGTTGGTCATGCACACCGCCATCGGCAGGTAGCCGGCGGTCAGCGCCTTGGACAGACAGAGAAAATCCGGCGCGATGTCGGCCTGCTCGCAGGCAAACAGACTGCCGGTGCGGCCGAAGCCGACGGCGATTTCATCGTGAATCAGGTGCACGCCGTAGCGGTCGCAGGCTTCGCGCAGCAGTTTCAGGTACACCGGGTGATACATGCGCATGCCGCCCGCGCACTGGATCAGCGGCTCAACGATGACCGCAGCCACTTCGTCGTGGTTGTCGGCCAGCGCCTGCTCCATGTGGGCGAACATCTGGCGGCTGTGCTCCTCCCAGCTGACGCCGTCCTCGCGGTTGTAGCAGTCGGGGGACGGGACGGTGATCACGTCCATCAGCAGCGGCTGATAGGTTTCCTTGTAGAGCGCGACATCGCCCACCGCCAGCGCGGCTAGGGTTTCACCGTGGTAGCTGTTGGACAGGGTGATAAAGCGCTTTTTCTGCGGCTTGCCGGTGTTGAGCCAGTAATGGAAGCTCATTTTCAGCGCCACTTCGATACAGGAGGAGCCGTTGTCGGCGTAGAAGCAGCGGGTCAGCGGTGCCGGCGTCATCTGCACCAGACGCTCGGACAGTTCGATCACCGGCGGGTGGCTGAAGCCCGCCAGGATCACGTGCTCCAGGGTGTCGAGCTGCTGCTTGATGCGGTCGTTGATATAGGGGTTGGCGTGGCCGAGGATGTTGACCCACCAGGAGCTGACCGCGTCCATGTAGCGGTTGCCCTCGAAGTCGTGCAGCCAGATGCCCTCACCGCGCTGGATCGGGATGACCGGCATGTGCTCGTGGTCTTTCATCTGGGTGCAGGGATGCCAGAGCACGGAGATGTCGCGCTGCATCCAATCGTTGTTCAAACCCATGTTTCAGCTCCTCCAGAAGTGGCCCGGTGAGCGATTGTACATGAGCGTCTGGCTGGCTGCAGAAACCTGCCAGCCTGCACAGCGCAGCAAGGGGGCGTGCGCTGTGCGTTCGAGCTTGGCTGGCGGGGCGAGCGGTCAGCGGGTGCCGTAGACCACCATGGTCTTGCCCTTGACCTCGATCAGGCCTTGCTCTTCCAGGCTCTTGAGTACGCGACCGACCATTTCCCGCGAGCAGCCCACGATACGACCGATCTCCTGACGGGTAATCTTGATCTGCATGCCGTCGGGGTGGGTCATGGCGTCGGGTTGCTTGCACAGTTCCAGCAGGGTGCCGGCCACGCGGCCAGTGACATCCAGAAACGCCAGATCACCCACCTTGCGGGTGGTCTTGCGCAGCCGCTCGGCCATTTGCCGGCCGACGGCGTAGAGCAGCTCGGGGTCGCGCTGGGTCAGTTCACGGAACTTGGCATAGCTGACTTCAGCGACTTCGCACTCGGTCTTGGCGCGCACCCAGGCGCTGCGGTCATGCTGGGCCGGTGTCAGGTCGAACAGACCCATTTCGCCGAAGAAGTCACCCTGATTGAGGTAGGCGATGATCATTTCGCGGCCCTGCTCGTCCTCGATCAGGATGGTGACCGAGCCCTTGACGATGTAGAACAGGCTGTCCGAGCTGTCGCCCGCGTGGATCAGCGTGCTGCGAGCTGCAAAACGGCGGCGATGACAGTGGGCGAGAAATGCATCGATGTTTTTTATTTTAGGAGTCAGGTTGATTGAAACCATTAAAAGCGTGTCCTGGCCGTCAGTGCGCCGGCGGGTAATGCGGCGCTTCCGTGTAAGCCTCAGCGTGAGACCAAACAGGATTATGTCCAGTTTTTGCCATCCTGACCAGTGTGGGTAACTGTCGCATGTGCCTGTGGTATTCTCCCGGCCTTCAAGCGATTTTGCGGCGGGAGCAATAAATGAAAGCAACGATCAAGTGGGTCGATGGGGTCATGTTTCTGGGTGAGTCCGGTAGCGGCCACACCGTTGTCATGGATGGCCCGCCGGAGGCTGGTGGTCGCAACATGGGCATCCGCCCGATGGAAACCGTGCTGGTTGGCCTGGGTGGCTGCGCCAGTTTTGATGTGGTCAGCATCCTGAAAAAGGCCCGTCAGGACATTCGCGACGTGCATACCGAGCTGGCTGCCGAGCGCGCGGATGTCGAGCCCAAGGTCTTTACCAAGATCCATCTGCACTTTGTCGTCACCGGCAAGAATCTGAAGGAAGCGCACGTCAAACGCGCGGTGGAGCTGTCGGCTGAAAAATACTGCTCGGCATCCATCCTCATGGGCCGCGCCGGCGTTGAAGTGACCCACGACTACGAGATCGTCGAAATCGATTGAGACGGCGCCGCTGGCGTCATTGGTCAGCCGTTTGGCTGGGCAGGCCCTTGGCAGTGAGCGGCTGGACGCTACTATCCAGACTCCGATAACACATACAGGGAGTTCTCATGCGCGCGTTCATGCTGCTGGCCAAGTTGATGATGCTGGCGTTCTGGTTGACGGTGGTGCTCAGCCTGCTCGGGTTGGTCGAGGTGCCCAATCCGCAGCGGCTGCATCTGATTGCACTGATCGTACTGGGCGTGCACGTGGTGGAGTGCCTGCTGATGTATCGCAAGCTGAAGAAGCTTGGCTCAACCGGCCTGCATTTGCTGCAGGTGATGGTGTTCGGGGTGTTGCATCTGCGCCACCCCGATACCGTGCGAGCTATCAATCAGGCCTTGTAGGTGGCCTTGGTCATCACCTTGGAGAGCAGCACCATGGCCTGCATGACCGGTGGCGGGAATACCGTTCCACCGGCCTCCAGCGCCGCGTGACCATGCTCAATCTCGTCTTCACGCATCTGCTCCAGAATCGCGCGTGACTTGATATCTTCCTCCGGCAGCTGGTTCAGGTGGTCATCCAGATGACGCTCGACCAACTGCTCGGTGGCGGCAACAAAGCCCAGGCTGATGCGGTCGCTGATCAGCCCTGCCGCCGCACCCATGCCAAAAGACATGCCGTAGAACAGCGGGTTGAAGACGCTGGTATGGCTGCCCAACTCTCCCAGCCGCTGCTCGCACCAGGCCAGATGGTCGATCTCTTCGGCTGCAGCGTGTTCCATCTTTTCGCGTACCTCCGGCAGCTTGGCGGTCAGCGCCTGGCCCTGATACAGCGCCTGGGCGCACACCTCGCCGGTGTGGTTGATGCGCATCAGGCCCGCGATATGACGGCGCTCCTCGGCATCCAGCGGCACATTGGCCAGATGCTGCGCCGGTGACGGACGCTGCGCCTGGGCGGCGCCGGGCACCAGAGTGCGCAGCGACTGATCAGCCTGATTCAGCAGGCGGTCGATAAAGCTGTAGTGGCGTGTGCTCATGTTTGCTCCGGCGTCAGAGTGGGGCGCTGCGTGGTCTTAGCCCGGCGGCCAGGTCAGCTGGCGTTGGCCGAGTACATGCAGGTGAATATGGTAGACCGTCTGGCCACCCATTTCGTTGCAGTTGAACACGGTGCGAAAGCCCGTTTCGCAGCCCAGTTCATTGGCCAGCTTCTGCGCGATGTAGACCATGTGGCCGACCACGGCGCGATCATCTTCGGTGACATCATTGAGTGTGGCGATGTGCTTTTTCGGGATCACCAGAAAGTGCACCGGCGCCTGTGGATTGATATCGTGAAAGGCGAATACCTGGTCATCTTCGTATATCTTCTTGGACGGAATCTTTCCGTCGATGATCTTGCAGAACAGACAATCCACGCTGCACTCCTTGTTTGGCTGGGGGCGCGGCTGGTCACCGCTGTGTTTGCCAGTGTACCGCAGGCGATCGGATTGGCACTATCGGGACGTGGCGCAGCAGGATGGTTGCGCGGTGAAGGAGGCGTGGGTTGAAAAACGATATTCATGATCTGGGGCTGGTGCTGGACTCGCGGGTGCGCTTGGTCATCATCGAGTCCTGGCAGGAGCCGCGAGTGCTGGAAACCATCGGCTCGCTGGCAGTGCAGCGGGCGCAGACCTGGTACACCTGGAATCATCTGGACGGACTCAGCCGGCTTGGCTTCGGCACCGACGTGGACGATGAGCAGGGCACCCGCGATCCGGAAGCCGCGCTGGAAACCGTGCGCCGCGCCAGGGAAGACGCGCTTTACGTCTTTTGTGATCTGCACCCTTTCCTCGACTCGCCGCGTATTGTCCGTCAGCTGAAAAGCCTGGCGATGAGCACCGAGGTCAGTGCGCCCACCGTGATTCTGGTCAGCCATGCAGTGACCTTGCCGCAGGAACTCACGCGGCTGTCGGCACGCCTGCAGCTGAATATGCCCAGTGATGAAGAGCTGGGGGCGATCGTGCGTGAAGAGGCGGTGCGCTGGAGTGCTGCCAACAAGGGCGAGCGGGTGCGTACGGACAACCGCACCCTGCAGCAGGTCGTACGCAACCTGCGCGGCACCACGCACGACGAAGCCCGCCGCCTGGCGCGCAACCTGATTATTGACGACGGCGCCATCGATCAGACCGATCTGCCGGCCTTGAACAAGGCCAAGTTCGAGCTGCTGGGGATGGACGGCGTGCTGCATTTTGAGCAGCAGACCGCGCGCTTTGGTGATGTTGGCGGGCTGCAGCGCCTGAAAGACTGGCTGGCAGAGCGCCAGAGCGCCTTCACCCAGGCCGACCTGGCTCAGGACCGCCCGCGCGGGGTGTTGCTGGTCGGGGTGCAGGGCGCCGGCAAGAGCCTGGCGGCCAAGGCGGTGGCCGGCTTGTGGGGGCTGCCCTTGCTGCGCCTGGATATGGCCGGGCTATACAACAAGTACATCGGCGAGACGGAAAAGAACCTGCGCGATGCGCTGCAAATGGCCGATGCGCTGGAGCCATGCGTGCTCTGGATTGATGAAATCGAAAAGGGCGTGGCGGCTGATCAGAGCGACAGCGGCGTGGCCCGGCGCATGCTCGGTACGCTGCTGACCTGGATGGCTGAGCGCCAGTCACGGGTGTTTCTGGTGGCCACCGCCAACGACGTCAGCCAACTGCCGCCGGAGCTGATTCGCAAAGGGCGTATCGACGAGCTGTTCTTTGTCGATCTGCCGGATGAGGCCGTTCGCGCGGATATCTTCGGTATCCACCTGGCCAAGCGCGGGCTCGACGCCAGTCAGTTTGATCTGCAACAGCTGGCGCAGGCCAGCGAGGGCTTTTCCGGGGCGGAAATCGAGCAGGCGGTGGTATCGGCCGTGTACGCCAACGCGGCCGGTGACGGCCGCCTCAGCAGCGTGCATATTCTCAATGCCATCAGCCGCACGGCGCCGCTGTCGGTGGTCATGGCTGAGAAGCTGCAGGCCCTGCGCCTGTGGGCGCAGGACCGGGCGGTGAGGGCGGACTAGAAGGGTTTGACCACAACCAGGATCACAATGCCGACCAGCGCGAGTACCGGTGCTTCGTTGAACCAGCGGTAGTAGACGTGGGAGCGAGTGTTGGCGTCGTCGGCAAAGCGTTTGCGAATGCGCCCGCACATGTGGTGGTACACCACCAGCAGGGCGACGAGGGTCAGCTTGGCGTGCATCCAGCCCTGGCTCAGCCAGGCCGGTGACAGGTAAAGCATCCAGCCGCCGAGCAGCAGGGTGACTACCATGGATGGATTCATGATGCCGCGCAGCAGCTTGCGTTCCATGATCTTGAAGCGCTCGCGGCTGACGTCGTCTTCGGCCTGGGCGTGATAGACGAACAGGCGGGGCAGATAGAACAGGCCGGCAAACCAGGTAATCACGGCCATGATGTGAAAGGCTTTTATCCAGAGGTACACACGAGTCTCCTGTTGGCGCGCTGGCGCCGGGCCAGTGCTGGTAATTTCTGTCAGCGCTTTTATCATAGGGGCTCTCGCGGCGTCAGCTACGCTGATGTCGCACCTATTGTACAAACAAGACACAGAGAATCAGGACGTAATGATGATCAAAGTAGGCATTGTAGGCGGAACCGGTTACACCGGTGTTGAGTTGCTGCGGCTGCTGGCCCAGCACCCCGAAGCGCATGTCGAGGTCATCACATCGCGATCCGAGGAAGGACTCTGTGTCGCCGACATGTACCCCAACCTGCGTGGTCACTACGACTACCTGCGCTTCAGCGTGCCGGATGTGGCTGCCCTGGGCGCCTGCGATGTGGTGTTCTTTGCCACCCCGCATGGCGTTGCCCACTCGCTGGCCGGTGAGCTGCTGGCCACCGGGGTGAAGATCATCGACCTGTCGGCGGACTTCCGGCTGCGTGACGCCGAGGAATGGAGTCGCTGGTATCACCAGCCGCACGGCGCGCCTGAGCTGCTTGGCGAGGCGGTCTACGGCCTGCCCGAAGTCAATCGTGAAGCCATCCGCGGCGCTCGCCTGATTGCCGTCCCCGGCTGCTACCCGACCGCCACCCAGCTCGGTTTTATTCCGCTGCTTGAGGCTGGCCTGGCTGATCCGGCGCGTCTGGTTGCCGACTGCAAGTCCGGTGTCAGCGGCGCCGGACGTGGTGCCAGCGTGTCTTCGCTGTTCTGTGAGGCGACCGAGAGCATGAAGGCCTACGGGGTGGCCGGTCACCGGCACCTGCCGGAAATTCGCCAGGGCTTGCAGCTCGCTGCGGGCCAGCCGGTCGGGCTGACCTTTGTGCCGCATCTGACGCCGATGATTCGTGGTATTCACGCCTCGCTCTACGCGACCGTGGCCGATACCAGCGTGGATCTGCAGGCGCTGTTCGAGCAGCGTTACGCCGATGAACCCTTTGTCGACGTAATGCCGGCCGGCAGTCATCCGGAAACCCGCAGCGTACGGGGCGCCAATGTCTGTCGTATCGCCGTGCATCGGCCACAGGGCGGTGATACCGTGGTGGTGTTGTCGGTGATCGACAATCTGACCAAGGGTGCGTCAGGGCAGGCGGTTCAGAATATGAACATTCTGTTTGGTATAGATGAACGCGCAGGTCTGGCGCAGCCGGCACTGATGCCCTGATGACCGAGTTGAAGCGGCCCCGACCCCAGTCGTATCGGGACCACCACGTCAGCATCACACCGCGTGAAAGCCGGGCGCGCCAGCGCTGGCGGCGGGCGGTGCTGATCATGTTGCTGACAGCCATCCCGGTCGGCGCCTGGCTGGGTCGGGAGTCGGCTCTGCGCAATCTGGCACCGCTTATTCAGGAGCGGGATCAGTTGGTTGATCAGCAGCAACAGTTGATGCGAGAGCTGGAGGAGCAGCGCCAGCGCTACCACCAGATGGAGGTCGACCTGCTGGTGGCGCGCGAATCGGTCACCGAAGGGCAGGAGGTCATCAGTGACCTGGAGGCGCAGCTGTTCCGCCAGCAGCAGAGTCTGGCGCAGTATCAGGGTGTGCTGGCGCCCAGCGCCATGACCCCTGGTTTGCGCGTGCAGGCATTTGAGTTACATGCGACTGACGACCCACAGGTGTTTGCCTACAAGGTCATGGTCAGCCGGGTCGGCGACGAAAGCGACATGCTGCAGGCCAGCCTTGATCTGGCCGTGAGCGGCGAACGCGATGGCAACGCTGAGACCCTGACGCTGGCCGAGCTGGCGCCCGAGGTGGAGGCGGATGCGCTGGCGCTGAACTTTCGCTATTTTCAGGTAGTGCCGGCGCGCAGCGAGCAGGCAAGGTTGAATTTGCCGGAAGGGTTCGCGCCGCAGCAGGTCACACTGACTGCCCGCCATGGGGGGGAGACCCTGGTTGAGCAGTCTTTTGAATGGACAGTCACAGGAGCAGCACCCTGATGTGGGGATCGGAAAAGCAGAAGAAGGCGGATATCGGGCGGTTTAGCGGTAAAACCACGATCATCGCCCAAGATGCCGAAGTCATCGGGGATTTGCGCTTTGTCGGCGCGGTGCAGGTCGATGGTCGCGTTGTTGGCAACATCGAGGCGCAGGACGGCCTGGTGCGTATCAGTGAGCACGGCTACGTCGAGGGCAGCATCAAGGCGCCGCACGTGGTGATCAATGGCCAGGTGTGCGGTGATGTGCAGGCGCTGGAGCACCTGGAGCTGGACGCCAAGGCGCGGATCAGCGGTGATCTGCACTACCGCTCCATGGAAATGGTCATGGGGGCGCAGATCAGTGGTCAGCTCAACTGCATGACTGAAAACGCGGCGCTGTTGACCTTCACTGACAGCCCGCAAGATAGCGCCGACAGTCATAATAGTTGACCAAAAAGCTCGGAGAAACGGATAATGGCCGCCCTGTTGTGCTGCGGCCCTGGCCGTCGGAGGTTGTATGTCGAGTCCTGAAGTCTATATTCCCACCCCGCTGATCTTCAGCGATAACGCTGTCAGCAAGGTGCGTTCGCTGATTGATGAAGAGGGTAATGACCAGTTGAGTCTGCGGGTGTTTGTCACCGGCGGCGGCTGTTCGGGCTTCCAGTATGGATTCACCTTCGATGACGAGCTGGCTGAAGATGATACCGTGGTCGAGCGCGACGGCGTGCGCCTGATCGTTGACCCGATGAGCTTTCAGTATCTGGCGGGCTCCGAGGTGGATTACCAGGAAGGCCTTGAGGGCTCGCGTTTCGTCATCAACAACCCCAACGCCAGCACAACCTGCGGTTGCGGTTCCTCCTTCTCGATCTGATCAGGCCGGGTAGAGCGCGCCCAGAATGCGCTCGCCTTGCGCGCCGGTGACGCTGGGCAGGTTGCCGGCCAGACGCTGTTCAAAACGCCACGCCAGCCAGGCGAAGGCCATTGCCTCCATCCAGTCCGGGTCTACCCCCAGTATCTGAGTCGAGGCGACCCGCTGGGCAGGTAACTGCTGCTGCATCAGCTCCATCAGGTGTGCGTTGCGCGCGCCTCCGCCACAGACATACAACTCACGTGTTTCCGCCGCAGCTTGCCGCAGGCCGTCTGCAATGGTGGTCGCCGTCAGCATGGCCAGCGTGGCCTGTACGTCGACTGCCGCCACGCCCGGTATATGCTGAAGATGCGCCGACAGCCAGGCTTCGTGAAAGTACTCTCGCCCTGTGCTCTTGGGGCCTTTACGAGCGAAGTAGGGGTCAGCCAGCATGCGCTGCAGCAAGGCGCGGTGCACCTGGCCCTGGCGTGCCCAGGTGCCGTTCTCATCGTAGGGGGTGCCGATATGGCGCTGCGCCCAGTTATCCATCAGTGCGTTACCCGGCCCGGAGTCGAACCCTGATGCGCTCTGGCCCGGTTTCAGCACCGTCAGGTTGGCAAAGCCACCGATGTTGACCAGGGTGCGGGTCTGCTCGTCACTGCTCAGTAGCCAGTGATGAAAGGCCGGCACCAGTGGCGCACCTTCTCCGCCTGCGGCCAGGTCGCGGCTGCGGAAGTCCGCTACCACGTTGATGCCGGTCAGCTCGGCGAGCAGCGACGGGTTGCCGATCTGCAGGCTGAAGCCTTGGTCCGGATGGTGGCGCACAGTCTGTCCATGGCTGCCGATGGCGCTTACCTGCTCGGGGCTGACATGCTGCTGCTGGAGTAGCTGCTTGACCCCGCTGGCGGCCAGTCGGGCCCAGGCATTGCCGGCGATGCCAGCCAGGTACAGCTCATCGCTGCCGGGGCTGCACAGATCCAGCAGTTGCTGGCGCAGGTCGTGGGGAAAGGGAATGCAGAGCGCGCCCAAGCAGTCAGCCTGGTGCGCGTCGGTAAAGCGGGAGAGGGCGATGTCGATACCATCCAGGCTGGTGCCTGACATGATACCGACATGCAGTTGCTGCATCAGGGTTCCAGCGCGGCGAGCTGGGTCGCGCGGTTCTGATCCATGGCCGCCATCAGTTTCTGGCTGCTGGCCAGGAAGGCCGTGCGTTCGCTTGCCGGAATCGGGTCGGATGCCGGCAGCTGGACGCTGAGCGGGTCAACATGGCGCCCGTCTACGCGGAACTCATAGTGCAGGTGTGGGCCGGTGGCTAGGCCGGTCATGCCCACATAGCCGATGATCTGGCCCTGGGTTACGTTGCTGCCAGCCCGAATACCATTGGCGAAGCGGCTCATGTGACCGTACAGAGTCTGGTACTTGCGACCGTGCTGAATGACCACGGCGTTGCCGTACCCACCCTTGCGACCGGCGGATACCACGCGACCATCACCGGTTGCCTTGATGGGTGTGCCGGTCGCCGCTGCGTAGTCGACACCCTTGTGGGCGCGAATGCGGTTGAGTACCGGATGCAGGCGACCGGGATTGAAGCGCGAGCTGATGCGGGCGAAGTCAACCGGCGTGCGGATGAAGGCCTTGCGCATGCTGGTGCCATCGGCGCGGTAGTAGCTGGCGTAGCCATTGCTGTCGGTGTAGCGCACCGCAGTAAACGTCTTGCCACGGTTGGTGAAGCGCGCCGCCAGAATGTTGTTGTTGCCAACACTCTTGTCGCCGACATGCAGCTCTTCGAACAGGACTTCGAAGCTGTCGCCCTGGCGGATGTCACGGGCAAAATCCACGTCGTAGCCAAAGATGTTGGCCATCTGCATGGTCAGGTTGTGATTGAGGCCGGCGTTTTGTGCAGCGAGGAACAGCGAGGAGTTGATGGTGCCATGGACGTAACGTTCGCGAACATCCGGTTCGATGACGTCTTTGTTAAAGACAAAGCCCTCTGCCGTTCGCTCGACACGGATGCTCTCCAGGTCGTTGAGCTTGGAGCGCATGGCCACCAGTTGGCCGTCGGCATCGGTCTGGTATTCCAATACCTGGCCGACGTTCAGCCGCGTAAAGCGGCGTGCCTGCTCGCTGCTGTTAAGGATCGCATGCAGCGTGCTGGCGCCCAGGTCGGCTCGATCGAACAGGGTAGAGAGCGTATCTCCGCTGGCCACGGTCAGTTGTTGCCATTGCGGCTCTGCCGGGGCTGCCGGCTCGACAGCAACCATCGGCTCGCCCTTCGCCGCGTTGGTTACCTGTCTGGCAATGTCCAGCGGCTTGGGCAGTGTGACGGCGTCGCTGACCAGCGCGTCTAGTTGTTCAGGCGATTGGGCCAGTGACGCATCGGCGTCAGTGGCATCAGATTCTGGGGTTTGAAGCTCAAGCTGAACGAAAGTCTTCTTGGCTTCTACATCGGTAGTGGGGACAACGAGCAGGATGATGCTCAGCGCTGCGGCGATTCCACTGGCGGCCACGAGGTGGCTTTTGGGGTATCGCGGTGACTTTTTATCTGGAGATCCCATAAGCGCTCTTGTGTAGACGTATTCTAGATAAAGTGGACTAACTTCCTAAATTATAATTGAAAAGCTCCCGTGGCAAGTTTTTGCTCGTCCCGTCTGTCAGATTTCCACCGTCAATTCTTGTTAGTTGCCAGCCGCCTGGCCTGGCTTGTAATTGATAGGCAATGTTGTATGGTTTGTTCCCCGGTTTACCCACCCACCTAAAATCTACAGGAATCCTGGACGTATGAAGTCGGTTGACGAGCAGTTGGCGCTGATCAAGCGCGGTGCGGATGAAATTCTGGTTGAGAGCGAATTGCGCGCCAAGCTCGAGCGCGGCACCCCGCTGCGTATCAAGGCCGGCTTCGATCCGACGGCGCCGGATCTGCACCTTGGGCATACGGTGTTGATCAACAAGTTGCGTCAGTTCCAGGATCTCGGTCACCAGGTACTGTTCCTTATAGGGGACTTCACCGGCATGATCGGAGACCCGTCCGGCAAGAACGTGACGCGCCAGCCCCTGACGCGCGAGCAGGTGCTGGTCAACGCCGAGACCTATAAAGAGCAGGTGTTCAAGATTCTTGATCCGACCAAAACCCAGGTGATGTTCAATTCCACCTGGATGGACAAGATGACCTCGGCCGACATGATCCAGCTGGCTGGTAAGTACACCGTGGCTCGCATGCTTGAGCGTGACGATTTCGACAAACGCTATAAAGGCGGGCAGTCGATTGCCGTTCATGAGTTTCTCTATCCCCTAGTTCAGGGGTATGACTCGGTCGCCATGCAGGCGGATGTTGAGCTGGGCGGCACCGATCAGAAGTTCAACCTGCTGATGGGGCGGGAGCTCCAGCGTCAGTACGGCCAGGAGCCGCAGGTCATTCTGACCATGCCGATCCTGGAAGGTCTGGATGGCATCAAGAAGATGTCTAAGTCGTTGAGCAACTATATAGGTATCAACGATGCGCCGGGCGAGATGTACAACAAGCTCGTGTCTATGCCCGATAGCCTGATGTGGCGTTACTTTGAATTGCTCAGCTTCCGCAGCATGGAAGAGATTGAGCAGTTCAAGCGCGATATCGAAAGCGGGGCCAATCCCCGTGATATCAAGATCAAGCTGGCCGAAGAGCTGGTAGCTCGCTTTCACGGCGAAGAAGCCGCTGCCAATGCGCACCGTTCTGCCGGGAACCGTCTGAAGGATGGTGAGCTGCCGGATGATCTGCCGGAAGTCGAGATTGAAGTCGACGGCGAGCTGCCAGTGTCCGCCGTACTGAATCGTGCCGGGATGACCAAGAACGCGGCTGCAGCCCGAGACCTGCTCAATGCCGGTTCGGTTAAGGTAGATGGCGTGGTTGTTGATCGTGAATTCGTGTTTCAGCCAGGTGTCTCCTACGTCTGCCAGGCGGGCAAAAAGAAATTTGCACGCATTGTGTTGAAAAAGGCTTGACGCGCCCGCTGAGGTCTCTATAATTC
>NZ_NTMR01000028.1 GCF_002307495.1 Pseudomonas abyssi | reverse complement strand
ACTTGGTCATTGAGACCACCACCACCCTTCTCCGGTGCGAGCATGACGGCTCCCAGGTAGATAATCAGTGCCAGTGACACCAGCAACAGCACGGTACTCATAGCGAACTACTCCACGGTTAGGTCGTGCGGTCAGCGTAGGAATGGGAGGGGTAAAGGCTCTAGATTGAGGACGTCGCAGGGCGTAAATTTTTTGTATGTTTTATTGGAGTGCCGGCTAACGAGTTTGCTTGGAGCTGTTCGGTAGCGGCTCCCTTAGGCTGGTATACGGTGCTTTCCTGATACCTGGCTCAAGGCGTTTGCTTTATCAAGCGTGCCTACCACAATGCCCATATTCAGCAGTCCGCCATGGCCTCCACTTGGCTCAGTACCGGCGAGGCCGTGGATATGCACAGCTTTTGTTCTGCCAGAGCTGGAATGGGCATTCTGGCCTGTGGCTCCTGGCCGCTCTGCGGCAAGTGATATGGGCAAACGGGCGATCTCTCGCCATATCCGGGACCTGCTCAGCAATGCCAGGTTAGAGGGGGCAGGGCGGCCTGACGGCGATTGCCAGGCAAGCTGCTGGCCGTTGGAAAGCGGACGTTGAACCCGCTGAAGGGAAGGGCCTACGCAAGACACTCAAAACCAAGGCTGAGGCCCTTCGCTTTGAGGCGGCTTGCCGAGCCAAGTTGATCCAGCAAGCACTGATTGGTCACCGAAGCCGCCGACCGTCGTCGGCTGGCGGAATTGACGACCAGATAGCCGAGCTGATGGACGCCATACGGTAAGGCTGCGATAACCCACACGTTGAGCCGATAGTGATGATCTGCCTGTCCACTAGGGCACGTTGGTCTGAGGCCGAAAGATCCGGCCCTACCTCGGTCAGAAATGGCGTGATTACCTTCAGTAGCACCAATAGCGGGAAGGCCAGAGCTGTCCGATCTCTGCCGACCTGCAAACACTGCTGCTTAAGCACTGGCGTCAGCATGGCCCGTTTACCTCGGCCATTACCTCATTCCGGCGAGCACTGGCTAGAACTACGATTGAGCTACCGAAAGGGCAGGCCGTACATGTTCTACGGCATACCTTCGCCAGTCACTTCATGCTGAACGGCGGGAATATCCTGACCCTGCAAAAAATCCTAGGGCATTCGACTGTCGTCGTTACGATGCGGTATGCGCACCTTGCTCCTGGACATTTTACTGAAGCTGTTGCGTTGGCCCCTCGCATGCCTTCGGCTGCTCTATAAATGAACGCTGCCGCTATGCTACGGTCCAAAATACGGTACCAAAACACGCTTTCTTGCCCGTTACCGGCCTATATGTTGCGTTTATGGTACCTTTTCTACATAATCGCTGGTCCATTCGGCTGGGTTTTCTTCGAATCCTTCTGCCGATCAGCCAGCGCATAGCTGGTTTTTTGCCCTTTGCTCTATGGCTAACACTGATGGTCTATAGTCAGCATATGGGAAGAGTTCGGCGGTGCCGAATTTCATACAGGCTGGTAGCCTGAGGAGGAAAGATGTCTAAGATTGTCTCGCTTACCAAATTTCGAGCTCAGTCTGATGAAAAAACTGCTTTCCTTGGTCTTCTTCGTCAGGATATCGAGCAGAACCCAGAGCAAATTGCTCCCATTCCTGTAGGTCTGCTCGACCGCATGGCTCGTATTCGTGAACAGGCAGAGAAGAAGCGCCAAGAGACAGAGCTTCTAGAGGGCTGAGGGCCGAGAGTGCACACAGGGAATGTTGCGGTCGTCAATGGCTGGGGGCTGTTCGGTCATCCTCTCTTTGTAGGTCGTTTGGAAGATATCGTCTCAGAGGTTGAGGCGATTATGCAGAAAAGTCCTGACGACTATCTCGATCATCCGGTTTACAAGCTTTTTGAGAAGGTTGATAAGGCCATTCGTGAGCGTGTTCCTGCGGATCCCGCGCACGCCCAGTTTCTGCTAGGGAACACCCTGGGCAAACAGAATCGTGATTGGCGTCGAGTCAAAAGCGCTTTGCCTAACCGTTACCGCCTTTTCTTTCGCTTTAGCAGCCAAGCTCCCAAGAGCATCATTTACGTTTGGCTCAATGATGAGCTAACCCTTCGTCAAGCCGGTGCCCGTACTGATGTGTACGCCGTATTCGAGCGTATGCTGCGTTCAGGTAAGGTTCCGTCCAGCTATGAGGCATTGTTGAAGACTGCAGGTGCCCTGCCGAGCTAAGGTTTTGGCTCTATACTTCGCCAGCCTAACCAGTTTCGACACTTTTTTGACACTCTAATAGAAAAGCCCCCGAAAACTTCAACGTTTTCAGGGGCTTATTTGGTGGAGCCGGGGGGAGCGGGCCTTATAGGCGTTAAAAGGCTCTATTACGGGGCTCTCAGCGATATTTTGCGTGAAACTTGGATTTGGTATATCTCACAAAGACTGTGTGTAATCGTATGCATTCTTGACGGGCTGTCAAGAATGTTTTGAAAATGGCCCGCCTGAAAGTTGAGCACGCATAATATAGGTTCAACTCCCTTTCAGGAATTTGAACCGTGCTTTTTGTTGGAATCTATCCGGAGTTTGCTTGAAAGGAGAGCGTAGATTTGAATTGTGGAGCAGCCCAGGGATACCTGCTGTTTTGCATCGTTCAAACAGCATTTTGATTTAACGCCTAAGCAGCCAGAGCCTGCCATAAGATCGATGCAGGTGTTGTTTTACTCTGTATGTCGAAAAAAGGGAGCGCACGCCGCGAGGCGATTACTCCCTAGGAGAAAGGGTCGTCAGTTCGAGATGCGAAAATAGCTACTTCAGCTTCGCGTAAATTTTTGCGTGGGGGCCGGCCTGCTGGGCTTGCCATGCATCTGACGTATCGGAGAAAGAGAACTCCGAGTAGTCCACGGTGATGTTTTGTTCCTGAGATATTTTCAGCAGTCGCTGCCAAATTTTCTGGCGGTCTGCAGGCGGCCTTTGTCCGGTGCCGATGCATGACAGGGTTTTGAACAGCAAGTCGGCGATATCCAGGTTGATCTGACGGCCAGCACCAGTGCCTATTGTCATTATCCTTGCGCCCCAACGGCAGGCCTTCAATGCATAGAGGAGAGGCTGACCGCACACCAAATCCAGAACCACGTCATAGCCTTCGCCAGCCTCGCTCTTCAGAGCCTGTATGTCGCTTTCATCACCTTTCAGGCAAACGACGCCATCCGCGATGCCGCGCTCAGTGAGTCTTGCCAGGGCTTTTGCGCTGCGCCCGGCAGCCACAACTTTCCCGGCGCCTAGGTAACGGGCCAGTTGCAGCGCTATCTGCCCCAGGGTTCCTGTCCCGCCGAGTATCAGGACGGTCTCACCCTGTTTGATATTCGCCGCTTCGAGAGGAACGAGTGCGCCCGTGGCCGCTATGCCCATGGTGATAGCGGTACGGTCATCGATGTGGTCAGGTACCTCCCAAACCTCCTCCGCTGGCACCAGAGTCTTTTCCGCCCAAGCTCCAAAAGGCAATACCGACCGTTCACCAAAGTAAACGCGCGTGCCTTCAGCGTTACGGCCAACACCTTCGCCTCGAATGACGCAGGGGTACTCAACACCCAGACGGTAGGCGCCAAGCACATCCCAGCCACCCAAGCCGGCAGTGTCTACATTGATAAGTACAGAACCTTCTTGTGGTGCAGGATCTTTGAAGTCTTGAATGACGGGCAATGCGCCGCGTTCATTAATAACAGCTGCTTTCATGATTGTTTTCCTTGGGGCGACAGGTTGGCTGTGACCGTGGGTCTAAAGCACGAAGCAATAGCTTTCGTTTTTCAGGGTGTCTGTGTGTTCTGTGATGGGTTATTATTCTGAAATAAGATTTCCATTCTGTCAAAAGAATGGTCGAGAGTCCCATTATGCTCGTATTGAGCTAGAGGTGCCCCGCCTTGCCTTATTCATCCAATAATCAGTCAGGTTTTCAAGCAGCCCATCCGCAGCTTCATTCGTACACCGAGCTAGGTGGTCAAAAAGGTACTGCCTCGATTTTTTTACCTGAAGAGGTGCCTGTTGCTTTCGTCTATAACGGCATCAGTCAGGCTGTCATGATGGCAAGCCCTTTTGATCTTGAAGACTTAGCGATCGGCTATAGCATTGGCAGCGGCTTGATAAAGGATGCAGCTTGTATCTATGGCGTAGAGATTACCCAGGGCCTTGTTGGTATTGAGTTGCAGATAAATGTAAGTCAGCGCGCTTTCACCAAGATCAAGCAGCTACGCAGATCGCAAGCAGGGTCTACCGGCTGCGGCCTGTGTGGAGTAGAGTCACTTGCCAACGCGCTACCGGACTTGCCGGCTCATCCCGCACGAGCGTTGCCTCCAGCCCAGCACCTGAGCAAGTTACGTTCTTGTCTGGCCAGCCACCAACTACTGGCCAAACAGACTGGTGCGTTGCATGCCGCGCTCTATGTGGATGAAAGGGGCGAGATCAGGCTTTGTCGTGAGGATGTGGGGCGGCACAACGCCATGGACAAGTTGATTGGCGCGCTGCTAAACGATCAGCTTCTCCCAAGCAATGGTTTTGTGGTGGTCACCAGCCGCTGCAGCCTTGAGCTGATACAGAAAGCGGTGCGCGCAGGGTTTTCTACCCTTGCCACCTTGTCAGCTCCAACCGACATTAGTGTTTCCTGGGCTCGCTACTGCAATTTGAACCTTGTGCACATACCGCGTTCTAGCGCTCCCAGAGTCTATAGTCCGGAGCCAGTATGAGTACGCCAAAAGCCGGCAGGGAAAAATTTAAACGTTATACGGGGCCGGCGGCAGGCTGGGGTGCGTTGCACAGTGTTACCAATGCCTGGTTGGGCAGTAGTCAACCAATCAAGAATATTCGTGCGCTGTTGAAGGCTAATCAGCACGGAGGTTTTGATTGTCCTGGGTGCGCTTGGGGAGAAGAGCCCGGCACAGGGCGAGTGAAGTTTTGTGAGAATGGCGCCAAGGCGGTGAACTGGGAGGCAACCTCCCGAAAAGTTGATGCTGATTTCTTTGCACGGCATAGTGTTGCGCAACTGCGCCGGCAAACGGATTACTGGTTAGAGTATCAAGGTCGGTTGACCGAGCCGATGCGCTATGACCGAGACAGCGATCATTACGTGCCTATCAGTTGGGACGATGCCTTTGCGCTTATCGGGCAGCATCTGAATGCCTTGGATTCACCAGGCGAGGCAGAGTTTTACACCTCTGGGCGGGCCAGTAATGAGGCGGCTTTCCTATATCAGTTATTCGTTCGCATATTTGGTACCAACAACTTTCCTGACTGCTCCAACATGTGTCATGAGGCGAGTGGAGTTGCCTTGGGGGCGAGTCTTGGCACCGGCAAAGGCACGGTCACCTTTGCCGACTTTGAGCAAGCTGACGCAATTTTTGTGCTGGGCCAGAATCCGGGAACCAACCATCCAAGAATGCTAGAGCCCTTACGCGATGCAGTAAGCCGCGGAGCACAGGTGGTTTGCTTCAATCCGCTGAAAGAGCGCGGGCTAGAACGCTTTCAGCATCCGCAAAGCATGGCGAGAATGCTGAGCAATAGCGCTGACGCGATGCACACCGCTTATTTTCGGCCAGCTCTGGGTGGCGATCTCGCGGTACTGCGCGGGATGGCCAAGTACATGCTGCAGTGGCAGCGTGAAGCTCAGCGGTATCGTCTGGAGGGTGTATTTGATGAGGCGTTCATACTTTCTCAGACCAGTGGCTTTCAGGATTATATCGCCGTGCTGGATACAACTGATTGGGCTGATGTAGTTGCTCAGTCCGGTCTCCGCCTAGACGAGATAGAGCAGGCGGCGCGGCTTTTTTGCGATGCCGGAAACACTATTTTCTGCTGGGCAATGGGGATAACCCAACACCATCACGGTGTAGCGACAATTCAGGAAATTGTGAACCTGCAGCTATTGCGAGGAAACATTGGCCGCGCTGGTTCCGGCGTGTGTCCGGTTCGGGGCCACAGTAACGTGCAAGGCGATAGAACAATGGGCATCGATGAGCGACCTAGCCCTGCGTTTCTGGATCGCTTGCAGGAATACTTTGGTTTCAGCCCTCCGCGCAAGCCAGGCCATAACACAGTAGAAGCAATCAAGGCGTTGTTGGAGGGGAGGGCAAAAGTTTTCATCGGGTTGGGTGGGAATTTTGCCCAGGCAACACCGGACAGCAGGGTAACTCATGCCGCTTTGTCCCGCTGCGCGCTCAATGTACAGATCAGTACCAAGCTGAACCGCAGCCATTTAATGGTGAGCAATGATGCGCTGATCTTGCCGTGCCTGGGCCGAACGGATATTGACCGTCAAGCCTCTGGCCACCAATGCGTTACCGTGGAAGATTCGTTCAGCATGGTGCATGCATCATTTGGCCAGCTAGAGCCGCTCTCTGAGGGAATGAAGTCTGAACCATGGATTATTGCTGGAATGGCGAGAGCAACGTTGGGTGATCGCATTGTTGATTGGCAAGCCATGCGGGACGACTATCGGACTATCCGTGCCGCTATTAGCGCCTGTGTTCCAGGCTTCGAGCATTTTGAGCAGCGGCTGCAAAGCCCGGGTGGCTTCCACCTTGCTAATACGGTGGCTACACGTTGTTGGCGCACGGATAGCGGTAAGGCGAGGTTCATTGCCAGTGACTTGCCAGCAGATTTGCTACCGGAAGCGGTCAGGTCGTCCGGTGAAAAGCATGACCTGATCCTGCAGAGTCTGCGCTCGCACGATCAATATAACACCACCATCTATGGGCTGGATGATCGCTACCGCGGCGTGACGGGACAGCGAGATATTGTTTTCGTCAACCAACACGACATCGATAGATTAGGATTGATTGCTGGTGCCAAAATCGACATGGTGTCGATCTGGAATGATGGCGTCGAAAGACGCGTGCGAGGTTTTCGAGTACTGCCCTACGATATTCCTCTAGGACAGGCAGCGGCCTACTACCCGGAAGTGAACCCCTTGGTGCCGCTGGATAGTTACGGTGTTGGGAGCAGTACGCCGGTGTCGAAGTACATCCCCATCAGGGTGGAGCCGTCCCAAGGTGATGCTCCGCTGGCCTTCAGCGGAGCATAGCGCGACTTTTATCTAGTCGCGCTCTACGGCTAGTGCCACTCCCTGGCCACCACCTATGCACAAGGTGGCCAGTCCTTTCTTGGCGTCCCGTAGCGCCATTTCATGCAGCAGTGTTACCAGCACTCGACAGCCCGATGCGCCGATCGGGTGCCCCAAGGCGATAGCGCCTCCGTTCACATTGACCTTGTCGATATCCCATTGCAGCTCCTTGCCTACAGAGAGGCACTGGGCGGCGAAAGCCTCGTTGGCTTCAATCAGGTCCAGTTGATCCAGGGTCCAGCCGGCTTTCGCCAAACAGCGTTTGCTGGCCGGCACCGGCCCAATGCCCATGATCGCCGGATCCACGCCGGCACTCGCATAGCCTTTGATTCGGGCCAGAACAGGCAGCCCCAATGCTTCTGCGCGCTTGGCCGACATCAGTAGCACAGCTGCCGCGCCGTCATTCAGGGTCGAGGCATTGCCTGCCGTTACGCTGCCTTCTTTCTTGAAAGCAGGACGCAACCCGGCAAGGCTGTCCGCGGTGGTTGCTGAGCGGGGCTGCTCATCGATTTCAAAGAGAACAGGGTCGCCTTTGCGTTGAGGTATTGGTACGGGGGCAATTTCACTCTTGAAGCGCCCCGCCTTGATAGCCGCAGCAGCGCGCTGCTGGGATATCAGTGCGTAGGCATCCTGGTCCGCTCGGCTCAGTTGGTACTGGTCAGCCAGGTTTTCCGCAGTGATGCCCATGTGGTAGTCATTAAAGGCATCAATCAAACCGTCTTTAAGTAGGCTGTCTTGCAGCTCGGCATGGCCCATCCGCAAGCCGGTGCGGGCCTTGGGTAGCACATAGGGCGCCAGGCTCATGCTTTCCATGCCGCCTGCAATTACGGCTTCTGCGTCGCCGCAGCGAATCGCTTGCACCGCCATATGCACCGCTTTCAGGCCGGAGCCACATAGTTTATTCAACGTCATTGCCGACGTTGAAAAGGGCAGCCCTGCGTTAATGGCCGACTGACGAGCGGGATTCTGTCCGCATCCGGCACTGAGCACTTGACCCATGATAACCTCGTCAATGTCGGCAGCATCAACGCCACTTGTGCTGAGCAAGGCGCGAATGACAGTGCTGCCCAGTTCCACTGCGGATATACTAGCCAGTGATCCTTGAAAGCTGCCAATGGCGGTACGTTTGGCAGCAATGATTACAACATCTTGCATATTGATTCTCCAAAAAAAACGTGGCCTCCCGAAGGTTGAGCCACGTAAATGTTCCAACGGGCAGCATTTGCCTCGCAGCAAGGGGCAGCAGCAAGGCAAATCCGAGTTACCTGTCAGTGCAGGTCAGTATTTACTTTGGAAACGGTCTACCTGCAGAGCGCAGCCGGTAACGTTTTGTAGATGCTCTATCGAGATATCCGGCGCAAGCTCTACAAGCTCCAGTCCCGTGTCTGTGATGTCCATGACAGCAAGATCGGTAATGATCCGATTGACCACGCCTAACCCGGTAAGGGGAAGGTCACAGTTCTCGAGGATCTTAGGGCTCCCGTCTTTTGCGCAGTGTTCCATGAGCACCACCACACGTTTGACGCCAGCGACTAGGTCCATGGCACCGCCCATGCCCTTTACCATCTTGCCGGGAATCATCCAGTTGGCGAGATCGCCTTGCTGTGAGACCTGCATCGCGCCAAGGATGGCTAGGTTGATGTGCCCGCCTCGAATCATTGCAAAGGATTCTGCGTTGTCGAAGAAACTGCTGCCTGGCAAGCTGGTGACCGTTTGCTTGCCAGCGTTGATCAGGTCCGGATCAACCTCGTTTTCCAGAGGGAAGGGGCCGATGCCGAGTAGACCATTTTCACTTTGTAGCCAAACGTCCATACCTGTGGGAATGTAGTTGGCGACCAGTGTTGGCAAGCCAATACCCAGGTTGACATAGAAGCCATCTGACAGTTCTTGCGCAGCGCGCTGTGCCATTTGTTCACGTGTCCAAGCCATGATCAGGCGCTCCGTGTAGTGCGTTTTTCGATGCGTTTTTCGGGTGAGGTATTAAGTACCATGCGCTGGACATAGATGCCCGGCAGGTGAATCTGGTCGGCGTCCAGCTCGCCAATTTCAACAATTTCTTCTACTTCAACGATGCACACCTTGCCGGCAGTCGCAGCAAGCGGATTGAAGTTGCGAGCTGTTTTGTTGAAGACGAGGTTGCCTGATTTGTCCGCTTTCCATGCCTTGATCAATGCCACGTCTGCGGTCAGCGACGTCTCCATGACGTACCACTCGTCTTTGAACTGGCGCGTTTCCTTGCCTTCTGCAATCAGCGTGCCGTAGCCGGTCTTGGTGTAAAAGGCGGGAATTCCTGCGCCACCGGCCCGCAGCTTTTCAGCCAGAGTGCCCTGTGGTGTGAACTCAAGCTCCAGTTCGCCAGACAGATACTGGCGCTCGAACTCCTTGTTCTCGCCAACATACGACGAAACCATTTTGCGAATCTGGCGCGTTTCAAGTAGCAGGCCCAAACCAAAGCCGTCTACACCAGCGTTGTTACTGATGACGGTAAGGTGTTTCTTGCCGGAATCACGCAAGGCTTCAATGAGCGCTTCCGGTATGCCGCAGAGGCCAAACCCGCCAACTGCCAAGGTCATTCCATCGTCTATCAGCCCCTCTAGGGCGTGATGGGCATTGGGATAAATTTTGTTCATTGTTATTGCTACTCCTCGTGCCGTTGAAACTTGAAAATTGCGCTATGCGTGTTGCTTGTTTTTCGCTCTGGCAACCCTTGATCCATTGGGGCGTTCCAGAGTCTCGCTAATCCGATTGCCAGCTTCTATCAGAGAGCCGAGATCAATACCGGTATCAATCCCCAGCCCATTCAGCAGGTACACGACGTCTTCACTGGCAACATTGCCGGTGGCGCCCTTGGCATAGGGGCAGCCACCCAACCCTGCTACCGAACTGTCGAATACCTGCACACCTTCGAGCAGGCTGGCGTAGATATTTGCCAAAGCCTGGCCGTAGGTGTCGTGAAAATGCCCAGCTAGCGCAGCATGGGGTACCACATCTGATACGCGGGCAATCAACTGGCGGGTGGCGCCAGGAGTGCCGGTGCCAATGGTGTCGCCCAAGGAAATTTCGTAGCAGCCCATGGCGTAAAGCTCACGAGCAACCGCTGCCACCTGTGAAGCTGGAACGTCTCCGTCATAAGGACAGCCGAGCACACAGGAAACATATCCACGCACCCGAATACCGGCTTGCGCGGCCGCGGCCAGAACAGGCTCGAATCGTTGGAGACTTTCGCTGATTGAGCAGTTGATGTTTTTCTGTGAGAAGCCCTCGGATGCAGCAGCAAACACTGCTACCTCTTGGGCGCCAGCAGTCAGGGCCTGTTCAAAGCCTTTCATATTGGGTGTTAACGCGGTGTAGGTACTGCCTGCATAACGGTTTATTCCGGCGAAAACCTGCTCTGACCCCGCCATCTGGGGTACCCACTTTGGCGATACAAAACTGCCGACTTCGATCACGGGTAGGCCGGCAGCACCAAGGTCGTTGATCAGTCGGATGCGGTCAGCGCTGCTGACCGGGTGGGACTCATTCTGCAGGCCATCGCGGGGGCCTACCTCCACCAGCTTGACCTTAGCAGGTAGGCTCATTCCGACTCCTCCATCTCCACCAGCATGGTGCCTTCCGAGATCAGATCGCCCTCACCGCAAAACACAGCTTTTACCCGCCCGTTTGTTGGGGCACGGATACTGTGCTCCATCTTCATTGCTTCAAGAACTAGCAACGGCGCGCCTGCTTCCACTTGCTGCCCCACTGTCGCCATTACTCGAACCACGCTGCCGTTCATAGGCGCTTGCAGGCCGCCCGCACTTTGCTGAGCGTGACCCGCTTCTTCGATTGGGTCATAGGTGTTGATCTGTTGCCAAGCGCCATGCCAGTTGAGGTAAAGGTCTGCACCTTTGCGTACCGCACGGTAGCGAACCTTCTGCGCTCCTTCATCAATCGTCAGCAGCTCACTGTTGGGACAATAGCTGGCGTTGTTGAGGCTAACGCTAGAGAAAACCTGATCTAACTCGGCGCAGCGCAAATGTAGCCGACTTTGCGTTGGCAAGCCTGCGCGCCAGCCAGGCAGTTGTTGCCAAAGGGCGGGAGGCGTCGGGCAGTCGTCACCCGCTGGGCGGGTAAGCAACCAAGCTTTGGCTGCTAGGTTCCAGAAGCTACTGTCCAGCTCTGCAGGCTTGTGCAGTAGCTGCGCAGTGTGTTTTGCAATGAATCCGGTATCCAGCTCCTGCGCGGCGAAGGCCGGATGGGCTAAGATTTTTTCCAGAAAGCGCAGGTTGGTTTTTACCCCGGCTACTGAGGTATTGCGCAACATATCCAGCAACTCGAGACGCGCCTGCTCACGGGTCTCGCCCCAAGCAACCAACTTCGCGAGCATTGGGTCATAAAAAGGAGAGATGCTATCGCCTTCACTGACGCCGCTATCGACTCTGCGGCCACGGCCGGTACTCGGTTCACGATAAAGGGTGAGGGTGCCGCTGGCAGGTAGAAAATCCTGATCAGGGTCTTCGGCGTACAGCCGAACTTCAATGGCGTGGCCGTGTAGTGGAATTTGCTCTTGAGTCATTGGCAGTGGCTCGCCTTGAGCGACGCGCAGTTGCCAAGCTACAAGATCCTGACCGGTAATGGCTTCGGTAACCGGGTGCTCTACCTGCAGGCGGGTGTTCATCTCCATAAAGAAAAACTCGCCACGTGCATCCAGCAAAAACTCCACGGTACCAGCGCCGACGTAGCCGATAGCCTGTGCGGCCTTGACTGCTGCTTCGCCCATCGCTTTACGCAGTTGTTCCGACAGTCCTGGTGCGGGCGCCTCTTCAACCACCTTCTGATGCCGTCTTTGAATGGAACAATCGCGTTCATGCAGGTAAACGGCATTACCGTGCTGGTCTGCGAAAACCTGAATTTCGACGTGGCGGGGTTGCAGTACGTACTTTTCCACCAGCATGCGGGCGTCGCCGAAGGAAGACTGGGCTTCGCGTTGAGCGGAGGCCAGCGCATCTGCCAGATCTCGTTCGCTTTCAACGACCTTCATACCTTTGCCACCCCCGCCGGCGGTAGCTTTCAATAGTACCGGGTAGCCAATTTCCTGAGATGCAGCCCGGAAAGTATCGAGTTGCTGATCGTCGCCATGGTAACCGGGTACCAGTGGTACTCCGGCTTTTTCCATCAAGGCCTTGGCGGCGGACTTGCTGCCCATAGCATCAATCGCCGAGGCGGGTGGGCCGACAAAAATCAGGCCACTAGCTTCAATAGAACGAGCGAAGTCAGCGTTCTCAGAAAGAAAACCGTAGCCTGGGTGGATTGCTTGCGCGCCACTGGCCTTGGCGGCCTGAATGATGCGGTCGGCACGCAGATAGCTGTCTGCGGGTTTGGTTCCGCCCAGGTTGACTGCGATGTCGGCGAGCTTGGCGTGTGATGCGTGCTGGTCGATGTCGCTGTGTACGGCAACCGTTTTGATGCCCAGCCGCTGAGCTGTCCGCATGATGCGACAGGCGATTTCTCCTCGGTTGGCGATTAGCAGAGTATTGATCATTGTTCTTCTATCCACATGATTGCTTGGTTTGCCTCGGGCAGCGCAGTCAGGTCAGCAGCCACTGTGGCTTGCGTTTGTCGAGGAAGGCCGAAAGTCCCTCCTGACCCTCTTTGCTGACGCGAATACTGGCTATTGCCGACTCGGTGTAGCTGCGCAGATCGGGCGTTAGATCGCCGTGCTTTACCTGCTGCATTAGCGCCTTGGTGGCGCGCATCGCTTTCGGGCTGTTGAGTAGCAGGTTGGCAACCCACCCATGCAACTCGCTTTCCAGATCAGCTGCGGGATAGGCCTCTGCCAACAAGCCCAGCTGCTGAGCGCGCTTGCCATCAAAGCGCTCAGCCGTAAGGGCGTAACGCCTGGCGGCGCGTGGCCCAATCGCCTGGGCAACATAGGGGCTTATGACGGCCGGCAATAAACCTATGCGCACTTCGGACAAGCTGAACAGGCTGTCTTCGGTGCCAATGGCGATATCGCAACAACTGATCAGGCCCAGCGCGCCCCCGAAGGCTGCACCCTGCACCACGGCCAAGGTTGGAACTTTAAGCTGGGCCAGACTGGCCATCAGTTTGCTCAGCTCGCGGGCGTCATTGAGGTTAGCGTCGTAGTCCAATTGCGCGCAGGCCTGCATCCATGAAAGGTCTGCACCTGCAGAGAAATGTTTGCCGCGGCCGCGCAAAATCAAGAAGCGCAGTTCGTCGTTCATCTGAATCTCGCTAAGTGCCCTCAGAAGCTCGGCGATCATTTCAGCGTTGAACGCGTTGTTCTTTTCGGGGCGGTTTAGCCACACGGTAGCTATGCCGCCTGCGTTGATCTCAAGTTCTAGGGTGTTAAATGCACTCACGCTTATTGGCTCCTCCGTTGGCATGGCTGGTCTCACATCCGGAACACGCCGAAGCGTGTCTGGTTGATTGGCGCATTCAATGCTGCGGAAATTGCCAAGCCGAGAATGTCGCGCGTTTGCGCTGGGTCGATGACTCCGTCATCCCATAGGCGGGCACTTGAGTAGTAGGGGTGGCCCTGCTCTTCGTACTGCTCGAGGATGGGTTTGCGCAGGTGATTGGCTTGCTCGGCGCTGAAGGTTTCGCCGCTGCGCTCCGCCTGCTCTTGCTTGACCTGGACCAGAACGCCTGCAGCTTGCTCGCCGCCCATGACCGAAATACGCGCGTTTGGCCACATCCAAAGGAAGCGGGGGTCGTACGCACGGCCGCACATGCCGTAGTTGCCGGCGCCGAAGCTTCCACCGATGATCACCGTGAACTTTGGAACCTGCGCACAGGCCACAGCAGTAACCAGTTTGGCGCCGTGCTTGGCAATGCCTCCAGCTTCATATTTTTGGCCTACCATGAAGCCAGTTATATTCTGCAGAAACAGCAGAGGAATACCTCGCTGACAGGCAAGTTCAATGAAGTGCGCGCCTTTTTGCGCAGACTCGGCAAACAGGATGCCGTTGTTGGCCAGAACCGCGACAGGATGCCCATGCAAGTGGGCGAAGCCGCACACCAGGGTTGTTCCGTAGAGGGCTTTGAATTCATCGAAAGCGCTGTCGTCAACTAGTCGCGCGATGATTTCGCGCACATCAAACGGCTGCTTCGGGTCGGCAGGAATGATGCCGTACAAGTCACTCGCGGCATAACGTGGCGCCACCGGCGCGCGGAGGTTTAGTTGGCCCTGTTTGCGCCAGTTAAGGTTGGCGATACTGCGCCGGGCCAGTGCTAGCGCATGTTCGTCATTTTCTGCGTAGTGGTCGGCCACTCCCGAGGTTTTGCAATGGACATCGGCTCCGCCAAGGTCTTCGGCACTGACCACTTCGCCAGTGGCTGCCCTGACCAGAGGCGGGCCGGCAAGAAAGATGGTTGCTTGCTCTCTCACCATGATGGCCTCATCTGCCATCGCTGGTACGTATGCTCCACCTGCCGTGCATGACCCCATGACCACAGCGATCTGGGGAATGCCTTGGGCACTCATGTTGGCTTGGTTGAAAAAGATGCGGCCGAAGTGCTCACGATCAGGAAATACCTCATCCTGGCGCGGGAGGTTGGCGCCGCCCGAGTCGACCAGATAAATGCAGGGGAGGCGGTTTTGTTGTGCTATGGCCTGTGCTCTTAGGTGTTTCTTTACGCTAAGGGGGTAGTAGGAGCCGCCTTTCACGGTCGCGTCGTTGGCGACGATCATGCACTCAACCCCTTCAACTCGACCAATGCCCGCAATTATCCCTGCTGCCGGCACCTGTTCGCTGTAGACCTCATGGGCGGCTAGCTGACCGATTTCGAGAAATGGTGAGCCTTGGTCCAGTAGGGCGTCAACGCGCTGTCTGGGCAGCAGCTTGCCTCGAGAAAGATGCCGAGCTTGAGCCGCTGGGCCACCGCCTTCTGCTACTTTTCCTAGCAACTCTCGAAGATTACCCACGAGCTCCTGCATCGCTGCCACATTGGTGCTGAACTCCGGCGAGCGAGTGTTGACCTGGCTTTTAAGTGAACTCATGCCGGCGCTCCTTGGGTTGCAAGCCGGCTTCTGAAGGTCGGGACGCGCACCTGTTTAACGTGTTTCATTGAACAGCTCCCGGCCAATCAACATACGGCGGACCTCGCTGGTACCGGCACCGATTTCATAGAGTTTGGCGTCACGCCACAGGCGACCTGCCGGGTATTCGTTGATATAGCCGTTACCGCCAAGAATCTGGATTGCCTCGCCAGCCATCCAGGTCGCTTTTTCGGCGGTATACAGGATCACCCCGGCACAGTCCTTGCGCACCTGCCGTACATGTCCACTGCCCATGGCGTCTAGGTGCTTGCCGACGCTGTACTGATAGGCGCGGCAGGCTTGCAGGGTGGTATACATATCTGCAACCTTGCCCTGAATGAGCTGAAACTCGCCGATGCTTTGACCGAACTGTTTTCGGTCGTGGATGTAAGGCGTGACGATGTCCATCGCTGCTTGCATCAGGCCCAGTGGGCCACCGCTGAGCACCGCGCGCTCGTAGTCAAGGCCACTCATGAGTACGCGGGCACCTTCACCAACGCCGCCCAGAATGTTCTCTTCCGGAACTTCAACATTGTCGAAAACCAGTTCGCCGGTATGTGATCCGCGCATGCCAAGCTTGTCCAGCTTCTGCGCAACGGAGAAACCGGGAGTGTCCGTTTCGAGGATGAAGGCCGTCATCCCCTTGGCGCCGGCAGCAACATCAGTTTTGGCGTAGACCACCAGGACGTCGCAGTCTGGACCGTTGGTGATCCACATCTTGGTGCCGTTGAGGATGTAGCGGTCGCCCTGCTTGTCGGCACGCAGCTTCATACTGACGACGTCAGAACCGGCGTTTGGCTCGCTCATTGCCAAAGCGCCGATATGCTCCCCCGATACCAGCTTGGGTAGAAACTTGGCTTTTTGTTCTTCGCTACCATTGCGGTGGATCTGGTTTACGCAGAGGTTTGAGTGAGCACCATAGGACAGTCCGATACCACCAGCTGCCCGGGAAATTTCTTCCATGGCAATCATGTGTGCGAGGTAGCCCATTCCGGAGCCACCGTACTCTTCGGCCACGGTTAGACCTAGCAGCCCCATGTCGCCGAACTTGCGCCACAAATCCATGGGGAATTCATCAGTGCGGTCTGCCTCGGCCGCACGGGGCGCGATTTCCTTGCCAGCAAAACCAGCGACTGATTCGCGCAGCATGTCTATTTCTTCGCCGAGGAAAAAGTCCAATCCAGGTATTGCACTCATACGTTTATCTCCTTTTGTTATTGGCGTTACAGCTGAGTGACGTTGATGCGCTCTGCTGGCTCTTGTGTCGTGGCGTCACGGAATAGCGCTTGGTGCTCTCCTCGCCATTGTTTTAGAAGGTTCTCGCGTTGTTTTTCGGCCTGCGCTAGGAAGCGCTCTTTCACAGGGCCGTAGCCGCGTACGATGTCGGGAAGGCTCGCGAGCTGGATGGCAATCGGCAACTTGTCGCTGTCGAGTGATTCCAAGATTTGATCGAGAAGCTGTTCGTAGCTTTCCAGCCATTGCCGCTCGAGCTTGCGTTCTGCGGTGTAGCCAAATGGATCCAGAACCGAATTGCGGAGGAACTTCATCCGAGCGAGGAGTTTAAAACCAGTTAGCATCCATGGGCCGTAGCTGCGCTTTTTAGGTTCTTTCCCTGGCTTGGCACTATTGAGCACAGGTGGCGCCAGGTGAAACTTGAGTTTGTAGTCACCCTCAAAACTGTCCTGTACTTTTTTGATGAAGTCGCCATTGGTATAAAGACGAGCTACTTCATACTCATCCTTGATTGCCAATACTTTGTAGTAGTTGCGGGCGACGGCATCAGCCAAGGCGCCGGTATTACCAGAAATGGCCGATTCAGCGCTCTGGAATTGTTGCACTCGGGCACGATAGCGTGCTGCGAGATTGGCATCCTGATACTCGGTGAGGGCAGCGACGCGTTTATGAATAACCTCTTCAATAGTCTGTGACAACGCCTCGGCTGGGCGCTTGCCCTGGCTGTCGATCATTCCTTGAACGCGCAGGGGATGGACCGCAGTACGGCGCCCCCAGGTGAAGGCCTTGAGGTTGAACTCGACGGCCGTGCCATTCAGTTCAATAGCGGCTATCAGCGCTTCAGCGCCAACCGGCAACCAGCCTTTCTGATAGGCAAAACCGAGCATGAAGGTATTGGTCGCGATGGAGTCGCCCATCAGCGCCGTGGCTATTTTGCTGGCATCCACGAAAATGGCGTGGTCGTTGCCGACAGCTTCTGCAATTTGTGCAGACATGCCTTGTGTGCGAAATTTGGGGTCAGGGTGCGCCTTCAGATCGCCACTCTCAGCTTGCATTGCGAAAGTACGAACAAACTCGCTGGTGATGCTTTCTTCCGAGTTGACCAACGCATGAGTGTGCCCATGCCGCAACTTGGCCAGGGTCTCGTGATTGGCACTTACCACCAGGTCGCAGCCGAGCAGCAAGCTGGTTTCTCCTTCGGCTATACGCGGTGCATGCAGTTGGGACTGGTCAGCTGCGATGCGGATATGCGACCAGACCGCACCACCTTTCTGGGCCATGCCGGCCATGTCCAGGTTGAGCGTACCTTTGTTCTCCATGAAGGCGGCCATGCCGAGCAGGGCACCAATTGTTACAACACCGGTACCACCTACGCCGGTCACTAGAATGCTGTAAGGCTGATCGAGCGCCACTGTGTTAGGCGTGGTCAGATTCCATTCGTCAACCGCTTGGTCGGTAAGCGCTTTGGCTTTACGTAGCGAGCCACCTTCGATGGTGACGAAGCTTGGGCAGAAGCCGGAGAGGCATGAAAAATCCTTGTTGCATGATGACTGGTCAATACTGCGTTTCTGACCAAACTCGGTATTCACCGTCACCACGGACATGCAGTTCGACTTACTACTGCAGTCGCCACAGCCTTCGCAAACTGCCTGGTTGATCATCACCCGCCGTGCTGGATCGGGAAACTGCCCCCGCTTGCGGCGTCTGCGCTTTTCGGCCGCGCAGGTCTGATCGTAAATGATGGCTGAGACGCCGGGATACTCTCGAAGTTGAGTCTGCAGCTCCTCCATTTTCTCTCGGTGCAACACCGGTACGCCGGGAGCGAGTCCTTGAATTGCTTTGTACTTCTCGGGCTCGTCAGTCACCACAGCAATGCGCTTGACACCCTCCGCAGCGAGTTGCTGAGAGATTTGCGGTACTGTCAGAGTGCCGTCCACGGGCTGGCCGCCGGTCATGGCAACAGCATCGTTGTAAAGAATCTTGTAGGTAATCGGCACATTCGCTGCAACCGCAGCGCGAATCGCTAAGGTACCGGAGTGAAAATAGGTGCCATCCCCAAGGTTGGCAAACACGTGTTTGGTCTTGGTGAAGGGGGCCTGCCCAATCCAGGCGACACCCTCGCCACCCATCTGGCTGAAAGTCTGGGTTTGGGGGTAGATCCAAGCAGCCATGTAGTGGCAGCCGATACCGGCAAGGGCGCGACTGCCTTCGGGCACCTTGGTCGAAATATTGTGCGGGCAGCCGGAGCAGTAATGCGGCACTCGGTCCATCAACGAGCCCAGTACGCTCTTGATGGTGAGCTGCGCCTCTAGATCATCTAGATGCAGTTGCAGGGAGGTGTCTGCATGCAGACGAAGAATTCGTTTGGCCAGCGCGCGAGCAATGTGCGCTGGTGTCAGGTCGTTGATCGCCGGCAGTAGCCAATCGGTGTGCGGCATAGTCCACTCACCTTTGTCGTCAAACTTGCCGACGATGCGCGGACGTACGTCCTCCCGCCAGTTGTAGAGTTCCTCCTTCATTTGGTACTCGATCATGTGGCGCTTTTCTTCAACCACCACAATTTCTTCGAGACCTTCGGCAAAGTGCCTGACGCCATCAGCTTCAAGCGGCCAGACCATACCGACCTTGTAAACGCGCAAGCCAATCTCCTGCGCTTTGGCATCGTCAATACCAAGCATGTTCAGAGCCTGACAAACGTCCAGGTAGGATTTGCCCGCCGTGATAATGCCGATACGCGCCTTGGGCGAGTCCATGACCACGCGGTCAATGCGGTTTGCCTTGGCATAGGCGAGCGCGGCGTAAAGTTTGTGTTCGAGTAGTCGCTGCTCTTGAGCAAGCGGTGGGTCTGGCCAACGAATGTTCAGGCCGCCCTCGGGGATGTCGAAATCAGGAATTACGCTTTCCACACGAAAGGGGTCAATATCGACAATGGCAGCGCTTTCTACAGTGTCCGCTACTGCCTTAAGTGCTACCCAGCAACCGGAGTAGCGTGACATGGCCCAGCCATGGATACCGTAGTCCAGATACTCCTGCACCCCCGAAGGTGCCAGTACGGGCATCATTACTGCCTTGAAAATGTGCTCGGTCTGGTGCGGGAGTGATGAAGAGCGGGCACCGTGATCATCGCCGGCAACTGCAAGCACTCCACCGAATTGCGAGGTACCGGCAGCGTTTGCATGTCGGAATACATCACCGGAGCGATCAACACCGGGACCTTTTCCGTACCACATGCCGAAAACACCGTCGTAGGTTGCCCCTTCGAAGATGTTAACCTGCTGCGTTCCCCAGAGGGCGGTAGCGGCTAGCTCCTCGTTGACGCCAGGTTGGAAGTGAGTGCTGCCTTTCTCCAGATACTTACGTGCACGCCATAAAGCTTGGTCCAGGCCGCCGAGAGGGGAGCCGCGGTAGCCGGAAATAAAGCCAGCAGTGTTCAGCCCGTTGGCCTGATCGCGCTGCTTCTGCATTAGCGGAAGCCGAACCAGTGCTTGAATACCAGTCATCAACTGCAGACCGCTATTCTCTGTGTACTTGTCATCCAGCGAGATAGATTTGCCCATGGCTACTCACACCTTTTTATTCTGATATTGGGTATCGCAGCGCGCGCAATACACGATGGGCTGGAGTATATGAATTGGGTTTGGTATCGTAAATTATTAAAAATTGCTGCCAGGTATCTGAAAAATTTATGTCTAGGTCCGATATTTCCATGCGCCAATTGCGCTATTTCGTTGCGGCGTCTGAGACCGGTCAGTTCTCGCAGGCCGCTGCTGCAGTTCATGTTTCGCAGTCCGCCGTGACCACTGCAGTGATGCAGCTGGAGCAGCGACTGGGCGTGAAACTTTTCGAGCGCTTGCCGAACGGAGTAAACCTGACGGCGGAAGGAAACAAGTTCTTTCAGCATGCTCGCCACATTCTGGATACGCTGCAGGATGCGATCAGCGAGCCATTTTTCATGAGTCACTCGGTATCCGGTGTTGTTCGCGTCGGCGCCTCCTACACGGTGCTTGGTTACTTCCTGCCCAACCTGCTTGCGCGCTTCAAGCGCAGTTACCCCGATGTGGAAATCGATTTGATCGACATGGACAGGGTCAGTATCGAGAGCTCGGTCAGACAAGGAGAGCTTGATGTAGGTTTGACGGTTGTTTCGAACGCGACCGACTTGTCCGGTCTGGATGCCAGCGTGCTGATACGCTCGCGTCGTCAGTTGTGGCTGGCGTCCGGCCATCCGCTCATGGGGCTGGCGTCGATCACCCTGAAGGACGTTGCTGAGCATGCCTACATCCTGCCCACCGTCGATGAGGGGGAGGAGTCGGTTCAGCGCTATTGGCAAGCGCAGGGGCTGGAGCCTAAGATCGCATTTCGAACCTCCTCCGTGGAGTCTTTGCGTGGTCTGGTGGCGCACGGGTTTGGTGTGACCGTGTTGTCGGACATGCTGTACCGAGCCTGGTCGCTTGAGGGCCGCAAAATTGAGGTGCGTCCTTTGAACGACGCTGTGCCCTCGATGGAGTTGGGCTTGATTTGGGCGCAAGGCCGAGAAATGAGCGAGCCAGGCAGCGCTTTTCAACAGTTCATGATTCATGCCTGTGGCTCGTGAGTGAGCCTGGCATAGGAACAGTCGCTGTCGCAGGGAGCCTGGCGAATTCATTAAATGCTGCTCTGCATCTCGCGCCGTTGTCGAATGCTCTCTGCAAAGTCGCGCTTGAGTGTGGGGTAGTAGGCTATTTGACCGCCCATCCCTCCCGCGATGTCGATCGATGCACCGCTGATGAAACTGGCGTATTCGCTTGCCAGAAACAGAACCATCCCCGTTACGTCCTCGGGCTTGCCGTAACGGCCCGCTGGAACCACTTTCATTACCATGGCATCGAATTCCTGCCGAGTAACGCCTTCACCCATTTCTTTGAAGTGGCGGTCCCATTGACCAGTGTCGATCCAGCCCATATTCAATGTGTTAACCAGAATGTTGTCTTTCGGTAGCGACATGCCTAGGGAGCGTGAAAGGGCGATACAGGAGGCTCTATTGATGACCGATGGGATGCCTTCGGGAGTAGGTATGGTCCCGGCCAAAGCGTTGATTTCTATAATGCGCCCCCAGCGCTGCTTGCGCATGTGAGGCACAACCGCCTGGGTGAATCTAAAGTGGCCCATTTGCAGCACGTTAGCGTGTTCAAGAATGTCCTCGGGTGTGAGGGTATCCAGGTCGCCGCCTTTCCCTTGGCCGGCGTTGTTGACCAGTACGTCAACGCCGCCCCAGGCTTCGGCTACCTCGGCAACAAAGGTACGCACGTTATGACTGTCAGTAACGTCAACGGCACGTGCTATGACTGCGTCCGCGCGCTCGGCTAGAGCTTCTCCCACCTTTGCGATGTCTGCGAAATTGCGCGAGCAGATGGCTACCTTCGCCCCATCGTTGGCGAAGGCGGTAGCTATCGCTCTTCCAATGCCGCGTGACGCACCAGTCACGATGACACGCTTGCCCTTTAAGTCGATATTCATACATTTTCCTCGGTTATTTTGTTTTCAGAATGCTTCATCTGTAACTAGTGCTATAGCCCGTTCTACAAGGCATAAACGACTTTTTTGCCGATTTTGCTGATAAGGGTATTACAAAAAGTAAATCATAAATTGAACAAAGTATAAAATTATGTTTAATTCTGGCTGTATACGGTTCGCAACCAAAAGGACGGGCACGCGGCGGTGCCCGGTAACAGCTCTGAGCAAAGTGACAGCGCGCTGGATTTAAAATCTGTATGTAGAATTTAAATCTTGATATGGAATTATCTGGAGCGCTCCGCTAGGATGGCGAGACGCTGGTTTAGAGGCGCTAGGCGAATGTCACTGTTTTTAGGCGGCTTTGTCAGAGTGTTACGTCAGGCCAGTAATCGGATGATTTCTATAAGTCACTGAAAATAAAAACAAAAGGAATAATGATGAACACTATCGACAATACTGGTCACATGAATGCGGCGCGCAGCGCCTTGGCTATTGCCGTTCTGATCGCCAGTGGCAGCGCCTCTGCGATGCAGATAGATCTGGGTAACCCAGATATTCGGATGCGTTGGGATAACACTGTTCGCTACAACCTCGGCATCCGGGCGGAAAGCCAGGACAGCGCGATCATGAACAACCCTAATTTCGACGAGTCTGATGGCAAATTTGACCGTGGGGATATCGTCACCAATCGTCTTGACCTGCTGACAGAGGTTGACTTGGCCTACAAGTGGCACTTTGGTGCGAGGGTCAGTGCCGCCGGCTGGTATGACGATGCCTACAGTGACCGTTCGGTCGATAGCAATGTGCCTGGTTATTCCACCAGCTATAACAATGATAAATACAGCTCCGAAGTAGAGCGTTACGTCTATGGCCCTTCTGGCGAAATTCTCGATGCCTTCGTGTGGGCTAACTTTGATGTCGGGCAGGTACCGGTGAACGTGAAGGTCGGTCGGCACACCCTGTATTGGGGGGAGGGCCTGCTGTTTGGTGCTCACGCGATTTCCTATTCGCAGGCTCCTACCGACGCGGTTAAGGCGGTAACCAGTCCAGGGATTGAGACCAAGGAGGTCTTTTTGCCGATTGGTCAGGTATCTGCCAAAGCGCAGTTGACCAATGCACTCTCCGTTTCTGCACAGTATTTCTATGAGTGGGATCACACTCGCTTCCCCTATGGTGGTACCTATTTTGGTGCTGCTGACCCCTTCTTCGAGGGGCCCGACCGTTTGCCTGCGGCGCCGGGGTTCAACCTACAACACGCCGATTCCAAATTTGGTCGTGACTCTGCTAACTGGGGTGTGATGGCCCGCTATGACCTGCAAAGCGTAGGCGCCACGCTGGGTGCCTATTACCGCGAATTCGACGACTATCAAGCTTGGCTGTCGCCGCAAATCGATATGGCAACCGGCCGGTATCGGTTGGTTTATCCGCGAGGCGTGAAGTTGGTTGGCTTGAGCTATGCGGGTAACGTTGGCTCGGCCTCCATTGGCGCAGAGGTGTCTTACCGCAAAGGTGGCGCACTTAACGCCACTGGCGTCAGCAACGTGGATGATGAAGGTCCTCGCGGTAACACCTACCATGCATTGGTAAACGCTGTTTACGGTGTGCCTCGCTTTTGGCTGGCCGAAAGTTCGACGCTGGTTGCCGAGCTGGTATACAGCCACCTGGATAAGGTGACCGAACATGAAGAGTTGTATAAGGGTGAAGGCACCGCTGCCTGCAGAGACCTGCGCAGCGGTGGCGAGGGCGATAAGTCCGACGGCTGCTCTACTCGTAATTACCTGGCGGCGGCAGTGAACTATACCCCCCAGTATCTGGCGATTTTGCCGTCGTGGGATCTGTCTGTGCCTTTAACCGTGAACTACGGTATTTCTGGTAACGCGGCTAACGCCGGCGGTGGGTCGGAGGGTGCCGTGTCATGGTCGGTCGGCGCCAAGATGACCTACCAGCAACAGCACGAGTTCAGCTTGCGTTATGCAGATACGATGGCCCAGGAGAAAAACACCATCAACCCGGTCAACGGCCAGACCATGGTAAATGGTAACGGTGCTGTTGGTGGTACCGACCGTGGTTGGTTGTCGCTCACCTATAAGACATCGTTTTAATAGAGCAGTACTGGCTCCCAGTTAATAAACACAAGAACGGAGATTGTTATGAGATATGCACTCGCTTTCAGCCTGGCTTTAAGTGGTATTTCAGCCAATGCGGTAGCAGCAGTTTCTTCCGAGGAGGCTGCCCAGCTCGGTAAAGCACTTACCTTGTTTGGAGCTGAACAAGCCGGCAATGAGGCGGGTACTATCCCTCCCTATGAAGGGGGACTCCGGACCGCCCCTGCCGGTTTTGAGCCCGGCAGCGGCTACTGGGTGAATCCCTACAAGGATGAAGAGCCGCTGTTCCGCATCGACAGCAGCAACTATCAGGAGCATGCAGATAAGCTGAGTGCTGGTCAGTTGGAGCTGTTGAAGCGTAACCCCGATTACTATCTGGATATCTTTCCAAGTCATCGTACCGCCGCGCTACCACAGGATGTGCTGGATGCTACAGTCCGTAATGCAACTACCTGTGAAACGCTGAACAACGGCCTGACGTTGTCGCCTGAATGCCGTGGTGGCGTTCCATTCCCGATCCCTAAGACCGGCCATGAGGTCATGTGGAACCAACAGGTTCGTTACAACGACGGTAAATACGGCACTACCACCAGTTCATCCAACAGCTGGTTGGTGGCGTCGAATGGGGCTGTAACCAAGGCATCAGAACAGGCTACTTTTGTTGAACGTCCCTATTATCAGGATGATGTAGAGGGTCGCGATCCGCAAATGTATTCCCGCGTTTACTCGGTCACCAAGGAACCCGCGCGCCGAGCAGGCGAGCTTACCGGGTATATGGACTACCTTGACCCTACCCAGCAGCCCCGACGCGCCTGGAGCTACACGCCTGGTCAGCGCCGCGTCAAGTTGGCCCCTGAGTTTGCCTACGACACGCCAGTTGCCAGTATGGGCGGTCTGGAATTGTTCGATGAGCTTTTCATGTTCTCAGGTATGCAGGACCGCTTCGAGTTCAAGCTGGTCGGCAAAAAAGAGATGTACATCCCGTATAACAGCTATGAGCTGTACTTCGACTGTGATCCTAAAACTCAACTGATGGAAAACCACGTTAATCCCGAGTGCGAGCGCTGGGAGCTGCACCGTGTATGGGTCGTTGAGGCCACCCTCAAGGAAGACCGTCGGCATGTTTACAGCAAACGCACCTATTATCTTGATGAGGATACCTTTGGTGCGGGGCTTTACGATGCTTGGGATCAAAGCGGCCAACTCTATCGTTCGATGATGCTGGGCGGCGTGCAGTTTTACGACCATGACATTCCCTACATCGTAAAACACTCTATCTACGACTTTAACAAGGGTATGTACGGGCTGATCAATGATGCGCTCAGCGGCGGTTACAAAGTGCTGGACGCACCGCGCTCCGAACGTGATTTGAACCCAGAAGCAGTGGTGGCACGCGAGACCACCCGGTAATTGCACCAGTTTGGCGCCACCGACGATGGGTGGCGCTTGCGTGTTGGACCGTGACAGGCGATGTAATCGCAGTACTCGGCGTTTTGAGCGAGCTGCGTAGAGGATAAAAACAATGACTTTGATCGACCTGATGAGAGGGTGCCTGCCATGCAGGTTGCCGCGGCTGCTGATGTGCCTGTTTTATGTTGGCTCCATTGCATCCTATTCAGTTGCCATCTCAGCGATGGCAGCGGAATCGGAGACGGTTGAGTCGGACAAGACGGGGTTGTTTGATCCGCTCAGCAATGCCGGTGCCAAACAGTTGATTCCACAATCCCAACCGACGCTGAGTGTTGCCCGAGCGGGTAGCCGGCTTGTCGGTGTAGGACTGCGCGGGTTGATCATGCTGTCCAATGATGAGGGTAAATCCTGGCAGCAAGTTGTTAGCCCGGTGGGTAGTGATCTTGTGCAGGTTCGCTTTCGTGATGACCAACATGGCTGGATCGTTGGCCATGACTCGGTTTTTCTGGCCACAGAGGATGGCGGACAAACTTGGTCCGTAGTGCTGGATGGCCGTAGTCTCCTGACGCTGCTGAAAAACTACTACTCCAGTGCTAATGATCTGGAAGAGTTCGAATCTGAAAGCATGCTACGTGAATTCGAGCTGGCGATGAGTACCTCGTCCGACCCCGACGTGATGGCTACACCTTTCCTGGATGCCTACATTAATGCGCAAGGTGAAGGTTATGTCGTAGGCGCTTTCGGGATGATCCTTCGTACAATCGATAACGGTCTTCACTGGGAGCCCTGGATACAGCGGACAGATAACGACCGGCGGATGCATCTATATTCCGTGAGCATGTCGGGCGCGGAAACCTTTATCAGTGGTGAGCAGGGGCTGGTAATGCGTCTGGACGATGAGGCACAGCGCTTTATTAGAACGCCTACGCCTTATACAGGGACCTTTTTTGGCGTTCAGGCTTCGGCTGACGCGGTTCTGGTCTATGGGCTGCGGGGCAACCTCTACGCGAGTAAGGACCAGGGCGAAACCTGGACCAAGGTGGAGACTGGCCAGGAATCTTCCATTGTGCAAAGCCTGCCTCTGAGCAAGGGCAGGGCCCTGCTGATCAGTCAACGGGGCGGAGTCATGCAGATAGACACCAAGTCACTGGAGCTCACGCAACTGGTTGGTGATTACCGTGGCACGGTTTTCTCCGCTGCGTTACTTAACTCGCCGGATCAGTTGCTGCTGGCTCAGTTTTCCGGCGTGCGTACCACGCAACTCAAGCCTTAATTTAACGTGCGATCGACGCTGGTTAGCTGCTTGCGTGGCTGACCCGGATAGCAATAGTCAGGTTGGCGAGGTGGAAGGGCATGCATAGCGTGTCGCTACGCGTCGATCCTCGGAGATAGAGATGGTCAATCAGAATAATACTAATGGGATGCCTGTCGTCCAAAATGTTGAGGATTTCGACAAGAAGTCTGGCGGTCTGTTTGAGCGCTTAATTTTCAGTCACCGAGTCCTGGTTATTCTGTGCTGTCTGGCTGCTACGCTGGTGCTTGGTTTTTTTGCATCTCGCATTGAGGTGAACGCCAGCTTTGAGCGGATGATTCCGGTCAACAATCCCTATATTCAAAATTATCTGGATCACAAGACCGAGCTGCCGGGGCTGGGCAATAGCATTCGCGTTGTCGTTGAAAACAAGAACGGAGATATCTACGACCCTGAATACCTAGAGGTGCTTCGCCAAGTGAACGACACTCTGTATTTGATACCGGGTGTCGACCGCTCCTGGATGAGGTCGCTCTGGATGCCCATTGTGCGCTGGCGGGAAGTGACTGAGGATGGCATCAGCGGCGGGGCCGTGATGCCGGCGAACTATGATGGCAGCGAAAGCAGTATACAGGCGCTGCGCCGGAATATTTCGCGCGCCGCTATATCCGGCAGTCTGGTTGCCAACGACGGTCAGTCCAGCATGATTGTTGCGCCACTGCAGGATACCAATCCGCAAACGGGGGAGCCGCTGCATTACGGCGATTTTTCCGATCAGCTGGAACAGAAAATCCGTGCCTACGAAAGTGACTCCATTGGCATCCACATTGTTGGCTTCAGCAAGCTTGTTGGGGATCTGATCGATGGCTTGAAAGTAGTGATGCTGTTCTTCGCCATATCGGTGGTGATCGCATCAATATTTGTCTACCTGTACACCCACTGCTTACGCAGCACGCTGTTGCTGGTGGGAATTGCGGTAACCGGTGTGATCTGGCTTTTGGGGCTAATGCAGATACTCGGTTACGAACTCGACCCTTACTCGATATTGGTACCCTTCCTGATTTTTGCGATTGGCCTATCGCACGGCACGCAAAAAATGAATGGCATCCTGCAGGACATCGGCCGCGGCACTCACAAGTATGTCGCTGCGCGCTACACGTTCCGACGTCTTTTTCTGACCGGGCTCACCGCGTTGCTGACCAATATTGTTGGTTTTGCAGTACTGGCAATTATCGACATTCCGGTAATCCGCGACTTGGCGTTGACTACCAGTATTGGTGTCGCGGTCCTGATCTTTACCAAGCTTATTCTTATTCCGGTTGCGCTCTCTTACATTGGAGTGAGTAAGAAAGCGGCGCAAATTGCCATCGATAAAGACCAGGCTGGACAGGCCAACAAGAACTGGCTGGGCAGAGTATGGCAAAGGCTGGATTACTTTACCGAGCGAAAATGGGCTCTGATGGCAATCAGTGCTTCTGTTCTCGTCACGGCAATCAGCACAGTCTTGATGATGGATTTACAGATTGGGGATCTCGACCCGGGCGCACCGGAGTTGCGCCCGAACTCGCGCTATAACCAAGACAATGCCTATATAACCTCTCACTATGGACTTTCCAGTGATCAGTTTGCGGTGATCATGAAAACTGGCGTGGACGGCTGCCGCTTTTACCGGCCGTTGCAGACTATGGATCAGTTGGCATGGAAGCTTAGACAGACCGAGGGTGTGCAGACGACAAGTTCATTGGCAGACACTGTTCGTGTTGTGTCCTCAGGCATGGCTGAAGGCAGCGCAAAGTGGCTGACCATCAGTCGTGACCAGGCGATCACCAATGCCTCGGTCGATGCAGCCATGATTTCATCACCTGGCATCACCAATCAGAACTGCTCAGTAACGCCGTTGGTAGCTTACTTGGCAGACCACAAGGCCGAGACGCTTAACCGTGTGATGGGGGTGGTAGAAGACTTTGCTGAACAGTACAACACTGCGCCGGATGCCGAGCGTCCGGTAGAGTTCTTGCTTGCAGCCGGCAATGCGGGTATCGAGGCGGCAACCAACATCGAAGTAGAGAAGGGTATTATCACCATGTACTTCGCGGTATATGGAGCAACTGCGCTGCTTTGCCTGCTCACTTTCAGAAGTATCCGTGCCACCATCGTTGCACTTATTCCCCTGATCATGACGACGATTATCTGCAAGGCGCTGATGGTCGTGCTTGGTATTGGACTGAAGGTGGCGACCCTGCCAGTGATAGCCGTTGGTGTTGGGGTCGGGGTGGATTACGCGCTTTATTTATTGAGTGTGCAGGTGGCTGTACAGGAGCGTGGTGAAAGCCTGGCGGTAGCTTATCGCAGGTCACTCGACTTTACCGGGCGTGTAGTTGCGCTTATTGGCCTGACCATGGCCGCCGGCGTAATAACCTGGGCTTGGTCCCCTATCAAGTTTCAGGCTGACATGGGCATCCTGCTGACCTTTATGTTCCTCTGGAACATGCTCGGTGCGTTGATTTTGATTCCAGCCCTATCGCACTTTCTGCTCAACCCAAAGCAAAGCTCAGATGGCCAAGGCGATAGCTCAGACGAGGCAAACGTCTCGCTATCCTCTGGGCAAGTGCGCCATGCGGCCCCGTCATCTGACAAGCGCGAAGAGGTAGCAAGTTTTTGAAGTACCAGCTGGGTGGCGTTTGAGGTCACCGCCTTGAATTGAATGGCCGCCGTTGTTTCGGCTGGCAAGAACGACAGACGGAGAAGACTATGTTTGAGCTTTTGATGAGTGCCGACATGATGGTGCCGGACCCCGATGGTATGACCGAGTTGCTGGTCGACAAGTTGGGCATATATAAACACGAGCGCTGGCGCCAGGCTTTTGATGATCACCCATACATTGCTCATTTTCTCCGGGTGCACAAGTCTCTTGCTGTGTCCCCGACGCGGGTTGAGCCGCAATGGCATCTTGATCGCCCGAACCCAGGCGATCCGATGTTTCATGATTTCCTGGAAAGTCTGAAAGCGTTTCAAGGCAAACATAGACCGATGCTGACGCACTCTATCGTGCTTGCTTTGCATGGTGACAAGTTTGATGCGCTGGTCAGCAAGCTCATGCGTCGAGGTTTGCCATTTCGCATGGCTCAGCGCACGCCTGACATGCCCTTTGACCGGCTATGGTTGGGAGCGACCCCGGAAAAGCCCATTTATGATCCTATAGTAGATGGCGGGTTGTGTATCGAGATAATGCCGGTGGAGCCGCTTCAAATGCCGCCAGAGACTTTCGCACAGCCGCCGGTACAACCGCGTGATGTCAAGCCAGGTGACATGGTTCGGGTTTCAGCAAGAGGGTACTTGGTACGCGATCTGAACGAGACGCTGCGCCGTGTCTCAACAAATCTTGATTGGGAGCCGAGTGGCCCTGTCGAGACCATTCAGAGCGAGGGTTACCGTCGCGCTCGAATGGGCTTTACCCTGCCCAATAGCGCCACTTTAGACTTGATCGAGGCAACCCGGTGGGACAGTGAAGCAGGCTTGTACCTGAACAGCTGGGGGCCAGGACCTTACTACATTCGTATTGCAGTCAACGATCTAGCAGCTAAGGCAGAGGATCTGCGAGCTCGCGGTACCAAGTTCACCTGGATTGAGGCCAGCGACGCTGTAGCCGGCAAGGCACTCATTCGCGTCGATCCAAACGATCTAAATGGTCAGCTGTTTGAGTTTGAGGAGTGCTGATATGAGTGTTGACGTAGAAGCCACGGCGGTCGCGATCAATGGCGCAGTCAAGATTGTTCGTGATGGTGCGGTTGGCTGGGTCGTCCTGACCAGGCCTGGCCAGATCAATGCGATTAATGATGATATCCGTCAGGGAGTACCTGCCGCGCTGGCTTTGCTGGAAGGCGACTGCGCGGTGCGTGCTATCGCCATTCGCGGTGAAGGTGAACGGGGTTTTTGCGCTGGAGCGGACATCAAAGAGAAGCGCGGCGTTGAGACATCGCTTGATGTGCGCAAACGCATTGAGTTATCGAGCTGGATAGACTATCTCGATCGAGTCAGCAAACCGGTGGTAGTGGCCATTCACGGTTACTGTATGGGCGGCGGTTTGGAGTTCGCCTTGGCTGCGGATATCCGCGTTGCTGCACCCGACGCCATCCTCGCGTTGCCCGAAACGGGCCTCGGTCTGATTCCAGGTGGTGGGGGAACACAGCGGCTTAGCCGGGTTGTTTCACCAGGCCATGCAATGGACATGCTTTTGACTGGCGACCGCCTGGACGCCGCAAAGGCCTTGAGTATCGGGTTGGTATCCAGAGTCTCCTTGAGCAGCGACAGCTTGCTTGATGAGGTGAGTGCACTAGCGCACAAGATCGCCGCAAAGCCGCCAATGGCATCGGCCTTTGTCAAGCGTGCTGCTCGCGCATCCCTGGAAATGGAGCTTGGTGCCGGGCTGAGCCTGGAGCGCGACCTGTTTTCTTTGTTGGCGACCACAAAAGACGCCAAGGAGGCTGCGCTTGCATTTGGCGAGCGGCGTCAGCCTGTTTTTACCGGTGAGTGATACTGACCTTAACGTACGGAGTTACAAGATGACGACGGGAAAACTTGATGGGCGCGTAGCGATAGTCACCGGTGCTGGCGGTGGTCTGGGCGCGGAATGTGCGCGAGTGCTGGCGGCGCATGGTGCCAGTCTGGCTATTGTGGATATCAATGAAGCTGCTGCCGCGCGCGTGGCAACGGAGATTGAGGCGTCAGGCGGCTCGGCGATGAGCGTCGCGACCGATGTCTCATCCGAGGAAAGTGTTGAGGCGATGGTCAGTGCGGTCATGGAGCGATTCGGCCGTATCGATGTACTGCACAACAATGCTGCAGTGCTTGACGTCGCCCAGCGTCAGAATGATCGAGACATCTGCAACCTGGACATTGCTGCGTGGGACCGTGCCATTGCTGTCAACCTGCGCGGTTCGGTGCTATGTACCAAGCACGTCGTACCAGTGATGGTGAAACAGGGAAAGGGCTCGGTGATTTTTGCGACCTCTGGTCTGGGCGCTCAGGGTGACCTTTCGCTAACGGGTTATGCCTGTTCCAAGGCGGCGTTGAACATGATGCCGAAACTGGTCGCGGCGCAGTATGGGAAGCAGGGGGTTCGGGGTAACGCGGTACAGATTGGGCTCGCTCCGGCAGAAAACGCACATTCATCCATGCCGAAAGAGCTGCTGGATATTCTGCGGGATAATCACATGACTCCTGAACTCGGCACGCCAAGACAAATTGCCGACGTGGTTGCCTTTCTTGCCAGTGATGAATCGTCTTTTGTTACGGGCACAACGTTAGTCGCTGATGGCGGCTTTTCAAGCCATACGCCTTCGCTGGTGGCGATGCAGGCGTTCTTCAGTCAGTCCGACCGTAAGGGCATGTAAACCTTGTAAAGGGTTTGTTTTAGCAAGGTTTGATAATTGCGGCGAGAATGAAATTCGCCGCATGCTCTCGCCAAATTTTCATACCCTCTGTGGACCTGGTATCGAAACCCACCAGAACCGAGAGGGTGTAATGGTTGGTAAAGCCGCCAGACATCAATAGCGCTGATGTGGCTAGCAGAAAACGGGCATCTACATCCGCACGGAAAATTCCGTCGGATATCCCACGCTGCAGTAGCGAGGCAAACTTGGCTTTTAGCGCCGGCGATTGACCGGAGAAACTGTTGACCTGATCGTCGTGAGCTGACTCATGATAGCGGATACCTTCAAGCGCCAATGAGCCAAGTAGTGGGTCGTTCATGTACTGCTCGAAGGTACAGTCGAGCAGTGTCAAGAGGGCCTGTTGTGGCGGCAGGTTTTCTACATTCAGTGCGACGAGCTCATCCATTATTTGCCGTGACGAGTCATCCAGCACTGTTGTAAACAGGGATTCCTTGGAGCCGTAGTAATGGTAAACCAGTTGCTTGGTTACTCCTGCCTGCCGCGCTATATCCTCCATTCGCGCCCCGGCCAGACCTTTTTGGGCAAAGATCTTCTTGGCCGCTGAAAGCAGGCGCTCAAGGGTATCTCGCTTGCTGGGTTCGGCGCGAGCCGAGAAAGACTGGAGGTCATCAGTAGGCATGTCACACTCTTGATACATGACGCTTTTGGGTAATCAGGATAAAGCATTGCACGCGCACTGGGCACCCTGAAATCAAGCGCTTTGCTAGTCGAGAAAAGCAACGGGAGTATAGTTATGGAAACAGGGCTTCAAGGGCGCAAAGCGCTAATTTGCGCTTCCTCCCGCGGGCTTGGTTTTGCCTGTGCACAGGCGCTCGCACTCGAAGGTTGCGCCATAGTGATCAATGGTCGTGATGAGGCATCCCTAGCGTGCGCTGCCAGGCAAATTGCGCAGATCACAGGCGTAAGGCCGTTGCAGGTGGTGGCTGACATTGCCACCGAAGAGGGTCGAGAAAAACTCGCCGAACCGCTGGCCAGTGCGGATATCCTGGTGACCAACAATGGTGGTCCCCCACCGGGCGACATGGCTGATTGGGACAACGCGCGCTGGCATGCCGCCCTCGAAGCAAACATGTTGTCTGCGGTGTCGCTTATTCAAGACGTTGTTCCGGGCATGCGAACGCGCAAGTTTGGTCGGATTGTCAATATCACCTCCGCAATGGTGAAGACTCCGCGCTTGGCCATGGGACTGTCAACGGCTGCCCGTGCCGGGCTTACCGCGTTCTCCAAGGCGCTCTCTGCGGAGGTAATCCGGGACAATGTGACGATCAACAACCTGCTGCCGGAAAGGATTGAGACAGACCGCCTGCGCTACATGACAGACAAATTGGCGAAGCACAAGGGGATTAGTTTGGCGCAGGCACGTGAGGAGATGCTTTGCCCCATTCCTGCTGGTCGTTTTGGTCGGCCCGAAGAGCTTGCCGCGGCCTGCATTTTTCTTTGCTCGCAGCAGGCAGGCTATATAACAGGACAGAACCTACAACTAGATGGTGGCGCCTATTCGGGGCTGATCTGATAGGTCATCGAGACGACAGCGTCTTCCAGTTAGCAGGGGGGGCTTCGTGCGGTGCAAAGTCCAACTCGACTTCTACTCCATTCGGGTCGTAAAAGAAAACCTGCCATGTAAGGGTGTCGGGGCTACGTATGATGCGAAAGGTTACTTGGTGCTTTTGCAGAGCCCCCAAGGTCCTGATCAAATCATTGGCGGAAAAAGCCATGTGATCTAGAACGCCACGGCGTGGAACGGGCATTTCTTTAACTTCGATAACATGCAGCACCGGCTCATCCTTTAAATATAGCCAAATCCCGGGGACCGGGAAATCCGGTCGTTGCCCTACCCGGAGTCCAAGCAGGTCAGTATAAAAACGACGCGTTAACTCAAGCTGATCGGTTACGATCGTGAAATGATCCATGCTGGTGATCATGCCAGAAGCTCTCTCTGTGTTCTGCAGGTGGAGGAGTCAAAGCCCTAGACTTTATCGCTGGATCTGGAGTTTATTTTGGAGCTTAAAGACAGGGGAAGCTGGCCTGTTTTAGTCCATTCGGCGATCCCTTCCCAGATATCAGACCGTGCGTTTGCAAAGTTGTGCAAGTGAGCATTCCCGGCAACACATAAGAGTGTCTTGTCGCACGCATTGGAAAAAAACTCAGGTTCCTTCTCTGGTGCAGGACTGACATCAACTTCACCGTATGCCAGCAATACCGGACAGAAAATGTTGGCGGCACTGGCGACAACCACGTTTGGAGTGAGTGCTGCGGTGGCCAGAGTGACGGGCGTCAGGCTCGAGTGCTGGTTATCGGCAGTTATTACGGCTTCAGCAACATCCGGCAGGTGGAAAAGAGCGCGCATCTGCGATCGATCCGTGGGTATGTAGCCGCTGGGGGGTAGTGCCGCCTTCATCGCTTCTACTTTGGCACCGGCCAGTTCCAGAGGCAGGTTGCTCCAGCCTGCGACGATAAGGCGATCAAAGCTCTTGTAATGAGCTTGCTGATAGGTGACCAGCATACCGCCCATGGAGTGGCCCAAGCCGGCGACTGTCAGGCTTGTTGATTCTGCCAACGTGCCCCACTGGTTCGACATTAAGGCTTGAACACACTGTTGAGTGGCAAGGTGATTGGCCTCTGCTATCACATTCAATGTCAGCTTGGATTCGGGCTCAGGCCTGCTGCTTTCACCCATGCCCAGATTGTCGAGCGCTAGAACCAGGTAGCCTCTATCGGTCATAAACTCGGCAAAGCTGTAACTCGGGTCAAGGTATGGCGGATGGAAGTAGCTGCGTGAGCAGCTGCCGCCATGCAGGCAAACAACAAGGGTCAGTGACGCTGGTACGTTGTCGCCAAACTTGTCCGGCAGGAACAGAGAGCCGCATAGGTCAACTTTGGATATGAAGGGGGTAAGGTGAGTTACGTCCCAGGATAGATTGATCGTTCGCATCCGTTACGCCTTAGCAATTCCCCTTGGCCGCGAAGCTCAAGGGGATTGGTGAGTTGGTTTTAGCGTTGAGATTCGCGCATCACGATGGCTTCGGGGTTTAGCTCACGTTCAGTGCGAGCTTCGGTGAGAACCTGATAGCCGCCATCCATCCCGTCGTTGACGATGCCGTACATGCCTTTATTAAAGTCGTACATGGAGTGCTTCACGATGTAGGGGATGTCGTGGTCATAGAATTGGACACCTCCAAGCATCATCGAGCGATACAGCTGGCCGTTCTGATCCCAGGCATCGTACAGGCCGGCACCATAGGTATCTTCATCGAGATAGTAGGTGCGCTTGCTGTAAACGTGACGCATACCTGGTTTCAAGGTTGCTTCAACCTCCCATACACGGTGCAGCTCCCAGCGCTCGCATTCGGGGTTTACATGAGAGGTGCGGAACTGGTCCTCACAATCGAAGTAGAACTTGTAAGTGTTGTATGGAATCAGCATCTCTTTGCGTCCAACAAGCTTGAAATCAAACCTATCCTGCACGCCTGAGAACATGAATAGTTCGTCGAACAGCTCCAAGCCGCCCATGCTTCCCACCGGAGTGTCATAATTGAACTCGGGGGCGAGTTTGATGCGCCGCTGTCCAGGGGTATAGCTCCAGGCACGGCGCGGCTTGTCGGTCGGATCGATAAAGTCCATCAGGCCAGTGAGCTCTCCAGCTTTGCGTGCGGGTTGCTTGGTCAACGAGTAAACCCGGTAAAAAAGATCCTCCGGTCGGCCTGGTACATCTGTCTGGTAGTAAGGGCGCTCAACGAACGTAGCTTGGTTGGCAGACTGGGTTACTGACCCGTTTCTATCAACGACCCAGGTGTTGGACGAAGAGGTAGTGGTACCAAACTTGCCGTCGTTATAACGCACGAGCAGGTTCCAGATTACTTCATTGCCTGTTTGGGGGATCGGAAAGGGTAAGCCGCCACGACAATTTGGCTCAATCGCCAAGCCGTCCTTCAGGGTGTGGCAGGTAGTTGCGTTACGCACCGTTGCGTCCAGCACTTCCTGCGGGTAGGCAGCAGATCTGTGGCTGGGGTAAATGTCCATGTAGTAATCAGGGTTGCGCTTCAATACCTCTATCTGCCCCGCGCTAAGCAGGTGCTCGTGCTCGCTTAGATTGGCCGCAGTTATCCGATACAGGGGTTTGTCCGCAGCATAGGGGTCTTTCCAAAACCCAGTACCTGGCTCGAATCCCGGGGGAGCGGTTCGCAGACCCCCCTCATAGGCCGGAATGCTGCCATCGGCGTTCGCGGCCTGAATAGCGCCCAATGGTGTGAGGGTATCGCCGATAGCGCTGGCTTCATCCGGGCTCACTGCGGCCAGAGATGTGGCGGACAGGCCGCCAACTAGCAAGCCAATAGCAATTTTCAGTTTCATGATCTTTCTCCGTTTTTGTTTTTATAAAGAGAGCGCGAAAAATCGCTGTCCGGCACTGCTGCCAGGCAACGAGTTCGAGGTTAGGTAGTAGAACAATGAAGGTGCGGGACGTGCATCCCGATTTCCCTGCGCAGGAACGCCTTCCGGTAGGCAGAGCTGACCGGAACCGGCTTCACCCTGGATGTAAACCAGAGATGCTTTCACTTTATGTCCTTTTATTTTTATTTTTCAAAGGCTTTCATCGTGCTCCCAGCCCAGTCTGGATGGGCTGTACAGCCGAATCTGATTGCCTGCCTAAGACCCTAGCAGAGCATTGAAAATAATTCCATATGCAGATTGAAATTCTACAATTGGAATTATTCTGTCGGGATGCTTGAAGCGAGAGGAAGGGTTGTTTTGCTCTTTGCTCGCACGTCAGGGCGCTGGTTATCCGTTTTACGCCCGGTAAAACGGATAGCCAGCGCCTCCGGTTCTTTCTTGTTACGTTCCCGATTGCCGTATACAGCGGACGGCGAATGTTCATGCGTGGTGATGCCAGTGGGTATCGGACGCATTGTTTATTGGGCGTAGCAAGGACTCTGTCGGCAGGTGTTTGGTAGAGGAAAACCTGAGTCAGCCCAGTAGGGAGATACTTTGATGAATAACAAAAATACCGATTTCGACGTGATTGTCGTGGGCGGGGGAAGCAATGGCCTTTCAGCGGGTTGCTATCTTGGCCTTGAGGGCAAGCGTGTTCTTGTTCTCGAGGCGTTGGACAAGGTGGGTGGGATGGCGTCGTCCGGCTATCTCATCCCTGAGGCGCCGGAGCATCTGGTGCATCCTTGTGCGCTCGACATGATGTCGATGCGCGTGCACTCCCATGTACCGGAGGAGCTAGGCTTGGCCGACCACGGCTTTGACTCTATCGAGTTGTCGCCGGGTTATGTCTATTTACACCCCGATGGAAGCTCGTTGATCTTTTGGCGAGATCGGCAAAAAACAGCAGATGAAATTCGGCGGTTTAGCCACAAGGATGCTGCTGCATTTCTTGAGTTCATGGATGTTATCGACATGTTCATGGATATAGCCCTGCCTATGATGCGGGTAGATCCCGCGCGGTTCAACTTGACAAGTAAGCTTAAAGTTCTAGGCGTGGCGCTGAAGAACCGGCGCCTTAAGCCTGAACTCATGGCGCTGATGACAGGGTCCGCTCATCAGGCTGCCAAGGAACGTTTCGAGCACCCGGTGACCGTTTCCGCGATGTGCGCGCTGACGGGACTGGCAGGTGATATTCGGGCTGATGGCGGCGGTATCTATTATGCGCTACTTGGGTTTCTGCACCGCTTTGGCGTGGGACGGGTCAGGGGCGGTATGCAGCAATTGAGTAACGCAATGTGCTCACGTCTCGAGGAGCTGGGTGGCAAGGTGATTACGTCTGCCACTGTGACTGAAATCATCTCTTCGCAGGGCAAAATCGAAGGCGTACGGCTTGCTGATGGGCGCACTTTCACTGCGCCCGCGGTGATAGCAGGTTGTCACCCCAAGGTAGCGCTGGAAATGGTAACCCCGGGCGAAATGCCTGCCCACCTGCTCACACGGGTAGCCATGGCTCCTGCCAACGCGAAGGGCTCGGGCCCACTGAAAGTGGATGTCGCGCTTGACGGTTTGTTGTCGGTTCCACGCTATGAGGCCATCCGCGGCGACGGAATTGATTTGCGCAAGACGGTCATGTTGATCGGTACGGAAGACGCAGTACTTGAAAGCTTCGCCGCCTGTGAGCGTGGCGAAGTTCCCAGGTACCCCTACATTACGCTTGCGGTCCCTAGTGCGGCGGATCCGGCTCAAGCGCCCGCCGGCCAGGACATCGTATATGTCTATCCGCCAGTCATGCCTGTCAACCCCAGAGCAGGCTGGGATGCGCTAAGGGAGACTGTGGCAGACCAGGTGTTGCGCCAATTGGCTGACTACGTGGATGGCATCGATGGTCATGTCATTGGCCGCCGTATCGAGGCAGCACCGGACTTCACAGAACGGCTAAATACAGTGAATGGCTGTGTAGTCCATATCGACACCACCACCATGCGTTCGAGCACTATGCGGCCAGCCTATGGGCTGGGTGGCGATACTCTCCCGGTTTCCGGGCTGTATCTGGGTAGCGCAGGCAGCCACCCGGGCGGAGGAGTCAATGGTATGGCCGGCAAGCTTGCAGCCAAGCGGGCGTCCAAGTTTTTGTCGAATAATTCCTAAGTCGGCTGTATCGCTTACCCGCGATTACAAGCGTGACTATAACAAAAGACCTGAAGGTCACAGGGAGAACCACTAATGTCAGCGGAAATGAACGAGCTTGATATCGAGCAGGCTTATCACGCGGTTTCAGATACCTATCTTGGCTCAGCAGTCGATATCCACGGGCTGTGCAGGGATAAGCGGATTAACGACCCAGTTATGCGTGGCGACTTCGTAGATAGTTACCTGGGTGTGCCAACCAATGCTGGTGCCAAGGCGGCCAAATGCGTTGTCACGCTGTTCAAGCACAAAGACGTGATGGCGGTGCTGCGCGACGCAGAAACCTTCACCAACGGTTTTATTGCCGAAGGGCTGGGCGCGTTCTTCGACGGTTTGATTGTGTTAGCCATGGACGGTGAACAGCATCGTCGTACACGGGCCCTGTTGCAGCCAGTGTTCATGCCGGAAACGGTCAACAAGTGGCGACCGGAAATCGACAGGGTGATTCGGGAAGAGTTTCTGCAGCCAATGCAGGCAGACAAGAAAGCCAACCTGATGGATTTCGGGTTGTATTTCCCCATCCGTGAGATGTACGCGCTGATGGGCTTTCCAAGCGACGACCCAGATAAATTCAAACAATACGCTACTTGGGCTCTCGCGCTGGTGGCCGCCAACCAGATCGATCCGGAGAAAGCGCGTATCTATGGTGCCTTTGCCGGTAAAGCGGTTAAGAACCTGTATGACGCGATAATGGAAATTGTGGTGACAAAACGGGCTGCTGGCGCAAAGGGCGATGACTTGATCAGTCGAATGATCAACGCTGAATATGAAGGCCGTGCGCTGGATAACCATGAGGTAACTACCTTCGTGCGCTCTTTGTTACCCGCCGCTGGAGAAACAACCACACGCACCTTCAGTTCGATCATGACACTGTTGCTTGAGCGGCCAGAGCTGCTGGAACGAGTGAAAAGAGATCGGGGTTTGATTGGCAAGTTGATCGACGAAACTGTGCGTTATGAGCCTGTAGCAACTTTCAAGGTTCGTCAGGCTTCGAGAGACGTCGAGGTGGGTGGCGTTCTGGTTCCCAAGGGGGGCTTGGTTCAGTGCATGGTGATATCCGCCAACCGAGACGAAGATGTCTTCGACAACGCAGATCAGTTTGATATTGATCGAAAGGTGAAGCCTTCCTTCGGCTTCGGCTGGGGGGCGCACATGTGCATCGGTCAGTTTGTTGCCAAGGTCGAAATCAATTGCGCGATCAACGCAATTCTGGATCTGTTTCCAAACATCCGATTGGACCCAAGTATGCCTGCGCCTGTCATCGCAGGGGCTCAACTGCGAGGTGCGAAATCCATTCATGTGATTTGGGATTGATGCAACCTTAGCGGAGGAATACCAGTATGAAATCTTACAAAAACATCCCCGAGCGTGGCGACTTTGTTTACCAGCAGCTAGTTGGCCCATGCAAAACCACTGGGCCGGCGTTGAATGAAACGCGCTCATTCTTCGGCCTGTTGCTGAGCAAGAGCATGCCTTTTGGCTCTGTACGTGATGATGAAGGGCACATCTACTCATTTGTTCGCTCGGTAATGGCCCCTACAGGTACGCCCAACCCGACGCGGTTTTTTTATCAGTCTACGCGGATTGACGGCCAGCATATTCGTATGGATACCGAGCGAATGGCAAAGCAGGCGTTGACGCCAATGCCAACGCAGAAACTGGATGGGGATACGGTGCGCTGGACCAGCCTACCCGGAGAAGAGGGCAACCCCTGGTTACTGGAAGCCTCTGCTGAGCATATCAAGTGGGTGGAAGAGGGGCTGTATGAGCTGCAGGGGAAGCCGGTTGGCTGCGGTATGCAATGGTATTTGCCTGGTGTTGAGTGGGGCACGTTTTATGTCTCGCAACTGTGGAGCCTTTCCGGCGTGTGCGAAGGGCGGAAAGTGAAAGGCCTGATGGCACTGGACCAAGTGTATATGGCAGAAGGTGGAGCCATACATTTCAAGAAAGACTTGGTGGTAAACAACAAAATGCACGTCATCTGGTGGTCTTTTGCCACGGTATACAAGGACGGTACATTCGACTCGGGATCTTTCATGGTCGGCCATGACAACCTTGGTTACGCCATCTTAAACAATGAAAAAGGCGAGGTGCGTACTACCACCGATATCGAGGGCTTGGCAGTGCATAAGGACGGTAGTTACTTCCTGGACAATGCGCGAATTGTTTTGGACGGCAGCGAAGAGTGGGAGTTTCTGCCGGACGAAAAGGGTGAAATGGCGGACTTTGTTGGCGGCTTTCCGATTACAGCCCAGCAGGAAGGTCGCTGGCGCAGAGTAGGGGATACACGCGAACCAGACCACTGGCTGGCGTGGGGAGAGTCCGATCGCCGTAATGGCTCAGCGCGTAACGTGCGCGGTGCGGATCTATGACAGTCTCAATCGCCCGACTGTTCGAGGGCAAAAACAGGAGCGGAATGTGATGCCAGGCTTAAACCAAAAAGACATAGACGCCTTTTTACACGGCCAAATCGCCTGTTGGAATTCAGGTAACCGTGAAGGCTTCTTCGAGCATTATCGGCAGGTTGCCCCAAAGGGCTTGAGCATTGAGTACGTCGGGCGCCCGGCGGCGGATGGCTGGCCTGTACTTGAAGCTATGTGGGACCAGCAAAATAGCCGCTTTTCGGTGGAGGTAGAGGTGAGTATTCTCGGCTCGAATGAAGCCGCCTGTCACCATCGTAATGTGATGCGGGACGGCAGTGGCTCAATTGAGACGATTGAGCTGTACCGGTTCGAGGAAGATACAGTGAGCGTGCGTTATTTTATAAAACAATAGTGCCTGCTCTACTGAGCCACAAAAAACCGCTGCCCTGGCAGCGGTTTTTTGTGGGCCATACTCACGCTTTGGCGAGGCTTCAACTTTTGCCAAATTGCTCGGTGATTTGACCGGGCGCGTTTGGCTGGCTGATACGATGCAATAGCAAACTGGCGGCGCTGAGGCCAAGCATTACAGTGATAACCGGCAATGCACTTGGGCTCATCCACAGGCTGACGATGCCCACGGCCAAAGTGCCGAACAAGAACTGTATGAACCCAATGACTGATGAGGCAGAGCCGGCGCGGTGGCCCTGACTTGCCATTGCCAAGGCTACCGCGTTGGGTGTCAACAGGCCCATGGAGGTCATGTAGATAAAAAAGCACAGCATAAGCTGCGACAGGTTGATAGTGCCTGCCCAAGTGGACAGCGTCGCCATTAGGGTTGCGATTGCTGGCGCAAGAAGCACATATTTGAGCAAAGTGGCAGGGCCGTAGCGAGCGACCAGTTTCGCGTTCAGTTGTGAGCCAACAATCATGCCAAAAGCGTTGAGGCCGAAGAACCAGCCAAAGTGGTTAGGTTGGATACCATAGAGGTCGATGATGATCTTGGGGGATCCGGATACATACGCGAACATCCCGCCAAAAGGTAACGCACCTACCAGGACAAACCGCATAAACTTCCAGTCACAGGCCAGGCTCAGGTATTGATTGAATGCGGAACGTAGTTTCGGCTTGCTGCCGTTGCCGAGACTCGGTGAGGTTTCCCGCATGCAAAAATGGACACCCAGCAGCAGCGCCAGTCCACAGGCAGCCAGCGTCATGAAAATACCGCGCCAGCCGACTGCCAGCAGCAAAGCTCCGCCTGCAAGCGGTGCCAGAATAGGCCCGAGGCCCAACATCAACATTAGCATCGAAAAGGCTCTCGCGGCCTGTACAGTGGAGGTTCGGTCGCGGATGACAGCCCTGCTGATGACTACGCCAGCTCCCCCGCCCAGCGCCTGGCAAAAGCGTGCGGCGGTCAGCGTTGTCAGATCCGCTGCGAAGGCACAGCCAATTGATGCGATGAAGAATAAGGTTAACCCTGCATAGAGCGGTGGCTTGCGGCCGTAGAGGTCGCTGAGCGGGCCGTAGAGCAACTGCCCAAATGCCATTCCCAGAAGAAATACGGCCAAGGTGATTTGCACCTCCGACGAGCTGACTTGCAGTTGGCTCGCAATTACCGGGAAGGCTGGCAAGTAAAGGTCGACGGAGAGCGGCGAAAGGGCCGTCAGCATGGCGAGTAAAAATAGCCAGCCGGGGAGCAGCGGTACCTTCTCAGGAAGCGTCATAGCGGAGAGTCCTATCGAATGACACGTGCAAGCGGCGTTCAGTCAGGCGCCGTGTCGGTTTCAAGAGTGGGTATTGTTTTTTGCTAGCGAGACAGCTGGTGGGGGACGTTAAAAAAGCCCCCTCAAGCCCAGCAGACTATCGGGGGCTACACGATCAACTTGTTATGTACGGTGTGCTATTTCCCAGGCTTTGAGATCGAAGCCCGGGGTGCTGGCCTCACTGATGGTGAGTTCGGCTGGACGAGAAAGCAGTTTCTTCCCGGCCATGTGATCACTTGGCCGGTTGCAGGACTCAACCGCAATCAGGTGATCCTTGCGGAAGCAGAGCACGGAAAACTGTTGCGAACTCGGGTCGCCTAACGTGACGGTGGTGTCGAAGCCGGTAGACAAGCCAACGATCTGCAGCTTGAGATTCCCCTGATCGGTCCAGAACCAAGGCGTGGCGATGAACGGCGACGGTTTCCCGAGCAGTCTTGCTGCAACGCTCCGGGCCTGATCCATAGCGTTGGGCACGGATTCTATGCGGGTGTGTTCGCCGTTGTTGTGTATGCACGGGAAGCATGCCACATCGCCAATAGCGGAAATATGGGGATCGTTGGTTAAGAGGTTGGCATCGACCTTAATACCATTGTCAATCTCAAGGCCAGCCTCGGCTGCCAAGGTGATGTTCGGGATGATGCCGATGCCATACACCACAAGGTCAGCCGGCAACTCTTCGCCGTTCTCCTTCACCACGCCGGTTACTTTTCCGTTGGCATGGGTTATTCGGCTGACGCCTTGATTGAAGTGAAATTTTACCCCCCAGCTTTGGTGCGCATTGAGGAACAATGCCGACATTTCATGGGAGATTGCGCGCGCCATGAGGCGGTCTCCGCGGTCAACCAGTTGGACTGATTTTCCCAATGCCGCAGCGACAGCGGCAAACTCCAGTCCGATAAATCCGCAGCCCACTACAACTACGTTACTCGCCGCGCTCATTCGGGGGGAGAGCGCATCGGCATCAGCCAGGGTTTTTATTCCATACACCCCCTCAACATCATCCCCGGGGATGGATAACAACCTGTTGTGACCGCCCGTGGCAAGAATCAAATGATCGTAATCAACGCTGTTGCCATTGGCCAGCACCACATTTTGGTTCTGGCGGTCTATCTCGACCGCACGCGTATGCAACAGCTCGATATTCTGCTCGCTGAAAAAGGTGGCCGGGCGAAATGCCAGATTGTCCGCCTTTATCTTGCCCAGCAGGTAGGCTTTTGATAGTGGCGGGCGCTGGTAAGGCAGGCCGGGTTCATCGCCTATAAGAGTGATGGCTCCGGTGTACCCGCCTTGTCGCAGAGAAGCTGCGACCTGAAAGCCGGCCTGGCCTGCGCCGACAATCACTACTGAAGAAATCGACATGTTTGCTCTCGCTGCTCAGTATTGAGATTCTGGGAGCCGCAGGATCATCCCTTCCATATTGGCGCTCACCGTCAGTTGGCAGGTGAGTCGGCTATTTGCCTGACGCTCGCTTGCGTACTCAAGCATGTCCGACTCTGACTCCTGTAGCTCTGGCATGCCCGATAGCCAAGCATCATCCACAAACGCATGGCAAGTAGCGCAACTGCAGGCACCGCCGCAGTCGCCTTGAATACCGGGAACCATGGCAGCCAGCGCCGCCTGCATAACAGACTGTCCTATCTCAGCGTTTACTTGATGCTCTGTACCATTGTGTTCAATGAGCGTGATGGTGGGCATGAGTGCTCTCCTGTTATTTTTTTGCAGTTATCGGGAAAAAGCCCCGGTAGTCCTGAAGGTGGGTGCGCGACCCAGTGTGAGAATTAATAAGGGGCCGAGGACAGTACAAGCTACGCTGTAAATCAGCATCGATGAGTAGGAGCCTGTTGCGCTCAGGAATGCTGCAAATAGCAAGGGCGCTAGTGCTGCGGCGACGGTATTCAGCCCTTGATGAACGCCAAACAGGCGCCCGTACTCCTTCATGCCGAAATAACGGGCGACTAGAAATGCGGCGATATCAAACTCGGCACCTGCACCGAAACCCACTAGTACAGCGGCAAATGCCATCAGCCAAAAGTCATTGCTTTCGCCGAGAAACAGTAGGCAGCCAACGGCTGGCATGGATAGGCTGATGGCGGATACCAGCGGCGGCCATACACGGTCCAGCAGATACCCGATAAGTATCCGGCCGGCCGTCAGTGATACGCCAAAGCAGCCAAATATCAGGCCGGCGTTCTCTGCCGAAATACCCTTGTCACGAAGCATGGGAACAGTGCTGGTAACCAATCCGACGATGGCAGATATAACTAGGCTCAACGCGAGATTGCAGATCCAGAACTTTCTAGATGCCAAACCTTCAGCAAATGTCAGGCCCGGCAATTGATTCGTATCCAGACGGCCCGCCTTTTCTTCTGCGCTTACCTTCAAGCCTTGCGGCAGAGAAAACCAAAAAAGCGTTATCGGTAACAGCACCGCCAAGTTCAGCAGGGCGAGAATGACGAAGGCTGCGCGCCAGTCCCATAAGCCAATACCCCAGGACATTAAAGGTGGAACCACAGCAGCAGTGAGGCCGGTACCTGAAAGTCCGATGGCGAGCGCGAGACCGCGATTCTTGTCGAACCACATGTTCAAGAGCTGGGTCCAGGTGACCGCGAGACAGCCCATGCCCAACAAGGGGAGTAGTGCGAAGGCTAGATAGAGAGTCCAAACAGAGCCGCCGATCTGTGTGGTCGCCAGGTACCCGAAAGCAATGGCTACAAGCGAGATAATGGTAACGCGCTTCATGCCGAAACGGAGGTTGAACCAGCCGACCAATTGCAGCGATATAACCGCGCCGCCGAACAAGAACGTAATAGCCGCTTGCATTGCTCCACGCTCCCAGCCAAAGGCTTCTTGAAGAGGGATGACCAGGGTGCCGAAGCCGTATAGAAGAGACGCATTGATACTGATGGCGATGCCGATTAACGAAAGAATCAAGACTCGCCATCCGCTGCGGAACTCCGCTAGATCAATCGCTGCTTCGCTGTTGGGTGCATGCATGGGACGGCCTTTCATTGTTTTTATGAGTGCTGCTTAAGAAAATTCTGAGTTTCTGTTCTGCATAAAGAATGTGTTGCTGATGTCAGAATATTTGATCTAGTCTGCTGTGTCTATCCGATCATTGTAAGATTTGAACACAAAAACAATAAGTGACTAAAGGAAAACGTTGTATGCGATGGCTCAGTAGCTTTTCCATGGGTGCCAAGCTCCTTTTTGCTCCTGCCCTCATTGTGGTTTTACTCATTGCTGTCTCTGCGATTGCGTACGACGGTGTCGCCCGTCAGCAGGGAGTGCTGCGTGAGGTCGAAGAGGTTCGCTTCCACCAGTACCAGCGCGCACTAGACATCGCGGCGGCTTCTCAGGCGGCTATGGTGGGTTCCTACGCGGCGGTGGTTCAGTTGATCCAGACCGAAGGCAGCGCGTCGCAGGAGGAAATGCAGTTTTATGTAGAGGATATGCGAGCCAGTGTTCATGACATGAGTACTGGAATCGAGCGTGGCATGGCTGACAGTGCGGCTTTTAGTGAAGAAGAGCAGACGCTTTACCAAACCATGGGAGAGCAGGCCAAGGTCTTTGCGCAAGGAGTCGACGATCTGGCTGAAGCGGCGTTGACGTCACCTTACCAGGCGCCCTCATTGTTGGGTTATGTGCGTGCGGATTATACCCGTCTGCAAGGCCTGCTTTCTCGCATGCTTGTACTCCAGGAAGAGTTGTCTGCGCAGGCTTTTGCTACAGCAAACATGACAGCTGCATCGGTGACCAGGGCGCTTGCGATCGCCGTTGTTATTGCCATTGTCTTGGCTCTGCTGGTTGGGTTGTTGATGCGCTATCAGCTGCTGCGCTCGATCAAAGCCATAGAGCGAGCGGCGGTGAAGCTCAAGGATGGCGATCTGACTCATAGAGTGGAAGTGATAGGACGTGATGAAATCGCACAGACAGCGGTGGCTTTCAATGCGCTGATTACCAGTTTGCAGACGGCTGTAGAGCAGGTTAAGCGTGTTGCCGACTCTGTGGGAGCCTCGGCAGAGGAGTTGGTGGTTACTTCCAACCATGTCGCCGTTGGTGCGAATGAACAGGCCAGTGCCGCCGTTCAAGCATCCTCCACCGTCGAGCAGATGAGCCAGGGCATCGAATCTATTTCCTCCCACGCGGAAGGTTTGCGCAATTCAGCAGCGGATAGTTTGAAAGGTGCGGAAGAGGGGCGGTCCGCACTCAATCGGTTGCTTGATGAGATTCTGCGAGTCAGGCAAGCATTCCATGCGATTACGGCCTCGGTAGGGGACTTTGTCGCCAGCACCACCGCCATTACTGACAGTATCAACCGGGTCAAGGAGCTTTCGGCACAAACGAATTTGCTGGCGCTCAATGCGGCGATAGAGGCGGCGCGTGCAGGGGAGAGCGGTCGTGGATTCAGCGTGGTGGCCGATGAAGTAAGGAATCTAGCCCAGCGCTCTGCGGTCGCGGCCAACTCGATTAATGAGCTGACGGGGGCACTGGAAGGGCAGTCTGCCAGCGTTAGTGTGGTTCTGGGCGAGGGTGCTTCTGCCCTTGATAGCAGTCAGGAGTTACTAGAAGAGCTGGAAAAGGTGCTGCTGGAAGCCACGCGACTGGTGGGTGCCTCGAGCACCGGCGTCAGTGAGATTGCCGCTGCGGTGCAGGTCCAGAATGAGGGTAGCAAGGACATTTCCCTGGGTATTGAGCGTATCGCGAAGATGGCTGAGGAGGGGGACCAGATTTCGCACCAGGTCTCCGCTTCTGTTGCTTCGCTGCGTGTGATCGCAGAAGAACTTGCTCTATCAGTGAGGCACTTCAGAACCTGAAGGCCGAAAAAACCAGTTGTTTGGTCTGGGTAGAGAGTGCGCGGTAAAAGTTGCACATTAATTTCATGGTTCGGCTATTCAACGGGTTTGGCTGTATCTGTCTGAAAATAAAGGATTAATTTTAGTTATTTTGCGAAGGTTAAGCGATATTTTAGGCTTTTTTACTAATGGTAAAACTCAAAAATTTACAAAAGAGAAAAATTTGTTCATTATTTGTCTTCGCTGAGCCTGACAAGAGGAAAAAATATGAGTTCAGATAAGGTTATTTTTCGCGCTGTAGCGGATCGTGGCCGCTGCTGTGGCTATGGTTTGTGTGCTTCCATTTGCCCGGAAGTATACAAATTGGACGGTGATGGGTTGGTTTACTTCGACGACGACAAAGTCCCGCCGGAGTTGGAAGAGGCGGCCCGAGAAGGCGCAGAAGCTTGTCCTGCCGAGGCAATCTGGTTGGAAGAAATCCAGAGCTAACAACCGCTCACCTGAATACCATGGAGTCAAGCATTATGAAACGCTTTGAAGGTAAGGTCGTATTGATCAGCGGTACTGGCGGCGGGCAGGGCCGGGTAGCTGCGCTGAGGTTTGCACGTGAAGGCGCTATCGTCGTCGGTTGTGACACAAACAGTGAGGAGCACGCCAAGACCGCTCAATTGATGGAAGCGGAGGGTTATTCACTGCATGGCAGTGCGCCAATCGATCTGGGCGACCACGAGCAAGTGCGCGGTTGGGTGGAAAGTGCGGTTGCCGCTCACGGCAAGATCGACGTCCTATACAACAACGCTTCGGCAGCGCGTTTCGCTCCAGTGCAGGACATGAGTATAGAAGACTGGCATTTCACCATCCGCAACGAGGTCGACCTTATTTTCTATGCAACCAAGTATGCATGGAACCACTTGGCCAAGCAGAAAGGCGTGATTATCAACGTGTCTTCAACCGCGGCCTGGGGAGGATCTAAAGTGGCGGGTATCTCCGCCCATTCTGCGGCTAAGGGTGCAGTGGTGTCTTTCACTCGTCAGATCGCTGTGGAAGGTGCGCCCTTGGGGATTCGAGCCGTCTGTCTCAGCCCTGGATTTATTGCCACCCCGGGAACGGCGGCTTTCATGGAAAACCCTCAGGCCAGAGCCGCACTGCTTGATGGTGTGCTGATGGATCGCCCTGGTGAGCCGGAAGAGGTTGTCGCAATGGCTCTGTTTATTGCCTCGGAAGAAGCATCCTTCATCACCGGGTCAGATATCGTTATTGACGGTGGTTTGCTGGCAATCTGATCAGTCAATCGCGCTATGCGATAACCATTACGATCGCTGCCGACACAAAACATGAGGTAAAGAGCATGGATATTATTGGCATTGGCTATCTGGGCTTTGAAGCTACGGACTTGGATGCATGGCGTGACTATGGTCCGTCAGTGATGGGGTTCGGGATGAGCAAAAATCCTGATGGCGATCCCGATTCGGTTTATTTCCGTATAGATGACCGGCGTCATCGCTTTGCCTTTCACCCAGGTGATGTGGACCGTCTGGCCTATATCGGCTGGGAAGCGAAAGGTCGTATGGAGTACAAGCAAGCCTTGGCGCGTTTCCGTGAGGAAGGGGTCGATTTTGAAGTTGGCGATCAGGCGCTGTGTGAAATGCGCGGCGTCAAAGAGTTAATTCGATTTTTTGATCCAGTCGGGTTTCAGCACGAATTATTCTATGGACAAAAGTGGACGCCGGACTCCTTTGTGCCTGGTCGGCGACATGGTGGATTCCTCGCCAACCATCGGGGGTTGGGTCATGTCGTGTTAATGGCCCCTGAGTACTCTGATGAGTTGGAGCACTTTCTTATCAATATCATGGGCTTTCATTGGTACGGATCTGGCGCAGGTAAGGGGCGCACGGGCTTTTTCCGCTCCAAACTGAACACTTACACCAGCCATGACATTGCGTATGGTCACGCGCCGGGCCGTATGGGAATACAGCACATTGGTTTATTCGTAAGCAGTATCAGGGATGTAGGTGAAACCTACGATCTCGTCAAAAAGCGTGAGCTGCCAATGATGATGACGCTGGGGCAACATGCGCAAGATCCCCATGTATCTTTCTACCACTTCACGCCCTCTGGTTTTGCTTTTGAGTGCATAGGCGAGATTGAGCCGTGGCACGATGATGGCTTTGAGCTAAATCCTGAGGTGATGAGTGTTTGGGGGCATGAAATTGTAGGCCCGATACTTGGGCCAAGTGTCAAAACACCTGAAGAGGTTCGTGATCCGGCTTTTAGCAAGAAGAAAGGCTAAGCCGCTTGCATCTCGCTCGTATTCAAGACCTGTACGGGCGTACCGGCTGGGCCTCACTCGACCTTGAGACAGGACAGGCTTGGTGGATACTTGGATGTTTTACCGAGTGGGCTGAGAAGCTGACGCGGTGCCAAGCCAGAGCGCCCGCGGTGGATGAGATGCCTGTTCAACCAGGACGCTATACGCTTTTGGCGCCTGCTGAATCAGGAGCTCGCGTTTTTGGCGTAGGCCTGAATTACCGGACGCATCTTGAGCGACTTGGTAGCTCTGAGCCAAATCATCCGCTGTCTTATATCAAACCCGAGTCCGCACTGGTCCCGCATCTGGGTGAAATTCTTTATCCCGCGGTGACACAAGAGCTTGACTACGAAATAGAACTGGTCGCGGTAGTGGGTAGACCGCTTGAGGATGAAGCAAACGCGGTGTCATGTCTATTGGGTTACACCATTGGCAATGATGTGAGTGCGCGAGACGCTGGCAGGGCGCTGGGGAGACTAGATCTTTTTACTCAAAAAGCGCTGGATCAGACAACACCTCTCGGACCCTGGTTAACCTTGAGAGCCGAGGCTGGTGGGGATAGGCAGCCGGAACTGGACATGCAGCTCTCAGTAAATGGTGAAGTCCGGCAGCAGGACAACACAAGAGAGATGATCTTTTCCCTGGCCGAGATTCTGAACTACCTGGATGCCCGTGTGAAGCTGCGTGCGGGAGATGTTGTTTTTACCGGCTCTACCCATGGGGTAGGTCTGGAGTCGGGTATTTTTCTTCAACCGGGAGACCGAATCGAGGCAACGATTCAGGGTATAGGCACGCTAATAAACCAGGTCGGTCCACGCAGGCAATTAGCGGCGTCCAGGCGTCGGGGTCGCTTGGGGTTCCCCTCAGATCGTGGGTGAAAAAAATCGCGTGTTTGTAAATGTCGTGCTGCGTCCTGAGGGGGTGGTTTGATCAATCGGAAGTCTCCCTGGTATCCGCTGACGCTAGCAAGGTTTCGGCCCTTCTGGACTGCAGGGGCGGTAACCAATCTCGCAATCTGGATGCAGACGGTGGGGGCTGCCTGGATCATGGCGGGCTTATCGGATAGCGCCTGGATGGTCTCTCTAGTGCAGACCGCAATTACCTTACCGGTTTTTTTGTGCGGCTTGCCAGGAGGGGTGATTGCAGATCTTGTTGATCGGCGTCGATGGCTCCTTTTTACTCAGTCATTGATGCTATTTGCGGCTTTCAGTCTATTTGCTCTTATGGTGTCAGGGTATTTGACGCCTTGGGCGCTACTTGGTTTGACCTTTCTGCTCGGCATTGGCAGCGCCCTTAATATGCCGGCTTGGATGGCTGCAACTTTAACCCTGATTCCCCGCGATGTGGTTCCCTCTGCGGTCGCCTTGAATGCGGTGTCAACCAATGTGGCCAGGGCGGTAGGGCCTGCGATTGCAGGGCTGTTGATTGCGGCGGTTGGGCAGTCGGCTGTGTTTTTCGTTATTGCCTTGTGTTTCTTCGGTGTTACGCTCTTTTTGCTGCGCTGGCAGGAGCAGCAACCGGTTGTCACCTTGCCTCCGGAGACCTTGTTCGGCGGAATGCGCAGTGGCCTGCGATATATACGCCACTCGCGAGAGTTGACCAGCTCGCTCACCCAGGTATTCGTATTCACCAGTTGTGCTAGTTCGCTTTGGGCTCTCTTGCCGTTAATAGCGAAGGAGCGCCTCTCAATGGCGGCCGATGGATACGGCTTGTTGATGGGCGCGTTGGGTTTGGGCGCTGTTTTGGCTGCGCTCAATTTGCCGCGGCTTTATCGTGACTTTACGCTGCGTAAACTGATAGCTGGCGGGGTGGCGTTTTTTGCGTTAGCTACGGCTGGAGCAGCACTGCTGGAATCGGTTTGGGCGGTATGGCCAGTTTTGGTGGCGGCAGGTATGGCCTGGATGGCAGTGAATGCTACAGCCTCAACGATCGTCCAGACTTGTGCTGCCGATTGGGTGCGCGCGCGGGTGGCCTCCGTTTACCTGTTGATGTATATGGGGGCGATGGCACTTGGCGGCTTCTTGTGGGGTGTTGTCGCGGAGGTTGCCGGCCTGCAGATGAGCCTACTGGTTTCCTCCGTCGCGATGCTAGCAGGGCTGTGGGTAACCCGACGGGGTGTCTTCGTGTTGGGCAGTGAAGCGGACTATCGAGTCATTGCGCAGGCGGACAAGGTGATGGTCGCAACCGCGGTGGCGCATTCGGATGGTCCGGTTTCAGTAGAGACTGTCTACCGTGCGGTCCCTTCGATGCGTGCTGACTTCCTCCGTATCGCCTACGCGGTTGGTAAGTCACGCCGCCGTAACGGTGCCAGAAACTGGCGCCTGTATCGCGACTTGGCTGATCCGGATCGCTATGTGGAGCGTTTCATTGTCGAATCCTGGTTGGACTATCTTCGTCAACGCGAACGAGTGACGCAGGCAGATCGGCAGATTGAGCTCGGGCTGAGCGGTTATATTGATCCGGGAGTGGTGTCGACCCGGCGCTATATCTCCCAGAGTGCGCAGGACACTTCGGATAAGTGACTTGGCTTGATTCTGGGCAAAGTTTTCCAGTTAAAGGCGTATTCAAAAAACATATTCTTGATATAGAATAAATTGTTGGACCGCATAGAGTGCGGCCCATAATTTAGTTAGCTCAGGGAATATGATCAGATGCCAGCAGACGTCGCTCATGGAAATGCCCCGGTAACCGTTAAACCCGTTGTTAATGCCATACGTATATTGCGGCTCTTGAGTCAGGCGGGTAGGCCTGAGCGCGCGGTGGACATTGCGCGGCAGCTGGATATCAACCCAAGCACCTGTTTCAATATTCTGCGCACGTTGGCGGCGGAAGATATGGTTGAGTTCAATGCTATGTCCAAGCGATATTCTGCTGGGCTGGGTTTGGCTAGGCTCGTGGAGCAGTTTGTTACTCAAGGTCAGAAGATTCAGTTGGCCAAGCCGTTGCTTGAAAGCTTTGCTGCCAAGGTCCGCGTAACGGTAACGCTCTGGCGACGTATCGGTAATGATCGCATCGTTATTGTCAGCTCCGCGGCCTGCCCGACGGACGTGCGAATCGATATGAGTGAGGGGCAGCGCCTGCCCATAATGATGGGGGCGAGCGGAAGACTTTTCGCCTCGCAGCTAGATCTGGAGTCCGAGAGCTCGCGGGAAATTTTCGAGAAAATTCGCTGGGGAGCTCCGTTGTCTTACGACGATTACAAAAAGCAGGTCAGCGATGCCTCGCAACGCGGCTGGGCGCTGGATGATGGCTATTTCTCTATAGGTATCCTTGCAGTCGCAGCTCCAGTATTTTCGCCGAGTAATAGTATCGAGTTTACTGTTTCGGCGGTGATGTTCCGTGGGCAGCGTGATGAGGCCGGTATTGCCGAACTTGGCAGCATGTTGGGAGGCCTGTGTAGTGAACTGGAGTCTGTCCTTTTCTAGGCTTTCATGAGTCACTCTTTTACCAGCAGTAGGCTGCCACCGAGCGGGCCACCGCCGGCGGCAGTGACTGCGACCTGATGGTCTGCAATCTGTCGCTCTCCCGCCTTTCCCCATAATTGCAGACAGGCCTCATGCAAGTAGCCGAGCCCGTGGGTACGCCCTCCTGAGAGTTGGCCGCCGTTAGTATTGAGCGGCAGCTGGCCGGTCAGCGAAATCCGTTGCCCCCCCTCGATGAAGTTACCACTTTCTCCTCGTGGGCATAGTCCAAGAGCTTCAAGCCAGATCATGGTCAAAATGGAGAAGCCGTCATAAAGCTGTGCAGACTTCACGTCCTTGGGTTTTAGGTCTGTGCGGCTCCACATCATTTTACTCACATCGAATGCTGCGCCCTCAGTGAGTGATATTTGGTCCCATGACCAAGGCTGGTTCAGCGCGGCACCTATTGCCTCGATTCGAATGGGAGGGTTTTTTGTATCCCGGGCAGCGTCCTTGTGAGACAGAATAATTGCAGTGGAAGCGTCACAGTGTACGTCGCAGTCAAACATGCGTAAGGGCGATGAAATCATCCTTGATTGCATGTAGTCGTCCATGCTCATGGGCGAGCGATAAACCGCTTTTGGATTCAGCTGCGCATGCTTGCGACAGGTCAATGCTATCTGTGCAAGCTGCTCCGGCTTAGTTCCGTACTCATGGAAATGGCGCTGGGCATATATCGCCATCAAGTTCACTGCAGATAGGACGTTGAAGGGGGTATACCACTGCCAGGCAAAGCTGCTGTCGCGTCCAGCAGTCTTGTTGGTGAGCGCCGAAGCCTGTTTATTTATGAGGCGCGAGGATGACTCGGTGATGGTTCGAAATACCAACACGTGTTTGCAAAGGCCGCTCGTAATGGCCATCGCCCCGTTGATGACGCCGGCAAGTGGTCCGGGCCCTTCGTAGCCGCCACCAAACCAGTTTACTTCCAAGCCTAACGCGTTCTTTAGGGCGATGGGGCCGACGGGTGAGAAGCTGTCGCCATTGTTGTTGTCACCCGGCCAGCAGGCGATACCGTCGATATCGCCCCGCTCAAGGCCTGCATCAGCTATGGCCTGCAGGCAAGCATCCACTGTCAGGCGCATTCCCGACAGTTGGGAAGGGCGCCCCACCTCCGATTGGCCGATCCCGGTGATCGCGACCTCTTTCTCATAGAGTCTGGTCGACATACTTAGTCCTTAATAAAGAGCGGAATCCATACATCATCTTGCTGCTCGAAAACAACTCTCAGCGGCATGCCGATATAAATCTGCTCAACAGGTTCTTCAACGTTGCTGAGAAAACGCAGCCCGGGCTGTTCGGGCAGTTCGACAATCGCTATCGCAAAGGGCGCGGCTAGGTTTGGAGTCCAGGGTTGGTAATTGATCGTAAAACTTACGACTGTCGCCTTCCCGGACACTTCTTTAGGGCGGACTGAAAGGCTTGCGCATTTTGGACAGACAGGCCCGGGAGGGTGAAAGTAGCTGGTGCAGTCTTCGCACCAATGCATAAACAGGCGGTCCTGCTCCCCTCCTTGCCAGAAAGCGCGATTGTCTGCGGTCAGTGCGGGCAGCTTCCTGTGCATCTCGGTTGGTTCCTAAGTAATTACGGCGATGTAGCGAAGCGTATCATTTGTACATATATAAAAAAAGTGTTCTAATTTTCTAGGGGGCCGCCAATTAGGCCACCAATAACAATTAATAAGAGGAGAGCTGGAGCATGGCGCACCTATTAAAAGGCCGCTCGGTCGTGATTACCGGGGGGTTCGGCATCTTGGGCAGGGCTCTTGCAGTCTACCTTCTAGAGCAGGGTGCCCGAGTGGCTGCCTTAGACTTGAGCGCTGTCCCTGTAGATATCCAGGCGAGTGAAGACTTTCTTCCGCTGGGAGGTGTAGACCTGACCGACCCGGTGTCCGCGGGGGATGCTATGGCCCAGGTGTCGAGTGCGTTTGGCCAAATAGACTCGCTGGTCAACGTCGCTGGTGGTTTTGCTTGGGAACCCTTTGAAACCGGTGCTCTGGAAACCTGGGATCGGATGTATCAGATGAACGTCCGAACGACCGTTACTGCGACGCACGCAGCGCTTCCCCACTTGCTTACATCGGCTGATGGTCGGGTGGTCAGCATCAGTGCGGTCGCTGCCGGTAAGGCAGGTTTGGGGGTTTCAGCATACGCTGCTGCCAAGGCTGGTGTGTCTCGATTCACCGAGTCTCTAGCTGAAGAGTTGAAGGCGCGCAGCGTTACGGTGAACGCGGTTATGCCGAGCATTATTGATACCCCCGCTAATAGAGCTGATATGCCTGATGAGGATTTCTCAAGTTGGGTAGCTCCAAGTTCTCTAGCTGCAGTTATTGGGTTTCTCCTTTCGGATCAAGCGGCAGTCATTACCGGTGCCTGCCTCCCTGTGACCGGCAAGGTCTAGTTTCCAGACAACAATAAAAGGAAAGCTACCATGAGATTGGTTACCTTCGTGAATAGTGAGGGCCTGGAACTGCCAGGTGCATTGCTCGACAGCGATCAGGTGGTACTTGATCTTCAAGCGGCGCATCGTGAATGCAAAGGTGGTGCCTCGCCAGCGTTGCAGAGTGTCTTGAGTTTGGCGGAGTCGGGTGAGGCCGGCCTTGAGTTGGCACGCAGTGTAGTGGCTAAAGCGCCTGCTTCTGCGGTTGTTGCGCGGGATCAAGTACGTCTGCGAGCGCCAATCCAGCCCCCTCCCCAGATGCGCGACTTTTCCTGCTTTGAGCTGCACCTGCAGCAGTGTTTTGCCGCTGCCAGAAAGGGTCGTGCGATGCGGGCAGCTGACCCGGAAGCGGCACTGCGTGAGATGGATACCAGCGCAGATGACTCCGTCCTTAAAACCTTCAACCGTCAACCCATTTACTACAAGTGCAACCGCTTCGCGGTAGCGGGTATGGACGATGAGTTTCAGTGGCCATCGTACAGCAAGCTTTTGGATTTTGAGCTGGAGTTCGGTTGCTACATGGGCAAGCGAGGCAAAGACATAACGCGTGATCAGGCGCGGAGCTTCATCTTCGGTTACACCATTTTTAACGACCTCAGCGCGCGCGACGCCCAAGGTCGCGAGATGGGCGGGATGTTGGGGCCGGCGAAGGGCAAGGATTTCGATACTGCGAATGTGATGGGGCCGTGCCTGGTGACGGCCGATGAGCTTGGTGATCCCTACGATCTGAATATGATTGCCAGGGTGAATGGCGAGGAGTGGGGGCGAGGTAACACGAGAGATATGCGCTGGCAGTTCGAAGATGTAATTGCTCATGTGTCGCAGTCGGAAACCTTGTATCCAGGGGAATTCCTGGGGTCAGGGACTGTGGGTAATGGTTGTGGTTTGGAACAGCTGCGCTATCTCAAGCGAGGGGATGTGGTGGAGCTTGAGGTGGACGGTATTGGTGTATTACGTACACAGGTCGGACAAAAGTGATCACTCAGGGCGTATGGGAGTGGCTGAAACCCCGAGATACATAATTGTCCTTACATTTTATGTACATTTATTAAAAATTTGTTTATATTTTTCCCGACTGCGGCCAGCATCATTTCAAATACCCTGGAGGCGAGCATGCTAACAAAAACAAGCGCAGTGCTTTCTGATGGCACTAAGATATCCGACCTGATTTATCCTGATACGCGTGAAGTTCAGATGCGCGTACTGTCCGATCCAGAGATCTATGAGCTGGAGATGGAGAAGATCTTCGGCAAGACGTGGGTCATGCTGGGCCACGAATCCGAGATTCCTAACTCTGGTGACTTTATCGTTCGAGATATGGGATCCGACTCAGTTATCGTTGCGCGTGACAAGGCTGGTGAGGTTCACGTGACGTTGAACGTTTGCCCCCACCGTGGCATGCGTGTAGCTCTGACCGACTGCGGTAATACCCAAATCCACAAGTGCATTTATCACGGCTGGGCCTTCCGTACCAATGGTGACTTTGTCGGCTCACCAGTAGAGCGTGAGTGCATGCACGGGAAGCTACTTGAAAAGTCTGAACTAGGTCTGAAAAAGGCGCGTTCGGTTCTGTACGGCGGCTTGATATTTGCTACTTGGAACATCGAGGGCCCTTCTTTTGAGGAGTTTCTTGGTGATGCCAAGTGGTATTACGACATGCTCTTCCTGAGAAGCGACAAAGGCATGGAAGTGCTCGGGCCACCGCAACGGTTCATTGTCAATGCAAACTGGAAGACCGCAGGCGAGCAGTCAGCGGCAGATGGTTTTCATACGCTGACATTGCATCGTTGGCTGGGTGAGGTAGGTAACTACTCAAAGAAGGGTGAGGATGAGGGTGAGGGCGCAGACCTGAGCCCGGAAATGATCGGGGTCGAAGTAAGTTCTCCCCATGGTCACGCATTGCGTTGTATTGATCTCGCTCGCAAGATCCGCCGTCTAACGGGTCTAAATCCGGATGAGCTTAGTGTTCAGGAGAAGCTCAAAGCGCTGCCTCCGGCAGGCATGACTCAGGATATGATTGATCAGCTTGCCAACAATTTGTCCGAAGATCAGTTGAAGGTTCTGACCTCTATGCCACCCCAGGTCGGCGGTATGTTCCCTAACATTCTGTTCGGTTTCGTCTACATCCCACAGCCTGATGGTTCTGTAGTGGGATCCATGACGATGCATACCTACATTCCGCGCGGACCAAATAAGCTTGAATTCTGCAACTGGATTTTTGCCGAGAAGGATGCACCGACAGAGCTGCGGGAAAAAATGTTGAAACAGACAATTCAGCTGTTTGGCACTTCCGGCATGGTAGAGCAAGACGACTCTGACACCTGGCCGCACATGACGCTCGCCGCGAAAGGTGCAATGGGCAAGCATATGACGCTGAAGTATCAAGCGATGTTTGAAACAGGCGCCCCGGAAGGCTGGCCAGGGCCGGGCATTGTGAACGAAGGTTTCACCAAAGACGACACCCAGTGGCATTGGTGGTTGTACTGGAACGAATTGATGAACGCGGAATAACCTTCTCCATATCAATAAAAATAGGAGTCTCTTATGCAGCATGCTGAAGAAAAGAGCCTAGATATCAGTCAGGGATCTTACGTGCCCGTTGGTTCAGCTGAGTACAGTGCCGTTGTGACTTTCTTGTATGAGGAGGCCGCACTTCTGGACCAGTTACGCTTGAACGAGTGGGGGGATCGGCTGGCGACTGACCTCGTGTATACCGCGCCACTGCGTCACACTCGACTGGGTGTTGATCACGCACAGAGTTTTGTACGCAGCGTTCAGCATTTTCACGATGACTATCGCTCTGTGATGGGGCGTATCTTGCGCCTGTCCGGCAAGAGCGCATGGGCCGAAGACCCGCCGTCGCGCACTCGACGCCTAGTCACCAACGTCCTGGTTCGTGAAACTGAAAATCCCGACGAGCTGGACGTGACGAGCTATGTGCTGATGACACGCAGTCGCTTTAGTGAGCACCATGTTGACATCATCAGCTTCGAACGAAGAGATGTTCTGCGTAAGCAGGCGGATGGCGGATTCAAGCTCGCAAAACGAGAGGCGATCCTGGACCAATCAGTACTGGGCACAGCAAACCTCGCAGTGTTTTTGTAGTAAGAGTTGGGCTTTGGTTGTGGTCAGCAATCAAATGCCATGCGGGAAAAAGCCTGCCATTTGGCGGGCTTTTTTGTCTAGTTGTTCGATGTTGGTGGGGTTTTCAGTGCTGCACTTCGGCTTGTCGGCCTAATGTTCAGCCTACTCTTGACCGGATTGATGGTTAGTTGGAAGGGTTTAGCTGGCATTATCACCGTTAAGCCAAGCCTGATCTGTTGCGCATAAGAGCTCTTGTTGAGAACCAAAGTCGAGCGTTGAGCCAACCATCCTTCGCGCATGTTTAGCCCTTATCGGTTGCTGCGCGTAACATAAACCGGTTTCTGCTGCGTGTTCATTGGCATCAAGATCGTACTCTCTTCCGCGAGAGATGGTGGTACAGCGACGGAGGATCAGCGCCGCTTCGGCCTCTTCAGTTGACAGCGTTCGAATAGCCCAGCTAGCCATGCCGTGGTTGAGGTCTATTCCGGCATATGGACGGGGGGCGGTTATCTGAGTGCCTTGGGTCTTCCAGGCAAGATAAAGCTCGCCATTGCGCCACAGGCTGGGGCTGGTTGCGCCCAATAATCGTTGGGGAACTGCAATCTCATAGTGGCGCTGCTCTATGTTGGCCGCTGCAGCAGCGATTGCAAGGCCAGCTAAGTCCAGCAAGTGCGTGCATTGAAGTTTGGCGTCAGTTTGCCGGTTCACGCTGTGTGCGATGTCAGATAGTGGCATCCCTAGTAGCCCACGCAGCTGGTTGGCCGCAGATGGGCAAGCGTCGTAGGGGAAGCGAACTGCCCAGCCATTGATATCAGTCAGAATCTCGGAATTATGTCTGATGCTTACCCTGAAGTGATGAAAATCATCCTCAAGAGCGGCCCTGACTTCATGGGCGTTTTGAGCCTGGATTACTATGCGCCGCCTGAAAAGCATATTGATCTCACATTCTAGGTAGCAGGGAAATTGAGTGGAACTCTAGGTTATCGTGTAATAATATGAACATTAACAAAAAAAGTGTTTATTAAAAAGGCTGACGATATGGAACTGCTCAAGAATAAAGTTGCCCTGATCACCGGTTCTGGTGGCGGTATCGGCGAAGGTGTCGCACGTTACTTCGTTAAGCAGGGCGCTAGTGTTGTAGTCTCTGAGCTAAATGAAGGGCTCGGAGAGCGGGTGGCTGAAGACCTGCGCGCGCTTGGCGGTAACGCTGTTTTCGTTAAAACGGACGTGTCCAGCAAGGCCAGCATAGGAAACGCTATCGAAGCTGCGGCCAGGGAGTTTGGCGGCTTGGATGTGTTGGTAAATAATGCGTTTGCTCCCACGCCAAATGTCCTGTTTGAAGAAAAAACAGATGAAATGCTCGAGCAGACCCTGGGTACGACCGTCTGGGCTGCTTGGTGGGCAATGCGCGAAGCAATGCCTCTGATGAAAAAGCGTGGCGGCGGGTCAATTATCAACTTTTATTCAATTGATACTGAAATAGGTGCATGGCTGCATGCGGATTACAATACAGCCAAATCCGCCATTTTGGGCCTGACTCGCAGCGCTGCGTCTGAGTGGGGGCGATTCAACATCCGGGTAAATGCAATAGCTCCTACCGCTATGGGGGCAACCTTTCACAAGTTGGCCGCAGAACGCCCCGGTTTTGCCGAGATGTCAGCCTCGATGCGACCTTTGGGGCGCTGCGGTGAGCCGGAGGATGATATTGGGCCTGTGGTTGCTTTCCTCGCGTCAGAGATGGCCCGGTTCGTTACCGGAGAGGCGCTGCACGTTGATGGTGGCCTGCACTTGCCGGGATATAATTCGCGCCCGGCCAATGTACTGCCGAGAGAATATTAACGCCTAACAGCTTCAGGTTGAACCCGCATGCCTGCCTGGCAGGATGCGGGTTCAACCATCTCTTAACGTTTCTTGACTGTTATGTCGGTGTCTTCCAGATCCCAAGTTGCAGCTGTTTTCCCTTCGTCCCGCAGTTGATATTTGAGTACCCTGCCTTGGGGGTTTTTTGGCAAGTCTGTACGGAACTCGATGTAGCGAGGTAGTGCGTAGTAGGGAACGGAATCCGTAGCCCACTGGAAAAGGTCTTCCTCTTTGAGGGAGGCGTTTTCATGCAGGATTGCAGTTACTTTAACGTCATCCTCTCCTTTGTCTGACAGCACAGCATGTACTGCTACTTCAGCGATGGCAGGGTGCATGGCGAAGGCAGACTCCATTTCAAAACTGGAAATGTTTTCCCCTCTGCGGCGCAGGTAGTCTTTCTTGCGATCAACAAAAAAGAAAAAACCATCCTCGTCGAACTTGCCGATATCGCCAGTGTGATACCACATGTTCTTCATGACTTTCAGCGTTTCTTCGGGACGGCGCCAGTACCCCTGGAACATGATGTCTGGCCGCAGGGGGCGGACTACGATCTCTCCGGCCTGGTTGGCTGGCAGCTCGAAATCATTTTCATCAACAATGCGCACGTCAAAGTCGGGGATGCGCTTGCCGGAGGAGCCTGGTTTTGCGTACTCCCCGGCGGCCAGCGTAGTCACTACGCAGGCTTCGGTCAGGCCGTAGCCGTTACCCCCAACCAGAGGAGTGCCGAAACGAGATCGCCAGATCGATTTGGTTTCCTCCGTGTAGGGATTCCCGCGTGCTGTATGGATTTGTCCAAAACAGCGCTTCATCGCTTCATTGTCTGGAGCCTGGGCGAGCAATCCACCCATGCCGCCAAGAATGGATGCGATGGTGGCGCCGCTGCGCTCCACTTCCGGCCAGAAATTGGAGACCGAAAAGCGCGGAAGAATTGCCGCTCTCGCGCCCACCAGCATCGTGGCTATGATAGTCACGCAGAGCGCATTCATGTGAAATAAGGGCAGGGGCGTGATTGTTACGTCGGTTTCTGAAACAGGGCCTGCACGCAGCTGTAGTCGAGCAAGGTTGCACATGAAGTTATAGCTGATCATGCAGCCCTTTGAAGGCCCTGTGGTCCCTGAAGTATAGATGAGGCAGGCAAGGTCAGAAGCGGCTGGTCTAAACTCAATTGGGCTGTCGTTCTCGCCCCGGTGGTGGTCGAGAGGGGCAACAGGAACGGCGCACTCGCCGCTAGTGTTGAGTGCTCCTCTAACCAGGATTTGCTTAAGTGAAGTAAGCTGACTGCTGATAGCAGACACGCGCTCCAGATAAGCCTGCTCGCAGATGAGTAGAGGAGTGTCAGCATCGGCAATTTGATGTCGCAAAAACTCACCGCGTAGTGCGGTATTAATCGGCACGCTAACAGCACCGAGTTTGTTTACCGCAAGCCAGCAGACGACGGCGTCTACATTGTTATCCAGCATGCTGACGACGGTCTCACCTGGCTTAACACCTAGAGTGGCGAACGAGTGAGCTAGCTTGGTCGAAAGTAAATCAATATCTCTATAAGTGTGCAATTCTCCGCTGAAATCGAGAAATACCCGATCTGGATGGCTTGCTACTGCCCGGTCTAGTGCAGCGATGACAGTGTCTTGATCTCCGACATACCATGTATCAGGATTGCCAGTACCGCTCATGACTCATCTCCTTTCAGTACGGCTCAACGCGCGAGCCTGACGCTATTATTTTTGATAGAGAATTGAATTCTACATTGTATTTTTTGACCTGTCTCTACTGAGAGTTGAACAGAAAGTGCTTAATATGACCATATTTCGTGGTAGTATTGCTCCAATGAATGCTTTAAAGGGAGCTTGAGTGATGTTGGAAGAGTTTGAGGGAGGTAAGCCTGTAGAGGCTAAGGTGAGCGCCGTGAAAGGTAAGGCCGCTATGGGGGGCCGCAACGCACCAGCCGGCTCGAAGGCTCGGGCGGTTAAACCTAATCGACGCTCTGAAGAAACCATCAACGAAATACTTCAGGCTACCGAAGAAGTGGTTTTGAGCTCGGGTGCTGACCGTATTTCCATTTTGGACGTATGCAAAATTGCGGGCGTTTCGCGCGGAACCTTCTATCGCTATTTTTCATCCCAAGAAGATCTTCTGGATACTTTTTCAAGGCACAAGCGAGATAGTTTCCATCAGGTTCTGGTTAGCACCATAAGCGTAGTGGAGGATCCAGAGGCACGTTTGAATGCGCTGATCGCTTTTATCGACGACTATCTTGAGGAGAGTCGTGCTCAGCGTCTGCTGCGCGTTGCGCCCGAATACGCACTGGGCTTCTTTCGGCGTATTTTTCATGACTCCATATTGCGGTTTCAGGACACCTTGGACGTGGTGTTTGATGACTGGGATGCGAAGCTGGGTGTGAAGCTGGATCGAGAACTGATCTGCGAGATGATTATCAGGTACGTTCTAAGTGAAATCCTGGTTCCGGAAACCTCCGGGCGCAGGTTGTTGCCAGCGCGTGTGCGACGCCTGGTGGCTTCTTTAACCATGGGATCGACCTCAAGAACCCGACGTTAAGCCCGAGCTTCTTCGCGTTGTGCATGGGCCAGCAGGCAGTGGCCCTGCGCATCCGCCTGCGGTTCGTTTATGAGCGCTGCGCGCCTTCTTCATCGACTTCTCTTCGCGTGTTAACTAGTTAACACTCAGCCCTCGACAGCTTTTTCTGCCACAACCGCTCACCCTAGCTGACGTATTTTGGCACGCCCGGAGCCGGCGTACGAATAGCTGTGCCTGGTAAAAAATAATTTGAACAGTTTTGCAGTATGTGATCATTTTGTATTATGCTTTAGCTTATGAGCAAATTCTGTATTGAGAATTTAATGGCTCAGCTAACTAAAACAAAATCGAGGTCCAAAACATGCTGATTGATCTTCACGCGCACGCTCCCCATCCTGAGTATTACGACCAGCACCCTCACTGGGGTCCAGCGTTTGAATTACAGCCTGATGGCGACATCAAGCTGCGCGTTGGCGAATGGATTTTGTCGCTCGGCGCTCCTGAGCGTAAGGCTGCCTTGCGCGAGGCTCATGCACGTGGCGAGACGCTTCAGGTGGCTGAGTACATGGCCAAGTGGGCTGATCCGAAGCATCGCTTAGCTGGCATGGATGCCGCTGGTCAGAATGCCCAGGTTCTGTCTGTTCCCAGCCACTGTTACATGTACTGGGCTGAGCCCGAGTTTTGTGTGCCTTTCGCCCAAAAGGTGAATGATTCCTTGGCCAAATACTGCTCTGGTGCGCCTGATCGCTTGATGTTCTGGGCGCATGCGCCTCTGAATGTACCGGTTGAGGCCGCAAAGGAAATTCGCCGAGCGTGTACGGAGCTGGGGGCGAAGGGGTTGGTCGCTGGGGGGTCTAATTTTGGCGGACTGGAGTTTGACTCTCCTGAGATGGATCCGGTGTGGGAAGCATTGTGCGACCTCGATTTGCCCATGTTTGTGCACGGTTACAATCAATCTGTGACTTGGGGCAAAGACGCAAATACAGATCGCTATGAGACCACAGCCATTCTCGGTATGAATTATGACGAGTCCAAGTGCTTCTGGTACATGATCAACGGTGGCGTGTTTGATCGCTTCCCCAACCTGAAGGTTTACATCACCCACGGCGGTGGCTTTGTTCCGTACCAATTGGGTCGCATGGCACAAACCAATCCCAATCTGGATACCTATCACAATAAAAAGCCCTTCCTCTCTTATCTACGCAATTTCTACTTTGATGTGGAGCTCCATGAAGTGCCAATGCGCCAGGCAATGGTTGAGGTTATCGGTGCTGATCGCGTTCTCTATGGCTCCAATTTCGGTGGTAGCGACGCTGTGCGTCACGACCTGACGAGCGACTTGAAGCTGTCGCAAGAGGATATGGATCGTATCCGGTGGAAGAATGCCTGCGAGTTGCTGCATCTCGATCCCGCCAAGATCGGAAAGGTGGGTGCGTAATGAGGCTGGCGCGCTGCGCTCGCCATGGGGGAGCACCTTTCTGGGGGGTGGTTGATCTCGAGCATGGCGAGGTAAGTCCGATCTTGGGGCTGTTCACTGATTGGGCTCCCAGGGTTACCGCAGGGGAGGGTATCAGTGCATTGAAACTGGCACACCGCCCCGTGCCCTTGGCGGATGTCGTACTGCTGCCACCAATCGATCCGGTAAATCGCGTGGTGGTGGCTGGTGCCAACTACACCAAGCATCTGAAGGAGGACTTTGGCCTGGAAGCGCCCTCGCAACCCGTGGCGTTTCTCAAGGCGTACGGGGCGCTTATCGGCGCAAACGATTCAATCCGCTTTCCTCCGCTGACTGATGAGCTCGACCACGAGGTTGAGCTTGTGGCTGTAATTGGTCGAAACGAGGTAGATCCGCAGGACCCGTTGGCAAGTGTTCTGGGTTATACGGTTGGCAATGATGTCAGCGCCCGGGACCTGCAGCGCAGCGGTCCCAAGGGTATCGGGATGGATCTTTTTGCTGCCAAGAGTCAGGACCGTACGACCGGGGTTGGGCCTTGGATAGTAACCCGTGACGAGTTTCCAGCGGGTTCTCCACGTTTGCGTCTGACCTTGTCGGTCAATGGGGAGTTGCGCCAGGACGGACATACTTCAGACATGACTTGGGATGTCGGTGAGTTGGTGGCGTTTGTGGCGGCCAGATCCAGTTTTGCCTGCGGAGATATTCTCTTTACCGGATCTCCGGCCGGGGTAGGTATGGGCACCGGCAAGTTTCTGAAGTCAGGCGACGTCGTTGAAGCGACGGTCGAAGGTATCGGTACGTTACGTAACGTCGTAAGTGAAAAATACAGCTGAAAGGGGCTTTCGCAATGAATGCTGAAAACAAAGGCAAAGTGGTAGTGGTGGGTGCCGGACTGATGGGAACCGGAATTGCCCACGCATTTGCTAGTTCCGGGTTTGAAACGGTCCTGGTTGATACGAACTCAGACTCGTTGAAACGCGCTTACGCCGGTATCGAGAAAATCCTTGGTGATGGTGTCCGTCTGGGGAAGGTGGAAGAGCTGGTTGCGCAGCAGTCAATGGCCCGCTTGAGCACAAACGGTGATTTACGCCAAGCTGCAGCGGGCGCAGCACTGCTGATCGAGACTGTTTCAGAGCAGCTCGCGATTAAGAAAGCAGTAGTGACTGAAGCAGCGGCAATGATGCCGGACGATGCCATCATTGCTAGTAACACTTCAGCATTGAGTGTGACAGAGATTGCAGCAGTGGTTCCTTGTCCAGAACGTTTTATCGGAATGCACTTTTTCAACCCTGTTCACAAGATGAAGTTGGTCGAGCTGGTGCGGGGGCTGGCCACCAGTGATGAGACCGTCGCCAGGGCGCGCGATCTATGTGCAGCTATCAATAAAACCGCGATTGTGGTCAATGAGTCTCCTGGCCTTACCACAAGCCGGATGTCTGCTCTGCTTGGCAACGAAGCCATGTACATGCTGCAGGAGGGCACTGCCAGCGCCGAGGATATCGATACCGCATTGCGGATGGGCTTCAATCACCCTATGGGACCGCTTGAACTTGGCGATCTGACAGGTTGGGACACGCGCCTGTCGGTCCTGCGCTACCTGCACTCGACCCTTGGTGAGAAGTTTCGGCCGTGCCCACTCATCATCAAAATGGTAGCCGCTGGCCGTTTGGGCAGGAAGACAGGTCATGGAGTCTACCGATATGAGGATGGTAAGCCCGTCGCCGGTTCGGGCTTGAAGGCGGGCTTCTGATGAATGACAACGATATCGTCATTGTCGAAGCTGTGCGCACGCCGGTGGGTCGCTTTCGCGGCTCGCTCGCGGGCGTGCGTGCTGATCATATGGGGGCATTAGTACTCAACGCTTTGCTCGATCGAACTGGTATTTCGGCGGACCAGGTGAGCGATGTGGTATTTGGCTGTGTGACGCAAATTGGTGAGCAGTCAGCAAACATCGCGCGAACGGCATTATTGAGCGCAGGGTGGCCGTCATCCGTGCCGGGCATGACTATTGATCGCAAATGCGGTTCTGGTGAGGCGGCAGTTCACGTGGCTGTGGGCGCCATTGCATCCGGAGCTGCGCAGATCATGGTTGCCGGCGGGGCTGAAAACATGAGCCGAGTGCCGATGGGCAGCAACCGTGACCTGCACGGCGAAGCCTTTGGCTGGCAAGCCTTGGAGCGCTATGAGCTTACATCGCAAGGTGAGGCTTCTGAGCGCATGGTAGACAAATGGGCGCTGACGCGCGAAGAGCTGGACGCTTTTGCGTTACAGAGCCACAGTCGTGCGGCTGCGGCGGCGGACGCGGGGTACTTCGAGCGGGAGATTGTCCCTGTACCGATTGCAGATTATTGCGAAAAAGACTTTGACGGGGACAGGGGCGTGTTCGGTTACGACGAAACCATCCGTCGCGACACCTCGGCCGAAAAGCTTGCGACGCTGAAGACGAGTTTTCGCCCTGAGAATGGTCGAATCACAGCCGGTAATTCTTCACAGATATCGGATGGTGCTGCGGCCTTGATGCTGATGAAGGCAAGTACCGCTAAATCCTTGGGGCTGAAGCCCAGGGCTAAAATTCGTTCCATCGTTACCGTCGGCGCTGATCCGACACTGATGCTGACCGGACCCATTGCTGCGACCCAATCACTGCTGACAAAAACAGGTCTGACGCTCAGTGATATTGACCTATTTGAAGTTAATGAGGCTTTCGCCTCTGTGCCGCTGGCGTGGCTTCAGGAAATAGGTGCCGCGCCTGACAGGTTGAATGTGAACGGTGGGGCTATCGCGTTGGGGCACCCGCTAGGCGCTAGCGGCGCCCGGATAATGACATCGATGCTGCACGAGCTAGAGCGACGTGGTGCCAGATTCGGTTTGCAAGCAATCTGCTGTGCTGGCGGTCTAGGTACGGCGACATTGCTGGAGCGGTGCGATTGATGTCCCGGATCCAGCCGCTACCTCTGGAACAGCTGCCGGCTTCATTGGCTGATTTGCTGCAGAAGGGCGTGAGTTCTGGTGTTCTGAGTTCCACTGTGCCGATTCAAGTATGGGCGAATAGCCCCTCTCACGCGCAAGGCTGGCTGGCTTTGCTTGATCTATTCCACAGTGACAGCAGTCTCCCCGAACGATTGCGGGAGTTGGTGCGGCTTAAAATTGCCGGGATTACCAATTGCCGGGCGTGCCAGGTTGCTCGCAAGAGCGACCAGGTAAGTGAAGAAGAGGTGGCTTGTTTGAGCGCCGATGATGATCGATTTTCTGCCGGCGAGCAGGTTGCAATAAGGTTTGCGCAGTTGTTTGCCTCTGACTATACGGCGATTGATGAAGGTCATTTTGCAGCGCTACGCCAGCACTTTTCTTTAGAGCAGCTCACCGAGCTGAATATGTACTGCGCCTTGATGCTGGCAGGCGGTCGTATGACGTTCGTGCAGCAAGCCTACTGAGGTAATCATATGAACGAACAGCTGCAAGATATCCCCCTCATTACGATTGATGGGAAAGAAGTATCGCTCAAAGACTATGCGGGCAAGGTCATTCTCATTGTTAACGTTGCATCCAAGTGCGGACTGACTCCCCAGTACAGCAGCCTTGAGAGATTTTATCGGCATCACGCCGAGGAAGGCTTGGTAGTGCTGGGGTTCCCTGCTAATGACTTCAGGGAGCAGGAGCCGGGTACTGATCAGCAGATCGCTGATTTCTGTAAGACCGAATACGAGGTTACTTTTCCACTGTTTTCCAAAATTGCGGTTAGCGGGCCCCACCAGCACCCATTGTACACCGCGTTAGTCAGAGCCAAGCCATCTACTGTGGGTGAGGGAAGCATGCGGCAGCGCCTGCAGGATTATGGTATTGCCGTGAACCTGGAGCCTGAAGTGTTGTGGAACTTCGAGAAATTTTTGATCAGTAGAGAGGGGGAGGTGGTTGGTCGCTTCGCGCCGGATATGGACATCACCGATACTCGCATTCAAGAGGCAATTCGGGCATTGCTTTGAGCTGGTTGTTTTATTGATCAAAATGTGTAAAACAGTTCAAAAACTAATTTGGGTGTCATAATCTTCTAAAGAAGACAGCGGGCACAATACATTTTCAGTCCGCCGCCACAAACAACAATCAAGAGGTAAGCGATATGTCCGAAGCGGTCAAGAGTGACCTTGAAAAAGTATTTGCCGATGTCGCCAGTAACTATCAGGGCTCTGACATCGATCTGCATGCAACCTACGCGAAGATGCGTGCGGAAACCCCTGTGCTGGAAGCCAACTTCATGGAGCAGTTGGGCGTGCCCTCCATCGCTGGTGTCGACCCTAACCGCCCTTGTTACACGTTGTTTAAATACGATGACGTGATGAGAGTTATGCGTGATAGCGAGCAATTTACCAGCGGCTTCATTGCTGAAGGGCTCGGTGCCTTTTTTGACGGTCTTATTCTCACAGCTATGGATGGTGATCTGCACAAGAGCATGCGCAACCTGCTACAGCCGGTCTTTCTGCCTGAAACTGTAAACCGCTGGAAAGAGCAGCGTATCGATAGGGTAATACGCGAAGAGTTCATCAAGCCGATGCTGCCGAACAAAAGCGCTGATTTGATGGATTTTGCGCTGTATTTCCCCATTCGGGTCATTTACTCATTGATTGGTTTCCCGGAAGACAAGCCCGAGAAGATAAAGCAGTATGCCGCATGGGCCTTGGCGATTCTGGCTGGGCCGCAAGTGGATCCCGCCAAGGCAGAAGCCGCTAAGAAAGCTGCGATGGAGGCTGTGGTGGCGCTGTACGATGCTATCAAAGAAGTTGTAGTACAGCGCAGAGCAGAAGGTGCAGAGGGTGACGATCTCATTAGTCGTTTGATTCGAGCTGAGTACGAGGGCAGGTCCTTGGACGATCATGAGGTAACCACCTTTGTACGCTCCCTGCTCCCGGCGGCGGGTGAAACAACTACGCGTACTTTCGGCACCTTGATGGTTCAATTGTTGGAAAATCCGGACGTACTTGAACGTGTTCGCGCTGATCGTGGTCTGGTTAACAAAGCCATCGACGAATCTATACGATACGAGCCAGTGGCTACGTTCAAAGTTCGACAGGCTGCTAACGCTACCGAGATAAGAGGTGTTCAGATTCCCAAGGGTGCAATGGTTTCTTGCATTGTCAGTTCGGCTAATCGGGATGAGGAGGCGTTCGTCAACGCCGACAAATTCGATATTGATCGCAAGCCTCGTCCCTCCTTTGGGTTTGGTTTCGGCCCGCATATGTGCATTGGTCAATTTGTTGCTAAAACCGAGATCAATTGCGCCCTGAATGCGATCCTGGATCTTATGCCTAATCTTCGCCTCGACCCCTCAAAGCCTGCTCCGAAAATTACTGGGGCGCAGTTGCGTGGGCCCCACGAGCTACATGTTTTGTGGGATTGATATGCTCTAGTGGGTGATTTCCCTTGTACAGAAGCGCGTTGCATGAAAATGCATCGCGCTTTTTTTTGAGCATTTTTAATGGTTGCTGCATAGGCACAAAAATTCATTTAAAAACAATAATTTGAGTTTTTTTTATGAAATTCAAAATGTTCGCATGTGAACAGAATCAAAAAATATGTTTAAATTAATTCCTGTGTGATCTATCATCATCAAACAATCACAATCCGCGAAAAGCGAAGGGGAACATAATGAATCTGGACGACCTCATTCTCGTTAGTGTTGACGACCACGCGATCGAGCCGCCGGATGCGTTCAAGCATCATATGCCGGAGAAGTTCAAGGGCCGCGAGCCCCATGTTGAAAAGCGCGGCGATCGGGATGTATGGATTTTCGAAGATGAAGCTACTGGTTATATGGGGCTTAATTCGGTCGTAGGCCGGCCCAAGGAAGAGTACGGCATGGAGCCGTTGGGCTATGACCAAATGCGCCGCGGAACTTGGGATGTGGCGGCTCGCGTAGATGATATGAACGCCAATGGCGTACTCGGTTCGCTGTGCTTCCCGACCTTTCCTGGTTTTGCTGGCCAGCGCTTTCAGGCCCACTCCAATCGCGAGATCGCTTTGGCTGCTATCCGCGCTTATAACGACTGGCACCTATACGACTGGTGCAACGCCGCGCCTGGTCGTTTCATCCCGCTGATGCTGGTGCCTTTTTGGGACATGCCCGCAGCTGTGGCTGAAGTAAAGCGCTTGTCAGCCCAAGGTGTACATGCGTTGTCTTTCTCTGATAACCCAGCGCGTCTTGGGTATCCTTCAATCCACGATGATTACTGGGATCCGCTGTGGAAAGCCTGTTCTGACAACAACGTCGTGATCTGCTGTCACATTGGTTCTGGCGGTAAAGCGGAGCACGCCTCTGACTTATCCCCTATCGACGCCTGGATCACCACTATGCCGATCTCCATTGCCAATGCGGCTGCGGACTGGATTTGGGCGCCGATGTGGAAGAAGTATCCGAATCTGCGTATGGCTCTCTCGGAAGGTAGCATTGGCTGGGTTCCATACTTGTTGGAGCGTGCGAACTTTACCCATCGTCACCATAACGCCTGGACCAACGCGGACTTCGGCGGAAAAATGCCGAGCGATATCTTCTTCAAGCACTTCGTCACCTGCTTCATTGAAGATAACTTTGGCCTGCAGAATCTGCACTTCATGAACGAAGACATGGTTACCTGGGAAAGCGATTACCCGCACTCAGATTGCACCTGGCCACACTCTCCCGAAACTACTTGGGAAGGTCTGAAGCATCTGACCAAGGAGCAGATCGACAAGGTCACGCACCTCAACGCTATGCGTCAGTTCTCCTACGATCCCTTTTCTATCATGAAGCGCGAGGATTGCACCGTTGCAGCGTTGCGCGCCAAGGCGGCGCATGTGAGTACCGAGCCGGCTCTGGGTCTTGGTGGGGCAGATGTCACTCGCAAAGACGGTAAGCCCGTGACCTCTGGCGATATCAACGCCATGTTCGAGAGCGCGGACGCAAAGACCGCAATCTGATTTGCTCAGGCAATGCACAGTGCTCCCTTAAATAGGGAGCATTTGAGTGCCACTGAACAAAATGACTTTTGTCGATTTTTGAATTATTCAGGATGCCTCGGAAATGAGTATTTCAGAGTTTAGCTACAGCGCTATTCCTGCCGACGCGGAGCAATTGCGTGCGCAAGTGCGTGCTTTTCTGTCAGACGTGTTGCACGACTACCCAGAGGAAAAGCGTGCCTACTCTTGGATGGGCTTTGACGCAGAGTTCAGCCGTCTGCTAGGCGAAAAGGGTTGGTTGGGAATGGCACTGCCAAAGCAGTACGGTGGCGCAGAAGCATCTCCCTTTTCCCGCTATGTCATTATCGAAGAGCTGTTGGCTGCCGGGGCTCCAGTGTCTGCACACTGGATTGCAGACCGGCAAAGTGCGCCACTTATTTTACGCTTTGGCACCGAAGCTCAGCGTAAAAAGTATCTGCCCCCTATTTGCCGTGGCGAGAGCTACTTCTGTATTGGCATGAGTGAGCCTAACTCCGGCTCTGACTTAGCCTCCATCCGTACCACCGCCGTGCGTAATGCTGGTGGCTGGGTTTTGAATGGGCAGAAAGTATGGACCACCAATGCTCAACACTCGCATTACATGATCGCTCTGGTGCGTACCGGCGATAAGGAAACCTCTGGACGTCATGGGGGTATGTCACAGTTCATTGTCGATCTGCGTACCCCTGGCATCTCTATCAGACCGATCGCGGACTTGGCTGGTGGCGAACACTTCAATGAGGTGTTTTTTGACAACGCCCAGCTTGAGGAGGATGCCCTGATTGGCGAAGAGGGCCGGGGATGGGACCAGGTGACAGCAGAGCTAGCTTTCGAGCGGAGTGGCCCTGAGCGATTTCTTAGCAGTATCGCGGTAATGCACACCGCCATCGATGCTATCGGGCGCCAGCCTGATGCGCTGCAAGCACGTGAAATAGGCAAGATTACAGCTCGTCTCTTAACACTTAGAAACATGTCGCTGGGGGTTACTCGACAGTTGAGCGAGGGCAAAAACCCTGCGTGGGCGGCTTCGTGTGTCAAGGATCTGGGCAATGTGCTTGAGCAGGAATTGCCCGAGATACTGCAGGGTGTGGTTGATGAGCAGCCGCAGGTCATTGGGGGTTCAGCACACGCGAAAGTGCTGGCATACCTTACGCAAATGGCACCTTCTTTTTCTTTGCGCGGGGGAACTCGAGAGATTCTCCGCGGGATTATTGCACGTGGACTGGGGCTTCGATAATGCGCGAACTTTTTGAATCGACCATTGAGCGACTGCTGTCTGATTTGTGCACGCCCGACCTGGTTCACGAAGCCGAGTCTGGAGAGTGGCCGGCTGCCTTGTGGCGAGCATTGGAGGATAACGGATTTCCTTTGGCAGGAGCTCCGGAAGTAGCTGGAGGTGCAGACGCGAGTTGGGCGGATCTGTATGTGATCATTCGAGCACTAGGCCGATTTGCCGCCCCAGTGCCATTGGCTGAGATGATCATCGGTAACTGGCTACTGGAGCAGGCTGGACTCGGCGCACGCAGCGATATTCTGAGCTTTGCGAGCGAAACGAGTTTGACCATTGGCGAAGGCCGCGTTTCGGGAGGACTGGCTCAAGTGCCTTGGGGGCGATTTGCAGATTCGGTGGTGGCACTAGCCGGCGACAATGCAGGACAAACCCATGTGGTACTTCTGGATGTCGCCACGGCTGAACGGGTTAGGCAGGGCACCAACATCGCAGGTGAGGCTCGTGATCACCTCAGCTTCAGCGCCGCCGCCGTCGTAATGTCCGCCGTATTGCCGCCCCATCTGGCTGACGACGTCTTGCTGGCGGCAGGCGCCATGGCGCGTTCCGCGCAAATAGCTGGTGCCATAAACGCGTTATTGGAGATGACAGCCAGCTATGCAGGTGAGCGCAAACAATTTGGCAAACCAATCGCAGCCTTTCAGGCAATCCAGCAACAGTTGGCGGTCTTGGCAGAGCAGGCTGCTGCGGCCAACGTCGCTGCAGAAGCCGCCTTTGCGGGTGCTGATCAACGCCTGCCTATGTTCAGTGTGGCAGCGGCAAAAGTTTCTGCCTCGGAGGCAGCCAGCCAAGCTGCCGCTATCGGCCACTCAGTGCACGGTGCCATTGGCTTTACGCAGGAGTACGCTCTGCACATGTTAACCCGACGGCTCTGGAGTTGGCGTAGCGAGTTTGGCTCAAGCACGTTCTGGAGCAAGGCTCTAGGTGAGCATGTGTGCGCTGCTGGTTCAGCAGACTTCTGGCCAATGCTTACCAACCCCGAATTACAAGATCTTTCCACTACACAATAATAAGGAGCCGCACCCATGGGTGATTTTTTGCAGCTGGAGCGTCGCGGCGGCGTAGTCATCGTCCGTATGGATCGTCCGGATACGCGCAACGCGTTATCCGAGCCGTCGCAAATGCAGGAGTTCGTTGACCTGTGCGCGCAGATGCGCGCAGACGCGAGCGTTAAGGTCATTGTACTTAGCGGTAACGGCAAATCATTTTGCGCCGGCGGAAACATCAAGGATATGCAAGCGCGCGACGGCATTTTTGCCGGCTCTCCATACGAACTGAGAAACACCTACCGCGATGGCATTCAGCGTATTCCAACAGCGCTCTACGATCTGGATATCCCTATTATCGCGGCCGTTAACGGAGCTGCGATTGGCGCTGGGCTTGATTTGGCGTGCATGTGTGATATCCGCATCGCTAGTACCAACGCCGTTTTTGCCGAGAGCTTTGTAAAGCTGGGAATCGTGCCCGGTGACGGTGGCGCCTGGCTGTTGCCGCGCATAATTGGCATCCCCAAAGCCAGTCTGATGGCTTTTACTGGTGACACGATCGACGCGGAGAAAGCACTGGAGTGGGGGCTGGTAGAGCAACTGTGCGATCCGCAAGAGCTTGAGACGCGAGCGGTGGCTTTGGCAGAGCGTATCGCCGCGAACCCGGGTCACGCTTTGCGGCTGTGCAAGCGACTGCTGCGTGAAGGGCAGCATATGCGCCTGGACTCCCTGCTTGAGTTGTCGGCCGCCTATCAGTCGCTGGCTCACCATACTGAAGATCATCAGGAGGCCGTGGCGGCTTTTGTTGACAAGCGTACGCCCGAATACAAAGACCGATAAACGCCAACTTGAGGGAGGACTCGTCACGATGCGTAGCGTATTCCGTGAAGACCACAATATGTTTAGAGAGCAGGCCCGTCGCTTTATTGAGCGGGAGATCAGCCCGAATCTGCATGAATGGGAGAAGAACGGCATCGTACCGAAGGAAGTCTGGTTAAAAGCCGGAGAAATGGGACTGTTGTGCTCCACAGTGCCTGAAGAGTACGGCGGCGCTGGCGGCGACTTTGGTCACTCCGCGGTCATGATCGAAGAGCTGGCCCGTGTTAATGCAACAGCCGTGGGCTTTACCACTCATTCTGAAATCGTTGCACCGTATATCGTGGCGTATGGCACTGAAGAGCAAAAGCACAAGTGGCTGCCCAAGATGGTGTCCGGTGAGATCATTGGCGTTATCGCTATGAGTGAGCCAGGCATCGGCAGCGACCTACGCTCGATGCGCACTTCCGTGCGCCAGGACGGTGACGAGTATGTGGTATCCGGCCAAAAGACCTTTATCACCAACGGTGGTAACGCAGACCTAGTAGTAACTGCGACCAAGCTGGATCCAAAGGGCAAGGATCTAACCCTGATCTGCATTGAGACAGATCGCCCGGGCTTCTCCAAGGGCAAGCTCCTAGACAAGATTGGCTTGAAAGGGCAAGACACCGCTGAGCTGTTTTTTGACGAAGTCCGTGTGCCTACGTCGAATCGGCTGGGTGAGGAAAATAAGGGCTTCAAGTACCTTACGCATCAGCTTGCGTGGGAACGGCTCATCATAGGCCTTCGTGCTGTCCAGTCTGTATCTACGCTGCTCGAAGAGACAATCGAGTACACGCGCGAGCGAAAGGTGTTCGGTAATTCGGTATTCGAGTTCCAGAACACGCGTTTCAAGCTGGCAGAGGTCAAGGCGCAGGCTACCATGCTGCGAGTTTTTATTGACGATTGCTTGCAGAAAGTCATGAGTGGAGAGCTCGCTCCGGATGTTGCTGCAATGGCAAAACTCATGGGCTCTGAGCTTCAAGGCAAGCTGCTTGATGAGCTACTGCAGCTTCATGGCGGCTATGGCTTCATGAGCGAGTACAAGATCGGTCGGGCCTGGGTGGATGCTCGGGTAGCGCGGATTTATGGTGGTACATCCGAAATAATGAAAGAGATTATTAGCAGAAATCTCTAACTTAAGGGTTCTCGTAAAACAATAACAAGAGGGGCCAGGCTATGTGGCTTGCATGTCGAAATGTATTTATTTTCATGGCGTTGTTCTATATAGCAAACGCCTTTGCCCAAGGTATTCCAGAAGAGCAGTACTCTCAGGAAGAGGCTAGTGCAAAGCGTCTGTTAAACGAGGCTATCGACTACTACAAAAGGCACGGCGACGAAGCCATGGCCGCATTCAGCCGTCAGGGTCGCTTTGTCCAGGATGACCTCTATGTCTATGTGATCAACACGGACGGGGTCATGCTTGCCAGCGGCGGTCCCTCTGCAAACCTCATAGGACGAGATGTTGGAGCTGCTCTCAACGATGATCTTAACAAGGCTTTGAAAGAAGCGCTGTCACTCCCTGAAACCGGAGAGATGCACGCGGCAGACTACCGCTGGATGAATTGGGCTGACGGTCGTGAAGAGCGCAAACGAGTGCTGTTCCAGCGAGTGGATGACAAGGTGTTTTCGGTTGGCTATTACCTGCCTCGGTCTAGCCGTGAAGAGGCCAAGTTATTTCTTGATCGCGTTGCTGCAGCAGTTGCGGACAGTCCGGAAGAAACCTTCGAGCGGATCAATGGACTGGACGCGGAGTTCCAGAGAGATGATCTCTACGCCTTCGTTGTCGATATAGATACCGAACGCTTCGTTGCGCATGGTTATAACCTGCGTCTGGTACGTAGCGATTTTAGGAAGATCCATTCGGCGGATGAGCACCCTATCGGCCAGCAGATACTGCAGGCGGTAGAGCAAGCTGATCAAGGTACTGTGTCTTATGTGTGGCCAAATCCCGTTACCCGGAAGAATGAGCAGAAGATAACGATGTTTCGCAGAGTAGAGCATTACATCGTGCTGGTTGGTTATTACGAAGACCCGCGATGAAGGCAGGGTAAACCTTGGGCATGCTTTATAAAGAAGAAACACCTAAAGAGACTGTTTTAATCACCGGTGCAGGGCAGAGAGTGGGCTTGCATTGCGCTCAGCGGTTGGTCGCTGATGGTTATCAGGTCGTAATCACCTGTCGCAGGCTCCGGCCTGAGTGGGAGGTCAATCCTCTGAAAGGCATTGAGGTGATGCTTGCAGACTTCTCGTCAGAGCAGGGTATCAATGCCTTCATCCGGGTATTACAAGAAAGGGCGCATTCGTTGCGCGCAATCATTCATAACGCTTCTACGTGGATTGATGACGACCTTGTCGATGGTCCTGCCTTCCAGCGGCTATGCATGGTACACATGCAGGCTCCATATATGATCAACATGGCCTGTGCGAGTCTTTTTTCCGCCGACACTGTGGCTGACATCATTCACATCACTGACCACGATGCGCTCAATGGAGCAGATGACCACATTGCCTACCTGGCGACCAAGGCAGGACTGGAAAATCTGACCCGCTCGTTTGCCATGCGTCTGGCCCCAAGCATTAAGGTCAACAGCATCGCGCCTGCGCTGATCATGTTCAATGACGGCGACAGCGAAGAGCAGCAGGCGAAGTTGCTTGCACGCTCCGCACTAGGTCTTGAGCCAGGACCGGAGGTCGTTTATCAAGCAGTAAAATACGTGATGAACAACTCTTACATCACCGGAACCTGTGTAGACCTGAATGGCGGCGGAACGCTGAAATTTGCATAAGAGAGTAGCCCATGAATATTGAAAAGCTAACCTGTCATTACGCTAATATTATTGAAGAACTGGATGAAAACCCCACGCGGGACGGATTAAAAAACACGCCGGAGCGGGCAGCAAAAGCGATGCAGTTCTTGTGCAGAGGCTACGAGCAATCTCTGGATGAACTTGTTAATAATGCGCTTTTTGAGTCAGATAACGATGAAATGGTCATCGTAAAAGATATAGAACTTTATTCCTTGTGCGAACATCACATGCTGCCGTTTATTGGTAAAGCGCATGTTGCTTATATACCAACAGGTAAGGTGATTGGGTTGTCAAAGATTGCTAGGATCGTGGATATGTTTGCACGTCGCCTGCAGATACAGGAGAATTTGACGCGCCAGATAGCGGAAGCGATTCAAGCAGTTACCAATGCAGAAGGTGTTGCCGTAGTTATAGAGGCTAAACATATGTGCATGATGATGAGAGGCGTGGAAAAGCAAAACTCAACAATGTATAGCTCAGTAATGTTGGGCGCTTTCAGGGATTCAGGGAATACTCGCCAAGAGTTTCTGCAGTTGATTGGCCGCCACTGATGTTAAATGCGTATGGCTGTTTTCAACAGCGCGGCCAATTTATATTACTTAGCCGTTGTCAGTAGAGCGGGACAAATTTTCCCAGTTCTGCAACTCGGCCCCCAATGTAGCCAAGCGGCTGTTAGCCATGTTGATAGCGTCCGACCCGGCAAGAAAGCGCGGCGGCACATCCGCATCGTTGCTTAGAGACAGTAATGCCTGAGCAAGCTTGTCGGGATCTCCCTTTTGCTGGTGATTGTTGGCGTTGGAGGCAGCGACAATTTTTTCAGAAAAAGCATTATAGTCTTCTATACCCTGGTCTGCGAAGTGCGCCGAGCTTGGGTCCAGGAAGTCAGTTTGGAAGGCGCCGGGCTGAACAGCGGTCACCTTGATACCAAAACCGGCTACCTCTTGTGCCAACGCTTCCGAAAACCCGCTGACTGCAAATTTTGATGCGCTATAGACGCTAGCGCCGGCCATGGCGTTTACACCAGCGATCGATGATATGTTGAAAATATGGCCTGACCGGTTTTTTCTCATCACGGACAGAACAGCTCTGCACATGTCGAAGACGCCGAAGACATTGGTGGAAAACTGATGGGCGGTTGCAGGAACTGAGT
>NZ_NTMR01000027.1 GCF_002307495.1 Pseudomonas abyssi | reverse complement strand
ACTCAGTTTTTGCGGCCGCCTGTGTTTGCTCAAATGCGCCGAGTAACCCATAGCCAGCATTATTTATCAGGACATCAATGCCGCCAAAATGGTCACATGCTGCAGCGATGGTTTCGGCTATTTGAGCGCCATTGGTTACGTCCAGCGGCAAAATCAAAAGATGCTGATTTTCAGTGCCAAGTTTTGATTTCAACAAGTCAGTATCCCGCGCTGTGGCAACGACATTGTAGCCTGCGCTGAGTGAATCACACCGGGTTTTATGGAGGCCATTCCGTTTAAGTCAGGCCGCCACGGCCTGACCTGTGTGTTGCTGGTAGAAGTTTGCCTCAGCTTCTGCCGGCGGTATATGTCCAATCGATCCCAGAAGGCGCTGATGATTGAACCAGTGAACCCATTTCAGGGTGGCTATTTCTACTGCTTCGCGACTCCGCCATGATTGCCGGTGTATCAGTTCCGCCTTGTACAATCCGTTGATGGTCTCAGCCAAAGCGTTGTCGTAGCTGTCTCCTTTGCTACCAACAGAGGGCTCTACTCCGGCCTCCGCGAGACGCTCTGTGTAGCGGATGGAGACGTATTGACTGCCACGGTCACTATGGTGGATCAGATTATCTGATCGTCCTGGCTGCCTTGCATACAGCGCCTGCTCCAGCGCATCCAGCACGAACTCAGTCTTCATGTTGTTGCTGACGCGCCAGCCAACGATTCTGCGTGCAAAGACATCTATCACGAAGGCCACGTACAGCCAGCCCTGCCACGTTGAAACGTAGGTAAAGTCTGAGACCCACAGCTCGTTTGGGCGACTGGCATGGAATTGGCGATTGACCTTGTCGAGCGGGCATACAAGCTTCCCATCAGGCACCGTAGTACGGATTATCTGGCCGCGGCGAACACCCTGTAACCCAAGCCGGCGCATCAACCTTTGCACTGTGCAACGCGCGACGTTGATACGCTCTCGATGTAGCTGCTTCCACACCTTCACGACGCCATAACACTGCATGTTGTCATCCCAGACGCGTTGGATCTCACTACTCAGCAGCTCGTCTTGTCTGGCCCGCATGCTGCGTAGCGCTGGCTGGCGAGCTCGAGCTGCATGCCGGTAGTAACCGGACGGAGCAATCTGCACCACTCGGCAGATCGACTCGACTCCGTAACGGTCACGATATTCGTCGACGAAGCCGTTCAGGGTTTGTTGCGGCGGTCGAGCTCCGCCTGGGCAAAATAAGCACTGGCCAGGCGGAGGATCTCGTTCGCTTTACGCAGCTCACGATTCTCGCGCTCCAGGGCCTTGATGCGGTCCCGCTCCTCAGTCGTCTGACCGGGTCGCTGGCCGTTGTCGGTCTGGTGCTTGCGCACCCAGCCATGCAGCGTCTGTGGGACACAGCCAATTTTGGGTGCAATGGACTCGATGGCTGCCCACTCGGATGGGTAGTCCTTCAAGTTCTCCAGAACCATGCGCACAGCACGTTCACGGACTTCAGGGGAGTAGCTATTGGATTTCTTCATGCCTCATTCTCTCAAGAGTTGAGGCCTCCACGAAACCCGGTGTGATTCAACTGGGGCTGGGTTGCTGTCAGTCAGTGGTCTGGCGTTGGGTAGGCTTGGTAGTGGGGATTGCTCCAACATGCTGCCCAGAAAACCACGGGTCAGGGCTTCAAGCTCCTGCCTCGCTTGCTCGAGCGACGCGTCTGTTGGGGCGCGGCGCAGATGAATTTGAAGAGTGCTCTCGACGGCTGAGGTCAAGCGCTCGTTTAGGAGCGTGGCTATGATCGCGGAGGTGGTCGGCAGGGTGAGCGAAAATCCTCGGCTAGCCAGGATTGGATGCTTGTCTTTGAGTGTGCATGACGCGAGCTCAAGGGTGTAGAGCCCGGACTCCAGCTGTCGGCTGACAAAAGCTGAATAGCGGGGCTTGGGCCAGCTCAGTGATGTGAGAGTGCTGTGAATGCGGTATGCCGCGAGCGAGCCGGGCAGGTCGGGCGGGATGTCGGCAACATGAGCGCCACCGTCTGGTCTGGCATTACGAAGGTACTCATGCAGCGCGAGCGCGTTGAATGTGGCGGGGTGCTGCAAGGCGGCGTCGGGGGTGTGCTGTTCCAGATGGCTTATAGCGGCGAATGCGTAGACGGCGGCGTCTTGGGCTTTTTCTTGCTCTGATGTGCCGAGGGGCCAGTCAAGGCGGTGAAAGCGAAGGCCCAGTGCTGACTGGAGGGCGTCACTGGGTGTAATCGACAAAATCAGTTCACCGCCGGGCTTGACGCTATAAAGGGTGGTCTGTTTGGCGCTAGCTTCTGCCAGTTTCTGTTTGGCTGCAGTCAGGTCTTGCTTGCCGAGGTGGCTGGGCTCGGGAAGAGCTCCCCAAGGGTTGGCTGCGTTATCCAGTGTGCGTTTAAGCCAAGCTTTAGCCTGCTCGAGCCGTTCGCGTACCAGTTCTGGCGTAACCAGAGTGTCGCCTGGTTTGAGGATCAGGGAGAGCTCGGCGTCGAGCAGTTGGGCGAGGGTGCGTGCGAGGGATGCGTCGCGCCCGAGAGTCCAGCGAACCTGAGCGGGCAAGCGTGGCTCGCTGCTCAGGTGTGCCGGCAAAGTGAGGTAATACTGAAACACCCCGTTGGGCGAGGTGGTAAGATGTTGCTGTTTGCGTGAGTTGGACATGGTGGAGCGCCTCTTTTAAGTCCCAGATGGACTTTGTGCGATCTACCAAACCCTTCCTTCGCTGAAACCCGCGTTCTAGACGGGTTTCTTGTCAAATTGGTGGAGCCGGGGGGATTTGAACCCCCGTCCGCCAGTCCTCCGCTATCGGTTCTACATGCTTAGCCATCTCTACTTAGTTAACTCCGCGCCGCCCGAGTGGCAGGGTGCTTGGAGCGAGCTGTATAAGTTTTAGCCGTTACGTCTACAGCAAACTTGGCGGCGATCCTGTTCTATCTGTCGGTCAACTTCGGGTTTACAGGCATCCCCTAGTGACCGCTAGCCGGCTTAAGCGGCTAGTGCGTAGTTGTCGTCGTTGGCAACTATAAATGTGCAGCAGCGAATTTACGAGATCTGCTACCAACTCGGCATGCCCCTCAAGTTTTGTAACCGTCGTCGAATCCAAATCGGCCCCAAATCTTGCTGGTGTGTTACTGAGACGGGATTGTACGCTAAAGGTTCCGTGCGGAACAGGGCGGGGTGCAGACAAAAAAATACCCTGACGGATCAGGGCATAGGGCGTTACATGCTTTAAACCATAGACAGGTCGGTGGAGCGACCGGCCTGTCATAAGCTGTGACTGGCTGGTGTGGGCTTGGTTCCGCCGCTGCGCAAAAAAAATCAGCGATTATTTTCGCGCACGACCCGTTGCTTCTCGCGATCCCAGTCGCGCTCTTTCAGGCTTTGACGTTTGTCGAAGTCTTTCTTGCCGCGTACCAGGGCGATTTCGCATTTGACCAGATGGCCTTTCCAGTACAGCGCCAGGGGCACGCAGGCGAAGCCTTTGGCCTGGACGCCGGCGATCAGCTTGTCGAGCTCACGGGCGTGCAGCAGCAGCTTGCGGGTGCGAGTCGGGTCTGCAATCACGTGGGTGCTGGCGGTTTTCAGCGGGGTGATGTGGGCACCGAGCAGAAAGGCTTCGTTGTTCTTGAGCATGATGTAGCTGTCGACCAGTTGCACCTTGCCCTCGCGCAGGCTTTTGACTTCCCAGCCTGTCAGGGCGATGCCGGCTTCAAAGCGCTGTTCGATGAAATAGTCATGTTTGGCCTTTTTGTTCAGGGCAATGGTGCCGCTGTTGGCCGCAGGTTTCTTTGGTTTGCTCATGGGCGGCGATTATACCTGTATTTGTGGCGGTATAGCGTGGAGTTTTCGTGGTACTGGCCTACCCTTGCCTTTCGTCGAGGATGTCGACTGGCTCTTGTAGGGGTTGATCAAAATCTGGACAATGCGTTCCTTTTTTTCAGGGCAAACCGGGAACGGTCATGAGCAAAGACGCTGTCTCTATTCACGGGATCTGGGCGAGTCGCTGGGTCTTTATTCTTGCGGCTACCGGCTCTGCCGTAGGCCTCGGCAATATCTGGAAGTTCCCGTACATGACCGGCATGTATGGCGGCGGCGCCTTTGTGCTGGTCTATCTGGTGTGTATTGCGCTGATCGGTTTGCCGGTGATGCTGGCTGAAACGTTGTTGGGCCGCCGCGGTCGGCAGAGCCCGGTCAATACGCTCAGTACGCTGGCGCGTTGCTCGGGTGCTTCCGAGCGCTGGTCGTGGGCGGCGGTTATGGGGATGGTTGGCGCGTTGCTGATTCTGTCCTTTTACAGTGTGGTGGCCGGCTGGGCGCTCGATTACATCGTCGGCATGGTGCGCGGCGAGTTCAGTGGCATTGATGGCGCCGGGGCCGGGCAGCGCTTTGACGGGCTGACCGGCGACCCGGTGCGCCTGACCATCTGGCATTCGCTGTTTATGTTGCTGACGGCCTGGGTGATTGCCCGTGGGGTGGTGGCGGGGCTGGAGCGCACGCTGCGCATTCTGATGCCTTTGCTGTTTGTGCTGCTGCTGGCGCTGCTGGGCTACAGCATGACCACCGGGCACTTTATGGAAGGTGTGCGCTTCCTCTTTGATTTTGATCTGGCCAAAGTACCGGACGGCATTCTTGCTGCCATGGGGCACGCCTTCTTTACCCTGAGTGTGGGTGTCGGCTCGATCATGGTGTTTGGTGCCTACATGCCGCGCAAGGCGTCTATTGGCTCGACGGTGCTGACGGTCGGTCTGCTGGATACCGTGGTGGCGTTGACTGCGGGTATGGCGCTGTTTCCGGTGGTGTTCGCGGCCGGCCTGCAGCCCAATGAGGGGCCGGGGTTGATGTTTGTCACCCTGCCTATCGCTTTTGGCAACATTGCCGGTGGCAATATCTTCGGCGTGGTGTTCTTCCTGCTGGTCACCGTGGCGGCCTGGAGTTCGGCAATCTCGATGCTGGAGCCGGCGGTTGCCTTCTTCGTTGAGCGCACTGGCCGCAGCCGCGGCCAGGTGACGTCGATTATCGCGCTGCTGTGCTGGGTGGTTGGCCTGGGCACGGTGCTGTCGTTCAACCTGCTGGCCGATGCGCGCTTCTTTGTGACCGATGCCGAGGGTTGGCACCTGTTCCGCTGGACCAGCGAGGGCGGGATGACCTTCTTTGAGTCCATCGACTATCTAACCAGTCGTCTTATGCTGCCGCTGGGCGGTCTGCTGTTTGTGCTCTTTGCCGGCTGGGTACTGGACCGTGATGTGTTTCGTGATGAGCTGGCACTGCGGCATCAGCGCCTGTTCTCGGTGGTCTATTCGCTGTTACGCTATGTTGCCCCTGCGGGCATTCTGATCATTCTCGTAACTGAACTGACCAAGTGATAACGGCATGACGCATATTCAGCGCTCGGCTTTGCTGCCTTACCCGGCGAGCCATCTGTACGAGCTGGTAAACCGGGTTGAGCATTACCCGGAATTTCTGCCCTGGTGTTCCGGGGCGAGCATTCTCAGTGAAACCGAGCATGAAATGTGCGCGCGGCTGGAGATTGCCAAGGCGGGCGTCAGTCAGTCCTTCACCACGCGCAATGCGCTGGTCCCAGGCGAGCGTATCGCGCTGCAGCTGGTCGATGGGCCGTTCAGTGACTTTCGTGGTGTCTGGGAGTTTAAGGCGCTGAGTGATTCGGCCTGCAAGATTACCCTGGACCTGCACTTTGAATACGCCGGGGCGCTGGTCAAGGCGACCCTGGGGCCCCTGTTCAATCAGGCAGCCAATGCGATGGTGGATGCTTTTTGTCAGCGTGCCAAGGAGACCTGGCGTGGCTGACAAGAGCATTGTGGTGGAGGTGGCCTACGCGCTGCCGTACAAGCAGAAGATCCTGTCGCTGACGGTACCGCAGGGGACCAGCATGCGAGCGGCGGTGCGGCTGTCCGGTATTGAACAGCACTTCCCCGAAGTGGATCCGGAAAGCTGCCCGCTGGGAGTTTTCGGCAAGGCGGTACCGAAGCCGGACGAGCGGGTGCTGGAGGCTGGTGAGCGGGTGGAGATTTATCGTCCGCTGATTGCAGATCCGAAAGAAGTGCGCAAGCAGCGTGCTGCCAAGGCCAAGGCTGCCAAGGCGGAAGAGTAGCGGGGAGGTGCTGGCGCCGTGCAGTGCAGGGCGCCGGAAGGTAGAAAGGCGAGGTTACTCGCCAGTGCCGAGCGGGGCGCCCAGATCTACCGGATAGGTCTCGACGTCGCTGCCGCTCATGATCTCTTCGTCTGCGCTCTTGCCCGGCATGAAGTCGCCGGCCAGGCCAACCAGACGGTTGTCTTCAAAGGTCAGGCTGATGCGCTCCTGTACCCGATCATTGTGACCGGATTCCATGCTGTACAGGTAATCCCAGCGGTTGGGATGGAAGGTGTCCTGAATCAGCGGCGTGCCCATGATGAAGCGAACCTGGCGGGTAGTCATACCCGGCCGCAGCTGATCAACCATCTCTTGGGTGACGACGTTGCCCTGCTGAATGTCGATTTTGTAAATGCCCGGGATAATGCCGCAACCGGAAAGCAGGGTGATAGATGCACTGCATAGCAGTATGCAAAGGTTTCGATTAAAGCTTTTTCGCGTCACGTGCTAACATCCGCTATCGTGGAATGGCTGAAAAGGCCGATCATACCCGACTCATCCCGCCCTGCGAAGCGCTGAACGAGAATACTAGCCATGCTTGAAAATCAAGAACTCCGCAAAGCCGGCCTCAAGGTCACCCTGCCCCGGGTCAAGATCCTGCAGATGCTGGACGGCTCGACTGAGCGCCACATGAGCGCAGAGGACGTATACAAGGCACTGATGGAGGCAGGCGAAGATGTTGGCCTGGCCACTGTTTACCGTGTGCTGACCCAATTCGAAGCCGCCGGCCTGGTGGTGCGTCATAACTTTGATGGCGGCCATGCCGTATTCGAGCTGGCAGACGGCGAGCACCATGACCATATGGTGTGTGTCGACTCGGGCGAGGTCGTTGAGTTCTTTGATGCAGAGATTGAGCGTCGCCAGCGCGAGATCGTCAAGGAGCACGGCTTTGAGCTGGTAGATCATAATCTGGTGCTGTACGTGCGCAAGCCGCAAAAATAAGTGCAATCACCGCACAAAAAACCGGGCCTGGCGCCCGGTTTTTTGTGTCTGCACCAAGGTCAGTCTGCGGTAGTGCTCAGCAGCTTGCGGGCGTGGGCCAGCGATTCGTCGGTCAGGTCAATGCCGCCCAGCATGCGGGCGACTTCCTGAATGCGGGCCTCGGTGTCCAGCTGGTCGATGCAGGTGCGAGTGCTGTTGCGGGTCTGCTGTTTGCGTACGAACAGGTGTTGATGCCCCTGTGCTGCAACCTGCGGCAGGTGGGTCACTGTCAGTACCTGCCCTCGGGCGCCGAGCTGGCGCAGCAGTTGGCCGACAATTTCCGCCGTCGGCCCGCCGATACCCACATCGACCTCATCAAATACCAACGTCGGTACGCGTGAGGTTTGCGCGGTAATCACCTGAATGCCGAGACTGATGCGTGACAGTTCGCCGCCGGACGCGACCTTGGCCAGCGGCTTGGCGGGTTGGCCGGGATTGGCGCTGACCAGAAATTCGACATTTTCCAGACCGGTGACCGGGTAGCTGTCTGCATCCAGCGGTGTCAGCTGCAGCTCGATGCGACCGCCCGGCATGCCAAGGCGCTGAATTTCCTGGGTAACTGCCTTGGCCAGCTTGCTGGCACCTTTGCTGCGCTGAGCTGATAACTTCTCGCTGAGTTGACGATAGTGCGCCTGATAGGCGGTCAGTTCCCCCTGCAGTCGCTCGGCGTCGGCGGCTTGCTGCTGCTGGCCTTCGAGTTCATCAATCAGCTGCTGCTGCAAAACCGGTAGCTCGGCCGGCTGGATGCGATGCTTGCGGGCCAGCTCGAAGATGGCGCTCAGGCGCTCTTCAACATATTGTTGGCGCTCCGGGTCGGCCTCAAAGTGATCCAGGTAGCGGGTCAGCTCGCCCACGGCTTCTTCAATCTGAATCTGGGCGCTGGCAATCAGGTCGCTGGCTTCGCCCAGTTGGCTGCTGTGATTCTTGAAACCGTCAAGACGCTGCAGGCTGGCGGTCAGGGCTTGGAGCACGCTACCGGCATCGTTCTCGCTGCAGATGTTGATGACCTGTTGGCAGGAGTGCAGGATCTGGTCGGCGCTGGCCAGTTGGCGCTGTTCGTTTTCCAGCGCTTCCAGTTCGCCATCCTGCAGGCTGAGGTTGTCCAGTTCGTCCAGCTGATAGGTCAGCAGCTGCTGACGTGCGCTCTGCTCTTCGCTCTGGCGGCTGGCCTGCAGCAGAGCCTTCTCGGTCTGGCGGCAGCGCTGTGCGGCGAGCTGTACCTGGCGAGCCAGCTCGCCGGCGCCGGCGTATTCGTCCAGCAGGCGGCGGTGGGTATCGGTTTTCAGCAGCGATTGGTGTTCGTGCTGACTGTGAATGTCGATCAGCATTTCACCGAGGGCGCGCAGGTCTTGCTGGGGGCAGGGGGAGCCGTTGATGTAACCGCGTGAGCGACCTTCTGCGGTGATGACGCGGCGCAGGATGACCTGCTCGTCGTCTTGCGTCAGATCACGCTCGTCCAGCCACTGGCGTGCCTCCGGGATATCGCTGATGTCGAAGGTGGCGAGGATGTCGGCTTTGTCGCTGCCCGGGCGCACGGCCCCGCTGTCGGCGCGGTCGCCGAGGGTCAGCGCCAGTGCATCGAGCATGATCGATTTGCCGGCGCCGGTTTCCCCGGTGATCACACTCATGCCGCCGCCCAGATCTAGCTCCAGGTTGTCGACGATGGCGTAGTTGTTGACCGCGAGATGGACCAGCATGGCGCGTGCTCCTGTTTGGTTTTCTGGTTATTTATACAGTAGTTTTCCCGGCGCCTACAAGCCCCCTCAATCTGTCTTTTGATCTCCCCTTGAAGGTTGTGGGAATGGCCCCATATAGGTTGCCAGGCAATGCCAGCGACGCTGGCGGATCATCATTGACAGGCTGTGAGCCCAGCGCCGCAGCGCCATAACCCTATGACAGGAGAAAGACATGGCAGAGGAACAGAGACCGGATCTGCAGGATCAGGACGCGGCTACCGAGGCAGCCGTTGAAACGCCTGAGGGCGATCTTGCGGCGCGCGTGGCAAGTCTGGAAGAACAGCTTGCTGCCGCTCAGGATCAGGCTCTGCGGGCCGTCGCCGATGTGCAAAACGCCCGCCGTCGTGCCGAGCAGGATGTAGAAAAGGCGCACAAGTTTGCGCTCGAGCGCTTTGCCAATGACCTGCTGCCGATCGTCGACAGCCTGGAGCGTGGCTTGGAGCTGTCCAATGCCGACGATGAAGCCATCAAGCCGATGCGCGAAGGGATTGAGCTGACCCTGAAGATGTTCGCCGACACCCTGGCCCGTTTCCAGGTGGTGCCGGTTGTACCCGAGGGTGAGCCCTTCAACCCGGAGCTGCATCAGGCGATGGCGATGGAAGAGAGCGCTGCCGTTGAAGCCAATACCGTGCTCAAGGTGTTCCAGAAGGGTTACACCCTGAGCGGTCGCCTGCTGCGCCCGGCAATGGTTGTGGTGAGCAAGGCTCCGGCCGCCGGCACTCAGTCGATTGACGAGCAGGCTTGAAATTGATTTTGCAGACCCCATCAAGGGTTCATGCACAGATAAACAGCGCCGCTGACTGAACGCGGTAGCCAGATTCGGAGAGAAGCATATGGGCAAGATTATCGGTATCGACCTGGGGACCACCAACTCCTGTGTCGCCATTTTGGAAAACGGTTCCGCCAAGGTGATCGAGAACGCCGAGGGTGCGCGCACCACGCCGTCCATCGTCGCCTACACCAACGACGGCGAAACCCTGGTTGGTCAGTCTGCCAAGCGTCAGGCGGTCACCAACCCGCAGAACACGCTGTACGCGGTCAAGCGTTTGATCGGTCGTCGTTTTGAAGAAGACGTCGTACAGAAAGACATCAAGCTGGTGCCTTACAAGATCGTCAAAGCCGACAACGGCGACGCCTGGGTTCAGGTCAATGACGAGAAGATGGCGCCGCCGCAGGTGTCGGCCGAAGTGCTGAAAAAGATGAAGAAGACCGCCGAAGACTACCTCGGCGAGCCGGTTACTGAAGCGGTTATCACCGTACCGGCCTACTTCAACGACAGCCAGCGTCAGGCCACCAAGGACGCCGGTCGTATCGCCGGTCTGGAAGTCAAGCGCATCATCAACGAGCCGACCGCCGCTGCTCTGGCCTACGGTATGGACAAGGCGCGTGGCGACTCCACCGTTGTCGTATACGACCTGGGTGGCGGTACCTTCGACGTGTCCGTGATCGAAATTGCCGAAGTAGATGGCGAGCACCAGTTTGAAGTGCTGGCCACCAATGGCGACACCTTCCTGGGTGGTGAAGATTTCGACATGCGTCTGATCGACTACCTGGCAGACGAGTTCAAGAAAGAGAACGGCGTTGATCTGCACAACGATCCGCTGGCTCTGCAGCGTCTGAAAGAAGCTGCTGAAAAGGCCAAGATCGAGCTGTCTTCCAGCCAGCAAACTGACGTTAACCTGCCGTATATCACGGCAGATGCGTCCGGTCCGAAGCACCTGAACGTCAAGGTGACTCGCGCCAAGCTGGAGTCGCTGGTTGAGGATCTGATCAAACGCAGCATCGAGCCCTGCCGCATCGCGATGCAGGATGCTGGCCTGGACGTGTCCGAGATCAACGAAGTGATTCTGGTGGGTGGTCAGACCCGCATGCCGCTGGTACAGAAGACGGTTGCCGAGTTCTTCAACAAAGAGCCGCGCAAGGACGTTAACCCGGATGAGGCGGTTGCCATTGGTGCCTCCATCCAGGGTGCGGTTCTGGCGGGTGACGTGAAAGACGTGCTGCTGCTGGATGTGACCCCGCTGTCGCTGGGTATCGAAACCATGGGTGGCGTGATGACTGCGCTGATCGAGAAAAACACCACCATCCCGACCAAAAAGTCGCAGGTGTTCTCGACTGCTGACGACAACCAGACTGCCGTGACCATTCACGTGCTGCAGGGTGAGCGCAAGCAGGCGTCGCAGAATAAGTCGCTGGGCCGCTTTGACCTGGCCGACATTCCGCCGGCGCAGCGTGGCGTGCCGCAGATCGAAGTCAGCTTCGACATCGATGCCAACGGTATTCTGAACGTGTCCGCCAAGGACAAAGCGACTGGCAAAGAGCAGTCCATCGTGATCAAGGCGTCCTCCGGTCTGTCGGATGACGAAATCGACAAGATGGTGCGTGACGCCGAGGCTAACGCCGAAGAGGATCGCAAGTTCGAAGAGCTGGTGACCGTGCGTAACCAAGCCGATCAGCTGGTCCATGCGACTCGCAAGACGCTGACCGAGGCAGGCGACAAGGCGACCGACGAAGAGAAGGCGGCCATTGAAACCGCGCTGAGCGATCTGGAAGCGGCGATCAAGACCGGTGACAAGGAAGAGATCGAAGCCAAGATCAACGCTCTGTCCGAAGCCTCTGGTCCGCTGGTTCAGAAGATGTACGCCGAGCAGGCTCAGGCCGGTCAGGCTGATGGCGCAGCGGCAGATGCGGAGTCTGGCAACGATGCAGACGACGTGGTTGATGCCGAGTTCGAAGAGGTCAAGGACAACAAGTAAGTCCTTGATGAACCGGGCCGGGCGGTGCGTTGAACGTGCCGCCTGACCACTCTGCCTGGCAACGCGGGAGCTTCTCCCGCGTTGCCGTTTGTGCCGAGTGACTCTCTGAGGGAAATCGAACACATGTCCAAGCGTGATTATTATGAAGTGCTGGGGGTCGAGAAGGGCGCCAGCGAGGCCGACCTGAAAAAGGCCTATCGCCGTTTGGCGATGAAGTTTCACCCTGACCGCAACCCGGATGACGAAAAGGCCGAAGAGAAGTTCAAGGAGGCCACCGAGGCCTACGAAGTGCTGACCGATGCCAACAAGCGTGCGGCCTATGATCAGTACGGTCATGCCGGTGTCGATCCGAATATGGGCGCCGGCGGTGGCGGCTTTGGTGGCGGTAACTTCTCCGACATCTTTGGTGACGTCTTTGGTGACATCTTTGGTGGCGGCGGACGCGGCGGTCGGTCCAGTGTGCAGCGCGGCAGTGACCTGCGTTACACCCTGGAGCTGGATCTTGAGGAGGCGGTACGTGGCACCTCGGTGACCATTCGCGTGCCAACGCTGGTTGCCTGTGAAACCTGTGATGGCAGCGGCGCCAAGAAGGGCACTACGCCGGTTACCTGTACCACCTGTGGTGGGCATGGCCAGGTGCGTATGCAGCAAGGTTTTTTCTCTGTGCAGCAGACCTGTCCGCGCTGCCACGGCACCGGCAAGATGATTACCGACCCGTGCAACGACTGCCATGGTGAAGGCCGCGTAGAGAAGCAGAAAAACCTCTCGGTCAAGGTGCCTGCCGGTGTCGATACCGGTGACCGCATTCGCCTGGCTGGTGAGGGTGAGGCGGGCGTCAATGGTGGTCCGGCGGGCGATCTGTACGTCGTGGTCTCGGTGCGCGAGCACAAGATTTTCCAGCGCGATGGCAAAAACCTTTACTGCGAAGTGCCGATCAGCTTTGTCGATGCTGCCCTGGGTGGCGAGTTGGAGGTGCCGACGCTGGATGGCCGCGTCAAGCTGAAGATTCCGGAAGGGGCGCAGACTGGCAAGCTGTTCCGCCTGCGTGGCAAGGGCGTGACGCCCGTGCGTGGTGGTTCGCCTGGCGATCTGCTGTGCCGCGTTGTGGTCGAGACGCCGGTCAATCTGACCAAGCGTCAGCGCGAGTTGCTGGAAGAGTTGCGCCAGACCCTTGAGGCAGAGGGCTCCAGTCAGTCGCCGCGCGCCAAGAGCTGGTTTGATGGCGTGAAAAACTTCTTCGAAGACATGAAATTCTGAGTCAGGAGCGCAGCATGAGACGTATTGCGGTAATAGGCGCAGCCGGGCGCATGGGCAAGACCCTGATCGAGGCGATTGGCCAGGTTGAAGGCGCTGCGCTGACCGCAGCGATTGAGCGCCCCGATAGCTCCCTTGTGGGTGCTGATGCGGGGGAGCTGGCCGGCGTCGGGCGCCTGGGGGTGGCGATCAGTGGCGACCTGAAGCAGGTGGTTGACGACTTTGATGTGCTGATCGACTTCACTCATCCGACCACCACGCTGGTCAATCTGCAAGTCTGCCGCGCGGCGGGCAAGTCGATGGTGATTGGCACGACGGGGTTCTCTGAGCAGGAGAAGGCGCTGCTTGCTGAGGCGGCCAAGGATGTGTCTATCGTCTTTGCGCCCAACTTCAGTGTTGGCGTGAATCTCTGTCTCAAGCTGCTGGATATGGCAGCCCGGGTGATGGGGGATGACGCTGATATCGAGGTGATTGAAGCGCACCATCGTCACAAGGTCGATGCGCCCTCTGGCACCGCTTTGCGTATGGGGGAGGTCGTGGCTGATGCGCTGGGTCGTGACTTGGCAAAAGTGGCTGTGTATGGCCGTGAAGGGCAAACCGGTGCGCGCGACCCGCAGACCATCGGCTTTGCTACCGTGCGTGCTGGCGATGTAGTGGGCGACCATACGGTGCTCTTTGCGACTGAGGGCGAGCGTGTGGAGATTACCCACAAGGCCTCCAGTCGCATGACCTTTGCCAAGGGCGCGGTGCGGTCTGCCATGTGGCTGGCTGGTCGTGACCGGGGGTTGTTTGATATGCAGGATGTGCTGGGCTTGAAGGACTGAGATCGTCCATCCAGTGCAGAAAAAAGGCACCGCGAGCGCAAGCTGCGGTGCCTTTTTTGTTGCCCCTGGCGTTACGGAGTGCCGGCGTTGGCCTCGGCGAGGTTGGCCTTCTCGCGGGACAGCTCGTCTAGGGTTTGGGTGTTTTTGCTCAGATAGAACGCGGCAATGGTGGGTACCCAGTCGGCGTGATGATTGATCAGTCGCGGCTGGATGAAGCTGTATTGCTTGTCGAGCTGCTCGAAGGTTGCCTCGTGCTCTGGCAGTAGTCGCTTCAGTTCGCCGGAGCCGGCATGGATGCGTGCGTCCAGCTCATCAAAGATGCCTTCCTTGCTTGGCAGGAAGTAGACGCCGACCGAGCTGAACATGTTGTTCTGGTACAGCAGCAGAATGCGGTGGGTTTCGATGCTCTGGCGGTGCAGGGCGAGCAGATCTTCCGACGCGTCTGCGGCCTCGGTGTTGTAGAGCTCGGCGGCGGCGTTTTCCAGCTTGCCATGGGCCATCATGATCCGGTTGACGGTGGCAAGGCTGTAATGGGCCTGGTCTTCAGGCATGTTTTCGAGTTCGCGGATCAGGGCTACGAGGTCGTTGTACAGGGGGCGCAGGTCGCCAGGATTGTTCATCTGGCGCAGCAGGGCGTCCATACGGCGCAGGGAGGTGTTGTAGATTTCCCGGTTGCCTGGTTCGCGTACGCGCTCGTACAGGTTGTTGTCGATCAGCAGGTAAGTGCCCGCTTCGAAGCCTTCGCTGCGGAATTCATGCAGGGCCTGCAGGCGGAGCGGGTCGGCATGGGCCAGCGCGGCGATGAGTAGCAACGGCAGCACAAGGATGCGTTTCAAGTGCATTTGCATGTTAGGTGTCCCCGAGTCCTGTGTTGTTCTTGTTGTGTTGTCCAGGCGCTCAAGGGCGCTCTGGTGACGGTCTTTGCCGTCTGTTCTGGGCTCCTGCCCGGCGGTTAGCAAGTCGTGTTGTAACACAGACGAGTCGGATAATGAAGATGTGCGACTGACGCGCCGCCGGGTGGCGGGAAGGGCCACGGCAGTGGATATTTCACCCTTGAGTCGTTAAACTATTGCGCTAATCTGTCTATTCAGCGCGTATCTGACAATGCCTTTGCGAGCGGGATGTTGTGTTCACCACTTCATTCCCGCTTTTGTGCAGCCCGCGTTTAGTGAAATGTGTCAGTTCTTTCGGAGGTTTTCTTGTCCAAGCCAGCCATTCTCGCACTCGCCGACGGCAGCATTTTTCGCGGTGAGTCCATCGGCGCCGACGGTTCCAGTGTTGGCGAGGTCGTGTTCAACACGGCCATGACCGGTTACCAGGAGATCCTCACCGATCCCTCCTATGCGCGTCAAATCGTGACGTTGACTTATCCCCACATCGGTAACACCGGTGTCACTCCCGAAGATATCGAATCCGACGCGGTTCAGGCTGCCGGTCTGGTTATTCGTGATCTGCCGTTGCTCGCCAGCAACTGGCGCTGCAAGCAGACCCTGGATGACTACCTGCGTGAGAACGGCATTGTCGCCATTGCTGGTATCGACACCCGCCGTCTGACGCGCATTCTGCGTGAAAAGGGTTCTCAGAACGGCTGTCTGCTGGCCGGTGATGATATCTCTGAAGAGAAAGCGCTGGAGCTGGCGCGCGGCTTCCCGGGCCTGAAAGGCATGGACCTGGCGAAGGAAGTCTCGGTCAAGGAGAGCTATGAGTGGCGCTCCAGTGTCTGGAACCTGGAAACTGACAGCCACCCCGAGCTGAGCGATGCTGAGCTGCCGCACCATGTTGTCGCCTTCGACTACGGTGTGAAGTACAACATTCTGCGCATGCTGGTTGCGCGCGGTTGCCGTCTGACTGTTGTGCCCGCGCAAACGCCGGCCGCCGACGTGCTGGCCCTGAATCCGGATGGCGTGTTCCTGTCCAATGGCCCGGGCGACCCGGAGCCTTGTGACTACGCCATTGCTGCGATCAAGGAAATTCTGGAAACGGACATCCCGGTATTCGGTATCTGCCTCGGTCACCAACTGCTGGCACTGGCCTCCGGTGCCAAAACCGTCAAGATGGGTCATGGTCACCATGGCGCCAACCATCCTGTTCAGGATCTGGATACCGGTGTGGTGATGATCACCAGTCAGAACCACGGCTTTGCGGTTGACGAGACCAGCCTGCCGGCCAACCTGCGGCCGACCCACAAGTCGCTGTTTGACGGCACCCTGCAAGGTATCGAGCGCACCGACAAGGCGGCCTTCAGCTTCCAGGGCCACCCCGAGGCGAGCCCGGGTCCGCACGATGTGGCACCGCTGTTCGACCGTTTCATCGACGCCATGAAAAAGCGCGCCTGAACCCCGGTACACCTAGGATTTGTAAACGACTATGCCAAAACGTACAGACATTAAAAGCATTCTGATCCTCGGCGCCGGCCCTATCGTCATCGGTCAGGCCTGCGAGTTCGACTACTCCGGTGCTCAGGCCTGCAAGGCCCTGAAGGAAGAAGGTTTCCGCGTCATTCTGGTCAACTCTAACCCGGCGACCATCATGACTGACCCGGCCATGGCCGACGCCACCTACATCGAGCCGATCAAGTGGCAGACGGTTGCCAAGATCATCGAGAAAGAACGCCCGGACGCGCTGCTGCCGACCATGGGCGGTCAGACCGCGCTGAACTGCGCACTGGATCTGGAGAAGCACGGCGTACTGGAGCAGTACGGCGTGGAAATGATTGGTGCCAACGCCGACACCATCGACAAGGCCGAAGACCGTTCGCGCTTTGACAAGGCGATGAAGGCCATTGGTCTGGAGTGCCCTCGCTCCGGTATCGCACATACCATGGCTGAGGCCTACGGTGTGCTGGAGCAGGTCGGCTTTCCGTGCATCATCCGTCCGTCGTTCACCATGGGTGGTACTGGCGGTGGTATCGCTTACAACCGTGAAGAGTTCGAGGAGATCTGCAACCGTGGTCTGGACCTGTCGCCGACCAACGAGCTGCTGATCGACGAGTCCCTGATCGGCTGGAAAGAGTACGAGATGGAAGTGGTCCGCGATAAGAAGGACAACTGCATCATCGTTTGCTCGATCGAAAACTTCGACCCGATGGGTGTTCACACCGGTGACTCCATTACTGTCGCGCCGGCCCAGACTCTGACCGACAAGGAATACCAGATCATGCGTAACGCCTCGCTGGCGGTGCTGCGTGAGATTGGTGTTGAGACTGGCGGCTCGAACGTGCAGTTCGGTATCTGCCCGGACACCGGTCGCATGGTCGTGATCGAGATGAACCCGCGGGTATCGCGTTCCTCTGCCCTGGCTTCCAAGGCCACCGGTTTCCCGATCGCCAAGATCGCGGCCAAGCTGGCTGTCGGCTACACCCTGGACGAGCTGCAGAACGACATCACCGGTGGTCGTACGCCGGCGTCCTTCGAGCCGTCCATCGATTACGTGGTTACCAAGATTCCACGTTTCGCGTTTGAGAAATTCCCCAACGCCGATGCGCGCCTGACTACCCAGATGAAGTCGGTCGGTGAAGTGATGGCGATCGGTCGCACCTTCCAGGAGTCCGTGCAGAAAGCGCTGCGCGGCCTGGAGGTGGGCGTCTGCGGTTTCGACCCCAAGGTCGATCCGGCTGCCGACGACGTAATGACCGAGCTGACCCGCGAGCTGACCGTCCCGGGTGCGGATCGCATCTGGTACGTGGCTGACGCGTTCCGCGCCGGCATGACCCTGCAGCAGGTGTTTGATCTGACCAAGATCGATACCTGGTTCCTGGTTCAGATCGAGGACCTGGTCAAGGAAGAAGAGCGGGTCAAGACGCTGGGGCTGGCCGACATCGACTACAGCCTGATGTTCCGCCTCAAGCGCAAGGGCTTCTCCGACCTGCGTCTGTCGCAGCTGCTGGCGGTGAGCGAAAAGAGCCTGCGTCGTCACCGTCACAAGCTGAACGTACTGCCGGTGTACAAGCGCGTTGATACCTGTGCGGCCGAGTTCGCCACCGATACCGCCTACATGTACTCGACCTATGAAGAAGAGTGCGAGTCCAATCCGTCCAGCCGTGACAAGATCATGGTGCTGGGTGGTGGGCCGAACCGTATTGGTCAGGGCATCGAGTTTGACTACTGCTGTGTTCACGCTGCACTGGCGATGCGTGAAGATGGTTACGAAACCATCATGGTCAACTGCAACCCGGAAACCGTTTCCACCGACTATGACACCTCGGATCGTCTGTATTTCGAGCCGGTGACCCTGGAAGACGTGCTGGAAATCGTTCGCGTCGAACAGCCCAAGGGTGTGATCGTGCAGTACGGTGGTCAGACGCCGCTCAAACTGGCGCGTGCGCTGGAAGAGGCCGGCGTGCCGATTATCGGTACCAGCCCCGAGGCGATTGACCGCGCCGAAGACCGTGAGCGCTTCCAGCAGATGGTTGAGCGCCTGGCACTGCGTCAGCCGCCGAATGCGACTGCGCGTAGCGAAGACGAGGCTCTCGCACTGTCCAAGCGCATCGGTTATCCGCTGGTGGTGCGTCCGTCCTACGTACTGGGCGGGCGGGCGATGGAAATCGTCTATCAGGAAGAAGAACTCAAGCGCTACATGCGCGAGGCGGTCAAGGTGTCCAACGACAGCCCCGTGCTGCTGGATCACTTCCTGAACTGCGCCATCGAAGTGGATATTGACGCGGTCTCTGACGGCAAGGATGTGGTGATCGGGGCGATCATGCAGCACATCGAACAGGCTGGCGTGCACTCTGGCGACTCGGCGTGCTCGCTGCCGCCGTATTCGCTGCCGGCGAACATCCAGGACGATATTCGCGAGCAGGTGCGCAAGATGGCACTGGAGCTGGGCGTGGTCGGCCTGATGAACGTGCAGATGGCGGTGCAGGGCGAGGACATCTACGTGATCGAGGTCAACCCGCGCGCCTCCCGTACCGTGCCGTTCGTATCCAAGTGCATCGGTCAGTCGCTGGCCAAGATTGCTGCCCGCGTGATGGCCGGCAAGACGCTGCAGGAACTGGGCTTCACTGAAGAGGTGGTGCCGCCGTACTTCAGCGTTAAGGAAGCGGTGTTCCCGTTCGCCAAGTTCCCCGGCGTAGACCCGATCCTCGGCCCTGAAATGAAGTCCACCGGTGAGGTAATGGGTGTGGGTGACAGCTTCGGTGAGGCGTTTGCCAAGTCCCAGCTGGGTTCTGGTGAAGTGCTGCCGACCAGCGGCACCGTGTTCATCAGTGTGCGTGAAGACGACAAGCCGCTGGTGGTCGATGTTGCCCGCGATCTGATCGACCTGGGTTTTGAAGTGGTTGCGACCGCCGGCACTGCCAAGGTGCTGGAAGCGGCCAACCTGCCGGTACGTCGCGTGAACAAGGTGACCGAAGGGCGTCCGCATATTGTCGACATGATCAAGAACGACGAGATTGATCTGGTGATCAACACCACCGAAGGTCGCCAGTCGATTGCTGACTCCTACTCCATCCGTCGCAACGCGTTGCAGCACAAGGTCTACTCCACCACCACGCTGGCCGGTGGCGAGGCTGTCTGCACTGCACTGAAATTTGGTCCGGAGCGCGCAGTACGCCGCCTCCAGGATCTGCACAAAGGTATCTGATTCATGAAGTACCCAATGACCAAGCAGGGCGCAGAAGCCCTCGAAGTCGAACTGAAGCACCTGAAGACCGAACTGCGTCCGCAGATCACCCAGGCGATCGCCGAAGCGCGCGAGTTGGGGGATCTCAAGGAAAATGCCGAATACCACGCTGCCCGCGAGCAACAGGGGATGGTGGAGGCGCGCATTCGCGATATCGAAGGCCGCCTGTCCAATGCGCAGGTGATCGACGTGACCAGTATTGCCCATACCGGCAAGGTCATTTTTGGCACTACCGTGACCATCGCCAACGTCGATACTGACGAGGAAGTGGTGTATCAGATCGTCGGTGATGACGAGGCTGACATCAAGCAGCGCAAGCTGTCGGTCAACTCGCCCATCGCCCGCGCCTTGATTGGCAAGGAAGAAGGCGAAATCGTGGCGGTGAAAACGCCCGGCGGTGTCGTCGAGTACGAAATCGTCGAGGTCCAGCACCTGTGACGGAGCAGGCTGCCAGCACGGGTGGTCCGGCGCGGCAAAGCGCCGGACGCATTGCCTGGCAGCTGCTGCTGACGCTCTGGGTGGGTGCGGTGTGGAGTTTGCACTTCATTCTGCTGCCCGGCCTGCGGCATATGGGGCTGGCGCCCCTGCTGGTCGACGAGGCAGCGTCGGTGCTGCGCCCATCGGTCATGTTGATTGCACTGGTTGCCGGTGCGCTGCAGTTGCTTCAGTTGGGACTGCGGCTTGCTGGATGGCGCGATCTGCGGGTACAGATGCTGGTGCTGGTATTGCTGGCGGCAGGTGCGTTTTTTGGCTTTAGTCTGCAGCCGAACCCGTTGTACGGGATCTTCTGCTATCTGGTGGTTGCCTTCGCTGGCCTGGTGCTGGCGGTCCAGCCCCGCCCGGACGAGGTGCGGGGCTGATGCGCTGCCGGCTCAGAACCCCTGAAAACGCTTGAGGTTGGACAGGTTGGGGTTGGGCTTTTTGGCCCGGCGCAGCAAGATAGCCATCTTGCCGATGACCTGAACCAGCTCGGCGCCACTTTGCTGGCAAGCCTCGTTGATCAGGGCCTGCTTGGCGTCACGGTCACTGACGGTGACGCGAATCTTGATCAGTTCGTGATCGTTCAGCGCACGGTCCAGTTCGGCCAGTACGCCTTCGCTGATACCCTGTTCACTGATAATGACGATCGGCTTCAAATGATGGCCGATGCGCTTGAGATCTTTTTTCTGTGCGGAGCTGAGCGCCATAATGTTCCGTATGAAAATTCATTAAGTGTGTGATGCACTAGTTTAACCGGCGGCGTGGCCCGCTGCACGAGGTATTCCGTGGCACAGTCCAAGACAAGCAAGCGTTGGCTCAAGGAACATTTTGATGATCCCTTCGTAAAGCAGGCGCAGAAGGACGGTTACCGCTCGCGCGCCAGTTACAAGCTGCTGGAGATTCAGGAGCGTGATCGCATCCTCAAGCCGGGCATGACCGTGCTTGATCTGGGGGCTGCGCCTGGCGGCTGGTCTCAGGTCGCTGCGCGGTTGATTGGCGAGAAGGGGCGCATCATTGCCTCGGATATTCTGGCCATGGATAGCATTCCCGATGTCACCTTTATCCAGGGCGACTTTACCGAGGACACTGTCTTCGAGGCCATCCTGGCGGCCATCGGTAATTCGCAGGTAGACCTTGTTATTTCAGATATGGCCCCCAATATGAGTGGAACACCTGCGGTAGATCAGCCGCGGGCCATGTATCTGTGCGAGCTGGCGCTGGACATGGCGGCACGGGTGTTGCGCCCGGGTGGCGATTTTTTGATCAAGGTGTTCCATGGTGAAGGCTTTGACGAGTATTTCCGCGAAATGCGCGGGCAATACGACAAGCTGGTGACTCGCAAGCCCGATGCTTCACGCGGGCGCTCGCGAGAGACCTACCTGCTGGCCCGCGGATTCAAGGGGCGGGCAGAGTAGATTTGGCCGCGCTGCCGGAACCCGGCGTTGTCGATGCAGTCTAGCGACACAGGGCGTTACACAGCGTCGACTGCCGAGTTGGCCTAAACTGGTGTAATGTGGGCAGGGTGGACAACAGACTCAGCAAGGCTCCCGCAATGGTGCTGGGAGCAAGAGGGTAGTGAATTGAACGATATGGCGAAGAACCTCATCCTGTGGCTGATCATTGCCGCCGTACTGGTCACGGTGATGAACAACTTCAGTAGTACCAAGGAACCGGATACGCTGAATTACTCCCAGTTCCTTGATCTGGTAGAGAGCCGCCAGGTCGAGCGGGTGACGGTGGATGGCTATATCATCACCGGGCGCGAGCGCAGTGGTGAGTCCTTCAAAACCGTGCGCCCGGCGATTCAGGATAATGGCCTGATCGGCGATCTGCTCGACAACGATGTCATCATCGAGGGCAAGCAGCCCGAGCAGCAGAGCATCTGGACTCAGTTGCTGATTGCCAGCTTCCCGATCCTGATCATTATCGCCATCTTCATGTTCTTCATGCGTCAGATGCAGGGTGGCGGCGGTGGCCGCGGCGGCCCTATGAGCTTTGGCAAGAGCAAGGCGCGCATGCTGACCGAGGATCAGGTCAAAACCACTTTTTCCGATGTCGCCGGCTGTGACGAAGCGAAGGAAGACGTGCAGGAGCTGGTCGAGTTTCTGCGTGATCCGGGCAAGTTCCAGCGCCTGGGCGGCCATATCCCGCGCGGCGTACTGATGGTGGGTCAGCCGGGTACCGGTAAGACCCTGCTTGCCAAGGCGGTCGCCGGCGAAGCCAAGGTGCCGTTCTTCACCATCTCCGGTTCCGACTTTGTTGAAATGTTCGTAGGTGTCGGTGCATCGCGTGTGCGCGACATGTTCGAGCAGGCCAAGAAGCACGCGCCGTGCATCATTTTTATCGACGAGATCGACGCGGTCGGTCGCCATCGTGGCTCGGGAATGGGTGGCGGTCACGACGAGCGTGAGCAGACCCTGAACCAGTTGCTGGTTGAGATGGACGGCTTTGAGCCGAACGACGGCATCATCGTGATAGCGGCTACCAACCGTCCAGACGTGCTGGATCCGGCTCTGCTGCGTCCCGGTCGCTTCGATCGTCAGGTGGTCGTTGGGCTGCCGGATATTCGTGGTCGTGAGCAGATCCTCAAGGTACATATGCGCAAGGTGCCGCTGGGTGATGACGTTAAGCCGTCGCTGATCGCCCGTGGTACGCCTGGCTTCTCCGGTGCTGATCTGGCCAACCTGGTGAACGAGGCCTCACTGTTCGCCGCGCGTGCCAACAAGCGCCTGGTGGAAATGGGCGAGTTCGAGATGGCCAAGGACAAGATCATGATGGGCGCCGAGCGCAAGTCCATGGTCATGTCCGAGAAGGAAAAGCTCAACACCGCTTACCATGAATCCGGCCACGCGATTGTTGGTCGCCTCGTGCCCGAGCATGACCCGGTCTACAAGGTCACCATTATTCCGCGCGGTCGTGCGCTGGGCGTGACTATGTTCCTGCCGGAAGAGGATCGCTACAGCCTGTCCAAGCGTGCGCTGACCAGTCAGATCTGTTCGCTGTTCGGTGGTCGTATCGCCGAGGAGATGACGCTGGGCTTTGATGGTGTGACTACCGGTGCATCGAACGACATTATGCGGGCTACCCAGCTGGCCAAAAATATGGTGACCAAGTGGGGGCTGTCCGAGAAGCTCGGTCCGCTGCAATACGCTGAAGAGGAAGATTCGGGGTACCTGGGTCGCTCCGGTGGCAGCGGATTGTCTGGTGTGTCCGGAGAGACGGCCAAGCAGATTGACGAAGAGGTGCGTCGCATCATCGATGAGTGCTACGGCACGGCGCGCCGTCTGCTGGACGAGAACCGTGACAAGCTCGACATGATGGCCGAGGCGCTGATGAAGTACGAGACCATCGACACTCAGCAGATCGACGACATCATGGCCGGTCGCGTGCCGCGTGAACCGAAGGATTGGCAGGACGGCGGTAAGTCGGGCCCTGGCGCCATTGTCACCAGTGATGAGGGTGACGATAGCAAGTCGGATGAGTCGGCCAAGGGCGCCGGTCCGATTGGTGGTCCGGCCGGGGAGCATTGATTCGGCAATGAGCTCAAGCTCCAACTGCTCCCGGTTGCTATGCGGCAACCGGGAGCTTGATCTTTCTCGCGCCCAGATCATGGGTATTCTCAATGTAACCCCTGACTCCTTCTCTGATGGCGGGCGCTTCAATCAGCGCGACGCTGCGCTGCGGCACGTCGAGCAAATGGTCGCCGATGGCGCTGCCCTGATTGATGTCGGTGGTGAGTCCACCCGTCCGGGTGCGGTACCCGTACCAGTGGGGCAGGAGCTTGAGCGAGTCGTGCCAATGGTTGAGGCCATTGCATCACGGTTTGACGTGATTATTTCGGTGGATACCAGCTCTCCTGAGGTCATGAGTGACTCGGCCGCCGCCGGCGCCGGGCTAATCAATGATGTGCGCTCGCTTGAGCGCGATGGTGCGCTGGAAGCAGCGCGGGCTACCGGGTTACCGGTCTGTCTGATGCATCGTCAGGGTGAGCCGGACTCCATGCAGCTTGCGCCGCGTTATGCCAGTGTGCTGGATGAGGTAAATGCCTATCTGCAGGCGCGGGTAGAGACCTGCGAGGGTGCCGGTATTGCCCGTGAGCGGTTGGTTCTGGACCCCGGGTTTGGCTTTGGCAAGTCGCTGGAGCACAACCTGCAGTTGTTTGCGCGCCTGGCTGACTTGCGCCCGCAGGGGTTGCCGGTGCTGGTCGGGGTATCGCGCAAGAGCATGATTGGCCAGGTACTGGATCGCCCTGTCGATCAGCGCCTCTACGGCAGCCTTGCTCTGGCTGCTCTGGCCGTCGACGCGGGCGCCGGTATTATTCGGGCTCACGACGTCGCAGCTACCCGGGATGCCGTTGCGATGGCGCAAGCGGTGCGCCAAGCCCGGCAGTCACAACTTTCATAACAAGAGTTAGTCCATGGAAAAACGCTATTTTGGAACCGATGGCATTCGCGGCCGCGTCGGTGATGCGCCAATTACGCCGGAGTTCATGCTCAAGCTGGGCTGGGCTGTCGGGACTGCTTTTCGGCATCACGGTGCCTGCCGGGTCATTATTGGTAAGGATACGCGGATTTCCGGCTACATGTTCGAGTCGGCGCTGGAGGCAGGGTTGTCAGCTGCCGGCGCGCAGGTTCAACTGCTTGGCCCCATGCCCACGCCGGCGATTGCCTATCTGACGCGTACCTTTATGGCTGATGTGGGTATCGTCATCAGCGCTTCGCATAACCCCTTTTACGACAACGGCATCAAGTTCTTCTCGGGCGCTGGCAGCAAGTTGCCGGACAGCCTTGAGCTCGAGATCGAGCGCCTGGTCGACAGCCCAATGAACGTGGTCGACTCGGCTGCCTTGGGTAAGGTCACTCGGGTGGAGGATGCTGCTGGACGGTATATCGAGTTTTGTAAAAGCAGCGTGCCTACCAGTACCAGCTTCAAGGGCATGAAACTGGTGCTCGACTGCGCGCACGGCGCGACCTATAAAGTGGCGCCGAGTGTCTTTCGGGAGCTGGGGGCGGAGGTCGTGGTGATAGGTGCCAGTCCTGATGGGCTGAATATCAACGCGGGTCACGGCTCCACTGATATGGCGGCGCTGAGAGAGGTTGTCTTGCGCGAAGGTGCTGATCTGGGTATTGCCTTCGATGGCGACGGCGATCGCGTATTGATGGTGGACCATGCTGGCGAAGAGGTGGATGGTGACGAGTTGCTGTGCATCATTGCCCTCGATCTGCAGCGGCGCGGCCTGCTCAATGGCGGCGTCGCGGGTACGTTGATGAGCAATCTTGGTTTGGAGTTGGCGCTCAAGGAGCAGGGCGTGCCCTTCGTGCGCGCCAAGGTGGGCGATCGCTACGTGATGGCCGAGCTGCGTGAGCGCGGCTGGCTGGTGGGAGGTGAGTCGTCGGGGCACATAGTGTGCCTGCACCACACTTCGACAGGAGACGGTATTATCGCTGCGCTGCAGGTGCTCAAGGCGTTGCAACGCAGTGAGCAGAGTCTCGCGCAGGCGCGCAGCTGTATGCAGAAGTGCCCCCAGAAATTGATCAATGTGCGTTATGCGCCTGGGCAGGCATCGCCTGCGCAGAACCCGGTCGTAAAGCAGGCGGTTGCTGAGGCGGAGTCCCGGCTGGCGGGTTCGGGGCGCGTGCTGTTGCGCCTGTCCGGCACCGAGCCGCTGGTGCGGGTCATGGTCGAGGGGCAGGATGCTGCCAAGGTTGAGCAGGAAGCGACCGCGTTGGCAGCTGTTGTAACCCAGGTGTGTGGCGGGTAAAAAAGTCGGTTGTGTCGCTGATGCAACTTGGTTAAGATTGGCGCCCGCTTGGGCAGAGAGGTATGGCATGCGACGTCCACTAGTCGCCGGTAACTGGAAAATGCACGGTTCACGGCAGTCTGTAGACGCCCTGCTGCAAGGTCTTGCTGCGCAAGAATGGCCTGAGGGAGTGGAGCTGATGGTTGCTCCTCCGGCGCTGTATGTTGATCGTTGTTGCGAGCAGCTGCAGGACACGCCAATTCAGGTTGGTGGTCAGGTGTGTGCTGCTCAGGCTGAGCCGGGTGCCTTGACGGGTGAGATCTCGCCCGCCCAGCTGCGCGACGCAGGTTGCGCTTACGTTCTGGTTGGGCACTCCGAGCGTCGTTCGCTGTTTGGCGAGACTGATGATGTCGTCTGCCGCAAGTTTGCTGCTGCGTTGGCCAGCGGGTTGCGCCCGGTGCTCTGTGTCGGTGAGACGCAAGCTGAGCGCGATGCTGGGCAGACGGCTGAAGTGGTAGGTCGGCAGTTGCAGGCGGTGCTGGATGTGTTTGGCGTGGGTGGTTTGGCTGAAGGTGTGGTGGCGTATGAGCCTGTTTGGGCGATTGGCACCGGCTTGACGGCAACCCCTGAGCAGGCCCAGGATGTGCACGCCATGATTCGCGCACGGCTCGCCATGCTTGATGATGAGCAGGCGCGCAAGGTGCAGATAGTTTACGGTGGCAGCGTGAAGGGTGAGAACGCCGAAGCGTTGTTTGCCATGCCGGATATCGATGGGGGGCTGATTGGTGGAGCCTCTCTCAATGCAGCAGAGTTCGGTGCGATCGCTCGCGCCGCTGGACGAGTGTAATGATTGAGACCGTGATTGTAGTACTGCACCTGCTGGTGGCTATTGCCCTGGTTGGTCTGGTTCTGATGCAGCAGGGCAAGGGTGCCGAAGCCGGTGCGTCCTTTGGTGCTGGTGCGTCCGGGACTGTGTTCGGCAGTCAGGGGTCTGGCAATTTCCTGAGTCGTGTTACAGCGATCCTGGCGACTGTGTTTTTCCTGACCTCCCTGGGTCTGGCTTATTATGCCAGCCACAAGGCGGATGCAGCGGTTGAGGCGGGTCTGCCGTCACCTGCGCTGCAGATCGAGCAGGCTGAGCCTGCCCCCATGTTGGATGAAGACGTGCCGGTGCTGGAGCAGGATGTGTTGCCGAGTGACGTGCCTGAGACGCTGGGTGAGGAAGTGCCGCCGGCAGCCGAGTAAAAATAGGCTGCGATGGTAAAAAGTTTTTGCGGAAGTGGTGGAATTGGTAGACACGCTATCTTGAGGGGGTAGTGCCTTAGGGTGTATGGGTTCGAGTCCCATCTTCCGCACCAATCAAAATAAGGGCCTGGTTTGACAGGCCCTGTTCTTTTCAGGGGTGGTTTACGCCGGTTGTCTTGCGAGGCTTCTGCGCGTATAATTCACGCCCTAGATTCGACGCGGGGTGGAGCAGTCTGGTAGCTCGTCGGGCTCATAACCCGAAGGTCGTAGGTTCAAATCCTGCCCCCGCAACCAGTCTCAAAAGGCCCCTTTTCAGGGGCTTTTTGTTAGCTATATGCCGGTTCGGCATTGGTCTCTGGGCTTCGCCTGTGCGAAGTGGCCAGACTCAACGATGGGCTTTAGGCCCATTTTTTATTCATGCAACAAACAGGCGGTGAATGTGTCCGGCAAAGTGACTGAGTTGGAGGCCCTGCTGGTCCCGGTGGTCGAGGCCTTGGGCTACAGCTGCTGGGGGATCGAATATCTGTCCCAGGGTAAGCACACCCTGTTGCGCGTCTATATAGATCACCCGGAAGGGGTGAGCGTTGAGGCTTGTGCCGCTGTCAGCCGACAGGCCAGTGCGGTACTGGATGTGGAAGACCCGATTTCAGGTGACTACACCCTGGAAGTCTCGTCTCCTGGTATGGACCGGCCGCTGTTTCGTCTGGAGCAGTACGCAGCCTATGTAGGAGAGCAGGCCAAGATCAGACTGCGCTCGCCCTATGAGGGGCGGCGCAATTTTCAGGGTGTAATTCGCGGCGTGGAAGGTGATGAAGTCGTTTTGCAGGTAGATGATCACGAGTACCTGCTGCCCGTCGACTGGATCGACAAGGGCAATATCATTCCGCGTTTTTGAGCAAATTTCGGGCTGCACGGCCCAATGGATGGCGTTAGGCGAGGCATACGATGAGCAAAGAAGTGTTGCTGGTTGTGGAATCCGTTTCCAACGAGAAGGGTGTTCCACCCGGAGTTATCTTCGAAGCGCTGGAGCTGGCGTTGGCGACGGCGACCAAAAAGCGTTACGAAGACGAAGTAGACGTGCGTGTGTCGATCAACCGCCACACCGGCGACTACGATACCTTCCGCCGCTGGACCGTTGTGGCTGATGAAGACTTTGATGATCCGGACATTCAGTTGACACTGGATCAGGCACAGGAGCGCGATGCCGCCCTGGCCATTGGTGACGTTACTGAAGAAAAGATCGAATCGGTCGAGTTTGGTCGTATTGCCGCCCAGATCGCCAAGCAGGTGATCGTGCAAAAGGTACGTGAAGCCGAGCGTGCGCAGGTGGTCGATGCCTACCGCGATCGTTTGGGCGACATTATCAGCGGTACGGTCAAGAAGGTTACCCGCGACAGCGTGATCGTCGATCTGGGTAATAACGCCGAAGCGGTGCTGCCTCGTGAAGAAATGATTCCGCGTGAAACCTTCCGCTCCGGCACCCGTATTCGTGCCCTGCTGAAGGATATCCGCACCGAGAACCGTGGCCCGCAGCTGGTGCTGTCGCGCGCCTGTCCGGAAATGATCATCGAGCTGTTCCGCATCGAAGTGCCGGAAATTGCTGAAGAGCTGATCGAAGTCATGGGCGCTGCCCGTGATCCGGGCTCGCGCGCCAAGATCGCCGTTCGCTCCAAGGACAAGCGCATCGATCCGCAAGGTGCCTGTATCGGTATGCGCGGTTCTCGTGTGCAGGCGGTCTCCGGTGAGCTGTGTGGCGAGCGCGTAGACATCGTGCTCTGGGACGACAACCTGGCGCAATTTGTGATCAACGCCATGGCGCCGGCGGAAATCGCCTCCATCATTCTGGATGAAGACACCCAGACCATTGATCTGGCGGTGGCTGAAGACAATCTGGCTCAGGCCATCGGCCGCAGCGGCCAGAACGTCCGTCTGGCCAGTCAGCTGACCGGCTGGACGCTGAATGTGATGACCGAGGATGATATCCGAGCCAAGCAGGAAGCCGAGACCGGTGACATTCTGCGCAACTTTGTCGACGAGCTGGATGTGGACGAAGAAGTCGCACAGATGCTGGTTGAAGAAGGTTTCACCACCTTGGAAGAGGTGGCCTATGTACCGATGGAAGAGCTGCTGGAGATCGATGGCTTTGATGAGGATATCGTCAACGAGCTGCGTGCTCGTGCCAAGGATCGCCTGCTGACCAAAGCCATCGCCAACGAGGAAAAACTGGAAGATGCTCAGCCGGCTGACGACCTGCTGAACATGGATGGTATGGACCGTGCGCTGGCGTTTCAGCTCGCTGCCAACGGCATCCTGACAATGGAAGATCTGGCCGAGCAGTCTGTTGATGACCTGCTCGACATCGACGGTATCGATGAAGAGCGTGCTGCGGCTCTGATCATGGCAGCCCGCGCCCCCTGGTTTGAATAACCGGTCGGACTCGACGAGATTCCCCCTGCGGTGACGCACGGACCCGACTGAGGAGAGAAGTGAATGGCGGAAGTGACGGTCAAACAATTGGCTGATGAAGTAGGTACTCCGGTAGAGCGCCTGCTGCAACAGATGCAGGAAGCGGGTCTGTCGCAGACTGGCCCTGCGCAGGCAGTCAGTGATGATGAAAAGCAGGCGCTGCTGGCGTATCTGAAAAACGCCCATGGTGATTCCGGCTCAGAGCCGCGCAAGATTACCCTCAAGCGCAAAACAGTCAGCACCTTGAAGGTCGCTGGCAGCAAGACGGTAAACGTGGAAGTGCGCAAGAAGCGCACCTACGTCAAGCGTGAGCCGGCCGATTTGGAAGCCGAGCGTCAGCGCGAGCTCGAGCAGCTGCGCGCAGCAGAAGAAGCTCGCCAGCAAGCAGCTGAAGCAGAAGCCAAGCGCAAGGCTGAGGAAGCTGCGCAACGCGAGGCGGATGCCGCGAATGCTGAAGCCAAGCGTCAGGCTGATGCTGCCGCCGTCGCGGCGGCCAAAGAGGCAGAAGCGGCTGTCGCGGAGGCTGCTGCCCCGGCGTCGGCCCCGGTTCCGCCTGCTGAGCCGACTCCGGCTGAGCATCACAAAAAGAAAGAAGAAGCCCGTCGCAAGTCTCGCGACGAGGAAGAGCAGCGCAGCCGCAAGCGCGCTGGCGGCCATGGTGGCAAAGACAAGGCCCGGAACGCTCCGCGTCTTTCGGTCGATGACGATGGCGACAGCCGTCGCCGCGGCGGTGGTGGCAAGCTGAAAGCCAAAAAGCGCAATCAGCATGGCTTCGAGAAGCCCTCCGGCCCGGTGGTTCGTGAAGTGGTGATCGGTGAAACCATCACCGTTGCCGAGCTGGCGCAGAAGATGTCGGTCAAGGCCGCCGAGGTCATCAAGTACATGTTCAAGAACGGCACCATGGTGACGATCAACCAGGTACTGGATCAGGACACGGCAGCCATCGTTGCCGAAGACATGGGCCACAAGGTCAAGCAGGTTCGCGAGAGCGATCTGGAAGACAAGCTGGTTGAGTCCATGCACCATGAAGGTGAAGAGCTGAGCCGTGCGCCGGTGGTGACTGTCATGGGCCACGTTGACCACGGTAAGACCTCTTTGCTCGACTACATTCGTCGTGCCAAAGTGGCCTCCGGTGAGGCGGGTGGTATTACCCAGCACATCGGTGCCTACCACGTGGAAACCGATCGCGGCATGGTGACCTTCCTGGATACCCCCGGTCACGCAGCCTTTACCGCCATGCGTGCCCGCGGTGCCAAGGCAACCGATATCGTGATTCTGGTGGTTGCCGCCGATGACGGTGTGATGCCGCAGACCGAAGAGGCGATTCAACACGCCAAGGCGGCCGGTGTACCTATCGTTGTCGCGATCAACAAGATCGACAAGGAAGACGCCGATCCGGATCGCATCAAGAACGATCTGGCAGCCCGTGATGTAATTCCGGAAGAGTGGGGTGGCGACACCATGTTCGTGCCCGTCTCGGCCAAGGCCGGGACTGGTATCGAAGAGCTGCTCGAAGCGGTCCTGCTGCAGGCTGAAGTTCTGGAGCTGAAAGCTCAGCCCTCTGCGCCTGGTCGTGGTGTAGTCGTTGAATCCCGTCTCGACAAGGGTCGTGGCCCGGTGGCGACCGTGCTGGTGCAGAACGGTACCCTGCGTCAGGGCGACGTGGTGCTGGCTGGTGTCAACTACGGCCGTGTTCGTGCCATGCTTGACGAGAACGGCCAGCCGATCAAGGAAGCCGGCCCCTCCATTCCGGTCGAGATCCTGGGTCTGGATGGCACGCCGGATGCCGGTGACGAGCTGAACGTCGTGGCCGACGAGAAGAAGGCCCGTGAAGTGGCGCTGTTCCGCCAAGGCAAGTTCCGCGAGATCAAGCTGGCGCGTCAGCAGTCTGCCAAGCTGGAAAACATGTTCGAGAACATGGGCCAGGACGAGAAGAAGACCCTCAATATCGTTATCAAGGCCGACGTGCGTGGCTCCCTGGAAGCACTGCAGGGCTCGCTGTCCGAGCTGGGCAACGACGAAGTACAGGTCAAGATCGTCTCCGGCGGCGTGGGCGGTATCACCGAGACCGACGCCAACCTGGCACTGGCCTCCAACGCGGTAGTCTTCGGCTTCAACGTCCGTGCGGACGCAGCGGCGCGCAAGATCATCGAGACTGAAGGTCTGGATCTGCGTTACTACAGTGTCATCTACGAGATCATTGATGACGTGAAGAAGGCTCTGTCCGGTATGCTCGGCAGCGATGTTCGCGAGCAGATTCTGGGTGTCGCCGAAGTGCGTGATGTGTTCCGTTCGCCGAAGTTTGGCGCGGTGGCTGGCTGTATGGTCATCGAGGGCACCGTGCATCGTAACCGTCCGATCCGTGTACTGCGCGAAGACGTGGTTATCTACGAAGGCGAGCTGGAATCCCTGCGTCGCTTCAAGGATGACGTCGGCGAAGTGCGCAACGGTATGGAGTGTGGTATCGGCGTCAAGAACTACAACGACGTGCGTACCGGCGACCGTATCGAGGTGTTCGAGCGTGTTCAGGTACAGCGCAGTCTGTAATTCGATAGCGGTGGCCCTGTCGGGCGCCGCCTGATATTCGCGACAAACTCCGGTCTGCCTGGCAGCCCGGAGTTTGTCGCTTGAGATGGTTACTATGGCAAAAGAATACAGTCGTACCCAGCGGGTAGCTGATCAGATGCAGCGCGAACTGGCGCAGCTGATTCAGCGTGAGGTCCGCGATCCGCGCTTGGGTATGGTCACCGTGACGGCCGTTGAGGTCAGTCGCGACATGTCCCACGCGAAGGTGTTTATCACTCTGATGAACCGGGACAGTGCCGAAGATATCGCGCTCAACCTTGATATCTTGAAAGACGCTTCCGGTTATCTGCGCATGCTGCTGGGCCGTACCATGAAGTTGCGGACGATTCCGAGCCTGCATTTCCAGTACGACGAGAGCATCCGTCGCGGTGTGCACCTGTCGTCACTGATTGAGCGTGCGGTAGCGGAAGATCGCCAGCATGGCGACGGCGACAAGGAGTAGCGGGTGGCTGGAGCGAAGAGCAAGCGCCGTGCGATTGACGGCATCCTGATTTTCGACAAGCCCCTGGGCATGAGCTCCAACGCGGCCCTGCAAAAGGTCCGCTGGCTGTTCAATGCTGCCAAAGGCGGGCACACCGGTAGTCTTGATCCCTTGGCGACCGGCGTGCTGCCGCTGTGTCTGGGCGAGGCGACCAAGTTTTCGCAGTACCTGCTCGATGCCGACAAGGCGTATGTCACCGAAGCGCGGCTAGGCATGACCACCGCCACCGGTGATGCTGAGGGTGATGTGCTGGAGATGAAGCCGGTCGACGTTGCGCTTGCGGACGTTGAGGCGCTGTTGCCGCGCTTCCGCGGCGAGATTGACCAGGTGCCGCCGATGTATTCGGCGCTCAAGCACGAAGGTCAGCCACTCTACAAGCTGGCACGCGCCGGCGAAACCATTGAGCGCAAGGCGCGCACGGTGACCATCAGTGAGCTCAACATTCTGGGCCTTGAAGGCGACCGTCTGCAGTTGGAAGTACATTGCAGCAAGGGTACCTATATACGCAGTCTGGTTGAGGATATCGGCGCGGCGCTTGGCTGTGGTGCGCATGTGGCTGCGTTGCGCCGCATCAAGGCAGGCCCCTTCGATCTGAGTCAGTCAGTTACGCTGGAAGCGCTCGAGGCGTTGCACGCCGAGGGCGGTGCCGAAGCATTGGATCACCTGCTGCTGCCGATGGACAGCGGTCTGGAAGACTGGCCGGTACTGGATTTGACCGAGCAGACTGCCTACTACCTGAATCACGGCCAGGCCGTGCGGGTGCCGGGTAGCCCGGCCTTTGGCAAGGTGCGTTTGCGCGATGCCAGCGGCCGTTTTCTCGGCATTGGCGAGATGACCGACGACGCGCGCGTTGCGCCCAAGCGGCTGCTGCGCTTCGATCCCTGATGGTTCGTCGCCTGCGGCGCGGGCGGCAATGCAGAATTGGGCTGAATCCTCGACCATTCGGGAGTATGATTCGGCGTTGGAGTTGACCCGATAGCGGGTCACCACGAGGGTGGCTGTCAACAGGCATGGTCATACCTCGATTTAAAACACGGGAGAACTGCTCCCGGCCTGTTACCTCAGAGGAAATACGAGATGTCACTGAGTGTTGAAGAAAAAGCTGCAATCGTTGCCGAGTACAAGCGCGGCGAAGGTGATACCGGTTCTCCGGAAGTCCAGGTAGCTCTGTTGACTGCAAACATCAACAAGCTGCAAGGCCACTTCAAGGACAACAAGAAGGATCACCACTCCCGTCGTGGTCTGATTCGCATGGTTAACCAGCGCCGCAAGCTGCTGGACTACCTGAAATCGAAAGACCTGTCTCGTTACAGCGCTTTGATCAGCAGTCTGGGTCTGCGTCGCTAAGACCAGCCCCGTTTGGACATGGCCGGGTCCGATTCCCGGCCATGCCCAGAGTTTCCCCCAAAGGCAAAGAAGAGAGAGAAGACACCGTGAAACCGGTAATCAAGCAATTCAAGTTAGGCAACAGCACCGTCACCATGGAAACAGGCCGCATTGCTCGCCAGGCTTCCGGTGCCGTTCTGGTCAGTATCGATAACGCTGTCAGCGTCCTGGTCACCGTGGTGGCCGCCAAGCAGCCCGAAGCTGGCCGCGATTTCTTCCCTCTGTCCGTGCACTACATCGAGAAGACCTACGCCGCTGGCCGTATCCCCGGTGGTTTCTTCAAGCGCGAAGGCCGTCCCTCCGAGAAAGAAACCCTGACCTCCCGTCTGATCGATCGTCCGATCCGCCCGCTGTTCGCCGAAGGCTTCATGAACGAAGTGCAGGTTGTCTGCACCGTAGTGTCTACCGACAAGACAACTGACCCTGATATCGCTGCGCTGATCGGTACCTCCGCCGCGCTGGCGATCTCCGGCGTGCCGTTCGGCGGCCCGATCGGCGCTGCCCGCGTTGCGTTTGACGATCAGCGGGGCTACGTGCTGAATCCGAACTACGAAGAGCTGGCAACCTCGCGTCTGGACATGGTTGTTGCCGGTACCGAAGAAGCGGTACTGATGGTTGAGTCCGAAGCACAGGAGCTGACCGAAGACCAGATGCTGGGTGCAGTCCTGTTCGCTCACATGGAATTCCAGGGCGCCATCGCCGCCATCAAGGAATTCGCCGCCGAAGCTGGCAAGCCGGCTTGGGACTGGCAGGCACCTGCTGAAAACACTGCGCTGATCAACGCCATCAAGGGCGAGTTTGGTGCCGGTATCGCCGACGCTTACACCATCGTCAACAAGCAGGAGCGCTACACCCGTCTGGGTGAGCTGCGTGATCAGGCTGTGGCAGCCTTGTCCGGTGAGGAAGAAGGCAAGTTCTCTGCCGGTGAAGTCAAAGACGTATTCGGCGAAATCGAATACCGCACCGTGCGCGAGAGCATCGTTAATGGCAATCCGCGTATCGACGGTCGTGACACCAAGACTGTCCGTCCGTTGAACATCGAAGTTGGCGTGCTGGACCGCACTCACGGCTCCGCGCTGTTCACCCGTGGCGAGACTCAGGCGCTGGTTGTGACCACTCTGGGTACTGCCCGTGACTCTCAGCTGCTGGACATGCTGGAAGGCGAGCGCAAAGAGCCCTTCATGTTCCACTACAACTTCCCTCCCTACTCGGTAGGTGAGTGCGGTCGTATGGGCGGTACTGGCCGTCGCGAGATCGGTCACGGGCGTCTGGCCCGCCGTGGTGTCCAGGCTGTCATGCCTGACATGGAGCAGTTCCCGTACTCCATCCGCGTGGTGTCCGAGATCACTGAATCCAACGGCTCCAGCTCGATGGCTTCGGTCTGTGGTGCCTCTCTGGCTCTGATGGACGCCGGTGTGCCGATGAAGGCGCCGGTTGCCGGTATCGCCATGGGTCTGGTGAAAGAGGGCGATAAATTCGCCGTTCTGACCGACATCCTGGGTGACGAAGATCACCTGGGCGACATGGACTTCAAGGTTGCCGGTACCGAGAAGGGTGTTACTGCGCTGCAGATGGACATCAAGATCAACGGCATCACCGAAGAGATCATGGAAATCGCGCTGGGTCAGGCGCACGAAGCGCGTCTGCACATCCTCAAGCAGATGAACGACGTGCTGCCCGAGTCGCGCAAGGAAATTTCTTCCAATGCGCCGACCATGCTGAGCATGAAGATCGATCCGGAGAAAATCCGCGATGTGATCGGCAAGGGCGGTGCGACCATCCGTGGCATCTGCGACGAGACTGGCGCCTCCATCGACATCACCGACGACGGCATGGTCAAGATCTTCGCTGCCAGCAAAGACGCCGCCAACGCCGCCAAGGCGCGTGTTGACGCCATCACCGCTGAAGCGGAAATCGGCAAGGTCTACACCGGTAAGGTTGAGCGCATTGTCGACTTCGGTGCCTTCGTCAACATCCTGCCGGGCAAGGACGGACTGGTTCACATCTCGCAAATCGCCAATGAGCGTATCGAGAAGGTGACCGACGTGCTGCAGGAAGGTCAGGAAGTGAAAGTACTGGTGCTGGACGTGGACAACCGCGGCCGTATCAAGCTGTCCATGAAGGATGTGGAAGCGGCCGAGACCAGCGGCGTCTGATCGCCCCTGATCGCTCGTTGCAGTAAAAAAACCCGGCGCACGCCGGGTTTTTTATGCTCGGTTTTCGTGAAAGGTAGCTCAGTCCGGAAATACCTGTTTCCAGTCCTGCTTCATGTTAACCACGGTCCAGCCATGCTCTGTCGCAGCGTCCAGCGCCTGGTCCAGGCGACCTATGCTGGAGTCTCGGTCATAAGCCCATTCGCGTTCGGCGTCGGTGTGGTGCACGATCAGGGCAAAGCGTGCGCCATCGCCGGCGGTCGTCCATTGCAGCATCTGCAGATCCCCGTCGGAGTTGCCGAACGCCGCGATCGGGCGCCGGCCGATATGTTGGCTGATACCGATGGGCTTGCCTTCCTTGTCGTCGTTGAACTCCATGGTGCCTTCGTGCACAACCCGCACAACACCGTCCTGCACGGCCAGCTGTTTGGCTGTGCGGCTGCCGACCACACGCTCTGGCGGAATGCCGTGCACCGATTCGGTCCAGGGACGCATGAAGTCGACGCCGCCACCGGAAACGATAAAGCTCTTGAAGTCGTTGTCCTGCAGGTAGTCGAGTAACTCCAGCATCGGCTGGTACACCATGCGGGTGAAGGGTTTGTCGGTGGTGGGGTGGCGAGCTGTCTGTATCCAGTCCCGCACGACTTGGTCGAAGGAGTCAGTATCCAATCCTGCCTGCCTGGCTGGCACGGATCAGTTGTACCGGGGCGTCGTGGCTTGAGCTGAACGCGCCAGCCAGATCTCCCTTGAGTACCGAGGCAAAGGGCTCCTGGCTTTCCCAGGCAGGGTTCTCGCCAGCCTGGGCGCGTACCCGGTCAGCGACAAACAGCAGTTGGGTGTAAATCGGTTGCTCTGCCCAGAGTGTGCCGTCGTTGTCGAAGACGGCGATGCGGTCGCTGAGGGCTACATGCTCTGGCGAGGCTGGATCAGTGACCCGTTGAACGAAGGAAATAATGGCTTGGCGGCTGGCGCCGTCCTGCCAGGAAGAGAGTGGCGTGCTGGTGTCAGCTTGGCAGGTCAGGCTGATCAGCAGTGTGAATAGCAGGGCAAGTCCTTTCACGCTCGGATACTCCTATGCACGTTGGGCGTGCCCGCTTGCGCGGGCGTGTCCTTAGGAGTGTAGACGCCGTTTTAAGCGGTGTCCGGTTGCCCCGGGCAGTCGAGGTCAGCTCTGCGGGTCGTCTTCACGCTGGCTGTCGGCGCGAGCCTGCGCTTCAATTAGCCCCTGAAGGTAGTCGCCGGTGCTTTGGCTGGTGGAGCGATCGCTGGTGCTCAGGCGATGGCGGTCGTCATCTGCCTGTACGGCGGGGCTGGAGGCGAGAAACGACGCAATGATCAGGGCTGAAAGATTTTTCATGGCTGTATCTCCTAGTGGTGGTCGGCCCGGCTTGCGATTTATAGTGAAACATTCTGAAACTGTTTCCGGTTGGGCGAACAGACTGGTCGCATGTTTTCCGGAGGCAGTCGGTATTAGGCCGTTGTGTTCACTATATGGGGGTGACAAACTGTCGCAGTAGCGCCTTTTTTGATGATGCAGTATTTCTTTTTTGGAAACAGATGAGAGGGCTGCGACGCGATGCGGCGGAGAGACGGGGCGGGAGTCGCTTGCCCTGCCTTGCGGGTGCAAGCAGGGCGAAGCTCAGACAGGTTCGGGTTATTGCCTGTGGGGCGTACTGAGGTCTTGTTGCAGCTTGCCATGCTGCTGTTCCAGCATGTCGCTGAAGCGCTTGCTGCCATCTTCGGCCTGCGCCAGTGGTGCGGTCAGCGCGCTCAGTGCGATCAGTAACGGGAGCAGGTATTTCATGAAGGTATCTCCGAGGTGGGTGGCGGTTGTCTGCCTGAAATCACTGTTTCCTTATTGGGCTATGGTTTGCAAGGGTTTCTGTCCGCCTGGTTGATCTGTATTTATATTAATCCCCGTTTTATAAGGTTTGTAGCCATAATGTTGGTTATTCATTGTTTCTTTTTGGAAACTATTGGCGGATGCGATGCAGGATTTGAATGACCTTTTGTGTTTTGCCTGCGTGGTGCGTTACGGCGGGTTTGCGGCGGCTGAGCGCGCCACTGGTGAGCGCAAGTCGAAGCTGAGCAAGCGCGTCGCGCGGCTCGAGAGTGACTTCGGTGCGCGATTGATTGAACGTTCGACGCGCAGTTTTCGGGTGACCGACATCGGCCGCGAGCTATACCGCGAATGCGAAGTCATTCTGCAGCGGCTGGAGGCGTCGGAGGCGCTGGCGATGACCGCGCGAGATGAGGTGCGTGGTACGGTGCGGGTGGCCATGTCCGCCGGGATGCTGGAGTACCTGGGCCGCACGACGCTGGTGGACTTTATGACGCGCTACCCGGAGGTTCGGCTGCAGCTGCGGCTGTCGAGCCAGCGGGTAGACCTGATCAATGAGCGCATTGACGTGGCCTTTCGGGTCGCGACCCGGTTTGATACCGATCAGTCGCTGGCGATGCGCTCGCTTGGCGTCGGTGCTCGTATTCTGGCTGCCAGCCCGGCGTTGCTGCAGCGCCTGGGGGGCGCGCCTGAGATGCTGGATGATCTGGCGCGATTTCCTACGCTGTCGGTAGGCGAGATGCTGGAGCGTGACCGCTGGGAGTTTGCCAATGATCACGGCGAGACCTGTGACCACCACCATGTGCCGCATTTCAGTAGCGGCGATCTGCAGTTGATTTGTGAGGCGGCAGTGGCCGGACGAGGCGTGGTGCTGTTGCCTGAGCATATCTGCGAGGCAGAAATACGTGCTGGTCGGCTGGTGCATATCCTGCCGCAATGGCATGCGCTGGAGGGGCAGATTCACATGGTATTCACCACCCCCCGAGGCATGCTGCCGCCGGTGCGAGCCTTCATTGATCACTGCGTCGAAACCCTGGCGCAACGCGGTGGACGCGAGAGTTGGACATGACCCAATGGTTGCATGAGATCACCCTGGAGAGCGAGCTAGCGGAGCTAAGGCCCTTGCGCCGTGAGGACGCTGAGGCGCTGGTGGCTGCGGCCAGCGATGGCCGGCTGTGGGAGTTGTGGTTTACCCAGGTGCCGGATGCGCAGGGTGTCGCAGAGTACATCGACTACGCCCTGGGCGAACAAGCCGCCGGCCGCGCGCTACCCTTTGTGGTTGTTGAGCGCGAGAGCGGTGAGGTCGTTGGAACCACGCGGCTGTGTAACGCCGATAGCGCCCACCGTCGGCTGGAGATTGGCTACACCTGGTACGCCGAGCGCTATCAGCGCTCGGCGCTCAATACCCAATGCAAGCTGGCCCTGCTGCAGCATGCTTTTGATCAGTTGGAGTGCATCGCTGTCGAGCTTCGTACCCATTGGCACAATCATCGCTCGCGTGCGGCGATCGCCCGCCTCGGTGCCAAGCAGGATGGGGTACTACGCAATCACCGCATCGAAGCCGACGGCGCGCGGCGCGACACCGTGGTGTTTTCCATTCTCGATAGCGAATGGCCGTCGGTGCGCAAGGCGCTGCTACACCGCTTGGCGCGTCATGCTGCGGGCTGATCGGCCTGTTCGGCGTCGGCGCGCTTGGCCAGCTTGTGCTGATCCTCGCTGACCCCGTTTTTCCAGTAGCTGGAAATATAGAGGTCGCCGCGCGCTACGTTGCGTTCTTCACGCAGAAACTGCCGCAGCGCGCGCATGCTGCCGAATTCGCAGGCAGCCCAGACCTGAACCCGTCCTTCTGACCAGTCCAGTTGGCGAATGCGCTCGACCAGCGGGTGGTCGTCACTGCCGGGGTGCGGATTCACCAGCCAGATCAGTTGGATACCGGCGGGTAGCCGCAGTGGTTGGATATCGGCCTCGTCGAGTATTTCCAGTACGGCCACTCCGCGGGCCTCTTGCGGCAGGTTCTCCAGGTTGACGCTGATGGCGGGCAGCGCGGTCATGTCACCGGCGATGAGATACCAGTCGGGTCCCTCGTGCAACGCTTTGCGTGGGCCCGGGCCGCCGACCAGTATGCTGTCGCCAGGCTGGCAATCGCTGGCCCAGCGCGATGCAGGGCCGCCATCATCATGCAGGACAAAATCCACATCGATCTCGTGCTCGCGTTGCGCGCGCACCGTGTAGGTGCGCATCAACTGCGGTTGCTCGGCAGTGGCCGGGAAAATCAGCTTGATATAGGCCCCGGCCTGGTCATCCGGGAAGGCGTGCATGCCGTCGCCGCCGAGGGTCACGCGCAACATGTTGCGACTGATCGGCTGTTTGCCGATGACGTGCAGGGTGCGTGGTGTAGGTCTGGCCATGGTTCAGTCTCCAATCAGTTGTCTGGTGGCAGGTCGCCTTCCAGGTTCTGGGTCATATGCCAGGCAATGCGGATAAAGTGCTCGACCTCTTCTTGGGTCAGGTCACGGGTCATACGTGTCAGCGTCTGCTGCTCAAGCGCCTGAATGCGCTGCATCATCATCTCGCCTGCGGACGTCGGATGCAGTATCTGGCTGCGTTTGTCGGCCGGGTTACACGCCTTGAGAATCAGACCGCTGTCGAGCAGGTCGTTCAGCACGCGGGTGATCTGCGCCTTGTCGCGGCGCATGCGCTGGGCAATGCGCTGGGCGGTGCAGCCTTCCATGTAGCAGACGGCCTTGAGTGCGCGAACATGGGTGCCGGGTAGAGGCAAGTCGGCTTGGCGAATGGTTTGCGCCATGTGGCCGCGGTAGGCGTGAGCGACTTGCTGCAGGGCATGGCTGAGGGAGGGGCGCTGCATTGGTGAGGGCTCTAATAAGTTGACAGTGTCAACCATAAGTTGTTTTGGTTGACACTGTCAATCAGTTTGCCCGCAGGCGCAGGTCAGGTAGGGGAATAGCTGCCCACTTCTGGCTCGAAGGCGACGCCGAAGCGGTTCCAGGCATTGATGGCGCAGATGGCCAGGGTCAGGTCGCTGAGTTCGCGATCATTGAATTGGGCATGCACCTGCTCGAACAGGGCCTCTGTCACTGTGCCAGGTTCCAGCCGGGTCAGCGCCTCGGTCCAGCTCAGGGCCGCGCGCTCGCGCGGATCAAAGAACGGGGTTTCGCGCCAGGCGCTGAGGGCGTAGAGGCGTTGCTCTGTTTCGCCGAGCGCGCGTGCGTCCTTGGTGTGCATGTCCAGGCAATAGGCGCACTGATTGAGTTGGGAGGCGCGGATCTTGACCAGTTCAAGCAAGCGTTTGGGCAATTTGTCGTCGCCCGTGGCCTCCTTGTTCAGGTAGCCTTCCAGGCCGATCATGGCGCGGGCTACGCCTGGTGCAGCGGTGAAGTAGTCGACTCGCATTGTGTCTCTCCAGCGGTTGAATGGGAGTCCAATCTATCCGTGTCCGCGCGGACCGTATTGTATATTTCCGACCTGCGCCGGGCGGCGCTTTGCTATTCTGCGGTGATGACCTCCCTTTCTCTTCAGCCGCCCGGCCCGCCCGCCTGGCAACGCAGTCTGCTGGGCTTCGGCTATCGGCAACTGCCGCCTGCTCCGGCACTGGCACCCTATGTGCAGCACTACTGGGAGCTGTCGTTGCCGGCCGCCCATGGTTCGGAGCACCGGGAGTTGTTGCACCCGGACGGTGGCTCCTCCCTGCTGTTCCAGCTGCAAGGACGTTTGAGCGTCGATGCGCAGCCGGCGCGGCAAGGGGTTATCTTCAACCCGGCGGCCGCGCAGTCCGGCGCATTGGCGTTGGAGCCTGGCGTGCAGGTGTTTGCAGCGCGCTTTCGCCCGGGCATGGGCGCCGCGTTCTGGCGTGCTGCCGCCAGTGAGTTTGCCGGCGAGCTGATGGGGCTCGAATGCGCTCAATACCTGCGTTTCGACTTGGCGACAGTGACGGAGCAACTGCTGGCGGCGGGGGACATGTCCGAGCGCGTGCGCCTGCTGGAGGTGGCGCTGGGCAAGGCGTTGGCAACCGGTGGCGGGGTTGCCGATGCCCTGCCGAGGGCGCTGGAGCTGCTGCGCGTAAGTCGGGGGATGCAGCCGCTGCCCGAGGTGTTGGCCCAGAGCGGGCTGGGCCAGCGTCAACTGGAGCGGCTGTGCAAGCGCTATCTCGGGCTGACCGCCAAACAGTACAGTCGCCTGCACCGGGTCGCTTACAGTCGTGAGCTGTTGAAGCAGTGTGAACCCGATCCGCTGGTCGAGATCGCGTATCTGGCGGGCTATGCCGATCAGGCGCACTTCAGTCATGATTTCAAAGCGGTAGTCGGTGTGCCCCCTGGCCAGTACCTGCGCCGCGCGCAGGCCCGCTATCACGATGCAGAGAGGGGCGATGCCAAGACTGTTTATCGGGCTTGAACTGCCTGCTGCGCAAGCTCAGGCTTTGCTGGCACTTGCTGAGCCGGGTCCGGGTCTGCGCTGGCAATCTGCGGCGCAGTTGCACCTGACCGTGCGCTTTATCGGCGAGTTGGGTGAGGAGCAGGCCGAGCACCTGGCCGCGGCGCTATCGGCGCTGCAGGCACCCGCGTTCGAGCTGCAGATAGGTGGCGTGGGGTATTTTGGCTCCCCGCAAAGACCCCGCATCCTGTGGGCCGGCGTTGTGGCACCGGCGCCGTTGCAGGCACTGCGTGAGCAGGTTGACCCGCTGATCCTGCCCTGGTGCGCGGTGGATCCACAGCCGTTTGTCCCCCATGTCACGCTCGCCCGCTGTGGCTCGGAGTGCGCCTCGTTGCAGCCGTTTCTGTTGGCCCAGCGCGGCCTGCGACTGGCGCCCTGGCTGGTTTCAGCGGTGTGCCTGTTTGCCAGCGAGGCGGGGCAGGGCGGCTCCCGTTACTCGGTGCTGGCGCGTTATCCGTTGGAGATTTGATGAACCCGTTGATTCGCCGATTTGACCCGTCTGAAGAGTATTACTTTGAAGAGGGCTGCTATATCCACGAGTTATCCAATGACATGGACGACCCGCTGATGTCGGTTGCCCGGGCGCGCCTGCCGCTGGGTGGCCAGACGCGCTGGCATCGGCTGCACAAGGTCGTCGAGCGCTACCTGATTGAGGCGGGCGAGGGGCTGGTGGAGCTGGCTCGGCAGGCGCCGCAACGGGTCGCGGCGGGGGACGTGGTCGTGATCCCGGCCGGATGCGCGCAGCGTATTCGATGTATCGGGACGGAGCCGCTGGTGTTTCTGGCGATCTGCACGCCGCGCTTTGAGCCCGACTGCTACGAGGATCTGGAAACCTGATCAACCGAGGCAATCTCGGCAGCGGTCAGCGCGCGGTAGTGCCCCGGTGCTAAAGCCGGGTCGAGCTGAATTGCGCCCATGCTTTCGCGGTGCAGTGACACCACCTGATTGCCGACGGCGTGGAACATGCGCTTGATCTGGTGATAGCGGCCTTCGTAGATGGTCAGCCGGCACGTGCATTCACCCAGTTGCTGCAGCTGCGCGGGTGAGGTGGTCAGCTGCTCGGTGGTCATATATATCCCGGGGCAAAACGTTCGGCTGTCTCACTGCTGATCGGCCGCAGGGTGGTTACCTGGTAGGTCTTGGGTAGCTTGATCTTCGGCTCGGTCAGGCGCCGCGACCAACTGCCGTCGTTGGTCAGCATCAGCAAACCGCTGGAGCCGCGGTCCAGGCGGCCGCCGATGTGCAGCTGCTCACGCAGTTCGGGCGCAAACAGCTCAAGCACCGTGCGGTGCTGCAGATCCCTGGTCGCACTCAGAAAGCCGACAGGCTTGTGCAGCATGTAGAACAGCGCGGGTCGATCTTGCAGCAGTGCCCCGTCCAGACGGATGGCGACGAACTGATCGACGTCAAAGCGCGGATCGCAAACGCGCTCCCCGGCAACGGTTACCCGGCCGCTGGCGACCAGCAGGCGGGCTGCCTGCCGACTGTGGGGCGTATGGTTGGCAATGAAGCGGTCGAGTTTCATGGCCGCGGAGTATACCGCGTCTGCGGTCAGTCCTTGTCGTGCGGGCGCTCCCATTCCGGTGGTCGCCACAGATGCTGCAATCTCTGGCCGAGGGGCCCCGGTTGGCGCATGTCGCGGGCAATGTCGCGATATTCGTGCAGCCAGTTCAGCAGCAGACTATTGCTGTAGACCGGGCGGGTGATGCCATAGTCGATCGGTTGATCGGCGCGCTCGCTGGTAAAGGTGCCGAACAGTCGATCAAAGACAATAAAAACGCCGCCGTAGTTGGTGTCGATGTAGCCCGGATTGCGGGCGTGGTGAACCCGGTGGTGGTTTGGCGTATTGAACAGGTACTCGATCGCCGGGTGCAGCTTGCCGACCAGTGTGGTGTGGATGAAAAACTGATAGACCAGTGACAGGGCATAGCACACGCTAATCCATACCGGGTTGAAGCCCAGCAGCGACAGCGGCACATAGAACAGCCAGCCGCCGTTGAAGATGTTGGTGGCGTTTTGGCGCATGGCGGTCGAGAAGTTCATGCGCTCACTGGAGTGGTGGGTCACATGGGCGGCCCAGAACCAGCGCACCCGATGCGAGCTGCGATGCATCCAGTAGAAACACAGATCGGTCAGCACCCAGAGCGCCAGCGCGCTCGTCAGCGTCAGCGGGATGTCGAACAGCCGGTGTTGATAGGCCAGCGCATGCAGCGGAAACGCGATCAGCCCGGCAAACAGCAGCTCGGTGGTCTGATAGCCCGCGCCCAGCATGAAGTTGCGCAGCGACTCGCGGGTATCTACCAGGCGGTGGTCATGGCGGATCTTCAGATACTCCCAGATGAATACGCCGATGAACACGGGTGTCGCCAGCACGAAGATCAGCTGGCGCTCATCCAGCGCCAACCAAGCGGGCAGGCTGTCAGTCAATGTGTGCAATCCGCTGTCGGCAATCACGCGAGAGAACAGGTTGCTCAGGCTGTCCATGGTCTGCTCCGTTGTTGTTATGACGGCTATCCTGCCCCAGCTCTGGGGCTTGCCTATTGACAGTAGATGCCGCATTTTTGACCAAATACGCCAATTAGTGAGGATGCGATGGCTACTCCTGTACGGGTGACCGGTGCCTGGACCCAGTTGCTGAGTGACTGGCTGGACCAGCGTCAGCTGGTTGCGCCGGACTTGCGTTTGCGGCTGGACAGTCGCCGCCCGGATGAACCCGTGCCCATGCTGCTCTGGCAGCAAATGCTGGCCGAAGCCGTACAGCTGGTCCCGCAGGAGGCCGCCCCCGCGCTGCAGATCGGCGCCTGCGCGCAGCCACGACACGCCGGCCTGCTCGGGTATCTCAGCCTGGCGAGCGCGACGCTCGCCGAGGCGCTGCAGGCCTATCAGCGCTACGAGCAACTGTTCTACGGTGAGCAACTGGTCAGCGTGACGCTGGAGGATTCGCTGCTGGTCATGCGCTGGCCGGGGACGGCCTCCACCGGTCCGTTGGCCGATACGGTGGCGATTGCTGCGCTTTGGAGCATGTTGCAGCGCTTGCTGCCGCAGGCCCGCTTGCAGCAGGTGTGTTTTGCCTTTGCGGCGAACGCTGCGCAGCAGCAGGCTGCCGCCGTGCACTTCGGTTGTGCGGTCGCCTTCGCGCAGCGCTGCACCGCTGTGATGTTGCCGGCGGCGCTGCTGGCGTTGCCGTTGGCACACACCGATCTGGCCATGCGCGCCCTGCTGGAACAGCAGGCCAAGGCGCTGTTGCTGGCGTTGCCAGCGGCTGATGCGCTGGATCGCGCCCTGCAGCAGGCACTGGTGCGACGTCTGCCGGAGGGCGAGGTCAACCTGGTGCAGCTGGCCGCTGACCTGCACCTGTCGGTACGCAGCGTGCAACGACGCTTGCAGCGACGTGGACTAAGCTGGCGGCAGCTACTCGAGCGCACCCGCCAGCAGCTGGCGCAGACGTATCTGGCCGATAGCGGCCTGCAGCTGGGTGAAATTGCCCTGTTACTCGGTTACAGCGAGCAGAGCGCCTTCAATCGCGCCTGGCGACGCTGGTCTGGAACGACGCCACTGCAATGGCGGCGCCTGCATGGGAAGGCGCCCGCTTTGGGTATAGAGTAGGGGCGATCAGGTCATGCCTTGACTGATAGGGCTGTCGCGACGGGGAGGGAGTGAATGAATCGGGAGTTGCTGCGTGCATGTCGTGGCCTGTTGCTGACCCTGGCGGTGTTACTGCTGCTGGGCGCGGCGGCGATTGAGGTCGCCGTACGCGAGCTGGCGCGGATTGAGCGACAGGGCATAGAGCACGCGCTGGTGACCCGCGCTGCCGACGTGCGCAGCAGCCTGGAAACGCGGCTCAACCAGAGCATTTATCTGAGTCGAGGGCTGGTTTCCTATCTGCAGAGCCAGCATGGGCTGGACGACCCTCGGCGCATACGCTTGTGGATGGCCAGCATGCTGACGGGTACCAGCGATGTGCGCAATATCGGTGTGGCGCCGGACAACCGCATTGAGCTTATCTACCCGCTGCAGGGCAACGAGGCCGCGCTCGGCTTTGACTACACCAGCTCGCCACCGCAGTGGGCTGCGGTCGAGCGCATGATGGCGTCGGCACAGCCGGTGCTGGATGGTCCGTTGACGCTGCTGCAGGGTGGAAATGGCCTGATCTATCGTGAGCCCGTCTATATCAACCGGCGTTACTGGGGGCTGGTCAGTACCGTCATGGATGCAGACCGGCTGCTGGGCATGCTGGATAGCGAGCAACGCTGGCAGGATTTGCGTATCCGGCTGCTGCGCGTCCAGGCAGGGGGCGAGCCTCGGGTTATCTGGGGGACACCGCCGGTGCCTGAGCGACCCGCAGCGGTGCTGGACATTGAGTTGCCTGGCGTGGTCTGGCAGCTGCAGGTGCAATACCGCACGCCTCAGGCCGGCAGTGGTGCGCCTCGCGGCGTGCTCTACGGGGCGCTGCTGGTGGTGCTGTTGTTGATCGGTTACACCCGGAGTAACGCCATTCGCCAGCAGCGCGACCGCGACGCCGCGCGGGCCGAGAACGAGCGCCTGAAGAGCGAGTTTGTCTCGACGATCAGCCATGAGCTGCGCACACCGCTGACCAGCATTTTGGGGACCCTGGGCCTGCTGCGCGGGGGCGCCCTTGGGCCGCTGCCCGATCGCGGACAGCATCTGGTGGAGGTGGCGATGCGTAACGCTGAACACCTGCTCCGACTGATCAATGACCTGCTGGATATCGACAAGCTGGTCGCCGGTCAGATGCAGCTTAATGTGCAGCCGGAGAACCTCGACACGCTGCTGCATGCCGCCATGCAGGAAAACCAGGGCTACGCGGAGCAGCGTCAGGTGCGCTGGCGCTACCTCAACCCGCACCCGCAGGCACGCATCATGGCTGACCCGACCCGCTTCAAGCAGGTCATGGACAATTTGCTGTCCAACGCCGTCAAATTCTCTCCGCAAGGTGGTGACGTCGGTATCAGCGTGGTGGCCGACGAGCAGCAGGATCTCTGGTGTATCAGCGTCACCGATCAGGGCGAGGGTATCCCGACTGCCTTTTACGATCGGGTCTTCGACCGTTTCACCCAGGCCGACGGCTCCAGCCGGCGGCGCAGCGGTGGTACCGGCCTGGGTCTGGCAATCACGCGGGGGTTGGTTGAGCAGATGGGCGGGCAGATTGGCTTTGTTTCCTCTGATCAGGGCACGCGCTTTTTCGTCAACATGCCGCGTTTGGCAGAGTAGGAACGGACAGGTGAAAGACAGACTATTGGCCAAACCCGAGGCGGAACTTGATTACCCCTTCGGTCCCGATGCCGCCGTGTTCAAGGTGCAGGGCAAGATGTTTGCCCTGCTGTATCAGCGCGGCGGCAGTGATTGCGTCAATCTCAAATGCGACCCACATGAGGCTGTTGGCTTGCGCGACCTGTTTGCTGCAGTAATGCCCGGTTATCACATGAACAAGCGACACTGGAATAGCGTACGGCTTGACGGTTCGGTGCCTGACGGCGAGTTGCAGAGGATGATTGACCAGTCTTACATCTTGGTAGTGAGGGGCCTGCCGGCCGCTATTCGGCGCGGCCTTGAGGCGCGCCATGGGCGTGCCCTGCTGTACGGCGCCGAGCGATAAGTCGCTGCGCGCGCCCCGGAGTCAGTACGCCGGGGTGTTGCCAGCCAGCTTTACCTGGCTGCAGAGCCGCGTTTGCGTGACGCGGGGTACCGCGCGTGTGGATCGAGGCGAGTCTGGCAGCATCGCTTTTTTTCAGGCCCAGGGGTTTCGTCTGAACACCCCGTCAGATGGTGCAGCGTGATGGTGTCAGCCTGCTACGCTGTGACATGGACAAGGTGCTCATTGGCTGAGCGCCGGCGAACTGGCGCAGGGGAAGGCGTGGCATGCAAAGGGAACAGGCAAAGCAGGAATTGGCCGGCTGGTTATTGAAAGAGCTTGATGAACAGGCGCGGCGTGAGCGCATCGCCTTCTGGTTTTTTTGTGGATTCAGTGAGGCCGATCCCCAGCTCGCCGCGTTGCCGGCCGAGCTGCGCATGGCGGTGATGCGCGGTGTGGAGCCGGAGGACACCGCTGACCCGCGCCTGGACCCGCTGGTAACGGTGAGCCTGGTCGAAGACCTGTACGGGGTCACCAACGCCTACCTGGTGCAGGCGCTGAACCAGCGTGGTGTCGCGCTGGAGGAAATAGAAGGCAACCCCGAGCCGATGTTTGCCTGCCCGTGCTGCGGTTATTTCAGCCTGAGCAGCAGTGCCAGCTACGAGATCTGCTCGGTATGTTTCTGGGAAGACGACGGCGTGCGTGACACCGACACGGTTAGCGGGCCCAACCAGCTGACCCTGGCGGCTGCGCGGCGGCATTTCGTGGAATTTGGCGCCTGCGACCTGGCCTCCGTCGACCGGGTGGACAGGCAGGCGCGCGAGCGTTACCGTGCTCCTGAGGTCTCTGGAGACTGATTTCTGCCCGCAACACCGCCTGGCGAAGGTAAGCCATGAACGCATCTGCCCCCTGTCTGTCCGTCGTGTGCCACGTCCCTGCGTCGAGCCCAGTAGCGTGAGCGAAAGCCCGCTGCGTCGTTTGCTGCGCTCGCCGCGCCGAGTCTATCTGCTGGAGGCGGTGGTGTGCTTTGGTCCTCTGGTCGTGCTGCTTGGCTTGGGGGTGGTGCAGTTGCCCCTGGTCTTTGCCGCCGGTGAACCGCAGGCCTTCGCCTGGCTGTTTACCGGGCTGCTGGTCGGTGGCTTTTGTGGCCTCTGGGCGCTGACCAAGTTGCTGCTGATACTGACCCGGCCGCAGCGCCAGGGGGTGTCACCCAAAGCCGTTGTGCTGATGCTGCTGATCGGGCTGGGGTGTTTGCTCGGGTTCTTCTGGCGCTGGCAGCTGACCCCGTCGGCCGCGTTCATGCTGGTTTTTCTGCCGCTGGTGGGCAGTGCGCATTTTCTCTTTCTGGCGCGGCGCTATCTGACCGGTCGCCCGCCGGCTTGACAGACGGCCGCCGCTTCCGGTCGACTGCTGTCTCTCCTACCCTTTGCGAGTATGCCCATGAGCCAGACCCGTCCCCCTCGTCTTGTGTCGATCAATGCCGGCCAGGCGAAAGATCTGGAGGTGGGCGTGCGCACCGCCCGTACCGGCCATTTCAAGCAGTCCCTTGCTGGCCCGGTGATGATCGCCCAGGCCGGCGTGCCCGGTGACTTTATTGGTGACCTGAAGCATCACGGTGGCCCGGACCAGGCGGTCTATCTTTACAGCCAGGAGGACATCGACTGGTGGAGTGAGACGCTGCAGCGCCCGTTGGCCGCCGGCTTTTTTGGTGAAAACCTGACCCTGTCACATTGGTGGCCGGCATTGCGCATTGGCGATCGGCTGCGCATTGGCGAGCTGCTGCTGGAAGTCACCGCGCCGCGTATCCCTTGCTCTACGCTGGCTGTGCGGGTGGGCGACAGCCGCTTCGCCAAGGCCTTTGTGCGCGCCGAGCGCTGCGGCGCCTATGCCCGCGTGCTGACCCCGGGCGAGGTCAGGCCGGGCGATGAGGTCACCGTGCTGGCCGGGGATGCGGTCTTTCCGACCATCAACGAGGTGTTCCGTTATTGTCACAGCAAGGGGGCGAACCCGACCTTTTTGCGTCAGCTGCTGGCCGCCCCCCTGGCCGAGAAGATGCGCGCCGAGATGCAAGCCAGGCTGACCAAGGCCGAGCAGCAGACGTCACCCTTGCCCGGCTTCTGAATCCTCTGCCGGCGTCCAGCCCGGGTCGGGCGTAAAGCGTGGACCCTGGCTTTGACTGAGGTCCTGCAGACGAGTGATCAGCGCCGCATGTCCGCAACTGCGGGCGTAGCGCAGAGGGCCGCCGCGAAAGGCAGGGAAATGGCCGGACAGGGTCATGGCGGCGTCGAGCATCTCATCATCGGCCACGATACCCTGGCGGCAGGCTCGCACCGCGCTGTTGAGCAAGGCCAGCAGCATGCGGTCACCTTCTTCCGCGGGCAGGCGCGCCTGCTTGCGTCCCGGCAGCGTCCAGCGGCCTGGCTGACTCGGGCGGATACGCTCACGACCCTGTTCTACCCAGGTTCGCAGCAACGCAGGTGGCTCGATCGGTGGCGTGTCGCGTTCGCTGTGCAGTTGTTCGAACAGCTGCAGACTGTCGGCCAGCCCCCAGTCATCGAGTAACGCCAGCGGGCCTTTGTCGAAGCCAAAGTCCAGTGCCGCTTGGTCGATGGCGTTGGTCTCGTGGCCTTCTTCCAGCAGCAGCAGCGCTTCCAGCAGCATGGGCGCCAAGACCCGGCGCAGCAGCAGACCCGGCTGACTGCTCACCGTGACCGGCAGGCAGCCCAGCTGGCCCAGCAATTGCCGCGCGTGCTGCTGGCTGATGGTACGCCCGGTGCTGTGGTTGGCCAGCTCCGTCAGTGCGCCGCGTTTGACCGGCCCTGCAAAGCGCACGCCTAGCAGGCGACCGGCGTCGCCGAGCGCGCTGCGTAACGGCTCCAGCGCATCGTGCAGGCTGAGCAGCAGGGCCTGTGGTCGCATCTGCGGCTCCAGCCGGGCCAGCGTGGCACGACGCGCCTGCAGATCACCGGTCTGGGCGTCGATCAGCACGTCAGCGAGGGCGGCGCCATGGTGCTGTGGGTCAAAAACAAGTCGGTCCAGGTTGGCCTGCAGGTCCTCTGTACCGGCCAGTTGGCGAATGCACTGCGTCATCGCCTGCTGGTCGCCGATGCTTACTCGCAGGCCGCGTTGCGCCGCGAGTGCCGCCAGCTCCACCCCCACCTGACTGGCGCCCAGCAGATGCAGATGGTTGGCGCGGCGACGAGGGTCGGGGGCGCCTTGGGCCTTCAGTCGCTGGCGCAGGAAGAACAGGTGAATCAGGTTGCCGCTGGTGCCGCTCGCCAGCAGGCGGGCGAAGGAATATATCTCGCGGTGCAGCATCAGGTCCGGTTTGCCGCCGTGTCTGCGCCAGAGGTCGATCAGCGCGCTGGGGGCGGGGTAATGCGCCGGGTCCACCAGCGCGTCGGCGCGGCGCTGCAGGCCAAGAGCGGCCAGTCGGCGCACCCAGTCGAGGCGGTAGGGGCGGGCGCGCAGATTGCGGCGCTGCAGGGTAAGGCGACCATTGACGGCGTCATCGATCAGCGCCGGCAAAGCGTGCTCGGGGGCTACCTTGTCGACCAGTCCGGCCTGTGTCGCGGCCTCGGCCTTCAGCGGCTTGCCGCTGAGCATCATGCGCATTGCCAGCAGTGGGTCGATCAGATCGGGCAGGCGTGCGGTGGCACCAAGGCCGGGGTGCAGGCCAACCAGTACTTCCGGCAGGCCCAGCCGGGCGTCCGGGGTGGCCAGGCGCATGTCGCAACACAGGGCCAGCTCCAGACCTCCGCCGAGGGTCTCGCCATGCAGCACGGCCAACGTCGGGCAGGGCAGGTCGACCAGCTGCTGGGCCAGCAGATGCGCGTCGACCAGCTGGCGGACGGCGTCCGCTTCGTTGTCGACAGCAGCAAAGTCATGCAGGTCGGCGCCCAGACAGAAGCTGGCCGCCTTGGCCGAGCGCAAGACCAGTGCGCGGGGCATTTCGCGGCGCAGGCTGGCGAGCACGTCACCCAGCTCCTGCAGGGCGGCGCGGCCCAGCAGATTGGCCGATTGTCCTTGCTGGTCAAACAGCAGCCAGGCGACATCGCTGTCGTCGCGGCGCAGACGCCAGTGCTGCCATGGCCCTTCGTTCGGCTGCTCGAGGTCTTGCTGGCAAAAGGGGCCGTTGCAGCGCTCGCGCTGCATCAGGTCGTCAAGCGCGTCCATCATGCCGGCGTCTCCTCTGCGCGGGTCAACAGCCAGGCCTGGGCCTGATCTGCAGCTTGTTGCTCACACACCAGCGCCCGGCCAAGGGCGTGACGATGCAAGGTGTCGGCCTGTTGCAGTAGCTGGCGGCAGCCGCCACTGACCGGCAGGGCGCCTAGCGCCAGACTGCCGCCCAGCGGGTTGAGGCTGGTCGGGTCCAGGCGGCCCATGGGGTGTTCCAGCTCCAGCTGGCGCTCGCAAAAGCGCGCATCCTGCCAGGCGGCCAGGTTGGCGAGCAGTGCCAGGGCAGGTGCGTCGGGTAATTCCCAGAGATCGATATCGTTCAGGCCAAGCTGCTCGGCTTGTAGCAGTCGGGTGCTGGCCAGTAGCGGAGCCAGGCTGGGATAGTCTGACGGCGCGCGCGCCAGTGCCTGCCTGCTGAGCCGGGCCAGTGGGTGTCGTTTTAGCTGTGCGCAACCGCTGGCAGATGCCAGCAGCAGGGCGCAGGCGCCACTGTCGGGGGTATGCTGGTCGGTGTCGTATACCTCGCCGTGGCGATCAAACAGGGTAATGCGGTAGGGGCTGAACAGGCCGCTCTGCTCTGCCTCGCTGCTGCGCTGGCGGCAGGCTTGCTCGTAGGCCTCGGCGTCCTCCTCGTCCACCTCGAACAGGGCTGCCAGGCGCTTGGCTGATTCGCTCACGGCGGTCGAGTCAGGCAAGGTAGCTGCGTCGCTGGCGATCACCAGCAGCAGATCGGCGTCGCCGCTGCGGATCTGCTGGCTGGCGCGGGTGATCGCATCCAGCCCCTGCGAACACTGCTGCAGCGGGGTGAGTGAACCGAGCTGCAGACGCTGGCGTACCTGGTCTGCTGCCTGGCTGGCGCCAGTGGCCAGCACCACGCCGTCCAGTGCGCCGGCAGCCAAGCCGCTGCGCAGCAGCAGGGCATGGGCGCTTTGCACTGCCAGGTCCAGTGCGCTGAAGCCGGCGCGCGCTCGGCTGGCGTTGTTCAGGCCGGGCGTACGGGTGCCCTCCAGCAGGTAGGTGCCGGTCGGCAGAGTGACGGATGGGCTGTTCTGGCTGTCCATGCAGGGCTCGCAAGATTGAAGTGGCACGGGTAAGCACCTGCGACAGGTGCTGCGCAGGCTATGACCGGTTTGCGGGCGGTCAGTTCAACAGTGTAGGGGGCAGTGCGGGGGCTTGCGAGCAAGCAAGGCAATGGCGCCGGGCGGCGCCATTGCAGGTGGGGAGGTCAGTCGCGAGCCAGCGCCAGAGCGACGCCCTGGCCGCCGCCGATGCACAGGGTCGCCAGACCCTTCTTGGCATCACGACGCAGCATTTCGTGCAGCAAGGTGACCAGTACGCGGCAGCCGGAAGCGCCAATCGGGTGGCCAAGGGCAATGGCGCCGCCGTTGACGTTGACCTTGTCGGCGTCCCACTGCAGCTCCTTGCCGACCGCCAGTGCTTGCGCGGCAAAGGCCTCGTTGGCTTCGATCAGGTCCAGGTCGGCGACCTGCCAGCCGGCTTTGGCCAGACAGCGTTGGGTGGCGGAGACCGGGCCAATCCCCATGATCGCCGGGTCAACGCCGGCATTGGCGTAGGAGGCGACGCGGGCCAGCACCGGCAGGCCCAGTTCGGCGGCCTTGCTGGCGCTCATCATCAGCACGGCAGCGGCGCCATCGTTCAGGCTGGAGGCGTTGCCGGCGGTGACGCTGCCGTCTTTCTTGAACGCGGGCTTGAGGCTTCCCAGGCTCTCGGCGGTGGTGCCTGCACGGGGCTGCTCATCCTGAGTGATCAGCAGGGCGTCGCCCTTGCGCTGGGGAATGCTGACCGGGGTGATTTCCTGATCGAATACGCCAGTCTCGCGTGCGGTCACTGCTTTTTGCTGGGAGGCCGCGGCAAAGGCGTCCTGTTCCTCGCGGGTGATGCCGTACTTTTCGACCAGGTTTTCGGCGGTAATGCCCATGTGATAGTTGTTGAAGGCATCCCACAGGCCGTCCTGAATCATGGTGTCGATCATCTGGCCGTGGCCCATGCGCTGGCCGGTGCGGGAAGTGGGGATGATGTGGGGCGACAGGCTCATCGATTCCTGACCACCGGCAATCATGATCTCGGCGTCGCCGCAGCGGATCGCCTGGGCAGCAAGGTGCAACGCCTTGAGGCCGGAGCCGCAGACCTTGTTCAGTGTCAGCGCAGGGACGCTGTGCGGCAGGCCAGCATGGATGGCAGCCTGGCGGGCTGGGTTCTGGCCGCAGCCAGCGGTGAGTACCTGGCCGAAGATGACCTCGTCAACCGACGCCGGGTCAATTTCGGTCTCGTCCAGCAAGCGGCGGATAACGGTCGCACCCAATTCGTGGGCGGGCACTTTGGCAAACTGGCCCCCGAAACTGCCGATGGCGGTACGGGTGGCGGCAACAATCACGACCTCTTGCATGAACAGACTCCTCTACACAGGCACTATTTTTCGAGTGCACAAGCATAGAGGGGTGGTCTGGTCAGAACAAGCTGTCTCGACACTGGTACAGCCGGGCGGCTGCACCAGTGCCTGACCTCAGGCGTGAGCGATGCGATTGCTGATCAAATCCTGCACAACACTGGGGTCGGCCAGGGTCGAGGTATCGCCCAGGCTATCCAGCTCATTGCAGGCAATCTTGCGCAGGATGCGGCGCATGATCTTGCCCGAGCGGGTTTTTGGCAGGCCCGGCGCCCATTGCATGAACTCGGGACGGGCAAAGGCGCCGACCTGATCGGCAACAAAGGCCTTCAGCTCCTTGACCAGCTCCTCGCTCGGCTCGACACCGTTCATCGGGGTGACGTAGACATAGATGCACTGGCCCTTGATGTCGTGCGGGCAGCCCACCACGGCGGCTTCGGCAACGGCGTCGTGCAGTACCAGCGCGCTCTCCACCTCGGCGGTGCCGATACGGTGGCCGGAGACGTTAAGTACGTCGTCGACGCGACCGGTGATCCAGTAGAAGCCGTCCTCGTCACGGCGTGCGCCGTCACCGGTGAAATACACGTCCTTGTAGGTGCTGAAATAGGTGTCGACCAGGCGCTGGTGGTCGCCGTACACGGTGCGGATCTGACTGGGCCAGGAGCGCTTGATGACCAGGTTGCCACTGGCCGGCCCCTGCAGTTCGTTGCCTTCGGGGTCGTACAGCGCTGGCTCCACACCAAAGAACGGACGGGTGGCCGAGCCGGGCTTGAGGGTGGTGCTGCCCGGCAGCGGGGTGATCATGGCGGCGCCGGTTTCGGTTTGCCACCAGGTGTCGACGATCGGGCAGCGTTGTTCGCCGACCACGTGGTAGTACCACTCCCAGGCTTCCGGGTTGATCGGCTCGCCAACAGTGCCGAGCAGGCGCAGGCTAGCGCGTGAGGAAGACTTGACCGGCTCGTCACCCTTGGCCATCAGTGCGCGCAGGGCGGTAGGGGCGGTGTAGAAGATGTTGACCTGGTGCTTGTCGATAACCTGCCAGCAGCGCGAGGCGTCCGGATAGGTCGGCACGCCCTCGAACAGCAGCGTGGTGGCGCGATTGCACAGCGGGCCGTAGACGATATAGGAGTGGCCGGTGATCCAGCCCACGTCGGCGGTACACCAGTAGACTTCGCCGGGCACGTAGTCGAATACGTAGTAGTGGGTCATCGCGGCCATCAGCAGGTAGCCGCCGGTGGTGTGCAGCACACCCTTGGGTTTGCCGGTGGAGCCGGACGTGTAGAGGATGAATAGCGGGTCTTCGCTGTCCATCGGCTCGGGCGCGCAGTCGGCACTGACGTTGGCGGTGGCCTCGTCGTACCAGACGTCACGGCCTTCGGTCCAGGCGACATCGGCACCGGTGCGCTTGACGGTAATCACGGTGTGGACGTTGGGGCATTCCTGCAGCGCTTTCTCGACGTTGACCTTCAGCGGTACGCGCTTGCCGCCGCGTACGCTTTCATCGGCGGTGATCACGGCCTGGCAGTCGGCATCCAGAATGCGGTCACGCACGGCATCCGGCGAGAAGCCACCGAACACCACCGAGTGAACCGCGCCGATGCGCGCGCACGCCAGCATGGCGTAGGCTGCCTCGGGAATCATCGGCATGTACAGACACACCCGATCGCCCTTCTTGACGCCGCGTGCCTTGAGCACGTTGGCCAGGCGGCATACCTTGTCGTGCAGCTGCTTGTAGCTGATGCGCTGGGCATCACTCGGGTCGTCGCCTTCCCAGATGATGGCGATCTCATCGCCGTGCTCGGCCAGGTGACGGTCGATACAGTTGACGCTGACGTTGAGCTTGCCGTCGATGAACCAGGCGGCCTGGCCCTTGCTCAGATCACTCTCGTGAACTTTGCTCCAGCGCTTGTCCCAGGTCAGAAAGCGTTCGGCCTGCTCGGCCCAGAACTGATCGGGCTGTTCAAGTGACTGCTTGTACATGCGCTGGTAGCCGGCGTCATCCAGGTGCGTATGCGCGCGGGCAGCGTCCGATACCTTGTGGTTTTCAATCTTGTACATGGGAATTCCCCTCTTGTTATTGAATCAGGCAGTCTCTTGTCAGCCGGCCCTGCGGGGGTATCCGGTACTGCAGTAGAGAATCTGGAGCGACGAAACCGCGTGGGGTTGGTCGGTCAGTTTAGGCTAATTAGCGTCGGCCATCAGAGGGGGGCAAGACAACCCTTCTTTGGTATGAGAGGGTAGCGTCTTATTGGTGGGCGGGTAGACTGCACTCGGCGTCGTGATTTCTCGACAACTCCAGACATGCCTTTGAAATCACGCGGTGATTGCGGCCCAGCCGAATGCGGCCCAGCCCGAACGCCAGAAGGCGTGCGGAATGAATCGGTGCTTGCCACGCTCGCGCAGCAGAGAGGGGCAGCCGCTCAGGTGCGGCTGAATTCCAGATTGTCGATCAGGCGGGTGGTGCCCAGATACGCTGCTGCCAGCACCACCAGATCGGTGCTGTCATCGCTCGCCGGCGCGAGGTTCTCGGCGTTACGCAGATCCAGATAGTCGGGTCGCAAGCCGGCTTCGCTGAGGCGCAGGCTGGCTTCGTTGATGATCTGGGCGTAGTCCGTGCGACCGCTCTGCACGGCGCTGGCGATCTGTTGCAGGGTTTGCTGCAGCACAGGTGCAATGGCCCGCTGCTCGGCACTCAGGTAGCCGTTGCGCGAGGACAGCGCCAGGCCGTCTTCGGCGCGCACGGTGGGGTGGCCCATGATCTGTACCGGCAGGCTCAGGTCCTGGGCCATCTTGCGGATCACTGCCAGCTGCTGGTAGTCCTTCTGGCCGAAGACGGCGACGTCTGGCCCGACTATGTTGAGCAGCTTGCTGACCACGGTGGCCACACCTTCAAAATGCCCCGGGCGGCTGGCCCCACACAGGCCCTCGGAGACCACGGGCACGCTGATGCGTGTGTGGCCGTCCATGCCATCGGGGTACATTTCGTTGGCGTTGGGGGCGAATACCAGGTGAGCACCTACCTCCAGCAGTTTTTTCTGGTCTTCTGCCAGAGTGCGCGGGTAGCTGTCCAGATCTTCGCCCGGGCCGAATTGCATCGGGTTGACGAAGATGCTCACCACCACGTAATCGGTGCGTTGCAGGGCCTTTTCTACCAGGGCAACGTGACCGGCGTGCAGGTTGCCCATGGTGGGCACCAGACCAATGCGCTTGCCTTCCTGGCGGGCACGACCAACCGCAGCGCGCACTTGCGCGATGGTATGCAGGGTGTTCATGGGTTCAGAACTCGTGTTCGGCTGCTGGGAATTCGACGTTCTTGACCGCCGCGACGTAGGCGCGAATTGCCGCCGGGATGTCGGGCTGGCCGGACATGAAGTTTTTCACGAAGCGCGGCACACGTCCACTCAGAGACAGGCCCAGCATGTCGTGGACCACCAGCACCTGACCGTCGGTACCACTGCCGGCGCCAATGCCGATGACCGGCACCTTGACGGCCTGGGTGATGGCGTTGGCCAGCGCCGGGGGCACGCACTCAAGCAGCAGCATGGCCGCGCCGGCGGCTTCCAGCGCCTTGGCGTCTTCGATCATCGCGCGGGCCTGAGCCTCGTCGCGGCCTTGTACCTTGAAGCCGCCCAGCACGTTCACGGTTTGCGGCGTCAGCCCCATGTGGGCACAGACCGGGATGCCGTTGCGGCTCAGCACCTCAATGCTGTCAGCCAGCCAGCGACCGCCTTCCAGCTTGACCATGTGCGCGCCGGCCTGCATCAGCGTGGTGCTGTTGCTCAGTGCCTGTTCCAGGGTGGCATAGGCCATGAACGGCAGATCGGCCATGATCAGCGCGCCCTTGTTGCCGCGTTTGACCGCCGCGGTGTGGTACGCCATGTCATCGACGCTGACGGGCAAGGTGCTGTCGTGACCCTGCAGAACCATACCCAGGGAGTCGCCGATCAGCATCACCTCGACACCGGCTTCGCTTTCAACATGGGCGAAGGTCGCGTCGTAGGCCGTCAGACAAACGATCTTTTCGCCGCTTTGCTTGAGCTTGTTCAGTGTGGTCAGAGTAACGTCAGGCATGGCTGTTTCCAGTGTGTGGCCTTTGCTGTGCGCAACTGCAGGGCAGCAGCGCCGTTGAGTCCGGACTCCCGCGCAGGGGCACTGCTGCGAGAGTATAGCCTTGGTAAGGCGGCTGTCCGTCAGAGCCGGGGTAGAGCCCTGCCGGAATCGGCATCCTACGTGTCAGTCATGGGGTGTCAAGTCTGATCGCGCATCAGGCTGTTGTATAAAAAAGGGCAATGTCTGCAGATCACCACGCGGGCAGTTCTGCAGCAGGGTGTCGAGGTGTGTGCCGTCGGGCATCTGCAGTGCGGGCGCTATCTCGGCCAGCGGGTACAGCACGAAGGCGCGGGCATGCATGTGGTAGTGCGGTACCTGCAGCCGTGCGGTGCGGATCACCTCGTCGCCGTACAGCAGGATGTCCAGATCCAGCGTACGCGGCCCCCAGCGTTCGGCTTTGCGCACGCGGCCGTGTTCCTGCTCGATTGCTTGCAGGTAGTCCAGCAGCGCCTCTGCGGCCAGTTCTGTCTGCAGGCAGACCACGGCATTGACGTAGGAAGGCTGGTCCTGCGGCCCCATGGGGGCGCTGCGATAGAGCGACGAGCAGGCCAGCAGGCGGCTGCCCGGCAGGGCGGCCATGGCCTGGCAGGCGGCGCGCACCTGCGCAAGGGAGTCGCCCTGGTTGCTGCCCAGCGCGATATAGACCTGAGGCATCAGTCGGTCGACTGTGGCTTGCGAGGTTTGCGGCGCGAGCGTGAACGGCCGCGCTTGGCGCCACTCTTGGGCGCGTCACCCAGCTCGCGGATCATCTGGCGGCGCTGATCTGCGCTGGCATCCTGGTAGAGCGTCCACCATTGGCCGAGGCCGTCGGTCTGCTCGCCGGCTTCTTCACGCAGCAACAGAAAGTCGTACGCCGCGCGAAAGCGTGGGTGCTCCAGCAACTGGTCGGCGCGGCGTCCACTGCGTCGCTCCAGGCGCGGTTGCATGTCCCAGATTTCGCGCATGGGAATACTGAAACGCTTGGGGATGGCGGTGTGCAGGCACTGCTCGGCGAGCAGCTCGTGCGCCGCTTGCTGGTAGGCCGGAATCGGTGGAATGCCTTGCTCTTCCAGAGCGGCGACGCGTGCGGGCAGGGCTGGCCAGAGGAACGCCGCAAACAGGAAGGCGGGGGTCACCGGCTTGTCCTGGGCGATGCGCGCGTCGGTGTTGTCCAGTGCCTTGCGTACCAGGCGCAAGGTGTATTCCGGGTTCTCCAGAATCGCCTCATCGGTGTCCGGGAACAGCGGTGCGATCAGGTCGTACTGATAGAGCAGGTCAAAGGTGGCCTTGCCCTGGCCGCTCATCAGCAGCTTAAGGGACTCGTCGAACAGGCGGGCTGCGGGAATATCGTGCAGCAGCGGCGCCAGCGTCTCGATCGGGGCGGCGGTGTGCGGTTCGATCTCGAAGTCCAGTTTGGCGGCGAAGCGGATGGCCCGCAGCATGCGTACCGGATCTTCCTGGTAACGCTGTTCGGGGTGACCGATCAGGCGGATCAGACGGTTACGAATGTCGTGTATACCGTGGGCAAAGTCATGGATCTGCCCGGTAGTGACGTCGAAGTAGAGGGCATTGATGGTGAAGTCGCGGCGTTGGGCATCCTGCTCGAAGGTGCCGTAGACGTTGTCACGCAGCAGCCGGCCGGACTCACTCTGGCGGGACTGCTCCTCCGAAGCCTGTGCTTCGTGGTTGGCGCGGAAGGTCGCCACCTCAATGATCTCGCGACCAAAGTGCACGTGGACCAGCTTGAACCGGCGGCCGATCAGGCGCGCATTGCGGAAGGTGGCGCGCACCTGCTCTGGCGTGGCGCTGGTGGCGACGTCGAAATCCTTGGGCGTGATGTCCAGCAGCAGGTCACGTACACAGCCGCCAACCAGAAAGGCATCAAAGCCCGCCTGTTGCAGTTTTTCCACTACGCTCACCGCGTGTCGACTCAGGCGCTCTCGCCGCACCTGGTGCTGGCTGGCGGGAATGACGGACGGGGTGGTGCGTCGGCGCTGGGGTAGGCCGAAGGGAGAGGGCATTTTCTGCAACAGCTTTCGAATCATAGATGGCAGTGTTTCCGGCGGCCGTGCGGAGATGCGGCAGGGTTGTCAGCATGCATCGTTACGGCAGCGCAAGGTGAGTGGGCAGGGTTGGCGGTATGCCTCGCCTGGCACGCAGGTGGCGACAGGCCACGGTTGCCGAGCATTCTAGCTTGATTTGTGAGCAAAGGTAAGGAAAGGGGGGGGATGTTGCAGGAGAAGGAAAGCTCAAGGGGAGTAGGACACTCCCCCTAATGGTTTTTTATTATTGTTGTTATGAGAGCTATTCTTTTTTTGTTCAAAGCGGCAAATGCCGCTTTTCGACTGACCCATCTCGGGTTGTCAAAACCAAACGGATTGCTTTGGAAGCGTAGGTTCAGCTCGGCCTGCGTATGGCTTTGGATGGCGGGTTGCTTGGGCAACTTTTATTCTTCTTCATCCAACTGAGCATCCTGCTCACGATCTGACTGCTATTCTCCAAAAAAATCAGTTTGCTGCGTCTCTCACGTCTTGTTTTTATTGTGTGTGGAGTCGAATGTTATTTTTGTTATGTGTTTTGGTTTTTATTGTTGTTGTGCCAGATATAAAGCATTCCGCGTGCCAACTTTTTAAATTCCTTTAAAATCAGCAGCTTGGCTTTTTTGCTTATTTTCTTACCCCTGTGTTACCCCAAGGTGTTACCTCCAATTGGACTAAAGTGTTACCGCGGGGTGGGGGTGCGGTAACAGTTTTGCGGGAACTTTCCCGGTAACAGGTAACACATGAAGGCGTCGGAGGCGGTACAGCGGTCGAGCAGAGGCGGCGATTCCCGCCTGAGCCTCTGCTGCGAGGGGAAGGATCAGGTGCTGGCGGTTTTCTTGCGCGGGATGCCCAGGCGCTGACGGCGCTCCCACAAGCACTTGCGGCTGATGCCAAGCTTGTGGGCGAGCTGGGTCTCGGTCATGTGGTCCTGATGCTCGAGCACGAAGTGCTGGAAGTAGTCCTCCAGCGACAAGTCCTCTGCAGGCTCCTGGCCGGCGGTCACCTCATGCTGCATGGTCTGCAACGCGTTGGCGGCCTCTGACGCGCGTTCAATCTCTGCATCCAGCTCGATACCCAGCAGGTCGGCGGTGATTTCTTCGTGGTCACAGAGAATGGCTGAGCGCTCGATGGCGTTTTCCAGTTCACGCACGTTGCCGGGCCAGCTGTAGGCCAGGATGGCCTGCTCGGCGTCCTTGCTGAAGTGCAGGCCTTCCATGTTCATGTTGTCGACAGCGCGTTGCAGCAGGGCCTCGGCGATCAGCATCACGTCGCGGCCGCGTTCGCGCAGCGGCGGCAGGCGCAGCTCAATCACGTTCAAGCGGTAGTAAAGGTCCTCGCGGAACAGGCCCTGACGCGCCATGGTCTTGAGGTCGCGGTGGGTGGCTGCGACCAGGCGCACATCGACCTTCTGCGATTGCACCGAGCCGACCCGGCGGATCTCCCCCTCCTGCAGTACGCGCAGCAGGCGGGCCTGCGCTTCGAGCGGCAGTTCGCCTATCTCGTCGAGGAACAGGGTACCGCCGTCGGCGGCTTCAACCAGCCCGGTGCGGTTGCTGGTGGCGCCGGTAAAGGAGCCCTTTTCGTGACCGAACAGCTCGGACTCGATCAGGGTTTCCGGAATAGCTGCGCAGTTGACCGAAATCAGCGGTGCCTTGGCACGCTGGGATTGCTCGTGCATGGCCCGGGCGACCAGCTCCTTGCCGGTGCCGGATTCGCCTTGAATCAGCACCGTGGAGTCGGTGGGGGCGACCTTGCGAATGCGTTTGAACAGCGTGAGCATGGTGTCGCAGCCGCCGATGATGCCCATCTGCTTGCGAATCTCTTCGTCCGGGACTGGCTGCGGCGTCTGCTTGCCTGCGGGTTGTTCGGGCGCGGCCGCTTGCTGCTTGCGTGCGCTGCCGCTGGCAATGATGCGTTGCACGGTTTCGACCATCTCGTCATGGTCGAAGGGCTTGGCAATATAGTCGACAGCGCCGAGCTTCATCGAGTCGACGGCCGAGCGCAGGCTGGCGTAGCTGGTCATGATCAGCACCGGCGTGTTGGCGGCGCGGCGAATCAGTTCGGTGCCGGGCTCGCCTGGCAGGCGCAGGTCGCTGATGATGAGGTCAAAGTTGTCGAGGTTGTGGCGTTCGCAGGCCTCGCTGACCGATCCGGCTTCCGCTACCTGGTAGTGGTGGCGCTCCAGCAGCCGCTTGAGTGCCGTGCGGATGATGGCTTCGTCTTCAACAACCAGAATATCTGACATAGTTACCTCGTGCGTGACGGCGCCTTGATACAGCTCAGGCAGGGGCGCCGTTAGCGCTCATACTGTAGCGCGGCAATGTAATGGTGAAGCGGGTGCCGCGCTGGTTTGTCTGGTCGACCGGGCTGTCGATGGTAATCTGCCCATAATGCTCTTCGATGATGGAGTAGACCAGTGCCAATCCGAGCCCGGTCCCTGTCCCTGGTTCCTTGGTGGTGAAGAAGGGCTCGAACAGGCGATCCTTGATGTCCTTGTCGATGCCGCTGCCCTGATCTTCCACCTGCAGCAGCACCTGATGCTCGTTTTCCTGACTGGCGATGGTGATGCTGTCGCCGCTCTGGCTCGCGTCCCGCGCGTTGCCGAGCAGGTTGATCAGCACTTGCACCAAGCGTTGCGCGTCGCCGGCTACCACGTGCTCGGGTCGGCAAAGGTTAACATACTTGACCTCCGGCCCCTTGCGGTTGAGCGACAGCAGATGGATGGCCTCGTTGGTGCAGGCGGCCAGGTCGACCGGCTCGTTGGGGTTGTGATGGCGGCTGCCAACGTGGGCGAAGTTGACCAGCGACTGCACGATACGCGAGACCCGGCGGGTCTGTTCCAGAATCTGTTCGCTGGCTTCGCGCGCTTCCGGTTGCTCGGATTCCTCGCGCAGGTTCTGCGCCAGGCAGGCAATGCCGGTAATCGGGTTGCCGATTTCATGGGCCACACCGGCGGCCAGGCGACCGATTGAGGCCAGCCGCTCGGAGTGCATCAGCTCTTCTTCCAGCATCTGCGTGTCGGTTTGATCTTCGATCAGCAGCACCAGGCCGCTGCCGCCGACGTAGCCCGGCTCGTCGATGGCTGCCTTGTGCAGGCTGAGCCATTGGGTATGGCCGTTGATGCTGAGCTTCTGTTTGTGCAGGTGGGCCGACTGGTCCTCGACAAAGCGCTCGAGCAGCTCGCGCCAGGGTTCGGGCAGGCTGTGCAGGCGTGAGCCCACCACCGTGTCCGCCTGGATGCCGGTCAGTACCTGCATGGCGCGGTTCCACATGAGAATCTCGCTGTCCTGACCCAGTGAGCAGACGCCCATCGGCAAGTCCTGCAGGGTCTGGCGGTGATAGCGGCGCAGAGCGTCCAGCTCGGCGGCCAGACCGGTCAGGCGGCTGTGATAATCCTCCAGCCGGTTCTCGATAAAGTGAATGTCCTCGGTCATGTAGCCGTCGCGGCCCATCTTGAACGGCAGAAAGGTCTCGATGATGTCCTGTGCGACCGAGGGGCCCATCAGACCGGACAGGTTGGCCTCCAGACGGTCGCGCAGACGGCGTAGGGCGTAGGGGCGGCGCTCGTCAAAGGGGAGTTTGAGATCGCGCAGGGCCTGTTCGACTTCGTACTGTGCGGTCTTGTTACCCAGCGGCTTGGCCAGTTGCTGGGCAAACTCCTGCGGCGAGGACGCCATCAGCTGCATGCGCTGCGGACGGCTGACGTTGTCCACCGAGCAGGCTTCGGCGGCGCTTTGCTCTTCGCTGGAGCGCTGGGTGAACAGCGAGACCACCGCCAGCACCAGCACGTTGGCAGCCAGTGAACTGATGGCGGCCAGATGCCAGGTGTCGGCGTTGAAGGCCAGGGTCAGGCCGAACAGCTGCAGGCCCGGCAGTTCGGTCACCAGCGGCAGCAGCAGGGTAGTACTCCAGACCAGCATGCCGGCCATCACCCCGCCGATAAAGCCGCGGCGATTGGCCTGCGGCCAGTAGAGCACCGACAGGGTGCCAGGCAAAAACTGCACCGTGGCAACGAAGGAGGCGATGCCCAGGTTGGCCAGATCCTGTTCGGCGCCGAGCAGGCGGTAAAAGCCGTAGCCTGCCATGATGATGGCGGCAATCAGGCTGCGTCTGGTCCACAGCAGCCAACGATAGATATTGTTGTCGGCGCTGGGCTGGTACAGCGGCAGTACCACGTGGTTGAGTACCATGCCCGAGAGCGCCAGCGTGGTGACAATGATCAGGCCGCTGGCCGCCGACAGGCCGCCAACAAAGGCCAGCAAGGACAGCCATTCCGACCCGGCCGCCACCCCCAGACCAAGGGAGAAATACTCCGGATTGGTGCGCACACCCAGGTGCAGGCCGGCCCAGAGAATCGGCGGTACAGCCAGGCTCATCAGCAGCAGGAACAGCGGCAGTCCCCAGCTGGCGGTACCCAGGGCGCGCGGGTTGAGGTTTTCGGTAAAAGCCATGTGATACATGTGTGGCATCACAAAGGCGGCGGAAAAGAACACCAGCAGCAGGGTTCGCCAGGGACCTTCCTGCAGCGGCGTGTGCAGCGTGATCAGGGCCTCCTGATTGCTGTTCAGCCACAGCTGCAGGCCCTGCGGTCCGTCAAAGACCATGTACAACGCATATAGGCCGATGGCGGCAATGGCGACCAGTTTGACCACCGACTCGAAGGCAATCGCCATGACCAGGCCTTCGTGCTTTTCCCGCGCGGAGATGTGCCGCGCGCCGAACAGGATGGCAAACAGAATGATCAAGACGCAGAAGCCCAGCGCGACGGTGCCTTGTCCGGGCTCGGCGGTCAGAATCTGCACCGAGTCGGCCACCGCCTGTATCTGCAATGCGAGCAGCGGCAGTACGCCGATCAGCATGAACAGGGTGGTCAGGGTGCCGGCCCAGGTGCTGCGAAAACGAAAGGCAAACAGATCGGCCAGCGACGACAGCTGATAGGTGCGGGTAATGCGCAGGATGGGGTTGAGCAGTACCGGAGCCAGCAAAAATGCACCGCACACGCCGAGGTAGTAGGTGAGAAAACCGTAGCCATACTGGTACGCCAGCCCCACGGTGCCGTAAAACGCCCAGGCGCTGGCGTACACCCCAAGTGACAGCGTGTAGATCGCCGGGTGGCGCAGCAGGCCGCGGGGAATATGGCCGTTCTCGGTGGCCCAGGCCACGCCGAACAGCAGGATCAGGTAAACGATACTGATCAGCAGCAGCTGACTCAGGTCAAAGCTCATCGGCATCTTTCGGGCTCTGCAGCAGCATGCCGGCGATGATCAGAATCAACCACAGCACGTAGGGGCGGTACCAGGCACCCTGGGGTTCTATCCACCAGTCCATGATGGCCGGGGAGAACAGGTAGATGCCGATGACCAGCAGCAATACCAGGCGATAGATATACATGGGTGTCCGTAATCCGGGGAGCGCGCCGACAGGGTGGTGTCGCTCGGTCGGGGCGTCAGGTTCAGGACACCGATGGTAGCCAGCCAGGCAGTGCTTGCCAAGCGACGCGCCGGTTTATTGCGCCGGCAGCATGGCGGGCGCCGGCGTCAGTCGCACAGGCTGTGTTCCATGATGTGCGCGGTTGCTGGCAGCCGGTCCGGTTGCCAGTGGGCGATGGCCCAGGCTAACTGCTGCGCCACTGGCGCGCCGCGCAGATCGGTGGGGATTGGCTGGGCCAACGCGCGCAGGGCGCGCCACAGGGTGTGCGGCGCCTGGTCAGCCCGCAGCGGCGCCGAGCCCAGGCGCTTGCTCAGCTTCTCGCCGTCCTCGCGCATGATCAGCGGCACATGCAGGTAGCGTGGTGCCGGTTGCCCGAGCAGCCGGTACAACCATATCTGGCGCGGCGTTGAGTCGAGCAGGTCGGCTCCGCGCACCACATCGGTGATGCCCTGATCGATGTCGTCCAGCACCACTGCCAGCTGATAGGCGTAAACGCCGTCGCGCCGGCGGATGATGAAGTCGCCCAGCTCGCGGGCGAGACTCTGAGTCAAGGGTGGCTGCAGGCGGTCGTGGCAGGTGATGGCCTGATCGTCGACGCGCACCCGCACGGCGTGGTCCGCGCTGGCGCCGAGATGCCGCCGGGAGCAGGTGCCCGGGTACACGGGGCCTTGCTCGAGCAGTGCGCGCCGTGGGCAGTCGCAGTAGTAGGCCAGCCCCTGCTCCAGCCAGCGCTCGGTCTGTGCGCGGTACAGCTCCAGGCGTTCGCTCTGGCGTACCGGGGTGCCGTCGTACTCCAGTCCGAAGTCTTCCAGTGCCTGCAATATCTGGCGTTCGGCGTCGGCTTGGCTGCGGGTCTGATCCAGGTCTTCGATACGCAGCAACCATTGGCCATCGGCGTGGCGCGCATCCAGGTAGCTGGCCAGTGCGGCTACCAGCGAGCCGAAATGCAGCAGGCCGCTGGGGGTGGGGGCAAAGCGCCCGATATAGGAGGTGGTCATGCGGGGAGGGTAGCAGCAAGCCCGCCTGGCGGGCTTGCTGAACAACAAGGCGGCTTAGCTGCCGACCTGTTTTTCCTTGATTTCAGCCAGGGTCTTGCAGTCGATGCACAGGGTGGCCGTGGGACGTGCTTCCAGACGACGGATGCCGATCTCGACGCCACAGGAGTCGCAGAAGCCGTAGTCGTCGTCTTCGATGCGCTGCAGGGTCTGGTCAATTTTCTTGATCAGCTTGCGCTCGCGGTCACGGGTACGCAGTTCCAGGCTGAACTCTTCTTCCTGGCTGGCGCGGTCGGCCGGATCGGGGAAGTTGGCCGCTTCGTCCTGCATGTGATGCACGGTGCGGTCGACTTCTTCCATCAACTCCTTTTTCCAGGTGTTGAGAATGTTGGTGAAGTGCTCGAGCTGCTGCTCGTTCATGTACTCCTCGCCCTTCTTTTCCTGGTAAGGGACGAAGCCGCGGATCAACATGGATGTTTTCTGCTTGGCATTGCTGGGCATGAGGACCCCTCACTTTTCTCTCAATCTTCCTGTTTCAGGTCCGGCGCACGCACATTGGCGGGGGCCGACCAAAATCCTGCAAGCGGGCAAAGCTACCAGAACCTTAAGGCCCGCGCTACTGTTTGACGCTCGATGGTACGGCACGGTGGATCGGGCCGCTGCGGCAGGGGCTCTGGCAGGGTATGATCGGCGTTTTTGCGGTAATGGCGAGAGAATTTCATGGCGCAGCAACGCTGGACCAAGCGGGTGCAGGATATCCAACCCTTTCATGTCATGGCCGTGCTGGCGAGGGCCAGGGCACTGGAGGCCGACGGGCGCGATGTCATTCATATGGAGATTGGCGAGCCGGACTTCACCACCCCGGAGCCGATCATTCAGGCCGGCCAGCGGGCGCTGGCTGATGGCTGCACGGGCTACACGCCGGCATTGGGGTTGCCGGCGCTGCGCGAGGCTATTGCAGGGCTCTACGCCGAGCGCCACGGCCTGGCGCTCGACCCGGAGCGCGTGGTGGTCACGCCGGGCGGCTCGGCGGCTTTGTTATTGGTCAGTGCACTGCTGGTCGAGCCGGGCAAGAAGATACTCATGGCTGACCCGGCTTACCCGTGCAATCGGCATTTTTTGAGGCTGGTCGAAGGGCGCGCGGTGCTGGTGCCGACCGGTCCCGAGACGCGTTACCAACTGACGCCGGAGCTGATCGCGCAATACTGGGACGCTGATTGCGTTGGTGTGCTCGCGGCCTCACCGGCCAACCCGACCGGCACCTTGCTGTCACGCGCCGAACTGCAGGCGCTGGCGAGCTGCTGTCGGCGTCTGGGTGGTCAACTGATTGTCGATGAGATCTATCACGGCCTGACCTATGGCCTGGAGGCGCCCTCGGTGCTGGAGGTCGCAGACGACGCCTTTGTTCTCAACAGCTTCTCCAAATACTTTGGCATGACCGGCTGGCGCCTGGGCTGGCTGGTGGCGCCCAAAGACGCGGTACCGGCGCTGGAGAAGCTGGCGCAAAACCTCTATATCTGCGCGCCGCACATGGCTCAGCAGGCGGCGCTGGCTGCGTTCGGCGAACAGAGTCGGGAGATCTGTGAACTGCGCCGGCGTGCCTTTCAGGTGCGCCGCGATTTCCTGCTGCCAGCGGTACGCGAGTTGGGTTTTTCGGTGCCCGTCACTCCCGAGGGGGCCTTCTATCTATACGCTGACATGCAGGTGTTGGGCGGCGATAGCGCGGCCTTTTGTCAGCATGTCATCGAGCGTGAGTTTGTTGCCCTGACGCCGGGGCTGGATTTTGGGCAACACCGCGCCGATCAGCATCTGCGCCTGGCCTACACGACATCGCTGGAGCGCCTGGAACAGGCAGTCGAGCGTCTGCAGCGGGCATTGGGCAGTTGGTCTCCGACATGTTGATCCCTTTTGCGCCGGCCTTGCAGGAAGCGGTGCTGCTGCGCCGCTACAAGCGGTTTCTCACCGATGTCCGTCTGCCAGGCGGTCAGGAGCTGACCGTGCACTGCCCCAATACCGGCTCGATGCGTCACTGCGGGCAGCCGGGTGATCGCGTCTGGGTCAGCCTGGAGCACAAGCCCGGGCGTAAGCTGCCCGGTACCTGGGAGCTGGTTGAGGTGGCGCCAGGACAGCTGGCCTGCATTCACAGCGCCCGTGCTAACCGGGTGATAGGCGCCGCGCTGGCCGAGGGCAGGATCACACCGCTGGCGGACTATCCGCAGCAGCGAGCGGAGGTAAAACTGCCAGACCTGGCCAGCCGCTTTGACTTTCTCTTGTCTGGCGCTGAGCAGCCGGATTGCGTGGTTGAAGTCAAAAGCGTCACGCTGGCGCTGGGAGAGGGCGTCGGTGCCTTTCCCGACGCGGTAAGCCAGCGAGGTCAGAAGCACCTGCGCGAGCTGATCGAGGTGGTACGCGGTGGGCGCCGGGCCTGCCTGCTGTTCTGCGTCATGCACTCGGGCATCAGCCAGGTACGGCCCGCCGATGAAATCGACCCGGAGTATGGGCGGCTGTTGCGCGAGGCTGCGGCTGCGGGGGTAGAGGTGCTGGCCTGGTCGGTCTGGCCGGAGCCTGAGGGGCTGCGGGTGCGCGGCGCCCTGCCGGTCAGTCTGTAGACGTCAGGTAAATCCCTCCTTCACGCACTTCACAGGCAAAGGCACGCAGCGATTGGCCAACACACGGGCCGGCGATGCACTCGCCCGACTCGGGCAGAAAGAGCGCGCCGTGGCTGGCGCACTGGATCAGTCGGCCGGACTGGTCCAGGAACTGATCCGGCACCCACTCCAGCGGTATGCCCCGATGCGGGCAGCGATTCTCGTAAACATGCACCTGCGCGCCCTGGCGCACCACCATGAGATGACGACCGTCGTGCTGCACGCCCTTGCTGCCGCGTATGGGCAGATCGCTGAGCAGGCACAGGGGGGAGGGGGGAGTGTTGTTGGGCATGGCGCATTATCGGCCGGGCTGGCAGGAAATGGCCAGCCCTTGCTCGGACCTGCGTGCTCGCATCACTAGCGTACTTGCCACAAGCGCTTTGGTTAGCCCATAATCGCCGCATAAGATGAGAATGATTATTGTTTGACTTGGTGGTGCGGTTGAAAGGCCGCACCTGAGGCGTCTGAGCAGCACAGCAATAGGTTTTGCACCGGTCGCGCCAGCGCTGCCGCAGGACGCATTGATGACAGGGGAGGTGCGGTTATGACGATGCAACAGCCAATCCCGGTATTTGCCGGTGCCGATCTGCTGGGCGCCTGGCAGCATTTGCGTCAGAGCCAGCCGGGGCTGCGCATACGCGACGGCGCGGCGCTGCTTAATGTCAGCGAGGCCGAGCTGGTCCATGCCTCGCTGGGGCGTGGCGTGCAGCGTCTGCGTTCGGACTGGCAGGCACTGCTGCATGGCTTGAAGGGACTCGGGCAGGTCATGGCGCTAACGCGTAACGCGTCTTGCGTACACGAGCGTCATGGCCTGTACGACAACATCAGCATCGGCGGCAGCGGCCGGCTTGGGCTGGTGGTCAACGGCGCGATCGATCTGCGCTTCTTCATGCGTGAGTGGTCCAGCCTGTTTGCTGTCAGCGAGCCGCAGAGAGACGGCAACATGCGTCGCAGTCTGCAGATCTTTGATCGTCAGGGCGTGGCCGTGCACAAGATCTATCTGACCGAGCACAGCAACGCGGCCGCCTGGTTCGATCTATGCGACAGCCTCATTGACGAGTCGCTTGAGCCGTTGACCATCTCGCCGCGGCCGCCCGAGCAGGGCCTGCTCGACGACGTGGCGGTGGACGAGCCAGCCCTGCAGGCTGATTGGGCCGCGCTGCAGGATACCCATCATTTTGTGGCACTGCTCAGACGCCACGGTGTCGACCGTTTGCAGGCACTACGCCTGGCGGGTGAGCAGTGGGCTCAGCGGCTGCCGGAGGCGGCGTTGACCGACACGCTGGAGCAGGTGGCCGCATGCGGTCAGTCGATTATGGTCTTCGTCGGCAACCATGGCTGCATCCAGATTCATACCGGCCCGGTACAGCGGGTGGGGCGGCTGGGTGAGTGGTTCAATGTGCTGGACCCGGACTTCAGTCTGCATCTGCGCGAGACGGATCTGGCCTCTGTCTGGCGGGTACGTAAACCCACCGCAGATGGTATGGTCACCTCGGTGGAAGCCTATGACCGCCAGGGTGAACTGGTTATTCAGCTGTTCGGTGAGCGCAAGCCGGGGCAGCCCGAACAGAGCTGGTGGCGTGCGCTGGTAGAACGTCAGCCGGCGCGTTGATACGGAATAAGGAGAGGGTGATGAAAGTGTGGATGCAGCGTTGCCTCTGGGTGTTGCTGCTGGGCAGCGCCTGGTCGATGGCGGCCGAGCCGTTGCGGGTGGTAACCGCCGGTGCGAGTGTCACGGCCATCGTGCAGGAGCTTGGCTTTGTTGATCAGGTGGTCGGTATCGACAGCACCAGCGTGCCGCTGCTTGAGGAGCGCGGATTGCCGAATGTGGGTTATCAGCGTCAGCTCAGCGCCGAGGGCGTGCTGTCGCTCGAGCCGGACGTATTGCTGGGCACCGAGGAAATGGGCCCGCCGCCCGTGCTCGCGCAGTTGCGCGAGGCTGGGGTTGATGTGGTGGTCCTTAGCGCCAGCCCCAGCCTTGAGACGCTCTACGCCAATATCGCCGCCGTCGGCGAGCGTTTTGGACAGGGCGCGCAGGCAGCGGATCTGACCCAGCGCATTCAGGCGGACATCGCTGCCTTGCCGGCATCGCCAGAGCCAGCGCCGCCCGCGATCTTTGTCCTGACCCACAGCGCCAACGGCATGCTGGTGGCAGGCGAAGGCACCATCGGTGATAGCCTGATTCGCCTTGGCGGCATGAGTAACCCGGCCGCTGACAGCTTTGCGCAGTATCGTGTGCTGTCGGCCGAGTCGTTGCTGAGCCTGGCACCGCAGTGGATTCTGACGACCACCAAGGGGTTGGAGATGGTCGGCGGTGTTGACGGCTTGCTGAGCCAGCAGCCGGCGCTGGCGGCGACACCGGCAGGGTTGGCGCAGCAGGTTATCGACATTGATGACAGTCTGTTGGTCGGTGGCTTTAGCCCGCAGATCGCGCCGACGCTGCGCGAGCTGCGTGAAACTGCGGCTGACCAGTAGCGCAGGCGACAGTGCAACGCGCCAGCGTCTTTGCTGCGGTGACGCGTTGTTGTTCTTCAAGCCCGGTCGTGTCTGAATAGGATTCCCATGTCAGTACCGGCAGTAAAACGCACCATCCTCTTCTCGCTCGGCCTGCTGTTGCTGCTGGCCATCGTGCTGTCGCTGGCCCTGGGGCCGGTATCCATTCCCTTCACTGACGCGATCAGCGCCTTGCTGCGTCCGCTGACCGGCTGGCCGGTGGCTGCGGACACCCAGTTGATCGTTGAGCATATTCGCCTGCCGCGAACGCTGATGGGCATCCTGATTGGCGCAACCCTGGCGCTGACGGGCGCCGCCATGCAGGGCCTGTTTCGCAATCCGCTGGCTGACCCGGCACTAATTGGTGTCTCCAGCGGCGCTGCCCTGGGGGCGGCGATGGTGATTGTGTTGGGTGGGGTCTGGCTGGCCGCGTTACCGGCGGCGCTGACGCCCTATACCCAAGCTGCGGGTGCCTTCGCCGGGGCGTTACTGACAACCTGGCTGGTCTACCGCCTGGGCAGCTCGGCGCAGGGTGTTTCCATGGCCAGCATGTTGCTGGCTGGCGTGGCGATTGCTGCGCTCAGCGCCGCGGTGGTGGGCTTGCTGACCTACATTGCCGACGACGCCATGCTGCGCGCGCTGACCTTCTGGAATCTGGGGAGTCTGGGTGCCGCCAGTTACGACCGGGTCGGCATGCTGGTGCTGTGTTGCGGCCTGGTCTGGTGGCGTCTTCCGCGCCAGGCCCGGGCACTGAATGCGCTGTTGCTGGGGGAGTCCGAGGCGCGCCACCTTGGAGTTGAGGTTGAGCGCGTCAAGCGTGAGCTGGTGCTGCTGACCGCGCTCGGGGTCGGCGCGGCGGTGGCGGCGGCGGGGTTGATCGGCTTTGTCGGGCTGGTGGTGCCGCATCTGGTGCGTCTGATGCTGGGCCCGGACCATCGCCAGTTGTTACCCGCCTGCATGTTGCTCGGCGCCGCCTTGCTGCTGCTGGCGGACGTGGCGGCGCGTCTGCTGGTGGCGCCGGCAGAGCTGCCGCTGGGCATTCTCACCGCGCTGCTGGGCGCCCCTTTCTTTATCGCCTTGCTGATGCGCATGCAGCGCCGGGGAGGTCTGTGATGTTGCAGGCATTGCAGTTGTGCTGCCAGCGTGGGCATCGTCGTATTCTGGAGCAGGTCGAGCTGGCACTTGAGCCGGGTGAGGTGCTGGTGGTGTTGGGTACTAACGGTGCGGGCAAGAGTACCCTGCTGGCGACCCTGACCGGTGAGCTGGCGCCCAGCGCCGGGCAGGTGTTGCTGGATCAGCGCCCATTGGCAAGCTGGACGGCGCAGGAGCGCGCGCGGCGTATGGCGGTGTTACCGCAGAGTTCGGTATTGGCTTTTGCCTTTCAGGTCGAGGAAGTGGTGGCCATGGGGCGCATGCCCCACGCCAGCGGTCAACGGCGCGATGCCGAGATTCTGCGCGAGGCTATGGCGGCGGCGGATGTCAGTCACCTGGCTGCGCGCAGCTACTTGTCGCTGTCTGGCGGCGAGCGTCAGCGCGTACACCTGGCGCGGGTGCTGGCGCAGGTGTGGGACAGCGCCGAGCAGGGTTGTCTGCTGCTGGACGAGCCGACCGCATCGCTGGATCTGGCCCACCAGCATCTGACCCTGCAACAGGCGCGCGAGATGGCCGCCCGCGGGTTGGCGGTGCTGGTGGTGCTGCACGACCTGAATCTGGCCGCGCGTTACGCTGATCGCTTGCTGTTGTTGCATGAGGGGCGGGTGTGCGCCCAAGGCTCGCCCTGGGAGGTGTTGCAGGTCGAGCGGCTGGAGCAGGTCTTCAAGGTGCCGGTCAGGGTGCAGCCGCATCCGCTGCACGATTGTCCGCTGGTATTGAGTTGAGATTGTCATGAAACCGATGTTGCTGGTGTTGCTGCTGAGCTTGTCGGCGTGTGGTGCCTCTTTGCCGTCTTGGCAAGGCTCGGAAGGGCTGGCCGACCCGCATCTGGGGCAGGTCTGGGTGACCGCCGAGCAGCGCTGGATCACGCCGCAGGCGCTGGTCGAGCGGCTTGCCCCTGCACCCTATGTGGTGGTCGGCGAACAGCACGATAATCCCGATCATCACGCTTTGCAGCTGTGGCTGCTGCAGCGCCTGCAGGCAGCCCGGCCGCAGCGGTCGCTACTGCTGGAAATGCTGCAGCCGGCCCAGCAGGCCAGGGTGGCTGCGCTGAAAGGCACATCGTTACCTGGGGATGCTGCCCTGCAGGAGCAGCTGGACTGGCAGCCCGGCTGGGACTGGGCGATGTACGGCCCGCTGGTGCGCTGGGGGCTGGATGTCCCGGCGCAGCTGCTGGCAGCCAATCTGGACGGCGATACCATGATGACGCTGTATCGCCGCCCGCCGCCGCTGTCGCCGCGCTACAGTGCCGAGGCCGTGCGGCGTCTGCGCGATACGATTGAAGCCAGCCATTGCGGCCGTATCGACGAGCAACAGGTAACCGCCATGCTGGCGATTCAGCAGGCGCGCGACCAAGCCATGGCAGCGGCCCTGGCGAACGCTCCGACGCCAGCACTGTTGCTGGCCGGTAATTATCACGCCCGGCGTGATCTGGGGATGCCGGTGCACTGGCCACGAGCCTCGGCAGCGCCGGTGATTGTGCAGCTGCAGGGGGTGAGCGCAGGCGCCCTGCCGGGAGCGCAGCAAACCGACTACCTCTGGCTGACCCCGGCGACGCCCGAGCGAGATTATTGCGCCGACTGGGAGTCTGATTGAGCACTGCGCAGGTGAGGGCTGTTGCGCAGCATGTCCAGCAAGGTGGCGGCAACCTCATGGGCGCGCTCGACCAGGCTCAGGCGCGTCGGGTGCATCAGCCACTGATGCAGTACGCCGTAGATGAATCCGTGCGCGCAGAACAGGGCCAGCTCCAGGTCGAGGTCCGCAGGTAATTCACCGGAGGCGATGGCCAGGTGCAGGGTGTTGCGCAGGTTGTCGTCGTGGTGCTGGCTCATTCGTTGCAGGTGACTCTGCTGTCCGCAGGGCTCCTCAATATAGTCACACTTGAGCAGCAGAATTTCGTTGACCCGCCGTGCAGACGGATCGGCCTCCAGCCGCTGGAGCACGGTGATCAGCAGTTTGCTGAAGCGTTCCAGCGGGTCGCTGGCGCTGGCATCCTGGCTTTTCTGGCTGAGCTCTTCCAGTGGCATCTGAATGCGCTGAAACAGAGCATCCAGCAGGTCAGCCTTGTCATGAAAGTGCCAGTAGATGGCGCCACGGGTGACGCCGGCCGCCTGGGCAATATCGCTCAGAGAGGTGCGCGAGACGCCTTTGGCATGAAAGCACTGCTCGGCAGCGTCGAGAATGCTTTCACGGGTTTCAAAGGCTTCTTCTTTGGTGCGTCTTACCATGGCGAATCTCACAGGGTGGGAGGCCTTTGGCGGCCTGCCCGGGATCAAGTTGTGAGCTAATGTTAGCGTAGGACCAAATTGATTTACAAACAGGTGTGAATGTAATTATATTGTGCGCCAATCACTCGTGCCTCTGCGTGATCCCGGGGGCATATGAAAACAGTCAGTCATAACCGGTTTCCCCACGAGGTCTTTCCATGCCGATGAAGCCCGCGCGCCTCGCGTTGCTCCCGCTCCTTGTCTCTACTCTGCTGCTCGGTGCCTGTCAGGAGTCGGAACAGCAGGCCGAGCAACAGCAGCAACAGCAAACTCCGACTGTGGGCGTGGTGACGCTCAGGGCCGAGCACTTCCTGCTGACCAACGACCTGCCGGGCCGCACCACGGCCTACCGGATCGCCGAAGTGCGTCCACAGGTCAACGGCATCCTGGAGAAGCGTCTGTTTGAAGAGGGCGCAGAGGTCGAAGAAGGGCAGCAGCTCTACCAGATTGACGACGATGTCTATCAGGCGGCCCTCAAGAGCGCAGAGGCCAGCAGCATCTCCACCCGCTCGCTGGCAGAGCGCTACGGCATCCTGGTCAAGGAGAACGCCGTCAGTCAGCAGGAGTATGACGAGGCGCGTGCAGCCGGCCTGCAGGCCCAGGCAGCCTTGGACGAGGCGCGCATCAATGTGCGTTACACCAAGGTGCTGGCGCCGATCAGCGGGCGCATTGGCCGGTCTGCTGTCAGTGAAGGTGCGCTGGTGACCAGCGGTCAGAGCCAGCAGCTGGCGACCATTCAGCAGCTTGACCCCATCTACGTTGACATTACCCAGTCCTCGCGCGAAATGCTGAACCTGCGTCGCGATCTGGAGGCCGGACGTCTGCAGAAAGCCGGCGACAACGCCGCCGCAGTGACCCTGACGCTGGAAGACGGCAGTACCTACAGCGAGCAGGGCAAGCTGGAGTTCTCCGAGGTGAGTGTGGACGAGGGCACGGGTTCGGTGACCTTGCGGGCGGTATTCCCCAACCCGGATCGCCTGTTGCTGCCGGGCATGTTTGTGCATGCCGAACTGGTGGCCGGTTCCAAGAGCGATGCCATTTTAGCGCCGCAGCAGGGTATTACCCGTACACCGCGTGGTAACGCGACAGCGCTGGTAGTCAACGACGAAGACAAGGTGGAGAGCCGTGACGTGGTGACCGAGCGCACGGTCGGCAATCGCTGGCTGATTCGCTCCGGCCTGAACGAGGGTGACCGTCTTATCACTGAAGGGCTGCAATACGTCCGCGCGGGTGTCAGCGTGAATGTTGAGCCCGCCGGCAATGTTGCCGAGCCCGCCGCCCAGTAAGGAATCTTATTTATGTCGCGCTTCTTTATTGACCGGCCGATCTTCGCCTGGGTGATCGCGCTGGTCATCATGCTGGCGGGTGGTCTGGCCATCCTCAAGCTGCCGATCAACCAGTACCCCAGCATCGCGCCGCCGGCCGTTGGTATTTCGGTTTCCTACCCGGGTGCGTCTGCGCAGACCGTGCAGGACACGGTGGTGCAGGTCATTGAGCAGCAGCTCAACGGTATTGACGGTCTGCGTTATATCTCGTCGGAGAGTAACTCTGACGGCAGCATGAGCATCACGGTTACCTTCGATCAGGGCGTTGACCCGGACATCGCCCAGGTGCAGGTGCAGAATAAACTGCAGCTGGCTACGCCACTGCTGCCGCAAGAGGTGCAGCAACAGGGTATCCGCGTTACCAAGGCGGTGCGTAACTTCCTGATGGTCATCGGTGTGGTGTCCGAAGACGGCAGCATGGACCGTTTCGACCTGGCCGACTACATCGTTTCCAACATCCAGGACCCGATCTCGCGGACTCAGGGTGTCGGCGACTTTCAGGTGTTCGGTGCGCCTTACGCGATGCGTATCTGGCTGGATCCGGCCAAGCTGAACAGCTTCAAGCTGACCCCCGGCGACATCAGCGCCGCCATTCAGGCGCAGAACGTTCAGGTGTCTGCCGGTCAATTTGGTGGCTTGCCGGCAGTACCCGGCCAGCAGCTCAACGCAACCATCCTCAGCAAGACCCGGCTGCAGACCCCCGAGCAGTTTCGCGAGATTTTGCTGAAGGTCGAGGCCGATGGCTCCCAGGTCCGCCTGGGTGACGTCGCTCAGGTCGAGCTGGGCGCGCAGGACGCCAGCATCTCTGCCCTGTATAACGGCATGCCGGCATCGGGCATGGCGATCAAGCTGGCGACGGGCGCCAACGCACTGGACACCGCGCGCGGTGTGCGTGAAACCATTGCCGAGCTGGAACCCTTCTTCCCCGAGGGGATGAAGGTGGTTTTCCCTTATGACACCTCACCGGTTGTCTCCGAGTCCATCATGGGCGTGGTGCACACGCTGTTTGAAGCGGTCGTGCTGGTCTTTCTGGTGATGTACCTGTTCCTGCAGAACTTCCGTGCCACGCTGATTCCGACCCTGGCCGTGCCGGTGGTTCTGCTGGGCACCTTCGGCCTGCTGTCGGCCTTTGGTTTCAGCATCAACATCCTGACCATGTTTGCCATGGTGCTGGCCATCGGGCTCTTGGTGGACGATGCGATTGTCGTGGTCGAAAACGTCGAGCGGGTGATGGCCGAGGAGGGACTGTCGCCACTGGAAGCAACCCGGCGCTCGATGGGGCAGATTCAGGGCGCGTTGATCGGCATCGGTCTGGTGCTGTCGGCAGTATTCCTGCCGATGGCCTTCTTTGGTGGCTCGACCGGGGTCATCTACCGGCAGTTCTCCATCACCATCGCCTCGGCCATGTTGTTGTCGGTGCTGGTGGCATTGATCTTCACGCCGGCGCTCTGTGCCACCATTCTCAAGCCGATTGAGAAAGGCCACACACACGAGAAGCGCGGCTTCTTCGGCTGGTTCAACAGGACCTTTGATCGCGGGGTGAAGCGCTACGAAAACAGCGTCGCTTCCATTCTGCAGCGCAAAGCGCCTTATCTGCTGCTCTACGTGGTGATTGTTGGCTTGATGGCCTTCCTGTTTACCCGTCTGCCCACCTCCTTCCTGCCAGATGAAGACCAAGGCGTGTTGTACGTGCAGGTCCAGGCGCCGGTTGGCTCGAGTGCTGAGCGTACTCAGCAGACGGTTGATGCCATGCGTACCTACCTACTGGAGCAGGAATCCGACACGGTCAGTTCGGTATTCACGGTCACCGGTTTCAACTTTGCTGGCCGTGGTCAGAGTGCGGGCCTGGCGTTTGTTGGCCTGAAGCCATGGGAAGAGCGTCAGGCGCCTGAGCTAAGTGTGTTTGCCCTGCAACAGCGGGCGCAACAGCACTTCGCCGGCTTCCTTGATGCGATGGTGTTTGCCTTTGCCCCGCCGGCCGTGATGGAGCTGGGTACGGCCACCGGTTTCAACCTGTTCCTGCAGGATAACGCCGGGGTTGGTCATGACGTGCTGATGCAGGCGCGTAATCAGTTGCTCGGTATGTCTGCGCAAAGCGACATACTGGCCAACGTGCGCCCCAACGGCCAGGATGACCAGCCGCAATTCCAACTGCTGGTGGACGATGAAAAGGCCAGTGCGCTTGGGCTGTCGCTGAGCGACATCAACCAGACGCTGTCGATTGCCTGGGGTTCCAGCTACGTCAACGACTTCATCGACCGTGGCCGGGTGAAGAAGGTCTATATGCAAGGTCAGGCTGAATCGCGGATGAACCCCGAGGACCTGCAGAAGTGGTACGTGCGTAACAGCAGCGGCGAGATGGTGCCGTTCAGCGCCTTTGCCACCGGCGAGTGGGTGTACGGCTCACCCAAGCTGTCGCGCTACAACGGCGTGCCGGCGATGGAGATCCAGGGCGAACCGGCGCCGGGCTATAGCACCGGTGACGCCATGGCCGAGATCGAGAAGCTGGCGCAGCAACTGCCGAAAGGCATTGGTGTCTCCTGGACCGGGCTGTCCTACGAGGAACGCTTGTCAGGTGACCAGGCACCCGCGCTCTACGCCCTGTCGCTGATCGTGGTCTTCCTCTGTCTGGCGGCATTGTATGAGAGCTGGTCGATCCCGATGGCGGTGATGCTGGTGGTGCCGCTGGGTGTGATTGGTGCGCTGCTGGCGACCTTAGGGCGCGGGCTATCCAACGACGTGTTCTTTCAGGTGGGTCTGTTGACGACGATCGGCCTGACGGCGAAGAACGCGATCCTGATTGTGGAGTTTGCCAAGGACCTGCACGAAGAGGGGATGGGCATCGTCGAGGCAGCGGTGGAAGCCTGCCGTCTGCGTCTGCGCCCGATCATCATGACCTCGCTGGCCTTTACCCTGGGTGTGGTGCCGCTGGCTCTGGCCTCCGGTGCGGGGGCTGGCAGCTCCCACGCCATTGGTACCGGCGTTATCGGCGGTATGTTGAGCGCCACGGTGCTGGCGATATTCTGGGTGCCGCTGTTCTATGTACTGGTGACTACCCTGTTTACCGAGCGCAAAGGCGCGAAAGCAACAACGACGGAGGATGCACAGTGAAACGCAGCGTATTGAGCCTGGCGGTACTGGCAGCGCTTAGCGGCTGCTCGCTGATCCCCGAGTACGAGCGCCCAGCGGCGCCGGTGCCCGCCAATTGGACCGAGGGTGTTGAAAGCAACCCGCAGGAAACCCAGGTGATCAGCTGGCGCAGCTTCTTCAAGGATCCGGAGCTGCAGCGGTTGATTGGTCAGGCCCTGGAGAACAACCGTGATCTGCGCGTGGCGGCATTGAACGTGGAGGCCAACCGCGCGCTGTACGACATTCAGGGCGCCGAGTTGTATCCGCAGGTGGATGTCAACGGCAACGGCACCCGCACCCGGATGCCGGCGGACCTGTCCAACAGTGGCGACAGCATGATTACCAGCCAGTACACCGCGACCCTCGGCCTGTCCTGGGAGCTGGACCTGTTTGGTCGTATTCGTAGCCTGCGCGAGCAGGCGCTGCAGGACTTTCTTGCCAGCGACGAGGCCCGTCGTGGGGTGCAGATCAGTCTGGTCGCCGATGTTGCCAGTACCTATCTGACGCTGCAGGCGGACCAGGCCTTGCTGGATATGACCGCCGACACCCTGAAGACCTACGAAGAAAGTTACGCGCTGACCAAGCGCAGTAACGAAGTGGGTGTGGCTTCCAGTCTGGAGCTGGCCCAGGCCCGCACGGCGGTTGAGTCTGCCCGGGCGAGTCTGGCGCGTTATCGTCGTCAGGTGGCTCAGGACCGCAACGCGCTGACCGTTCTGGTCGGTCAGCCCTGGTCGGCGACGGCGGCTAATCCGATGTTGCTGGATGAGGACGTGCTGGCCGAGCTGCCGGTCGGTCTGTCGTCCGAGGTGCTGTATCAGCGTCCGGACGTGCTGCAGGCCGAGCATCAGCTGCTGGGTGTCAACGCCAGTATCGGCGCGGCCAAAGCTGCCTTCTTCCCGAGCATCAGCCTGACAGGTGCGGCCGGTAGTGCCAGCAGCGACCTTGATGAGCTGTTCGGCAGTGGTTCGGAGTACTGGACGTTCTCGCCGAGCATCAGCGTGCCGATCTTCCGCGCCGGGGCGCTCAAGGCGAGCCTGGACTATGCCGAGATCAGCCGCAATCAGCAAATTGCCCAGTACGAAGGAGTCATTCAGAACGCCTTCCGGGAAGTGGCAGACGGCCTGGAGGCACGCGAGACCTATGTCGAGCAGTTGAACGCGCAACGTGCGCTGCTGGAGGCCTCGGAGGACTACTTCCGCCTGGCTGACCGGCGCTACAACATCGGTGTCGATAGCTATCTGACGCTGCTGGACGCGCAGCGGCAGTTGTTCGAGGCGCGGCAGGGGGTCATCTCTGATCGCCTGAGCCAACTGCTGAGCGAGATCACGCTGTACCGTGCGCTGGGCGGTGGTGATTTTGCCAATCAGGCTGCAGAGCGCCGGGAGGCTCCTGAAGCCTGACCTTGCAGCTGATGTGCAGAACGCCGCAGCGGGTAACCGCTGCGGCTTTTTTGTTGGTCACGTTTTTGTCGGGCAAAAAAATGCCCGCTCATTGAGCGGGCGAAATCCGTGATTAGCCTGATGAGGAGATAACCGTTTGTCTTGCGACAAGCTGTTATCCGAAGCCATCTCGCGATGACTTGTTGCTAATGATAGCGGTTATCATTTTTGCGTCAATAGTAAATGGGAATTATTTTTATTTGGTGCGCGACGGAATGAGAACGCCTAGACATTTTCGGCCGCGAAGTGGGACTCGGGAGCGGAGCGTGCCTGTTGCAGGCAAAAAAATGCCCGCTCAATGAGCGGGCAAAAATCCGTGATTAGCCTGATGAGGAGATAACCGTTTGTCTCGCGACAATCTGTTATCAACAGCCATCTCGCGATGACTTGTTGCTAATGATAACGCTTATCATTAGCGGGTCAACCCCTTTGTTGAATTATTTTTCGTTCAGCTGCTTGTAGTGGGTTAGTTCCTTGTTCATCAGGTCAATGCGGCGCGCCATGCTTTCAATCAGGCTATGAGCAATCCGCGGGTTGCTTTGCATCAGCGCGAGAAATTGTTCCTTGGGAATCATCATCACCGTGGTCGGCACGCTGGCGATGACGGTCGCTGAGCGCTTCTCACGGGTGAACAGAGCCATGGCACCGAAGATCTCGTCCTTCTGCACATCGCCCACCTTGATACCTTCAACAAAGGCTTCGGCGTGTCCTTCGGTAATAATGAAAACGTGATCGGCGTCGTCGCCCTGACGGATCAGCTCGGCACCGGGGGCAAAGTGCTGGAAGCCGGTCACCGGACGGACTTCCGGTTGTTTGGTGTGCGCCAGAGCATCCGACATCAGCGCGGCCTGGCCGAGAATGTACTGGGTAAACTGTTCCTGCTTGCGGCTGTCGGAATGGATGTGCTTGAACAGCGCTTCACGGTCATAGGGAATCAGCACCAGCGGCTCTTCACTGAGGTAGGTGCAGGGCGCCGCGTTCAGGCCCTGGCGCAGGCCGATCAGGTCACCTTCCTGGATGTAAAACAGCGGCTTGCCGTCAATCTGGGCGTGCAGCAGGCCACTTTTGAGCAAATACAGGCGAGCGGGGCTGATATGGTTGTAAAGATCGGCCACTGCATCCAGCTCAATGGCGGCGTCGCAGGGTTCGAGATCCTCGAGCAGTTGCTGAGGGATGCTCTGAAGCGTGTTGATCAGCTTCTCGGCGTAAGGTGGCTGGTCGCCTATCAGATACATGGCAGAATTCCTTTTTTTGTAGTCCTGACCTACTGCAGGGTTGGCATGGAGTACCGTCTGCGCCGGTGCGGCAGGTATCGGCTTACATTACCTCAGCGGGGCAGGCTGTCGTCAACATAAAAGCCTGTCTGCAACGCAGGCAAGCGAGTGGCTGCGGCTGTGTGAGCCAGGTCGCTTAATCTCGCCTGCCGGACTGCAGAAGTTGCTCCAGCAGCTTTTGCTTGTAGGCGGGGTCAAGGTCTTTCCAATGGGTGTCCTGGAGTGCGCCGGCGATCGCAAAAAGTAGCGCCTTGGAGGCGTTGAAGCCGCGCGCACGTACGGCGCGGTAAGCCTCGACGGGGCCAAGCTGGCGGAGTTGTTCAGGGGTGTGGATGCCGGTGGCATGCAGCCACTGGCTGGAGGTTTTGCCCAGGTTGCGTAGGCCGAGTAGCTCATCTGGCTCCATGCCGGGCTCCTCCTGATGGCTGCAGGGTGCATGTTGGCAGGTGGGCAGATGGCTGCGCGGGGCCCGTTCGTGCGATCGGGCGCAGGTCTGTGTGCGGCATGGCGTCGGGTCTGCTGTTGTTATTGGTGTCCCGACCACCAGTGTAGTAGGCGCTGCCGTATCCGTACAGCGCCCGTCTGGCGCGGCCTACAGGCGCTTTTTCAGCTGCTCCGACAGGTCGCTCATGGCTGTTTCGCTGGCCGTGTCCACGCGGATGCTGAGGGCGGCCTCATCGGCGTCCAGCGGCTCCATCTCCTGCAGTTGATGGCGCATGACCTCGATACCGGCATCCGAGATGTCTGTGCCGGCTTGCTGGCGCTCGCTCAGCCACTGCTCGATGCTGGCCTGGGGGGCGTCGCAGTGCAGGATCAGGCAGGGCGCGCCCTGATCTTCGATGGCATCGCGCATCAGCTGGCGCTGGGCCTGCTTGAGGTGCGTGGCGTCGACGATCACCGGGTAGCCGTTGGCCAGGGTTTGCGCGGCCAGACAGGCCAGGCGCTGGTAGATTTGTTCGCTGCGCTCGGGTGCATACAGGCCGGAGTCCAGGCTGGGATTGTCGTCGCTGCCGAACAGGCGCTTGCGCTCAACGTCCGAGCGCAGGCGAATGGCGCCCAACTGCTCGACCAGTTTGACCGCCAGCGTGCTCTTGCCGCTGCCGGACACGCCAAAGGTCAGCAGGCCAAAGCGCGGCGCCACCTCGGTGTAGCTTTCGGCCAGTGCCGCGTAACCGTAGTAGCGCTGCATGACGCTGGCGCGCTGTTCGGCGCTCATCTGCTCGTTCAGGCCGAACAGCGCTACCTTGGCGCGTACCATGGCGCGGTAGGCCTTGTAGTAGTTGAGAACAGCGAGGCCCTGATAGTCGCCAGTGTGCTCCAGATAGGCGCTGACAAAGCGGCGGGACAGGGCATGCAGGCCGCGATCTTCCAGGTCCATGCTCATGAAGGCGACGTCGGCCATGACATCGGTCCAGCGGAAGGCGTCGTTGAACTCGATGCAGTCGAACAGGGTCACCTGACCGTCAACCAAGGTGACGTTATCCAGGTAGATATCGCCATGGCATTCGCGGATCAGGCCGGCGGCCTTGCGTTCATTGATTTGGGGAATCAGCCGTTGGTGGGTAGTATTCGCCCACTGTTCCAGGGCGTCGAGCTGTTGCAGGTCGCTTGCGTCGCTCAGAAACGGCCGAATCTGCTCGAAGTTCTGGGTGACCGGGGCATGTACCTGCTGCGGTGTACCGAACGGCGTATTGAGACCGGCATGCTCGATCTGGCCGTGGAAGCGGGCCAGCACGCCGGCCAACTCGTCAATGTGGCCGGCGGTGAGGCCGCCATCGCGCTGCAGGTTGCCGAGCAGGTCCTGCTGGCGGAACTGGCGGGTCTTGACCAGGTATTCGATGGCTGGGCCGTCGCCGCCCAGCACGGGCGCCTCGGCGCTGCCGGTGACAGTGATGACATCCAGGTACAGCTCGGGTGCCAGGCGGCGGTTCAGGCGAACTTCTTCCTGGCAGAAATGCTGGCGCTGTTCCAGCGAGGAATAGTCGAGAAAGCCGAAGTTGACCGGTTTCTTGACCTTGTACACATAGTCGCCGGTCAGCAGCACCCAGGAAATATGGGTTTCGATCAGAGTAAAACCGCTTACCGGGTGGTCATACAGGTCAGGGTTCTGCAGCGCAGTTAACAGGGTCAGGCTCACGACGTTTCCTTGTTTGGTCGGCAATGCGAACATTATGCGGTCTGGCGGGTCACAGGCCAACCGTAGCAGAGGGCCGTGCGTGAGTGCATGCCGGCATCAGAAGGGTAACGACGTGAGGAAACATGGCTAACAAACGCAAGTCGCGGGGCAAGGGAAAGTCCCGTGGTCGCAGTCGCATCTGGGGCTGGCTGCTCAAGCTCGGGCTGGTTGGCCTGGTGCTGGTAGGAGCGCTGGCGGTTTATCTCGACGCTATCGTACAGGAGAAGTTTTCCGGCAAGCGCTGGGCCGTGCCGGCCAAGGTGTTTGCGCGTCCGCTGGAGCTGTACGCCGGCCGCCCTTTGAGCCGCGACGACTTTCTCACCGAGTTGAAGGCGCTGGGCTATCGGCAGAGCAACGCGGCCAACGGGCCAGGGCAGATGGCCGTGGGAGGCAGCCGCATCGACGTCTACACGCGTGGCTTCCAGTTTTTTGAAGGTGCTGAGCGCGCCCAGCGCGTCAGTGTGCGCTTCGACGGCAACCGGGTTGCCAGCATCAGTGGTGCGCAGGACCTGATCATGGCGCGGCTCGAGCCGCTGATGATCGGGGGCATTTACCCCGCGCACAACGAGGACCGTATTCTGATTCGTCTGGATCAGGCTCCTCCTTACCTGGTGGATTCACTGGTGGCAGTGGAAGACCGCGAGTTCTTTCAGCACTTTGGCGTGTCGCCCAAAGGCATCGCCCGCGCGATGTTCGTCAACCTGACCACCGGCAGTTTGCGTCAGGGCGGCAGTACCCTGACCCAGCAGTTGGTGAAGAACTTTTACCTGACGGCTGATCGCAACATTATCCGCAAGGGCCTTGAGGCCATGATGGCGGTGCTGCTGGAGTTGCATTACAGCAAGGAAGAGATTCTCGAGGCCTACCTCAACGAGGTCTTCCTCGGCCAGGACGGCAATCGCGCAGTGCACGGTTTTGGCCTGGCCAGTCAGTATTACTTTGCCCAGCCGCTGCAGGAGCTGCAGCTGCACCAGGTGGCTCTGCTGGTCGGCATGGTCAAGGGCGCTTCCTACTACAACCCGCGTCGCAACCCTGAACGAGCCACCACGCGCCGCAATCTGGTGCTGGATCTGATGGCCGAGCAGGGCATGATCAGCCAGCAAGAGGCCACCGACGCCAAGAACAAGCCGCTGGACGTGACCCAGGGCGGCAGCCTGGCCAACACCAGCTACCCGGCGTTCATGGATCTGGTCAAGCGTCAGCTGCGTGCCGATTACCGCGACGAGGATCTGACCAGCGAAGGGCTGCGGATTTTCACCAGCTTTGACCCATTGCTGCAGCACAAGGCTGAAACCGCAGTGCAGGGTACGCTCAAACGCTTTGGCGAGACCCCGGACAAGAAGCCGCTGGAGGCCGCCATGGTGGTGACGGGCGCGCAGACCGGCGAAGTGCTGGCGGTCGTGGGTGGCGCCAATCCGCGCTTTTCCGGCTTCAACCGCGCGCTGGATGCATCGCGGCCGATTGGCTCGCTGATCAAGCCGGCGATCTACCTGACGGCGCTGGAGAAACCGGAGCGCTACTCGCTGATTACGCCGATTGATGATGACCCGATCACTCTGGAGGCTGAGCCCGGCAAGACCTGGTCGCCGCAGAACTATGATCGTCAAAGCCACGGGCGGGTGCCGCTGTACCTGGCGCTGGCCAAGTCCTATAACCAGGCTGCGGTGCGACTGGGCACGGAAGTGGGCGTTGATAGCGTGCTGAATACGGTACGCCGGCTGGGTGTTGATCATGACTGGCCCGCTTACCCGGCGATGCTGCTGGGCTCGGGTGCGATGACGCCAATGCAGGTTGCTGACATGTACCAGACCATTGCCAATGGCGGCTTCAATACGCCACTGCGCGCCATTCGCAACGTGTTGACGGCGCAGGGCGAACCGCTCAAGCGCTATCCGTTTGAGGTTCGTCAGCGCTTTGATTCGGCGACCATCTACCTGACTCAGCAGGCGATGACCCATGTGATGACCGAGGGGACCGGCCGCTCGGCCTATAACCATGTGTCTTCAAATATTCGCCTGGCCGGCAAGACCGGGACCACCAACGATCTGCGTGACAGCTGGTTCGCCGGCTTCTCGGATGACCTGGTCGCCGTGGCCTGGGTCGGACGTGACGATAACGATCGCACTCGCCTGACCGGCGCTACCGGTGCGTTGCAGGTCTGGAACGGCTTTATGGGCGCAGCGCATCCGCAAAGCCTGGCCGACGTGCCGCCGGCGGAGATTGTCACCGCCTGGGCCGATCCGCTGACCGGCCTTGGCAGCGATCCATCCTGCGAGGGCAGTGTCGAGATCCCGTTCCGGGCTGGCTATGAGCCGCTGCCGGGGCCCGGTTGCAAGCCGGTGATCGACACCGAAGTGATTCGCGACGGCGCCAATCGGGTGCTCGACACCATTCGCGACTGGCTGCGCTGAGGCGCTGCCAGTATGCTGTCGCCTTCGTCGCATAACGGATGAGAGAGGATTGAACAGATGGGCATCAGACAAGTCGCGCTGCTGGGCGCCGTGATCGCCGTGCTGTCGGGTTGCGCAGGCTCCGGCGGCGCGATTCCGGTAGTGGATTCGGGGCGCCCGGTCTCCAATGAGGACATGCGGACCGGTGCCGGACGTGTGGGCACCTCGACACCGCAAGCCCCGGCGACGCAGCAGGACAGCGGCGTGGTGGTCATGGTGCCGGACGGGCAGGGCGGCTCCAGTGCCGTGCAGTCCTACCCGCTGGATAACCAGCCCTCGATTTCCAGTGGTGGCATCACCTCGTCGCCGGCTGTCGGCTCCGGCCCCGGTTCTTCCAGCGGAGCACTGCAGGCCGATGAGCAGCTCGACGGACCGGTGCTGGCCTTGCTGACCACGGCGCGTCAGCAGGAAAGCAATGGTGACCTCAATGGCGCCAACGCCAGCCTGGAGCGCGCCATGCGCATCGCGCCGCGTGAGCCGCAGGTGTTGTACCGTCTGGCGCAGGTACGTTTGAGCCAGGGTGATGCAGCGCAAGCCGAGCAGCTGGCGCGCCGTGGCTTGGCCTATGCCTCGGGCCGTCCGTCTTTGCAGGCCGGTTTGTGGGAGTTGGTCGCGCAGGCACGCGAACAGCAGGGCGATGCGGCGGGTGCCGAGCAGGCGCGCCAGCGGGCACGCGTTTCCTCGTGAGCGGCTCGGCGGCGCTTGCCGCTGCCTTGCAGGACCTTGAAGGCGAGTTGCGCCGGTGGGGGCTATGGTCGTTGGAGTCGCCGTCGGCAGAGCAGCTCGCCAGTCAGCTCCCGTTCTGCGCTGACACCCTTGCCTTTGAGCAGTGGTTGCAGTGGGTGTTTATCCCGCAGGTTAAGCAGTTGCTGGCAGCCGGGGCGCCATTGCCCGGTCCCTGTGCGCTGCGGCCGATGGGGGAGCAGGCCTTTGTGCACCTGGGTCGTCGCCAGGTAGATTTGTGCTGGCGGTGCTGGCGCGCATTGATCGACACGCCAGCACGTTGGTCGATTGACAATGGGGCGCAACGCCCCGTTGATGCTTACTGGCAGTGCTCCTGCAGATCTGCCTGTGCCTTGGCAATCATCGCCTGGCGCTCATCTTCACCAATTCGCTCTACTGTCCCGTCCTCCAGCGTACGACGCAGGCGCGGGTTGTTCTGCATGGTAGTCAGGTTGGCGCGCAGCGCGTCGCACTGCTCGGCCAGCTTAGCCTGCTGCTCCGGCGTCGGCTGCGGGGCCGCTGCTGGCTCAGTTGCCTCGGTCTGCTCCTCGGCAGAGGCGTCGGCGGCGGGCGCGAGGCTGCCGGTTCCGAGCTCCGGGGCCGGCTTGACCTGCAGGCGTTGATACTGGTCTTCGGCAGGCGGCTGCTGGCTGAACTGGGTGACGCCGTTTTCATCCACCCAACGGTACAGCTGGGTGGCCATGGCGCTGGTGCAAACCAGGCTCAGGGCGGCGGAAATGACGATCTTGCGCATGGCGTTTCTTCCTTGTTCTGTCACAGTGAGCGGGCGCGACTCTGAAGTGCGATAACGCGCCTGTGGCACAGGTATATCCCTTGGTAGGGGTTTTCTGCAACTTGGCTTGACTTGTCAGTCTCGAGTGTAAACAATTCGAGGTTCTCATAAACCGCTGCAATCGGTGCTCACCCCGCATCGACGCACGCGGTTTTGTTGCTCATTCCGGGAGACGAAACCCGTCAACGCCCGGCCTGGCACCCGCACGCGCTACCTCGCGCTGGGTGAGGCTACTCCGCAACAGTAGGAGCCGGCCTCCAAGCACGTAGTCAAGCTGATGCAGCACAACCACCGTTGTTCTGCGCTGCCGAGCAGTAAACAGGTACCCTGCTGCCCGCCGCTGGTGGGTGGCAAGCTAGAGGTGATTCTAAAGTGGAGCTTTTATCCGGCGCTGAGATGGTCGTCCGCTCATTGTGTGACGAGGGTGTTAAATATATTTACGGGTATCCGGGCGGTGCCCTTCTGCATATCTACGATGCCATTTTCCGGCAAGACGACGTAGAGCATATTCTGGTCCGTCACGAGCAGGCTGCTGCCCACATGGCAGACGGCTACGCGCGTGCCACCGGCAAGCCGGGTGTGGTGCTGGTGACCTCCGGTCCCGGCGCGACCAATACCGTGACCGGTATTGCGACAGCGTATATGGACTCGATCCCGATGGTCGTGATTTCCGGCCAGGTTGTGAGCAACATGGTCGGCTCCGATGCCTTCCAGGAAACCGACATGGTCGGCGTTTCCCGTCCCATCGTGAAGCACAGCTTTATGGTCAAGGACCCGCGCGAGATTCCCGAGATCATCAAGAAAGCCTTCTATCTGGCGCAGAGCGGCCGTCCGGGTCCGGTTGTGATCGATATTCCCAAGGACATGACCAACCCGGCCGACAAGTTCGAGTACAGCTACCCGAAGAAGGTCAAGCTGCGCTCCTACAACCCGGCTACCCGTGGTCATTCCGGGCAGATCCGCAAAGCGGTAGAGATGCTGCTGGAAGCCAAGCGTCCGGTCATGTACTCCGGTGGTGGCGTCATTCTCGGCGGTGCCTCGCGCCCGCTGACCGAGCTGGCTCGCGCGCTCAATCTGCCTGTGACCAACACCTTGATGGGGCTGGGCGCGTATCCGGGTACCGATCGTCAGTTCGTCGGCATGCTGGGTATGCACGGCAGCTACACCGCCAACCTGACCATGCATCACGCGGACGTGATCCTGGCCGTCGGTGCGCGCTTTGACGACCGCGTCATCAATGGCGACGACGCCAGCAAGTTCTGTCCGAATGCCAAGGTCATCCATATCGATATCGATCCGGCGTCCATTTCCAAGACTGTTAAGGCCGATATTCCGATTGTTGGTCCGGTTGAAAGCGTGCTGACAGACATGCTTGCTATCTATAAGGAGATGGGCGAGAGCCCGGATGCCGATACCCAGGCCTCCTGGTGGAAGCAGATCGACGAATGGCGCGGTGATGGTGACCTGTTCCCTTACGACAAGGGCGACGGCAGCATCATCAAGCCGCAGGCGGTTATCGAGGCGCTGTGGGAAGTGACAGGTGGCGACGCCTTCATTACCTCCGACGTTGGGCAGCACCAGATGTTTGCAGCTCAGTACTACCGCTTCGACAAGCCCAATCGCTGGATCAACTCCGGCGGCCTGGGCACCATGGGCTTCGGTTTTCCGGCGGCCATGGGCGTACAGCAGAACTTCCCGGACGCAACGGTTGCCTGTGTCACCGGTGAAGGCAGTATTCAGATGAACATTCAGGAGCTTTCTACCTGCCTGCAGTACGACATGCCGGTGAAGATCGTCAACCTGAATAACGGTGCGCTGGGCATGGTTCGCCAATGGCAGGACATGCAGTACAACAGCCGCTACTCGCACTCCTACATGGAGTCGCTGCCGGACTTCGTCAAGCTGGCCGAGGCCTATGGTCATGTCGGTATCCGTATCACCGATCCCAAGGAACTCAAGAGCAAGATGGCCGAAGCCTTTGCGATGAAGGATCGCCTGGTGTTCCTCGATATCGCGGTGGATACCAGCGAGCACGTATACCCGATGCAGATTCGTGGTGGTGCGATGCGAGATATGTGGCTGAGCAAAACGGAGCGCACCTGACATGAGACATATCATTTCCGTTCTTCTGGAAAACGAACCGGGCGCGTTGTCTCGGGTGGTTGGGCTGTTCTCGCAGCGCAATTACAATATCGAGACCCTGACAGTGGCACCGACCGAGGATCCGACATTGTCGCGTCTGACGCTTACCACGGTTGGTCAGGATGAGGTGATCGAACAGATCACCAAAAACCTCAACAAGCTGATTGAGGTAGTCAAACTGGTCAATCTGTCTGAGGGCGCTCACATCGAGCGCGAGCTGATGCTGATCAAGGTCAAGGCCACTGGCGCCCAGCGCGCAGAGGTCAAGCGCACTACCGACATCTTCCGCGGGCAGATCGTGGATGTATCGGCAAGCGTCTATACCGTGCAGCTGACTGGCACCAGCGACAAGCTGAACAGCTTCATAGAGGCCGTTGGGCCGACCTCGGTGCTCGAAGTGGTACGTACCGGTGTGTCGGGCATTGCCCGCGGTGAAAAGGTTTTGAGTATCTAAACTAATTGGTCGCGGGCCAGGCGGTCCGCACAAGTAAGCAGGGGAACTTCATGCAAGTCTATTACGATAAAGATTGTGATCTGAGCATCATCCAGGGCAAGAAGGTTGCCATCATCGGTTACGGTTCGCAGGGCCATGCCCACGCCTGCAACCTGAAAGATTCCGGTGTAGACGTGACTGTCGGTCTGCGTCCTGGTTCCAGCTCCATCGCCAAGGCCGAAGCACACGGCCTGAAAGTCAGCGATGTACCGGCCGCTGTAGCAGCTGCCGACGTGGTCATGATCCTGACCCCGGACGAGTTCCAGTCTCAACTGTACAAGGGTGAGATCGAGCCGAACCTGAAGCAGGGCGCTACGCTGGCCTTTGCGCACGGTTTCGCCATCCACTACAACCAGATCGTGCCGCGCGCCGATCTGGACGTCATCATGATCGCTCCCAAGGCGCCGGGCCACACTGTGCGCTCCGAGTTCGTCAAGGGCGGCGGTATCCCCGACCTGATCGCGATCTTCCAGGACGCGTCCGGCAATGCCAAGAACGTTGCCCTGTCCTACGCCAGCGGCGTGGGCGGCGGTCGTACCGGCATCATCGAAACCACCTTCAAGGATGAGACTGAAACCGACCTGTTCGGCGAGCAGGCTGTTCTGTGTGGTGGTGCGGTTGAACTGGTCAAGGCCGGCTTCGAAACCCTGACCGAAGCAGGTTATGCGCCGGAAATGGCTTACTTCGAGTGTCTGCACGAGCTGAAGCTGATCGTCGACCTGATGTACGAAGGCGGCATCGCCAACATGAACTACTCCATCTCCAACAACGCCGAGTATGGTGAGTACGTGACTGGCCCGGAAGTCATCAACGATGAGTCCCGTGCAGCTATGCGCAATGCCCTCAAGCGCATCCAGAGCGGTGAATACGCCAAGATGTTTATCGCTGAAGGCGCACACAACTACCCGTCCATGACCGCTGCCCGTCGTAACAACGCCGCGCACCCGATCGAGCAGGTAGGTGAGAAGCTGCGTGGCATGATGCCGTGGATTGCTTCCAACAAGATCGTCGACAAGTCCAAGAACTGAGTCGATTGAGCTTGAAGAAAACGCGGCTTCCAGCCGCGTTTTTTTATGCCTCGAGGTTGAGCTGGCTGGTCATTTGCCCGCCAACTTGCCACACTGTCGGGCCCGGCATTGTTGCAAGGTAACCCTATGACAGAGCATCAGAATACCCCGAAGGACACCGACGCAGAGGGCGCACATACCCTGCTGCCGATTGACGAGCACGTCGAGGAAGTGCCCGGGCCGGATGGCAACAAGGTCCGCCACAAAGGCATCTACCTGCTGCCCAACCTGTTTACCACGGCGGCGCTGTTTTCCGGCTTCTACGCCATTGTCAGTGCAATGGATGGCAACTTTACCCATGCGGCGGTCGCCATTTTCATTGCCATGGTGCTTGATGGCCTGGATGGTCGCGTCGCGCGCCTGACCAATACCCAGAGCGCATTCGGCGCCGAGTACGACTCGTTGTCGGATATGGTCGCTTTCGGCATTGCGCCGGCGGTTGTCGTGTTCAGCTGGGCGTTGACCGATCTGGGCAAGGTCGGTTGGGTGTTCGCTTTTATCTACGTCGCGGGTGCCGCTCTCAGGCTAGCGCGCTTCAATACGCATATTGGTGATGACGATAAGCGCTACTTTACCGGCTTGCCGAGTCCGTCTGGTGCCGGTCTGGTTGCTGGCATGGTCTGGTCGCTCGCGGACTTTGGTATCGATGGCGGCAATATCGCGCTGCTGGTTGGCATTCTCACTGCGCTGGGTGGCCTGCTGATGGTCAGCAACGTACGTTATTACAGCTTTAAGGACCTGGACTTCAAAGGGCGCGTGCCGTTCTTCGCCATTCTGGTTGTGGTGCTGGTGTTTGCGGTGATCTCGTCGGACCCCTCGCGGATCCTCTGGGCCATCTTTGTCTGCTACACGCTGTCCGGGCCGTTGCTTGCCCTGTGGCGGCGGCGTAAAAGCCCGGCTGCAGCCGAGTAAATTCGGTGCGGGTAATAAATCTGCAAGAAAAGGCTTGACGCGTCCGCTGAGGTCTCTATAATTCGCGCTCTCGCAGGGCAGGACGCTCATTCGAAAGCGCTTATTAATCAATAAGTTAGCTTGAAAATAAGGCTTGACAGTCCAGCGAAACGGCGTAGAATGCGCCACCTTGGAACGGTGCTTCGAAAGAGCCCGAATCGAGTGAGATGAGA
>NZ_NTMR01000026.1 GCF_002307495.1 Pseudomonas abyssi | reverse complement strand
CGAAGAAGCGCCGATCTTCCAAGTGGCCGACTACGGCCTGGTTGCCGACCTGTTTGAGGCTGTACCGGAGCTGGAAGGTAAGCTCTAAGCCGACGGCTTAGAGCCAGCGGCAAGCTTCAAGCCGCAAGCTGCAAGAAAACCCCGGACTCGCAAGAGCCGGGGTTTTTCTTTGCTCGGCTTCAGGCTACAAGCCACAAGCGGCAAGAGAACCCCAGTCTAGCGCACGCTAGGAGGGCTTTTGCTTGTCGCTTGCGGCTTGTAGCTGCCGGCCAGCTGCCGGCTCTACAGCGCGAAGGCTTCGAGGCGCTTGCCGTTTTCGTCGACTTCAAGCGCCCAGCCGGCCTGGTCCCAGTCGCCAAGCACGATGCGTTGGGCTGGTTTGCCGTCGATCATCAGGTCGTGTATTGCCGGGCGGTGGGTGTGGCCGTGGATCAGCGTTCTTACGCCTTTCTCGCGCATGATGTGGGCAACCGCGCCCAGGTTAACGTCGGTAATCTCGGGCGCTTTCATGCGGGTGCGGTTCTGGCTTTCGTCGCGCAGCTTGCGGCCCAGTTTGTAACGGGTGCGCTTGGGCAGATTTCGCAATATCAGGCGGCTGGCAGGGTTGCGTAGCCAGCGGCGCATGCGCATGTACTCAAGGTCGTCGGTGCAGAGGCTGTCGCCGTGCATCAGCAGTACCGCTTCACCGTTCAACTTGACTACCGTGGGATCGTTCAGCAGCGTGCAGCCGGCGGCGCGACAAAAGCGCTTGCCGAGCAGAAAGTCGCGATTGCCGTGCATCAGGTAGACCCGGGTGCCTTGTGATCTCAAATGGGAGAGGGCGCGAACAACGTCCTGGCCCAGTTCATCGATGGTGTCGTCACCCAGCCAGACTTCAAAGAAGTCGCCGAGGATATACAACTCGTCAAAGTCCGGGGCGCGGGTTTCCAGCAGACGCAAAAACGCCCGGGTGATATCCGGGCGTTGTGCTTCCAGATGCAGATCCGAGATAAACAGATAGCGCATCGTGGCGGAGGTCTCAGTCGACCAGTTCGGCGCGCTCGATGATCACGTCCTCGGCTGGCACGTCCTGATGACCGGCGCGTGAGGTGGTACGTACCGCTTTGATTTTCTCGACCACGTCCATGCCCTCGGAGACCTTGCCGAACACGGCGTAGCCCCAGCCCTGCATGGTGGGTGCGGAGAAATTCAGGAAGTCGTTGTCAGCCACGTTGATGAAGAACTGTGCGCTGGCGGAGTGCGGATCAGGCGTGCGCGCCATGGCGACGGTACCCACGCTGTTGCCAACGCCGTTGTCGGCTTCGTTCTTGATCGGGTCGCGGGTGTCCTTCTGTTGCATGCCGGGCGCAAAACCGCCGCCCTGGATCATGAAGTTACCGATGACGCGGTGGAAGATAGTGCCGTCATAGTGGCCGTCACGCACATACTGCTTGAAGTTCTCAACGGTCACCGGTGCCTTGTCGGCAAAGAGTTCCAGGGTGATGACGCCGTAGTTGGTATGCAGTTTGACCATGGGGTAATCCTCAGACAGTCGGGCAAATAGGGTGAGACGCCTGCCGCATTGCTGCATTCAGGCACCTGCAAGTTTCGGGTATGATACGGGTTTTGGCCATGATGGCCTAGGGATGCGCAGACTATTGCAATAGCGGCGCTGTCCCGAGTTATCCCTGATGCGAAAAACATCACCTGAGCGAGTTTTGCCGACCTTATGAACAAGCCCGACGCTACCCCTCCGAGTCACTTCCTGCGCCAGATCGTTCAAGCGGATCTGGACAGTGGCAAGCACAACAGCATTGTCACGCGTTTTCCGCCGGAGCCTAACGGCTACCTGCATATCGGGCATGCCAAGTCGATCTGCCTGAATTTTGGCCTGGCTCGCGAGTTCGGCGGCGTTTGTCACCTGCGCTTTGACGATACCAACCCGGCCAAGGAAGAGCAGGAGTACATCGACGCAATCAAGGCCGACGTCGAGTGGCTGGGCTTTGAATGGGGCGGTGATGTGCGTTACGCCTCGGATTACTTTGACCAGCTGCACGCCTGGGCCATCGAGCTGATCAAGGCCGGCAAGGCCTATGTTTGCGAGCTGACACCTGAACAGGCCCGTGAGTACCGTGGCACGCTGACCGAGCCAGGCAAGGACAGCCCCTTCCGCGAGCGCAGCGTCGACGAAAACCTGGATCAGTTCCAGCGCATGACCGCCGGCGAGTTTGCTGACGGTGCCAAAGTGGTACGCGCGAAGATCGACATGAGCGCGCCAAACATGAACCTGCGCGATCCGATCATCTACCGTATTCGTCACGCACATCACCACCAGACTGGCGATAAATGGTGCGTGTACCCGAGCTATGACTTCACCCATGGTCAGTCTGACGCCCTGGAAGGCATCACGCACTCGATCTGCACCCTGGAGTTTGAAGACCACCGCCCGCTGTACGAGTGGTTCTTGGCCAATCTGCCGGTGCCGGCGCAGCCACGTCAGTACGAGTTTGCCCGTCTGAACCTCAACTACACCGTGACCAGCAAGCGCAAACTCAAGCAGCTGGTTGACGAAAAGCATGTCGATGGCTGGGATGACCCGCGGATGTCGACGCTCAGCGCTTTCCGTCGCCGCGGCTATACCCCGGCAGCCATTCGCGAGTTCTGCGAGCGCATTGGCGTGACCCGTTCTGACGGCGTGGTCGATATGGGCGTCCTGGAGTTCTGTATCCGTGATGACCTGGATGCCAACGCGCCGCGTGCCATGTGCGTGCTCAAGCCGCTGAAAGTGACCATCACCAACTACCCGGAAGGTCAGAGCGAAGAACTGCGCCTGCCGCGTCATCCCAAACAGGATATCGGCGAGCGCGTGCTGCCGTTCGAACGCGAGATCTATATCGACCGTGAGGACTACATGGTCGATCCGCCGAAGGGCTACAAGCGCCTGGTGCCGGGTGGCGAAGTGCGTCTGCGTGGCAGCTACGTGATTCGCGCTGACGAAGCGGTAACAGATGCTGACGGGAACATCGTCGAGCTGCTGTGCAGCTACGATCCGGACACGCTGGGCAAGAACCCGGAAGGCCGCAAGGTCAAGGGCGTTATCCATTGGGTACCGGCGAGCAGCAGCATCGAATGTGAAGTGCGCCTGTACGATCGCCTGTTCAACGCGGCGAACCCGGACAAGGGCGAAGAGGGCACCACCTTCCTCGACAATATCAATCCGGATTCCCTGCAGGTGCTGACTGGGTGCCGTGCCGAGCCGTCGCTGGCTGATGCCACGCTGGACGATCGCTTCCAGTTTGAGCGTGAAGGCTACTTCTGCGTTGATTCACGCGATTCCAAGGCCGGTGCAATGGTCTTTAACCGCACCGTCACTCTGCGCGACTCCTGGGGGGGCTGATGGCGCTCGCACTCTACAACACCCTGACCAAGACCAAGGAGCCGTTCAAGCCGCTGGTCGACAATCAGGTGCGCATGTATGTCTGCGGCATGACCGTGTATGACTTCTGCCATATCGGTCATGCGCGCGTGATGGTTGCGTTCGACGTGGTGGCGCGCTGGTTTCGCCACCGCGGCTATGACCTCACCTACGTGCGCAATATCACGGATATCGACGACAAGATCATCAAGCGCGCAAATGAAAACGGTGAGACCTTTCAGCAACTGACCGAACGCATGATCGCGGCCATGCATGAAGACGAAACCCGTCTGAATGTTTTGCGGCCGGATCAGGAGCCGCGTGCCAGTCAGCACATCGATGGCATGTTCGCCATGATTCAGACGCTGATCGACAAGGGCTACGCCTACGCACCGGGCAATGGCGACGTCTATTACCGCGTCGGCAAGTTCGAAGGCTACGGCAAGTTGTCGCGCCGCAAGATCGAAGACCTGAAGATCGGCGCGCGCATCGAGGTGGACGAAGCCAAGCAGGACCCGCTTGATTTCGTCCTGTGGAAGGCCGCCAAGCCGGGTGAGCCGAGCTGGACTTCTCCCTGGGGTGAAGGCCGCCCTGGCTGGCACATCGAATGCTCGGTGATGTCGACCTGCTGCCTGGGCAATACTTTTGATATCCACGGCGGTGGCCCGGATCTGGTGTTCCCGCATCACGAAAACGAGATTGCCCAAAGCGAAGCGGCAACGGGCGAGCAGTACGCAGCAGCCTGGATGCACGCGGGCGCGGTGCGTGTGGACGGCGAGAAGATGTCCAAGAGTCTGGGCAACTTTTTCACCATTCGCGAGGTGCTGGAAAAGTACCATCCTGAAGTGGTGCGCTACCTGCTGGTCTCCAGCCACTACCGCAGCGCCATCAACTACTCCGAAGACAACCTCAAGGAAGCCAAGGGCGCGCTGGAGCGTTTCTATAACGCTCTGAAAGGTCTGCCCGAAGCGGCTCCTGCCGGTGGCGACGCCTTTGCCGAGCGCTTTGCGGCGGCGATGGACGATGATTTCAATACTCCTGAGGCCTGCGCCGTGTTGTTCGAAATGGTGCGCGAGGTCAATCGCCTGAAAGAATCTGATGTAGCCGCAGCCGCCGGGCTGGCAGCGCGTCTGCGTCAGTTGGCTGAAGTGCTGGGTGTGCTACAGCTGGATGCTGACGCCTTCCTGCAGGCCGGTGCTGCCGGTAAGGTTGACGCCGCCGAGGTCGAAGCGCTGATCGCAGCACGCCTTCAGGCGCGTGCCGACAAGAACTGGGGAGAGTCTGATCGCATTCGTGATCAACTCACTGCCATGGGAATCGTGCTGGAGGATGGCAAGGGCGGTACCACCTGGCGGTTGGCGGAATAATGCCGCACAGCATGACTAACCTGCATGGCCGCGTCGCTCTGATTACGGGGGCGGGCAGCGCCGATGGTATCGGTTTTGCCATCGCGCGGATTTTTTACGCGGCCGGTGCGTCGGTGGTTCTCACGTCCACGACCAACCGGATCTTCCAGCGGCAGAATGAGCTCGACCCGGAGCGCAGCCGCAGTCTGGCTGCGGTAGCCGACCTGACGCACCCGGAGCAGGCTGCAGAGCTGGTCCAGCAGGTCATGAAGCAGTTTGGACGAATCGACATTCTGGTCAACAACGCGGGGATGTCGCAGTCCGGTATCGAACAACCGATTGGTGATCTGTTTCACCGTATGGCCTTTGAACACTGGCAACGTGAGATTGACCTGAATCTCAATACCTGTGTGCACGTCAGTCAGCCAGTGCTGGAGCACATGCTGGCAGCAGGGTTCGGGCGTGTCATCAATATCGCGTCGGTCACCGGTCCGCTGGTGACCTTTCCTGGTACCGCAGGTTACAGCGCGGCCAAGTCCGCGATGGTGGGGCTAACCCGCTCCATTGCGCACGAGGTGGCCGGACAGGGGATTACCGTCAATGCCATTGCACCGGGCTGGATTCACACGCCGTCAAGCCTGCCTGCCGAGCTGGAAGCGGGCAGGCATACGCCGGTTGGGCGCCCGGGGCGGCCGGATGAGGTGGCCCGCGTGGCGTTGTTCCTGGCCAGCGAAGGCTGCAGCTACATGACAGGTCAGATGCTGGTGGTGGACGGCGGTAATTCGTTGCAGGAAATCAAGGGATAGCCCGCTGCAACGCAGCGGGCTAAAACGGCTGGCAAGCCAATCAATACCAGATGTCGGAGTTGATCTTGTCCTTCAGCTCGGGGTAATCGTCAGCCCGGAATACCGGCTCGACGCCGGTTTTGCGCTGGGCCAGATAGTCCTTGGTCAGCTTGGCCACCGTGCCGGATAGCAGCAGTATGCCGATCAGGTTGATGGTTGCCATGAGCCCCATGGACGCGTCGGCTGCATTGAATACCGTACCGACCGCCTGATATGCCCCCCAAACCACCATAGCCAGCGCCGCACAGCGCAGGCTCAGCATCCCCGTCTTGCCGCCAAGCCCCAGGAAGATCATCGCGTTCTCTGCATAGGAGTAGTTGGCGACGATGGAGGTAAAGGCGAAGAAGAGGATTGCAAAGGCAATGAAATAGCGGCCTGCATCCCCAATGTGGGCTTCCATCGCAGCCTGGGTCAGCTGGGTACCGGTGACTCCGTTGCCTGGTTCCAGTACGCCCGAGAGCAGAATCATCACCGCGGTCGCGGTACAGATCACCAGGGTGTCGATAAATACGCCAGTTGCCTGCACAAACCCTTGCGAGGAGGGATGGTGAGGGTTGGGAGTGGCCGTTGCCGCGACGTTGGGCGCTGAGCCCATGCCGGCCTCGTTGGAGAACAGGCCGCGTTTGATGCCGTTTAACATGGCGGCGGTGACCGAGCCTGCCACGCCACCTGCGGCTTCTTCGAGACCGAAGGCACTTCTGACAATGGTCGCCAGCACGCCGGGCACCTCGTCATAGTGCATCGCGAGCACCACCAGAGCCATCAGCACATAGGCCGCAGCCATAAAGGGGACGACGAATTCAGCGAAGCGCGCGATGGAGCGCAGACCACCGAAGATCACCACCGCGGCCACCAGTGCGATGGCGATGCCGACGACCAGTTTATTGAAGCCGAAAGCGCCTTCCATCGCGTCGGCAATCGAGTTGGCTTGAACGGCATTGAATACCAGGCCGAAGGAAATGATCAGGCAGACCGAGAAAATGCTGCCAGCCCACGGCGCCTTGAGGCCCTTGGAGAGGTAGAAGGCCGGCCCGCCGCGGTACTGCCCCTCACCATCGCGCACCTTGTACAGCTGGGCCAGGGTGCTTTCAGCATACGCGGTCGCCATGCCGACCAGCGCCACCATCCACATCCAGAAGATGGCTCCAGCGCCGCCCAGATATAGCGCGACGGCTACGCCGGCCAGGTTTCCGGTGCCGACTCGCGAGGCGAGGCTGGTGCACAGGGCCTGGAAGGGAGAGATGCCGGACTTGTCACTCTGCCGTGCGCCCAGTACCGAGCGAATCATCTCGCCAAAGTGAAGAAACTGCAGGGCGCCAAGGCGAATGGTAAAGAAGATCCCGACCGCCAGTAGCCCGTAGATCAGGACATAACCCCAGAAAATCGTGTTCAGCGCGTCAATGATCGCATTCATGGTTGTCCCCAAGGTTTTAATACTTTTGAAATAGATTGTTACTGTCACTGTAGCGGCCCTGCGTCGCGGCGCCAGTCGATGATCTGATAATGTCTATTGTCAAAAGTGTCGAAAGGGCAGAGGATGGGAGGAGTGCTCGACGTAACGACGATAATAAAAATGCACAATACGTGAGGTGAGTCATGACTGTGGTAACGCCTGAAAACCTGACTATCAAACCCCGCCGCATTGACTTCGGCCTGCCGGACCCGCTGCCGCGACACTGGCTTGCTGGCGACCCTTTCAAAACCCACTTCTTCAACGCCATGTCGCTGCTATTCCCCGATGGCGAGCGTTTTTTTATCGACTCAGTCAGGCATTTTCGTGATCAGGTGACCGATCCGCAGCAGCAGGCTCTGATTCGTGGCTTTATCGGCCAGGAAGGGCATCATAGCCGTGAGCACATCGAATATAACAACCGCTTGCAGGCGCTCGGCTATAACGTCGAGGCGCTGACCCAGCCGGTGCGTCGCCGCATTGCCTACGCAAACAAGCATCTTTCTCCTGAGCGCCGTTTGGCCGGCACAGTGGCCATGGAGCACTTCACCGCCATCATGGCTGATGCGGTGCTGCGCGAACTGCGCTGGTTCAAGGGCTCTGATGAGGCGATGCGGCGCATCTGGCGCTGGCACGCGCTGGAAGAAACAGAGCACAAGGCGGTCGCCTTCGATCTGTACATGCAGGTGTGCGGTGATCGCAAGTTGTTGCGCGAGGCCATGCGGTTCTCGACCTGGTTCTTCCTGCGCGATGTTACGCGTGGTGTCTGGCACATGCTCAAGCGCGACGGACATCAGTGGGACCTGCGCCTGTGGTGGCGAGGGATGCGTTGGCTGTGGGGACGCGGAGGATTCTTTTCCAGCCTCTGGGGTGCCTATCGCGATTTCTATCGGGAGGACTTTCACCCCTGGCAGCACGATAATGAGGCGCTGATGCGCGAGTGTCAGCGCGAGTTTGACGCCGCTAATACGTTGCGAACAAACTGCTGAATTGTCTCGGTCTGAGGCGACGAGACGTCGCTACTGGTGTATCCTTGCGCGCAATCTCTTGTGAGGAGCTACCATGCCAATACAACTACACATCGCAAAAGAAACCCGGCGCCACGAGAATCGCGTGGCCCTGGTGCCGGCGGTTGTTGCCAAGCTGCAAAAGCTCGGCATTGAACCGCACCTGGAGCCGGGCGCCGGTGAGGCGGCCCGTATTCCGGACGCCGACTACACCGCCGCCGGTGCCACCATCGGCGCTGCGCCGGCCGAGACCCGCCTGTTTTTCCGCGTCCAGCCGCCAAGCCTCGCTGACATTCAGCTGATGCCCGAAGGCTCCATTCTGTGCAGCTTTATCTACGCACAGCGCGAGCCAGAGGTGGTCAAGGCGCTGCGCGATCGCCGTATCACCTGTTTTGCCATGGAGCTGATCCCGCGTATCACGCGTGCCCAGGCAATGGACGCGCTGTCTTCCCAGGCGGCACTGGCCGGCTACTACGCCGCGCTGCTGGCTGCCACCCACCTGAACCGCATTCTGCCGATGATGACCACCGCCGTCGGCTCGCTGCGCCCGGCCAAAATTCTGGTCATGGGCGCCGGGGTTGCCGGGCTGCAAGCGCTAGCGACCGGTAAGCGCCTGGGGGCCATGATCGAAGGCTACGACGTACGCCCGGAAGTGCGCGAACAGGTTCAGTCGGTAGGTGGCAAGTTCGTCGATACCGGTGTTTCCGCAGTGGGCGAGGGCGGTTACGCCCGTGAGCTGACCGAAGACGAGCAGAAGCAGGTGCAAGAGGTGCTGACGCGCCACGTGCAGCAAGCGGATGCGATCATCACCACTGCCTCTATTCCTGGCAAGCCAAGCCCCAAGATTCTCACCGAAGAGCAGATCATGGGCATGAAGAGTGGCTCCGTGATCATTGACTTGGCCGCTGAAGGCGGTGGCAATACGCCGCTGACCCAGCCCGGCGACACCGTGGAAGTCGGCCCGGCGACCATTGTCGCGCCGTTGAATATCGCCAGCCATCTGGCCGAGCACGCATCTGAGCTGTACGCCCGCAACCTGCTGGCTCTGGTCGGCCTGATGGTGCAGGACGGTGAGCTGTCGCTGGACTGGGAGGATGAAGTATTGGCCCGTTCGGTGCTGACCCACGATGGCGAGATCCGCAACGATGCAGCGCGCGCTGCTGTTGAAGAGCAGGCTTGAGGATTTAAAAAATGGATATGAGCGTCACTATCACAGGCTTTGTAGCCCTGTATATCTTCCTGCTGGCAGCCTTTGCCGGCTATGAAATCATCGGCCGCGTACCGGCCATTCTGCACACCCCGCTGATGTCGGGCTCCAACTTCATCCACGGTATCGTGGTGGTGGGGGCAATGTGGGCCCTGCTGAATGCGGGCTCCACGCTGGAACAGGTCATCGGTTTTGTCGGCGTACTGCTGGGCGCGGGCAACGCGGCGGGTGGTTACGTGGTCACCGAGCGCATGCTGGAAATGTTCAAGCCGACTAACAAAGCGCCCGGCGCAGACAAGGAGTAAGTAGACCATGTTCAGTGCTTTTCTGATTGACGCGGCCTACTTTGTCGCAGCGTTTCTGTTTCTTTATGGCCTCAAGCGCATGGCCAGTCCGGTCACTGCGCGTTCGGGCATCGTTGTTGCCGGCGGCGGTATGCTGGTGGCGGTGGTTGCGGCCTTCCTTTATGGCTTTGATGTCAGTCCGCGCGCCGAAGCGCACCTGGGCACCAACCTGTTCCTGCTGATTCTGGCTCTGGGGCTGGGTACCGGCTGGGCCTGGTTCAGTGGCAAGCGCGTTGCCATGACCGACATGCCGCAGATGGTTGCGCTGTATAACGGTATGGGCGGCGGCGCGGCCGCGGCGATTGCCGCCACCGAACTGCTGTCAGGCAACGCTCTGGCTCACGGTGTTGTGGTGACCGTGCTGGCCATCCTTGGTGGTCTGATCGGTGCTGTTGCACTGTCGGGCTCGCTGATTGCCTGGGCCAAGCTCGATGGCCGGATGAACAAGACCTGGCGTCTGGCCAAGCATCAGTACGTCAACGCCTGCTTGCTGGGTGGTGCCTTGTTCATTGGTGCGATCATCAGCGTCATGGCCATTGCCGGTGCGGCTGACACGCCGGTGCTGCTGATCATGCTGTTCTTTGCCGTTGCTCTGGCGCTGGGCGTGCTGCTCACCACACCGATTGGTGGCGCGGACATGCCGGTAGTCATCTCGCTGTACAACGCCTTCACCGGTCTGGCTGTCGCCTTTGAGGGCTTCGTGCTGCAGAACCCGGCGATGATCATTGCCGGTACCGTTGTGGGCTCCGCCGGTACGCTGCTGACGCTGATGATGGCCAAGGCGATGAACCGTCAGGTCAGCAATATCATCTTCAGCGACTTTGGTGGCGAGGATGACGGTGCCGACGGCGAGATTCAGGGCACCATGAAGTCGGCCGATGCGTCCGATGCCGCTATCGCGATGTATTACGCCAACAAGGTCATCATCGTGCCGGGTTACGGTCTGGCGGTGGCCCAGGCGCAGCATAAGCTGTACGAATTCGTGAAGCTGCTGCAGAAGCAGGGCGTTGAGGTGAGCTTTGCGATTCACCCGGTTGCCGGCCGTATGCCGGGCCACATGAACGTGCTGCTGGCCGAGGCGGGCGTGCCCTACGACATCATCTTCGACCTGGAAGATATCAACGAGGACTTTGCCCAGGCTGACGTCGCCATCGTGCTGGGTGCCAACGACGTGGTTAACCCCGCTGCGCGCACGCGCAAGTCCAGCCCGATCTACGGCATGCCGATTCTCAACGTGGATCAGGCGCGTCAGGCCTATGTGGTCAAGCGTGGTCAGGGTAAGGGGTACTCCGGTGTCGAGAACGAGCTGTTCTTCCTCGACAACACCTCCATGGTGTACGGCGATGCCCAGAAAGTCATGGTTCAGATGATCGAAGCGGTCAAGTCGCTGGGTTGATCCCTTGCCGATCAATCAGGCCTCTGCCCGCAAGGGCAGGGGCCTTTTTGCATTCTGTAGGAACCAATAAGCACGCTATCTGGTCAGCTTGAGCGTAGATCGCCCGCAGAAGGAGTGTGTGAGGTGGATGAATCACCGCAGAATCTGGAGCAGTTACTCAAGCATGTAGACGGGCTCGCCGCCGAGCAGGAGCAGGTCTCGATGCGGGCGGTGGTCGACTCCATCGGCCGTCGCTCGTTTGGACCATTGCTGCTGATCATGGGGGTGGTGCTGTTTTCGCCACTGAGCGGTATCCCGGGCATGGCGATCTTCGCCGGTATCTTTGTCATGCTGATTGCGCTGCAGATGTTATGCGGGCGCAGCAACTTCTGGCTGCCTGCATTCATTCTGGATCGGGCGGTACCTCAGGCCCGTCTGCGCAAGGCAATTGCCTGGGTGACACCGGTCGCGCGAAGAATTGATCGCCTGATCAAGCCGCGTCTGGACTTCATGCTGCATCGCACCTCGACCTTTCTGATCGCCGGACTCTGTGTGGCGGTCGCCGCCGCTTTGCCGCTGCTGGAGCTGGTGCCGTTCTCATCGTCGATTGTTGGTTTGGCGCTGGCCATCATGGGCCTGGCGCTGGTGGCGCGGGATGGTTTGCTGGTGTTGATTGCCGTGACGCTGATCGTGACGGCGGCCACGCTGGTCTTGAGCAAATTGCTTTAATACGAGGGCGGGGAGAAAGGGGATGTGCCCGGCCGCGGCGGCCGGGCACAGTCAGGCTCAGGCCTTGGCGGCGTAGCCGTAGATGGACTTCACTTCCAGGAAGTCATCAAAGCCGTAGTGGCCCCACTCGCGACCAACACCGGATTCCTTGTAACCACCAAAGGGGGCTTTCGGATCCAGCGGGGCACCGTTGAGGTGAACCATGCCGGTACGGATACGGCGAGCAACATTGCGTGCACGATCCAGATCACCGGAGGAGACGTAGCCAGACAGACCGTAACGGGTATCGTTGGCGATGCGCACGGCGTCGTCTTCATCTTCATAACCAATGATCGACAGGACCGGTCCGAAGATCTCTTCGCGGGCGATGGTCATGTCGTTGGTGACGTGGGTGAACACGGTCGGTTTGACGTAGTAGCCCTTGTCCAGACCTTCCGGACGACCAGGGCCGCCGGCGGCGACTTTAGCGCCTTCTTCAACACCGGCGCTGATCAGGTCCTGAATCTTGCTCCACTGGGCTTTGGAAACCACCGGACCCATGACGGTATCGGGGGCCTTCGGATCGCCTGCCTTGACCTTGGCTGCGGCCGCTTGCGCGATGGCGGCAACTTCATCCATACGGCTGTTGGGAACCAGCATGCGGGTAGGCGCATTGCAGGACTGGCCACTGTTGTTCATGCAGGACATGACGCCGTGGGCGACCATCTTCTCGAAGTTGACGTCGTCAAGCAGGATGTTGGCCGACTTGCCGCCCAGCTCCAGGGCAACGCGCTTGATGGTTTGTGCACCATTGGTCATGACCTGGCGGCCAGCCGCGGTGGAGCCGGTAAAGGACATCATGTCGATATCCGGGTGGCCGGACATGGCGGCGCCGACAGTGGGACCATCGCCATTGACCAGATTGAATACGCCGGCCGGAACGCCGGCTTCGTCGAGAATCTCGGCAAGAATCAGGGCTGACAGCGGCGCGACTTCAGACGGCTTGAGCACCATGGTGCAGCCGGTTGCCAGTGCCGGCGCGATCTTGCAGGTGAGCTGGTTCATCGGCCAGTTCCAGGGCGTGATCAGGCCGCAGACGCCAATCGGCTCCTTGACTACCAGGGTGGTGCCGATTTCTTCTTCAAATTCGAAATGCTTGAGTGCTTCCAGAGCGGTCATGAAGTGCGACAGACCGGAGGGGGCCTGGGCGGCTTGCGCCAGCTTGGTCGGCGCGCCCATTTCCAGGGAGATGGCCTCGGCGACGTCGCCCATGCGTTTTTTGAAAACCTCGATCACACGCTCGAGCAGGGCAATGCGTTCTTCGCGGCTGGTTTCGGCGTAGCTTGGGAAGGCGGCGCGGGCGGCGGCGACCGCGGCGTCAACGTCTTCCTTGGTGCCCAGCGCGATAGTGGCAACGGCTTCTTCGGTCGCGGGATTGATAACGTCCAGTTGCTGATCGCCCTTGGGGGCAACCCATTGGCCGTTGATATAGAACTGCTGGTGGTGGCTCATTGCACATGGCTCCTTGTTATTGACGGGTGTTACTTAATCAGCGCTTCTTTAATCGCCAAACCATAACATCGCTGCCAGCGCGAACTCACGCAATTTGGCGACATTTGTTGTGTATCTGTGTAAGTGTCTCGCGGGTGAGGCCGTTCGCCTTCCGAAGGGGCGCTGCAGCCTCTATAATGCGCCGGCCAAGGGTGGCGTAATACTTGACTGAATTGCTTGGATATTGCATAGTGTCGCGGTGAAATCAACCGCTTGAGAGCGTCTATGCGACTGACTACCAAGGGTCGTTACGCCGTTACAGCCATGCTGGATCTGGCGTTGCATGAAGACCAGGGCCCCATCACGCTGGCCGATATTTCGATGCGCCAGGGTGTCTCCATCTCCTATCTGGAACAGCTGTTTGCCAAGCTGCGGCGCGGCAAGCTGGTCGAGAGTGTGCGCGGTCCCGGTGGTGGTTACCGCCTGGCTGGCGGCGCCGCTGCGATCAGCGTGGCGCAGATTGTTGAGGCGGTGAACGACTCGATGGACGCGACGCGTTGCCTTGGCAAGGGCGACTGTCAGGATGGAGAGGTCTGTTTGACTCACCACCTGTGGTCTGACCTGAGTGCGCGGCTGCGACAGTTCCTCAACGACATTACGCTGGCGGAGCTGGTATCGCGTGAAGACATCCGTCGCGTCAGTTCGCGTCAGGATCATTGCATTTCCAGGGCACGTCACACTGTGAGCGAACTGGAACGCATTATCTGAAAGAGCCGCAGAGCTCTCCATTTTCATGTGTCGGCCCGTGCCGGCACAGGCCTGAATCAAGCATTGGCGATCGCATGATCGTGATTGCAGAATCTGAGGTGATACCGTGACTGAAGAAGTCGAAAGCCTTATCAGAAAGGACTATGCGGCAGGTTTCCACTCTGCCATCGAGTCCGAGACCCTGCCGCCAGGGCTGAATGAGGACGTGATCCGTTTCATTTCTGCCAAGAAGGAAGAGCCCGAGTGGCTGCTGGAATGGCGTCTCAAGGCCTTCCGTGCCTGGCAGGAAATGGAAGAGCCCACCTGGGCCCACGTGCATTACCCGGAAATCGACTTCCAGGCGGTATCCTATTACTCCGCGCCCAAGAGCATGGACAGCAAGCCCAAGAGCCTCGACGAGGTTGACCCCGAGCTGCTGGCAACCTATGAAAAGCTGGGTATCCCGCTGCACGAGCAGGAAATGCTCGCCGGGGTGGCGGTTGACGCGGTGTTTGACTCGGTGTCGGTTGTCACCACCTTCCGCGAGAAGTTGTATGAGGCAGGCGTGATCTTCTGCCCGATCAGCGAGGCCGTACACAAGTATCCCGAGCTGGTGCAGAAGTATCTTGGTAGTGTCGTGCCGCAGAAGGACAACTACTACGCCGCGCTTAACTCTGCCGTGTTCTCCGATGGCTCCTTTGTCTATATCCCCAAGGGCGTACGCTGCCCGATGGAGCTGTCGACCTATTTCCGTATCAATGAAATGAACACCGGGCAGTTTGAGCGCACGCTGATCGTCGCCGACGAGGGTTCTCACGTCAGCTACCTTGAAGGCTGCACAGCGCCGATGCGTGACGAGAACCAGCTGCACGCTGCGGTTGTTGAGCTGGTCGCTCTGGACGATGCGCAGATCAAGTACTCGACGGTGCAAAACTGGTATCCGGGTGATGCCAATGGCAAGGGCGGTATCTACAACTTCGTGACCAAGCGCGGTATCGCGCACACCAACGCGAAGATTTCGTGGACGCAGGTCGAGACCGGTTCTGCGGTGACCTGGAAGTACCCCAGCTGCGTGCTCAAGGGCGATAACAGTGTCGGTGAGTTCTACTCGGTAGCCCTGACCAACAACTTCCAGCAGGCCGACACCGGCACCAAGATGATCCACCTGGGCAAGAACACACGTTCGACCATCGTGGCCAAGGGTATTTCGGCTGGCCGCAGCGACAGTGCCTACCGTGGCCTGGTGCGGATCAACCCGGGTGCCGATGGCGCACGCAACTACACCCAGTGCGACTCGCTGCTGATCGGTGACCGTTGCGGGGCGCACACCTTCCCTTATATCGAAAGCAAAAACCCCAGCGCCGTCGTGGAGCACGAAGCCACCACCTCCAAGGTCAGTGATGACCAGATGTTCCTCTGCCAGCAGCGGGGGCTGGATGCCGAGAAGGCCGTCTCGATGATCGTCAATGGCTTCTGTCGTGAGGTGTTCAAGGAGCTGCCGATGGAGTTTGCGGTTGAAGCCGGCAAGCTGCTTGAGGTGAGCCTCGAAGGATCCGTGGGCTGAGCGCAGTGACGCCGCCCGGCAATGGTTAAAGTAATTTATTAGGCATAAATGATGCTAAATATCAAAGACTTGTACGCGAAAGTTGAAGAGAAGGATATCCTTAAAGGGCTGTCCATCGAGGTCAAGCCAGGCGAAGTGCACGCCATCATGGGGCCCAACGGCTCGGGCAAAAGCACCATGGGCAATGTGCTGTCCGGTCGCCCTGGCTACGAAGCTACCGCCGGCTCGGTGACCTTCAAGGGCCAGGACCTGCTGGAAATGGAAACCGAAGAACGTGCGCGCGAAGGCCTGTTTCTGGCATTCCAGTATCCGGTGGAAATTCCCGGCGTCAGCAACATGGAATTTCTCAAGGCAGCAGTCGATGCCAAGCGCAAGCATCAGGGGCTGGAGGAGATGTCCTCGGTTGACTTCCTCAAGCTGGCTCGTGAAACCTGCAAGCGCGTCAACCTGGATGCCAGCTTCCTCAAGCGCGGTGTCAACGAGGGCTTTTCCGGCGGCGAGAAAAAGCGCAACGAGATCATGCAGATGATGCTGCTTGAGCCCGAACTGTGCATTCTCGATGAGACCGACTCCGGCCTGGATATCGATGCCCTGCAGGTGGTTGCCGATGGCGTCAATGCCATGCGCGACGGCAAGCGCAGCTTCCTGGTGGTCACCCACTATCAACGTCTGCTGGACTACATCGTGCCCGATTACGTGCATGTGCTGGCGGGCGGCCGCATCGTCAAATCCGGGGACAAGAGCCTGGCTCTGGAGCTGGAAGCCAAGGGCTACGGCTGGCTGGAAAGCGAGGTAGTCTGATCCGATGAGCGATTTTCAACAGACGGCCTTGCAGCTGGCAGAACAGCAGCAGTCTCCCGAGTGGCTGAATAGCCTGCGCGAGCAGGGCGCCAGCACTTGGGCGAAGGCAAGCTGGCCAACGCGCAAGACCGAGAACTGGAAGTACCTGTCGCTGGCACCGCTGCAGCAATATCAGCAGTTGGGCTGGGGCGCTGCGGCTGACAGCCATGCGCTGGATGAGGTTGAACAGCTGCAGCTCGATGCTACCCGTCTGGTGTTTATCAACGGTCGCTTCAGCAGTGAGCACTCCAGCGCGTTGCCGGCTGGCGTCGTGCGGTTTGGCGAGGCCGATGACGAGCAGCGCACGCTGATCAGTCAGCACCTGGGCCGTGTCGTCGACAGTGAGCGCCACTTGTTTGCCGCCCTGAGCAATGCCTGGGCTGCCGACGGTGTGCTGGTGCATGTGCCGCGTGGTCAGCGCTTGGAAAAGCCGATCTACGTGGTCAATATCAGCACGCCACAGCGGACCCCGGTGGCTGCCAGTCAGCGCCTGCTGGTCGTGCTGGAAGACAACGCCGAGGTGGAGCTGATCGAGCATTACGCCTCTGATGTGCATGCGCAGAACGGCTTCGTCAACAGCCTGACCGAGGTCGTGGTCGGCAACAACGCCCAGGTGCAGCACTATCGCATCAACCTGGAACAGGAAGACCTGTTGCACGTTGGTGGCGTGCACGTAAACCTGCAGCGTGATGCGCGTTTCCATGGCTTTACCCTGGCTCAGGGTAGTCGTCTCAAGCGCATCGACTACCAGGTCAACATGCTGGGTGAGGGCGCTCATCTGGACCTTAACGGCATTTATCTGCCGCGCAACCGTCAGGTAATCGATTACCACACCAACGTCGAGCACTGCGTGCCCCACTGCACCAGCAATGAGGTGTTCCGCGGCATCATCGGTGACTCTGCCAAGGCGGTATTCAATGGCCGTATTCATATCCACCCGCAGGCGCAGAAAACCCTTGCCGAACTCAGCAACAAGAACCTGCTGACCTCTCGCACCGCCGAGATCAATACCAAGCCCGAGCTGGAGATCTATGCGGACGATGTACGCTGCGCTCATGGTGCGACCATCAGCCAGCTGGACGAGACCTCGATGTACTACCTGCAGAGCCGCGGTGTTTCCAAGGCTGACGCCATCACCATGCTGAGCTTTGGCTTTATCAACGAGTTGCTCAACCAGGTGCCGGAGCAGGCGGTGCAGGACTATCTGCGGCCGCGCCTGGTGTCGCTGTTTGGGCAGGCCAGCGAGACGGTAGGGCAGATCGGTTATGAATGAGCAGGTCAAGCCGCAGCCCTTTGACGCCGAGCGTGTGCGTGCCGACTTCCCGATTCTGAATCAGGAGGTCAACGGCCATCCGCTGGTTTACCTGGACAACGCCGCGACCACGCAGAAACCGCGCGCGGTGATTCAGGCGCTGGTGGATTACTACGAACATGACAACAGCAACGTTCACCGCGGCGCTCACGCGCTGGCTGACCGTGCAACGCAGAAGTTTGAAGCGGCGCGGATCAAAGTCGCCGAGTTCATCAACGCGCCGGAGGCTCGTCAGGTCATCTGGACTCGTGGCACCACCGAGGGGATTAACCTGGTGGCGGCCAGCTGGGGGCGCGCGAACCTGAAGGCCGGTGACCGGGTGCTGGTCTCGGCGATGGAGCATCACTCCAATATTGTGCCGTGGCAAATGGTGGCGGCGGAGAAGGGCGCCACGGTTGAAGCGATTCCGGTCGATGCTGATGGTGTGCTGGATCTTGCCGCACTGCAGGGCATGCTGGATGAGCGCGTCAAGATGGTGGCCTGCGGTCACGTCTCCAACGCACTCGGAACGGTAAACCCGGTGGAGCAGGTTATTCGCCTGGCGCACGGCGCGGGTGCGTTGACGTTGATTGACGGTGCCCAGGCGGTCAGCCACTGGCCGGTCGATATGCAGGCGCTTGACTGTGATTTTTATGTTTTTTCCGCGCACAAGCTGTTTGGCCCGACCGGCCTGGGTGCGCTGTATGGCAAAGTCGCGTTGCTCGAAGCCATGCCGCCCTACCAGGGCGGGGGTGAAATGATCGAGTCGGTCAGCTTTGCCGGTACCACGTACAACCAGCTGCCTTACAAGTTTGAGGCAGGTACCCCGGATATCGCCGGTGTGATCGCCTTTGGTGCCGCCATTGATTATCTCAACCAGCTCGACCGAGCCGGTGCCGCTGCTCACGAGAAGGCGCTGCTGGCCTATGCCGAAGAGCGTGCCAGGGCAACACCCGGTGTGCGGCTGATTGGTACCTCGGCAAACAAGACCAGCGTCATGAGCTTCCTGCTCGAAGGTGCGCACCCCAACGATGTGGGCATGCTGCTTGATCAGCAGGGGGTGGCAGTACGTACCGGCAATCACTGTGCGCAGCCGATCATGGAGCAGTACGGCATACCGGGTACGGTGCGTGCGAGTCTGGCCTTTTACAACACCCGGGCAGATATCGACCGGTTGTTTGCCGCACTGGAAAAAGTACGGCTGTTTTTATAGGAGTCAGCAGATGAGCGTAGAGTCTTTCGACCCCAAACAACAGGCAGTGACCGTGACGCCAGCCGCGCTGGCGCACTTCCGTCGCCAGTTAGGCGGCCAGCAGGGCAAGGCAGTGCGCCTGAGTGTGAAAAAAAGCGGCTGCACCGGCTTCAAGTATGTCATTGACCTGGTTGAGCAGGCCGGTGCCAGTGACCTGCATTACCAGCTTGACGAGCAGGTAGAGCTGCTGGTCGATGGTGAGAGCCTGCAGGTGCTGTCCGGAACGGAAATTGATCTGGTGCGCGAGGGTATCAACCAGCAGATCAAGTTCGTCAATCCCAACGTGAAGGACGAATGCGGCTGCGGCGAAAGCTTTAGCGTCGATTGATTTGTTGCTGTTCAAGGTGCGGCGGTTTGCGTCGCACCCTCTTGTCTTGCTGTGAGGAAATCTGATGGAACGTCGCATGGTGGTGGCACGGGCTGACTGTCCGGCCCGCCGAGTTCCCGACGGAACCCCCCTGACCATCCCCAAGGATACCTTTGTCACCATTACCCAGGCGCTGGGTGGCAACTATACGGTTACCTACAACGGGCAGATGGTACGGGTTGATGGTACGGATGCAGAAGCGCTGGGTCTTGAGCCGGAGCTGCTGTCTTTCCCCGAGCCTGCCGATGATCAGGTCTGCGAGGAGCAGGTCTGGGAGGCGTTGAAAACCGTCTACGACCCGGAGATTCCGGTTGATCTGGTTAATCTGGGGCTAATTTACCGGGTGGCGGTGGATCAGCAGGCGCACAGGGTGACCATCGAAATGACCCTGACCGCACCTGGCTGTGGTATGGGGCCGGTGCTGGTAGGCGACGTGGAATACCGCGTCAAGCTGGTGCCCAACGTGGACGAGGTGAAGGTCGATCTGGTATTTGACCCGCCCTGGCAGCGTGACATGATGAGCGAAGAAGCGCAGCTTGAAACCGGTATGTTTTTCTGAGGACAGCGATACATGAGCCAATTTGGCACGGACATCACCAGCGACGATATCGTTGATACCTTGTCGTTCTTTGATAGTTGGGAAGACCGTTACAAGTACATCATCGACCTCGGGCGCGAGCTGCCCGAGCTTGAGGCCGATCAGCGCACCGAGGACAACCTGGTGCGCGGTTGCCAGAGTCAGGTATGGCTGGTAAGCCGCCGCGAGGGCGACAGGCTATATTTTGATGCTGACAGCGATGCATTCATTGTGAAGGGGCTGCTGGCCGTAGTGCTGGCTGCCTACAATGGCAAGCGGGCAGAGGACATTCGTGATTTTGATATCGAGGGCTATTTCTCGAGTCTCAATCTGCTTAAGCACCTGAGTGTGACGCGGGGTAATGGCCTGCGCGCGATGGTGCAACGCATTCAGGCCAGCGCCGCAGCCTGAAGCGCCGTTGCGCCAAGTGATGGCGCGCGGCAATCAATGGTTGTGCTTGACTGCGGCTGCGGTTATGGTCGCGTTGCGACTGAGTGGCGGGCTGAAGTGTGTTGTGCGGCCTGCCACATGATCGCTGTAACCACAAAAACAACAACTGCAGAGTTCACTGCATGCGGACATTCTGGTCCAGGCTGAAGGACGACTTTCAGCTCTCCATCATCACGCTCGTCGGCCTGCTGGCTGTCGTCGGCGTCTCCCCCTACGCGGTTTTCCGGCTCGGCGAAGGCAGCTGGCTGGTGGGGGCCACCGATACCTTTCTGGTGGTCAGCACCTTGCTTGCCGTGGTGTATGCCTGGCGCACAGGGGATACCATTCGGCCCGGGCAGTTTCTCGCGCTGATCTATTCTGCTGGTGCCTTTCTGGTCTCCGTGAAGCTGGGTGCCAACGGCCTGTTCTGGATGTATGTCCTGATTCTCTTCAACTTTTTTGTTGTGCCGCCCTTGCAGAGCCTGATTGCCACGATGAGCACGCTGGTGGCGATATGCGTTTACGGCTGGTTGCACCCGGAGCGGGTATTCGAGAGTCATTACCAGATGGCGTCCTTTGTCGTCACCTGTCTGCTGTCAGGCTTGTTTGCCTTTGTGTTTGCTTACCGCGCCCGGGTTCAGCGCCGACTGCTGGCCCGCCAGGCCACCATCGATCCGCTGACCGGTATCGGCAACCGGCGCACCATGGATGCCGAGCTGGATATTGCCATGGCCGATAGCAAGCGTCACGGCATCGATTTTGGCCTGCTGGTACTCGATTTGGATCACTTTAAGCAGATTAATGACCGCTTTGGACATGGCACTGGTGATCAGGTGTTGGTCGATTTTGTCGATTGTGTCCGTGAGGTATGCCGCCCATCGGACAGGCTGTTTCGCCTCGGTGGAGAGGAATTCGTATTGCTGGTGCCCAAGGCTGATCTGATCAGTCTGGAAGCGATTGCCGAGCATGTGCAGCAGCGGGTGCGCAATCAGCTGCTGCGACCGGATGGGGCGCCTGTGACGGTATCGATCGGCGGCAGTCTGTTACGGGGCCATGTTGACCGTGATGGTTGGCTGAAACACGCCGATGAGTGCATGTACGACGCCAAGCGCGCGGGTCGCGACCAGACGGTCATCCGGCCCACCGCACCCAATCGGGCGGTTGCAGCCACCGGACGACCTGATTACCATCAGGGTTGAGCCGTTACTGGCAGCCAATGGGAGTCAGTCATCATGAAATCGACTTTTACTGATCGAGAGTTCTGGCAAAAATTGTCCAATCATGCCCGCCTGGCAGGCCGTGAAGTCGTGGAGAAGGCCCTTTGCCTGTATTACGCGGCGCGGCGCCCCGAGACTCCTACGTGGGCGAAGGCAGTGATTGTCAGTGTGCTGGCGTACTTTATTGCTCCTCTGGATGCGATTCCGGATTTCACGCCGCTGGTCGGGTTTACCGATGACCTGGGGGTGTTTGCATCTGCGCTGGCCATGGTCGCCATGTATATTGACCGCGATGTGCAGATCCAGGCGCGTGAGCGAGCCGAAAGCTGGTTCGGCCCGCACATCGAGGAAGTGTTCGAAGGTCGTTGAGCTATCACTTGGGTCAGTGGCGGTTGAACACCCGCCGCTGCCCGTCGCTGCCTACCGCAATCACGTCGTAGTTGTCCCGCCGATCGCCCATTTCCATGCCGGGTGAGCCTATCGGCATGCCGGGAACCGCAAGGCCGCGCACATTCTCTGCGGCATCCAGGGCCAGAATATCGCTGGCTGGCACATGTCCTTCAATAAACATGTCTTTATACACGGCAGTGTGGCACGAGCGCAGATCTGGCGTGATGCCCAGCTGTTGCTTGAGTGGCACAACCTGTTGGGTGACGTGGTCCGTGACCTCAAACCCGTTTGCTTCCAGGTGTTCGATCCAGGCGTGGCAGCAGCTGCAATTGGGATCACGGTAGACGTCGATGCTGGCGGCCTGGGCTAGACCACCGATCAAAAGCAAGCCGCCGGCGAGCAGGGTTTTCATCATTCAAGGCTCCTTAGGTGCGTGGCACCGCAGCGCCAGGGTATCAACCGATGATACCCCAGAGGGTGGCCACTTCTGGTATCTTATACGGTCGCCTAGGCTAGTTCGTCGAGTGGCCTGTGTCACGCCGGCTGCCAGTTCAAATTGTGTGTTAATACTGCATGACCCTTTCTTTTCCGTCCTATTTCGTCGCGTGCCCGCACGGGCGCCCTCGTTGCCTGTTTACCTCGGCGATCCTCTTGCTGGGCGTGATCCTGGCCCAGCCCTCCTGGGCAATGCATGTGGTGTTTGTCAGCCCAGGCAAGTTGGACGAGCCTTTCTGGCGCGATGCCGATGAGGGGCTGCAGCACGCCGCCGCCTCGTTGGGCATTGAGCTGGAGCTGCTGCACGCTGAACGTGATCACCTGGCCCAACTGAGTCTGCTGCGTGACGTGGCAGAGCGCCCAGTCGAGCAACGGCCTGACTACCTGCTGGTTACCGCTGATAAACAGGTGTTGCCGGGCCAGCTGGAACTGGCTGAGGGCGCGGGCATTCCCATTTTTACCGCCTACAACGGTGTGCAACCCAAAGAGCGTGACTTGCTGGGGTACCCGCGTCAGCGCTTTCAGTACTGGCTTGGCAGCCTGGTGCCTGACGCTGAAGAGGCCGGGTTCCTCAGTGCGCGTGCTCTGATCAAGGAGGCTCAAGCGCGCTGGCCAGGGACAGAAGATGACGTACTCGAGCTGGTGGCGATCTCCGGTGACCGAGGCACCGACAGCTCGCAGCGGCGCACACGAGGAATGGTGCATGCTGTCAGCCGTTTCCCCCGTGTGCGGTTGCGGCAGAATGTATATGGCGATTGGCAGCAGGAGCTGGCCCGCTATCAAACCCCTATTTTGCTTGACCGTTATCCACACACCCGCCTGATCTGGACCGGCAGCGATCTGATGGCCTTTGGCGCCAGCGATGGGGTACGCGCCAGCGGCCGGGTGCCAGGGCAGGACGTGTTGCTATCGACGATCAACATGACCGAAAGGGCCACTCGGGCGCTGCTCAATGGCGAATTGCATGTCATGGTGGGTGGTCACCACCTGGCTGCGGCCTGGGCGCTGGTGGTGCTGTACGACTACCACAATGGTGTCGATTTTGCCGAGTCGGACGGTCTGGAGATGAGCAAGAGCATGTTTGCGCTGTTTGATCAGGAGATGGCACAGGATTATCTAGGCTACCTGGCCGCAGGGCACCCCGAGGTGGACTATTGCCGTTTCAGCAAGGTATGCAACCCGGCGCTGAAGGGGTACGACTTCTCCATCGGCAACTGGTTGAGCGCTGCGCGAGTCGCGACACTGCGCTCAACCGCACGCGGGTCAGCGCTTGGCGATGATCCAAACGGCGTGCACGATGCCGGGAATGTAGCCGAGCAGCGTCAGTAGGATATTCAGCCAGAAGGCGCCGCCAAAACCGACTTGCAGAAATACGCCGAGGGGCGGCAGCAAAATCGCGATCAGGATGCGAATCAGGTCCATGTGTCATTTCCTTTTGTAGTGGAAGAAAGCGTTGATTGGTTCCGCATGCCCTCAGGCCCGAAAGCGCGCAGAGGGCGGATGAAATGGATCAGCGCTTCCTTGTGTGACTCGCTTGGCGGCCGATTGTTCAGCTGCCGATGACGCCACCGTCTTCTCGGGTGATCAGCACTGTTGTCGAGCGCGGGCGTGTTTTGCCGTCGCTGGCCGGGTAGCTGATGCCTGGGTGCTGGACGTTGACCCACATGGCGCGGGCGTCCGGTGTCCAGGTGATACCGGTGATCTCGGCACCACGCGGGCCCACCAGAAAACGGCGTATTTCACGGCTGGCTGGGTCGGCGCAGAGCATCTGGTTGCAGCCAATGTCGGCGGTGTAGGGGGCTTCTTCGTCGGCGTCGGTCAAGATCCATAGGCGACCGTCCGGGTCAAAGGCCATGCCATCCGGTGAGGAAAACAGGTCGCCGTTGATGTTGCCGATGCGATTGGGCGTAACACTGCCATCCGCTTTCTGGCGCTCGCCGGCCAGGACGAACAGCTCCCATTCGAATTCAGTTGCCCATGGGTCAGCGCCGTCTTCGCGCCAGCGCAGAATCTGCCCGTGGACGTTCTCCTCGCGGGGGTTGGCAGCGTCGGTCGGGTCTGTCTTGCCGCGCTCGGTGTTGTTGGTCAGGCTGACGTACATCTCGCGGGTCGTCGGGTGTGATGCGACCCATTCGGGTCGATCCATCGGGGTCGCGCCGACGGCATCAGCAGCGCCGCGGGCGTTGAGCAAAACTGCGTGTTGATCCGCGAAACCGTTTTCCGGCGTGAGGCCGGGTTCACCCCAGCGCAGCGGCAGCCACCGTCCACGCCCATCGGCGTCAAACTGGGCTGCGTAGAGTGTGCCAGCGTCCAGCAGGTCGCGGTTGTGGGCGCTGTCACCAGCCCTGTAGGGCTGTTGCGGGACGAATTTGTACACGTATTCACCGCGCGCGTCATCGCCGGAGTACACCGCCATGTGGCCGTTGTCGTCGATCACGCAGGTGGCGCACTCGCGGCCAAGGCGGCCCATGGCCGTGCGTTTGCGCGGCGTATGATCCGGGTCGAATGGATCTACTTCGACGACCCAGCCAAAGCGGTTGGGTTCGTTGACATGCCCCTGATAGGGACGGCTGGCGTCGGGCGTTGCGTTGAAGCGCGGCTCGATTGCCTCCCAGGCGTAGTAGCGGCTGCTGCCGCCCAGGCCGATTCCGTAGCGCTTATGGGTAGGGCGTGCGTCGTAATCGGCTTCGTCGCGGTTGACGAAGTAGTTGTGGAAGTTCTCTTCGCAGGCCAGATAGGTTTGCCAGGGTGTCGCGCCCATCGAACAGTTGTTGATGGTGCCCAGAATCTCGAGTCCGGTAGGGTCGCTTTCGGTGCGCATCGTCGGGTGAGCGGCCAGCGGCCCGCTGACGGCCATGGGCGTTGATGCCGTAATACGGCGGTTGAACGGTGAGTCTGCAACCCGCTGCCATTGGCCGTTGGCGTTGCGCCGGATTTCTATAATGCTCAGGCCATGCGCCGCTATTTCCTTGTGCACCTGTTCGGCGGGCCGCTCCCGGCGATTGTCAGGCCCGGCGGTGAACTGCATGCCCTCAGGATGCAGCGTCGGGTTGACGTATTCGTGATTGACCACCAGCAGGCCGTGTTCGTTGGGCTGGTCGGCAAAGGGGAAGTAGTGCATGCCGTCGTGGTTGTCGCCCGCTTGCATTTGCTGGTCTTCCCAGCTGTTGCTGGCATCGCTGTGCCAGTCCGGCGCGCCGGGCAAGACGGCGTCGCCCCAGCTGAAGAAGGGGGTGGCCTGGTAACCTGCTGGCACGACTACAGAATCGAATGTGCTGGAGGTTTGTGCTGCAACTGATTGAAAACCAAGCAGAGTGGCTTGGGGCTTCTTGCCCGTACTGCACGCGCTGAGCAGTGATGGCAGCAGGGTCGCCAATGAGGCGGCACCCAGGCCCTTGAGCAGCGTGCGCCGGCTGAGGGCGACGCTGTCCAGGCCATGGCTGCTGGTTGGATTGATCGAGTGGTCGTCGACTGCTTCCAGCTGACTGTGAAATTCCGGGTTGGGCCAACTCATGCATGCCTCACTGTGACAAGCGGTAGCGGAAGGTGTTACGCACTCCGGCTACGGTAACCGGCTGGCCATCGACCAGGCGGGGTTGATAGATGAAATCCTTGGCGGCAGCCAGCGAAGGGCGCGCGAACAATGGGCTATCGCAGGCGCCTTCCACCAGCCGCGGATTGTCCACACGGCCACTGGCTGTGACGTCGTACTCGACGGTGCAATCTCCCTCCAGCTTCTGCGCCAGGGCGCGTCGGGGGTAGTCAGGTTCGGGTTTGTTGAGTGGACGATACTGCCGCGCGGCTGCGGCTTTTGCAGCCTCTGCTGCGGCGCGCGCTTCGGCCTGCTGCCGCGCCAGTTCATCGCGGCCCTGTTGTTCCGCTGCGGCCGCCTCCGCCACTCGCTGTTGTTCATTGCGCTCGCGCTCTATCGCTTCTTGCTGCTCCTGCAGCTCGCGCTGCCGTCGCTGCTCCTCGGCCACCCGTCGGCGGGCAACGGCCGCTTCGTCCACTACCGGTTCGGGGGCAGGGGCTTCGACCACTGGTGGCGGCGGGGCCGGCTCAGGCGGCGGCGCTGTCGCGGGCGGCTCGACTACCGGCTCGGGCTGCGGTGTGGGCAGGGTAATGAGCTGTGTACGCAGACTGGGCGTCTGCGCTGCGGGAGGCAGACTTGCCGGCGCCCAGCCCTGCCACAGCATGCCCGCAATCGCCGTATGCAGCAGCGCGGTGGCCAGCAGCGGAAGGGCCATGCTGCTGCGTTCCTCGCCGGGCACGCTGCAGCGGTGCTCTGCGTCGGTCAGAATAGGGCTTGCTGTGCTCATGGTGCTTCCGTAATCAGGCCGAGTTGGCTGATGCCCGCCTGCTGCAGCGCCGCCATGGCGGCTACAACCAAACCGTAACCGGCGGCAGCATCGGCGCGGATAAAGACCTGAGTGTCCGGTTGCGTGCTGGTGACAGCGGACAGCTCGTGAGTCAGGTCGTCCAGCGTCGCGGCGCTGTGCTCGTAGTTATCGGTCTCAACGTTCTCGCCAAGATTCCAGTGATAGCCACCGCCAGCGTCGACCGACAAGGTCACGATCGAGGCGGCGTTGTCCGGCTCAAGCGCTTCGGCAGCCACTTTGGGCAGTTCTATCTGCACGCCCTGCGTCATCATTGGCGCGGTGACCATAAAGATCACCAGTAGCACCAGCATGACGTCGATGTAGGGCACCACGTTCATTTCTGCCTTTGGCTTGCGCTTGGTTCTGGTTGCTCGCATGTCCATGACGGCTTACCCCGCGTGCTGGCTGTGCAGGCGACGATGGAGAATGGCGCTGAACTCGTCCGCAAAGTTGTAGTAGTGCCCAAGCAGGTTCTCGCTGCGGGTACTGAAGCGGTTGTAGGCGATAACGGCCGGAATGGCGGCGAACAGACCAATGGCGGTTGCGATCAGTGCCTCGGCGATGCCGGGCGCAACGGTGGCCAGGGTCGCCTGCTGGACCTGGGACAGGCCGATGAACGAATTCATGATGCCCCAAACGGTGCCGAACAGCCCGATATAAGGGCTGACGGATCCGACGGTGGCAAGAAACGGCAGATGACGATCCAGTCGTTCCTCTTCCCGGGAGATCGCTACCCGCATGGCGCGCTGTACGCCCTGCATCACCGCCTCAGGCTCACCGTTGCCACGTTGGTTCAGCTGGGTGTATTCCTTGAAGCCTGCGCGAAATATCTGCTCAACACCGGGGGCGCTGCCTTCAAGGCGATAGAGTTGAGCCAGCTCGGTACCTGACCAGAACTGATTTTCAAACTGCTTGAGTGCGGCCTGCGCCTGTGCGAACAGGCGGCCGCGCTGAGCGATAAGGAACCAGGTGGCGATGGATGCCAGCAGCAGCGTTAACATAACGCCTTTGACCAGCAGGCTGGCCTCCATCACCAGACTCCAGATGCTGTGATCGGTTGCACTCATAGTTGCCTCTCTGCCGGCGAGTGGCCGGTCTTGTCGTATCGGTTGAATAGGAAGGTTCAGGGCAGCTGCAGCAGCTCGGCGATGGGCTGCCAGGGCACCAGCTTGTAGTTCTGGTTGCCTTCGGGCAGACGCTTGCGGCCGTCCTGCACAACCAGCAGGCCACCGGGCCAGGCGACGCCAAAGTCGGCGGAGCTGACTTCAAGGCCATCGGTTTCCGATACGCCATCGATGCCGTCCGCCGCATTCAGGCCAATGCGGAAGGCGCCGCGAGCGGTGTAGGGCGGCACGGCATCAAACACCACGTAGCTGTCGTTACCCTGGCTGGAAACGACCAGATAGGGGCGGTCCTGGTGCTGGTAAACGGCCATGCCTTCCACGTCGTCGTGCAGCAGCTTGCTGAGACGGGCAACTTCGGTCAGTTCTGTGGGCTGGTCTTCTGCGGCCGAAAGGGTCCAGATGCCGACGCCTTCTTCTCCAATGAACAGGCGTTGGCGCGCATCGTCAGCCACGCATCCCTCTGGCTGGGTTTCAGTCTTGAACTGGCGAACAGCCTTGGCGGTGACCAGCCCGCTGCTGCCATCGAGCCGGTATTGGATAAAGCGCCCGTCCTTGTCGTTGGGGATGACGTAGACAGCCCCCTCCGGGCTCTGCGCCATACACAGACCATAGATATCGGTCAGCTCGGTAGGCAGGTCGCCCAGCCCGCTTACCTGCCCACTCGCCGGATCAATGGCGAACAGTTCCAGGCTGTTGCGGTCGCGATTGGAGGCCACGGCCAGGTCAATCTCCCGCTCGCCCAGGGTAAAGCCCTTGCGCAGGTCCACGTTGTTGATGCGGCCGACCGGCAGGTATTGCAGCTCACGCCCCTGCAGGTCGTATACGCCCAGGCCACCACGTTTGTCCGTACCCAGCACCCGGGCAAGTTCAGGGATATTTGGGTGCGTCCAGATTGCCGGGTCGTCGGCGGCGTCGCCGCCATGGGGCACGGGTTCCGTTTGCGCCAGGGCGACTACCTCGGGCAGTGACGCTGCGGCAGCAGGGCGGGTGACGCCGGTCAGCTCGGTGAGTAGCTGGACGCCGCTGTCGTCCGTAATCAACAGCTGCAGTGTGTCATTCACCGTGCGTGCTGATAGCTGTTCGGGCTTGCTGCCTTCGGTCAGTTGCCAGCTGTCGTGTTGCCACTGCTCCTGCTGCCAGCGATAGCGGTGCAGGCTGTTGCTGCCGGTGTCCAGTGCAAGCAGCCCGTCTGGGCTGGCTGCGAGCCCTTCCGGTCCTTCGGGTAGCGCGCCCCACGGGTGGATCAGGTCAACGATGCGGCGAGTGCTGTCGGTTTCGGGGTGGGTGGCGTATTGCCAGATGCCAACCTCTTCTTCACTGATGAACAAGGCGCTCAGCGCGCTGTTTACCGCACAGGACTTCGCGCCTACCGGCAGGTGAAGATTGCGTACCAGGCGCGAGGGGCCGCCCTGTTCGCCAATCAACCATTGCTGCCCCAGGCCTTCTTCGCCGATCAGGAACAGATAGCGATGGTCACTCTGATCCTGATAAAAGCACAGATCCTCCAACGGGTAGCCAGTGCTCGGCAGGTATTCAGGCGCGGACGCGGCGCCAGCGGCGTTCCAGCGCAGAATGACGGGTTGATCCCGCTGCAGATCGTGGCTGGCGGCGATCAGGCCTGCAGCGTCTTGCGCTACGGCGAGCGTGTCGTAGTAGCCGGGCAGGGCGGCGGCCACCGGGCTGTCGTTGCTGTCGAGCCGCTGGATGCCCTGGCTGTTGATGACCAGGCTGCCGGTCAGGTCGCCAGCGATCAGGTGCTGCGCGCTGATGCCGTTGGCGCTGCGGACCTGCAGGGCCAGTTCGCTAGGCGCGGCAGTCGTTGCTGCCTGCGGTTGCGGGCGCTCGCTGCTGTCTTGCTCGGTGCAGGCAGCCAGCAGCAGTGTGCTGCCAACGACCGCGATAATGGATGTTACTGGACGCATGGGGATTCTCATTGATCTGTCGGGTAGCGGCGGGTTTGGCGGCCCGCCGCAGTCGCTCAGAAGTGGGTGAGGGTCAGGCCGACCTTGTAGGTTGGGCCGTACTCTTCGTACTGGGCGTTGTATTTGCGGTCGCCGGTGTAGACGTAGTAGCTCTCGTCGGTGATGTTCTGGGCGGCCATGAAGACTTGCAGATGCTCGGTCAGGAAGTAGCTGGCCGAGAGGTCGACGAACAGCTGGTCGTCGACGCGGTAGTCGTAGCGCTTGTCCAGCACATCGCCCACTTCGTCCAGGTAATCGGATTTGTAATTGGCCGAGACGCGCAGACTTAGCCGGTCGTTCTCCCAGCCGAGAGTCAGGTTGCCGGTCAGATCCGACTGGCCCGGCAGGTCGATGCTGCGCGACTGCATGCGCCCGGTATCCGGGTTGAACTGTTCGATGTCGGCGTCGGATCGGCTCAGGGTCGTATTGGCGTTGACCAGCAGACCGTTCCAGGGGCTCGGCAGCCAGCTGAACTTTTGTGCATAGGCCAGTTCAAGACCGTAGACCGTGGCGCTGTCACCGTTGACGTAGGTCATCGCCTCGTCATAGGTGGCGTACTCGCCGGTGCCTGCCAGGTCAGCGTCGTAGACGAAGTTCTCAATGTCCTTATAGAAAACAAAGGCCGAGACGGCGCCGGCGCGGCCCATGTAATGCTCGATACCCAAGTCCAGGTTGCTCGACTCCAGCGGCTTCAGGTTGGGGTTGCCGAACTCGGCCTCATTGCCGTCAATGACGAAGCCCGGGAACAGCTGGCCGAAGGTGGGGCGCACCACGCTGTTGGTCCAGCTGGCACGCAGCTGGCTGTTGGCGCCAAGCTGGTAGATGGCATGCAGGCCGGGCAGCCAGTGGTGATAGCTGTTGCGGGTGTCAACGCTTTCGAATACGCCTTCATTCAGGCCGGTCCCCTCGGTCTCCAGGCGCGTGCCTTCGTAGCGCAGGCCGGCAATGATGCGCAGGTCGTCAATGTCGACGGTGTTCATCAGGTAGGCGGCGTTGATGTTCTCCTGGATGGTGAAATCGTTGATGCGCGACTCTTCATCATCATAGAAATCGGCCGGATTGAGACCGCTGAGCAGACGCTCCAGCGCGCTGGCGGAGATCTTCGGGCCAAGACGGGTGGTGCCGCTGACAAATTGCGCAAGGCTGAGCTGGTCGTCGGTGAACCCGTAGGCGTCAAAGTCCTCGTAGGCCCAGACATCAAGGTTATTGTCCTTTTCGCGGGTGCTGAACTTGGCACCAAACTGCAGCTGCGAGGGCAGGTCAGCCATGAACCAGTCGCGGGTCAGGTCAAGCCGGATGTTCTGTTCCGTATCGGTGGTCAGCCCTTTTTCCCGTTCGATTTCGGCCAGGGTGAAATTGGCTGGATCGTAGAAGGCGTTATCGACACTCACATTGGGTTGCTTGCTGTCGTTGTAGCCAGCGTTGAGAAAGTCGTCGTTGCCCTCGAACACGGCGCCCGGTGTGTGCAGCGGGCTGTCTTCTTCGGCCTGGCTGTAGCCATATTGGGCGGCCACCTTCCAGACACCCAGCTGCCGCTCGCCGCCGAGTACCAGGCTCTTGATCTCCTGGGTTTCCTCGCGGTCCTTGATCTCCCGGCTGCCTTCGGCATCGCCGCGCTCACCGGGCAGCTGCGGATCGGCAAATTCGATGATGTTCGCCTGGCGGGTTTCGCTGTCTTTGAAGCGGCTATACAGCGTGCGCACATACAGCTCGGTGTCTTCGTCGGGGCGGTAGTCGACGTTGAAACCGACACCCGCGCGCTCGCGATTGATGTCGTAGCGGCGTTCTTCGAGCTCCTCGAGGCGCGCGCCGGCCGGGTCGTCAAAGTCCCAGGCGCCACCGGTTTCCACATTGTCGGAGCCGAAGCTGCGGTCCGCCCAGCTCAGGGCGGCGGCAATGGCCAGGTTGTCGACGCCGTCACCGACGCTGAAGCGGTTGCTGAAGGCACCGGAAACCTCGGGGCTGGTGTCGCCGGTGTTGTCGTCGTAGCTGGCTTCAGTGGATAGGCTGTAGAACAGTTCATCGTGGTCAAAGCCCGATAGGCTTTCGACCTCAATGGTGCCGCCGAGTGAGTTGGCGTCCATGTCGGGGGTGAGGGTCTTGACCACTGACAGCGATTGGATCAGCTCGCTGGGCAGAACGTCCATGGCGACCGCACGGCGGTCGCTTTCTGGCGCAGGCACCAGGGTGCCATTGATGGTCACGCTGTTCAGGTCGGCGCCCAGACCGCGAACACGAACAAAGCGCCCTTCACCCTGATCGCGCTCTACTGAAATGCCGGGGACACGCTGCAGCGCTTCGGCGGCGTTGTCGTCGGGTAGCTGGCCGATGGCGTCGGCGTGCACCACGCTCTCGGTGTTGTTGGACAGGCGCTGTTCTTCGAGCGCCTGTTCCATCTGGGCGGCTTGGCCGATGATGGTCATGACCTCGGTGGTGGCTTGCGCCCAGCTGGCACTACTGCCGGCGATGGCAAGGGCTAGCGTGCTGATGCGAAAGCCTGCGTGCAGACGTGAATGGCGGGCAGACATGGGGTTCCTCTCCTGGCGAAATGGGTTTCGTGTCCCGTTGGGGAGGGGAACTTAGGCAGGGCAGATGGCGTTTCTGTGACAGTGTTGGCCAGGGTGGCCTGATTTGCCGGCGATGGACCGCAATAAGCGGCGAAAATGAGCTGATTTGACCCGGTTTTCGGCTACCTGGCGCCTCTGTTCCGGGGCTTCTGGCCGCTTGCTGCAGAAAAATGATGCTCAGACGCGCACTGGCATGAGCCAATTTGACCCGCTGCGCTGCAATACAAGCGTCATCTTGGTTTGGTCAGCTGGCGCCACTGTGCTTGCGAGAGATGCTGATGAACTCAATGTTTTTTCTGCACCGGCTGAAATGGGCCGGACTGCTGCTGGTCGCCAACGCCGGGTTACTGCTGTATCTCAGCCTTGGAGACCTTAAGTCGGCATCCATCTGGGACTGGACAGATATTGCCGGGGAGGGTGGGTCGGCGTTGCTGGTGCTGCTGTGGCTCGCGCTGATGCTCAAGGGGAGACCTTCGGGGCGGGTGACCAACCTGCTGTTTGTCGGCCTGTCCTGTCTATTCCTGTCTTTGTGGATGGACACGCTGGATGAGTTTGTTGCGCTGCCGGAAGCCTGGACCTGGGATCACTGGTTGGAATCCGCGCCCATGCCGATCGGCTTCATCTTGCTGACCGTCGGTATCTACCATTGGCACCGTGAGCAACTGGCCATCAATGCCCAAATGATCAACCGTGAACGGCATTTTCGCGAACACCGGCAGTTTGACAAGGTCACGCCTTTGGCTGGAGCGGGCTATTTACGCAGCCAGCTCGCCGTTGCCCTGCCTCAGGCCGAGGAAAGTCAGCAGCCGCTGTCGCTGGTGATTGTCGATCTGGACGACTTCAACCAGATCAACGCGCGCTACGGCCACCAGGAAGGGGACCGGGTGCTGCAACTGGTGTGTCAGCAGATGCTGCTCAATCTGCGTCGACATGACTTGCTTTGCCGTCTGGCGGGTGACCGCTTTGCCGTACTGCTGCCCAATACCCTGGAAGCGCAGGCGCAGGTGCTCGCGCAGGAGCTGAGCCAATCCATCGCGCACCTGGCCTGCAAGAGCAGCGTACAGGGCGAGCGTATTGTGCTGACGGCGACAGCCGTAGCCTTGATGGCACGCCACGATGACGCGGAGTCGTTGCTGAAACGCTCTAATCTGGCCTTGGCGCATGCCAAGCAGACGTTGCAGCGCAAGCGGGCCTGAGGCGATGAGCAGCGACGCTACCTGGCTAGACATCGACTCGCGCGTGATTCTCGCCGGTCACCAGCCAGCCTGTCTGATCGACCTCGCGCTGGGGCGCGGCATTGACAGCCATCGACTGCTGCGTGGCAGCGGTCTGTTTTACGAAGACCTGTTGCTGCCGGATACGCGGTTGAGTGCCGCGCAGTATCTGCGCCTGCTCGATAACGCCCGCACCTTGCTGGATGCTGCCGATAGTAGCTTCCTGCTTGGTCAACGCTTGCTGCCAGGACACTACGGCGCCGCCAGCAATCTGTTGCTGCATGCCGATACGCTGTTGCAGGCGCTGGAGCGTCTGGCGAGTTGCCGCGCCTTGCTCAGCCCTCTGCTGGCACCGCGTCTGCATCTGGATGATCATCACGTCTACCTTTACTGGCGAGAGACTTTTGGGTTAGGGCGTAATCGGCGGTTTTTGCTGGAAGCGGGGATGACCGCAGTGACCAGCCTGGGTCGCTCCCTGGTGGGACAGGCGCTGCCGTGGGAATACCAGCTGGGTTGGGCGCAGCCGGACTACGTCGAGCAGTACTGGGTTCATATGGGGGAGCGGCTGCGTTTTGAAGCGCCTGTCAGCTGTATGCGCTTGCCCCGCGAGTATGTGGTGCGCAAGCCGGTGGCTGCCTCGGCGATGCTGGAGCAGATCGCTGCGCAGCAGACGCGACAGATACTGCAGGGACTACCCGCCAGCGACAGCCTGAGCGAGGCGGTATTCGATCATCTTTACCTGGAGGGTGGTCGCCGTGTCGGTCAGGAACAGGTGGCCGATCACTTCATGCTCAGCGCCGCGACGTTCAAACGGCGTTTGCAGCGTGACGGAACAGGCTTCCAGTCGATCCTCGACAGCGTTCACGCCCAGCGTGCGCTGGAGCTCTATCAGAGCCGTGGCTACAGCCACGATCAGGTCGCCGCCAATCTACAGGTCAGCGACCGCACCAACTTCCGCCGTTTGCTGAAAAGGCTGACCGGGAAGTCTCCTGACAGTCTGCGAATCTGGTTGGAAAGTTGAATTAGATCAGGTGCTTGAAGCGATTACTTAAGACGTCGCTCAATGCCCATCTGCATCAGGATCTTGGCGGAGATCTCTTCGACAGAGAAATGCGTCGAGTTGATGTAGGGGATGTTCTCCTTGCGGAACAGATTCTCCACCTCGCGCACCTCAAACTCACATTGGGCAAAGCTGGAGTAACGACTGTTGGGGCGACGTTCGTTGCGAATACCTTGCAGGCGATCAGGATCGATGGTCAGGCCAAACAGCTTGTGTTTGTGCTCTTTCAGCGCCTTGGGCAGTTGCAGACGCTCCATGTCGTCCTCGGTCAGCGGGTAGTTGGCGGCGCGGATGCCGTATTGCAGCGCCATGTACAGGCAGCTGGGTGTCTTGCCGCAGCGCGATACGCCCACCAGGATGATGTCCGCCTGGGCGTAGTGGTGGGTGCGGGCGCCATCGTCGTTGTCCATGGCGTAGTGCACCGCGTCTATCCGGTCTTTGTAGTGCGTGTTGTGCTGGATCGAGTGCGTCTTGCCGACCGAATAGGACGAGCCGTCGCCCAATTCCTGTTCCAGAGGCGCCAGGAAGGTCGAGAAAATGTCGATCATGTAGCCCTGGGACTTGGCCAGCTCTCGGCGAATTTCGTCATTGACGACGGTGTCAAAAATGATCGGCCGGGCCGCATCTTTCTCGGCAGCGGCATTGATTTGTTGTACCATGTCACGCGCTTTTTCCACGGTATCCACGTAGGGACGCAGCAACTTTGTGAACTGGATGTTCTCGAATTGCGCCAGCAGGCTCTGGCCAAGCGTCTCGGCGGTGATGCCAGTACCATCAGAAATGAAAAAAGCAGTGCGTTTCATTTACGAAGCCTTAATATGTCGTCTCTCGTAGACAGGATGACCCGGACCTTTGGCCTGCGTGTCCCCCGGTGAACGGCATTGTGGCGCATTTGCAGCAGGCAGGCCAGTATGCTGCTGCCGCCAGATTTATTAATTGATTGACGGAGAGATCACCTTGTTAGAGTACGTAGTGTCCTTCGAGCAGCTGGGTGTTGACGACGTCGAGCGGGTAGGCGGCAAGAACGCCTCGCTTGGTGAGATGATCAGCAACCTGGCCAATGCCGGCGTATCGGTTCCCGGTGGCTTTGCAACCACTGCACAGGCCTATCGGGAATTTCTCGAGCAAAGTGGTCTGAACGACCGCATCAATGCTGCGCTGGACAAACTCGACGTCGACGACGTCAACGCCCTGGCCCAGACCGGCGCCCAGATTCGCCAGTGGGTGATGGATGCGCAGTTCCCGCCGGCGCTGGACAAGGCCATCCGTGATGCCTTTGAAACCCTTTCCGAAGGCAATCCTGACCTGGCGGTCGCCGTGCGTTCTTCCGCTACCGCCGAAGACCTGCCTGATGCCTCGTTCGCCGGTCAGCAGGAAACCTTCCTGAACATTCGTGGCGTAGACAACGTGATCTACGCGGCCAAGGAAGTATTTGCCTCGCTGTTCAACGATCGCGCCATTGCCTATCGCGTACACCAGGGCTTCGACCACAAGCTGGTGGCCCTGTCTGCCGGCGTGCAGCGCATGGTGCGCTCTGAAACCGGTACTGCCGGCGTCATGTTCACCCTGGACACCGAGTCTGGCTTTCGCGATGTGGTCTTCATCACCGGCGCGTATGGCCTGGGTGAAACCGTTGTACAGGGTGCGGTCAACCCTGACGAATTCTATGTACACAAGCCCACGCTGGCCGCTGATCGTCCGTCGATCCTGCGCCGCAACCTGGGCAGCAAGGCGATCAAGATGGTCTACGGCGATGAAGCCAAGGCCGGCCGCTCGGTCAAGACCGTCGACGTTGATCTGGCCGATCGCAGCCGCTTCTGCCTGAGTGAAGAAGAAGTGGTCAGCCTGGCCAAGCAGGCGGTGATCATCGAGCAGCACTACGGTCGCCCGATGGACATCGAGTGGGCCAAAGACGGTGACAGCGGCAAGTTGTACATTGTGCAAGCTCGTCCGGAAACCGTTAAAAGCCGCAGCAGCGCCAACGTCATGGAGCGCTATCTGCTGAAAGAAAAGGGCACCGTTCTGGTTGAGGGGCGTGCCATTGGCCAGCGCATTGGTGCCGGCCGCGTGCGTATCGTCAATGACGTTGCCGAGATGGACAAGGTACAGCCCGGTGACGTACTGGTCTCTGACATGACCGATCCGGACTGGGAGCCGGTGATGAAGCGCGCCAGCGCCATCGTCACCAACCGTGGCGGTCGTACCTGCCACGCGGCGATTATTGCCCGCGAGCTGGGCATCCCGGCTGTGGTGGGCTGTGGCAACGCCACCAGCGAGCTGAAAGACGGTCAGGAAGTGACTGTTTCCTGCGCCGAAGGGGATACCGGTCTGATCTACTCCGGCCAGTTGTCCTTCGACGTCAAAACCAACAGCGTCGATGCCATGCCGGAGTTGCCGTTCAAGATCATGATGAACGTGGGTAACCCGGATCGTGCGTTCGACTTTGCCAACCTGCCCAATGAAGGTGTTGGTCTGGCCCGCCTGGAGTTCATCATCAACCGCATGATTGGCGTGCACCCCAAAGCACTGTTGAACTTCGACAGCCTGCCGCCGGACGTCAAGGAAAACGTGCAGAAGCGCATTGCAGGATACAGCGCACCGGTCGATTTCTACGTCGACAAGCTGGTTGAGGGCATCAGCACCCTGGCCGCCGCGTTCTGGCCGAAGAAGGTCATCGTGCGCATGTCCGACTTCAAGTCCAATGAATACGCCAACCTGATCGGCGGCAAGCTGTACGAGCCGGAAGAAGAGAACCCGATGCTGGGTTTCCGTGGCGCCTCGCGTTACATCAGCGATTCCTTCCGCGACTGTTTCGAACTGGAATGCCGCGCCATGAAGCGCGTGCGCGACGAAATGGGCCTGACCAACGTCGAGATCATGATCCCGTTCGTGCGTACCGTCGGCGAAGCCAAGCAGGTTGTCGAGCTGCTGGGTGAAAACGGTCTGAAGCGTGGCGAAAACGGCCTGCGCCTGATCATGATGTGCGAACTTCCCGCCAACGCGCTGCTGGCTGAAGAGTTCCTGGAGCACTTCGACGGTTTCTCCATCGGCTCCAACGACCTGACTCAGCTGACACTGGGCCTGGACCGTGACTCCGGCATCATCGCTCACCTGTTCGACGAGCGTAATGCTGCGGTCAAGAAGCTGCTGAGCAATGCTATCGCGGCCTGCCGCGCCGCCAACAAGTACATCGGCATCTGTGGTCAGGGGCCGTCCGACCATCCTGATCTGGCGCGCTGGCTGATGGAGCAGGGCATCGAGAGCGTCTCCCTGAACCCCGACTCGGTCATGGACACCTGGTTCTTCCTCGCCGAGAATGGCAAGTAAGCGGGTTTACCTTCACGTTCAAGGAGAATGCCATGCAGCACTACGTAACGCCGGACCTGTGTGATGCCTACCCCGATGTCGCGGTGGTTGAGCCGATGTTCAGCAACTTCGGTGGTCACGACTCCTTTGGTGGTCAGATCGTCACCGTGAAATGTCACGAGGACAACTCCATCGTCAAGGAGCAGGTTGACCAGGACGGTACCGGCAAGGTCATGGTCGTTGACGGCGGTGGTTCCCTGCGTCGCGCGCTATTGGGCGACATGCTGGCCGAGAAGGCCGCCAAAAATGGCTGGGAAGGCATCATTGTCTACGGCTGTGTCCGTGACGTCGATGTGTTGGCGCAAACGGCTCTGGGTATCCAGGCGCTGGCCAGCCATCCGATGAAAACCGACAAACGCGGTATCGGTGACCTCAACGTTGTGGTGACCTTTGGCGGCGTGACCTTCCGCCCGGGTGAGTACGTCTATGCCGATAACAACGGCATTATTGTTTCACCCACGGCGCTGAGCATGCCCGAGTAACGGCCTGCTGGCACCAGTTGGCGAGGGGGAGCGTAGCAATACCTCCCCCTTGCTGCGTTATAGCTGGTGCTCAAGTGCTGCCAACCTGCCCGGAGACCGCTATGTCAGACGACGATTCCCTGGAGCGCGCATTGCGCGCCATGCTGCAAGACGATACGGACAATCATGCTCGGCGCAGTGATGACCAGCGCTTGGATAGTGTCTTGCACCGGGCGCACCTGCACGGCGCCGCGGGCGACCTGCTGGAGCTATTCAGCCGCTGGGGCTGGGTGCTGTCCGAGGGAGGCGCGCGCGGCTTGAAGCATGCGCGTCCGACGCGGCGAGATGCCGACAATTCCCAATCGCCTGAGCTCTAACGAGCGGTTCATCTGTCAAATCTGGAGAGTTCTGCCATGGAGTTCGACGTCTGGAGCCAAAGCTTCGTTGCTGCCATGACCACGCTGTGGAGCAAGGTAGCGTCCTTTATTCCTGACTTGATCGCTGCATTGATCATCATTCTGCTTGGTTTGGTTGTGGCCAAAATTGCCGATGCGGTGCTTGGCAAGGGGCTGGCCAAGCTCGGGCTTGACCGTTTGATGAGCGGCACGGGCGTCAATAAGATGCTCGAACGTATCGGCATCAACATGCCGGTCTCGGCCATCACGGGCAAGGTAGCCTATTGGTTCATCCTCTTGACCTTTGTTGTGTCGGCGTCCGAGTCGCTCGGCCTGGCCCGAGTCTCGTCTACGCTGGATGCCATCACCCTGTATCTGCCCAAAGTGGTTGGTGCAGCGCTGATTCTGTTGGGTGGCCTGCTGCTGTCGCACCTGGCAAACGGGGTTGTACGTGGTACGGCCGAGAGTGTCGGTGTGGAGTATGCCAACGGCATTGGCCGCTTTGTACAGGGGCTGCTGGTCATCATTACCGTGTCTTTGGCTATCGGCCAGTTGCAGATCGAGACGGCGCTGCTGAACATGGTGATCGCCATCGTACTGATCACCTTCGGCATGGCGGCGGCTCTGGCGCTTGGTCTTGGCAGTCGCGATCTGGTCGCGCAGATGATCGCCGGCATCTATGTCCGCGAGCTGTATCAGCCGGGTGATGACATTGCAGTGGGTGACGTCGAGGGCGTGATAGAGGAAATCGGCACTGTCAAAACCCAGATTCTGAACGCTGACGGGCAGCTGATTTCGGTTGCCAATCGCGAGCTGATCGAGCAGCGGGTGCGGCGCTGAGCGCCGGTTTAGCCGATAACGGAAGATGTTGGTACCTTGACCACGCAGAGCCGAACACCGCGCCGCTATAACCCAGCCGATCTTGATGATGACGCGCTGGTTCTCAAGGCAAAAAGTGAACTAATTCACACCACAACTGCCTATGAGGAGCTGATGCGGCGATATCAGCGAACTTTGTTTAACGTCTGTGTTCGTTATTTAGGTAACGAGCGCGACGCAGACGATGTTTGCCAGGAAGTAATGCTTAAAGTGTTGCACGGCCTCAAGCAGTTTGAGGGTAAGGCCAAATTTAAAACGTGGCTTTATAGCATCACTTACAACGAGTGCATTACCCAGTATCGCAAGGACAAGCGAAAGCGTCGGCTGATGGATGCGCTCAGTCTCGATCCTCAGGAAGAGGGCGAGGAGCAGGAAGCGAGCACATCCGAAGGGTCGGAAGGACTGAGCCGCTTGTTGGCTCACGTCAATCCGATCGACAGGGAAATTCTGGTGTTGCGGTTTGTCGCGGAATTGGAGTTCCAGGAAATCGCCGACATCATGCACATGGGCTTGAGCGCAACAAAGATGCGTTACAAGCGTGCTTTGGAAAAGTTGCGAAACCAGATTGACAGTCCTTTCATATAAGGCTTGTATAGTTATTAGCGATATTCAGCTATACTCTGTCGGAGTTTTGCGAAAGCTAAACGTCTTAATGGATTTGATGGGGATTCAAAGATGAAATTGAAAAACACTGTGGGTCTCGTTGTTGGTGCCGCGGTTGCTGCCTCCAGTATGTCTGCGCTGGCTGCTGGCAAAGCCGGCTCGGTAGAGGTTGAGGCCTTTGCTGACCGCTACTTCACCGACAGCATGTACGGTTTGAACGATGGCACCCTGGTGGGTGGCAGCCTGGGCTACTTTGTCAGCGACAACACGCTGCTGAACATCGGCCTGGGTAAGTACAAAAACCTCGAAGTAGACGAGGCCAATGGTGAAGATGTCAAAGGCAAACTGGCTCAGGTTGAAGCTGTTTACCACTTCGGCACTGGCAATGTCCTGCCGTACATCTCAGCTGGCCTGGCTCACCAGGAGCTGAAAGCCGATAGCGACAACACTGATGATCGCACCACTATGGCGATGGCTGGCGTGGGCATCAAAAACTACCTGAACGAAAACTTCTTCGTGAAGGCCGGCGTTGATGCGCTGTACGGTTTTGATCACGGCAATACCGAATGGCAAGCTGGTGTAGGCCTGGGTATCAACTTTGGCTCCAAGTCTGAGCCAGTGGCTGAACCCGCTCCGGCACCTGCTCCGGCACCTGCTCCGGCGCCCGCTCCGGAAATGCAGTCGGTTCGCGTTGAGCTGGACGTGCTGTTCGATTTCGACAAAGACACCATCCGTCCTGAATTCCGTCAAGACATCCAGAGCCTGGCTGAATTCATGAAGACCTATCCTTCGGTTACCACTACCGTTGAAGGTCACACCGACTCCGTTGGTAGCGATTCCTACAACCAGAACCTGTCCGAGCGTCGTGCCAATGCGGTACGTGAAGCTCTGATCAGCGAAGGTGTAGACGGCTCCCGTGTTAGCTCCGCCGGTTACGGTGAGGCTCGCCCGATTGCTGACAACGCTACCGATGAAGGCCGCGCGATGAACCGTCGCGTAGAAGCTGAAGTCGAAGCGCAGGTTGAAGTGAAGTAACACTTCTCCCAAGCAGAAAAAACCCGGCCATTGGCCGGGTTTTTTTGTGTTCGGAAAACGCGCTTTTAGTCGTCAGTGTTGTCTTCAGGTTCGACCGAGTTGACGCCGGGAAAGCGCAGGCGAAAGTCTTCGGGCATGGGGCGAACCTTGCCGGTAGCAAAATGGAAGAACACGAAGCCGGACTTGGCCAGCGCCACCAGCTCGCCATTGCTGGCCTTGCTGATGCGGAAGATGATGTCACCGCCGTACTTGTTCAGGTCCATCAGTCCGACTTCAAAGATCAGGGCGTCGCGAGCGAAAGCTTCGCGCAGGTAGGTCGTGGCCAGATCTGTCACGATGATGCCGACGCCTTTCTCGCTGACTTCCTCGATGCCGAACTGATACAGAAAGCGCGCACGAGCCTCGGAGATCATCGAGATCATTGAGTCGTTTGCCAGGTGGTTAGCCGAGTTGATATCGGTGATACGCACCGTGAGCTGAGTGGTGAAGTAAAACTGGTTCTCGGGAAAGTCGAGTTGCAGGCGTGCCATAACTGAATAATGCCTTGTTGCGTGAACCGTAGTGGGGCAGAAGTGCTGCGCATTCTACCTGAGCAGTTTGATGCTTTACAGAAAAAAGGGGCTGCCAGTGGCAGCCCCTTCTTCGACACCGAGCCTGTTGGCTCTGAGCCAGTCAGCTATTAGCCGAACTGGTTCATGGTGTTGTCTTTACCACCCGCTTTCAGAGCAGCTTCGCCAGCGAAGTACTCTTTGTGGTTGTCGCCGATGTCGGAGCCAGCCATGTTCTGGTGCTTGACGCAGGCGATACCCTGACGGATTTCCTGACGCTGAACGCCTTTGACGTACGCCAGCATGCCTTCCTTGTCGAAGTAGCCTTTTGCCAGGTTGTCGGTGGACAGCGCAGCAGTGTGGTAAGTCGGCAGGGTGATCAGGTGGTGGAAGATACCTGCTTCACGGGACGCATCGGCCTGGAAGGTACGGATCTTCTCGTCAGCCAGTTGAGCCAGTTCGGTCTCGTCGTACTCAACGCTCATCAGCTTGGCGCGGTCGTATGCAGAAACGTCCTTGCCTTCTGCAGCCATGGCATCGAATACCTGCTGGCGGAAGTTCAGAGTCCAGTTGAAGGACGGGCTGTTGTTGTAAACCAGCTTGGCGTTCGGGACGACTTCGCGGATACGGTTAACCATGTCAGCGATCTGACCAACGTGCGGCTTCTCGGTTTCGATCCACAGCAGGTCGGCACCGTTTTGCAGGCTGGTGATGCAGTCCAGAACAACGCGGTCAACACCGGTGTCCTTGCGGAACTGGAACAGGCCGGAAGCCAGACGCTTGGGCTTGAGCAGCTTGCCATTGGACTTGATTACAACGTCGCCGTTCTGGATGTCGTCAGCGCTGGAGATGTAGTCACCGTCCAGGAAGCTGTTGTACTGGTCGCCCAGGTCACCCGGCTCGTTGGTGACAGCGATCTGCTTGGTCAGGCCGGCACCCAGGGAGTCGGTACGGGCAACGATAACACCGTCGTCAACGCCCAGCTCGAGGAACGCGTAGCGAACAGCGTTGATCTTGGCGAGGAAGTCGGAGTGCGGAACGGTTACTTTGCCGTCCTGGTGACCGCACTGCTTCTCGTCGGAAACCTGGTTTTCGATCTGGATGCAGCAGGCACCCGCTTCGATCATCTTCTTGGCCAGCAGGTAAGTCGCTTCAGCGTTACCGAAACCGGCGTCGATGTCGGCGATGATCGGCACTACGTGAGTTTCGTAGTTGTCGATCTGGGACTGGATTTCAGCAGCCTTGGCTTGGTCGCCAGCTTCGCGAGCAGCGTCCAGGGCGGTGAACAGCAGGTCCAGTTCACGGGCATCAGCCTGGCGCAGGAAGGTGTACAGCTCTTCGATCAGAGCGGCAACGGAAGTCTTCTCGTGCATGGACTGGTCAGGCAGCGGACCGAACTCGGAACGCAGGGCAGCAACCATCCAGCCGGACAGGTACAGGTAGCGCTTGTTGGTGGTCTTCAGGTGCTTCTTGATGGAGATCAGCTTCTGCTGACCGATGAAGCCGTGCCAGCAACCCAGGGACTGGGTGTAGACAGAAGAGTCGGCGTCGTACTCAGCCATGTCTTTGCGCATGATGGCCGCGGTGTACTTGGCAACGTCCAGACCGGTCTTGAAACGGTTCTGTGCGCGCATGCGAGCGACGGACTCAGGGTTGATAGCGCTCCAGCCACTACCTGCTTGTTCTTTCAGCTCGGCAGCTGCTTTGATGTCGTTTTGATAAGCTGACATGGTCAATCCTTCAAAGTTTGCGTTAGGTTCAGCACGATTTGTCGACCCAATGCTCCGCTGCTGCGGTTACGCTCAAAGGACAGTATGAAAAGGGGGAGACTGGCATGGTGCCAAGAGGGGAGGAGGTGACAGTCGTGCGAGCGCTAAGCCATCGGTAATGGCGTTTGCCTGCTGGCGTCAACTGTGCAGCTTAAATTGCTTCCCCGTCCCTCAGGACAACTTGGTTCCAGTCGCCACCTCGTCATTCGGCCTTGTGGGCTGTAAAGACACGCATCGAACCGTTGGTATGGGTGCGAAGCGGAGACCTTGAGGTCTCTGGCTAGCGGGAGCGAGGGCAATGATGGGACTTCGACTGGGATAAGTCAATGCCGCATGTAGTGTTTTTTGGTTGGCACTACAACGTTCGACAAATGACGCGTCAGTCTACGCGGTCAACTTTCAGGCGAATCGAACCGCTGTCGCTGCGTTGCGTGCTGATGCGTCGCCCGATGTCGCTGTCGCGCCCCGATGAGGCGTCGTCGAGCCCCCCAACGGTGACCCATTGGCCCAGTGGCGCGGTGACCACGGTGTCGGCCTGCTGCACGTCAATCACGCCCTGGCGGCGGCTGTTAAGGCGGTTGTTGTTGGCGCTGAGTGTGATGGTCGCCATATCGCCGCTCAGTTGCACCGTAGCGTAGAAGCCTTGGGTCACGTCCTGGTACTGGGTTTGCTCGATGACTTGGCCGTAGACGTTGGTGGTCGTCGTGGTAATCGGCACGCTTTGCCCACCTTGAATCAATACCGGGTAGCCTTCGCTGGCCATGATCTGACGTACGCCGTCGTTGCTGCCGTAGGTGCGCCGGTTGATGATACGTGCGCTGTTGCCGCGGTTGTTGGGATCGCCAATGATGATGTCGGCTGGCCCGGTGTCGATTCTGCCGTCAACCCGGTAGCCGCCAGTACTGCCGCTGCTGCTGCCGGTGTTGGCAACACTGATCATCAACCGTGAGGGCTGTGTGTCGAGCCGGGCGACCAGAGCCTTGATCTCGTCGATGCGTTGCGGCTCGGCGCGTATCAGCAACTGGTTGCCGTAGGCCGACACGCGCTCGTTGGACTGCAACATCGGTTGGATGGCGGGGATGATATTCTCGGCCATGTTGTAGCCAAGCGGCACAACCTCGGTGGTTGGGGCGGCGTTGGCGATCAGGGTGGCGATCGAGAGCGTCATCCAGCACAGCAGTTTGAGTATGCCTGACTTCACAGTAGAAACCTCCTCAGTGCCGGGTCGGTTTGGCTGCTGGCCCAAAGTTCGTCGAAACGATCACCCCAGCGTTTGGCCTGATCGGGGCTGTCGTGCCTTACGAAGCCGTCGCGCTGACGCGCCTTGGGCAACATGAGAAATCCGCGGTCGTCGCTGATGACCTGTACCTGGGCCTGGAGCGGCAGGTCAGGGTGCTGGCGTTTCACCTGGCACAGACTGGGGAAACGATGCGCCAGGGCGACTGGCGTGTGCCCGGAGAGGAACGCCGGGTCAACGCTCTGCAGCAGGAACCGTATCTGCGCTTTGGGGTTGCGAGCAATAAGTGCTTCGCAGGCGCGGATGAAGTCGCGGCGCTGAAACAGCCAGGCGGCTTGCTCCGGGGCGAATACCAGCAACTGCTGGCGACAGCCTGTTACCAGCTCGCTTAGCAGCGACTGGGCATTGCTTTCATTCAGCGGGGTCAGTGCCGGATCGTCGTCGGGGTAGCGGGCCGGCGCTTCCGAGTCTGTGTCCGGGTTGAGTATGCTGAAGCGCCCGGGGGAAACAAATTCAATGTCGAGCAGCGGCGCTTGTACCTGATCGCGGGCTTGCCAGCACATGTCCTGATGATCAATCCCGGCGTCCAAATACACGTCAGAGCAGACGCTGAAGCCCAGCCGCTGATAAAACGCAATGGCGTGGGTCTGGGCGCTGAGCAACAGCTCATCCATTCCTTGGGCTTGGGCGTGCTCGATGATGGCGCGCATCAACTGGTCGCCCAGCCCGGCGCCGCGATGCTCTGGAAGGATGGCGATTCGGCCGATGTGGCCGTCGGCGAGCAGGCGGCCGGTGCCGACCGGCTGCTCTGCTCGATACAGAAGGAAGTGGGTGGCTGTTTCATCCAGCGCGTCCCACTCCAGGTCCTCGGGAACCTGTTGTTCGTCAATGAATACCCGCTGACGTATGTCGCGCAGGGCTTTGCCTGTGCGCCAGTCGGCAGTGGTAACAAAGACGTCATTCATCCTGTCTCTCCATTAACAAAAAGCCTTTCGCGACCAGCTGTTCCAGTAATTGCTGGGCGTCCTCTTCCTGTGTCCAGCCAAGCAGCAGTTCGGCTGGCAGGTAGCGTTGGTTACAGATTAGCTGAACCAGCGGCAGCAGGGCCGGACCTACCGCGCAGTGCTCGCCGTTGGCAAATAACCGCAAGCTGCCATCTGCCGCTTCCCAGTACGCCAGGCGCACCGCCGGGTTGGGTTCGAGGCCAATGCCGGCATTGAGCAAATCCGCCAGCGGCTCCGGTTCACCGGCGTAGGCCTGTGCCAGCTCCGGATACTTGGCTTCGGTCATGTGGCGGCCAAACCAGGTTGCCAATGCCTCCTTGTCTGAGACCAGGCGCAGGACGCTTTGTTGCAGGCGGTCTATTGCTGCAGGATCAATGGCTGCAGGATCCGACGGACGGTTGACACCGGCATCGCCGTAGCGCTGATCGTCACTCAGGTGGTGAGCCAGATAGTCGGTGAAATGGACCAGTATCTCGGCGTGACTGGGGGCGCGAAAGCCGATGGAGTAGGTCATGCAGTCGGTTTCGGCGACACCGTCGTGGGCGACACCCGGCGGGATGTACAGCATGTCGCCGGGCTCCAGTACCCGCTCATCCTGGCAGTCGAATTCAGCCAGGATGCGCAGGTCCGGGTTCTCCAGCAGCGGGCTGTCCTCGCTGCACTGCTGGCCGATGCGCCAGCGGCGCTTACCGTGGCCCTGCAGCAGAAACACGTCGTAGTTGTCATAGTGCGGGCCAACGCCGCCGCCGGGTGTGGCGTAGCTGATCATGATGTCGTCCACGCGCCAGCTGGGCAGAAAACGGAACTGAGCCAACAGGTCGGCGACTTCGGGCACAAACTGGTCGACTGCCTGCACCAGCAGCGTCCAGTCACGCTCAGGGAGTTGCTGGTAGGTGTCGTCCGGGAAGGGTCCTTGGCGCAGCTCCCAGGGGTGCGAGCCCTCTTTGAGAATAATGCGTGACTCGACTTCTTCTTCGAGCGACAGGCCGGCCAGCTCGTTGGGCTCAATCGGGCTTTCGAAACCGGGAATGGCCTGACGAATCAGCAGCGGTTTGCGCTGCCAGTATTCGGCGAGGAAGCGATCGACACCGATATCACCAAACAGCGAGTCGAATTCAATGGTCATCTTTCTGGCTCCAGAATGGACAGCGCCCGGCAGATCCGGGCGCTGTGGGGCAGGGTGGCGGCGTTGGCCGGCGTGGGTCAGATACGCTCGGCCTGGGCTACTGCGTTACCAATATAGGTGGCCGGGGTCAGGGCCTTGAGTTCGGCCTTGGCATCATCCGGGATCTCCAGGCTGTCAACGAAGGCCAGCAGTGCGTCAGGGGTGATGCCCTTGCCGCGCGTCAGCTCTTTGAGCTTCTCGTAGGGGTTGGACACACCGAAGCGACGCATCACGGTTTGAATCGGCTCCGCCAGCACTTCCCAGCAGTTGTTCAGATCGTCAGCCAGGCGTGCGGCGTTGAGTTCCAGCTTGCCGATGCCCTTGAGCGAGGCTTCGTAGGCGATGACGCTGTGGGCAAAACCAACGCCTAGATTACGCAGGACGGTGGAGTCCGTCAGGTCACGTTGCCAGCGGGAGATCGGCAGTTTGCTGGCCAGGTGCTGCATGATCGCGTTGGCGATGCCGAGGTTGCCTTCGGAGTTTTCGAAGTCGATCGGGTTGACCTTGTGCGGCATGGTCGAGGAGCCGATTTCACCTGCAACGGTCTTCTGCTTGAAGTAGCCCAGCGAGATGTAGCCCCAGATATCGCGATCAAAGTCGATCAGGATGGTGTTGAAGCGAGCGACCGCATCGAACAGCTCGGCGATGTAGTCGTGCGGCTCGATCTGAGTGGTGTACGGGTTGAATTGCAGGCCCAGGGTCTGTTCGATGAACTGTTTGGCGTTGGCCTCCCAGTCGACTGCCGGGTACGCGGACAGGTGGGCGTTGTAGTTGCCGACGGCACCGTTGATCTTGCCCAACAGGGGAATGCTCTCGACTTGCGCAATCTGGCGCTCCAGGCGATAGACCACGTTGGCCAGTTCCTTGCCGAGGGTGGTCGGGGAGGCGGGCTGGCCGTGGGTGCGCGAGAGCATGGGCACATTGGCGTACTGCTTGGCCAGTGCGCGGATGGCATCGGCTACCTGGCGCATCAGCGGCAGAATCACCTCATCGCGGCCGCTGCGCAGCATCAGCGCGTGGGACAGGTTGTTGATGTCCTCGGAGGTGCAGGCAAAGTGGATGAACTCGCTGACCTGCTTCAGCTCGTCGAGCTGTTCGGCCTGCTCTTTGAGCAGGTATTCGACCGCCTTGACGTCATGGTTGGTGGTGCGCTCGATTTCCTTGATGCGCTCGGCGTGTGCCAGGTCAAAGTCTTCGGCCAGGCGGTCGAGGATGGCATTGGCGGCGTCGGAGAACGGAGCAACTTCGCTGATGCCTGGGTGCGCGGCCAGACACTGCAGCCAGCGGACCTCTACCTGAACGCGGAAACGGATCAGGCCGTATTCACTGAAAATAGGGCGCAGGGCGGCGGTTTTGCTGCCATAGCGGCCATCAACCGGGGATACGGCGGTCAGGGAAGTCAGTTGCATAGTTCTCTCGTCAAGGGCTGGCGGAAAAGGGCCAAATCATACACCAGCGCGCGGCGTTTTGCCCGGCTTTGCCGGCAGATACAGGCTGAGCAGACTGGCGGCAAAAATCAGTCCGGCGCCCAGCCAGGAGGACCAGCCCGGCAGTTCGTCCCACAAGACCCAGGCGAAGGCGCCGGAAAAGACAATGGCGAGATAGCTCAGCGGGCCAATTTTGCCCGGCGGAGCCAGGGCATAGGCCCGGGACATCACCAGTTGGCTGGTGGTAGCCACAATGCCGATTGCAGTCAGCAGGCCGAGTTGCGGCAGCGTCAGCGGCTGATAGGCCCATAGCAGCGGAATGGCCGAGAGCAGCGTGGAGAAACTGGCAAAGTAGAAGACGATGCGGGTCGCCGGCTCGCTGTCGCTCATGGCGCGAATCGATACGAAGGCGCAGGCGGCGAGCAGGCTGGCAGCGACACCCGCCAGCGCTTTTGGGTCAAACAGGGCGCCGGTGGGTTTGGCGACCAGAATGACACCGACAAAGCCAATGGCGACGGACAGCATCATGCGTCCGGTCAGGCTTTCCTTCAGCCACCACCAGGCCAGCACGGGTGTGAATACCGGCGCGGCATAGGTAAACACCATGGCATCTGCCAGCGGCAGGTGGGCAATCGCGTAGAAGAAGCAGTACATCGCACCCAGGCCGTAAAAGGTGCGCAGAAAGTGGCTGCCCAGGCGCCGGGTGCGGAACGGGGCAATGCCTCGGATCAGCATCAGCGGCAGAAAGTAGAAAACGCCAATCAGGTTGCGGGCAAAAACCACCGTCTCGTTGTTGACGCCGGTCGAGACCTCGCGAATGAGCACGCCCATGATGGCGAACAGCAGCCCGGAAAGGGCCAGCAGCAGTGCGCCGCGGCGCGGTTGGTCGAGGCGGACGCTCTCAACCACGCAGCACCGCGCGCGTGGCATCCAGCAGCTTGCGACGCTGTAGCAGCAGTTGCCAGCGGTGCCCACCCAACTGCCGCCACAGCGTGGCGGAGCGGATGCCGGCCAGTAGCAGGGTGCGGACCCGGTTGGCCACCTCCGGTTGCTGCAGGTGGCGCATGTCGCCGTGAACCTGGATGCGCAGGCGCAGGGTACTGATGGTGTCCTGGTAGGTGCTGCCCAGCGAGGCCATGACGTTGTCGTGCAACAGGCCGAAATGCTCGACCTGGTGTTCTGCCTGGGCGATACGCTGGCCCAGCACCTGCAGCATGTCGTCACGCTTGGCCAGTTGGCGCTGCAGGGTCAGCAGGTTCATTACGTAGCGCAGGGCATCGCGCTGGAGTGCAGCGGTATCGCGCTCCAGCATCGCTTCCAGTGCTTGCAGGCCGCGGCGGATCTGGTGCGGGCTGCCGCCGTACACATCCACTACGCGATCGGGGGAGCGGTTCAGGATGCTGGCCACCAGGCAGCTGCCGGGGCCTTCGCTCAGCTTGCCACTGCGCGCCAGTTGATCAACCTGTAACCCGGCTTCAAAGGTAGCGCCCAAGGCGATGACCTGATCGGTAAGCTGGCTCACGCGGCGGCCTCGCTGGCGATAGCGGTCTCGATCACGCCGCCGCCCAGGCAGATATCGTTGTGGTAGAGAACCAGTGATTGTCCTGGGGTAACGGCGCGTTGCGGTTCGTCAAAGCGCACCAGATAGCCGTGGGGCGTTTTTTCTAGGGTGCAGGCTTGGTCAGCCTGACGGTAGCGCACCTTGGCGGTCAGGCGCAGCGGCTCAGTCACATCCAGCTCATTGACCCAGTAGATGGACGAGCAGGTCAGCGCATCGGAAAACAGCCAAGGGTGGTTGTTGCCCTGGCCGACCACGAGCACGTTGCGGGTCAGGTCCTTTCTCAACACATACCAGGGGTCGTCACTGGCGCCTTGCAGGCCGCCGATACCCAGACCCTGGCGCTGGCCGATGGTGTGATACATGAGGCCGACGTGGCGGCCGATCACGGTGCCATCGGTGGTCTCGATCTCGCCGGGTTGGGCTGGCAGGTATTGCTTGAGAAAGTCGCTGAAGCGGCGCTCGCCAATGAAGCAGATGCCGGTGGAATCTTTCTTGCGGGCTGTGGCCAGCTCATAGCGCTCGGCGATGCGGCGGACTTCCGGCTTTTCCAGCTCGCCGACGGGAAATAGCGTGCGTGCGATCTGCTCGGCGCCGACGGCATGCAGAAAGTAGCTCTGGTCCTTGTTGTTGTCGATGCCGCGCAACAATACCGTCTGGCCGTCGCGTTCGCCCCGGCGCACGTAATGCCCGGTCGCAATCAGGTCGGCACCCAGGCTCAGGGCGTAGTCGAGGAACGCCTTGAACTTGATCTCGCGGTTGCAAAGGATGTCCGGGTTGGGCGTGCGGCCAGCCTTGTATTCTTCCAGGAAGTGTTCGAACACATTGTCCCAGTACTCGGCCGCGAAATTGGCGGTATGCAGCTTGATACCCAGCCGGTCACTCACGGCCTGCGCATCGGCCAGGTCTTCCTTGGCGGTGCAGTATTCGGTGCCGTCGTCCTCGTCCCAGTTCTTCATGAACAGGCCTTCAACCTGATAGCCCTGTTCCAGCAGCAGGGCCGCAGAGACGGAGGAGTCAACGCCGCCGGACATGCCGACGATAACGCGAATTTCGGAGTTGGGCGTGGTGGTCTGGGTAGACATGTCAGCGAATCAGATCCAGTGAGTAGTGCGGTTTGTTCAGGTAGTCGCGAATGCAGTCGGCAACCAGATGGCTGCGCAGCTGGGCGCTATTGTCGACAATCTCGTCCAGGGTCATCCAGCGGGCACGAATAATACCTTCGTCCAGCGGTCTGTCTGCATCATGGCTGATAGGCTTGGCGCTAAAGCAGACGCGCTGATAGGTTTCACCGTTGGCGGCCTGAAACAGGTAGATGCCAATGACGGCCCCCAGTTCGACGTGCCAGGCGGTTTCCTCGAGGGTTTCCCGTCTGGCGGCTTGCAACAGGGTTTCGTCGGCCTCGAGATGGCCTGCAGGTTGATTTAGCACAATACGTCCGTCACGTTTTTCCTCGACCATCAGGAAGCGAGACTGATGCTCGACGATGGTGGCGACGGTGACGTGGGGTAAAAAGCGCATCGCGACTCCTCGGCAGGTGCGATAGGGTAGCGCAAAGCGTTCGGGCGGTGAAGCTGGCTTTGGTAAAGCCGGAGAAAGCGACTAGGATGCTGATTGGTTGTGCGTGTAGTGCGAATTGTAGTGTTACTACATATTTTTTCTGAATCACCCCTGATGGGTGTGCCGAATGGGGTGTTAAGTAGCCAGGCGGGACAGTTGTAGACAAAAGTGCGTGACAATCTGTAGGAAAACTACAACAATAACGCCGCTGAAAATCCGTATTCAATGGCGCGGCGAGGGTTATCCTCCCTCGACGCTGTCAGTGCAACGACAACACAAACGGAGTCAAAGATGGGATACCAAAAGATCCAGGTGCCGGCCAGCGGCGACAAAATTACCGTTAATGCCGACCTTTCCCTGAACGTACCCGATAATCCGATCATCCCCTTCATCGAGGGCGACGGAATCGGTTACGACATTTCCCCGGTCATGATCAAAGTCGTCGACGCGGCGATTGAGAAGGCCTACGCCGGTAAGCGCAAGATTTCCTGGATGGAAGTCTATGCCGGTGAGAAAGCCACCCAGGTTTACGATCAGGACACCTGGCTGCCGGCTGAAACGCTGGACGCCGTTAAAGAGTATGTTGTTTCCATCAAAGGCCCGCTGACCACGCCGGTAGGCGGTGGTATCCGCTCGCTGAACGTCGCGCTGCGCCAAGAGCTGGATCTGTATGTTTGCCAACGTCCGGTGCGCTGGTTCGAAGGCGTGCCGAGCCCGGTCAAGAAGCCGGGTGACGTCGACATGGTCATCTTCCGCGAGAACTCCGAAGACATCTACGCCGGTGTTGAGTGGAAAGCCGGTACGCCGGAAGCCGAGAAGGTCATCAAGTTCCTGACCGAAGAAATGGGCGTCAAGAAGATCCGCTTCACCGACATGTGCGGTATCGGCATCAAGCCTGTCTCCGAAGCCGGCACCAAGCGTCTGGTTCGCCAGGCCCTGCAATACACTGTCGATAACGACCGTGACTCCCTGACCCTGGTTCACAAGGGCAACATCATGAAGTTCACCGAAGGTGCCTTCAAAGACTGGGGTTACGAAGTGGCGCGCGACGAGTTTGGCGCAGAGTTGCTGGACGGCGGCCCGTGGATGCAGTTCAAGAACCCGAATACCGGCAAGAACGTCATCGTCAAGGACGTGATCGCTGACGCCATGCTGCAGCAGATCCTGCTGCGTCCGGCCGAGTACGACGTGATCGCTACCCTGAACCTGAACGGTGACTACCTGTCCGACGCGCTGGCTGCCGAAGTGGGTGGTATCGGTATCGCTCCGGGTGCCAACCTGTCCGACTCCGTTGCCATGTTCGAAGCGACCCACGGTACTGCTCCGAAGTACGCCGGTCAGGACAAGGTCAACCCGGGTTCGGTGATCCTGTCTGCCGAAATGATGCTCCGCCACATGGGCTGGGTTGAGGCGGCTGATCTGATCATCAAGGGTGTCAATGGTGCGATCGCCAACAAGACTGTCACCTACGACTTCGAGCGTCTGATGGACGGTGCTACCCTGCGCAAGTGCTCCGAGTTTGGCGACGACGTCATCGGTGCCATGTAATTGCTGATGGGCTGCGCTGCAGCCCGTTTTGGCATTGCATACAACAAAGCCGGCTATCGCCGGCTTTGTTGTGTCTGGCACCGCCGTTATCAGGCGCCGCTATTGATGCGCGTAGCTGGCAGTGGCGCCTTCAATTTCATCCGCTTTCTTGCTAGCGTGTTCCGCTTGCGATTGAATGTTGATGGCGTGCAGCCCCTTGGGACCCTGGATGATGTCGAATTGAACCGGTTGCCCGGCCTTGAGCGTTTTATAGCCGTCCATATGGATGGCTGAATAATGCGCAAAGAGGTCCTCGTCCCGGCCGTCGGCTACGATAAACCCATAACCCTTGGCGTTGTTGAACCATTTGACCTTACCGTTCTCCATACTGCATCCCTCTGATAGCCTGTCACTTCATGTGAGTGTGTCGCGCTCCGGACTGACCGCAAGGTCATTGTGCATGTATTTGATGACTGGTCAGTCGCGCACCTTTACACTTTTAACAGTGATTCAGAGCAAGTCAAGCCAGGTCCGGAAATCCTGTGTCCCAGTGCGCAGTTTTGCGATAAGCGGTGCAGGTGATCGGCTCTCCCAACCAGTGAATGTGCAGATGTTTTCAATGACGGATTTTCAACTAACCTTACAGCAAGGGCCGGCTGAGCCTGAGCAAGGTGATGATCACGGCCTTGCGGTCGAGACCAGCAAACCCCAGCTCAAGCCACCGTCACGCTACAAGGTCATCATGCTTAACGATGACTACACTCCGATGGACTTTGTTGTGGAGGTGCTGGAGCGATTTTTTTCACATAACCGTGAAAGTGCCACGCAGATCATGCTGAAAGTGCATACTGAGGGCAGAGCGGTTTGCGGTATTTATACCCGTGACATTGCCGAGACCAAGGCGGCAGAAGTAAATGAATACGCGAGGGAATGCCAGCACCCGTTGATGTGTCAGATTGAACGGGAAGCGTAACAAGGCGATTTGCATCGCATACGAGGTGGCAACATGCTCAACAGAGATCTCGAGATCACCCTGAATCTGGCGTTCAAGGAAGCGCGCAACAAGCGTCATGAGTTCATGACCGTCGAACATCTGCTGCTGGCTCTGCTGGACAACCAGGCTGCGGTGGATGTGCTCAACGCCTGCGGCGCTGACCTGGAGCGCCTGCGCCGCGAACTGACTGAATTTATTGATTCCACCACGCCGCTGATTCCCAAGCAGGATCAGGAGCGTGAAACCCAGCCGACGCTGGGCTTTCAGCGCGTACTGCAACGTGCTGTATTCCATGTACAAAGCTCTGGCAAGGGGGAAGTCAGCGGCGCGAATGTGCTGGTCGCGATCTTCAGCGAGCAGGAAAGTCAGGCGGTTTTCTTCCTCAAGCAGCAGCAGATTGCCCGCATCGATATCGTCAACTTCATCTCCCACGGCATCTCCAAGGTGCAAAGCGATGCCGAGCAACTGAACGAAGAGCAAGACAGCATCGAGGAAGAGGGCGGTGAAGGCGCTACCGCCAGCAACCCGCTCGAAAGTTACGCCAGTAATCTCAATGAACAGGCGCGCAAGGGGCGCATTGACCCGCTGGTTGGGCGCGCCTCTGAGGTAGAGCGCGTGGCGCAGATCCTGATGCGTCGGCGCAAGAACAATCCGCTGCTGGTCGGTGAGGCCGGCGTGGGTAAAACGGCGATCGCCGAGGGGCTGGCCAAGCGCATCGTTGATGGCGAGGTGCCCGACACCCTGTCCGAGGCGGTGGTGTATTCGCTTGATCTGGGCGCGTTGCTGGCCGGTACCAAATACCGCGGTGACTTCGAGAAGCGTTTCAAGGCGTTGCTCAAGGCGCTGAAAAAGCGCCCGCAGGCCATTCTGTTTATCGACGAAATTCACACGATCATTGGCGCGGGCGCCGCCTCCGGTGGTGTGATGGACGCCTCCAACCTGCTCAAGCCGCTGCTGTCGTCCGGCGAGATTCGCTGCATCGGCTCGACCACCTTCCAGGAGTTTCGCGGGATCTTCGAGAAGGATCGCGCCCTGGCACGTCGCTTCCAGAAGGTTGACGTGGTTGAGCCGTCAGTCAGCGATACCATCCAGATTCTTAAAGGGCTGAAGAGCCGCTTTGAGGAGCACCATGGCATTCGCTACACCGACGAGGCACTTAAGGTGGCAGCGGAGCTGGCTAGCCGTTATATCAATGACCGGCATATGCCTGACAAGGCGATTGATGTGATTGATGAGGCGGGCGCCTATCAACGGCTACAGCTGCCGGAGAATCGTCCGGAATTTATTGATGTGGCCGAAGTGGAGGCCATTGTCGCCAAGATTGCGCGCATTCCGCCCAAGCACGTCTCCTCCAGCGACAAGGAACTGCTGAAGAACCTGGAGCGCGATCTGAAGCTGGTGGTCTTTGGCCAGGATGGGGCCATCGAAGCGCTGTCAACGGCGATCAAACTGTCGCGCGCGGGCCTGAAATCGGCCGACAAGCCGGTGGGTTCTTTCCTGTTCGCCGGCCCGACCGGTGTGGGCAAGACCGAGGTCACGCGACAGCTGGCCAAGAGCCTGGGCGTTGAGCTGCTGCGCTTTGACATGTCCGAGTACATGGAGCGGCACACCGTCTCCCGTCTGATTGGCGCGCCTCCGGGCTACGTCGGTTTTGATCAGGGTGGTTTGCTGACCGAGGCGGTGACCAAGAGCCCGCACTGCGTGCTGCTGCTCGATGAAATCGAGAAGGCGCACCCGGAAGTCTTCAACCTGCTGCTGCAGGTGATGGATCACGGCACGCTGACCGACAACAACGGCCGCAAGGCGGATTTCCGCAACGTGATCATCGTGATGACCACCAACGCGGGCGCCGAAACCATGACGCGTGCATCAATCGGCTTCACTCAGCAGGACCACAGCACCGATGGCATGGAGATCATCAAGAAGGCCTTTACGCCGGAGTTCCGCAATCGTCTTGATGCCATCATTCAGTTTGGCCGTCTGACTCACGAAAGCATCAAGTTCGTGGTCGACAAGTTCCTCACCGAACTGCAGGCCCAGCTGGAAGACAAGCATGTGCTGCTGGATGTAGACGAGGAGGCGCGTAACTGGTTGGCCGAGCACGGCTACGACCCGATGATGGGGGCCCGCCCTATGGCACGGCTGATCCAGGACAAAATCAAGCGGCCGCTGGCCGAGCAGATCCTGTTTGGGGAGTTGGCGGAGCAGGGCGGTACCGTCCATGTGACGCTGCGTGACGGTGAGCTGGAAATCGAGGTGCCGGAAGCCGAGATGGCTTGATTGCACCTCTCGCGTAACGCAACGGCGCGCTCTGTATGGGGCGCGCCGTTTTTGTTTCTAGAGGTCGAAGCGGGTCCAGATGGGCGCGTGATCGGAGGGCTTTTCCATGCTGCGGATGTCGTAGTCGATACCACTTTCCAGGCAGCGCTCGGCCAGCGCCTTGCTTGCCAGGATAAGGTCGATACGCAGGCCACGTTTGGGGTCGTCTTCAAAGCCGCGGCTACGGTAATCAAACCAGCTGAAGCGATCGGCCGTTTCCGGGTGCAGGTGGCGGTAGCTGTCGATCAGCCCCCAGTCTTTCAGACGTTGCAGCCAGGCGCGCTCCTCCGGCAGGAAGCTGCATTTGCCGGTGCGCAGCCAGCGCTTGGCATTGTCGGCGCCGATACCGATATCGGCGTCGGTATCGGAGATGTTCATGTCGCCGATAATGGCAATGCGCTGCTCAGGGTTGAAGTCGGCCTCCAGGTGCGCTTGCAGGTCGGCGTAGAACTTCTCCTTGGCGGGGAATTTGATGGGGTGGTCGCGGCTTTCACCCTGAGGAAAGTAGCCATTGAAGACAATCAGTGGTTCACCGTCGGCGCAGGGTACTGCGGCACTGATCATGCGACGCTGGGCATCGTCGGCGTCGCCCGGGAAGCCCTTGCGTACCCACAGCGGTTGCTGACGTGTCAGCAGCGCCACGCCGTAGTGTCCTTTCTGGCCGTGGAAGGCAACGTGATAACCGAGGGCCTCGAGGTCGGCCAGCGGGAACTGAGGATCGTCGACCTTGGTCTCTTGCAGACCGATGACCTCGGGCGAGTGCCGGTCCACCACTTCTTTCAGTTGGTGAGGGCGTGCGCGCAGGCCGTTGATATTAAAGGATACGATCTTCATGGTTAGGTCCGTTCTTGAGTGACTTTCTAGCGACTGAGAGCGGCAAGAGTACCGCAAAAGCCTGCCCTTGAGCACGGCGATGCCAATGGGAACGTGTTAGCATTCGCCTGCTGATTTTGCCGGGAAGGAGCTCATGGGGCGCGCAATAGTTTTGATCTGTCTGCTGCTGGTTGCTGCGGGCGCGCAGGCCAGTCTGAAGGTCACGGTAGTGCCGGCAAAGAAATCTGTGCGCGAGAACATTGAAGCCTATGTCGGCGTAGTTGAAGGCGACAGCCCGCAGGCGCTGGAACGCCAGTTTCGGCATATCGATCAGCAGGCGACACTGGCGGCCCAGGCCCTTGGCTATTACCACTCACGTAACGAGCTGAGTATCAGTGGTGATGGCGATGACCCCGTTCTGACGCTGAGAGTCGAGCTGGGTGAGCCGGTCCGGTTGGGCGAGGTGAATATCGATATTCTGGGCGCTGGGCGTGGTACCGATGCCTTTTTGCTGCCCAGCGCAGCGATGCTGCAGCCCGGCGCGGTGCTGCATCACGGACGCTACGAAACGGTCAAATCGCAGATCAACAATCAGGCGCTACGTTACGGCTACTTTGAGGGGCAGTATCTCAAGCGTGAGCTGCGGGTTGATCCTGAACGCAATATCGCCGACATCCATATCCAGTACGACACCGGCCCGCGCTACCGTCTGGGGCAGGTGAATTTCTCCGAGACCATTTTTGACCCCGAGCTTCTGGCGCGCATGGTGCCGTTTGAACCGGGCGTGCCCTATGACGCTGACCTGGTTGGCCAGCTGAATCAGGATTTGCTATCCAGTGGCTACTTCAATGGCGTGCTGGTGACCGCCCCGGCGGATCGGGCGAATGGCCAGGACGTTCCGGTGCAGGTTGAAATCACCGAGCGCGACCCGCACTCGTTGGGTTTGGGCGGTGGTTACTCGACCGATGTCGGGGTGCGTGGCAAGCTCACCTGGGACCAGCACTGGGTTAACCCCAAGGGCCATAGCCGCGGTGCCAGTATGGAACTATCCATACCTCGCCAGAACGTTACTGCGTTCTACCAGGTGCCGCTGGATCCGCCGCTGGACAACAATCTGCGCTACTTTGTTGGTTGGCAGCATGAGGATATCGACGACGTCGAGACCCGTAGCCTGGCAGTCGGCGCCGAGCTCAACACCCGTTTGGCAAGCGGCTGGCAGCGCACCATTGGTCTGCGGCTGCAGCACGAAATCTTCTCGCTGGGCGATGACTCCGGCAATTCCACGTTATTGATTCCCAGTCTGGTGCTACAGCGTACCCAGGCTACCGGCGGCGTCGATCCCTCGCGGGGCTACAGCATGCTGGTGGATGTTCAGGGTGCCAAGGAGGGTGTTCTGTCGACCGTGGATTTTGCCCGGGTGATGGGGCAGGTGAAGGGGCTTTACACTGCCTTTGACAATCATCGCCTGTTTGGCCGTCTGGCGCTGGGCGCGGTGGCAACCAACGATTTTTCTAGTATTCCACCCTCATTGCGCTTTTTTGCCGGTGGTGATCAGAGCATCCGTGGTTATGACTATCAGACCCTGTCGCCGGTCGATAGCACCGGCGATACGGTTGGCGGACGCTATTTGATCGCCAGCACGGCCGAGTACCAGTACGAGTTTATCGACAAGTGGCGGGCAGCGACCTTTGTCGATTACGGTAATGCCATTGACTCGCTGACCGATCCTTTGAAGACGAGTGTGGGTATCGGCGTGCGCTGGGTATCGCCAATCGGGCCGATACGGGTAGACCTGGCCAGGTCATTGTCCGACCCTGACGAGGGATACAAGATTCACTTTTCCATGGGGCCTGAGCTGTGACCCGTTTTCTGGTTCGGGCGCTTGTCCGTGGCTTGTTTATTCTGGCGATGATTCCGGTCTTGCTGGGCTTTTTGCTGGCCAGCGAGGGCGTCAACCGCTGGCTGTTTGCCAAAGCCGAAGCGCTGGAACCACGCCTGACTCTAGGCTTTGAAGGCGGCGATTTCTGGCACGGATGGGACTTCTCCCTTATTGCCTGGCGCGATCCGGCGCTGGATTTGCGGGTGGATGCCGCCTCGCTGCGCTGGAGTCCGTCGTGCCTGTTCGGCAAGACGCTGTGCATTGATCGGCTGACGGTGGAGCGTATCGTGGTCGTCAGTCAGCCGGCCGAAGAGACGCAAAGCAGCGAACCGCTCAGCCTGCCGGCAGTACAGCTGCCCTTGGGGTTGGAGCTGGGCGAGGTGCATCTGGGCGAGCTGTCGCTTGACGGCGAAACCGCGCTGCTCAGCGATGTTGATCTGGTTGCACGCGGCAGCGGCGATCAGCTGGTTATCGAGCGTTTTTCCGGCATCGGCCCGCAACTGGACTGGCAGCTTTACGGCAGTGTGCAGACGCGCGATGACTGGCCGCTGGAGTTGACCGCCGACCTGAATCTGCCACCGGTGGATGGCCGCGACTGGGCCTTGCAGGCGCGGGCCAGCGGCACCCTGCGTGAGCTGGAGCTGCGCGCCAGTAGTCGAGGCTATCTGCCGGGTAAGCTGAACGCCAGCGCCAACCTGTACGAGCCGGGCATCCCGGTTGATCTGCGCTGGCAGGGCGAGCCGTTTCTGGCCCTCGGCAGTTTGCCTGCCTCCCTGACGCTCAATAACTGGCAGCTGCAGTTGCTGGGTAACCTGGAGGAGGGCTACCTGCTGCAGTCCACCGCCAGCCTGCCCGGTGATGGCGGTACTGTGCTGCTTGAAGTTGACGGCGAGGTGACCACCACGGGTGTGCCGTTGCTGGCTGTGCAGATGCACGTTGCCGATGCACCCGCGCGCCGCTTCGCTCTGCAGGCCGATGCCAGCTGGCAGCAGACACTGGAGGCAAACGGGGAGTTGGCTCTGGATGCATTCCCCTGGCAATGGCTGTATCCCGTTGATACCGGTGAGGTGTCGCTGCAGCAATTGGCGATGGTTGCGCAGCTGCGTGGTGAGGAGCTGAAAGCGGACCTGCAGGCACGCCTGACCGGTGTCGCAGGTCAGCAGGTGAACCTCAAGGCTGGCGTGGCCGGTAACCAGCAGCAGCTTCGTGTCACGCCGTTGGAGATACTGACCGCCGCCGGTCAGGCCAATGGCGAGGTGGACCTGACGCTGGAGCCTGCAGTGAGCTGGGGCGGGCGCTTCCAGCTGCAGGGTATTGACCCTGCGGTATTTGTTGCGGCGCTGCCTGGCGACCTCAACGGCCAGCTGAACAGCCGTGGCCAGCTGCAGGGTGAGCAACTGCGCCTGGAAGCGGACTGGGATATCAGCGGCAGCCTGCGCCAGCAGCCGCTGGCGTTGTCCGGGCGGTTGGAGAAACTGCAAAACGACTGGTTGCTGCAGCAACTGCGGGTGCGCCAGGGCGCCAACAGCATTGATGGCCGGGCGCGCTGGGGCGAGCGGGTCGATGGGCGTTTTGATCTGCAGCTGGATAACCTCGCCACCCTCTGGCCGGGCCTCAAGGGCAGCCTTGGTGGCTACCTGCAGCTTGGTGGTGACAGTGCCGCGCCGCAACTGGCCAGCGTGCTGCGCGGCGCAGGCGTCGGCCTGGATGGCCTGCAGGTGGAAAGCCTAAACCTAGACGCTAACACCACGCTGAACGAGCAGTTGCCGCTGAACCTGGCGGTTACTGGTCAGGGTATACGCAGCGATGATACTCAGCTGGGTGACCTGCAGCTGACCCTGCGGGGCCGCCGCGCTGCACACGAACTGCTGCTGTCCCTGCAAAACGGGGTGGCTGACGCCGACCTGGCGTTGGGCGGTGCACTGGACGATACGGCCTGGCGCGGTACCCTGACGCGCGGCGAGCTTGGCTACGAGCAGTTCCAGCTGGTGCTTCAGCAGAGCGCTGATATCGACTATCGCCTGGGCTATGGGCGGCTGCAGTTATCCGGTCATTGCTGGCAGCAAGCCTCTGCCAGTCTGTGTTTCAACGGCCAGCAAACCCTGATGCCCGAGCGCAAGGTAGACCTCAGTCTGAATGACTTTGATCTGGCCGAGCTGCAACCCTGGCTGCCGGATGACTTGCGTTGGCAGGGGCTGCTTAACGGCCAGGTGGAACTCACTCAGACGCTGGGTCGCGCGCCAGTCGGTCAGGTAACGGTGAGCAGTGAAAACGGTGTCATCCAGGTGCGTGATGATCAGGAGCTGCTCGACTTTCCCTACCAGCAGCTCTCTGTCGATACCCGTCTGCAGGACCGCACAGCGCAAGCTGAAGTGCGCCTGAGCAGCGAGATCATTGGTCAGTTGGCGGTAAACGCCGATATCGCCGACCCTGCTGGGGCGCAGACACTCTCGGGTGATTATCAGTTGAGCGACCTGAAGCTGGATTTCCTGCGCCCCATGCTGCCGGATGTGGATGAACTGCAGCTGACGCTGAACGGCTCTGGCAGCTTGTCTGGTGTATTGAGCCAGCCGGTCGTCAGTGGTGTTCTGAGTCTGCGTGACGGGCTGGTGGCCGGCCGTAACCTGCCCATCAGTCTGGAGCAACTGCAGACCGATATTCGTATCGACGGCACCAATGCCCAGGTCGATAGCCGCTGGACCAGTGGCGAGCAGGGTCAGGGTACGCTGTCGGGGCAGGTCGGTTGGGCGCCGCTGGACGTTGATTTGCAGCTGCGCGGCAGCGCCTTGCCGGTGAACGTGGAACCCTACGCCCAGCTGCAGGTTGCACCTGATCTGGCAATTACCCTGCGTGACAACAACCTGCATGTGGGTGGTGAGCTGGCGATTCCCGAAGGGGATATCCGCGTGCGAGAACTGCCGGCAAGCGCGGTGACCGTGTCGCCGGACGTGGTGATTGTCGGGCAGGAAGCAGCAGAACAAGACGCGGCGCTAGGTATCACTGCCCGGGTCAAGCTGAACATCGGCGATCAGTTGCGCCTGAGCGCCTTTGGTTTACGCGGGCGCTTGAAAGGCCAGTTGGAGGTACAGGAGAACCTCACCGCCAATGGCGATTTGCAGATCCTGGATGGCAAGTTCCGCCGGCTGGGGCAGGAGCTGGAGCTGCGTCGCGCGCTGCTGCTGTTCTCCGGGCCTATAAGTCAGCCGTACCTGAATGTCGAGGCCATTCGCCGGGTGGATGACGTCATCGCTGGTCTGCGGATCACCGGCAATGCCGCCAGCCCGACGTCTGAGGTGTTCTCGGAGCCCGGTATGTCACAGCAAGAGGCCATGTCTTACTTGGTGCTCGGGCGGCCACTGGGCGAGGAAGGTGATAACAACCTGCTGGCTCAGGCGGCGCTCGGGCTTGGGCTGGCCGGTGGCGCACCCATCACCCGTGGCATCGGTAATGCGCTGGGGCTTGAGGATTTTGCCGTCGAGGCCGAGGGCAGTGGTAACGAAACCCAGGTGGTCGCCAGCGGCAGCATTACCGACAAGTTGAGCGTGCGCTACGGCGTTGGTGTATTTGAACCGGCCAACCAGTTGGCGCTGCGCTACGAGCTGACCCGGCGCCTGTATCTGGAGGCCGTCAGCGGCTTTGCCAGCTCGCTCGATTTCTTCTATCGTATCGACTTCTGAATGCAGCCCGGCAGGGCTGCAGCCGAGTCTGTCATCAGTACCCACACCCATTGCGTGCTACGGCACGTTCAAGGAGTCATCATGTCTAGCGTCACTTTGCGCGGTAATCCTATTTCTGTTGGTGGCCAGTTTCCTGCCAAGGGCGACAGCGCTCCGGCCTTCACTCTGGTTGCCAAGGATCTGTCCGACGTCAGCCTCGCCAGCCTGACCGGCAAGCGCAAAATCCTGAACATCTTCCCCAGCGTTGATACGCCAACCTGCGCCACCTCGGTACGTACCTTCAACAGCAAGGCCAGCGCACTGAACAACACCGTTGTACTGTGCATCTCTGCTGATCTGCCTTTTGCCCAGGCACGTTTCTGCGGTGCCGAGGGCCTGGAGAACGTGGTTAACCTGTCCACCATGCGTGGCCGCGAGTTTGTCCGTGATTACGGTGTGGATATCGAGAATGGCCCGCTGGCTGGTCTGACTGCACGGGCGGTTGTGGTACTGGATGAAGACGACAAGGTTCTGCACAGCGAACTGGTCAGCGAGATCGGCCAGGAGCCGAACTACGACGCAGCTCTCGCAGCACTCTAAGCGGGCACGGGGCGACGGCTGCTCAGCCGGCTGTCGCTCTGCAGCGCGTCAACAACTCTTCCAGCACGCTCACCAGTTTCTTCTCATCTACCGGCTTGTCCAGCCACGCCAGCGCAGGGTCCGCACTGCCGTTGTGCAGCAGGCGTTGACCTTCTTCGCAGTACGCAGATATCACCAGAATCGGTAATGCCGCCGATGCCGGATCCGTGCGCAGATCCCGTATCAGTGTAAGGCCGTGGCCGTCCTGCAGGCGCAGGTCGGTCAGCAAAGCGGTATAGCTGTGCTCCTGCAGACAGCTGCGGGCCTGGGCCACACTGGTCGCGGTGGTTGGAATATAGCCGGCGCGGCGAACGACCAGGGCGACAAACTCGGCGATCATCGGGTCGTCGTCAACCACCAGGACGGCGCGCTCGGCAGCGGGGTCTGACACGTGGGCGGGTTGGTCTTCGGCGGCTTCTACCGGCAGGCGTAGCCAGAAGGTCGCGCCGTGCCCCGGCAACGAGCTGAAGCCGACTTCGCCGTCCATCTGGTGCGCCAGTTCACGGGTGATCGCCAGGCCCAGCCCGGTGCCAGCCTGCTGACGACGGTCGGAGCTGTCAGCCTGCGCAAATTTGCTGAAGATCTGCTCCTGAAATGCCAGGGGGATGCCGTCGCCCTGATCAATCACGTTAATAGTGACGTGCCCGCCATCAAGCTCGGTCTCGACCGTGATGACACCCCCGGCTGGTGAAAACTTGATCGCGTTGGACAGGTAGTTGTTAAGTATCTGGTGCATGCGCATGCTGTCGACGCGAACCCAGCAGGCGCTATCGCCCTGGCGCTGCAGGGAAACGTCGCGGCTGGCAGCAAAGGCCTGGTTGGCGGTTAGCGCCTCATCGATCAGCTCGGTGAGGGGGCAGGGGCGCATCTCAAACTGCATCTTGCCGGCGGCCAGCTTTTCCATGTCGAGCAGGTCGTTGATCAGCAAATTGAGGCGTTGGCTGTTGTCCTGGGCGATTTCCAGCATGCGTTGCATTGCCTCGGGTACCGGGCCCAGGCTGCCACTGTTGACGATGGCCAGGGCGCCGGAGATTGAGGTCAGCGGGGTGCGCAACTCGTGGCTGACGGTCGATACGAACTGGCTCTTAAGCTGCTCCACACGCTTGGCTTCAGTCAGGTCCTGCATGGTACCGCTAGCGCGCAGCGCCTTGCCGTCTTCATCGCGCTGCACAATGCCGCGCAGCAGAACGGGAGTGCTGTGACCGGTTTGATGGGTAAGGCGGGTTTCTTCGGCGAAGGTGTCCTTCTGGGACTGCATCACGTCACGCAGCGAGCTGATCAGTTGATGACGTGCCTGGGGCGCCAGTACCGATTGCCAGCGGTGCAGCGATTGCGCCGCGTCTTGTGGCGGGTAGCCGATAATTTCCCAGGCGCGGTCGGAGGCCAGGAAGTGCCAGTTCTGCATGTCCACATCCCACCAGCCGTCATTGCTGCCCTGAAGCGCCAGACGCTTGCGTTCTTCGCTCTGGCGCAGGGCTTCGTTACTTGCGCGCAATCGTCGGGTCATCTGGTGGGCAATGCGCTCCGCCTGCTCGCGCCGCAGCACCAGCATGGACGCTAGGGCAAATAGCAGCAGGGCGCTCGCCATGCCGATCAGCAGAATCCATGGGCTGGGCCCGGAGGCACGCTCAAAGCTGGGGGTGCTGACAAACTCAAGGCGCCAATTGCGACCGTACAGATGAAGGTCATGGGTGCGTTGGTAGGCCGCTTCGGCGCTGGCTGGAGTCAGGTCGCTGTACAGCTGTGGAAAATCCAGGCCGGTCTCGGTGTCGGTAATCCGATAACGTACGCCCGGCGTACGTGAGCCAAGGATGCCTTCCAGCAGATCACCCATGCGGTAGGGGCTGTAGACAAAGCCGCGCAGGGCGCGCTGACGTTGTGCCGGGGTATCGAGCGGCGCACCACGATGATAGATCGGCGTGTACATAAGAATGCCCGCCTGCACCTCGCCGTGGGTTTCCTGCAGCAGGCGGACGGGCCCGGTCATCCGAGTGTGGCCACTTTCAGCGGCGGCCTGCATGGCGGCTCGACGCACAGGCTCGGAGAACATGTCGTACCCGAATGCGGCGAGGTTGCGGTCTCGGAATGGCTCCAGAAACAGAATGGATGTGTAAAAAGGACGTGGGCCGACAGGGTGCACCTGAAAGTCCGGAAACCCTTCTGCACGGACGCGCTCTTCAAACTCCTCAAGCCCTTCTGGTGCAACGGCCTGGGCGTAACCGACGCCAAGAATGCCAGGGTAGTTCTCGGACAGCCTCAGGCGTTCGACCATGACCCGCCATTCAACCCGCGAGACCCGACCGCTTGCATCCATCAGACCCGCGCCGCCCAGGAGTATCTGTTCGTGGTTGAGCATGCGTTTGCGGATGGCAACCGCAATATCGTCGGTGAGGAGAGTGAATTCCCTGCTCGCAGCCTCCTGCTCCCGCTCGCTTTGATACTGCCAGAACAGCACTGTGGCCAGCAGCGCCAGCGCGGCAACAAACCAGGCAATACTGTTTTTTTGGCTGACGATGGCGCGGCCTGGAGATGGGGAGGAAGTAGCAGGGGTTTCTGGCATAGGTATAGCGGCGTCTATAGCTGTCGGACGATGGGTTGTCCCTATGATAGATGTCTGAGGCGCTGTCTGCAGAAGATTCTGCCGCTGTGAGGTGCCAGATGTTGATTCATCCTGTTTATATGTTGATATGCGAGCCAGTTAATGAAAATGAATGATCTGGTACAAATTTTATATATGAACTAAGAATGTGCGATGTGATTTCTTCAAGCAGGCTCTGGATAGAGTCGATAACAAAAAAATGGAGTCATTATGCGCCATACCTGGTTTGCGAAGCGGGCCCCGCTGGCCCTGGTTTTATCCGCTGCCCTGACGGGTTGTCTCAGTAGTGGCGGGGGAGGCGATGATGCTCCGCCGCCCGCTACCTTCTATCCCTTGTTTGATCCGGCTGCGTCGCTGTCTGAAAACGCGTTGCCAATTCCCCTTAACCTCGCCATGCAGGGCACGGCCGACGGCACGCTGAACATTCCGTTGGTCGATGTTGAGTCAGCGTCATTCCGCCAGTTATTGGCTCAGTTGAACGACCTGGATGGCTGGTCCACCGTCGCGCCAGTACAGATCCCCTTCAGCGCTGAAATTGACCCAGCCTTTGCCGAGGGCAACGTTGTGGTGTTGCGTACCACCCTGGTGTCTCCTGCCACAGCAGAGCTGCTGGAGCTGGCGGCACAGCGCTACGCAGAAGAGGGCGCTGCCCCTGCGACCAGCTTGATCAACGAGGCGGTTGCGAGTCTGGCGCATGCACCGCTGACAGGCCACCAGGTACCGGTGCCCGAGTTCACCTGCGCGGACCCGGTGACCGACCAGTTTGCGGTCAGCGTCGCCGCTACCGACGCCAGCACGCTGCTACTCAAACCCATCAGGCCGTTGGCTCCCGGCGATGACCTGGCCTGTCTGGAGCAGGGCGGACCCTTCTACCAGAGCGTGGTAGCCGCGTCTGAGCTGGGCAGTGATGCGTTTTCCAACGGGTACCTGCCTGTACTGCTGGATGGCTTCAACAGCGTGGATGCAGACCCGGTTGGCCGCGCTCAGGGCTTTGCGCAGGTCACAGCTGCGGCTGCGGCTGGCGATTCGACGCAAACTGCGCAGCTCAAAGCGCTTTACGGCCAGATCGGCGAGATCATCGAGCAGCAGAATTTGGACGGCGATGAGGTTGTGCTGAGCTTCGTATTCAGCACCCAATCAACCACTGCGGTGCTCGACTATCTGGCAGAGCGGGCGCCGGCCCGCAGTAGCAGCCTGAGCCTGGCGGCGCCGGCGGGCACGGTGTTGGCTAATGCCCATCTCTATAAAGGTGTGCTGCAGAATGTCCCTTACTATCTGGCCAACAAGCCGGACAACATCGGTGCGGCAGGCGGACTGACGGCAGAGGCGGATGCTCGCTCGGTGCTGAGCGGGCAGTGGGTCAGTGAGCGCGGGCAGGGCGTTACGCGTTTTGATCTGCTGGCTGGCCGTGGCCCGGTGACCGAGCAGGCGGTCAATTTGCCGCTGCTGATGTCCGTGCCTGCGGGCATTGCGCCGGGCGCCGGCTGGCCAGTCGTTATATATCAGCACGGGCAGGGCAGCGATCGTTCGGCCATGGTTGGGCTGGCAGGCCTATTTGCAGCCGAGGGCTGGGCGATGGTGGCAATCGATCACCCGCTGCACGGTGTGGTCAGTGGCAATCCGCTTGCGCCCTTGTTGATGGACCCGGTCAACGAGCGCCACTTTTATATCGACATGGACGGCGATGGCGCGATGGATGCCTCTGGTTCGCATTCGATGAATGGCTCGCCGGCAACCACGCGTGATATTCGCCGCCAGACCGTTGCCGACTTGCATCAGTTGCTTGCCAGCCTGGACACCATTGACGTTGGCGGTCAGCAGCTGGACAGCAGCCGAGTAGGCTACGTGGGGATTTCCATGGGTGGGGTGATCGGCTCCATGTTTGCCGGCACCGTCGCAGACGAGCAGGTCCAGGCGTTTTCGCTGAATGTGCCGGGCGGCGGCATGGCCAAGCTGTTTGACGGCTCTGTGGTGTTTGCCTCGCGCTTTCGTCCGCAATTGGCCGCTCAGGGCCTGGAATTCGGCAGTCAGGCCTATGAACGCTACTTCGCACTCGATCAGGCGGTGCAGGACAGCGGTGACCCGATCAACTTTGCCAATGCCATCAATGCAGGGAGTGCGGCTGTCCATCTGGTTGAGATGGTCGGCAGCAGTGACGGCAATCCCCCGGATATGGTACTGCCCAACAACCTGATGAATGGGGATTTGTATAACGGCATCTTCCGTGCGGTGGGCCTGTCTGAGACTCAGGTAGCGGAGACGGCGCCGCTGTCCGGCACAACGCCGTTGTGGCAGAACGCAGGCCTGGATGCGTTGACCAGCGGCAGCGCCAGCGAGCGTCCTATTCGTCGAGTAGTGCGCTTCACCGGCGGTAGTCACTTCTCTCTGCATCTGCCGGGTCGGCCAGACAGCATGGCGCCTTTCAATGCGGCGTTTCCTGTCGCCGATGGGCCGGCGACCATGGCCGCGGTGCAACGCCAGACGGTTGAGTTTCTAACCACCCAGGGGCTGACCTTGCGTGTTACGCCGGACGAGGTGGGGCTAGTTACGCCGTGAGGAGCGCATAGGTTGAGACGCGCTGCGTTCTCAACCTATGTCGTAGCGGTGAAAGTGGTTAGAATATTGCGAAATTATTTTGACGCTATTTTTATGACGCGCGCCCCGAGATAGAGCGGGGCGCGCTTTTTTAAGGGGCTAAGCGGCGGAGCAGGGGGCTTGAATCTCCTGTTTGCTATCCGTTAGCTTTCGCACCTTGGTGTCACTTTGCTTTCATCAGATTCGCTTAAAGGATGCACGAATTGCATGGATAACTTGCCGCTAGACCCGGATCTGAACTCCGTGAAATACGGCAACGGGCGTGCTCGCGAGGCGCAGCGGCTGATGCTGATTGCCAATGCGTTGATTCTGGTCTTGCTGGTGATTGCCGTACGCACGTTATGGGTGGGGGACTGGTTTAACAGCGCCTTGCTCGCCGTGGCTGTGCTCACCGTGCTGGCGGGGCGCATCCTCAATCGGAGAGATCGGCTTGAGGCTGCTGTTGCCTTGGTGCTGAGCGTTGTGGCGGCTGCCGTCAGTATCTCTATGTGGGAGTCTCAGGGCCTCTATAGTGGCGCCATTCTGGCGTTTCCGGCGCTGTTGGTGGTGGCGGGTACGGTTGCTACCCGCCGACTGTTTCTCGGCTTGCTGGTTTTCATGCTGTGCGTTGTGGTCGCGATTACCAGCCTCTCCGTTGCAGGCATACGCAGCTACACGCCGGCGCCGATAGGCTGGGGGCGCCTGACGGTAATCTGCTCCATTCTGCTGGTGTCTGCGCTGGCCATTTCCTTGTTGATGCGTGACCTGCGTTGTGCGCGGGCGTTGCTGCGCCAAGAGGTGAAACGTCTGCGCGCCTCATAGGACAAGCTGAGCCATCTCAGGCAGCATGACTCGCTCACCGACCTGCCTAACAGACAGGTTATTGGCGAGCTGGTGCAGTCGGCGATCGAACGGGCGCGGGGGCAGGGCAGGCAGCTCGCCCTGGTATTTGTGGACGTCGACAACTTCAAGACTATCAACGACTCACTGGGTCACGCGGCTGGGGATGCACTGCTGCAGATTATCGCTGAGCGCCTCCAGCGGGCGGTGCGCGAATCGGATACGGTCAGTCGGCAAGGGGGTGATGAATTCATCATGACGCTGCCCGACCTCGATGGGCAGGAGACGGCGCTCGCCGTGGCCCGTCGCATGCAGGAAATCGTCGGACAGCCCATCACGCTTGGCGACATGCAGCTGGTGACCTCGCTGTCTATCGGCATGGCGCTGTTTCCGCGCGACGGTGATGACTTTGCCACCTTGTTACGCAAGGCTGAACTGGCAACCCAGCGTGCCAAAGCCACCGGCCGCAATACCTGCTGTCTGTTTGACGAGCAGATGAACGTGAATACGCACGAGCGACTGAGCATTGAGCAAGACTTGCGTCAGGCGCTCGCGCACAATGAATTCGAGCTGTATTTCCAGCCTATCATGGCGTTGGCCGAAGGCCGTCTGGAAGGGGCGGAAGCCTTGTTACGCTGGCGTCATCCACAGCGCGGAATACTTGCCCCGGATGTCTTTATTGACGTGGCAGAGCAATCTGGGCTGATAACCAGTATCGGCGACTGGGTGCTCCTTGAGGCCTGCCGGCAGGCAGCCACCTGGCAAGGGCTGCGGGTATCGGTCAATCTGTCGGCGGTGCAGTTTCACCGCGGCAATCTGGAAGAAAGTGTCGCCTTGGCGCTGGACGCCAGCGGCCTGGATCCGGCGTTGCTTGAACTGGAGTTGACCGAGTCCATGCTGCTGGAAGACTCCGAGCGTTTTATGCAGCGCCTGCAAAACCTCAAGCGCCTTGGCGTGCAGCTGGCGATAGATGATTTTGGCACCGGTTACTCGAACCTGGCTTACTTGCAGCGTTTTCAGGTCGACAAGCTCAAGATCGACAAATCCTTTGTCACCGACCTGAGCAGCAACGAACAGAACCTGGCCATCGTGACGGCGATCATTCAGATGGCGCGCAGTCTGCGGCTGCAAACTACCGCCGAGGGTATCGAAACAGCCTGTGTGCAGTCAGCGTTGATTGATCTGGGGTGCAAGCTGGGTCAGGGCTATTTGTTTTCCCGGCCGATGCCAGCGGGTGACTTCCAAGGCTATGCGCAGCGGTTCAACGCCTGATATGGGGACAAATCCAGTTCTGTGCGTACGATATCTGGGTTCGCATAATATATATTATGTTAAATAATGTGTATGGCGATTATGCAGATCTGCCAAGCGCCGCCCGCCCTGTCTGTTTATTCGCACTCAACTCGTCACGCCACGCCTGACTCTGCTTTGCGCCTTCTCGGTTTCAACCGTCCGCCTTTGTCGGCATTGGCTGTTCTGCTGGATGGTTGCAGCTGCGCCTGTGTCAGGTGAAATGCGATAAACGCCCGGGTTATGTCCTGGTCAACCAAAGCCAGGGTGTCTCCGCTGCCGGTGGTTTCGAGTTCCGACAGATCAAGCGGCCGGGTGTGTAACCCGGCCAATGGAGGCTGTAGCCAGATACCGCTTGAGCCGGCTAAGCAGCTCCTGTTTGGATGAGTATTCAAATGGGCCCAGCCAATACACGCGTGAGCGCCCTCCTTCGCTTATCTGACTTCGCAGTCGCTGGGCTGCAGCGGTTCTTTGCGTGTTTGTCTTTGCAGCAGGCGCTGCGTCAATGCTATCTGTTGCCGGGTTTGCGCGGTGTTGCGCATGGCGATCACCAGCGGTAAATCGGGTAGCGCCTTTACTATCTTGATTTGCCCAGTGCCGTCACGGTCCGCCAGGTACTGCAGTACGGTCGGATCGGTGACGGCCAGGTCAAACCGCTTTGCCAGCAGCATCTTCAGCAGCATTTGGTCGCTGGTGGCGCCGAGGTAGGTGTTGTCTGGATAGGCATCCATCAGGCGTCGCAACTCGGCGGGATAGACGTAGCTGCTGACCAGGCCGACGCTATGTTGCGCGAACAACTGCTCCAGGTCGGCTGTTTCAATCGTTGTGCCCGCCAACGCCAGTAACGCAAGGCCGGAATAGTCGACTGGGTCGGACGCGACGAAGCCCTCGTTTACGCCGTCTGGCCAGGCCGGAAAGTAGCCAAGGTAGCCGTCGCGCCCGGCAATTTCCTTGGCCCGGCGCCAGGGATAGAACTCTACCTGTAGCTCGATGCCGCACTGGGCCAGCATGCTGCGCAGGTGCTGAATGGCGTTGCCGCTGTTGTTCATGCTGGAACTGGAGTACGGCTCCCACTCCAGCGAGGTAATCTTCCAAACGGCCTGTTGCGCGTTGCTGTAGCTGCTCAGGCCACACAGCAAGGTGAATGCAAGTAGGATGGTCGTCAGCGGCTGATAATGTGGCTTCATGGCAGTCCTGCTTGCAGTCGAACGTTTGACTCTATTGCAGCATAGCAGCTCGCAGCCTTGTTATTGGCGGGTGTCCTCAGTCATGCCCTAGCAGTGTCTGCCGGAGCCAACTGGCTGCTGGCCCAAGGGGCTGCTGTCTGGACCAGATGACCTCCAGTGCTTGCTGGCGGGGCCAGCCGGGTACCTGTAATTCGCTCAGCCTGCCTGCGCCGTAGTTGTCGACTAGCCAGCGTGGCAGGCTGGCCCAACCAAAGCCGAGCAAGGCCAGATCCAGCAATATCAGATAGTTTGGGGCGATCCAGCTGCGTACGGCGGCGTCTGGCAAGTCGTCTGTCGGCTGGCGTTTGCCCTTCAAGGTATTGAGGCGCAGCGCGCGGTGCTGTGCAAGCTGGTCCAGTTCTACCCTCTCCCGCCCAGCCAGTGGATGACTGTTGCCCACAAAAACGGAGAACTCGGCGCGCTCGGCCACGCTGGCGCGGCCGATTTCCGGCGGGTGCGCGCCGGCAACAGGCAGCAACCCCAAGGTCCCGCGGCCGCTGCTGATCAGGTCGATGATGTCGTCGTGCTCAGCAAAGATGCACTCGAATTCCAGCTCAGGGAACCGCTCTGCGAGTTCGTTCAACCGGGCGCTGTAATGGGCTGATTGGTAAGCATCAGACAGCACCAGACTGAGGCGAGGCTCCAGGCCTGCCGACAGGACGTGGGCGGCTTGTTGCAGTCGCTCTGCTGCGCTCAGTACCGCGTTGGCGTGACGCAGTAACCCCTGCCCTGCTTCGCTCAAGACCGGCGATTTGGCGCTGCGGTCAAACAGCGTTACGCCGAGATCAATTTCCAGCCGCGCGATGGCTTCGCTGATGGTGGACTGGCTTTTACCCAGGCGCCGTGCAGCGGCGCTGAAGCTGCCCAGACTGGCGGTCTGGGCAAAGGCTTCAAGAGATTCCGGGGATAGTTTCATATCGGTTTTGCCGATGGTTACTAATTTCTAACTGCAGGATAGACCGTAGAAAATGCGCCTGTCGATGGGATAGGAGTTATTTTTATGAGTACGGCTGTGGTGGTGCCTCGCAAATCCGTGTCTGAGCGGGTGGTGCATGCGCTGCTGTTCGAGGGGCTGGCGGTGCTGCTGTTCTCTCCCCTGATCGCGCTGGTCAGCGGCAAGTCGCTGGCGCACAGCGGGGCGCTGACACTGATGATGTCCTTTGTCGCGGTGCTCTGGAATATGCTGTTCAGTGCCGGCTTCGAGTCACTGGAGCGCCGTCGCGGCTGGCGACGCACGCTGCGCCTGCGGTTGGCGCACGCCTGCCTGTTTGAGGTCGGGTTGATTGTGGCGCTGGTGCCGATGATTGCCTGGTGGATGCAGGTTGATCTGTTGCAGGCGTTGATGCTGGATATCGGTCTGGTGTTGTTGTTCCTGCCCTACACGCTGATGTTCAACTGGCTGTACGACCGGTATCGCTCACAGGTGATGGCATGCTGGAGGGTGGGCCCGGCCAGTTGAGCCGGGCTGTTGCCGGATCACCTCATTGTGCTGCTTCCAGTGCCTGCAACGCCTGGCGGCTGGCCTCGAGTTCCTCGACGGCTTCTTCCAGTTTGGCGGTGCGCTTGCGTACATCTTCTGCGTCACCGCTGCGCTCGGCTTCAGAGAGCTCCGCCTCGCGCTCGCGCACCTCGGCGGTGTGCTCTCGTACCTCACGGGCTGCGTCATTCAGCAATTGCTCGTTGCTGCAATTGTGTTGTACACCCTGCAGGGCGCGTGTCAGGCCCGCTACCTGGCCTCGGTTTTGCGCCTGCTCGGCTATTTCCAGTTGCCGCTGTATCTCTTCCGCTTTTTGCTGACAGAGCGACTCCAGTGGTTCGCTCGCCAGCGCCGGCATGGCGCAGAGCGTGACAGCTATCAATAAATGCTGTTTTGCATTCATAGTGGGGACTCCCTGATCGATGGCGTTACTGTAGCTCATTAAAGGCATCATTCACTGTACCAATCACGGTTGACGCTTGCCCTGCTGGTTGACGTTAATGGGCTTTTGATCGCACAACAACAAGGATTGCCCATGTACAGCGTTGACGACATCCAGCTGGAACATCGTCTGATTGACGGCGTAAACACGCGTATTGCCAGTATTGGCGAGGGGCCGGTTGCACTGTTTATTCACGGTTGGCCTGAGTGCTGGTATTCCTGGCGGCAGCAGATGGTGGCGCTGGCCAATGCGGGCTATACGGCGGTCGCCCCTGACATGCCCGGCTTCGGCGAAACCGAGGCGCTAGCGCAAATCGATGATTACAACGTCACTCGCATTGTCGGCTTTATGCAGGCGCTGGTCGCGCAGTACAGCCCGGACGCGCCGGTATTGTTGATCGGCCACGACTGGGGCGCGATCAACAGCTGGCAGTTTGTGCAGTTGCATCCGGAAAGCGTCGAACGGCTGATCATCATGAGCGTCCCGCTGCGTCCGGTTGCCGATGTGCCGCCAATAGAGTTTTTGCGCGGCTATTTCAAAGATCAGTTCTTCTATCAGGTCTACTTTCAGGACACGGGCGTTGCCGAAGCCGAGTTTGACGCTGACCCGGAAGGCATTCTGCGCGCGCTCTACTGCTCCCCGGATACGCCGCGCCACCCTCCTGTGCTGGGCAAGTCGCTTTCCGAAGGCGGCGGCTGGATTGGCCGCCTGGGTGTACCGAAGGAGCAACCGGCCTGGCTCACCGACGAGATGCTCGCTTATTACCTGAATGCCTATCGGCACAGCGGATTTGCCGGCGGTATCAACTACTACCGCAATCTGGACGAGAACTGGCGCCGCCTGCTGCCACTGCGCGAGAGCAACATCACCTGCCCGGTGCTGTTTATTGCCGGTACTGCAGACATGGTGATTCAAGGCATGGGCGCAGATGCACTGCGTGACATGATGGCGCCACGCGTTCCGCACCTCGACATCGTCATGCTGCCGAAGATTGGCCATTGGCTTCAGAACGAGGCGCCCGAGGCTGTAAATGAGGCGATGCTACGCTTTCTCCAGCAGCCTTAAGGCGGGGAAATGCGCCTGAGCATTAAGCTCAGGCGCATTCAATCAAAGACCGGCAAACAGCGTTGGCGATGGCAAGACCCGAAAGTCGATCGACATCATCAGACTCAGCGCGGTGATGGCGATGATCGAGAAGCCGAACAGCTTGCGTGCCCACAAGCGGTCATCCACCTCTTCGCGGTAACCGGACAGCGCGATCACCAGCCACCAGATGCTGACCAGCAGCGCGATGACTAGATAACCGTAGCCGGCAAACCCGGACAGCGTCAGCATCAGTGCTGCCGCCGCAAAGGCGAGGATGTACCAGACGATATGCTGCTTGGTGACCCGAATGCCCTCTTTGACCGGCAGTACCGGAATGCCGGCTGCGCTGTAATCATCGAAGCGGAAAATCGCTATCGCGTACGAATGCGGCATCTGCCACAGACAAAAGATCAACAGCAACAGCGCGGCACCGGTGTCGAACTGACCGGTCACGGCGCAGTAGCCCACCACCGGCGGCATGGCACCCGATAGACTGCCGACCAATGTGCCGTACACCGAACGGCGCTTCATCCAGAGGCTGTACACGCCCACATAGATAAAGAAGCCGAAGGCCGCCAGCGCGGTGGCGACCGGCGTGGTGTACCACCACAGCAGACCGAAACCGGCCAGCCCCAGCACCACACCGTGCGCCAGTGCCGCCAGCAGCGAAATCTGCCCGGTGACCAGCACCCTGCCCCGCGTGCGCTGCATATGCCGATCAATGTCGCGGTCGATGCAGTTGTTCATCACACAGCCGCTGGCAACCACCAGCGACAGCCCGATCACGGTCGCCAGCAGCAGACCTAGATCGATCTGCCCCTGGGCGGCGAGGAAGTACCCCCCCGCCACCGCAATCAGGTTGCCAAAGATGATGCCGGGCTTGGTGACCAGCAGGTAGCGTTTGAGTTTCACTGGAACATCCAGGGCATCATCAGCATGTCGGCGTTGACCATGATCCAGATGGCCAGCCCCACCAGCATGACGATGATCAGCACGGTGAACAGGAAGGCCACCAGGTTCCAGCGGCCCTCGGACGAGGTGTTCATGTGCAGGAAGCACACTAGATGCACCACGATCTGCACGACGCCCATGACGAGCATGCCGATCAGGTTGACGCTCTGGCTGAACTGCCCACTCATCACCATCGCGAACGGGATGGCAGTGAGGATCACCGACAGGATGAAACCGATAGCGTAAGAGCCGTAGCTGCCGTGGCCGGCACCGGCGTCGGAATGCGCTTGACTCATCAGATAGTCCCCATCAGATAGACAATGGTGAACACGCAGATCCAGACGATGTCCAGGAAGTGCCAGAACAGGCTCAGGCACATCAGGCGTGTGTTGTTACGGTCGGTCAGACCGCGCCGGCAGACCTGCAGCATCATGACGATCATCCACACCAGACCGGCGGTCACGTGCAGACCGTGCATGCCGACCAGGGTGAAGAAGGACGACAGGAACGCGCTTTTGTCTGGGCCAAAGCCTTCGGCAATCAGGTGGTGGAATTCGTTGAGTTCCATCCCGATAAACCCCGCCCCCAGCACAAAGGTCGCCGCCAGCCAGGCCAGCGTCGGCCCTTTGAAGCCGCGGTGCGCTGCGATCATGGCAAAGCCGTAGGTGCAGCTGCTGACCAGCAGCAGTGCGGTTTCACCCAGCACGTAGGGCAGCTCGAAGATGTCCTTGCCGCTGGGGCCACCGGCTGTGTGGTTGACCAGCACGGCATAGGTGGCGAACACGCTGGCGAACAGGATGCAGTCGGTCATCAGGTACAGCCAGAAGCCGAATACGGTGTTGCCGCCAGTGTCGTGGTGCTCGTGGTCGTCATGTGCCACGGCGTGGTTGGAGTGCATTACAGTGCTCGACATGTCAGATCTGCTCCGCAACGGGTTGAGTGTTCAGCGCCTGACGCGGCGCCGCAAAGTTGGCGTGATGCAGGTTCTCGATGCGCTCTACTTCGTCAGGCTGCACGTAGTAGTCGACGTCTTCGTTGTAGCTGCGCGCGATGAAGGTAGCGATCATGCCGATGAAGCTGACCGCGCCCAGCCACCAGATGTGCCAGACCAGCGCAAAACCGAATACCGCACCCAGCAGACCGATAATCAGGCCGGCCGAGGTGTTCTTCGGCATGTGGATCGGTGCGTAATGATCAGGGCGCAGGTAGGCTTCGCCACGCTCTTTCATGTCCTGGAAGGCATCCAGTGCACGTACGCTCGGCGTAACGGCAAAGTTGTAGAACGGCGGCGGCGAACTGGTCGACCATTCCAGGGTACGGCCACCCCAGGGGTCACCGGTCACGTCACGCAGCGACTCACGGTTACGCAGGCTGACCACCAGCTGGGCCAGCTGGAACAGAATCCCGCACAGAATCAGGCCGGCACCGAAGAAGGCCACGATCAGGTACGGCTGCCACATCGGGTTGTCGTAGTGGTTCAGACGGCGCGTCATGCCCATGAAGCCCAGTACATAGAGCGGCATGAAGGCGACGAAGAAGCCGGTGATCCAGCACCAGAAGGCGCCTTTGCCCAGACGCTCGTCCAGCTTGAAGCCGAAGGCTTTCGGGAACCAGAAGGTGAAGCCGGCCAGATAGCCGAACACCGCACCACCGATGATGGTGTTGTGGAAGTGAGCAATCAGGAACAGGCTGTTGTGCAGCACGTAGTCCGCACCCGGTACGGCCAGCAGAACGCCGGTCATGCCGCCCACGGTGAAGGTCACCATAAAGCCCAGGGTCCACAGCACCGGTGTGGTGAACTGCACGCGGCCGCGGAACATGGTGAACAGCCAGCTGAACAGTTTTACCCCGGTCGGCACCGCGATAACCATGGTCGCTACACCGAAGAAGGCGTTGACGTTGGCACCCGAGCCCATAGTGAAGAAATGGTGCAGCCAGACCACAAAGCCGAGCACGGTGATCGCCCCGCTGGCCCAGATCATCGAGGTGTAGCCGAACAACTTCTTGCCGGAGAAGGTCGAGATCACTTCAGAGAAGATACCGAACGCCGGCAGGATCAGGATGTACACCTCGGGGTGACCCCAGGCCCAGAACAGGTTGATGTACATCATGGCGTTGCCGCCAAGCTCGTTGGTGAAGAAGTGCATGTCCAGATAGCGGTCCAGACTCAGCAGGCCCAGCGTGGCGGTCAGAATCGGGAAGGACGCGACAATCAGTACGTTGGTGAAGGTACAGGCCCAGGTGAAGACCGGTATTTTCATCCAGCTCATGCCCGGTGCACGCATCTTGAACACGGTCACCAGGAAGTTCACGCCGGTCAGCAGCGTCCCTAGCCCCGATAACTGCAACGCCCAGATGTAATAGTCGACCCCCACGCCCGGGCTGTAGCCCAGCTCTGCAAGGGGCGGGTAAGCAACCCAACCGGTGCGGGCGAACTCCCCTACTCCCAGCGACACGTTGACCAAAATCGCACCGGCCACGAACAACCAGAAACTCAGCGAGTTAAGGAACGGGAAGGCGACGTCACGGGCGCCAATCTGCAGCGGTACCGCGATGTTCATCAGGCCAACCATGAACGGCATGGCCATGAAGATGATCATGATCACACCGTGCGCGGTGAAGATCTGGTCATAGTGCTCAGGCGGCAGGTAGCCCTGCGAAGCCCCTTCGGCAATCGCCAGCTGGCCGCGCATCATGATGGCGTCGGCAAAGCCGCGCAGCAGCATGATCAGGGCAACCAGGATGTACATCACACCGATTTTCTTGTGGTCAACCGAAGTCAGCCACTCGGTCCACAGGTAGCCCCACTTGCGGTAGTAGGTGATGGCGCCAAAGATCCCCAGGCCGGCAATCGCAACGACCGCCAGGGTGATCATGATAATGGGCTCGTGGAACGGCACGGCCTCGAGTGTCAGCTTGCCAAACATCAGTGGGTCTCCTCGGCAGCGTTCATGGGCATGCCAGCCATTTCGGCGCCTGCATCAGCGTCATGGCCTGCGTGACCGGCGTGGTCTTCGTGGCCGGCCGCGTGCTTACCGCCGTTGTGGTATTGCATGAGGATGGTCTCGTACAGGATCGGGCTGACGCTGCCGTAGTAGCGCACCGGGTCGGCCTTGCTCGGCGCTGCCAGCGTCGGGTAGCTGTTCAGATCCAGCGTCTCGGCGTTGGCCTTCACCTGACTAACCCAGTCGTTGAAGCCCTGCTCATCGGTGGCGATGGCCTGGAACTTCATGTCCGAGAAGCCTTCGCCGCTGAGGTTGGCGGAGAAGCCGTCGTAGCTGCCTTCATGGTTGGCAATCAGGTGCAGCTTGGTCTGCATGCCGGCCATGGAGTAGATCTGGCTGCCCAGCGCCGGGATGAAGAAGGAGTTCATCGCCGATTGGGAGGTGATCTTGAAGTTGACGGGGGTGTCGACCGGGAAGGCCAGTTCGTTGACGGTGGCGATGCCCTGCTCTGGGTAGATAAACAGCCATTTCCAGTCCAGCGATACCACTTGCACTTCGATCGGCTTGACGTCCGAGTCGAGCGGGCGGTACGGGTCCAGCTCATGGGTGGTCTTCCAGGTGATGGTGCCGAGGATGGCGACGATCACACAGGGAATGATCCAGACCACCAGTTCAATCGCGGTGGAGTGGGACCAGTTGGGTCGGTAGGTCGCCTTGGTGTTGCTTGCACGGTACTTCCAGGCAAACACCAGGGTCATCACGATGACCGGAATGACCACGATCAGCATCAGCAGCGTGGCGGTGATGATCAGCGACTTTTCGTCGACGCCGACCTGCCCTTTCGGGTCCAGCAACACCATCTTGCAGCCACTAAGCATCAGCAGCGGCAGCCAGGCGAGCCGTTTCAGGAGTGAAGTTATCTGCTTCGGGTTCATGTTGCAGCCTTAGTCGTTGAACAGGCCCTCGCGCCCGACAGGGAGCGAGGTGCAACAGGCCCCAGTGATGTGTACCCACCAGCCGACCCATAGCCCACGCAACAGCACCCCGTGACGCTCCCGCATGAGCGTGTCAGGTGCTGCCGAGTGTTTTTTATGGGTCAGCGTAATGTCTTTGTGCAGACTGAGACGGCGTACAGCATCAATCGCCAAACCGGCCGCGGGAGCGGCGCCTTCCGTGGGGAACCAGAGCGGACGCCTGGAACCTGTTGCGGAAAGTATTACAAAGTATTTCCAGATGCTTCGCAATTGTAACAACTCATGACATAGGTCAATGCGCAGGGGTGTGCCAGGTGATAGCCAGGGTCGGCTGAGCGGGCCAGCAATGGATGTAGCCTGCGGTCTGGGCGGGCTGTAGCGTGATGCCGTAGCAGCGGACATGGCCGCGCAGGGGTGCGACCTTATGTCGCGTCGCGGGGTGCGGCGCCAGGTCACTTGAGCAGCAGGTATTTCCTTCCTACCATGCGTCTGGTCACATTTGAGGTAAAACCGGCATGACAGACAATTCCCCAACTTACGGCCAGGCCGACGCGTCCTACCAGGCAGCAGGTGGGCTTGAGGGTATTCGTCAACTGGTAACGGATTTTTATCAGGAGATGGACAGCTGGGAAGGCGCGCGCAAACTGCGCGCGCTGCACGCAGAAGATCTCACGCTGGCGCGGGAGAAACTGACGGCCTTTCTGTCAGGCTGGCTGGGCGGCCCCCGTTTGTTTCAGCAGCAATTTGGCAGCATCAGTATTCCCGCCTTTCATGCGCGCTGGGCGGTCGGCCCCGAGCTGCGTGATCAGTGGCTCGACTGTATGGCGCGCGCCATTGCCCGCCAAGCGTTTCACCCCGCTTTTGCCAGCTATTTGCTGGAGCAGCTCCGGGTGCCGGCCAACCGTGTGGTTCAAGCCAGCCAGGCGATGCGTCAGGCGCAGCAATAGAGATACGGCATGCGTGTCCGTGGGCTCTTCGCCAGCGCACACAGCAAAACAGGTCGCAGCACCGACCCTCGCGGACGCGACATGTCGCGTCCCTACGCATGGGGGAACAGACTCCGCCGTAGGGACACGACATGTCGTGTCCGGGACGCCGCTACCACTGGGCAAGCGGAACGTCAGCAGCGTCTAGAGAGGCCTTTCCCAGAACATGGCACGGCCCATGACCGGGTCCAGCTCGTAGCCCTTGAAGCCAACTGCGCGATAGCTGTTTTGTGCTGGATGGTTACCCTCCAGCACTTCCAGTGTCAGCTTGCAGCAGCCGCGCTCGCGCGCGATCGCTTCTACCTGCTGCAGCATCAACCGGGCCACTCCCCTGCCCCGTGCACGCATCGATACGATGACGTCGTGAATGTTGATCAGCGGCTTGCCCTTGAATGTCGAGAAACCTTCAAAGCAGTTGATCAAACCGACAAACCCGGATGCATCCCTGGCCAGCACAAAGTGATAATCCGTGCGCTCGGCCAGGCGTAGCGCTAGCTCTTGCTGTACCTCGGCAGGCAGGGCCTTGCCGCCGCCCATCGGGTCCAGGGCATATTCGCTGAGCAGTTGAACAAGCGCGTGCGCGTGGGCTGGATTGGCCAAATCGCCGTTGATGATATCGATACTCATGGTTGTCCTGATTGCAGTTGCTGGCGCAGGGTCAGCAGGGTTTGACTGTGGGGGTTACGCTGCAGGCCTTCCTCCAGTTCCGCCAAGGCCTCTGCGCGTTGCCCCGTGCTGTTGAGCCCCACTGCCAGCACATAGCGGTAGCGGCTGGTGTCAGGGTCTAGCATGACCGCCTGGCGCAGGGCGCTGAGGGCCTGATCCATCTGTTTGTTGCGCACGTTGAGCAAGCCGAGACTGAAGTGCAGCGGCGCTGCTTCGGGCAGTTGCTGCAGCCCTGTTTTCAGCAGGCGTTCGGCGTCCGGGTCGCGGAACGAGGCGCGGTACAGATCAGCCAGGTTCACGTAGGCGGCGATAAAGTACGGGTCCAGCTCAATCGCGCGCTGGTAGGCATCTTCGGCCAGCGCCAGCTGTCCTCGGGTCTGGTAGAAAACGCCGATATTCAGCTGCGCGGAGGTGTCGTCGGCATTGGCCTGCTGGGCGGCCAGATAGGCGTCCTGAGCATCTCGCAGCCGTTTTATATCATCGCCGCGCATCTGCTCCGGCGGAATATCCAGCAATTGGGCGGCCGCCTGCAGGCGCACCACCCGCTCTGGCGCCTCCAGCAGATGGCTGACCAGTTGCCAGCGGGTGATCGGAGGATAGCTGGACACCGCCTGCAGTGCGCCCAGGCGAATTTGCGGATCCTCGGCCCGCAGTGCAACGAACAGCGATTGCGCGACTTCCGGCCCCGGCCAGGATTGCAGCATGCTGGCGGCGGTGGCACGGGCGATGGCCGGCTGGGATTCGTTTGCGAGCAGCTCGAGCAAGCCTTGCTCAGCACCACTGGCTCCGGCACGGGCGTGGGCAAAGACCTCGGCATACTGCTGCAGTCCCTGTGGTGTGTGGCCGTACCACTGCTGTACATGCTCGGCTGCCCACTCGGCGCTTTGGTCAGTGTGGCACTGATTGCAGGCATTGGGGGGGGCCAGGGTGACGCTGAGGTCCGGGCGAGGGACGCGCAGACTGTGGTCGCGCCTAGGGTCCACTTCCATGTAGGTGGTCGCCGGCATGTGGCAATCAACGCAGGCGCTGCCCGCCGCCGTGCTGTGAAAATGGTGCTTGGGTGTCTGGTACTGGTTGGCCTGGTGGCACTGCAGGCATACGCCGTCACCGGGTAGCCGCAGTTCCAGCGAGTGCGGGTTGTGGCAGTCGCTGCAGGTGACCCCGGCCTGGTACATCTTGCTCTGCAGGAAGGAGCCGTGCACGAAAACTTCGTCCTGAATCTGCCCGTCCGGGTGGTAAAGCCCCTGATCCAGAGTGGACAACAGGTAGTTCTCGACCAGCAGGCCGGCGTCCTGTCGATCGTCGAAGAGCTGGGCGCGGCGCGAATGGCAGGCGGCGCACGCCTGGATTTCCTTCTCGCTGGTGCGCGGCACAGTGCGTTCAGGGTGTCCGCTGGCATTGGGCAGCCAGTTGACACCCTGGCGTTCGTCAAAGCGTACAGTCAGGCCCAGGGTATCGGCCATCTCGGGGTGGCTGTCAGGGTGGGTTGCCCATTGCAGGTGGTTGGACGCCGGGCCGTGGCAGGCTTCGCAGGACACATCAATCTCGCTCCAGCCGGTGTTGTAGCTGTTGCTAACGCTATCGAAGTTGCGTTCCAGATTGGTTGAGTGGCATTCGGCGCACATCAGGTTCCAGTTGAACTGGCGACCGGTCCAGTGCAGCGCCTTCACGGGATCGTCGCCGTTCACATCCGGGTTGAGCTGGAACCAGCGCTGGCCGCCCTCCTCTGCCGGCCTTGCGTCCCAGGCCACGCTGAAGGCCTGATAGCGGCCGCCTGGCATGGCCAGCAGGTATTGCTGTAACGGGTAGACGCCAAAGGTGTAGTCCACGCGGTAATCGCTGTACTCGCCCTCGGCATTGGCGGTGTTGACCCAAAACTGCTCTTCGCGCTGGAAGAAGCGACTGGTCACGCCGCCAAAATTGAAGGTCTGGTCGGCGAAGTCACCCAAGACAGTTTGCGCGTTGGCTTCTTGCATCGCCTGGTCGTGGTGCGAGCCATTGAACTGCTCGCTCTGTTCGGCATGGCAGCTGGCGCAGGTTTGGCGGCCGACATACTCTGGCCCGGTGGACAGGGTGCTGACTGGCGACGGCGACACTTCGGCTGCTGGCGTTGGTGCAGAGGGCTGAGAGCGGGTTGCGACGGAGGTGTCCAGCGTGCTGGTGTTTGGTTCTGCTCGTGTCAGCCACCAGATACCGGCGGCTGCGAGGATCAGCAGTGCCGGCAGAATCAGGCGCCAGTGCGGGGGGGATACGGTTGGGTCCTGCTTGTTGTTGTTCTTTTGCCGCATCGGGCGTGCATCCTTTTCACGGGGGAGGCATCGCCGCCTCGAGTACGCAGGCTGGGTGACCCTCGCTTTCCCATCTGTGCAGGACGCAGCCAGGATGGGCTCTGCTCTTCTTGCGCATGCTAGCGGACGCTAATGCTTGAGTGCTACCTCCCGGGACTATATTTGCCGAATACTGCAGCCAAGGCTGTGATGTTCACCCGGCTGCAGCGTGCGGCTATCTGCAGCGGCGTTGGCCGCTTCGATGCAGAGCATGGTCCGGTAGCCATCGGCTGGAAAGTTATCCAGCTTGCGCGCTTTGTCTTGCCACGGGTTCCACAGCACCACAGAGGCACTACCGCTGCGGCAGATTTCCAGCGTGCGCTGCCCGTCGCTCAGGTAAATGGGTTGGCTGTGCTGCAGATAGATACGGTCTACTTCGCGCTCAATCATCAGGTCACCCTGCTGCACCTGATGGCTGCGGCTCAGCTGGTCCAGGTAGGTTGCGCCATCGAGCCCCGCAACGCGCACCTCACTGATGTCGCTGACCGGCAGGTAGGTATGTAGTGCCTGGCTCAGGGTTTGTGCCCTGCGGCCGGTATTACGACTGGTCAGTGTCATCTGCAGGCTGGTACCCAGTTGCAGTTCCAGGCTGAGTGCCCAGGATTCGTCGGGTAAGGCATCATGCTGCGTCGTGGCGGGTAGCTCCAGGCGCAACCGTACCGACTGCTCGTCGCGCTCGGCGGCGGTGAGCTGCCAGAGGCTGCGCCTGGCAATGCCATGGGCCGGTCCGCTGCGGCTGTTGCCAAACCAGGGCCAGCACAGCGGCACCCCGCCGCGCAGTACGCCACCCGGTGCCTGAGCGTCGCAGGGGCTCATCCACAGCAGATCGGCCTGTCCGCTTGGAATACAGGACACCAGGTGCGCGCCCTCCAGCGCAACGCGAGCACGAACGTTGGGGTGCTCGATCTCCACAAAGGCTTTGCCAGCGGCGTTGTGTACCCAGGAAATGCCGTCGGGCAAAGGGGACGTACTGATCATGCTTACTCCGTTTTTGTGACCGGAATGATGTGTTCGACCGCTACGCGGTCGCGGCCTAGATGCTTGGCCCGGTAGGTGGCGATATCGGCGCTACTGAGCAACTGCTCAAGGCTCGCAGCCCCCTGCTCACTGGCGGTGACACCGAAGCTGCAGGTGAGCAGTAGCTGCTTGCCCTGATACTCCACTCGCATGTGGGCTATCGCCTGGCGCAGGCGTTCGGCAAGCTCGGTGGCGGCAGCCAGGTCGGTGCCGGGCAGCACTATGGCGAACTCCTCGCCGCCCAGTCGGGCGCAGATATCGGCTGCTCGGGTCAGGCTACGCAGGATGGATGCCAGTGCCGTCAGAACAGCGTCTCCGGCGGCGTGCCCGTGCTGATCGTTGATCTGCTTGAAGTGGTCAGCGTCAAGACCTATCAGCGCAACGGGATGCCCCAGTCGACGTGCCTGCTCGATGGCGCTCTGGCCGAGGGCAAAGAGCGCCCGGCGATTGGCCAGGCCGGTCAATTCATCCTCGTGCGCCAACTGTTCGGCGCGGTGCTGCGCGTTGCGCAGTTGTGCCTGAAGGAGCTTGATGTCGGAGATGTCGGTCGCGATTTCCAGGCGCACCCATCGGCCATCCGGCCAGCGGATGGCCTGATCTCGGCATTGATACCAGCGTTGATTGTGGGTGTTACGAAACTCCCACACCTGCACGCCGGCGGGCTGTCCGTGACTGTCGAGCAGCCGGTGGTTGTTGCAGAAACTGCAGGGGCCTTCCTGCCCTTGCTGCAGGGTCTCCCAGCACTTGCGGTGATCTACCTCGCCCCACCTGGCGCGGCCGTAGGCGTTCAGGAAAAGCAGCTCATGGGTTTGCATGTCGGCGACGTAAACCAGCGCATCCAGGCTGTCGAGCACTGTTTCCAGGGCGGACTGGCTGGCGCGGGTCTGTTGCTGAGACGGGTTGGTTTCATCCATGACGCAAGCTCGGATTTATTGGCTGAGCGCTGTGCGCGCCGACTACCCTGCAGGCAAACCGGCGATGCTACTCGAAGTCAGATTACGCGAGTTGATACAGATGTGACATCATGTTGCGCGCAAAACGGCCAGTGCTTCTGAGCTCGGGCCCGCGTATAGCGGTTTGTTCGTTTGTTCGGCCGCGTTCTTTAGTCAACGTCGCCAGGGGTGTCCGTGCGTCGCATCGCACGGGCTGAGAACACGCTGATCACCAGCCGAAACCCTGGAACCTGATCCGGATCATACCGGCGGAGGAAGTGCGACATGTTGTACCTGTCTATGGCAGCTCTGGCTGCCGTGTTGCTGTTGTTTGCCTGGATTGGTCTGCGGGCGCGCTCTGCCCAGGCGGGCCTGGATGATTTTGTTACCGCTCGCAATTCCCAGGGCGCCCGCGCCATCGGCCTGTCTTTTCTTGCTTCGGGCATGGGCGGCTGGATTCTGTTTGCCCCGCCGGAAGTCGGCGCGCTGGTCGGCCCGTTGGCGTTGGCCGGCTATGCCTTGGGCGCGGCCCTGCCCTTCGTGCTGTTTGCCGCTCTCGGGCCGGCCATTCGTCGGGCCTTGCCGCAGGGGCGCAGCATCGGTGAGTTTGCCGAGCACTTTTACGGTTCCGCGGTACGCCGTTGGGTGGGGTTGATTGCTTTGCTCTACATGAGCTGCTTTTTGATTGCCGAGTTGACCGCGATCGGCGCCATCACCAGCATGCTGTCGGATATCAACGGCAATCTGGTGGTGGTGGGCGTTGCCCTGACAACCCTGCTCTACACCGCCTGGGGTGGCCTGCGTGCGAGCATGACGACTGACCGCTGGCAGGCCTGGTTGCTGCTCGCCCTGTTGGCGCTGGTCGGCGCCGTGGCGATGCAGCGGCTGCCAGAGGCGACCGCTACCGGCGCGATGCCCGGTATTCCTGCCAGCGCCGCACTGGGGGTGGCCTTGACTCTGGTGCTGGCGGTAACAGCAGCCAATCTGTTCCACCAGGGTTACTGGCAGCGGGTGTGGGCGGCCGAAAGTGACGCTGCGCTGGCCCGTGGCGCGGTGCTCGGTGGGCTGGCGACCATCGCCGTGGTGGCAGTGATTGGCGGCCTGGGCATTGTCACTGTGATGAGCGGCGCTGACGTGGGCTCGCCGCCCATACCCTTCTTTGCCATGCTGCGAGAAGCCCCGGGCTGGCTGGCATTGCCGGCGTTGCTGCTGGCGCTGACTTTGGTCGCGTCGTCTGTTGATACCCTGCAAAACGCCATCGCGTCGCTGCTGGTCACTGAAAAGCGCGGTCTGTCGCTGGCCTCGGCGCGCTGGTTGACGGTGGCACTGATGCTGCCGGTAGTGTGGGTTGCGCTGCAGGGCAACTCTGTGCTGCGGTTGTTCTTGATTGCCGATCTGCTGTGTGCCACTGCGGTGGTGCCGGTGCTGCTTGGATTGTGGTCGCGCATGAGCGCGGTGGCGGCCATTGCCGGCGCGCTGGCGGGTCTGGTCGGTGCTGTGCTACCCGGTTGGCTGGATACCGGCAGTCTGCAGCAGGGCATCCTGCTGGCCAGCTTCCCAGATACGGTACCCACCTTGGCGCCCTTTGCCGGGGCGCTGCTGGCCTCGACGCTGGCCAGCCTCATTATGGCGCTGCTGTTGCCGCGTCGAGCCTCCCTGGGCTGAGATCTCCCTTGAGCGCCGTCACGCGGCGGCGCCGACTCTTGTTGACCTGATTGGCGCTTCGCGAAGTTGGCGGCAAATGCCGAGCAATTGTCGTCATTCGACCAGTCGGCTGCGATGGCTTGCAGGCAGTCTATAGTGACCTTGCAAAACGTCAGACAACAAGAGAGACAATCATGACGAATGAGCACCTCGATGTACTGATCATCGGTGCCGGCCTGTCCGGCATCGGTACCGCCGTGCACCTCAGCCAGAACTGCCCCGACAAGCGCATCGCGATTCTCGAGCGCCGCCAGCAGGTGGGTGGCACCTGGGACCTGTTCCGCTACCCTGGCATTCGTTCGGATTCCGACATGTTCAGCTTTGGCTTCGCCTTCCGCCCCTGGAACGACCTGCAGACCCTGGCTGACGGCGAGTCGATTCGTCGCTATATCAGCGACACCGCGCGCGAATACGGCGTTGAGCAGAAGATCCGCTTTGGTATCGAGACCGAGCAGGTGCAGTGGTGCTCCGAACAGCAGCAGTGGGTCGTCAGCGCGCGTGACCTGACCACCGGACAGACCCGTCACTACAGCTGTGATTTTCTCATCAGTTGCACCGGCTACTATGACCACAAGGCCGGCTACCTGCCCGATTTTCCGGGCGTCGAGCGCTATCAGGGGCAGTGTATTCATCCGCAGCACTGGCCGCAGGATCTGGATTACAGCGGCAAGAAGGTGGTGGTTATCGGCAGTGGTGCGACGGCAGTCACGCTGGTGCCGGCAATGGCCCCGCAGGTCGGGCATATCACCATGCTGCAGCGCTCACCCTCCTACATCATGACGGTGCCAGCGCACGATCGAATTACCGAGATGTTGTGCAAGGTTCTGCCGAATGACTGGGTGTTTGGTCTGGCACGCAAGCGCAATATCGCGATTCAGCGCTGGATATTCAAGGCCGCCAAACGCTGGCCTGAGGGCACCCGTCGTTTTCTGTTGAAGAAGCTCGCCGAGCAGCTTGATGATCCGTCGCAGATGACGCATTTCACCCCGTCCTACATGCCCTGGGATCAGCGCCTGTGTGCGGTGCCGGACGGGGATCTGTTCAAGGCGATCAACAGTGGCAAGGCGTCTGTGGTGACCGATGAGATTGACTGTTTTACCGAGAGCGGTATTCGCCTCAAGTCCGGCGCACAGCTTGACGCGGACATCATCATCACGGCCACGGGTCTGACTTTGCAGGTGCTGGGCGGCACGCGAATGCTGATCGACGGCCAGCCGTTCGATATCAATCAGCGCATGACCTACAAGGGCGTCATGCTGCAGGACGTGCTGAACATGGCCTGGATATTTGGCTATACCAACGCACCCTGGACGCTCAAGTCGGACATTGCTGCGCAGTGGGTCTGCCGTTTGCTCAACCACATGCGCGCCGCTGGCGTACAGGTGGCTACCCCGCGTGATCACGACAACAACCTGGTGGCCGCTGAATCCATGATGGGGGCATTGCAGTCCGGTTATGTGCAGCGCGGCAATACCATCCTGCCGCGCCAGGGCCGCAGCGCGCCCTGGCGGCTGCTAAATGCCTACGAGCGAGACCGCGAGATGCTCCTTGAGGAGCCGGTCGAGGACACAATGCTGGAGCTGACTGAACGAAGCCGAGCTGCCAAGCCCGGCCCCACATCGCGCGATGTGCGCGCGGCCTGAGCGGAGACCGAGATGAGTAGTGAACTGAACAAGCTGACGGTACTCGGTGCCGGCGTTTTGGGTGGGCAGATTGCCTGGCACAGTGCCTACATGGGCAAGGATGTGGTGGTTTACGACCTGTTCGAGGAGGCCCTGGGCCGCTGCAGAGTAGCCCACGAACAGTACTCCGAGATTTATCGCGCCGACCTGGGCGCCTGCGACGAGCAACTGGAACAGGCGCGTCAGCGCTTGCGGTACAGTACCGATCTGGCTGATGCGGTGGCACAGGCGGACCTGGTGATCGAAGCGGTGCCGGAGATCCCCGAAGTCAAGACGCAGGTGTATTGCCGGCTGGCGCCGTTGCTGCAGCCGCACTGCCTGATTGCAACTAACTCCTCCACGTTGTTGCCCAGCGACTTTGCCGAAGACACTGGGCGGCCAGCTCAATACTGCGCCCTGCACTTCGCCAATCTGATCTGGTCGATGAATGTTGCCGAGATCATGGCGCATGCCGGCACAGCGGAACCGACCCTGCGCGCCATTGCCGCTTTCGCCATTGAAATCGGCATGGTCCCTATCCCCATCCAGAAGCCTCAGAACGGGTACGTGCTCAACTCGCTGCTGGTGCCGTTACTCGGCGCTGCGCAGACGCTGGTAACCAATGGCATCTCAACGCCGGAGATGGTTGATCGAACCTACATGATCACTAATCGGGGAGTGGCGCTGGGGCCATTTGGCATCATGGATGTCATCGGCATGAAGACCTGCTACGACGTATTGAACTACTGGGGTCACCAGCATAGCGACGCGCAGACGCTGCGCAATGCAGCCTATATCAAGGAGCAACTGATTGATCAGGGCAAGATGGGCTTACAGACCGGCAGCGGCTACTACCAGTATCCGAACCCGGCTTACGCCGCGTCTGACTTCCTTGCCGTACCCGGCCTGGAGGCCGTTGAGGATATCGTGCGACTGACGCGGCCGGGCTAGTCGATCCCTGGCTGATTAGCCCGGCTCGGCTTCCCTTTCATCGGCTGCTGGTGCTGGGTCCGCAAGCCAGAGGACCAGCAGCGCACCTGCCGGCATCAGGCTGCCCAGCAGCGAGGCAGCCAGCCAGCCGCCGCTGACATAGGCCCAGGTGCCAAGCGCCGAACCTAACGCACCGCCGACAAAAAAGGTTGCCATGTAGATGGCGTTCAGGCGGCTGCGCTCAGCTTCTCCCAGAGCATAGATCAGGCGTTGCCCGAGGACGACGTTGCCGGACACGCCCAGGTCCAGTAGCACCGCCGCTATCACCAGCAGCGCCAGCGAGAGGTGCGACCCCGGCGCGCTGACGTGGGTAATGGCAAAGGCGATGATCACCGACAGCATGGCGCCGATAGTCGCGGGGCGCGTGAGCCCCCGATCGGCCAGTTGACCGGCAACCGGCGCGGCGATGGCACCGGCGACCCCTGCCAGCGCGAAGAGCGCGATGCCTGACTGTGACAGCAGATAGTCGGGGCCGGCAAGCAACAGAGGGGTGGTTGTCCAGAACAGGCTGAACGCACCAAACATCATGGCTTGATAGAAAGCCCTGCGTTGCAGTACCGGCGTTTCCACAGCCAATCTGCCCATTGAGCGAAGGAGTGCGAAGTAGCCCATGCTGGCTGACGGTGTGCGGCGTGGCAGAACCCGCTGAATCACCAGCACCAGCAACACCATCAGCGCTGCGGAGAACACGAATACCCAGCGCCATGAGCCCAGCAGGTCGGTAACCATGCTGGAAACCGGACGGGCCAGCATGATGCCGAACATCAGTCCGCCCATGACATTACCGACCACCCTGCCCCGGTACGCCGGACTTGTCAGGTGAGCCGATAATGGGACGATGATCTGCACCGCTACCGCGCCAATGCCGATGATCAGCGAGCACAGCAGGAAGGTCTGCGCCGAGTTCGAAAGCGCCGTGCCCAATGACGCTACCGCCAGCAGCAACACCATCGCACTGATCAGTGTGCGGTTCTCCAGACGGTCGGCCAGCGGGACGACCAGCACCAGCCCGATGACGTAGCCAATCTGGGTCAGGGTGACAATCAGGCCGCTGGCCTGCGGATCCAGCCCCAGGGATGCACTGACGGGCCCTACCAACGGCTGAGCGTAGTAGAGATTGGCCACGATCACGCCGCAGCACGCGGCAAGAAAGAACATCAACCCGGTGGTAATGCCGCGGTGCTCGGCTGCAGGCATGGGGCCTCCTGTTGGAAAGGAGGCCATGTTACGCATGTTTGTTCGAGTTATCTCGAACGTTATTGGCGGGCTATCTCAAAACACTGTTGCGTAAATCGTACCTAGGCGTTCATCAATTGCAGCACGCTGGTGCGCTGTTCATCACTCAGGTTCTGCTGCTTCATTGCCTTCGCCAGGGCACTGTAGGCGCTGGTAAGGGCGCTGGACAGGCTGGTCAGCTCAGTGCGCAGAGCGTCCAGGCGGGTCGCGCGCTCCTCGTCGGTCAACCCCTGCTGACGAGCCAGCTCGGCCATCTGCTGCTGCAGCTCGGCTATTTGCTGTTTCAGCTCGCGAATCTGCTTGAGCAGGCGCTTGATCAACTGCGGCAGGTCGCTGTCATCGATGTCCTCGGTGCTGCGGCTTTGCTGGGTACGCTCAGCGCGCTCGGACAGGGACACCTTGACGCTCTCGGCTATATCGCGGTTGCTCTTCAGTGGCGCAGTGCCTTCCGTGGTCGGCGTCGCGCTTGCTTCAGCCGAAGGCGGCGTCGGGTTACTCCAGGTCAAGTCGCCGATGCGCATGGAAGTGTCCTGTAAAAAGAGGTGGATATCTGTCTATATCGGTCGGTGATGAAGGGACTTTAGCGGTTATCGGCTTTGACCCCGATCACGCTGTTCCCTATATTGGGCCCCGCCGCGTCCAGCGTGATGCGGCATCGTTCTCGGGGCGGGGTGCAACTCCCCACCGGCGGTGATGGAGTCTGCAGGCCATGCTCGCGCTCCCAGCCCGCGAGCGCTCTGCAGTAGCAGAGGTCAGCAGATCCGGTGTCATTCCGGAGCCGACGGTAATAGTCCGGATAAGAGAGAGCGTGTTGGATGCTGCGTGGCCATCAGGCTCGCGTAGCCCTGCCCGTTCGCCCTGATTCACTAGCAACCAGACGTACTCATGAATCAGAGCAAGACGATGACTCAATTTGATCCTGCGCAACAGCGCATTGCCTTTATCCACGCTTCCTGGCACGCCGATATCGTGTTGCGCTGCCTGGATGGCTTCCGTGAAGAAATCAGCCAGCGCGGTTACGCGGCCGACAAGGTCGACGTGATTGCTGTGCCTGGCGCCTACGAAATACCGCTACAGGCCAAGTTGCTGGCCAAGAGCGGCCGCTATTCGGCGATTGCCTGTGCCGGTCTGGTGGTTGACGGCGGCATCTACCGCCACGATTTTGTAGCCAACGCGGTAATCAGTGGCTTGATGCAAGTGCAGCTGGAGACCGAGATTCCGGTGCTGACGGCGGTGCTCACACCGCACCATTTCCATGAACATGCTGAGCACCAGACTTACTACCGCACGCACTTTGTTACCAAGGGCCGAGAGCTGGCCAGCGCCGCCGCAGCAGCTATGCAGCTGCACTGGCAGGCGCTGCAGGGCTGATTGCAGCGGGCGCCGATTGCCTCCGCCAGGCGTGCAGAGGCAATCAATGCTCCGGCTGAGCTTTCAACTGCCGGCGATGCGAAAGCCGATTTGCAGCACTACCTGAAAATGCGCGACTTTGTCGTCGATTATGTGACCGCGTGTTTCCTTGACTTCGAACCACTCCATATAGCGGATGGTCTTGCCGCACTCGGCAATCGCCACCCGAATCGCGTCATCAGTGCTCTCAGTGGATGAGCCGACAACCTCGACCTTCTTGTAGACGTGATGATTGGACATCGCAGGCCTCCTCAACATTCGGATAATGAGTCCTGAGTATGGCAAAGACCCCGATTGCTGCCTGATCACCGCATTGCAATATATGAGCAGGAGCATATAATCTCGAATGCTAATCACTATCATTGATTAATCCTTTAACGCCAACAGGGAGTTTTATATGGCTGCGCGTTTTCCTTTGCAGGCGCTTGCGCTGGCAATTTCCACCTCTTTTCTGCTGACCGCCTGCTCTGACAGCGACGAATCCAAAGCCCCTGAGGCTGCTGCACCCGCTGCTGAAAGCGCACCGGCTGCAACCACCTCCGAGGCGTCGACAGAGGCTGCCAGCACTGCCGCTGCGGTGGCTCCAGAAGCCGTTGTTGCGCACTACTCCGATATGGCTCTGGCGGTTTTTGAAGATGCGCTGACCACCGCGCAGGCGCTTGATAAAGCGACTGACGCGTTGATTGCCAACCCCAGCGAAGAAACCCTGGCCGCTGCCAAGGAAGCCTGGCTGCAAGCCCGCGTGCCCTATCAGCAATCCGAGGTTTTCCGCTTCGGCAACGCGGTTGTTGACGACTGGGAAGGTCAGCTCAACGCCTGGCCGCTGGATGAAGGCCTGATCGACTACGTTAAGAGCGACGACTACCAGCATGCGCTGGGTAACGACGGCGCCAACGCCAACATCATCGCCAATACCGAGCTGAATATCGGTGGCGAGACCATGGACCTGACCACACTGACTCCCGAGCTGCTGGCCAGCCTCAACGAAGTGGGCGGTTCCGAGGCCAACGTTGCCACCGGCTACCACGCTATCGAGTTTCTGCTCTGGGGCCAGGACCTGAACGGGTTTGAAGCCGGCGCCGGCGACCGCAAGGCCACCGACTACGCTGCTGGTGATGCCTGCACAAATGGTAACTGCGAGCGCCGCGGTCAGTATCTGGACGCGGTAACCGATCTGCTGGTTTCCGACCTGCAGTGGATGGTTGACCAGTGGAAGCCGGACGTGGACGACAACTACCGCGCTGAGCTGACTGCCATGGCACCGTCGGCTGCCTACCAGAAAATGCTGTTCGGCATGGGCTCGCTGTCGCTCGGCGAGCTGGCCGGCGAGCGCATGAAGGTCGCGCTGGAAGCCAACTCCTACGAGGACGAGCACGACTGCTTCAGCGACAACACCCATAACTCGCACTACTACAACGCGCTGGGTATCCAGAATGTCTATACCGGTACCTACAAGCGTATTGACGGTACCGAGCTGAGCGGTGCATCACTGTCCGATCTGGTCGTAGCAGACAAGCCTGAGCTGAATGAGGCGTTGACCGCGCAGCTGGACGCCAGCGTTGCGGCATTGGGTCACATGAAACAGACCGCCGAGCGGACAGAAAACCCGGTTGCCTTTGATATGATGATTGCCCCCGACAACGCCGAGGGAGCCAAGGTCATCAACGATGCGATCGCGGCCCTGGTCGAGCAAACCGGCTCTATCGAGCAGGTTGCTGCTGTGGTGGGTGTCGAGTCCCTTGAACCGGACGATGCTGGTCATCAGTTCTGATTTGATGGCTTGAACCAGAGCGGCGGACAGGGTTGAGAGCCCTGTCCGCCGCTTTCGTTGAGCAGGATTGATCTCGCTGGTACCAGTACCGCGCACAGTGATACAGGCTTTATGCTCTACACAAAATTCATTTCGGCCGCCTCCTTTGCGGCTCTGTTTTTTTCTGCCTTCTGCCACGCGGCAGAGACCTCTTATCCATTGCAGGACACCCCGCTGAGCGGCGGTGCGGGCAGCGTCGATCAGCACGATCAGAACGCCTACTCGTTGCCTCAGGGCAACATGCCGATGACCCGACGACTGGATTTCAGCGTCGGTAACAGTTTTTTTCGTAATCCCTGGGTGGTTGCGCCTTCGAGCACCGACGCACGCGACGGCCTCGGTCCGCTGTTCAACACCAATTCCTGTCAGGGGTGTCACCTGAAGGATGGCCGTGGTCATGCGCCGGCCTCCGTCGATGCTCCCTCTGTCTCCCTGTTTCTGCGGTTGTCCATTCCGGCGGACCCCGAGCGCGACGCAGACTTTTTGCGTGAGCACGGCGTGGTACCAGACCCGGTTTATGGCGGGCAGTTGCAGACGGCCGCTATTCCCGGCATGAAACCCGAGGCGGACCTGATCGTCGAGTGGAAGGCGGTTACCCAGACGCTTGGTGATGGCACTGAAGTGGTCATGCGCAAGCCCATTTATCGCATTGAAAACCCCAACTACGGCGAGATGTCCGAGGACCTGCTGACCTCGCCCCGCGTTGCGCCGCCGATGATCGGTCTGGGCCTGCTACAGGCCATTCCTGAGGACGTGCTGCTGGCTGCAGCCGACCCTGAGGATGAAAACGGTGATGGTATTTCCGGACGTGCCAACCAGGTCTGGGACCGCGTTGCGGAGAAAACCGTCCTGGGTCGCTTCGGCTGGAAAGCCGGGCAACCGAACGTGCTGCAGCAAAGCATGGATGCCTTTGCCGGCGACATGGGGCTGACCTCGAGCGTTGCCCTGTCCACCGACTGTACGCCGCAGCAACAGTGCGAGCGTTTCCCCAACGGCGGGCTACCCGAGGTCAGCGACAAGGTAGCGGGCTTTATCGAGTTCTACAGCATGAGTCTGGCTGTTCCAACCCGCCGCGACATGGATGATCCTCAGATGCAGCGTGGCGCCGAGCTGTTCAACCAGATCGGTTGCGCGGCTTGCCACACGCCCTCTTACACCACCGGACAGCACGAGCGCGCCGACTTGAGCGAACAGGTTATCTGGCCTTACACGGATCTGTTGCTGCACGACATGGGACCTGGCATGGCGGATGGGCGTGATGAGTTTCTGGCCGATGGTACCGAATGGCGCACACCGCCGCTCTGGGGGCTGGGCCTGACCAAGACGGTCAATCCGTCGGCGGGCTTCCTGCACGATGGCCGCGCTGAAACCGTCGAGCATGCGATTCTCTGGCACGACGGCGAAGCCCGTGCCGCTGCTGACGAATACCGCCTGCTGCCAGTCAACGAGCGCGAAGCTTTGCTGCGCTTCCTTAACTCTCTCTGAACCGGGATACCTGTTTATATGAAGGCGACAACCACCCTGCTCCGCCTGCCTGTGATGGCGGCCCTGACGCTGGGCCTTAGCGCCCAGGCCATGGCGGAAACGCCGCGTGCTGCATGGCATGCCCAGATTGGTCACGGCTACGAGCAACTGGCCAGCAGCACCAACACCTTTGCTCAACTGACCAGCGAGTACTGCGCTGAGCCGACGGATGCCGGGCTGCAGGCGGTCAGGGAACAGTGGCTGTCCGCCTTCAACAGCTGGCAGGCGGTGCGCTTTGTCGACTTTGGGCCGATTGAGCAGAACACGCGGGCCTGGAAGTTTCAGTTCTGGCCTGACCCCAAAAATCTGACTGCGAGCAAGGCTCGCTACTGGCTGGGCAATGATAAGCCGATTGATGTTGACGTTCTGTCTCGCGACAGTGTCGCCATCCAGGGCTTTCCGGCGGCTGAATATCTGCTGTACGACCCGCAGATCACCGACGGGGAGCGTGCGTTGCCCGCCGAGCGGAGCTGTGCCCTGCTGAGGGCTATCAGCGGCAACCTGAAGCAGAACGCCGAAGGGCTGTCTGCCGACTGGGGGCAGCTGCAGTCTCGTTATCTCGAAGTAAACGATTACAACAACGGCACCCTCACCTCTGCCATGCATGCCCTCGAAATCATGGCAGACTGGCGGCTGGCTGCGCCGCTGGGTGTGCGTGGAACCGGTCGGCCCAACCCGTATCTGGCTGATGCCTGGCGCAGCGAGCAGTCACTGGTGACCTTACGGGCGTCCCTGCAAGGGATGGCCGACTACTTTGTGCCTGGCCTTAATCTGTTGATGGCCGAGAACAACGCGGCTGATCTGGCCGAACAGTTCAGCATCCAACTGAATAAGACGCTGGCGCATTTTGATGGATTGCCGGCAGATATCACCCCTCTGCTGGAGACCGAAGAAGGCGTAGCGAGCCTGACGGCGCTGCTCGAGGACGTTCGCGCCACCGGTGCGATCCTGACTGGTCCGGTCGCGAGCAAGCTGGGCATCGTTCGCGGCTTCAACTCGAGCGACGGGGACTGAGTCATGCTCACTCGTCGAGGCTTTCTCAAGGCGTCTCTTGCGGGCGCCTCGGTGACCGCGGCCAGTGCCTGCAGCACCGGTGCTCTCCTGGGGCGGCCAGCGCCGCTGGAACTGGTCAGCGCCGTTAACGACGCGGAGGGACGGCACTACATCAGCGGGGTGGATAGCCGCGGCCAGCAGCGCTTTCAGATCCCGGTCGCCGAGCGTTGCCATGGTGGCTGCCCGCAGCCCCACGGCGACCATGTTGTGGTGTTTGCCCGTCGCCCCGGCCGTGAGATGCATGTGATCAACACGCGCACCGGTCAGTTGGAGCGCAGCGTGCACGCCGGCGATGGTCATCACTATTACGGCCACGGTGTGTACAGCCCGGACGCACGCCTGCTGTATGTCACCATGAATAACTATCACACCTCTGCTGGTCTGGTGCGGGTATACGACGCTTTTGATGGCTATCGTCAGGTTGCCGACTTCGATCTGCAGGGCATCGGGCCGCACGAGCTGCGCCTGCACCCGGATGGCGATACCCTGATCGTAGCGCTGGGCGGCATCGAGACCCATCCGGACTATGATCGCATCAAGCTGAATCTGGATCGCATGGAGCCAGCCCTGCTGCTGCTGGACCGGCACTCTGGTGCCGTCACTGCGCGCTACACGCCCTCGCACCATCAATTGAGTTGTCGCCACCTGGATGTCAGTCCGGACGGCGTCGTGATCGCCGGGTACCAGTACGAAGGCCCCGAGTGGGAAACGCCGCCGCTGCTGGCCAGGCTGGATACGGCGACGGGGGTGTTTTCCGAACCTGAGTTGCCGCAGGAAGAGCTGGCTGGTTTGCGTAACTACACGGCCAGTATTGCCATCAGCCGTCATGCGCCGCTGGCCGTTGTCACTGCTCCGCTGGGCAATCGTGCCATCATCATCAATTATCGCACCGGCGAGCTGCTGCAACGGGTTGCCGTGCAAGATGTTGCCGGCGCTCTGCCCTTTGGCGAGCAAGGTTTTGTAGTGACGTCAGGATTAGGTGGAGTGTATCTGCTGTCGGCTGACAATGATCAGGCAGTGCCACACGGTAGCTTTCCGGTCCGCTGGGACAACCACCTGACACCGGGTCAGTTCATCGGCGCCTGAGTGTTGCCAGTCTTCAGTTACCGCCTGGTCGCCGGCATCAGACGCTGGCGACCATTCTTTCGATGCACAGGCGCGAGGCCTCGGGCAGGTTGGTGAAGTGCATGCCGGTCCAGTACTGCTTGCCGTTGATGCTTTCGCGGTTCCAGAGGCTTTCGGCATCCAGGAGAAACTCACGAACTCCGTTCAGGGTCATCGGCAGGTTGACCTGCAGGGCGAAGGATCGGAACAGATCGACCGGTCGATCACTCAGCAGCATAAGACCCTCTACATGCAGGTCTACAATGCGTCCAAGATGGTCCCCGGTATCGAGGTCAAACACTTCCAGGCTGCTACTCACTTGGTGTCGCTCCAATCGTCTGCGTTCTGTCATGGCGTGCTCATTTTTCCGGTAGGCGGCCCGAGGCTGTCACATCACCTGCCCTCAGTGTGCGACAAATGAATAATGGCGAAAAGCTATGTTCTGCACAATTTATATAACTACCGCACATTTTGCAGACGCTGTAATCGTCCGACTGTGAACTGCTTCATCTGGCAGCCGGATCCGGGTATGGTGAGCCCACAACACGCGTACAACGAGGATGCCTGTCCATGCGTTTCAACAAGCTATCGCTGTTACTGATCGGGTGCGCAATGGCGCAACTGGTGCAAGCCCATGAGTTTGATGCCGGCCAATTACACATTGATCATCCCTGGTCTCGCGCCTTGCCTCCGGTAGCTCCGGCCGGCGCGGCCTATCTGAGCATAAGCAACCACGGTGATAGCGCTGACACCCTGCTCGGTGCGCAAACCGAGGTGGCAGGCAAGGTGGAGATCCATGAGCATGTGCATGCCGATGGCATGATGAAAATGCAACGCGTCGAATCCCTGGTCATTGAACCGGGCGCCACCGTGACCTTCGCGCCCGGCGGCTATCACCTGATGCTGTTCAACCTGGCTCGCCCGCTCGCCGCCGGCGATAGCTACCCGCTGACGCTGCAGTTCGCCAATACCGGAGAGGTTGAGGTCCAGGTAAATGTGCAAGCCGATGATGAGCCGTCATCGGCGCAAGAAGAACACCACCATCAGCATCACTGAGCCCTGTCGTTGCGGTCCAGCAGGTGAAAGCGTGGCAGCGCCAGATGCCAGCGAATGGCGGCCAGGCGGATCGCCAGCACAATGGTGATGCACAGTCCGGCGGCGATATCTTCGCGCAGGGTGAGCTGGCTCAGGGCGATGTACGCCAGCGAGCCGACAATGCAGGCTGTTGCGTAGATTTCCTTATGGAATATCAGCGGAATCTCGTTGCAGATGATGTCGCGCATCACCCCGCCGGCGACCCCTGTCATCACACCCATGATGACGGCCGCACTGACCGGCACCTCATGGCTGAGTGCTACTTGAGTGCCGATGACGGTGAATACCGCCAGGCCAAAGGCATCGGCGACCAGCAGACCTGTTTCGTTGATTGGCCGGGTCAGTCGCACCCAGAGCACGGTCCCTATGGCGGCCAGTGTGGCGACCAGGATGTACACGTCGTTGCGAATCCAGCTCACCGGATGGTGGCCGAGAATCACATCACGTAGCGTACCTCCTCCCAAGGCGGTGATGATCGCGATGACCAGCACGCCAAACAGGTCCATGGATTTGCGACCGGCCATCAGGGCGCCGGTGATCGCGAAAACCGCCACGCCGAACAGGTCGAAAGCGTAGAACCAGGTCATGTGAGGGGCGCTCCAGACAGGCGCCGCGATCAGTCCTCGCGGCTTGGCGTGCGCATGGTAACAAACTCCTCGGCAGCCGTGGGATGGATCCCGAGGGTGGCGTCAAAGACCGCCTTGGTTGCCCCAGCCTTGACGGCCACGGCCAGCCCCTGGACGATCTCGCCGGCTTCCGGCCCCACCATATGGACACCCAGTACCTTGTCGCTCTGCTGGTCAACAATGAGCTTCATGAAACTCTGCTCCGCGCGGCCGGCGAGTGTGTTGCGCATGGCGCGGAAGCGGCTTTCGTAGATTTTTAGCTTGTGTCCCTTCGCGCGCGCAGCCTCCTCACTGAGCCCGAGCGTGGCGATGTTGGGAATGCAGAATACCGCGGTAGGAATGTCGTCGTAGTCGACTGCACGGTATTCGTCAGGTTTGTATAACCAGCGCGCTAGTGCCATGCCTTCGGCCAGCGCCACCGGTGTCAGCTCGACCGTGTCGGTGACGTCGCCGATGGCAAAGATGGACGGGTCGGTAGTCTGGTAGTGGGCGTTGACCTGGATATTGCCCTTGGCATCCAGCTCGACATCGGTGTTTTCCAGTCCAAGGCCATCCACATGCGGGCGTCGGCCAGTGGCGTACAACACCAGGTCGGTCTGCAGATATTCGCCGTTGTCGAGCTGCACCTCCAGGCTCCCGTCACTGTTGCGCTCAATGCGCGCTACATCGCTGTTGAAGCGCAGGTCCAGGCCCTTTTCCTTGAGCACGTGCGCCATGTGTTCGCGCACGCCTTGATCAAACCCGCGCAAGAACAGCTCGCCCCGGTAGAGCTGGGTTGTGTCGCAGCCCAGGCCGTGGAAGATGCCGGCAAACTCGATGGCGATGTACCCGCCCCCGACAACCAGCACACGCTTGGGCAGTTGCTCCAGGAAGAAGACTTCATTGGAACTGATGACATGCTCGCGACCGGGAAAATCAGGGATGAAGGGCCAGCCGCCGGTGGCGATCAGGATACGTTCGGCACTGTAGCGCTGGCCGTTGACCTCAACGTGGTGCGAATCCAGCAGGCGCGCCCGCCCTTCCAACAACTGCACGCCGGCGGAGGTCAGCAAATTGCGGTAGATGCCATTCAGTCGGATGATCTCGGCGTTTTTGTTGGCCACCAGACGCGGCCAGTCAAAGCTGTCCGCTGTCAGATTCCAGCCATAGCCCGCAGCGTCCTCCAGGTCCTCCGCGAAGTGGGCCGCATAGGCGAACAGCTTTTTGGGTACGCAGCCCACGTTGACGCAGGTGCCACCCAGGTAGCGGTCTTCTGCGACGGCGACACGGGCACCAAAGCCGGCCGCCATGCGGCTGGCTCGCACACCACCAGAGCCTGCGCCGATGACAAAGAGGTCGAAATCATACTGGGACATGGGCTTGCTTCCTGCCTACGCTGAATGAAAGGGCCCCAGCATACCGCAAAGCGGTTGGTATCAGACCACCTCGCGCAACACCGGTGACGCCGGTGGCGCAACCTGACGACCCACCCCAACGTGGCGCAGTCCCAGGTCGGCCATGGCTTGCGGGTCATACTGGTTGCGGCCGTCGATCAGCAGCGGGGTACGCAGGCGCTGGGCAACGAGGTGAAAGTCAGGCTGTCGAAATTGCTTCCATTCGGTCAGCAGAACCAGTGCATCGGCATTGTTCAGCACGGCATAAGGGTCCTGGAATAGCTGGAGTTCGCCTTTCTTCACCGCCTCCGGATACCGCTGTGCGATGTTGTCGCTAGCAGCCGGATCGAAGGCCCGCACTTGGGCGCCGCCAGCTAGCAAGGCGTCCAGCAGGACCAGGCTGGGTGCGTCACGGATATCGTCTGTACCCGGCTTGAACGCGAGTCCCCAAATCGCCAATGTGCGACCGTAAAGGCTGCCTAGCTCCCGCTGCAGCATGCGTAGCGGCCAGGTTTTCTGCAGCTGATTGCGCTGCTCAACCGCTTCGAGAATCGGCAACTGCATGCCCTGCTCGTCAGCCATGTGCAGCAGCGCGCGAATGTCCTTGGGGAAGCATGAGCCGCCATAGCCGCATCCGGCATAGATGAAGTGGTGGCCGATGCGCTGATCTGAACCGATCCCCTTACGCACCTGCTCGACATCCACGCCGAGCTGTTCGCACAGGCTGGCGATTTCGTTGATATAGGAAATGCGGGCGGCAAGAAAGGTGTTGGCCGCATACTTGGTCATTTCCGCCGCACGGCGTGACATGCTCAGTATGCGGTCATGGTTGCGCACGAACGGCTCGTAGAGCGACCGCATCACGGCCTCGGCGTGCGGGTCTTCGCAGCCCAGCACGATGCGGTCGGGCCGCATGAAATCGTCGATTGCGGCGCCTTCCTTAAGAAATTCCGGGTTGCTCACCACCGTATGGCGCCAGCTGAGGCCGCGGCGCTGGCAGTGCTGGTCCAGAATGCTCTGCACTCGGCAGGCGGTGCCCACCGGAGAGGTTGACTTGCAGACCACGACAGTCGGTTGCTCCAGGCAGGCAGCCAACCGGGCGGCGACGGCCAGCACCTGAGAGATGTCGGCGGCGCCGTCGGCAGCAGGCGGCGTGCCTACCGCTATAAAGATGACTTCTGAGCGGGCGCAGGCAGTGTCCAGCTCGGTGCTGAAGGTCAGGCGCCCTGCCCGCTGGTTGGTCTGGATCATCGGCTCGATGCCAGGCTCGAAGATCGGCGCCACTCCATGTTGCAGCGCATCAACGCGCTTGGCGTTGCTGTCGACACAGCACACCCGGTTCCCCATCTCGGCAAAACAGGTTGCCGTTACCAGTCCTACGTAGCCACAGCCGATGACCGTCATCTGCATGATTGTGCTCCTGCGTTGCGCTGTAACGATTGCGCCACGGCACCGTGACAGGGGCGTTAATTGCACGTGAAGCCTTGATGACGGCTGAGAGCGATTTTGCCGATGCGGGGATGTCGTGGACGTCAGCCACACCCAGCAGGACGTGGAAATCACCCGCGACAGCAGCGATCTGTGGCGCAGAGGGTTCAGAGCCCTCTATGCGGGTCTACCGTTGCTCGCTACAATCGGCTGCAGGTCATTTCACTGCAGCCGATCATGACAGGCACGACGCCGGAAAACTCGCACTGGATTGTGCAGCTCAACCACAAGAACCGCACCGGCTCCTTCGCCTTGCTGTTCTCGGCCATTGCTGTTCACCTGAGCGCTACCCAGCCGGGCTGGCTGCTCTGGACCTTGCTGACTCTGCAGTTTCTGCTGTATCCCCATCTGATCTACTGGCGCGCCAGGCGCGCACCCAGCCCTCTGCGTACCGAATTGAACAGCCTACTGCTTGATGCCCTGCTCTTTGGCGTCTGGATTAGCCTGCTGGGCTTTCCGCTGTGGATCAGCTACACCATGGTGATTGGCATCACTATCAACCTGATGGTGTTTCGCGGCCCGCTCGGCATGGTGCAGGCCGCAACGGCGCTGATGCTGGGCATCGCCCTCGCCTGGCTGGTCCAGCCTCCCTACCTGACGACGCTGAACCATTGGCTCGCCAACCTGCTGTGCATCGTCGGCCTGACGCTGTATCTCATGATGGTGGGTAACGTAGCCTTCTCGCGCAACATCCGCATTCGCGAGGCGCGCGAACAGCTGCGCGCCAGTGAGGCGGCCTTGCAGGAGGCCAATCACGCGTTGCACCAGCAACTGGCCGAAATCAATCTGTTGCAACAACAGCTGCGCGCCCAGGCTGATCGCGACCCGCTGACCGGCGCGTACAACCGCCGCTATTTCGATGTCAGTATTGAGCGCGAGCTGGTGCAGTGCTCTCGCCACCAGCAGGCCCTGGCGCTGATTCTGATCGACATTGATCACTTCAAGACGGTCAACGACGAGTACGGTCATCAGGCGGGTGACCTGGTATTGACGGCGCTGGCGGACGTGCTCTCATTGCATTCACGCGCCAGCGATATCGTCTGTCGTTATGGCGGAGAGGAGTTTCTGGTCGCGTTGCCCAACACTGATGCCGATACCGCGAAACGGCGAGCGGAGCACTACCGCGCGGTGTTTGCCAATCTCCGTCTCGATTGGCACGGCGCCGAGCTGACTGCGACTATTTCACTGGGGGTTGCGAGCTTCCCGCGTCACGGCAGTGATATCGATGCCCTGCTACGCAGTGCTGACCTGGCGCTCTACCGCGCTAAGCATCTGGGGCGCAACCGAGTGGAGCTGCATGCTTTGCCGGAGCCGCCGTGACGGCTACTCGATTGCCACGCCTAGCCAAATGTGCACAAAAATCAGACCCAGCATGATGAGAGCCCCCAACCAGATAAGTGCCACTCCAACCCGGCCTTCTACCTTGCCCCAGCCAATGCAGATCAACAGCAGGCTGACGGTAAAGAAGCCAATGGTTATCCAGAAAACCTCACCTTGCATGCAGCACCCCCGCTCGTCTTGTTGTGTCTAGAATAGGCGATTTGGACGACCAATGTGCTGATTTGAATCACCAACAGCGTTGGCGCATGGCGAGCGAAGGGTACGACAACGGATCGTGGTTCTGGCTTGGTGGTACGGCTGTGAGGCTGCATGGGCGACAAGCCAGGAATGGCGGGCAGGTATTAATTCGCGGACCAAGGGTATTTGCTGCTGGATGGCTGCGAGACGCGTGGTAGATGGTGCCCGGAGCCGGGGTCGAACCGGCACGATGTTGCCATCGAGGGATTTTAAGTCAATCTACCCCCATATCTTGTGTTGAGCAGAGAAAAGCTGCGTACAGCCTTCATGAGCTGAGTTCGCATGATTAGGGCTTTGTTTTCCTTTCAAATCAACAAGATACTCTTGATCTCATGGCAATTTTGGCTAGACCGGCAAGAGATCGAAGGCTGGGCACAGATGGGCTCAGCTGGGCCGAAAGTTTCCATGAAAGTTTCCATGGGTTTCCATCAGGGCGCAGGTGTAATGGGGCTTCCAGGTGCTCAGATGTCATCAGAAGTTTCCATGGATTTCACAGCGATCCGGTTTTCGGGGGTAAGAAAAGTGGCAAAGGCCGAGCTTCAATTCACGCACGATGCGATCAGAGCGCTTGAGTGCAGCGCAGGTAAATCAGAGCAGATCTTCTACGACAAAACTCAACGCGGGCTCGCGCTTAGGGTTACAGCGAGGGGCGCAAAAACGTTCGTTGTCATAAAGAGAGTCAACGGCACAATGAAACGAATTACGATCAGCAAGTACGACTCGAAAGCAAAAATCGTGTCGATTCGAGATCAGGCCGCCAAGCTGATTGGTGAAATAGATGAGATCATTGAGCGAGAAAAACTAGATAAGCAGTCAAGCTTTGTGACGGTCGAAAGCACTTTCGAGAAGATGATGAAGGCGAAGCAAAGGATCACTCAAGCGACACGAGAAGACTACCGTCGAACGTTCAAAAACTACCTCTCTTCTATTGCTGATGTATCGCTTGGTGACTTCGACTATGAAGATGTGATAGAGCTTCACGCGAGCATTACTAAACCCGTTTTGCGGGCAAACGGGACGATGTCAAAAGAACGAAAACGTGCAGCAAATAAGGCCCTCGGCTTGTTGGGTTCTATCTATCGATTCGCAATAGTCACAAGCAGACATGAAGGCAAATCACTGATTACATCGAACCCGGTCGAGATTATGCGCGAGATGAACATCTGGCATGAAGACCGTCGAAGCAAAATCAGGATTGAGCACGACAAGCTGGCTAGCTTTATTAATGAGTGTATTAAGATCTGCAATGATGGGCCTGAGCGAAATGTCGCGTCAGCGTTTGCATGCGCATCTGCTGCCGTACTCTTTATGCTGTTTACTGGTGTTCGTCCAGATGAGGTTGCAAAAATCAGGAAAGCGTACGTTAATCATAAAATGCGCGCCATTGTTTTCCCTGAGCGCACAAAAGAAAACGAGCAAGATACGCTTAAAAATGGTGAAGAGTTTCATCTTATGCTCAATGATACTGCATACAGCCAGGTTCTTTTTTCGATGAAACACAGCACATCAAGATACGTGTTCTCTGGCATTCAGCTGGATCGACTGCCCGAGTCTGTTGTTCGTGATTACATGATGAAAATTGGTGGTCGAATTGGTCAGCATCTACCCAGAAAGATTGCCAGGGCGACATTTATCTCAATTGCTGAATCTTCAGAAATAGGCCCATACCAGATTAAAGTTCTTTGCAATCATGATGGTTATGGCAGTAGCGTTGACGTAACGGATGGTTACAAGACTATGTATGCTCACGAAGTAAGAGCTGCAGCAAAAAAGGTAGAAGAAAAGATCTACCAGATAACCGGCTGCAAAAAGAATGTGGTATGTCGAGGTCAGCTTGAAAATTTCACTGATATCGATGAAAGCCGGATCAGGAAGATAAGTGTTCACTTATAACTACTGCAAATAAAGATGAGACCTGTTGCCGCCGGCGTCGTAATGTTGCGATTTTTGCTCTAGTCTCTTGCGCGATAGGATTGAAACCGCTCTCCCCTAGTGCGAACTTCGCTCTCACCTATAGCGATTTTCGCACCCCCTCTTTATGAATTCCCTATATTCCGTGCTGCCCTCAAGTGAATCCCGCAGAGCCTGATGGCAAAGTTGGTTATATTTGTAAGCTGGGTATTGTTTTATGTTTTCCTTATTTGCAACAATACAGCGCGTCATTGGTTTGCTGCTGATCTGGATAAATAAGTTTGGATGCCTAGTTGGCCGGGCGCGGTGTTTTATTCCTTGTGGATGTTATGGCAGCAATAAAAAATGCGCGGCTATGGGAACTATAAAAATAATATGATGAAGCTTTCGCTACAGCTTATTGCGCGCGTCAAATCCGGTCTATCCAGAACTCAGCGAAGAGGTCTGATGTGGGTGCCACGCCCTGGCTCTCATTTCCGGCCCGAGCCGGCTACCGAATTTGATGTCAAACAAAGCCAGGCAGCGCGCTGCCAGAGCGCGTACCCACGGTACGTGCTCATGCGCGCGAGTACGTGCGCACACACCATACCCGCGCTTCGGGTATGGGGGCGCAGTGGCGGCATGGTGTTGGCGAGGGCATCACGAACAACGGTGAGGTGAGGCCCAGCCAATGCCATGCCGACATGATTTTTCGCTCCGACCAGGAGCGAAAAAACAAGCGCCCCTTCGCGAAGCGGCTGCTTTTGACATCAAAAAAATAACAATAACTATAAGGATGCCAACATGCTGAAGAGCACCGAAGAACGATACCGAAAGCTTGCAAGAAACTTCTACAAAACGAGAATGCCAGGCACACAACTCTCAACAAGCGCGATATGCGAAGCATTGACGGGGTGTGCAGCAGACTACAGACCCGGCTACTTCAGAGTCCTGAAAAATGCACTGTCATTCGACGTTCGTGAACGTGGCTACCCAGCAGCAGCCAAGCGGATCGTGCTAACGCCTAATCCAACCACCTTGCCTGGCAGCACCATCCCTCCTAAAGAGAAGCTTCACGCGGTTAAAGCCCTGAGCGAGGATGATATTGCCGCACTTCTGCATCACCTAGGCAAAACACGGAACTACGACGTTTTTGCTGCCGTTACGCTAGCTTGGCTGCTCGGCGTCCGACCCTGTGAGATGCACTCGATTCAGGTCACTGGTGAGGGGTTCCATATTATTGGAGCCAAAAAGGACGATCAAGGCATCAGGGGTGCCGACCGCGATATTACGTTCCCAAACCAAACAGATTTTGAGCTTGCGGCTAAAGCAGTAGACCTGTATCGACACTCACACCGCAGCGCTGCGGCAATCAGGGATACTCTGCGAGAACAATGCAGGCAGCTTTGGCCCAGGCGTAAAGTACAGCCAACGCTAAGAAGCTTACGGCACCAGATGGGCTCCAACCTCAAAGCCTCCGGCATCGACCCCAGGCTCATGGCTTACATCATGGGGCATCGGTCTACGCGGTCGATTGAGCGTTATGGAGACAGGCGTACGGCAACGAAGCGCAATTTCTCCTTACCGGAGGCAGCATCCAATGCAGACCTTTCGAAAGTTAGAATCAGCAGGAAAAGTAAACCAGTGTGGTATTCGGCAGAACCTGCGGCTAAGGGCGTAAGCCCCAAAAATACGCACCAACAGACTAAGCCTCGCACTGTTTAACAACAATCTGCACGGCGCCAGGGACTCGGCGCCGGTGCATCAAGCAACGTGCCACATGCTTCGCATACGGATTCCAAAAAGCGGAAAGAAGCAACACCGGGCAACGTACCGGCCGGTAAAAATAAAAAAAGGTAAGCGCACGGGGAAGGCACCTTGCGCCGATCAGCTCGGCATCCACTGATGCGGCAGTAGTTTCTCGATCTCTTTTGGGACGGGCTTGAGTTGGAGTGCGGACTAGCCTGTCAATGACCATTGCCCCCAACGGATGACGGACGTTGGGACGACGGAAAGCAATGTGCAAAGTTTGCATATTGCCCCCCGCTCGGCGACAAACGCTATTCGCTTTTAGTGCCGCAAAAGGAGCGGATCCAACTTAATCCTTCTCTGGTCCCCACCGCAGGGTTGTACTCACACCCCACCCAGCCGGTGAACGATGGTAAGCGTACGGGGAATACACCTTGCGCCGATCAGCCCGGCATCCACTGATGCGGCAGCAGTTGCTCGATCTCGCTAGCCTTCTGCGTCGGCAACCGCGTTAGCACGTCCTTGAGGTAGGCGTACGGATCATGGCCATTCATGCGAGCTGACTGGATCAGGCTCATGATCGCTGCAGCCCGTTTACCGCTGCGCAACGATCCAGCGAACAGCCAGTTTGACCTGCCAAGCGCCCACGGTCTGATCTGGTTCTCGACCGCATTGTTATCGATGGGCACGGCACCATCATCCAGGTAGCGCGTTAGCGCCACCCAGCGTTTGAGACTGTAGTCCAGTGCCTTGGCGATGGCCGAGCCTTCAGGCACCAGCTCGCGCTGGGCCAGCATCCAGGTATGCAAGGTGTCGGCTAGGGGCTTGGCCTTTTCCTGGCGTATTCGCCAGCGATCCTCGTCACTCAGGTCTTTGGCTTGCCGTTCGACTTCATACAGCCCGCCAATCGAGTGCAGCGCTTGTTCGGCCAGCTGGCTTTTGTTGGCGGCATGCAGGTCGAAGAACTTGCGCCGCGCATGCGCCATGCAACCGATTTCGGTGATGCCCTGCTCGAAGCCAGCCTTGTAGCCTGCGAAGTCATCGCAGACCAATTTGCCATTCCAGGTGTCCAGGAAGTTACGCGCATGTTCGCCAGCACGGCTGGGACTGAAGTCATAGACTACCGCCTTCAGTGCTGAGAACGGCGTAGTGCAGTAGGCCCAGACGTAAGCCCTGTGTGTTTTCTTCTCGCCGGGTGCCAGCATCTGCACCGGTGTTTCATCGGCGTGTACAACGTCTTGAGCTAGCACTGCCTCGCGCAATGCATCCACCAAGGGTTGGAGCTGCACGCCGGTTTGGCCTACCCACTGCGCCAACGTCGAACGCGATATGACCAAGCCTGCACGGCCAAAGATCTTTTCCTGGCGATACAGCGGCAAGTGGTCCGCGAACTTGGCCACCATTACATGGGCCAACAAGCCGGCGGTGGGAATGCCCTTGTCGATCACCTGGGCCGGCACGGGCGCCTGGATCAGCGTTTCGCACTGACGACAGGCCCATTTGCCACGCACATGTTGCTCG
>NZ_NTMR01000025.1 GCF_002307495.1 Pseudomonas abyssi | reverse complement strand
TCGCGCCTTGCATCTGCACGCTTGAGCACTCGCAGAGGGCGTGTGAAATGGATTAGCGCTTCCCTGAATCCCCCCGGGCACCCGGCTACGCGGCCCTTCGGGTTCGCTGCGTTGCTCGGCTTGGCAGGGGCCGGCAGAACTCGGCTCTGCGAGCCTCAGACAGGCTGCCGTCCTGTTTCCTGCCAACCCTGCGCTACTCGCCCGCGTAAACGGGGAGTGGTGCCGTGCATGCTTCGCGTTCGGCCACTGTAGGGCCACGGCATGCCGTGGCCGTGCCGTGCGCGACGCTGGTTCAGGCGGGATATTGGATGCCGCACGGTCACAGCATGCTGTGACCCTACGACTGGCCTTGCCTCGTTGCAGCCCGCCCGCCAACCTTCTCCACCACGTGCGCAGGGGCACGGCATGCCGTGCCCGTTACATTCTGCTACGCCCATCCGATGCCGCAACCTTCCCGTCTTGCCCATGCACCATCACGGTGCTAGTCTCACCGAGTCGTCAAACGGCGACCTAGTCGTTTTTACCTGTCCAGAGTGACCGCATGTCCACTGCCCAGACCACCGCTGTTGTAAACCGCCCCGCGCTTGCCGGTGTGGTTGCGCGCGTGCAGGCTGCCGTGGCCTGCCTGCCGGTCACCCCTCCCGGCGTAGCCATCGTGGCTGCAGTGGCTTCACCGCCACCGGCGCACTGATCTCACTACCCCTTTTCTGATTTCTGTTCTCCCTGGCTGGCGTTTTGCTGCAGGGCGAACCTGTGTCCTGACAGGTGACATATGTTTATTCTACGTTTGAACTGGGCCGCCATTGGCCCGACTGCGCTGTTCGTGCTGCTCTGGAGCGCGGGCGCGATCTTCTCCAAATGGGGGCTGGAACACGCCTCCGCCTTTGCCTTTCTGCTGCTGCGTTTTGTGCTGGCCTGCGCTGCCCTCGGGCTGCTGGCGCTCACCCGGCGGCGCTCGTTACCGGCCCGGGGGACCCGCAAGCAGGTAGCGCTGGTCGGGGTGCTGCTGACCGGCGGCTACACCATCTTCTATCTGCTCTCGCTGGACGCTGGGCTCACGCCGGGCGTGCTGGCAACGGTACTGGGCGTGCAGCCGATCCTCACCCTGATGCTGGTCGAACGCCGCGCCAACCTGCTGCGGCTCTTGGGTTTGCTGCTGGCTCTGGGTGGCCTGACGCTGGTGGTACTCGACAGCCTGCTGGCGGCGCGCTTCTCGTTGCTGGGCATCGGCCTGTCGTTGGCAGCGCTGCTTTGCATCACCCTGGGTTCGATCTTTCAGAAGGGTATTCAGCAATCACCCATGGACGTACTGCCGCTGCAATACGCCATCGGCCTGCTGATGTGCGCGGTGGTCGCACCCTTTCAGCCGTTTGAGGTGGAGTGGAGCGTCGGTTTCATTGTGCCGCTGCTGTACATGGGCGTGCTCATCTCGGTGGGTGCGACCTTGCTCCTGTACCGGCTGATCCGCATGGGCAACCTGGTCAACGTGACCAGTCTGTTCTACCTGATGCCCGGCTGCACCGCGCTGCTGGATTTTCTGTTCCTGGGTAATCGCATGGCGGCGCTGAGCTTGCTGGGGATGGGGGCGATTGTCCTGGGGTTGGTGTTGGTGTTCAGGCAACGGGGTTAACGCGGCGTCGCGCCAGGCATGCCCCAGTTTGCGGCCTTTGTCCCCATGGCCCCCGCAACGGCGGGTGTCATGGGCTCAGTGCTCCTGTTGGGGCCCGTCTTGAGGTGGTGCATTACCTGCCGCTGAATGCGCCTCGGCGCAGTGTCCGCGCAGGTGTTTCACCGAAGCGCGTACGATAGGCGCGTGAAAAATTGCTCACGTGGCTGTAGCCGACACGCACTGCAACTTCCCGCACGGGTAGCTCACCTGTCTGCAGCCAACGATTGGCTGCGTTCATCCGCTCATTACGGACGTATTCTGCGCAGCTCAGCTGGAATTTTTGCCGAAATAAGTGATCCAGGCGGCTCTCGGACAGGCCTGCCATATCGGCCATATGGGCCAGGGCCAGAGTGCCATCGAGGTTACGCTCGATGTGCGCGATGATGTCGCTGAGGGCCTGCTTTTCCCAAACGATAATGTGATCTTCCGCATCGCTTTCTTCGCAGAACAGCTCGATGATTTCGGCGAGAAACAGGTTTGCAATGCCTTCGAGTTTGACCAGCCTGGCGCTGCCTCTGGCGTGGTTGTCGAACAGGTTGCTTGCCAGCTGTCGCAGACGCGGGCTGGGCGAGAATGACTGGCCCAGCTGGAAGTCGCCGAACGCGCTGTCTTGGAACAGCGCCAGGCGCTCCGGCAGTTGGCCGTCGAAGCGCGCTTGCAGTGGTGCGAGGGTTGAGGCTACGCCCACATGGCGAATGAGCTGGCCCTTGAAAAGGTGAAAGCGACTGCCCGATGGGTCAACCCGCATCAACAGGGCGGATTCGGGTGTCAGCGTAAAGGTTTTACCGTCGGGGTAGGATAGCTCGGAGTGACCTTGCAGATGCAGCGCTGAGCCGATCCACGGCTCGCTGAAACTGTTCTGTACCTGCACGGAACAGTCTTCCAGCGCCTCATATTCCATCCGGTAGAGCACTATGCCGCTGGCGAACTCCAGACGTTCCATACGACCGCGAATGCCCGGCAGGTCGATTGCCTGACCGCCACTCATATCTGCCAGGACTACTGGCACCTCGGTGCCGTTTCCATGTTTTCTTATCATGGTTGAATACTATCGGAATTTACCGGCTTGGCTGCTCAGGTCGGGAAAATGATAAAAGCCGGGAAAATGATATACCCGCCAAGTGGTTCCTAATCCTAGTGATCTCTACCCTACAGCTCAAACGGAAATCATCAAGCAGGGGAGCTGTCATTGCCCGACCCGGGCCGGACGTACCCCGGGGAAGGGAGCACCATGAATCACATCTTCAAAACCGTCTTCAATGCTGCGCTGGGCGTTTGGCAGGCCGTATCCGAGTTGGCGCGTGGTTGCGGCAAGGGGCGAGGCAAGCAGGGCAGCGGCGTGCTACGAAACGGGCAATGGCGGGTCGCTCCAGGCATGTTGCTGTTGTTGTTCGCGGCACCTGGGGCTGTTCTGGCTGCGACCCTGCCGCAAAATGGTCAGGTGATTGCTGGCGATGTGTCCATCAGCCAGCCCAGTGACCATACGCTCACCATCGAGCAGGGCTCAAACAAGGCCATTATCGACTGGCAGTCGTTCAGCATCGGTGAAGGCAACACCGTCAACTTCGACCAGAACAGCAGCTCCGCCGTGGCGCTCAATCGCGTTATCGGCAACGATCCCTCGGCGATTTACGGCAACCTCAATGCCACCGGCAAGGTGTTTCTGGTGAACCAGAACGGGGTGCTGTTTGCCGAAGGGGCCAGCGTCAATGTGGGTGGCTTGGTGGCTTCCACGCTGGATATCGACAATCAGGATTTTGTCGACGGCAACTACCGTTTTGAGGGCAATGGCGATCAGGCGGTGATCAACCGTGGCACCATCCATGCCGATGGCGGCGCTGTGGTGATGCTCGGCGGCCAGGTGAGTAACGAAGGGGTGATCCGCGCAAACCTGGGCAGCGTTGCCATGGCGGCCGGAGAGAAAATCCAGCTGGATTTTGCCGGCGACGGTTTGATCAACCTCACCATTGAGCAGGGCAAGCTCAATGCCCTGGTGGAAAACCACGGCGCGATCCAGGCCGATGGCGGCAGTATTTACCTCACCACCCACGCCGCCGATCAGGTGCTTGATTCGGTGGTTAACAACAGTGGGCAGATTCGTGCACAGACCGTGGCCGAGCGCGACGGCAAAATCGTGCTGCTGGCGGATATGCAAAGCGGCACCGCCACTATCGACGGCACGCTGGACGCCTCAGCACCCGCCAGCGGCGATGGCGGTTTTATTGAAACCAGCGGCGCTCACGTCACGATTGCCGACAGCACACAGATCACCACGCAGGCTGAACATGGCGAGACCGGCCGCTGGCTGATCGATCCCAACGACTTCACCATCGCCGACAGCGATGGCGATATCACCGGCGCCACGCTGAGCAATCAGCTGGCCAGCACCGACGTCGAGATTCAGAGCGTCAATGGCGCCACCGACGGCAACGGCGATGTTTTCGTTAATGACAGCGTCAGCTGGAACGACAACACCCTCACCCTGAACGCCGAGCGCGATATCCACGTCAATGAGTCCCTTAACGCCAGCGGCACCGCCGGCCTGGCGCTGAAATACGGTCAGGGCAGCAGCGATGGGGTGATTAACGGCACCGAAGCCCAATACCGGGTCACGGCGCCCATCAATCTGGCCTCCACCGGCAGCTTCAGCACCCAGCTGGGCAGTGCTGGTTCTGTCATCGACTACACCATCATTACCGACGTAGACGCCTTGCAAGCCATCAACAGCGGGCTGACCGGCCACTATGTGCTGGGCGCGGATATTGATGCCAGCGCCACCGCAGGCTGGAACAGCGGTGCGGGGTTTAATCCGCTTGGTAGTACTTACAGCAATAGTTTCCAGGGCGTGTTTGATGGCCTGGGGCATGTGATCAGTGGCCTGTTTATTAACCGGGGAGCCACAGACTTTGTCGGCCTGTTTGGCTACACCGGTGGCGCAGCGCTGCGTCAGGTGGGGTTGGAGAACGTCGATATTACGGGCCGGGATTACGTCGGCGGTCTGGTGGGTGCGCAATACAAGAGTCGTGTCAGCCAGTCCTATGTCAGTGGCTCAGTGAACGGGGAGTACCGCGTTGGTGGTTTGGTCGGTGACAGCTTCGCTAATAGTCGTATTAGCCAGTCCTATGCCACCGCTGCGGTGACGGGGACGTTCGAGGTTGGCGGTCTGGTCGGGCATCAGTTTGATGGCAGCATCAGCCAGTCCTATGCCACAGGTGCGGTAACGGGGAGTGGTGAGGTTGGCGGTCTGGTCGGGCGTCAGAACGGTGGCAA
>NZ_NTMR01000024.1 GCF_002307495.1 Pseudomonas abyssi | reverse complement strand
GAGGTTGGCGGTCTGGTCGGGCATCAGTTTGATGGCAGCATCAGCCAGTCCTATGCCACAGGTGCGGTAACGGGGAGTGGTGAGGTTGGCGGTCTGGTCGGGCGTCAGAACGGTGGCAACATCAGCCAGTCCTATGCCACCGGTGCGGTAATGGGGAGTGGTCTGGTTGGCGGTCTGGTCGCGTATCAGGCCCCTAGTTACACCTCCATCACCAACAGCTACTGGAACACCGAAACAACCGGCCAGGCAACGAGCGCTGGCGGTGGCACGGGCCTGACCACCGCCCAAATGTTCTCCGCCGACAGCTTCACCGGTTTCGAGTTTGGCGAGGTGTGGGGCAATGCCGGTGACCAGATTACGCCTTATCTGCTGGGGCTGTCGGGCAATCAGGTCTTTAACCGCCATGATTTGCCCAGCGGCACCATCACTGCAACCAACCGCCCTGATGCCTATAACGTCATCCTCACTCTGCAACAGCTGCAAGCCATCAACAGCGGACTTACCGGCAACTACGTGCTGGGGGCGGATATTGATGCCAGTGCCACAGCAGGCTGGAACAGCGGTGCGGGGTTTGATCCGATTGGTAGCAGTTACAGCAATAGCTTCCGTGGCGTATTTGATGGCTTGGGGCATGTGATCAGTGATCTGTTTATTGATCGGGGAGCCACAGAGAGTGTCGGCCTGTTTGGCTTCGCCGATGGCGCAACGCTGCGTCAGGTGGGGCTGGAAAACGTCGATATTACGGGCCAGAATCTCGTCGGCGGTCTGGTGGGTGGGCAGTGGTATAGCAGTATCAGCCACTCCTATGCCACCGGTGCGGTGACGGGGAGTAATAATGTTGGCGGTCTGGTGGGTGCGCAGACTGGTAGCAGCATCAGCCAGTCTTATGCCACCGGTGCGGTGACGGGGAGTAATGATGTTGGCGGTCTGGTGGGTGCGCAGACTGGTAGCAGCATCAGCCAGTCCTATGCCATCGGTGAAGTGCAAGGGGGCGTCGATGTCGGAGGTCTGGTCGGCTATCTTGACAATGGTTCTATCAGCCAGTCCTACGCCTCCGCAAGCGTTGACGGGAACAATAGAGTTGGCGGCCTGGTTGGTACTCAAGCTTCGGGTGATATCAGCGAATCCTATGCCACGGGTGAGGTGCGAGGGAATAACATTGTTGGAACTCTGATCGGAAACTCATCGGGCACCATTTCTAATAGCTATTACCTGCTGACCGATAATCGAACCATCGAGTCCACAGACTTTGGCGTAAACACGCGTGGTGGCGTCAGGGTGGCAAGCGGTCTGACAGGTAAAACCCTGACGCTTAAAGGCGGTTTGGGTATTAGTTTGCTGGACAGCGTTGAACTGGGCGATAACGCACTGCTGGTGCAGACGGACGGAAGAATCTTCCTGCGCAGCGGCAGTACAGTGACCTCCAGCGCGGCTGGCGATGCGCTGGTTCTGGCGGGTGTAACCTTTATTAATCAGGCGGACAGATCTGCGTTGTCCGCCACAAATGCCGATGGCCGCTGGCTGATCTACAGCGATAACCCGGATGACAACACCTTTGGTGGTCTGGCCAGCGGCAATCAGGCGCTGTGGAATACCAGTTGGACTGGTTCGCCAAGTGTGACAGCCGCGGGCAACCGCTATGTGTTTGCCATGCAACCCACGCTGACGGTCACCGGCACGGTTGATGGCAGCAAGACCTACGGTGATCTGTACGCCATTACCACGCCGGTTGCCGGCACCGATTACACGCTGAGCGGGTTTGTGGACGCAGCAGCTTACGGCGATGTGTTCACCCAGGACGACGCCAGCAACATCGGTGCGCCCACGCTTGCATCGGCAGGCGCGGCCGCAAGCGCGAATGCGGGTAGCTACGGGCTGACCTGGCAGGTCGGCGATCTGGACGCCACGGGTTACAACGTCGACCTGACCGCTACCGGTGGTACGCTCACGGTGACACCGAAAATCATTGACCTGATTAACGCCATTGCGCAGAACAAGGTCTACGACGGCACCACCGATGCGGATGTGACGGCTGACCTGGATGGTGTGATCAGCGGCGATGATCTGGCTGTTGCGCTGAATGGCGCGTTCGACAACAAGCACGCTGGCACCGGCAAAGACGTCACCGTTACGGGTTCACTGAGCGGTTTGGATGCAGGCAACTACACCCTGAACGGCCCCCTTACCACCACCGCCGATATTAGCGCCAAAGTGATTGACCTGATCAACGCGGTAGCCGCCAGCAAAACCTACGACGGCACGAGCGATGCGGATGTGGCGGCAGATCTGAGTGGTGTACTCAGCGGCGACGATCTGCAATTGGCGGTTAGCGGCGAGTTTGACGACAAGAACGCGGGCACTGGCAAAACCGTCACCGTCAACGGCGCACTGTCGGGTGCCGATGCGGGTAACTACGCCCTGTCCTCAAGCAGCATCACCACCACCGCCGACATCACCGCCAAGGTGATCGATCTGATCAACGCGGCAGCCGCGAGCAAAACCTACGACGGCACGACCGATGCGGATGTGACGGCTGATCTGGCTGGCGTGATCAGCGGTGATGACCTGGCTGCTGCCTTGAATGGCGCGTTTGATAACAAGCACGCTGGCACCGGTAAAGAGGTCACCGTTACGGGTTCACTGAGCGGTTTGGATGCAGGCAACTACACCCTGAACGGCACGGTTACCACCACCGCCAACATCAGCGCCAAGGTGATCGATCTGATCAACGCAGTAGCCGCCAGCAAAACCTACGACGGCACGAGCGATGCGGATGTGGCGGCAGATCTGAGTGGTGTACTCAGCGGCGACGACCTGCAACTGGCAGTAAGCGGCGCGTTTGACGACAAGAACGCGGGCACTGGCAAAACCGTCACTGTCAGCGGTGCGCTGTCCGGCGCGGATGCCGGCAACTATGCCCTGTCGGCGAGCAGCATCACCACCACCGCCGATATCAGCGCCAAGATGATTGATCTGATCAATGTGCTGGTGCAACACAAAGTCTATGACGGTACTGCCGATGCGCAGGTGACGGCGGCGCTGGGCGGGGTACTCAGTGGTGACGATCTGCGGGTGAATCTGGACGCCTGGTTTGCTGATGCCGAGATTGGCGAGGCCAAGACCGTGACCGTCAGCGGGGTGCTTGATGGTGCGGATAGCCAAAACTACCAGCTCAATAGTCCGATTCAGGTTTTGGCCAGCATATTGGCTTATCTGCCGCCTCAGGGATATCAGGAAGCGATCAACTATCGCCCTCCACAACAGCCCTTAGAGCAGTCGCTGCCGACGCCGGAGCAACAGGCGCTGCAGCTTGAGGTTCTGGGCGACGGTCTCAATCTGTCGGGGTTGGGCGGAGCGGTAACGCTGACGGTTCCCACCGCTCCGGAGCGCCCGCTCGCGTTGCGGCTGAACTCGTCGCAGCTGCAAACGGTGGGCCTGTCAGGTAGTGAAATCGGCAGGACGGATGCTGCCACACCGAGCTTGTTCGTGGCGCTGGCGGCCTTCCTGAAAGCCAATCCCGAGGCGCGGGTTCAGCTGATGGTACAGACAGGCGACGCTGGCGCGAACCTGATCGATCCGCAACGTTTTATCGCTCACGCGCAGTCTGTTGCCGAGCTGCTGCAACGTCTTGGGGTGCCAGACGGGCAGCTACAGACCGTCGCAACGCGTAACCCGCGACCGTTCAGTGCGGGCTCTCTGCCCTTGGCGATGATGGTCAATAGCCGCGCTGACGTTCAAGCCGAATAGATAAGACCGACCAGAGGAGTGACGCCAGGTCCCGCGTGACCTGGCGGTTGTTGTCATGGAACAAATCGAGGGATTCGCAGTGAGTACAAAAGGGTTGGGGTTGTTGGCCATCTGTTGTTGGCTGCCGTCCACTGCCGCGATGGCGCAACAGCCGCCACAGGCTGGTGACAGTTTGCGCATACTTGAAGATCATGCACCGGCGTTGCCAGCCCCTGCAGACCCTGTGTTGCAGGCGCCCACAGAGGTGCCTGTAACGGCGCCGCAATCCGATGTGCGCATTCCGGTGCAGCAGTTCCGGATTCAAGGCAATCGCGCGTTGCCAACGGATGTGCTGCTGGAGCAGTTGGCTGACCTGGAGGGGCGGACGCTGACGTTGGCCGAGCTGTATCAGGCCGCCGAACGCCTTACGCTCTACTACCGTCAGCAAGGCTACCTGGTGAGTCGCGCCTATGTGCCTGCACAGGAAATTGGCGAAGACGGTGTGATTACCCTGGCGATAGCTGAAGGGGAGTATGGCCGGGTAACGCTGGATAACGGGAGTCGCCTGCGCGACGCGCTGCCTGCCGCGACGCTGAGCGGGCTGGAGGCTGGCGATGCGGTAAAGCTCAAACCGTTGGAGCGGCGTCTGCTGTTGCTCAATGATGTGCCGGGTGTACGGGCGAGATCATCGCTGGCGGCAGGGGCCGAGTCCGGCCAGTCTGATCTGACGGTCGTGTTGGAAGATGAACCGCTTGTCAGCGGTGCGCTGACGCTCGACAACTACGGTAATCGTCACACGGGGGCGTATCGCCTGGGCGGGGAGCTGTACCTGGCCAATCCCCTAGGCGTTGGTGATGCCCTGGCGCTGTCTTTGTTGGGCTCTGATGAACGGCAACTCTACTACCACGCACGCTACGATGTGCCGGTCAGCCCCTGGGGGACGCGGGCGGGTATTGTGGCCTCAAGAATGGATTATGAGCTGGGCGGCGACTTTGACGATCTGGACGCGACCGGAACCGCGGATACCGTGGGCGTATTCGTCAGCCACCCCTGGGTTCGCAGCCGCACGATGAACCTGCGCAGCACGGTGCAGGTGGATCGCAAGGACCTGACTGACGAACTGCTGGATGGCTTGATTGTTACCGACAAGACGTCTGAAAGCGTCTCGCTGGGACTCTCAGGTGATTGGCGCGACAGTCTCGGTGGCGGCGGGGTAAACGCCTTCAGTCTGAACTGGGTGCATGGGCATCTGCGTGGCGACAGTGCTGACCTTGGCAGCTATGACAAGCTGCAGTACTCGCTGCTGCGTCTGCAGCAGTTGGCGGGGCCATTCAGTCTGTACACGGCGGTGCAGGGGCAGGTGACCGATGGCAACCTTGATAGCTCAGAGCATATGTCGCTTGGCGGGCCCTATGCCGTTCGCGGTTATCCCGCGGGTGAGGCCAGCGCGGACGAGGGGGTTATCGGAACTGTTGAGCTGCGTTATCGGTGGCGGCCGCAGTGGCAGTTCACGGCGTTTGTGGATGGCGGCTATGCTCGCCTGGAACGTCACCCTCAGCAAGACGGCGACTACCATCGTAATCTGAGCAGTGCTGGGGTGGGGGCGCAGTGGCAACCCCACCCGCAACTGACGCTCAGTGCTACCAGCGCATGGCGCAGCGGCGAGCATCCCACCAGTGACACCGAGCGTACTCCGCAGGTGTGGGGGCGCATGCAGTGGTCGTTCTGACCTGATGTGTGGCCGGTTGATGCGCATGGGCAACCTGGCCATCGCTACCTGTCTGTTCTGCGGGATGCTGTGCCGGGAAGCTCTGTGTCCCGCTGGTCAATTCAGCGCTGTCTGATACTCCGCCTTTCGTCTTTCTGCTGCTGCGCTCCGTGCCGGCCTGCGCTGCCCTCGGGCTGCTGGCGCTCACCCGGCGGCGCTGGCTGCCGGCGCGCGGTACCCGCAAGCAGGTAGCGCTGGTCGGGGGTACTGCTGACCGGCGGCTACACCATCTTCTACCTGCTCTCGCTGGACGCCGGGCTCACGCCGGGGGTGCTGGCAACGGTGCTGGGCGTGCAGCCGATCCTCACCCTGATGCTGGTCGAACGCCGCGCCAACCTGCTGCGGGTATTGGGCTTGCTGTTGGCGCTCGGTGGCCTGACGCTGGTCGTGCTCGACAGCCTGCTGGCGGCGCGCTTCTCGTTGCTGGGCATCGGCCTGTCGCTGGCAGCACTGCTGTGCATCACCCTGGGTTCGATCTTCCAGAAGGGGATTCAGCAATCACCCATGGACGTGCTGCCGCTGCAATACGCCATCGGCCTGCTGATGTGCGCGGTGGTCGTACCCTTTCAGCCGTTTGACGTGGAATGGAGCGTCGGCTTTATCGTGCCGCTGCTTTACATGGGCGTGCTGATTTCGGTCGGCGCGACCCTGTTGCTGTATCGGCTGATTCGGATGGGCAATCTGGTCAACGTCACCAGTCTGTTTTATCTGATGCCCGGTTGTACCGCGCTGTTGGATTATCTGTTTTTGGGTAATCGGATGGCGGCGTTGAGTTTGGTGGGGATGGGGGCGATTGTGCTGGGGTTGGTGTTGGTGTTTAGGCCGCGTGGTTAATCCAGCGCCCGCGCTTGGATAGCCCCGGCTCGCTGCCCCTATCACCGCGTCATCCTCGCGAAGGCGAGGATCCATGGGGTTGGCGGTCATGCCGGTCACTTCGGCGCTGTCTGATAACCCGCCTTTCGCCTTCACGGCGAGCCAAAGGGGGCCGCTTGCCCGGCCCCCCTTGGCGATCCCCCCGGGCACCCGACTACGCGGCCCTTCGGGTTCGCTGCGTTGCTCGATTTATCGGGGAAGCCTCGCCGGCCACGCGAAAACTCGTCGCTTCGCTCCTCAGACACCCTACGCTTCTTTTTCCCGATAAATCTGCGCTACTCGCCCGCGTAAACGGGACTTGGGTCCGTGCATTCGCCACGTCCGTATTTGCGCGCCAAGGCCTCGCTATTTCACCTAATCTTTAGCCTAATTCAGGGTTGGCAAACGACGCGTGTAGTAGCACTATCAAATCACCGCACTTCTCGCGGCCCCGTCAGGAGGCATGGATGCTACATAGACCCGACTCATTTCACCTCGAATACCCGACAGCACCCTCACCTGCGTGCAAGCCACTGCCGTCGATCAGTGGAGCGTTAAGCCTCGTTCGGTTTAACGTTCAGCACTCGTGCGCGATGGCCGCTAATCCATTGAAATATAAGAAAATATTAGATCGCCTCGTCCGGCGTTATGCCGCGTATTAAAGTTAGTGCGATCTAATCACTGTTATGCGCTCACTTAACCAGAGGCCATATGCAAGTTACCGGACAAGCATTCCCCGATGTATTAAAAAAGCTCCATGAATTGGAGTTCAATTATCTTGATGGCGAAGGCATTGATTTTGAGCCCTACACCGAGTTTCTTTCCGAAGAAGAAACCAATGAGTGGCTCAGTGCCTGGACGGGAAACCCTCAGGCAAATACAGACGCCTATCTTGTGTTCGGGCAAGACGGAACTGGAGGTTATGCAGCTATTTGGTGCATCCGCAATAACGCGGATCTTCTCTCTCAGCCAATCGTATTCTTCGGATCGGAGGGCGAACTTGGCATAATAGCCTCAAATTTCTCTGACTATCTGTGGGTTCTTGCTAGCGGCTATGGCCCATACGAGGCAGTTAGCTATCTCAATGACGGAAGGCCGAAAAACCCAGAGTTTGCATATTTTGCTGAGCAGAACTCTACAACACCCTCCAGGAGCGCAAGCGCAATCGTTGCATCTGCAAAGGCTGAGTTCCCTGGCTTTGAGAGCAGCATTAATGCCATGTGTCAGTAACTACCAGCGCATAACAAGTCGCTCTTGTCGGACAATTTCTCCACCGCTTCGCGGCTACAAAATTGCCGCAAAGCTCTGCGTTATGTGAGGGCAATCATCGAGTTTAAATCATGGCCATAAGTGAATTTGAAATAAAGCGCTGCGAGAGGGAGCTTGAGAAATTTCTGGAGAAAAATCGACCTCCGGCTCATGTTCGGGCGCAAGTTGACCTGGGATATCGCATCACGGGCCAAAGCGTGGAGATATTCGAAGTCAGGCCAGGCTTTCGAGACCCTAGCAAAAAGACAGAAATATCCATTGCTAAGACCACCTACGTTAAATCCAAGAAAGTCTGGAAGGTGTACTGGATGCGACAAGACCTGAAGTGGCATAGCTATCCTCCAGTACCACAGGTGAGGCATCTTGAAGAATTTCTAGCATTGGTGAAGGAGGATGAAAACGCATGCTTTTTCGGCTAGTAAAGTCACATAACAATCACATTAAGTCCGCTCACTTCGTTCGCCCGACACTCGTACCTCGCGCGGCTTATGTGTGGCGTTATCTATGGGGAGTAGCATGAGAATACTTCGATTTTTTCCTTTTCTGGCGCTGATTTTTCTCCAGGCTTGTGCGAATCCATCTATCGTGAATGTGCGAGAGGGATTGGCCTCTGAGATTCCGTCAAATGCTGTAATCTTCGTTCCTAGATTTGAAGGCAATCCAGATTTTGTTGAAGAGAGCACTGATTATTTTGTGTCCATTCTTGAGGGCTCCGTGGATAACCGAATTGTGCAAGGTAGTGTGCTGAGACAAGAGTCCACTGACATCGCATCTGGCGGAAATTTGGCTCCTGTGGAAATGGCACTGAACCTTTCCCGCGAGCGTGGATATGACGTTTTAGTGATGGGGAAGGTTACAAGTCATAAAACGGCAGGAAGTCTAAACGGATTTTCCACAGTCAGAGTTTACAATGTTGAGACTGGTACCCGTATAGCGAACTTTCATCGTCCAAGCGGTTTGTTAATCGCCCATAGTGAACATCAATGTGTCATGGCGGCCGTTGAGAGAACTGCGGGTGACGCCGCAAAAGTCTTCGTCCAGTAGTCAAAGATAACAAGGCCAGGCACGGCGACGCCTTTTCCGTTGCGGCTTCGCCTTCACTACAAAGCCGCGCATGCTGGCAGCGTTATGTGGGCAGTTCATGAAGGGATTAGAATGCCGAAAAATTTGACCGAAGCGAAGGACAAGCTTTTAAGCACAGAGTACCCGCGTTGGCGCAATTTTTTATCGTGCGCGATTCTCGTGCTTGTCGTCACGGGCGCAGTATCAGCTTGGTGGTATGTCTATTACACGACCCCCGACACTGAGTGCCACAAAGGCTTTTTGTATTTCTCTGTCATATGGTTGGCTGTGCAGTGGGTAGTCATTGGTTATCTATATCGCTACCAAAACATTCCGGCATTTGCTCGGGATGCGATCAAGCTGCAGATATTGTTAGGTAATATTTGGTTTGGGCTATTTCTTTTTTCGCTGCAGCCTTGTGCTCAGTAGTCCACCCACATAACCAGTAGTTGTAGTTTGTTCCGGCCTACGGCCTCCACCGGACGCCCCCGTCGGGGCGCCGCTAAACAAAAGCGTTATGCGGCCCTACGACGCAACCTGTCACCCATATGGCGCAAGCTGAAAGAATAACGAGCCAAAGGAAAAAACATGCCAAATTTTGATCAAGACTTCGAAGCTACTCGCCTTGCCATGCTTGCCAAGCAATACCCTGAGGTTGTAAAAGAAAATGGCAAAGTGGTTTTCTGTGCGGAAGATAATGAGGCTCGCTTGAGCGGCACTCGTTGGACGGTTGAAGACGAAATTTTTGAGAAGGCTACTGAGTCAGGGTTCAAAGTGCACCTAATTGAATTGCTTGATAATTTTATTCAATATCGGAATCAATGCAGTGAACTACCGAAAAAGGAAGGTGTAGTTGGTTTTAGTGATGGTGGCTTAAATATCGAATGGCTGCCTGACGGGTCTACTGACTTATCCAATAGTTAATTTGAGTTTACTCATGGATAATAAAGAAATTTCCGAAATAATTTGTATTGATGAGTTGATGGCTGCTTGGAAAGAGGCATTCCCGGAGGGCTGGCACTTCAACCACGACGGAGTGATCTCAAAAGAGAATTGGGATAGTAGTGGAAAAAGAGTTTTGTTTGTTTTAAAGGAAACAAATAAAGCCAAGCAGAATGTTGTTACTGCAATCAATAGAGCTATTGACGTTAAGAAAAGCGGATGGTGGCGAGGAAAGGTTCTTCGGCGTGTGGGACGATGGGCTTACGGGATTCAAAATTATGATGGGGTTGTGCCGCCATTCAAAGATGCAAAGCTAAATGAAAAAAACGCAATTAAGAACATTGCATACATAAATATAAGGAAGACTTCTGGGAGTGCTACAACCAATAAAAAGGCGTTTGATACACATGCTAGTGAATTTGCCACTTTTGTTAGAAGGCAAGTTGAGTTGATAAAGCCTGATGTTGTTGTGCTTTGCGGTACATATAGTCAAGTTAAACGCTATATATTCCCCGAGATTAAAAAAGTGAGTGAGCGGGTTCATGTGCATGAGGGGATTGTCTTTATTAACGCTTTCCACCCTGCCGCAAGGAAAAAATCGGCAATTCTTTACCATCATGTGCTCGACAATTATCACGCTTACAAAAATCTTTAAAATTTGAGAGCTGCGCATAACAAGTTGCTGCACTCGGAAAAATCACTCGCTACGCTCCTGATTTTCCGGTGAGCAAGGCGTTACGCAGTTTCCAAACTTACTTGATGTCGGCCCCGTTCGCTGGTCACCAAAAACCGCATACTCGGTGATTGGCACTGAGCCTTTTGTCACTTTTCCCTTGAGCGCCGCGTCCGACATCGCGGCTGTCTCGTCCTCCTCTATTTGTAGATGTGAGTGGGGCAGTATTCGTTGCAATCCAGATATTGACTCTCTCGCCCGCAGATAAAGCTGATCACTTGCAGCTTGCAGCTTGCAGCTTGCAGCTTGCAGCTTGCAGCTTGACGCACCAGCGTCCAGCAGCTTACCTTTACGTTAACGTAAAGCAACCCAAGCTGCCGCTCCATGACCCAGACCTACAGCATTTCCGACCTCGCCCGTGAGCTGGATATCACCACGCGGGCGATTCGTTTTTATGAGGAGCAGAACATGCTCAGCCCCGAGCGGCGTGGGCAGGAGCGGGTTTATAGTCCTAAGGACAAGGTGATTCTCAAGCTGATTCTGCGCGGCAAGCGCATCGGGTTTTCGCTGGCGGAGTGTCGGGAGCTGATTGAGCTGTACGACCCGGGCCACGGCAATCGCAAGCAGCTGGAGACCTTTCTGGACAAGATCACCCAGCGCCGTGCGCAGCTGGCGCAGCAGTTGCTGGATATCGAGCAGATGCAGATCGAGCTGGATACCGCAGAAGAACGTTGTCGAACGGCGCTGGAGCAAACGAATTAACGCCAACCGCACCCCCCCCTTTTTTGAGTGAATCATGCATATAGAAACCGTCGATCAATCGCAGTATCCGCAGCTCCTGACCATCTGGGAGGCGTCGGTGCGCGCTACCCATGACTTTTTGGCCGAGGCTGATCTGCTGGAGCTGAAGCCGCTGATTCTGGAGCAGTATTTTGCTGCGGTGGATCTGCGTGTCGCCAAGGGCAGCGATGGCGAGGTGCTGGGCTTTTGCGGCGTCAGCGATGGCAATATCGAGATGCTGTTTATCGCCCCCGAAGCCCGTGGGCAGGGCGTGGGCGCGCGTTTGAGCACGTACGCGATTGAACATCAGGGCGCCACTAAGGTGGATGTGAACGAACAGAACGTGCAGGCGTTGGGCTTCTATGAGCACGTTGGCTTTGCGGTGGTCAGCCGCTCGCCGGTCGATGGGCAGGGCAAGCCCTATCCGCTACTGCATATGGAGCTGGCTGGGCGCTGACCATCACGGGCGTGGCCTGCCCTGAAAAACAACACTGATGCACCAACAACAATAAACACAGGTGACTCCATGCATTACCCATCGCTGAACTTCGGTCTTGGCGAGACCATCGACATGCTGCGCGAGCAGACCCGCAATCTGGTTGATGCCGAGCTGGCGCCGCGGGCAGCGGAGATCGACCGGGAGAATCAGTTTCCGGAGGACATGTGGCGGCGCTTTGGTGACATGGGGCTGCTGGGCATTACCGTGCCTGAGGAGTACGGCGGCTCTGGGCTGGGGTATCTGGCGCATGTGGTGGCGATGGAGGAGATCAGTCGTGGGTCGGCGTCGGTGGGTTTGTCCTACGGGGCGCATTCCAACCTGTGCGTGAACCAGATCAACCGCAACGGCACGCCGGAGCAGAAGGCAAAATACCTGCCCAAGCTGATCAGTGGCGAGCATATCGGGGCGCTGGCGATGAGTGAGCCGAACGCCGGTTCCGATGTAGTCAGTATGAAGCTGCGGGCTGAGCGAAAGGGTGACCACTTCGTGCTCAATGGCAGCAAGATGTGGATCACTAACGGCCCGGACGCGCACGTTTACGTCATTTACGCCAAGACCGAGCCGGAAAAAGGGCCGTACGGCATCACCGCCTTTATCGTCGAGCGCGATTGGGCCGGCTTCTCGCGCAGTCCCAAACTGGACAAGCTGGGCATGCGCGGCTCGAACACCTGCGAGCTGGTGTTCGACAACGTCGAGGTGCCGGTGGAGAACATCCTTGGTCAGGTCAACGGCGGCGTGAAGGTGCTGATGAGCGGGCTGGATTATGAGCGCGTTGTGCTTTCCGGTGGCCCGACCGGGATCATGCAGAGCTGCATGGACGTGGTGGTGCCCTATATCCACGACCGTCAGCAGTTCGGCCAGAGCATCGGTGAGTTCCAGCTGATCCAGGGCAAGGTCGCCGACATGTATACCCAGCTCAACGCCAGCCGCGCCTATCTGTATGCCGTGGCACAGGCCTGCGACCGTGGCGAGACCACCCGCAAGGACGCCGCCGGGGTGATTCTCTACACCGCCGAGCGCGCGACCCAGATGGCGCTGGACGCGATCCAGATTCTCGGCGGCAACGGTTACATCAACGATTACCCCACCGGCCGCCTGCTGCGCGACGCCAAGCTGTACGAGATTGGTGCGGGCACCAGTGAGATTCGGCGGATGTTGATTGGACGGGAGTTGTTTAATGAGACGCGGTGAGGCAGCCGCAAGTTATAAGCTGCAAGCGGCAAGCAGCACGGAGATGCCTCGGGGTTGGGAGCACCTAGTCGACGAGGGTGCCGAAGTTCCGTCTGGCAAAAATAGTGGAGTGACCGCGATCAGCTTGCAGCTTGTAGCTTGTGGCTTGCAGCTGGCCAGGGAGCGCGTGCAATGAGCATTCTACCAACCCAAATCACCCCCACCTCACCGGAATACGCGGCCAACGCGAAGGCCATGCGCTCCCTGGTCAGCGACCTGCAAGCCCTGCTTGCCGCCATTGCCCAGGGCGGTGGCGAGGCGGCGAATGCGCGGCATTTGGCGCGCGGCAAGCTGCTGCCGCGTCAGCGGGTGGATGCGCTGCTCGATCCGGGTTCGGCTTTTCTGGAGATCGGCCAGCTGGCCGCCCATGAGGTCTATGGTGAGTCGGTTCCGGCGGCCGGGGTGATTGCCGGTATTGGCCGGATCGAGGGCGTTGAGTGCATGATCATCGCCAATGACGCCACGGTGAAGGGTGGCTCCTATTATCCGCTGAGCGTGAAGAAGCACCTGCGGGCGCAAACCATCGCCCGCGAGAACCGCCTGCCCTGCGTCTATCTGGTTGATTCGGGCGGCGCTAACTTGCCACGGCAGGACGAGGTGTTCCCGGACCGTGAGCACTTCGGGCGCATCTTCTTCAACCAAGCCAATATGAGCGCAGCGGGCATTCCGCAGATTGCTGTGGTGATGGGCTCGTGCACCGCGGGTGGCGCCTATGTGCCGGCGATGGCCGACGAGACCATCATGGTGCGCGAACAGGCGACTATCTTCCTCGCCGGGCCGCCGCTGGTGAAGGCGGCGACGGGTGAAGTGGTCAGCGCCGAGGCGCTGGGCGGTGCGGATGTGCATTGCCGCACCTCGGGCGTGGCCGACCATTACGCCGAGAACGACGAACACGCGCTGGCTCTGGCCCGCCGCTGCATCGCCAATCTGAACTGGCACAAGCAGGGTGAGCTGAACTGCCGCCCGGTGCTGCCGCCGCGCTATCCGGTGGAGGAGCTGTACGGGGTGATTCCGGCCGACAGCAAGCAGCCGTTCGACGTGCGCGAGGTGATTGCGCGGCTGGTCGACGACAGCGCGTTCGATGAGTTCAAGGCGCTGTTCGGCACCACGCTGGTCTGCGGTTTTGCGCATCTGCACGGCTATCCGGTGGCGATTCTCGCCAACAACGGCATCCTGTTTTCCGAGGCCGCGCAGAAGGGCGCGCACTTTATCGAACTGGCCTGCCAGCGCGGCATTCCGCTGCTGTTCCTGCAGAACATTACCGGCTTTATGGTCGGCAAGAAGTACGAGGAAGGCGGCATCGCCAAGCACGGCGCCAAGCTGGTGACCGCGGTGGCCTGCGCGAGGGTGCCCAAGTTCACGGTGATCATCGGCGGCAGCTTTGGCGCCGGTAACTACGGCATGTGCGGCCGCGCCTACGATCCGCGTTTTTTGTGGATGTGGCCGAATGCGCGCATCTCGGTGATGGGCGCCGAACAGGCCGCGGGCGTGCTGGTGCAGGTCAAGCAGGAGCAGGCCGAGCGCAGTGGCGAGCAGTTCAGCGCCGAGCAGGCCGAAGCCCTGCGCCGGCCGATCCTCGATCAATACGAACGCCAGGGTCACCCCTACTACGCCAGCGCCCGCCTGTGGGACGACGGCGTGATCGACCCGGCGCAGACGCGGGATGTGCTGGGGTTGGCGATTTCGGCGGCGTTGGGAGCGCCTATACCGGCTAGCACGTTCGGTGTGTTTCGGATGTAGCGGCGCACATCAGCCGCAAGCCGCAAGCCGCAAGCTTCAAGCTGACCGAGCCGGCGGAGCGTTTTTTGCGAGGCAGGTAACCCTGCGTTGGCTTGGGTTAGCAAACGAGCTTGTGGGCTGCACGGACAGCTTGCCGCTTGTAGCTTGCGGCTTGCAGCTGCGCGAGCAAGAGCGCGCCAGTCACTAATCGAGAAGAATCGAATGAGCCAGTACCAGACTATAGAAATTGAATTCCGCGAAAACGGTGTGGCGACGCTCTGGCTTGCTCGCGCAAGCAAGAACAACGCCTTCAACGCGCAGATGATCCGCGAGCTGCTGGACGCCCTGGATGCGGTAGCGGCCAACCCGGCGGTGCGCTTTATGCTGCTGCGGGGGCGTGGCAAGCACTTCTCTGCCGGTGCTGATCTGGCCTGGATGCGCGACTGCGCGGCGCTGGATTACAACGCCAACCTGGACGACGCCCGCGAGCTGGCGCAGCTGATGGCCTCATTGGCACAGCTCAAGGTGCCGACGCTGGCGGTGGTGCAGGGCGCGGCCTTTGGTGGGGCGCTCGGGCTGATCAGCTGCTGCGACATGGCGATTGGCGCGGAGGACGCGCTGTTCAGTCTGTCGGAGGTGCGCATTGGTCTGCTGCCGGCGGTGATCAGCCCGTACGTCACCCAGGCCATCGGTGCCCGTGCCACCCGCCGCTACGCGCTGACCGCCGAGCGCTTTGACGGGCTGCGGGCCCGCGAGCTGGGGCTGCTGGCTGAGTGTTATCCGGCGGCCGGGCTGGAGGCGGCGCTCGATCAGTGGGTCGCCAACCTGCTGCAGAACGGCCCGCAGGCGATGATGGCCACCAAGGCGCTGCTGCAGGAAGTCGGGCTGGGTGAAATGAGCACCCCGCTGCGCCGCTACACCGAGGCGGCGATTGCCCGGGTGCGGATCAGCCCCGAAGGTCAGGAGGGTCTGTCGGCCTTCCTGGAAAAACGCCAACCCGACTGGTGCGCGAGCCATGATTGAATCCCTGCTGATTGCCAACCGCGGCGAAATTGCCTGCCGCATCATGCGCACCGCGCGCGAGCTGGGTATCGCTACCGTGGCGGTGCACAGCGAGACCGACCGCGATGCCCTGCACGTGCGCAGCGCCGATCAGGCGGTCAACCTCGGTGGCGCCCGCCCGAGTGACAGTTACCTCAAGGTTGAGGCGATCATCGCCGCAGCCAAAGCCGCCGGCGCCAATGCCATTCACCCCGGTTACGGCTTTCTCTCGGAGAACGCCGACTTTGCCCGCGCGGTCGCCGCCGCCGGGCTGATCTTTGTCGGCCCGCCGGCCAGCGCGATTGACGCCATGGGCAGCAAGTCGGCGGCCAAGGCGCTGATGGAAACCGCCGGGGTGCCGCTGGTGCCCGGGTATCACGGCGCCGATCAGGCGCTGGAGACCTTCCGTGCCGAGGCCGCCAAGATCGGCTACCCGGTGCTGCTCAAGGCAGCGGCTGGCGGCGGCGGCAAGGGCATGAAGGTGGTCGAATCGGAAGCGGAGCTGAGCGAGGCGCTGTCCTCCGCCCAGCGTGAAGCGCAGGCGGCCTTTGGCGATGCGCGCATGCTGGTCGAGAAATACGTGCTGCAGCCGCGCCACGTCGAGATTCAGGTGTTTGCCGATCAGCACGGCAACGCGGTGTATCTGGCCGAGCGCGACTGCTCGATCCAGCGTCGCCACCAGAAGGTGGTGGAAGAAGCGCCAGCGCCCGGATTGTCGCCCGAGCTGCGACGCGCCATGGGCGAGGCGGCGGTCACCGCGGCGCGCGCCATTGGCTACGTGGGCGCCGGGACCGTGGAGTTTCTGCTCGACGCCCGTGGTGAGTTCTTCTTTATGGAGATGAACACCCGCCTGCAGGTCGAGCACCCGGTGACCGAACTGATCACCGGGCAGGATCTGGTCGCCTGGCAGCTGCGCGTGGCTCAAGGGCAACCGCTGCCGCTGAGCCAAGAGCAGATTGTGCTGCGCGGTCACGCGATTGAAGTGCGGCTCTATGCCGAAGACCCGGAGCAGGACTTTCTGCCCGCCAGCGGCGAGCTGACGCTCTACCGCGAACCGGCTGCGGGCGTTGGGCGGCGGGTCGACAGCGGGGTGGTCGAAGGTGACCGCGTCTCGCCGTTCTATGACCCGATGCTGAGCAAGCTGATCGCCTGGGGTGAAGACCGGGAAACCGCCCGCCGCCGTCTGCTGGCGATGCTGGCCGAGCAGCAGCTGGGCGGAGTGCACAGCAACCTCGCCTTCCTGCGCCGGGTGCTGGCGCATCCGGCCTTTGCTGCCGCCGAGCTGGACACCGGTTTTATCGCCCGTCATACCGACGTCCTGTTGCCTGCACCGGCCCCGCTGCCCGACGCCTTCTGGGCGCTGGCGGCCCGCGCCTGGTTGCTGACTCAGCCCGCGGACAGGCGCGCTGATGACCCGCACAGCCCCTGGGCCAGCGCCTCCGAGTTGCGCCTCGGACTGGCCGGCGAGCAGCGCCTGCATCTGCGTTGTGGCGAGGCCGAGGCACGTGCCCTGCCCGCTGCCGGCGTCAGCCTGCAGGGCGGTCAGTTGCTGGTTGAGGGGCGTCGTCATCGCGTGCAACGCCGCGGTCAGTGGCTGTTTGTCGAGTGGAACGGGCAGTTGCAACGGGTCACCCTGGTGGACCCGGTCAGCGAGGTAGAGGCCCGGCAACACGGCCACGGCGGGCTGACAGCACCGATGAACGGCAGCGTGGTGCGGGTGCTGGTCGAGCCGGGTCAGCAGGTCGCCGCTGGCGAGTTGCTGGTGGTGGTCGAGGCAATGAAAATGGAGCACAGTATTCGCGCTGCCGAGGCCGGAGAGGTCACGGCCGTTCACTGCGCCGAGGGTGATCTGGTTGACGAAGGCCGGGTGCTGGTGGCGCTGCAACCGCTTGCTGAGGAGGCAACGGCATGAGCATGCCGCAACAGGTGCGTCTGGTCGAAGTCGGTCCGCGCGATGGCCTGCAAAACGAAAAACAACCGATCAGCGTCGCCGACAAGGTGCGTCTGGTCGATGACCTGAGCGCTGCCGGGCTGCGTTATATCGAAGTCGGCAGCTTCGTTTCGCCCAAGTGGGTGCCGCAGATGGCCGGCTCGGCCGAAGTATTTGCCGCGATTCAGCAACAGCCCGGCGTGACCTACGCGGCGCTGGCGCCGAACCTCAAGGGCTTTGAGGGCGCGCTCGCCGCCGGGGTGAAGGAAGTGGCGGTGTTTGCCGCCGCCAGCGAGGGGTTCTCGCAAAAGAACATCAATTGCTCGATTGCCGAGAGCCTGCAGCGCTTTGAGCCGATCATGGCCGCGGCCAGGGAGCACGGCGTGCGGGTGCGTGGTTATATCTCCTGTGTGCTGGGTTGCCCGATTGACGGTGACGTGGCACCGGAGCAGGTAGCAGCGATTGCCCGCGAGCTGCTCGACAGCGGCTGCTACGAGGTCTCGCTCGGCGACACCATCGGCGTCGGCACCGCAGGCGATACCCGCCGGCTGATCGAGGTGGTTGGCCGCGATATCGACCGCAGCCTGCTGGCCGGGCATTTTCACGATACCTACGGGCAGTCGCTGGCGAATATCCACGCCAGCCTGCTGGAAGGCGTGGCGGTATTCGACAGCTCGGTCGCCGGGCTCGGCGGTTGCCCCTACGCCAAGGGCGCGACCGGCAACGTCGCCAGCGAAGACGTGCTCTACCTGCTCAATGGGCTGGGCATCGAGACGGGTGTGGACATGGCGGCGCTGGTGCAGGCCGGGCAGCACATCTGCAACGTGCTGGGCAAAGCCAACGGCTCGCGCGTGGCGCGGGCCTTGCTGGCGCGGGAGCAGGCATGAGCGAACCCTTGTGGCGGCCGAGCCCGGAGCGGGTTGCGGCCAGCCGGATGGATGGCTTCCGGCGCTTTATCAATCAGCGCCATGGGCTGGCGTTGGCCGACTACCCCGCGCTGCATCAGTGGAGCGTCGGCGCGGTTGCGGACTTCTGGCAGGCAGTGGCGGACTTCTTTGCGGTGGACTTCAGCACCCCGCCGCAGCGGGTGCTGGATAACCCGGATGCCATGCCCGGCGCGCAGTGGTTTGCCGGTGCCGAGCTGAATTTTGCTGCCCACCTGCTGCGCCGGCGCGACGACCATCCGGCGCTGATTGCGATCAGCGAAGACGGTCAGCGTGAACAGCTCAGCTACGCCGAGCTGGCCGCGCGGGTGGCCGGGTTGCAGCAGCACCTGCTGGCGCTCGGTGTGCAGCCCGGTGATCGGGTCGCGGCGCTGATGCCCAATACCTGGCAGACGGTGGTCGGCATGCTGGCGGCGGCCAGTATTGGCGCGGTCTGGTCATCCTGTTCGCCGGATTTTGGTGCGCAGGGCGTGGTCGACCGCTTCGGCCAGATTGAGCCGCGGGTGCTGATCGCCTGCAGCGGTTACCGCTACGCCGGTAAGCAGCTGGATATGGGCAGCAAGCTCGCGGAAATCCTGCCGCAGCTGGGCGGCCTGCAGCAGCTGATCATGGTGCCTTACGGTGGTGTGGAGCCGTGTCTGGCGGAGTTTGCCTCGGTGGTCTCGACCGCCCACTGGGACGACGTAAGCCAGCCGGCCGGCAGCCCGGCGTTCACCGCCCTGCCCTTTGCCCAGCCGCTCTACATTCTGTATTCCAGCGGCACCACCGGGGTGCCCAAGTGCATCGTTCACGGTGCCGGTGGCACCCTGCTGCAGCACCTCAAGGAACACGGCCTGCACACCGATCTGGGCAGCGAAGACGTGCTGTTCTACTTCACCACCTGCGGCTGGATGATGTGGAACTGGCTGGTCTCCGGGCTGGCGCTGGGCGCGACGCTGGTGCTCTACGATGGCTCGCCGTTTGAGCCCTCTGCCGAGCGACTGATCGACCTGATCGACGCGGAAAACATTAGTATTTTCGGCACCAGCGCCAAGTACCTGGCCGCGCTGGAGAAGGCCGGTGTCGAGCCGAATCGCAGCCACCAGCTGAGCCGCCTGAAGGCGGTGCTGTCGACCGGTTCACCGCTGGCGCACGAGGGTTTTGACTACGTCTACCGCTGCTTCAAACCGGACCTGTGCCTGTCGTCGATCTCCGGCGGCACCGACATCGTCTCCTGCTTCGCCCTTGGCAACCCGACCGCGCCGGTCTGGCGTGGCGAACTGCAGTGCAAGGGCCTCGGCATGGCGGTCGAGGTGTGGGATGACGAGGGCCAGCGGCTGGCCGAGGGCAAGGGCGAGCTGGTCTGCAGCAAACCTTTCCCGTCGATGCCGCTGGGCTTCTGGAAGGACGAGGACGGCAGCCGCTTCCGCGCCGCCTACTTCGAGCGCTTCCCCGGCGTTTGGGCGCACGGCGATTACGCTGAAGAGACGCCGCACGGCGGGCTGATTATCCATGGCCGCTCGGATGCAGTGCTTAACCCCGGTGGCGTGCGTATTGGTACTGCGGAAATCTATCGGCAGGTGGAAAAGGTCGAGGCGGTGCTGGAATCGCTCGCCATCGGCCAGCAGTGGCAGGGCGATGTGCGGGTGGTGCTGTTCGTGCGCCTGCGCGACGGTGTGACGCTGGATTCGGCACTGGAGGCGGAGATCCGCCAGGTGATTCGCGCCAACGCCACCCCGCGTCACGTGCCGGCGAAGATCATCGCGGTCAGCGATATCCCGCGCACCCGCAGTGGCAAGATCGTCGAACTGGCGGTACGCAACGTGGTGCACGGTCTGCCGGTGAAGAACACCGACGCGCTGGCCAACCCCGAAGCGCTGGATCTGTTTCGCGACTTGCCCGGGTTGCAGTAGCCGGGCAGGCCGGGTTTCTGCTTGGCCTGCCCGGTGCTGGCTTAGCTGCGTTCTACCCGGTGCTCGTAGGTGGCATTCAGGCGGGCGGTGAGGTATTCGGCGCAGGTAATCGGCTCGTACTTCGGCGCTTCATCCGGGATCACGTCACGCGGGTCGACGATGGAGTCGGGGTTCACTTCCAGGAAGAAGGCGATGGAGTAGCGTTCCTGCTCCGGCGGGCGCACGCGGTGCGGGGTGGAGACGTAGGTGTCGTTGCTCCAGCGCATCAGGCAGTCGCCGATGTTGCAGACGAAGGCGCCCGGTACGTGCGGGGCGTCGATCCATTGACCCTGACGGGTCAGCACCTGTAGGCCGGCGACCTTGTCGGTGGCCAGCAGGGTGACGTTGCCGTAGTCGGTGTGGGCGCCGGCGCCGCCGTCTTCGCGGTCAATCTGACCGGCGCTGGCCGGATAGCGCAGCATGCGCAGGGTGGCGATCGGACTATCCAGATGCGCGGCGAAGAAATCCTCCGGCAGGCCCAGGTCGATGGCAAACCCCTTGTGGATCAGCCGGCCGAGGTTCAGGCAGCCGTCGAAGTAACCGAGCATGGCGTCGCGCCAGCCGTCGATCGGTGGCCAGAAGTTGACGCCGCGAAAAGGCTTGCCGGCCAGTACATCCGGGTGGTCGGCCGGGAAGTCGGTGCCGATGTTGAAGGCTTCCTTCATGTCCGCACCCGCTTCCGGGTTGAGTTTTTCGTCGGCCATGGCGACGTAGCCGCGGTTGTGCGGTGATTTCTTGATCGACATGGCCTGCTTGGTCTCCAGCGGTAGCTCGAACACCCGTTTGGCGTTGGCGAAGGCGCCGGCCATGACGTCTTCCGGGACGCCGTGGTCGACGGCGTAGAAGAAACCGATTTCACGGCAGGCAACGCCCAGCTGGCGAGCGGTCTCGGCGCGGACGGCGGGGTCTTCGCTGTTCAGGCCAGCGACGGAAATAAGGGGCAGTGATTGCATGGTTTGGCTCCTGACTGCGGGCGGGCAGTCGTTTAGATCATCGAGGTACGCAGGTGCGCGATATCGCGACACTGCTGAAAGAGTGCGAGGCCCTGCTGCTGGGCCTCAGCGATAACCGTCTGTTCGCTCACCCGGGTGGCGCGGCCGTTGTCGATCAACTGCCGGCCATCAACCCAGACCGCGGCGACGTTGCGGGCGTCGGCGGCGAAGACCAGATTCCACAACAGATTGCCGCCGGCGTTATTGATCTCGGTCGGTGTCAGGTTGGGTTGGGCCAGATCGAGCAGCAGCAGGTCGGCCTGCTTGCCGACTTCCAGCGAGCCGATGCGATCACCGAGGCCCAGGGCGCGAGCACCGTTGATGGTCGCCATGCGCAGGATCTGGTCGGCCGGCAGCACGGTGGCGTCCAGCCGGGTGGCCTTCTGGATCAGCGAGGCGAACTTCATTTCCTCGAACAGGCTGAGGCTGTTGTTGCACACCGGGCCGTCGGTGCCGAGGCCAACGGTGATGCCGGCGGCGAGCATTTCCGGCACGCGGGCGACGCCGCTGGCGAGCTTGGCGTTGCTGATCGGGCAGTGGGCGATGCTGGTGCCCGTGTCGGCGACGCGCTTGATCTCCTCGTCGGTCAGCCAGACGCAATGGGCCAGCAGGGTGCGCTCACCGAGGATGCCGTAGTGATCCAGCTGGGCGATGGAGCGGCGACCAAACTCGGCTTTGACGGCGTCGTCTTCTTCCTTCTGCTCGCTGGCGTGGGTGTGAATGCCGACGCCGTATTCGGCCTGGCATTCCAGCGCTTCGCGGTAGGCATCGGCGGTGCAGTAGAACAGGTGCTCCAACCCCATCCAGACCTGAATACGACCGTTCTGTGCGTCGTGGTGGCTGTGGATCAGCGCGCGGTTCTCGGCGCGGGTGGCGAAGAAGTCCTTGCCGGGTGCGTCGGCCACGTAGGGCGCCAGATTCACCCGCAATCCGACCTCACCGGCGGCATCGGCGCAGCGGTGCATAAAGCGGTACATGTCCATCACGCAGGTGGTGCCGCTCTTCAGCGCTTCCAGATAGCACAGGCGCGCCGAGTGGAAGGCGTACTCTTCGGTGAGCGCGCGGTGTTCCAGCTGATACCAGGGCAGCCAGTCCATCAGCTGCATGTTCTCGGTCACGCCGCGCATCAGGCTGGAATGGGAGTGGGCGTCGATCAGACCGGGCAGCAGCGCGTGGCCGCTGGCGTCGATCACCGGCACGCCGGGCGGGATGATCAGCTCGTCGCTGGGGCCGACGGCGCTGATGCGCCCGTCCTGCACGATGAGCGTGCCGCGGTGGATGACGCGGTTGTGCGGATCGACGGTAAAGATAGCTGCATCACGCAGCGCAAACTGGCTCACTGGCTACTCCTGGCAGGTGACTGAACTGACGCAGCGTCGGTTCAGGACACTGTGACGGCACGGCGGGCACGGAAGCGGTCAGCTTGGCTGATGTCTTCCTCGGAGGCTGTCCGAGCGGAACACATTAAAACGGGTTGGTATTATCCCCCGCAGCAGCGCTCAGCACCACCGGCGGAAGGGTTTAGGGCAGGCTGATGAATGAAGCGTCAACAGACCCTAGGCCGTGCGTGCGCTCTGCACGGCTGTTGCGGGTACGGCCAGACCACAGCCACGCAGGATCACTTCGGTGAGGAAGTTGGCGGCGTGGTCAAAGTCTTTCTGTTCGTACTCGGCCTTGTTTTCAACCATCAGCACCTGCACCTGGAAATCGGCGTAGTGCTGGGTTGAGGACCAGATCAGGAAAATCAGTTGTACCGGGTCTACCGGTGCCATGCGGCCCTGATCGATCCATTGCTGCATCACGGCGGCGCGGCCACGCACCCATTCGCGCATGTTGGTACGCAGGTGGGTCATCAAAAAGGGCGCACCCTGCATGATCTCCATGGCAAACAGCCGGGAGGCCAGCGGGTACAGACGGGACATCTCGACCTTGGCGCGGATAAAGCTGGCCAGCGCCTCGGCGGGGTCGTCGTCGACGGTCACGCTGGAGAACACGGCGTTCCAGCGCGAGAGAATATCGTCGAACATGGCTGCATAGATCTTCTTCTTGTTGCTGAAGTAATACAGCACGTTCGATTTGGGCAGTTCGGCCCGTTCGGCGATGTTCTGGATGGTGGCACCACGATAGCCGTGCAAGGCAAATTCCTGTTCCGCTGCCGCCAGAATGATCTCGTGGTTGCGTTCGCGAATGCGGCCGGGCTTGTAACTCCGGGGTTTGCTCTTGCTGGTCATGGTCATCCGTCGCCTTGTTCCAGTGCGGGGCCGGCCTGACCGGCCCCATGGGTGTTGTCAGAAGTGGAATTTCACCAGCGCGCTGACGGCGCTTTCGGTGTCCATCACATCATCATTCAGACCGTACTTGTTGTTCCAGTAGGAGTACTCGATACCTGCGTAGAGTACGCCCGGGCTGCCACGGTAGTTACCCAGGTCCAGCTTCAGCTGCGGGTTGAAGTGGAAGTCGGACTTGTGGTCGTCTTCGGCAGTGGACCAGTCAATGTAACCGTCGAACAGGATACGGGTGCTGCCAAATTCCATCGCCTTGCCCCAGACGACGGTGGTTTGATAATCGTCAGAGGTCTCGCTGTTGTCTACGTAGTAGAAACGGGTCGCGAAGTACATGAAGCCCGGCATGTTCCAGTCGATACCCGGACCGACCATGTAGTTGTTGACGTTGGTGCCGCCGCCAAACTCGTACTGACCGGACAGAGTAAAGTCCTTGATCAGGCCATCGCCGCCCAGCTTGTTGCCGGTCAGCCAGCTCAGGCTCAGGTTAGGCGCGAATTCACCATACAGATCGTCAGTGTCAGTGTCCTTGCCGTGACCCTGGTTGCGGTCAACGAAGAAGAAGGTGCTGCCCCAGTCGTGACCGGTCGCGTTCTCGAAGGTAAAGAACGTTTGCGTGGTCTTGGTCTTGCCGAAGGCCTGATAGTCGTCGCTGTACAGAATCGAAATGCTGGAGTCGGAGAAATACTTCTCAGCGTGTGCAGCCGGGACAAAGGCGCCTGCGATGCAAGCGGCGATCAGGGTTTTTTGCAGTGTGCTCATATTCGATGCTTCCTGGAATCAGTGATTTAGTTTTGATTGGCATAGTGGGTGCTCAAGTTATTTGCTCGGCCTATAGGGTTGGCCGATTGATAGGGGTGTGTTGAGGCGGGTCCGCGCGGGATTCCACGACAACAGCACCAGGACAATGATGGTGACGACATAGGGCAGCATGGCCAGCAGCTCGGTCGAGCTGTTCCAGCCGAGCCCCTGCAGCACCAGGTGCAAGATGCTGGCGGCGCCGAACAGATAGGCGCCGAGCAGCACACGCTCGGGTTTCCAGGTGGCGAATACCACCAGGGCCAGCGCGATCCAGCCGCGACCGGCAGTCATGTTCTCGGTCCACATGGGGGTGTAGGCCAGCGACAGGTAGGCGCCCGCCAGGCCGGCCATGGCGCCACCAAAGGCGACGGCCATGTAGCGCACCGGCAGCACTTTCAGGCCATTGGCGTTGGCCGCTTCCGGGGACTCGCCGACGGCGCGCAGAATCAGGCCGCCGCGGCTGTACTTGAGAAAGCAGAACACCAGTACAAAGATCAGCAGCGAGCCGTAGACCAGCAGGTCCTGGTTGAACAGCACCGGGCCGATGACCGGGATGTCCGACAGCAGCGGAATGGCAATCTTGTCGAAGCCGTCGATCGACTGACCGACAAAGCCGCTGCCGACAAAGGAGCTCAGGCCGATGCCGAAGATGGTCAGCGCCAGGCCGGCGGCATACTGGTTGGCGGCCAGGGTGATGGCCATCAGCGCGAACAGCATGGACATCAGCACGCCGCCCAGCATGGCTGCCAGAATGCCCATGCTCAGGCTGCCGGTGGAGGTGGCGGCGATAAAGCCGATCACCGCGCCCATCAGCATCATGCCTTCCTGGCCGAGGTTGAGCACGCCGGAGCGCTCGCACACCAGCTCACCCAGGGCGACCAGCAGCAGCGGGGTGCCGGCGACTACGGTCGCGGCGAGTACGTTGGTAATCAGTACGGCGTCCATCTCAGGCCTCCCCTGCTACGGCCTTGGGGGCCCGACGAATGCGAATGCGGTAGTGGATAAAGGCGTCACAGGTCAGCAGATAGAACAGCAGCAGCCCCTGGAACAGCCCGGTGATCGCCTTGGGCAGCGCCATGGCGATCTGCAGCATCTCGCCGCCCATGAAGGTCAGTGCCAGCAGCGCGGCCGCCAGCACAATGCCGACCGCCTGCATGCGCCCGAGGAATACCACGATGATCGCGGTATAGCCGTAGCCGGGTGACACCTGCGGCACCAGCTGGCCGAGCGGGCCGGTCACTTCCGACGCACCCGCCAGACCGGCCAGACCACCGGCCAGAATGAACGCCAGCAGAGTCAGACGCTTGGCCGGGAAGCCGGCGAAGGCGGCGGCGCGCTCGTCTTGGCCCAGCACCTTGAGCTGGAAGCCGACGAAGGTGCGGGCGAACAGCACGCCGACCGCGACCGCCGCCAGCAGGCCGAACAACAGGCCGATGTGCAGGCGGGTATCGGGGATCAGCTTGGGCAACAGCGCCGAGGCGGCGAACATCTCCGACTGCGGAAAGCCGAAGCCGTACGGATCCTTCAGCGGGCCGTGAACCGCGTACAGCAGCAGGTTCAGGGCGATGTAGTTGAGCATGATAGTGGTGAGGATCTCGTTGCAGTGGAACTGCGTTTTCAGCAGCCCCGCCAGCAATGCCCAGGCGGCACCGGCGACCATGCCGGCGATCAGCACCAGCGGCAGCACCCAGGGGCCGCTCTGGTCGCTGAACTGCAGAGCAGCCGCGCTGGCCCACAGTGCCCCCATCAGGAAGTGCCCTTCGGCGCCGATATTCCACAGCTTGGCGCGGTAGCAGATGGTCAGGCCGGCCGCGCAGAGCAGCAGCGGTGCCATCTTCAGGCCCAGCTCGGCCCAGCCGTGTTTATCGCTCAACGGGGTCAGGAAGAAGAAGGTCAGGCCCTCGACCGGGTCCTTGCCCAGGGCCATAAAAATGCCCATGCCGGTGATGATGGTAAGGATCAGTGCCAGCAACGGGGAGGCCCACTGCATGGCGCGGGAGTCGACGGCGCGACGCTCAAGCGACAGCATGGGAAACCTCCGAAGGTGCAGCGCTGGGGAAATCACCGGCCATCCACTGGCCGAGTCGTTCAATGGTCAGCTCACTGGTGTTGACCAGCGGCGACAGCCGACCGGCGCAGATCGCGCCCATGCGGCCACAGAGCTGGAACAGCTCGTCCAGGTCCTCGGAGATCAGCAGCACGGCGGCGCCTTCGTCACGCAGACGCACCAGCGCCTCGTGGATGGCAACCGCCGAACCGACATCAACTCCCCAGGTCGGGTGCGAGGCCACCAGCAGCTTGGGTTGCTGCATGGCTTCACGGCCGATGATGAATTTCTGCAGATTGCCGCCGGACAGGCTGGCGGCGTGGCTGTCGATGCTGGCGGTGCGCACGCCGAAGGCCTCGACAATACGACTGGCATAGTCACGCACCTTGCCCATGGCGACCCAGCCGGTGTTCACCATGCCTTCGCCATAGGCGGTCAGCAGGCTGTTGTCGACCAGCGACATGGATGGCACCGCGCCGCGGCCCAGGCGTTCTTCCGGCACCACCGCCACGCCCAGGCGGCGACGGACAGCGGGCTTGGCCTGGCCGATGGCCACACCGTTGAGGGTGATGCTGTCGTTGCTGACCAGCGCCTCGCCCGACAGGGCGCGCAGCAGCTCGTCCTGGCCATTGCCCGCGACGCCGGCAATGCCGACGATTTCGCCGGCGCGCAGGCTCATGCTCAGGGCCTGCAGGCTGGTGCCGAAGGGGTCGCTGGTGCGGTAGTTCAGTTCACGCACGTTCAACAGCACCTCGCCCGGCTCGCGCGGCTCGACCTGGGTGGACAGCGGAGTTTCGTTGCCGACCATCATGCGGGCGATGTCGTCGGTGCTGACCTCGGCCGGGTTGCACTCGCCGGTCACCCGGCCCTGGCGCAGCACGGTGGCGCGGTGGCAGAGGTCACGCACTTCCTGCAACTTGTGGCTGATAAATAGAATGCTGCAGCCCTCATGCGACAGCTGGCGCAGGGTACGGAACAGGGTTTCGACCTCCTGCGGGGTCAGCACCGAGGTCGGCTCATCGAGAATCAGCAGTGAGCTTTCCTGAATCAGGCAGCGGACGATCTCGACCCGCTGGCGCTCGCCAATCGACAGGCTGTTGACGTAACGACGCGGGTCCAGCGCCATGCCGTAGTGCTCGGAGACCTCGCTGATGCGGGCTTCCAGTTTGCGCCGGTCGCGGGCCTGATCGGCCGGCAGGCTGAGGGCGATGTTCTCGGCTACTGTCAGGGTTTCAAACAGCGAGAAGTGCTGAAACACCATGCCGATGCCCAGTTCCCGGGCGTGGGCTGGACCTTGCAGGGTCAGCGGATGGCCGTTCCAGGTGATACTGCCGGCGTCGGGCTGGATGACGCCGTAGATGACTTTCATCAAGGTGCTCTTGCCGGCGCCGTTCTCGCCGAGCAAAGCATGAATTTCGCCTGCGTTGACTGTGAGCTGGACACCGTCGTTCGCCCGGCATCCGGGGTACTCCTTGACGATGTTTTCCAGCTTCAGGCGTTGTGCGGTTGCCATTCAGTTTCCTCTATGGGCGTTGTACCGGCGCGTATAGATGACAGGCCGGGCGACGACGCCCTATTAATAACTGACCAATCAATCAACATTTTCTGTCAGAGCAATTTGCTTGCCAAAAGTCAAAAAACCGCGAAAATCAATTTTTCGGACTAGTTGGTCAAGTTTTTGCAAATCTACTCCCAGCCTCTGTGTGCGCCACTGCTGTGGCGCCACGCCTGAACCCGCCTGAATGGGCCAAACCGTGCATAGAGCGGAGACGACCGTGATTGAGTTCTATCTAAATGGCCAGCCGGAAAAACTTGACCGTGCTGACCCAAACATGAGCATCCTTGACTGGCTGCGCACCAAAAAGCGGCTTAGTGGCACCAAAGAAGGCTGCGCCTCCGGTGACTGCGGAGCTTGTACCGTGCTGCTGGGTAGCCCTGCCGACGACGCGGGCGCGCATTATACGGCAATCAACAGTTGCATCAGCCTGATCGGCTCGCTGCATGGCAAGCACCTGATTACCGTGGACGCGCTGTCGCCGCAGCAGGCGCATCCGGTGCAGCAGGCCATGGTCGAGTGCAGTGGTTCGCAGTGCGGCTTCTGTACACCGGGCTTTATCATGTCGATGGTGGGTCTGCATCAGCAGGTAGCCGGCAGCAACAGCACCGCCAGCGAACACCAGTTGATGGAGGCGCTGGCCGGCAACCTGTGCCGCTGTACCGGCTATCGGCCGATTCTCGAAGCGGGTCGCCGCACCCTGGTCGATGCGGTGCAGCACTGGGATGGTGCCGCCTTGTTCGAACCTGCACCGGCGCAGACCTTCAGCGACACCCGCGCACGCGCCGCCAGCCTGGAAGATGACGAGGGCAAGCGCTTTGACGCGCCGGTGGAGCTGAGCGAACTGCGCAGCCTGCTGGCGGCCAACCCGGATGCCCGACTGGTGGCCGGCAGCACCGACCTGGCGCTGGAAATTACCCAGCAGCTCAAGACCCTGCCGCGGCTGATCTCGGTGGAGCAGGTTGCCGCGCTGCACGCCCTGGACTGCGACGAACAAAACCTGACCATCGGGTCGGCTGCGACCTACAGCGAGTTTGCTCCTACGCTCTGTGCCGACTGGCCGGCCTTTGCCGGCATGCTGGAGCGTCTTGGCTCACTGCAGGTACGTAACCGTGGCACCCTCGGCGGGAATATCGGTAACGCCTCGCCCATCGGTGACATGCCGCCGCCGCTGATCGCCCTTGGCGCGCAGATTCAGCTCGACGGCGCCGATGGCGAGCGTTGGCTGGCGCTGGAAGACTTCTTCGTGGACTACAAGAAAACCCGGCTGGCGCCGGGCGAATTCATTCGCGCCGTGCAGGTGCCGCGCCCGCAAGATAACCAGCGGCTGTTTATCTACAAGATTTCCAAGCGGCTGGATGACGACATCTCCGCCGTGTTGGGTGCCTTCTGGCTGCAGTTTGACGGCGATACGGTCAGTGATTGCCGGCTGGCGTTTGGCGGTATGGCGGGTATTCCCAAGCGTGCAACGGCGGCGGAAGCGGCGCTGCGCGGTGCCGTCTTTGATGACACCGCCGTGGCGGCCGCGCAGGCGGCGCTAGCGAGCGACTTCTCGCCGCTGTCCGATGTGCGCGCCTCGGCCAGCTACCGCATGTCGGTGGCCGGTAACCTGCTGCTGCGCGCCCTCCTTGAAAGTCGTGCCGGCGAGACCGGTGCCCCAGCCCTGACGGTGACCGACTATGCGTAAACTGCCCCGTGACATCTCTCGCCAGAGCGGCCAGCCGGTCGGCGTGGCAGGTCAGAGCACGCTGCACGACAGCGCCTGGCTGCACGTCAGTGGTCAGGCTCGCTATATCGATGATCTGCCCGAGCCTGAAGGCATCCTGCACGCGGCGGTCGGCCATAGCGAGCAGGCGCATGCCCGGATCAAGAGCATGGACCTGTCCGCCGTCCGCGCCTATCCCGGTGTGGTGGCGGTACTGACGGTCGATGACGTGCCCGGCCACACCGATATCGGGCCGGTTTTTCCCGGCGACCCGGTACTGGCTGGCGAGCTGGTCGAGCATATTGGTCAGCCGATCTTCGCGGTGGCGGCCACCAGCCATACCGCTGCGCGCAAGGCGGCGAAGCTGGCCAAGGTCGAGTACGAGCCACTGCATGCGGTGCTGGACACCCGTGAGGCGCTGGAGAAGCAGTTCTTCGTGCGTCCCAGCCACACCCAGCAGCGCGGTGACCCGGATGCGGCATTGGCCGGCGCGCCGCATCGCCTCAAGGGCGAAATCAACGTCGGCGGGCAGGAGCACTTCTATCTGGAAGGTCAGGCCTGCGTGGCGTTGCCGCAGGAAGACGGTGGCATGTTCGTGCACACCTCCAGTCAGCATCCCTCCGAGGTACAGAAGCTGGTGGCTGAAGTGCTCGGCGTGCCGATTCATGCCGTGACCACCGAGGTCCGCCGCATGGGTGGCGGCTTTGGCGGCAAGGAAACCCAGGCCGCACCGGTGGCTTGCGTCGCGGCCCTGCTGGCCAACGCCACCGGGCGCGCGGTGAAGTATCGCCTGTCGCGCCCGGATGACATGGTGCAGACCGGCAAGCGCCATGACTTTTTCAATACCTACGACATCGGTTTTGACGAGCAGGGCGTGATTCAGGGTGCCGAGATCATGGTGGCCGGGCGCTGCGGCTACTCACCGGACCTGTCCAATGCGATTGTCGAGCGCGCGATGTTCCACTCCGACAACGCCTATTATCTGGATCAGGCGCGGGTCACCGGCCATTGCTGCAAGACCCACACCGTCTCCAACACCGCCTTCCGCGGCTTCGGCGGCCCGCAGGGCATGATGGTGATCGAGCAGGCGGTGGACGACATTGCCCGCTATCTGCAGCTCGACCCGCTGGAGGTGCGCAAGCGCAATCTGTATCGCGAAGGCCGCGATACCACCCATTACGGCCAGACTATTACCCATCACGTGCTGCCGGAGCTGATCAGCCAGCTGGAGACCAGCTCGGACTATCAGGCCCGCCGCGCCGAGATCCGCGCCTTCAACCAGCAGAGCCCGGTGCTCAAGCGCGGGCTGGCGCTGACGCCGGTCAAGTTTGGTATCTCCTTTACCGCCAAGCACCTCAACCAGGCAGGCGCGTTGGTGCTGATCTACACCGACGGCAGCCTGCAGGTGAACCACGGCGGCACCGAGATGGGTCAGGGCCTGTACATCAAGATAGCGCAGGTGGTGGCAGCGGCGTTCCAGGTCGACGTCGATAAGGTCAAGGTGACCGCCACGCGTACCGACAAGGTACCCAACACCTCGCCCACCGCCGCCTCCTCCGGCTCGGACCTGAACGGTATGGCGGCGCTGGACGCCTGCGAGAAGATCAAGGCGCGGCTGATTGCCTTTGCCGCCGCCGAATATGGCTGTGAGCAGAGCGCCGTGCGCTTCGAGAACAACCAACTGGTAGCGGGCGACATCCGTCTGGACTGGGCCGACTTTATCCAGAAGGCCTACATGAACCGCATCGCCCTGTCCTCCTCCGGCTTTTACGCCACGCCGAACATCTACTACGACCACGCCAAGGGCCAGGGCCACCCGTTCCTGTATTACGCCAACGGCGCTGCCTGCTCCGAGGTAGTGCTGGATACCCTGACCGGCGAGTACCGGGTGCTGCGCACCGACATCCTGCACGACGCCGGGCAGTCGCTGAACCCGGAAATCGACATCGGTCAGATTGAGGGCGGTTTTGTCCAGGGTATGGGCTGGCTGACCACCGAGGAGCTGGTCTACAGCGACCAGGGCCGCCTGCTGACTACTGGCCCTGCGACCTACAAAATTCCGGCGGTGTCGGATACGCCGCCGGACCTGCGCGTCAACCTGCTGGCCAACAGCCCGAACAAGGAAGCCACGGTATTCCGTTCCAAGGCCGTGGGCGAGCCGCCGTTGATGCTCGGCATTGCGGTCTGGAGCGCCCTGCGCGACGCCGTAGCCAGCCTGACCGATTACCGCTATAGCCCGCCGCTGGACACCCCGGCCACCCCCGAGCGCATGTTGGCGGCAGTGACGGCAGCGCGCCAGTGGGCGCTGGCCGAACAGGAGGCCGTGTCATGAACAAGCAACTGCGCTGGTTCGAGGCGGTCGCCGACTGCGAGCAGCGCGGCGAGCCCTATGCGCTGGTCACCGTGGTCGGTGTTGCCGGCTCGGTGCCGCGTGAGCCGTCGAGCAAGATGGTGATCAGCGGCGAACACACCTGGGACACCATCGGCGGCGGTCATCTGGAGTATCTGGTCACCGCCCGGGCCCGCGAGCAGCTGGCTGCCGGTCGTTACGAGACGCTGCTGGAGCACTTTCCGCTGGGCGCGTCGCTGGGCCAGTGCTGCGGCGGCAGCGTCTCGGTACTGCTCGAAGGCCAGCCCGGCAGCGATGCGCAGTTGGTGGTATTTGGCGCCGGCCATGTAGCGCAGGCGCTGATGACGATCATGGGCCAACTGCCCTGGCAGGTGACGCTGGTGGATTCCCGCGCCGAGGTGTTCCCGGCTGACCTGGCGCCGAATATCAGGGCGCTGCACAGCGACGATCCGGTCGGCGATGCCCCGGTGCTGTGCCGTGGCCGCCATGTGCTGATCCTGACCCACAATCACCAGCTCGACTACGACCTGTGCCGCGCCCTGCTGGACGCCGGCGATGCTGCCTCGATCGGCCTGATCGGCTCGCAGACCAAGGCCGACCGCTTCCGTCAGCGGCTGGCCCATCGCGGCTACAGCGACGAGCAGATCGCCCGCATTCGCTGCCCCGTTGGGCGCAGCGATGTGCCGGGCAAGCGGCCGATGGAAGTGGCGGTATCGATCAGTGCCGAATTGCTGGCCCTCGGCAAGCCGGCTGCCCCGCGCGAGCGCCGTCGCGGCGTGAGCTGGCCGCAACTGCGCGATCTGATGAAACAGGACCACACCCTTGAGACACCGCAACAGCCGGTGGAGACAAAATGACTTTAGAACACCTGAACACCCTGCCTGAAGACGAAGCGCTGGCGGTCTTTCGTGACTGCTGCGCCGCTGATGCCTGGGCGCGCCCGATGGTCGTCGCCCGCCCCTATCACAGTGCCGAAGCGCTGCACGGCACCGCCCGCGCGCTCTGGCCCAACCTGCACGAGGCCGACTGGCTGGTGGCCTTTGAGGCGCACCCGAAGATCGGCGACATCAAGAGCCTGAAAGCCAAGTACGCCAGCACCGAAGCGCTGGCCAGCGGCGAGCAGGCCGGCGCGCGTGTTGCGCCTGATGAGATACTGCAGCGCCTGAAAGACGGCAACGACGCCTACTTCGACAAGTTCGGCTTTATCTTCATTGTCTGCGCCACCGGCAAGAGCGCCGAACAGATGCTTGAGCTGCTGGAGCAACGCCTGCCCAACAGCCGCGAGCAGGAGCTGCGCATCGCCGCTGAAGAACAGGCCAAGATCACCCACATTCGTCTGGACAAGCTGCTATGAGCAAGAGCCCGATTACCACCCATATTCTCGACCTCGGCAGCGGCAAGCCCGCCGCCGGTGTGCGCATTACCCTTGAACAGCAGCAGGGCGACAGCTGGGTCACGCTGGCCAGCGCCGAAACCGACGCCGACGGCCGCGTGCTGAACGGTTTTGGCAGCGAAGCGGTCGCCGGTGTCTATCGCCTGACCTTCGACACCGACGGCTATTACGCAGACCAGGGCCTGCGCTGTTTTTACCCGCAGGTCACCATCGCCTTCCGCCTGGACGATGTTCAGGCCCATTACCACGTGCCGCTGCTGCTCAACCAGTGGGGCTATTCGACCTACCGGGGGAGCTAGGATGACGACCAACTCTGATGCCGTTGGCGTGTCGGCCTTCCGCGGCCCACTGCTGCACTTTTTGTCCGAACCGGGCCTCGGTGCGCCCGATCCGGCCAGCTACAGCTACTTCAGCGACGGCCTGCTGGTGGTTGCCGATGGCCGGGTGCAGGCGGTGGGTGACGCCGCCGAGCTGTTGCCGACCCTGCCGGCGGGTACCGCGGTCGAGCATTCGCCGGAGGGGCTGATTCTGCCCGGCATGATCGATACCCACGTACACATGCCGCAGCTGGCGGTGATGGCCAGTTACGGCACCCAGCTGCTGGAGTGGCTGGAAACCTATACCTTCCCGACCGAATCGCGCTTCGCCGACGCCGACTGGTCGGCCAAACAGTCCAAGGTCTTCCTCGACCTGCTGCTGGCGCACGGCACCACCTCGGCGCTGGTGTTCAGCACCTCGCACAAGGTCGCCAGTGAAGCGCTGTTCAGCGCTGCGCACGAGTACAACATGGCAATTACCACCGGCCGGGTGATGATGGACTGCAACGCCCCGGACGGCGTGCGCGACACCGCCGAGGCCAGCTATGAGGAGAGCCGCGAGCTGATCGCCCGCTGGCACGGTACCGGCCGTCAGCGCTACGCCGTGACCCCGCGTTTTGCCGCGACCTCGACCCAGGCGCAACTGACCTACGCCGGCAAGCTGATGACCGAGGCCGAGGGCCTGTTGATGCAGACCCACTGGGCCGAGAATAAGGCCGAGATTGCCTGGATTGCCGAGCTGTTCCCGGACCGCGCCAGCTATCTGGACGTTTACGACCACTTTGGCCTGCTTGGCCCGCGCAGCGTGCTGGCGCACGGCATTCATATTGACGATGCCGACCGCGCCCGGCTGGCCGAAACCGGCACCCGCATCGCCTTCTGCCCGACCTCCAACACCTTCCTCGGCAGCGGCCTGTTCGATCTGGCCAGCGCCCGCGCGGCGAATGTCGAGGTCGGCCTGGCGTCGGATGTCGGCGGCGGCACCAGCCTGTCGATGCTGGTCACCATGGCCGAGGCCTACAAGGTCTGCCAGCTGCGCGGCCAGAGCCTGAACCCGTTCCAGGCGTTCTACATGGCGACCCTCGGCAACGCCAGGGTGCTGCATCAGGAGGCCGAGACCGGCAACCTGGCACCCGGCAAGATGGCGGACTTTCTGATCATCGACCGTGCCGCCAGCCCGATTCAGCAACTCAAGCACAGCGCCGAGCGCGATCTGTCGGGCATCCTGTTCGACCTGATGATCCTCGGCGACGACCGCAGCATCCGTCGCACCTACATCGCCGGCCAGTGCCGTTACGACCGCGACGCCGTACAAGGAGCAGCCCATGCTGGTCTACCTGTCTGAATGGCTCAGCCTGATCATCCGCTGGTTCCACGTGATTGCCGGGGTCGCCTGGATCGGCGCTTCGTTCTACTTCGTCTGGCTCGACAACAACCTGCGCGAGCCGCCGGCGTGGAAGAAGCAGAAAGGCATCAAGGGTGACCTCTGGGCCATCCACGGTGGCGGCTTCTACGAGGTGGCCAAGTACGAAGTCGGCCCCGAACAGATGCCGTCCGACCTGCACTGGTTCAAGTGGGAGGCCTACAGCACCCTGCTCAGCGGTCTGGCGCTGCTGGCCGTGGTGTATTACATGGGCAACCCCGGCTACCTGATCGATCCGAGCAAGCTGGCGCTCAGCGGTGCCGGCGCTGTCGCCATCGGTGTGGGCACGCTGGTGGCGGTCGTCGCTTTGTATGAGGCGCTGATTCGCAGCCCGCTGGCGCGCAACGGCATGGCCTTCGGCGTGGTGCTGTATCTGATTCTGGTGGCGGTCGCCTTCGGCCTGTATCAGGTGTTTGCCGGTCGCGGAGCGTACATTCACGTCGGTGCGGTGATCGGCACCATCATGGTCGGCAACGTCTTCCTCGGGATCGTGCCGGCCCAGCGCGCGCTGGTGAATGCGGTGGCCCGTGGCGAGAAACCGGGTGCAGAGGTCGTCATGCTGGCCCAGCGCGCCATGCTGCGCTCGCGCCACAACAACTACCTGACCCTGCCGGTGCTGTTCATCATGATCAGCAACCACTACCCGATGTTCTATGCCCATGCCCACGGCTGGCTGGCGCTGGCGGCGATCGGTGCGATCACGGCCTACGCGCGGCACTTCTTCAACCTGCGCAATCAGGGCCAGTTCAAGCCGTCGATTCTGGTTGTCAGCGCGCTGGCCACCGTCGCCCTGATCTGGGCCATGGCGCCGAGCGCCCCTTCTACCGTGGCGACCCACAGTCACGGCTCGGCGCAGACCGACAGTGAAGGCGCTGCGGCGGCACCGACTCCGGTGACCAACGCCGAGATCAGCCAGCTGTTGGCCACCCACTGTCAGGCCTGCCACGCCGCCACGCCGACCAGCCCGGCCTTCCAGGCCCCGCCGGCCGGCATCGTCCTGGACAGCCTGGAACACCTGAAGCAGTACGGCGACAAGGTCTACCAGGCGGCGGTAGCGACGCATTACATGCCGCTGGGCAATATGAGCGGCATGAACGATGAAGAACGCAGCGTGCTGGGCCGCTGGCTGCAGGAGAATCGCTGAGGGGATGGCAAGGTGGTGGAGGCTAAAGCCTCGGCCACCTTGTACCCTTGAGTAGCCAGAGCCGCTACAGGCTGCGTGCATCGGTTATGCTGCGGTCATCCTGTGGACAAGGACGGACCATTGTATGCGCGCTGACAACCTGATTCCCCTGGCACTGGCGGCGATTGTGCTGTTTGTGCTGTATATGGCCTACCGCAAGGCACGCCAGGCCCGACGCGAGCGGTTGATCGACAGCTACCGTTTTCCCGAATCAATTGCGGCGAAAGTCGGCAAGACCTATCCGCACCTGAACGACGCCGAGGTGATGCGGGTCATGCAGGGGCTGCGTGAGTATTTCCACCTGTGCAACATGGCCGGTCGGCGCATGGTCTCGATGCCATCCCAGGCCGTGGACGTCGCCTGGCACGAGTTCATCCTGTTTACCCGCAAGTACGAGCATTTCTGCGGCAAGGCGCTTGGCCGCTTCCTGCACCATACCCCGGCTGAAGCCATGCGCTCGCCCACCAGCGCCCAGGTCGGTATCAAGACGGCCTGGCGGCTGTCGTGCCTGCGTGAGGGCATGCAGCCGCGTGCGGCGCATCGTCTGCCGCTGCTGTTTGCCATTGATGCACAGTTGAACATTGCTGATGGCTTTCGCTACGCGCTTGATTGCAAGCGCTCGCCGGGTGATGACTATTGTGCGGGGCATATTGGCTGCAGCTCGGGCTGTGGCGGTGGCTGCGGTGGTGAGTCGTCAGGCGGGGATGGCGGTTGCGGCGGGGGCGGAGACTGACCTGTCTGCCCCCACCGGCAGGTGGGGGCAGCGTGCGGGGGTCAATCCCACTCGGGGGCGAAGTCCGGGTTGGCGATGCGCCCGCCCGCGTCCAGCCGGGCGATGAAGTTTAGGTCATCGGCGCTCAGGCGCACGCGCTCGGCTTCCAGGTTGCTCTCCAGATGCAGACGCTTGGTGGAGGACGGAATCACCGCGATGCCTTGCTGCATCAGCCAGGCCATGGCCACCTGAGGGGGTGTGGCGCCGTGCTCCTCGGCGATGCGGTCGAGGGTTTCATCCTGCATCACCTTGCCGACGGCCAGTGGCATGTAGGCGGTCAGGTGCAGGTTTTCTTCGCGGGCAAACTCGACCAGTTTGCGGTTCTGCAGGAAGGGGTGAATCTCCACCTGGTTGGTGGCGATGTTATCCGGCCCGACCAGCTCGAATGCTTCGTTGAGCAGGTCGATAGTGAAGTTGGATACCCCGGTCAGTCGTGTCAGGCCTTGCTCGCGGGCTTCCATCAACTGGTTCAGGTACACCTGCATGGGTACCGCGCCGCCGGGCGATGGCCAATGGATCAGGGTCAGATCCACCTGCTCCAATTGCAGTTTGTCCAGGCTCTCGCGCAGGCTGGGGATCAGCTTGCCCTCGGCGAAGTTGTCGGTCCAGATCTTGGTGGTGACGAACACCTCTTCACGGGGCAGGCCGCTATCGGCGATGGCGCGGCCCACGTCCTGCTCGTTGTCGTAGATCTGCGCGGTGTCGATATGCCGGTAGCCCAGCTTGAGCGCGGTGCGCACAGCGTTGTAGGCATCCTCGCCCTTGAGGCGAAAGGTGCCCAGGCCAATCGAAGGGATGCTGCTGTCAACGTCTGAATTCATCGTGCGGTCCTCTCGATGGTGAGGTTTGCGGCGCGGCCGTAATGCTGCTTCAGCCAATGAGGGCCGGCGCAGAGGCCAGCCAGCGCAGCCGGCGCGCCAATCAGGATGCTATGCAAGAGACCGGTATGAGCTCCAATAATTCCGCGGGACCAGGCGCTGCGCCATTTAGGCGTCAGCGGGCGGGATGTCGACAGCGGCTGTAGCGCTCAGCTTGATCAGTCTCCGCAATTGCTCAAGCTGGGCCGGCTCCGGGCTGGCAAAGCCGGTTTCCAGTGCGGCGATGCGCAGCAGGATGCGATCCTTGCGCAGGCCTGTGGCGGGGAGATGAAAGAGTGCGCCGGTCAGTTCGCGCAGCAGGAAGGGGAGCTGCTGCTGGATCTTGATGCTGTTGCCGAAGGCCGAGGCGTGCTGGTTGATCAGCTCACGCATGCTGGCCTCGTCGGCCTGCTGACCGTAGTTGAGAAAGTGCTGGATCGCGCTGATAACCGCCAGCTCACCCAAGCGGCTGCAGGTGAGGGTGGTGCGCAGCGCGCCGGCGGGTATTGTGCGTTCTGCGCCCAGCCGGGTTAGCGCCTCGCCGAGGCGTTGCTGTTGGCCAGCCAGGTCGCTCGCCAGTTGCTGCAGCAGCGGGTGCTCCAGCGCTATACGAGCCTGTGCCAGACGTTGCACCAGCTCGCGGCAGGCGGTCTGGCCCAGGCGCTCCCAGACATCCTCTGGGCTCAGGCAGGTGTCGCGTCCGCGCTCCAGCTGGCGATTGGCCCGGTTAAGAGCCACAACGGTGAGCAGCGGCTCGGCCTCAGCCAACTGGATAAAGCCGGCGCGGTCCAGTTTAGCAGCGCTGGCGGCGGCCTGCTGCTGGCGCGCTGGTGTGCTCCAGGCCAGGCGCAGGGGGCTCTGCAGACGGACCTGAAGAAAGCTCGGCAGATCGCCAATGCTGGCCATGCCGGCGGTTGCCGTCAGCTCGGTCTCGGTGCTGAACAGGCGCGCGAGGCGGCCGCGCAGGTTATCGACTTTGAATGGCTTGGCGATGAACTCGGTTATGCCCGCAGCGCGGGCGTCCAGCACCAGCTGGCGACTGATGTTGGCGGTGGTCAGCAGCCTCAGGCTGGCGGGCGCCTTGCGCGCCAGCGTACGCACGACATCCAGCCCGCTGCCGTCTGGCAGGTTGAGGTCGGCGATCAGCAGATCCGGGGTGGTATCGCGCAGATAGTTGTGTGCTGCGACGGCGCTGGCGAACAGGGTTACATCCGTGTTGGCATCCAGGTCGCGAATCACCAGGCTGAACAGCTCGGCAATCCAGGGGTCATCCTCGACAATCAATACCTTCAATCAGGCACTCCGTCGTCACGACACAGCCGATTCCGGCCGCTCTGTTTGGCTCGGTAAAGCGCGCGGTCGGCGCGCTCAAGCAGCTCTTCGTCGGCCCAGGCGTCTGCCTCACAGGCACTGATGCCGGCGCTGAAACTGCAGTGAAATTGCTGCCCGCCCGAGGAAAACTGCAGCGCGTTGAAGGCCTCGCGAATGCTTTCGAGCAACTGGGTCGCATCTTTGCTGCTGCAGCCGGGCAGCACGGCAACAAACTCTTCGCCGCCGTAGCGGCCCAGTCGGTCGACCTTGCGCAGACGCTGGCGCAGCATGTTGGAGAGCGCGCGAATGACGTTGTCGCCGCAGGCATGCCCGTAGCTGTCGTTGACGTTCTTGAAGTGGTCGATATCGATCATCGCGACGCTGACCGGTGCCTGGGAGCGCTTGGCGCGCTCCGCCTCCAGCTCCAGTTGCTCCTTGATATCGGCGTGCTTGAGCAGGCCGGTCAGGCTGTCGCGGGCGAGCGCGTCGCTGACCATCCGTGCGCGCTGGGCGCGGGCGTAGACCGTGGTCAGCAGGGTGCTGTCGCTGATCGGCTTGGTGATAAAGTCATCGCCGGCCTTGAGCAGGGCCGACATCTGGCGCTCGGCATTGGTTTCGGCAGACAGGTAGACAATCGGCACCCGCAGCCAGTCATCGTCCAGACGGATCACCTGGGCCAGCTCCGGGCCGCTGTACTCGGGCATGTTCAGGTCCATCAGCACGACTTCAGGGATGAACTTGTGCATCTTGTCCAGTAGCAGGTTGGCGTCGGAGACGGTGTCTACCCGGATACCGGCGTTGCTGAGCACCAGCTGGTAGCGGGCGGTCAGTTCGGTATCGTCGTCGACAATGAGTACGCGGAAAGGGCCGCCCTGCTGGCTGCTGAAGTCGCGTTCCAGCCGTCGCTCCAGCAGTGGCAGGTCGACCGGCTTGGTGAAGAATCCCACTGCACCGGCGCGCACCGCCTGCAGCCGGCTGCTGAAGGTGTCGAGGGAGCTGATGATCAGCAGCGGCGGCAGTTGCCCGGGCGCCTGCTGGAATACCGGGTGTTCGAGTAGCCGGTTGCCGGGCGGGCTGGTATCGATGATCAGTGCATCCAGAGAGGGGGCGGCCTGTACGGCAGCCGGCGTGGCGAAAGGGATGACCTGGTAGCCGAAGCTGTCCAGCGTCTGCGCCATCTGGCGGGCCAGTCCGGCGTCCTCGATCAATAAGCCGATGCGCCGATGCCGATCGTCGTCGGGGCTACCGGCGTCCAGCTGCTGGGGCTGTGCCTCGCGCTGTTCGCTGCGCTGCAGCAGCGGGCGCAGCTGCGCACCCGCTTTGGTCAGCGCGATGAGGGCCTGGGGGTCGAGGCAGGTAGCCTCGAGCTGCTGCTGGGCTTGCTCTTCGAGGTCTCGGGCCAAGACGCCCAGCTCGACATAGCCGAAGGTGCCGGCCGAGCCGGCCAGCTTGTGCAGTCGGTCACGCAGGTTAGGCAGGGCATCGGGGTTTTGCTGTAGTTGGGCACTTAGTGCGTCCAGGGTATCCAGCTCGTCGTCGAGTCGCTGTCGAAAGCGCGCCTCAATGGCGTCTAGCTGCGTTTGCAGCTGAGGGGTATCAGGCATGCTGCTGCTCCCAGATTTCTCGTACCTGCTCAGACAGGGTCATCGGATCAAATGGCTTGATAATGACGCCTGCTGCGCCGAGCGCCCGATAGGCGGTGACTTCCTGGGTTTGCGCCTTGGCGGTCATGAAGATCACCGGTATGCCTTCCATGATCGGCAGTTTACGTAATTCTGTCAGGGTTTGCGGGCCGTCCATGCCAGGCATCATCACGTCCAGCAGGACCAGCTGCGGCGCGAAGCTGTCGGCGGCGGCAACACCGGCGGCGCCGGAATCGCAGCTGCGCACGGTGAAGCCGCCAACGACTTCCAGGGCGACGCGGGCGACCTCCTGGATGGATGGGTCGTCTTCGATATGCATGATGCGTTCAAGTGCGGTCATCTAATGCCTGTCTCCTGAATGTGGATTGTTGGCCATGCTGGGGTGTTGCGCCTCACAGCACGGCCCGGCTCAAGGGCAGGCGGAACCAGAAACACGACCCTGCCCCTTCACGCGAACGGACACCGACTTGTCCGTCCATGCGTTCCACCAGTTCCTTGCAGATTGCCAGCCCCAACCCGGTTCCGCCACGCTGGCGTGCATTGCTGTTGTCCAGCTGGATAAACTTGTTGAACAGCAGGGGCTGTTGTTCTTCGGCGATACCGATGCCCTGATCGACGACCTGCACCTCAACCTCGTCACCCTCGATGAGCAGCTGGACCTGAATCAGCCCGCCGGCATGGGAAAATTTGGCCGCATTGGACAGGTAGTTACTGAGCACCTGCTGCAAACGTCGTTCATCGACGCGCACTATGGGGTCGGCGGCACCCGACTCCAGTTGCCAGCTTACCTGATAGCGCCTGGCGTAGGGCTGATTGATCTCCAGCGCGTTCTGCACAATCGGGCGCAGCAGCTGCGGCTTCAGCTGCAGGTCTAACTGGCCTGCTTCGAGCTTTTCCATGTCCAGCAGGTCGTTGATCAGCTCGCCCAGGCGCTGACTGTTCTCCTGGGCGATACGCAGCAGGCGCTCACTGGTCGGAGGTAGGTTGCCGATGGCGCCACTGCGCAGCAGGCCGATGGCACCATTGATAGCGGTCAAAGGGGTGCGCAGTTCATGGCTGACGGTAGCCAGAAACTCACTTTTCAGGTTGCTGGCCCGGCGGATTTCCGTGATGTCGTGCATCACTACGATAGCGGCACCGGGGCCACCGTGCTCGGGGTACAGTTGGCCGCCGCTGCATAACACCTGGCGCAGCGGCTGACCGACGGCGGCGATGCTGATCTCGGTATTCTCGACCGCTTCGCCGCGCCAGGCGCGCAACAGCGGAATGGCCTCGATAGCCAAAGGCGTCTGGCCGTCTGGCTCATACAGGTCGTAGTAAAGGCCCCACTCGCTGGCGGGTATTTTCATCACATCGGTGCCGTGCCAGAGCCGCGCGGTGTTGTTGAACAGGGTCAGTTCTCCAGTGTCGTTGCAGGCCACGACGCCTGCGGTGATTGAGTCGAGCAGGCGCTGGTTGAGCGCCTGCTGGTGCTCCAGCTCGGTAGCGCGTTGTTCGCTTTCCAGCAGGCTGATGCGCAGCTGCAGTTGAAGCTCGGCGGTGCGTGCCAGGCGGCGCAGGGTGTCCTGCTGGACCTCGGACAGCTCACGCGGGACGCGGTCGATGACGCATAGGGTGCCGACCAGCTCGCCGTCCGGGCTGGCGATCGGCATACCGGCGTAAAAGCGGATGTTGGGCTCGCCGGTGACCAGCGGATTGTCGCAAAACCGCTCATCCCGGGCGGCGTCGGGCACCTCGAACAGCTCGTGTGCCTGAATGGCATGGGCGCAGAATGCCAGCTCGCGGGGTGTCTGTTCGGCCGCCAGACCGACGCGGCTCTTGAACCACTGGCGCTGATCATCGACCAGCGACACCAGTGCAATGGGCGTGTCGAGCCAGCGCGCGGCCAGCCCGGTCAGGTCGTCAAACGCCTGCTCGCTGGGTGTATCCAGAATCTGCAGCCGCGCCAAGGCTTCCAGCCGTCGTGCTTCCCTGTATTCTGCGGTGTTTTGGTGGTCGCTCACGTAGACTCCTTGGCTTGCCCGTCAGTGTAGCTGCCGCAGGTCGTCTGCGGCGACATCGGCCAGGGGCAGGCGGATCCAGAAACGCGAGCCGACACGGGCGGTTGATACAAAACCGACATCGCCGCCCATGCGGCGAGCCAGCTCGCGGCTGATGGCCAGCCCGAGGCCGGAGCCGGAGCGCTTGCGCGTGTTGGAGCTGTCGACCTGGAAAAACTTGTCAAAGATCCGCGGCTGCTCCTGCTCGGGTATGCCGATACCCCGGTCCTCCACGCTGATCTCTACCCAGCCGTTCTCTGCCACGGCGCTCAGGGTGATGGCGTCGCCGGCATTGGAGAACTTGGCCGCATTGGACAGGTAGTTGGCCAGCACCTGCCCCAGGCGCTGCGCATCCACGTTGACCTCGACCGCGTCCACACGTCCAAGCTCTTGCTGTACGTTGTATTGAGCAGCATAGCTTTGGTTCAGCTGCAGTGCCTGTTGCAGCAGGGGCTCGAGGGGCTGGCGGACAAGCTCAATCTGCAGCTTGCCGGCGTTCAGTTTGTCCATGTCCAGCAGGTCGTTGATCAACCGGTGCAGGTTTTCGCTGTTTTGCACGGCGATGTCCAGCAGACCCTGCATGCTCTCGGGTACCTGACCCAGTGCGCCGCCGTGGAGCAATCTGAGGGAGCCGATGATGGCGGTCAGCGGTGTGCGCAGTTCATGGCTGACGGTCGACACAAACTGGCTCTTCATTTGCTCCACCCGGGCCTGCTCGGTGGCGTCCCAGATAAAGCCGTCAAACCCTCGCAGCTGGCCGTCGGCGGCAAACTCGCCGCGCCCCTTCTCGCGCACCTGAACCTGGTGGCCGTCGGCGTGGATAAGTCGGTAACTGAGTTCAAAGTTGGGGTTGTCCGGCGTCACTGCCAGGCACTGCAGAGTGAGAGGCAGGTCCTCGGGGACAATAATGCTGGCGTAGCTGCGCCGGGCGTTGTTGATAAAGTCGCTTGCGGGGTAGCCGCTGATACGCTCGATTTCCTGGCTCATGTAGGACATGGTCCAGTTCTCGTTGGCGTGACAACGATAGACCGCGCCAGGCAGGTTGCTGACCATGCCACGATAGCGTGACTCGCTGTTTGCCAGCGCCCGGCTGGTATAGATCAGCTCGGTGATATCGCTGGCCATGCCGAGAAAGCCGATCAACTGGCCGTTGTCGTCGGCAATGCGGGTGACCGTCAGGCGCACCTGGCGTTCACGGCCGTCCTTGCGCACATAGGTCCAGGCGCGTACATCGGACTTGCCCTGGCGAGGCTCGTGCAGAAAGATTTCCAGGCCTTCGATCGGCTGTCCGCTGCTGGCGCTGAGCTGACTGCTGCGTGCGGCTAACTCGCTTGGCAGATGGAACTGCATTGGCGTGGCGCTGCCGACTACCTCCTTGCTGCTGTAGCCCAGCAGCCGCTGTGCACCACTGTTGAACAGGGTAATCAGGCCGTCCGGGTCGGTGGCGATAATGGCCACTTCGGTGGATGCGTTGATCACGGCGCTCAGATAGGTACGTGCTTCGCGCACCTCTTCGCTGGCGCGCACTTCGGCGCTGACGTCGCTGTGAATGCCGCTCATGGCCAGGGCGCGTCCTGCCGCGTCCCGTTCGGTCACCTGGCCCTGACTCTGTACCCAGATCCAGCGGCCATCGCGATGCCGTGCGCGGCACAGGTAGCTCAGGTGGTCACTGCCACCGCGCAGGTGGTCGTACAGCTGCGCGCGGATGCTTGGCACATCGTTCGGGTGCATCAGGTTGGTCCAGGTGTCGATAGACAGCGGTGCCAACTCCTCGGGCGAATAGCCGAGCATCTGGTACCAGCGCAGGCTGGCTTCTAACGTGTTGTCGTCCAGGCGCCATTCCCAAGTGCCGACATGGGTGGCATCAATGATCCGCGCCAGCCGCGCGCGCTCCTCGTTCAGCCGCTGTTCGATCTGCTTGCGCTCGCTGATGTCGGCGATAAACCCGTGCCAGACCAGGTCGCCATTCTCCAGTGGCTCCGGGCTGGCGTAGCCGGCCACCCAGATCTCGCCCAGCCTGGGGTGGCGCACACGGTACTCGGAACGCCATTCGGAACGTTCGACACTGGAGCGCTGGATATCTGCCTGCACTTGCGACTGGTCGTCGGGGTGGATCAGGTCAATCGCCGGTTGCGCGTCCAGTGCGGCCTGCTCGGGCGTCAGGTCATAGATATTGGCGATGCCCGCACTGGCGTACGGAAACCAACTGTGTCCGCTGCTATCGACCTGATACTGATAGACCATGCCGGGCAGGTGCAGGGTCAGCTTGTGGAAGCGCTGCAACAGCGCCTCGCGTTGCTGCTGGGCGGCAGCCTGCTCCAGCAGGCCGGCGCACCAGCGCCCGCACAGGCGGACAAAGTCGGTATCGGCTTCATCAAAGCGCTGGGCACGCGGGCTGGCGCTGGAAAAGTTGAGTGTGCCAAAGCGCTGGCCACCAACGATCAGGGCCACGCCGATATAGCTTTCCAGGCCGAACTGGCTATAGCAGGGGTGGCCGCTAAAACGCGACTGGCCCATACGGTCGATGGCCAGCACGTCGCTGGCTTGCCAGGTCAGGCTGCAATAGGTCTGTTCAACGTCGAACAGGGTGCCGACGGGCGGTGCGTCTTCGCTGCTGCTGGCGGCCTCGACGCGATAGCGGTCGTCATGAATGTGGCTGACCAAGCCGAGGTCCAGGCGCAGATAGTCACAGCCCAGATCCAGCAGCTGCACCAGCCGTTGCTGCAAGCTCAGACCCGGGTCGGCGGCCAGCCGGTTGAGCTGCCGCAGTGCCTGACGCTGGCGTTCGAGGCGCTGGTGCATCGCCTCGTTGTCCTGCTGCTGGCGCTGGGCGTGCAGCAGTTGGCCGAGTGCTGTCTGCAGCGGGGCAAGAAAACTGCGTAGCGCCGGGTCTCTGGGGTGCTCGCCGCCGGACAGCAGCAGCACCCCCAGCTGCCGACCGGCGAAGATCAGCGGCAGCATCAGGCTCCTGGGGGCGCCTTTGTCCGGGTTGGCGGTGGTCTGCTCGGGGTGAGCGTCGCGCAGCACCCGTTGCAGGCCGGGCTGCAGCGCTTCGGGCAGGGGCTCGCTGCTGGTGCTGCTCAGCGTGTGCAGGCGCTGGTTGCCGTCGCCGTCTGGCTGCGGTTGCAGAAAGTCGGCGCGGGTAAAGTGGGTCAGGGCGAGAATCTGTTCCAGCAGGTGCTGCAGCCCGTTGCCGAAGTCATTCTGCTGGATGTAGTCCGACTGGGAGCGGCTGATGATCTCCAGCAGGCGGCGATCGCGCTCGCGGCGCTGACTTTGCGCATCGATGGCCTCAGCGTGCTGGGCCATTTGCCGCCGGGCAGTGTTGCGACTGTAGAGCAACAGCAGGGTGAACAGGGTTATGGCGACCAGCCAGGCCAGCAGCCACTTGCCGGCCTGGCGCAGCAAGGCGTTGCGGTGGTCGGCGTAGGCGTCGCTGATGTCGCGCCACAGCAGCACAGCGGCGTCGTCGAGTCCGGCACTGGGTTCAACCCGGTACGCGGCCCGTGGCAACAGGTCGGCCAGCCAGACGCGATCATCGTGCCTGAACAGTTGTGGGCCGTTGGCGCCGTTCAGGGCCTGGGCGGCCCGGCGCAGAACATCGAGCTTGACTGGCCCGGGGCTGTCGGCCAGCAGCCAGCGGTCAGCTTGCACGCTGGGCAGCGTGCTGGCGAGCTTGTCGGCGGGTCGCACCAGCAGTGCCAGGGCCTGTTGGCCATCGTCACGGTGCTGGGCAAAGACCGAAAAGCCGACCTGCAAGGTGGCGATCACCCGGCTGTTGGGTGCCTGGCTGGCAAACACCGGGACCACTGCGCTCTCGCTGGCTCCTTCTGGATAGAGCGCCAAGCCGTCGACTGTCGCGCCCTCTTGCTGGCTGCGGCGCAGCAATGAACGCCGGGCGTCCTGCGGGTCGGCCCAACGCTCCGGGCGCTGCATGCGCAGCAGCGCCACGCCATCGGGTGCCAGGTGAATCTGCAGTTCCTTGGCACCGGCCTGCTGCAGTAGTTGCCAGAAGCCGCCCAGGTCGTCTTGCAACTGGCTGCGCAGGCGCGCAACTTCCGGATCTTGCAGGCCATGCAGTCTGACCAGATAGCTGATGCGGCGCAGCAGACGAAGGGTGTCCGGGTCCTCGCTGAGACTGAAAGCGGCGATGCGAGCCTGCAGGCGCAGGGATTGCTGTTCCTGCTGCAGGTCACGCAGTGCCGCTTCGGCCCGGCCGTATTGCTGCGCGCGCCAGGTACGGTCGCGTTCCTGCCAGGCACTGATACCCAGGTAGAGAAAACACAGCGTCAACAGCAGCATGCCCAAGGGCAGGGCAATGCGTCCGTTGCGGGTGTGCTCGGGTGTGGTCATGGGTGCTGTCATCTGGACTCGCTGGCAGAAGCTGCACCCTTGACCATAGCGGTTTGGTCGGCTGTGAGCCAGCCGCCGGCGGGGCTTTTCAGAGGCTGTTGTTTACGTGGCCGCCATCGACGTTGATGATGGTGCCGGTCATGAAGGAGCCCGCCTCGCTGGCGAGCAGCAGCAGCGGGCCATCGAGTTCGTCGAGCTGCCCCAGGCGGCCCATCGGGACCTTGCTGCGCACGTAGGTCTGGCCATGCTCGGTATCGAAGTAGTCAGAATTCATTTCGGTGCGGAAGTAGCCGGGGGCAATGGCGTTGACGCGGATACCGTTCTTCGCCAGTTCCATCGCCATGGCCTTGGTCAATTGCACCACACCGGCCTTGGCGACGGCATAGTGGGCCAGGGCCTTGCCGACGCGCAGGCCGAGAATCGAGGCAATGTTGATCACGCTGCCGCCCTGGCCGCTGCCGGCCATCGCCTTGCAGCCGCGATGGGCGACGCGCCAGGCACCGTCGAGGTTGGTGTCGAGCATGCTGCGCCAGTTGCCTTCGTCCATGTTCAGGAAGGGCACCGGATCGCCAATCCCGGCGTTGTTAACCAGAATGTCGCACACGCCGAAGGCCTGCTCGGCAGCGCTGAAGCCGGCGTCGACGCTGTCGGCGTCGGTTACGTCCATGGTGACCGCCATCGCCTCATGCCCCTGTTGCTTGAGCTCGTCCACCAGCGCGGACAGGCGATCGGCGCGGCGGGCGGCCAGCACCACGCGTGCGCCAGCGGCAGCCAGTACGCGGGCGAAGTGGGCACCGAGACCGCTGGAGGCGCCGGTAATCAGGGCGGTTTTGCCGGTCAGGTCGAAGCGCGAGGTGGTCATGGGTCGGATCTCCTGTTGTTATTGGGCTGCTGTTCAAGTGCGCAGGAGTATCGGCCAAGTGGCCGCCGCACGCCAGTGCGCAGCGCCTGGGTGATGATGCGCAATCAACCGGTCGCAGGCAGCTCGATGGGCAGGCTGATCTGCACCAGCAGGCCGCCGAGTGGACTGTCACCGAGTAACAGACTGCCCTGGTGGCGCTCGATGATGCGCTGCACGATGGACAGGCCAAGCCCGGCGCCCTGGCTGTTGCCCTGGGTGTGGAAGCGCTCCAGCAGGCGCTCGCGGTCACCCTTGGGTACGCCGTCACCGCTGTCTTCGACCCGCAAGAGCAACTGATCGGCTCGGCGTTGCAGGCTGACCAGCACCCGGCCACCGTCCGGCGCGTGCTGGATGGCATTGCCGACCAGATTTTGCAGCAGCATGCCGAGGCTGCCCGGCTCCATCTCCACCTGTGCCGGCAAGCCGCTGTCGCTGATCAGCTCCAGCTCCTGATTGCGCCGCAACGCCAGCGGCAGCAGTTCGGCGACTTCATCGCGGCAGCTTTCCAGCAAGGCGACCGGGCTGCGCTGGCGCTGCTGATCATCGGCCAGCCGGGCGAGTGTCAGCATTTGCGAGATCAGTCGGGTGGCCCGTTCGACGCCCTGGCGCAGATGCTGTAGCGCCTGCTCGCGTTCGCCCGGGTCAGTGGCCTGCATGGCGTTTTCGGCGTGTATTTTCAGTACCGCCAGCGGGGTACGCAGCTCATGGGCGGCATCGGCGATAAAGCGCTGCTCGCGGGCCAGTAACTGGTGCAGCTGCTCCAGCATGCGATTCAGCGCGGCCTGCACCGGTTCCAGCTCGCTGGGCAGATCACTGAGCACGATGGGTTGCAGGCTGTTGGGTTCGCGCAGGCGGATCAGCCGCGCCAGCTCGTCCAGCGGCTTGAGCCCGGAGCCGATGGCAAACCACACCAGCAGCACCATCAGCGGAATACCCAGCAGGTCTGGCACCAGCGTGCCGCGCACGATCTTGTCGACCAGCTCGCCGCGTACATCACTGCGCTCGCCCACCCAGACCGCCAGCCCACTCTCGTGGGAGTCGAGCACGTAGCCACGCCATTGGCGGTTGTCTTGCTGCAGATCGGCAAAGCCCGGCTGCCAGTCGGCGTCGGTCAGCGGTGGCACGTTGAACGATCGGGCGATCACGGTGCCGCTGGCGTTGCGCACCTGAAAGGCCAGTTTGCTCTCATAGCGGTGGCCGAGCTTGGGGTGCTCGCCGGTGGTTTCCAGCAGTGCCTGGGCCAGTTGTTCAGTCGACATCTGCCCTTGCGATGCGCCAAGCAGGCCGATCAGTACCCGCGCGCTTTGCCCCAGCTGAGCGTCAAACAGCTCTTCGACCTCGTGGGTAGAGTCGTGGTGGCTGGCCCAGCCCATGATCAGGGTGCCGATGACCAGCAGGCCGAGCACGCGGATCAGAATGCGTTTGCGGATGGATTTCATGCGTCGCGCTCTATCATGTAGCCGACCCCGCGCAGGGTGCGGATCAGGCCGCTGAACAGCTTGCGCCGCAGGTGGTGGATATGGACTTCCAGGGTGTTGCTGTCGACTTCCTCATTCCAGCCGTAGAGCGCCTGCTCCAGCCGATCACGGGTCAGCACCCGGTCCGGCTGGGCCATGAGTTCATGCAGCAGGATGAACTCCTTGCGCGACAGATTGACGTTGCGGCCTTCGAAGCTGACCTGCTGGCGTTGCGGGTCGAGGGTGACGCCGCGCAGCTGGATCAGCGGCTCGGCGCGCCCGGCGCTGCGCCGCAGCAGGGCACGGATGCGGGCCTTCAGTTCGGCGCTGTCGAACGGCTTGATCAGGTAATCGTCGGCGCCGGCATCCAGGCCGGCAATGCGGTCCTGCACGCCATCGCGGGCGGTCAGCACCAGTACCGGCACGGCCTGATGACGGTCGCGCAGCTCGCGCAGCACCTGCAGGCCGTCCATCCGCGGCAGGCCCAGATCCAGAATGGCCAGATCAAAGGGCTCGCTGCTCAGGGCATGCAGTGCGCTGGCGCCGTCCTGCAGCCAGTCGAGGGTATAGCCCTCGCCCTTGAGCGAGGTAAGAATGCCCTCGGCGAGGGAGCTATCGTCTTCAACCAGCAGCAGTCGCATGGGTTACCTGTTGGCGATCTTGTCCAATCGTGCGCGGATCTCGGCCTGACGGCCCTGATCGGCCAGCGGACGGTCCGGGCGCGGGGCAGCGGCTTGGGCCTTGAGCAGCGCGGCGCGGGCTTCAGCATAGCGCTTCTGATCGATCAGGTAATCGCCCCAGAAGTAATTGCTGTCGATGCCGTCCGGATTCAGTGCCAGCGCCTGCTTCAGCAGCGCCTCGGCCTGCTCGTCGTCGCCAAAGCCGATCGGCCAGCCCGGCACCTGATAGTAGAGCGCACCCAGACTGGTGTAGGCCGACCCCTGCAGGGCCTGCGGGTCAACTCGCAGGGCGTGTTCGAGCAGGCTCTTGGCCTCCTTGACCTTGCCCAGCGCACCCAGGCCGCCGTCGGCGCCGGCCCAACTGCTGAGAATGATGCCGCGCCAGATCAGCAGCGGGGCGTCATCGGGCTCCTGTGCCAGCGCCTGCTCGGCTTCGGCGGCCAGGGCTTCGAAGGCGTCCGCCTTCTGGTCTTCCGGCAGCTGGTACTGAATTTCCGCCCAGCGTTGCTGCAGCGGAGCGATATCGGCGGCAAGGATGTTCAGGCTGAAGCCGGCCAGCAGGCCGGCAACGAGATAACGAATCCAGATGGACATGATCAGTGCTCCTTGGTGTGGGCAGCGGGGGTGGCGTAGTGCTGGATGGTTGGCAGTTGGCGACGCAGGGCCTTGTCGACCAGCCGCGGCAGAATCCCGTTCAGGCGCACGAACAGGCGCTCGGGAAAGCCCAGATGCACCTCGCGCAGATCGGCATCCAGCGCCTGAACCAATCGCTCGGCGACCAGCTCGGGGCTGTCCATGTTGACCTGCAGTTCGGCGTTCATCGCCTCGACCGCCGCGTTATTCATCTCGGTGCGGGTCGCCCGCGGCGCTAGGTAAAGAACGCCGACATTGGTATCGGCCAGCTCGCGGCGCAGTGCTTCGGAGAAGCCGCGCAGGGCGAACTTGGTCGCGCAGTAGACGCTGAAGCCGGGGTAGCCGATCGAGCCGAAGGTCGAGCCGATATTGACCACGCAGCTCTGCGGCTGGCTGCGCAGCAGCGGCAGCAGGCCGTGGGTGAGCTGCAGGGTGGCGGTCAGGTTGGTCTCGATCAGATCATTGATGGCCTGCTCCTGCATGTTCTCGAACAGGCCGAAGTGGTTGATGCCGGCGGCGTTGATCAGCAGGTTGATGTCTCCCATCTGCTGCGCCCGGCGCAGCACGCTGGCGCGGTCGGCCGGCTGACGCAGATCGGCCTGCAGACAGCTGACCTGGGACGGATTGCGCTCCACCAGGGCCTGCAGGGCCTTATCTTGTCGGCCGACCACCAGCACCTGCGCCCCGCGCGCGCAGAGCGCGGCTACGATGGCGCGGCCCATGCCGCCGGTGGCGCCGGTCAGCAGTACACGACTAGCCGACAGCTGCATGGCGCACCTCCTCCTCGACCGAGCCCGGCAGGCTGCGGAACATGTCGGCATAGAGCCGGTAGATCACCTTGGCGGTGTGCAGCACGGCGGTGCGGTCGGCGTCGTTGTCGATGCGGTTGACCAGTTGCTCGAAGAACTTCATGTGCTCCAGATCCAGCGAGCCGTGCGAGGTCAGGTAGCTGAATGCCAGCGGCGGTAGGCCGAGGCCTTCCTTGAGGCTGCCGGCGGCCTGGGTGGCCAGCGCGATGCTGGTGCCTTCGAGCACGAACACCATGCCCAGCATGGACATGGGATTCAGCCGGTTGATGCGGTCGTACATGGTGCTGACCATCAGTTCGGTGGCCAGCGCCGGCGTGCTGTGGCGGACCGCCTCGGCGTCGCCACCGCAGGCGCGGATGTCGTTGAGAATCCACTCCTGATGGCCGATTTCCTCCTCGATGTACTCGGCCATGGCCTCGCGCACCCATTCGTGGTCGCTGTCCAGCCTGGCGCCGCAGGCCATCAGCAGCGGCACGGTGTGACGCACGTGATGGAAGGCCTGGGCCAGAAACGCGATGTAGCTGTGGCGTTGTACCTCGCCGCGCAGGGCGGCCTGGATCAGCGGTGAGCTGAACAGGTATTCGCGTTCGTTTACGGTTTCGCTTTGCAGTTGTTCAAAGAAAGTCATAGTGCAATGTCCTCGGTCAGCAGGCCCAGCAGGGCCGCACGGTAGTGTTCAATGATCTGCTCACGACGCAGGCGACCATTGCTGGTCAGCAGGCCGTTGTCGGGGGTAAAGGGTTCGCGGGCGGTCAGCCAGGGGCCGATGCGGGCGTAGTCGGGCAGGCGACTGTTGGCCTGGGCGATCGCCTCTTCGATATCGGTTACGCGGAAGGCCGGGCTGCGTGGCACGATCAGTGCCACGTTGACCGGCAGCGCCTCGCCGTACACCAGCACCTGGGCAATCGCCGGATGGGCGGCGACCTCGGCCTCGACCCATTCGGGATTGACGTTGCGGCCATAGGCGGTGATGAACTGGTTCTTCTTGCGGCCGAGAATGCTCAGGTAGCCATCCTCCAGCTTGCCGATATCACCGGTCGGCCACTCGTCGGCGGTCAGCGGCGGCTCGCCGAGATAGCCCAGCGCGCGGGCGCCGCGGACCAAGATCTCGCCGTCATCGGCAAGGCGAATCTGTACATGCGGCAGCGGCTGGCCGACGGTGCCCGGGCGGTTGTAGCCCGGACGATTGAGGCAGACCACCGACGCGCATTCGGACAGGCCATAGCCCTCGAACACCGGCAAGCCGTGTCTGGCTGCCCGCTCCAGCAATGATGGTGCAACCCGGCCACCGCCGACAGCAACAAAGCGCAGGCTGCGCGGCAGTGGCGCTCCGGCGTCGGCGGCCTGCAGCAGACCCTGCAGCAGCTGCGGCACCAGAATCAGACTGTGCGGCTGGCTCTGGTTCAGCACCGTCAGCAGCCGGGCCGGATTGATCTGCGCGCCCTGCAGGCCGGTGTCGGTCGGTACGCTGATGCTGGCGCCGTTGAGCAGCGCGGTGATGGCGCCCAGATTATCCAGCAGCACGGCCAGCGGCAGCAGAATCAGGTGCTGCTGCGGATCAACCGGCGAGCAGGCCTCACGCAGGCTGTCGGCGACCTGCAGCATGGCTTCGGCAGACAGACAGACGCCCTTGGGCGTCCCGGTGGTGCCGGAGGTAAAGGTGATCTTGGCGGTGCCGGCCGGGATGCCGACGCCCATCGGTGCCCGTTGCCAGCCCAGCGAAGTGGCGGCAAAGCCCTGTGCCAGCAGCTCGGCGCTGTCGTCGGCCATGCCCAGCACGGTGTCGACGCCGGCGCTGCGCAGCAGGTGCTCGCGCTGCTGACGGGTAAAGAACGGCGCAATCGGCACGCAGATCAGGCCGGCCTTGAGAATCGCCAGATCCCACAACAGCCACTCGCGACCGTTGGGCAGGGCCAGCGCCACGCAGCGGCAGCCGACCGCGCGCAGGTGCTCGGCCCGGCGCTGGATCTCGGCGGGCAGCTCGGCGTAGCTGATGCTGCCCTGCTCGTCGCTCAGCGCGAGCTTGTTGGGGCGCTCGGCCGCGAAACGGTCGAGGCTGTGCCAGAGCGTCTCAGGCGCAATCATTAGCGATCTCCAGGCCGGTTTGCAGGTAATCGGGTTGGTAGCGCATGCGCTCGAACAGGCCGCGGCGCTGCAGCTGGTTGAAGCCTTCGGGGATATAGCCGGCCATTACCCGGGGGCGGGTGGCGTAGTAGCTGCCCCACTCCAGGCGGGCTTCCCCCAGGCGCAGCGGGTCGGCCGGGCCCAGATCAATCGGGCTCAGGGTCAGGCGCTGGAAGCTGTTGAGCAGCATCGGTGTGCCGGTGAAGACCACCCAGGTGTACCCGCTGGTCGCCAGGTAGTGGGTCAGCGCGATGATCAGCAGGCGCCCGGCTCCGGGAGCCAGTGCGGCCAGATTGCCGACTTCCACCACCTGCTCGCGGTTTACCGGCAGGTCGGTGTGCTGACGAATGGCGTCGCACACCGGCTGATCCAGATAGTGTTCGAGAAACAGCGGGCCACTGGCGCCGCCGCGGATACCCACACCGGCCTGCAATGCGCCCTGCTGGCAAAGGCCGAGCAGCTCCGGCATGAACTGGCGGACGTTGGCGCCGTAGGTGTCGGCAAAACAATCGTGAACAAAGCTCTCCAGCCGCGACCGCAGCGTGCAGTCTGGGTGCTGGGGAGCGTGCAGCAGGGCGGCGTCATCGCCCAGGCGGGCGAGTTGTCGAGCCTGTGGAACCGGGGTCTGTGACATGGCCTTCCTCCTCATGTTGGGGAGGAGAATGGCGGGTGAATCTTAAGATCGGCTTAAGCGAATATTTTGCTGCGCGTTTTTGTTGGGTTTTGTGTGTGAGCGCCTTGTTTTCATCAGCACTCCCTGTGTTGGTCAGGTTCGCTTTTCGCCTTCGCGGCGAGCCAAGGGGGGCTGCTTGCCCAGCCCCCCAAGGGCAGTAATAGCCAATTCCACACGCCCTCTGCGAGTGCTCAAGCGTGCAGATGCAAGGCGCGATGTGCAGCCAATAGTGGTTCTATTGGCAAGCAGCGTAACGCAGCAGATGCATGCTTGAGCGCCCGCCCTGCGGGGCGTTCCGGCCGGGCTGCACTCTGCGTTGTGATTTCTCGACAGGTCTAGACATGCCTTCGAAACCACGCCTTGATTGCAGCCCGGCCGGAACGCCAGAGGGCATGTGGAGTTGACTATTACTGCCCCTCAATCCCCCCGGGGCACCCGGCTACGCGGCCCTTCGGGTTCGCTGCGTTGCTCGGTCTGACGGGGATGGGCGAAAACTCGTCGCTTTGCTCCTCAGACACCTCGCCCATCGTTTTCCCGTCAGCCCTGCGCTACTCGCCCGCGTAAACGGGAGTTGGTCCGTGCGCGCTTCACGTCTGGCTAACTAGAGCGCGCATCGCAGGGGCACGGCATGCCGTGCCCGTCTGCGTCTGGGAACCCAAGGGTTGAGCGCCTCCCTGTCCCTGCGTATATGCTTATCCCCTGCTGCCCCACGCCACCAACCCGAGACCTGTCATGGAACAGACTGCTCTGCTGATCAACACGCCAACGACCCTCGCGCTGACGGTGATTGCGCTGTGGCTGGGGTACTGGATCAACCAGCGGGTCAGTTTGCTCAGCCGTTACAACATCCCGGCTGCGGTCAGTGGCGGGTTGCCGATCAGTGCGCTGGTGGCGGTGATGCAGTTGCTGTCTGGTCGTGAAATTCAGTTCGATTTGGAGCTGCGCAACCTGTTGCTGATTGCCTTCTTCAGCACTATCGGGCTGTCGTCGCGGTTGCGTCAGTTGCTGGCCGGCGGGCGGGCGTTGGCGATTATGCTGGGGCTGGCTGTGGTGTTTCTGCTGTGTCAGAACCTGGTGGGTACGCTGTTGGCGCTGGGTCTGGGCGAAAGCCCTTTGGTGGGGCTGATTGGCGGCAGTATTTCGCTGGCCGGCGGCCACGGCACCGCACTCACATGGGGACAGTTGTTCGAGGAACACTTTCAGCTGGCTAACGCCAGCACCCTGGGGCTGGCAATGGCGACCGCCGGTTTGATCAGCGGAGGGCTGCTGGGCGGGCCGGTGGCGGCCTGGCTGATTCGTCGCCATCAACTGCTCAGCAGTCAGCCGGAGAGCGAGCTGCCGCACGTCGAGGCGCATGGCAAGACCACCTACATGATCGATCTGGATCACCTGCTCACGGCGGTGCTGCTGATTGCGCTGTGTTTTGCCCTGGGTGCCAGCGTTTACGACTGGCTATCCGGGCTAGGGCTGCGCCTGCCTGCGTTTCTGACTTCGATGCTCCTTGGCATTGTCCTAGCCAATGGTCTGGATCTGGCCGGCGTGGAGGTGGATGCACGGCCGATTCAGCTGGTCGGCGACCTCAGCCTGCAGCTGTTTCTCGGCATGAGTCTGATCAGCTTGCCGTTGTTGTCGCTGCAAGGCGCCTTTGGCTTTATCGGGGCGATGTTGCTGATTCAGGCGGTGGTCATCACGCTGTTTACCGTTTTTCTGGTCTTCCCGCTGCTGGGCCGCAATTACGACGCGGCCTGTATCAGCGCGGGGTTTATCGGCATGGGGCTGGGCGCCACGCCGGTCGGCATCGCCAATATGGATGCCTTGACCAGCCGCTACGGTCCCAGCCCCAAGGCCTATCTGGTGATCCCGCTGCTCGGTGCCTTCTTTATCGACATCGCCAACGCGACGCTGGTGCAGACGCTGCTCGAATTCAGGTTGTTCAGCTCTTGAGTACCTGACCGTCGCTGTCGAGCACGGTGAGCTTGATCGGCAGTGCCGCAGCAACGCTCTGCGAGACGGTGCAGAACTGCTCGAACTGATCAAGGATGCGGTCCAGCCGCTCGAAGCTGCCTGCCGGGTGGCCCAGATGCAGGGTGACCTCGACACCGACAACCCGCATGCGGTTCTGCTCGTTGCGGCCGATCAGGCCCACCGCCTCGGTAAGGATACCGTCATTGGGCTGGCGGAACTTGCCGAGGGCAAAGATCAGACTGTCACTCAGACAGTTGCCTAGTGCCGTGACCAGCAACTGCGCGGGGCTGGGACCCTGATTGCCGCCCAGCGGTGCGGGCTCGTCGGTGATCAGCGGCGGCGTGCCGTTGCTGAAGCGGGCTTCAAAGCGATAGCCCTGTTGTTGCTCAAGGGTGACTTCTACGCGGTCTTCACTCATCTGTGGCTCCATTTCCGTGGGCTTGCTTGCAAACAATCTATTTTTTTATATATTGTTAGTCAATAGAGTGTTGCAAGAGATCGTACAGCTGTATGAACAATCAAAGTGATATCCAGCGCCTGCGCAGCTCCGCCGATCAGGCCCATCAACTGCTCAAGGCGCTGGCCAATCGTGACCGTCTGCTGCTGCTCTGCCAACTGGTGGACGGAGAGCGCAATGTCGGTGAGCTGGAGGAGCTGCTGGGTATCGTTCAGCCGACCCTGTCGCAGCAACTGGCGGTATTGCGCCGTGAGGGGCTGGTCGATACCCGCCGGGAGGGCAAGCAGGTGTATTACCGCGTCGCCAGCCAGGAAGCGCTGGCTATTCTGCATACCCTGTATGGCCTTTATTGCGCCGAGGAGTCTGCTGATGAGCATTGATTGGATGGCCTTTACCCCGTGGTCGGCGTTGCTGGGCGGCGCCCTGATTGGCGCGGCGGCGGCATTGCTGATGCTGTTCAATGGCCGCATTGCCGGCATCAGCGGGCTGGTCGGGCGGCTGCTGACACCGCAGGCGGGTAACGGCGAAGCACTGCTGTTTGTACTCGGATTATTGCTGGCACCCTGGATCTATCTGGCCGTGGCAGGCGAGATCCGCGTGCAGGTGGAGGCCGGCCCGCTCGCGCTGATCGTCGGCGGCCTGCTGGTGGGCTTTGGTTCGCGGCTGGGCTCGGGGTGTACCAGCGGTCACGGCGTCTGCGGGCTGTCACGGCTGTCGCCGCGCTCGCTGGTGGCCACGCTGAGTTTCATGGGCGCGGGCTTTGTCACCGTGTTCGTGCTGCGTCATCTGTTGGGAGGCTGAATCATGCGTGGACTAATTGCGTTGGCCAGCGGCCTGCTGTTCGGTTTCGGCCTGCTGATCTCGGGCATGGCCAACCCGGCCAAGGTGCTGGGCTTTCTGGATCTGGCGGGCGCCTGGGACCCGTCGCTGGCGCTGGTCATGGCGGGCGCGGTGGCCGTTGCCTTCGTGCCGATGCAGTGGATACAACGCCGCGGCATTACCCTGCGGGGTGAGCAGGCGCAATTGCCGACCAGCCGCATCATCGACCGTCGGCTGGTGCTCGGCAGCCTGCTGTTTGGCGCGGGCTGGGGCGTGGCGGGATTCTGCCCCGGCCCGGCGCTGGTCGCCGCCTCCGCACTCATGCCACAGGCGCTGCTATTGGTTGCCGCCATGCTGCTCGGCATGTGGCTGTTCGCCCAATACGACCGCAGGGTGACAGCGTGAGTGAATCACCGCGTCTGCAGCCGCCGGGCAGCAATGCGCTGTTCGGCTGGATGCGCCAGTATCGTCGCGCCTGGCTGGGAGGTGATCTGACCGCTGGCCTGGTGGTCGGCATCATGATCATTCCGCAGAGCATGGCTTATGCCATGCTGGCCGGTCTGCCGGTGCAGATTGGTCTGTACGCCAGCCTGCTGCCGCTGCTGGGGTACGCATTGTTTGGCAGCAGCATGACCATGTCGGTGGGGCCGGTAGCGGTGACGGGATTGATGACGGCCACGCTGCTCTCGCCGCTAGCCGTAGCGGGCTCTGCCGATTATCTGCAGCTGGCGATCTGGCTGGCGCTGTTGTCGGGCGTCATGCTGTTTGCCTTTGGTCTGCTGCGTCTGGGCTTTCTGGCCAACTTTCTCAGTCACCCGGTGATCAACGGCTTTATCAGCGGCGCGGCGATTCTGATTGTGCTCAGCCAACTGCCGAAGCTGTTTGGTCTGCCCGGCTGGCCGGACAGCCCCGCCGCGCTGCTGGCCGGCTGGCAGCGCAGCAATACGGTGGTGCTGGGCATGGGGCTGTTGGCGCTGGGCTGGCTGTTGTATGCGCGTCACGGTCTGGCTGCTCAGCTGCAGCGTATCGGGCTGAGCGCGGCATTGGCCGGGCTGTTGGCCAAGCTGGCGCCGCTGGTGGTGGTGGTCCTGGGTGTGCTGGTCACCTGGCGTGCTGACCTGGCGGCGCAGGGAGTGCCGGTGGTGGGCAGTATCCCGGCGGGGTTGCCGGCACTGGTCTGGCAGACGCCGGATATGGCCAGCCTGCGGTCATTGTTGCTGCCGGCGGTGTTGATCAGCCTGGTCAGCTTTGTCGAAAGTGTGTCCATCGCCCAGTCGCTGGCCCGGCGCAAGCGCCAAAGCATCGACCCGGACCGCGAGCTGCTGGGCCTTGGCGCGGCCAACCTGGGGGCGGCGTTGAGCGGTGGCTTTGCCGTGTGTGGCGGCTTTTCGCGCTCCAGTGTGAATATCGAGGCAGGCGCCAATACTCCGCTGGCCGGTGTGATCTCGGCGGCGGTAATCGGTCTGATTCTGATCAGCCTGGCACCCATGCTTGCCTGGTTGCCCCAGGTGGTGCTGGCCGCCGTGATTCTGGTCGCGGTCGTGCCACTGATTGACCTGGCCAGCCTGCGTCGGGCCTGGCGCTATGACCGTGCCGAGGGGCTAACTCTGCTGGGCACAGCATTGGGAGTACTGTTGTTGGGCATTGAGGCGGGCATCGTACTGGGTATCTGCTGCTCGATCATTGCCCAGCTCTGGCGCGGCAGCCGCCCGCATGTGGCGGTGGTCGGCCGGGTGCCGGACACGCACTATTTCCGTAATACCAAGCGCCATCTGGTCGAAACCGAGCCGCACCTGCTGGCACTGCGCATCGACGAGAACATCTTCTTTGCCAATACCAAGGCGGTCGAGCAGGCCATTTATCAGGCGCTGGGTGACTACCCGGACACCAGAGAAGTGTTACTGATTCTGTCGGCCGTCAATCACATCGACAGCACCGGACTGGACATGCTCAGCGAGCTGACCGAGGGCCTGAAGGAGCGGGATATTGGCCTGCATCTCGCGGAGGTCAAGGGCCCGGTGATGGATCAGCTGCAGCACACCGACTGGATTGGTCGACAGATTGGCCAGGTTTTCCCCAGCACCGATATCGCATTCAACACCCTGGGCAAGGTGGCAAACCGCGCCCCAGAGCACTCTGGAGAGTAACCATGAAAGCAAATGTAGGTACCATTGATCGGGTTCTTCGCATTCTTGTGGGCGTATTGCTGATTGCCCTGACGCTGACCGGCACCATCGGTCTGTGGGGCTGGATAGGCTTGGTGCCGCTGGCAACGGGCGTGCTGCGCTTCTGTCCGTTGTACCCCTTGTTGGGGATCAGTACCTGCAAGCAGTGAAGTGCCTAGAAAAAAGCCGATAAGGAGATTATATGAAATCCGTGATTGCTACCCTGGTTGGCGGCGCTCTGCTCGCCGGCAGCCTGTCCGCCGCCGCCGTGGAGCCTGCAAAGCAGATCGAACTGCGTCAGGCCGGTTTCAGCTACATGGCCTGGAACATGGGCAAGATCAAGGCGCAGGTCATTGATGGCAGCGTCGAATACAACCAGCAGCAGGTAGAGGCCGCAGCCAACACCATCGCCGCCATCGCCAACTCGGGTATCGGTGCGCTGTTTGGCCCAGGTACTGAGCAGGACATTGGTGATGTGCATACCAAGGTCGACCCTGCGTTGTTCGAGAGCATGCAGGACGTCGCGCAACTGGCCGGTAATATGGGCACCGCCGCCAACACCCTGGCGGAAAAGGCTGCAAGCGGCGATCAGTCGGAAATCCGCGTGGCCTTTGGCGAGGTCGGCAAGACCTGCAAGGCCTGCCACGACAAGTATCGGCTCGACTGATACCTCACGCGAGATGAACGTGACCCCGCCGCTGGCGGGGTTTTGTTTTCTGGGGTGCCGCACGGCAATCCGCGGCACCGCTGTGGCCGGGCAGGCCCGCGGCTGTACCGATTACCAGGCCGGCACGGCCGGCGCCGGTGGCGGCGCGGGAATCCAGCTGCCGGTAGCAAACCAGATGGCCGCAGCAGCGATGACCAGAGCAATGACCAGTGCCAGCCAGCCGCCGCCCTTCACCGGGTCGGCCTGATTGGCCGGCACCTCTGCCTTGCCGTGCAGCATGGGCCCGAGCAGGTTCTTGCCGCGCAGGCGGTACAGCACGATGGCGAGGATATGCAGTGCCAGCAGCGCGTAGATCAGCTCCTCGGTGGAGCGGTGCCAGCCGCTCAGCAGGCTGCCGGTATCGCTGGAAACCAGCCGGCTGAGCGGGCCGTAAAAGGCGACGTCGTCGTTGCTGAACAGCCCGGTCACTGCCTGAAAGGCCATCAGCCCGAGCAGGGCAAACACCGACAAGGCACCCACCGGGTTGTGGCCCTGGTGCCGCCACTGACCGGTGACATAGGCCTTGAGGCGCGCAGGGGTAGGAAAGAAACTGGCAAAGCGTGAGTGGGTAGAGCCGCACAGGCCCCACACCAGGCGGAAGGCCAGCAGGCCGATCACGGCGATACCAAAGCGTTCATGCCAGAGCATCCAGTTGCCACCCAGACTGATGGTCACCAGGGCGCCGGTGACGCTCAGTGCCAATAGCCAGTGGAACAGTCGCAGGGGCAGGTCCCAGACCAGGGTTTTCATCAGACAGGTACTCGATCAGACAACGGAGGCCTGCAAGGCTAACCCCGCGCCGGCAAAGCCCGCAAGCGTCTGGGCCGCGGGCTTGTGAGCTGATGTTGCTCAGGGCTGCATGTTGCGGCCGAGTTTGTCGCGCAGCAGCTCCGGGTTGTTGCCGGCGGCCTTGTCCAGCTCGGCCAGGTCCTCGGGGATGTACCAGTGCAACTGGTCGGAGTGATAGCTGTTCCATACCGCCTTGGCCACTTCGATGGCCTCGATCAGGCGGAACGGGCCTTTTTCCGGTGCTGCCGCCATCAGCTCTTCGCTCGGCATGCCGGTCTTGATCAGTCCGGGCAGGGCGTCGGCGCAGCGGATGTCGTAGCGGCGAAACTCGTTGGACAGCGCCTCGGTGAGGCCTTTGACCGCGTGCTTGCTGGCCGAGTACACGGCGATCAGCGGCATGCCCATGGTGGCCGAGGACGACGAGGTATTGAAGCACAGCGCGTTGGGCGTCGCCTTGAGCAGCGGCAGCGCGCTGTGGGTGCCGTTCAGTACGCCGATCACATTGACGTTGATAATTTTCAGCTGGTCTTCGAAGGACATTTCGTCAAAGAAGCCGCGCATGATGATGCCGGCGTTGTTGAACAGAATGTCCATGCGCCCGTCCGTGGCCTGGCCGAACGTCGCTACCGCCGCGTCAAACTGCGCCTTGTCGCTGACATCCAGGGTCTGGATGACGCAGTTGTCTGCTCCCAGCTCGGCCTGCAGTGCTTCCAAACCTGCCAGATTCAGATCGAAGGCGCCGACAAACCAGCCCTTCTGATGAAACAGCCGCGCCGTCTCCCGTCCCATGCCGGATGCTGCGCCAGTAATAAAAATCGACTGCCGTCCTGCTGCCTGTGCCATGTCCCGTCCTCTTGTTGGTTTTCTGAGTTTGCTTGACGGTAGCACCACCGCCCGGGCTTGGGAGCCAAGCGGCAGCAGCATTGATTGAGGGGCAATCAGTCGGGTGATGGGGATGGCGACCGGCCGCAGCAGTGGGCCCGGATCGGGCCTCAAGGCAGTCGTTGGATGGCGCCCTGTCCCGTACCCTCTTCTGCCCGCAGGGTCAGCACTTCATAGCCATCGGCGGTGACGGCGATGGTGTGCTCCCACTGGGCGGACAGCTGCTTGTCGCGGGTGACCACCGTCCAGCCGTCCTTCTGCGTGCTGGTGCGGGCGGTGCCCTGGTTGATCATCGGCTCGATGGTAAAGGTCATGCCTTCGCGCAGGATCAGCCCTTGCCCTGGCCTGCCGATGTGCATGACCTCCGGTGCTTCGTGCATCTCGCGGCCGATGCCGTGGCCGCAGTAGTCGCGCACCACGCTATAGCCGTGGCGCTGGGCGTGCCGCTGGATGGCGTAACCGACATCACCCAGCGTGGCGCCCGGCTTGACCACCCTGATGCCTGCCCACATGGCCTCGTAGGTCTTGTCCACCAGTTGGCGGGCGGCGGGTGTGACCTCGCCAATCAGATACATCTTGCTGGAGTCGGCGATAAAACCGTTCTTCTCCAGCGTGATATCGATGTTGACGATATCGCCCGCCTTGAGCACCTGCGTCTCGGACGGCACGCCATGACAGACCACATGGTTGACCGAGCTGTTGAGCACATACTGGAAGCCGTATTGCCCTTTGCTGGCCGGGCGGGCCGCCAGCTGGTCGACAATGTAGCGCTCGGTCAGGTCGTTGATCTGCATGGTCGAGAGCCCGGCCCTGATGTGCTGGTCAAGGTAGGCAAAGACCTGGGCCAGCAGCTTGCCGGACTGCCGCATCAGCGCCAGCTCCTGCGGCTTCTTCAGCTTGACCTCAGACATGGGCAAGCTGCCCGGTGTCCACGTCCGCTTGCCTGAGCTGCTCGCGCATGATGTCGGTGAACGACAGGTGTGGATTGGCCTCGGCCAGCATGCCGACCTTCATCCAGTATTCAGCCTGTGCATTGATGGAGCGAACCATCACGGTGCTGGCCTTGCGCACCTCTTCGTGCAATTCGTCGTTGATCTTGACGATGCCCATAATCCGAACCTTGATATGAAATATATATGAATCATATACATTGTGTATGTTCTGCGCAATGACCACTGGACGGCCCGGATCGCCCACGCAGTCGTAACAATTGCACACCAAAAAGCGGGTTTTTCTTTGCGTGGACATCTACAGGTTGCGATGGGGGGTATAGCCTGCAGGAACGCAACAAGCGATGGATACGGGAAGCGCGCATGGCAGGTAGCGAATTTGATTACGAAGGCACTCTGGAGGCCTGCGCCGCAGGGGACCGGGCGGCGTTCAAAAGGCTGTATCAGCAGGAGGCCGGACAACTGCTCGGCCTGGCCATCACCCTGCTGGGCCGGCGTGATCAGGCGGAAGACTGTCTGCACGATGCCCTGCTCAAGGTCTGGGTCAACGCCGAGCGTTTTGATCGCAGCCTGGGGTCGGGCCGCGCCTGGATCTACAGCATCCTGCGATACCGGGCGCTCAACCAGCTGCGCGGACGCAAACAGCTGGTCGCCACCGACGACGGTTTTATCAACGACATGGCTGATGAAGCCGCGCAGGCAGAAGAGCTGGCCGATGCGCGCTCCTCTGCCCGTCAGCTGCACGCCTGCCTGCGGCTGCTGGAACGACCGCGCCGCCATTCGATATTGCTCGCGTTCTACCGGGGCCTGACCCATGACCAGATTGCCGCACGTCTGAGCGCGCCGCTGGGCACCATCAAGGGCCGTATCCGCGCCGGATTGCGCGCACTACAGGAGTGTCTGCAGCCATGATTCCGCAAGCACCCGAGCAACGCCGGGCTCTGATCGGCGAATACGTGCTGGGTCTGCTCGATGAGCCAGAGGCCAGCGAAGTGCGTGAGCTGATCGAGCACGACCGCGCTGCAGCGCGCATGGCGCTGGAGTGGGAGTATCACCTGCTCGATCTGGCCGACGCCCTGCCCGCCCAGCAGCCCTCCCCGGCGCTCTGGCAGCGCCTGCAGCAGAGCCTTGGCTGGTTGCCCGCTAGCGGCGCGACCGAGGGCGGCCTGAGTCGCTGGTGGAACAGCCTCGGCCTCTGGCGCCTGACCAGTGCCGGGTTGGCCCTGCTGGTGCTGCTAAGCTGGTTGCCGGGCGTACTGCGCGACGCCCCGACCGGCGCCAGTTATACCGCCGTGCTGCAGGTACCGGGTGAGAGCGCCAGACCGGGCTGGGTGATCACGGTAGATGGCGACGGCACCCTGACTCTCGACTCGCTCGTCGCGGACTCGATTCCGGCCGATCGTAGCGTACAGTTCTGGACGCTGGTCGATCCCAAGGATGGGCCGCGCTCACTGGGCCTGATCGAGCCGGGCAAGGCCGTAACGCTCAGCGCCGAGCAGATTGGCGCGGTGCAGGCTGGTCAGCTGTTTGAGCTGACGCTGGAGCCGAAGGGCGGCTCGCCGCTGGATCGGCCGACCGGTCCGGTGCTGTATATCGGGCGGGCGGTGTTGACGGCAAGCAACTAAAAAAATCTCAGCTGCTGACATCCAGGGTGCGTTGTGGCGGGTATTGCATCTAGAAAAGCACCACGTCAGACGGGCTTTCCGTCATCACCTGCAAGCGAGGATTCACCGATGAAAACAATCACTACTCTGATTCTTGGCAGCTCACTTGTACTGGCCGCCGGCACGGCCAGCGCAGCCCAACTGATCGCCCTCGGCCAGGACGGCATGCTGCACAAGGTCGACATCGACAGCCTGAGCGTGACCGGCAGCATGGCAGTGACCGGGGCCAGCGACCTGCGCGGTATCGACGTGCGCCCGGCCAACGGCATGCTTTACGCCCTCAGCGGCGGCGACGGGATCGTCACCATTGATACCGCCAGCGGCGCGGCCACGACCGCCACCACCCTCAAATCCGTACTGCCGGGCGACGGCCCCGCCGTAGTCGACTTCAACCCCAAGGCCGACCGGTTGCGCCTGCTCGCCGCCGACGGCACCAACTACCGGGTCAATGTGGATAACGGCGATGTCGCCGTCGATGGCAGCGTGGCCTATGTCGCTGACGGCGCCTACGCCGGGCAGACCGCGCAAATCGTCGCGGGTGCCTACACCCACTCCTTTGCTGGCGCGGACGTGACCGAGTTGTTCACCGTTGATCTGGCGACCGGCATGCTGATGTTCCAGAACCCGCCGAACGACGGCGTGCAGCAGGCTGTTGGTGAACTGGCCAAGGGCCTGGACGGCGCCGCCATGGACATTCTCAGCGACGGCAAGGGCGACAACACCACCTACGTGCTGACGGGCACGACGCTGCACACCGTCGACCTGACCACCGGCACACCCACAACCCTCGGCGATGTTTCCGGTTTGCCGAGCGACATCATTGATATCGCCGCTACCAACGGCATGTAAGGCCGGCTGGGAACATGAACCCCGCGCGTTGGCGCGGGGTTTTTGTTAAGCGCGCTGGTCGTCAGGTCACTCATGCGCCGGTTTTGAGTGCCAAATCAGGCCTGAATAGGGTGACTGCTCCAGTGCGCGCAGCCGTGTCTGCAGTGAGCCGCAGTGCAGCTCAAGCCGGTGTCCGTCTGGGTCCAGCAGATAGAGCGAGTCGCCCTCGCTGCTGTTCTGCTGCCATTGCTGTACAGCCAGATCCGGCAAGCGTGCGCGTAGCGCAGCCAGTGCCTCGGCCTGCACCGAGAAGGCGATATGGCTGTAGTCCGCAGCGGGTTTCGGCTGTCCAAGATTCAGGCAGAACCACAGCTCTCCGGCACTCAGGTAGGCGCCCTTGTCCCAACTGACATGCAACTGCATGCCCAGCACGTCGCGGTAGAAACTGATCGATGTGCCGAGGTCGCCGACAGTGATCGTGATGTGGTTTAGGGCTTGGATCATAGTGTCTGTCGAGAACCTAAGGTGCGAGCAGGGCGAAGGCACGAACTGCCCCGACAGCCTCGCAGGTGGCGACGTCAGTTCTTGCAGCCGTTCTTGTCGCAGGTAATACGCTCGGAGGACTGTACCCAGTGATGGGCGTTCTCCCGGGTGTTAAATCCACACCCGGTCTTACCGCCTTTGCTGCCTGAATGAACGATACCGGTCGGTGTGTGCTTCACGGCCATTTTCCATCTCCCTTGTGTTGTTGTCACATCCCTTATGGCGTTGCGCCTCTGCAGGTTCGCTGCAGAATATGCAGTGTAGTTGAAGGGTTTTGGCGGGAGGAAAGCCAGGGGACTCGGAGGCCAGGACTGCGATGAGCCGATTAGGCGTGCTATTCGGCTCATATGGTGAGCCGAATAACTGCTATATTTGGCTCATGACATCGTGAGGGCGGGTAATGAGTGGTGTGGAATGGATATGGCAGCGGCCAGAATGGCCGGCGTTTACCTGGCAGGCGGATGCCTTGGCCGCGCCGTTGCGGGCCTGCGTGCAGGCCCAGGGCACACTGCTGGGGATGGCCGGCGCGGTAGACCGGGCTGACGAGCTGCATGGTCAACTGGATACCCTGCTGCAGAACATCATCACCTCCTCGGCCATCGAGGGTGAAACGCTCAACGTGGCCTCGGTGCGCTCTTCGCTGGCGCGCCGCCTGGGCCTGGAGCCGGACAGCAAGCCCAGCCCACGCAGTGAGGGGGCTGCCGAGTTGCTGCTGGATGCTACCCGCAATATTGACCGGCCCTTGACCCTGGAACGCCTGCTCGGCTGGCACCAGCAGTTATTCCCGGATGATGCCTTGCCGCTGCACGGTGCCATGCACGTCGGCGGGTTGCGCGGCGACGAGCCGATGCAGGTGGTCTCCGGCCGGCTGGATCGGCCGAGAGTGCATTTTGAAGCGCCGCCCCGCGCAGGCCTGGAGGCGCAGCTGGAACGGTTTCTTCAGTGGTTTGCCGATAGCCGTGCAGACGCCGGGCTGGACCCGCTGCTGCGCGCCGGTATCGCGCATTTCTGGTTCGTTACCCTGCACCCCTTCGATGACGGCAATGGCCGGCTGACTCGTGCCATCACTGACCTGGCTTTGGCTCAGGCCGACGGTCAGGCCATCCGCCTGTATGCCATGTCGGCCAGTATTCTCGACGATCGTTCGGGGTATTACCGGGTGCTCGAAGCCAGCCAGAAAGGCGGTCTCGATATCACCGAATGGCTGCAGTGGTTTCTCGCTACCTTGCTGGACAGCCTGCGGCAAGCCATTGCGCGTATCGATCGATTGCTGACCAAGGCGCGTTTCTGGCAAAACCATCGCAATGATGGGTTGTCGGCTGAGCAGACCAAAGTGCTCAACCGATTGCTTGATGGAGGTGAGCGAGGTTTTGCTGACGGCATCAGTGCCAGCCAGTATCAGGCGGTTGCCAAGGTGTCCAAGGCCACCGCTACCCGCCATCTGGCTGATCTGCTGGAAAAGGGCTGCATTGAAAAGCTGCCGGGCGGTGGACGCAGCACCCGGTACCGGATTAGCGCTGGCCCGTAGGGCGGAGTAAGCGCAGCGTCTCCGCGGCTTTTTCGTGTGGGGTGTTGCGCACTTATGGTCGCCGGGTCGGTGCATGGATGGTGGAGACGCCGTTGGCTTTCTCCACCCTAACTTGCCGCGCCGACCTGTCCGTCAGAGCGCCGCCTTGGCCAGCAGCAACACGCCCGTGACCACCAGCAGGCTGTAGACCACTTGCCGAAAGTGCTGCTCGTTCAGGCGGTGATGGAGGATTTCGCCGAGCACCACGCCGATCACCAGCAGCGGCAGGTAGCTGGCGATGCGTGGCAGGTTGGGCAGCAGGCTGCCGTCGAGCAGAAACAGCACGGTCATGCTGCTGTTGAGGGTGAACCAGACGCTGATCAGGGTGGCGCGCAGTTGGCTCTTGTCCAGCCGGGTGCCGGCCAGTGCGTAGACCAGCAGCGGGCCGCCGGAGGCGAACAGGCCGTGGGTCAGGCCGGCGCCGAGGGTCAGGCTGCGGCTCAGCCAGCTTGGGTGCGGCGGGCTGATATGACCACGGAACATGCGTAGCAGCTCACGACCGGCAAACCACAGCACCAGCACACCGAACAGTGCCTTGAGCAGCTCACCGCTGAGCCAGGGTCGCAGGCCGTAGCCCAGCAGCATGCCGATCAGCATCAGCGGCAGGATCAGTTTCAGCAGCGTCGGCCAGTGGATGTGCTGGCGGTTGCGCCAGGCCAGATAGCCGCTCATGCAGATATTGAGCGGCACCAGTACCGGCAGCATGGCCGGAATCGGCAGCAGCAATGCGCCTAGCGACAGGGCAATGACGATACTGCCGAAGCCGGTGATGGCTTCGATGGTGTAGGCCAGCAGGATAAACAGCCCGAGCCATAGCCAGGGATTGAGCAGCAGGGTGTCGAGGGGCATGGTGTCTTCTTGTTGTCGCGGGTGTGTAAGGAATCCGGAGAGCGTGCGTGCCCTCACGCGTTGGCGCTGAGCCGGATTCTGCGTCCCGCCGGTGGGTGATCAGCCCAGCTCGCCGGCAAAGCGCTTGCGCACCTGACGCAGATACAGCGCCGGGGCAAATCGCCAGAGCAGGCTGCCAAAGCGGGACACCGGCTCGGGCAGTAGCCAACGTTGCCGCTTTGCCAGTGCCTGGTCAACCAGCCCGACCATCCACTCCGGGGTGCGCATGCCGCCGACCATGGAGCGTGCGTGGCTGGCGGGCTTGCCGTCCTTGCCCAACGCGTTGTGCTCGATCGGCGTGTCGAGGAAGCTCGGGTAGACCATCAGTACATGGATATTGTCGCGCTCCAGCTCCAGCCGCAGCACCTCGAAGAACTGGGTCAACGCGCCCTTGGCAGCGCAATAGGCGGCGCGGCCCGGCACCGGCATCCAGCCGGCCATCGAACCGATGCAGAGAATCTCGCCTTCACTGGCGCGCAGCAGTGGCAGCGCCGCCATGGTCAGCTCGACCGGGCCTTGCCAGTCCACCGCCATGACCCTGCGGAACACCGCCGGGTCGGTCTGATGGGCCGGTGAGCGGTGGGTGATGCCGGCGTTGTTGACCAGTCGATCAAGGCGACCGAAGCGCTGAGAGGTAGCCTGGATCAGTCGCTGGATGTCGTCGGCGCTGGTGATGTCGGCGGTGACGGTGAGCACCCGCGTGGGGGCGTTCAGTTCTTCTTCACGCTGCTTGAGCAGCGCCTCGTTGACGTCGGCCAGCACCAGACTGTGACCGGCGTCGAACCAGCGCTTGGCCATCGCCCAGCCGAGGCCGGAGGCGGCGCCGGTGATCAAAATAACCTTCATGGGGGGCTCCCTTTGGTCGCAGCTGCAAGCTTCAAGCTGTAAGCCTCAAGCGGGCCGCTGCATCTTTTGCATTTGGGGTTGGCGCCTCACTGCCGGGCGCGCCGAGTGGTTTTCGCTTGTCGCTTGAAGCTTATGGCTTGCAGCTATTACTGCCGCAGGCCGCGCTGTTCGATGAAGTATTCGAAGGTCTCCGCCGACGTCTTCTGCAACTGATACCCAAACTCCTCCTTCAGCCGCCGGTTGCTCAGCACCGGGCGGTAGCGCAGGAAGTTGATTTGCTCCGGGCCGGTGGGTTTGCCGAGCCATTTGGCGACCTGCAGTGCGCTTTTCAGCAGCCAGGGTGAGACGGTCATCAGCGGTTTGTTCAGGCGCTGGGCGATTTCGCGCATGGTCAGGGCGCCGTCGCCGGCCATGTTGAAGATGCCCTGCTTGTCTTCGCGGATGCCCATCTCCATCGCCGCCAGTACGTCCTGATCCCAGATGAAGACGAAGGGTGAGTCGCTGCCCTTGATCGCCAGCACGCGCTTGGACTCGAACAGGTTGGTGATCTGGTTGCGGGTCTCGGTGCCAAGTACCGTGCCCGGACGGAAGATCAGCTGGGCCAGCGCGGGGTGCTCGCGACGGTAGCGCGCCAGCAGTTCCTCGATCTGCCGCTTGTGATCGGAGTAGGCGAACTCGCGGTTGCCGCGGATGGCATCCTGCTCGTCGATCCAGGCCGGGTTATCAGGGTAGTAGCCGTAGGCGGCGCCGGAACTGGTCACGGTCAGCTGCTGTACGCCCGCTTCCACGCAGGCCTTGAGCACGTTGTGGGTGCCGTTGACGTCGATGTCGAAGTCGCGTTCGCGGTCCTTCGAGGCCTGCAGGATAGACGCCAGATGTACCACGTGGGTGATCTGCTCGCGCTTGAGCAGCTCGGTCAGCCCGGCGTCGCGGATGTCCATGACCTGCAGCGGGAAGTCGAGATCGTCGCGGCCGCGGATGTCGGTGCCGATGACGTAGAAGTCCCTGGCCAGGCGGTTGCCCAGCTGGTGACCGATATAGCCGGCAGCGCCGGTGATCAGAATGCGTTTGCTCATGGTGTCAGGCTCTTTGCGCGCCGCGGCGAGCGGCGTCTTGTTGTTGTTCTTGGCGTTCTGTGCGGCGGCTCTGACGTGCCCACAGCTGCGACAGGGTCAGCCCGGAGACCAGATGCCAGACGCCCCAGAAGGCGGTGATCAGCATCATGCCGCCGGCATCGGGGAAGAAGGTGAAGAGGATCACCAGCCCCAGGCCGGAGTTCTGGATGCCCACTTCCATGGTCACGGCGCGGCGGTCGGCCAGCGGCAGGCGCAGCAGCCGTGCCATGCCGTAGCCCAGGCTCAGCGCCAGCAGGTTGTGGGCGACCACCAGCCAGAAGAAGCTGTGGAAGCGTTCGATAAACAGATCGACGTTGTTGGTAAAGGCGATGGCGACAAAGCCGAGGAACACCAGTAGCGAGATCACCCGCAGCGGCTTTTCGCTGCGCGTCACCAGCGTCGGCCAGCGTTTGCCGCTGACCATGCCAAGCAGCAACGGCAGGGCCAGCACCAGCAGCACGATGACCAGAATACCGGTCGGGTCGAGGCTGATCTGGGTCAGATACTCGCGGGTGTGCGGGTTGAGCCAGCCATAGAAGGCAAAGTTGAGCGGCGTCAGCAGCGTCGCGGCCAGGCTGGAAACCGCCGTCATGCTGACGGAAACGGCGACGTTGCCGCGGCCCAGCCAGGTCATGACGTTGGAAAAACTGCCTCCCGGGCAGGAGGCGACCAGCATCATGCCCAGCGCCAGTTCCGGGTCGATGTTCAGCAGCCAGGTGAACAGGCAGGTGGCGGCCGGCAGCAGCAGAAACTGCGCAATCAGGCCGGCCACCGGTGCGACCGGCGCCTTGATGATGCGTTTGAAGTCATCCAGTGTCAGGCTCAGCGACACGCCGAACATCATGCAGGCCATGATCAGGTTGAGGGTGATCAGGCTGGCCGGGTCGAACTGGATCGGCAGCGCGCCGCTCATGTCGCCGGCACCGGCTGCGGTGCGGCCTGCTCAAGACCGGCCTCCAGCTCGGTGATGTGCTGGTGCAGGGCGTCCAGATAGGCATCCTTGTTGACGTAGTAGGCCATGCGCGCGAGCTTGATGTAGTCGTAGCCGCCGTCCAGATTGGTGCTGGCCTGCTGCCGTTTGGTGGCGGCAAAACTGGCGGCTTGCGCACTGCCCTGACGGTGCTGATGGATATACAGCGCGGTCAGCCGGGCCTGCAGGTTGCGGCCTTCCCAGCCGAGACCGGCGGCTTCGATCATGCCCATCATGAACAGGTTGTCGTACTCGGGGTGGAACACATTCAGGTACAGCTGCGGGGCATCCAGCGTGGCCGGCCAGTTCAGGTGCTCGCGCCCGATGAAGGGGTAGTCCAGCTGATACCCGGTGGCCAGCAGGATCAGGTCGTACTCGGCGCTTTGACCGTCGACAAAGTCGACCCGGTTGCCGTCCATGTCGCGAATGTCGCGGCGGGCGTGGATGTCGCCATGACCCAGGTGATGCAGGATCAGCGAGTTCACCACCGGGTGCGACTCGTACATGCGGTAGTCCGGATCGGGCAGGCCGTAGTCCGAGGGTTTGCCCATGATGAAGCGGATCAGGGCGGCGTCCATGCGTTGCTTCAGCGGGCGTGGCAGCTTGAACTTGCGGCCGGCGCTGAGGGTGTCGGTCGGCTTGCCCTTGATGAACTTGGGCAGGAAGTAATAGCCACGGCGCAGACTCATGTCGACCGACTTGGCGTGGTGCACCGCATCGACTGCGATGTCGGCACCGGAGTTGCCGCAGCCGACGATCAGCACGCGTTTGCCCTTGAACACCTCGGCGCTGCGGTATTCGGCCGAGTGCATGATCTGGCCGTCGAAGCGGCCCGGCAGGCTCGGCCGGTTCGGCGTATGCAGGGTGCCGTTGGCGATCAGCAGACCCTCGAAGCGGCGGCTCTGCTGCTGGCCGTCACGCTCGGTGATGAGGGTCCAATGGCTACCGTCGCGCTCCACACTCAGCACCTTGGTGTTGAATTCGTAGTGGCGGTACAGATCGAAATGCCTGGCGTAGTCCTGAAAGTAGCGACGCATTTCGCTGTGATGCGGGTACAGCGCCACGCTGTCTTGCATAGGGAATTCGGCGAACTCGGTCATCCGCTTCGAGGAGATCAGGTGGGCGCTGTCGTACATGGTGCTGTGCGGGTTGTCGATGTCCCACAGCCCGCCAACGTCGCTGTGCAGCTCAAGGCCGATGAAAGGAATGTCCAGCTTCTGCAGGTTGCGGGCAGTGGCCAGACCCATGGGGCCGGCGCCGATGACAGCGTACATGGGGATACCTCATTTGTTCTTGTCGTTGTTATGGGCCCTGCTCTGCGCGTGTTACATCCGGACGGTGGCAGGGTTATGATCACGAGTCTAGCCAAACGCCCTGCGGCGGTATCGGACAAAACGGGACAGGAATCCGGCAATTCAAGCCATGTCGAGTGTCGATCACAGCGTTACTCCCCTCTACGCCCAGGCCCTGCTGCAGTCCGCCCAGCGCCAGGGTATTACCCTGCCCGCCGACCTGATTGCGCGGCTGCAGGGTAACGAGCGTATCCCGCTGGCGGTGCAGGATGAGCTGTGGGAGTGCTACTGCGAGCTGGCTGCCGATCCACTGGCCGGTCTGCGGCTGGGGCTGGACATCCAGGTCGGCCATCTCGACAGCGCCGGCATGCTGCTGGTGACCTGCGAGACCCTTGGTGAAGCGCTCGCCGAGCAGGTTGAGTATGCGCCGCTGATCGGCGCCGGTGGCGAGTTTCAGCTGCTGCGTGACGGCGATGAGATGGCCATCGACTATCTGCCGCACCTGGCTGTGCGGCAGGCCGAACGGGTCGAGGCGGTGCTGGCCGGCCAGCTGAATCTCACGCGCTGGGCAACCGGCTGCCGATTCACCCCGAGCGGTATCTGGCTGGCCCACGCCCCGCTGGCGCCGCTGGACGACTACCGCGCGTTGATCGATTGCCCGCTGCACTTCGAGGCCGGCTTCAATCGCATCACGTTCTCTGCCGATCAGCTCGAGCTGCCGCAGATTCAGGCCAACAGTGCCCTGCGCGATCACCTGCGCCAGCTCGCCGACCAGACCCTCGCCAGCCTCGGCCAGCACAGTCTGGCCGCCGAGGTGCAGGCGCAGGTGCGCAGTCAGCCGCGCTGGGGCAAGGAGCGGATTGCCGAGCAGTTGGGGTTAAGCGGCCGCCACCTCAACCGCAAGCTGGCCGAGGAAGGGCTGTCGTTCAAGACCCTGCGCGAATCGGTGCTGCAGGAGATGGCCTGTCAGGCCTTGCAGCAGGGCCGCCTGAGCGTGGCGCAGATTGCCGAACAGTTGGGCTTCTCCGACGAGAACGCCTTTGTCCGTGCGTTCCGGCGCTGGCAGGGCGAGACGCCGGCGCGTTACAAGGCAGGTCTGTAACCACTGTTGTCGTCCGGCTTGCCTTTAATTTTTGCTGGCGTATGGTGGGACGATCTTTGTGATTCTGCCGGAGTCGTGCGCGTGCTCTTCGTTGTCAGCACCCCTGTTGTTGCCTTCCTGATCTAAGCCGGGGCGGTTCGTCCGTTCCCGGCCTGTCTGTCTATCCCCTTTTTCTGTTGTTGGAGACGTCGAGTATGGTGTTCGCCATGGTCGGGGCAGGACCGCGTCTGCGCGGTGCTGCGGACAGTTGGATGATTGGGCCGCACGAGCTGGCCAGTGTGATTGGCAAGCTGGAGCTGCTGGCGCGTGAGACGGGGTGCGAGCGCGCCGGTCTGGGCAGCGTGCTGGAGTTGCTGGATTTGCAGACGCAGGAGCTGGTGCGGTTGCGTCTGACAGAGCGACGGCTGCGACGCGACGAGGTGTCGATCTTCTCGCCGTTGGGTGCCCGGCTGCTGGCGGCGCGGGCGGGTGATGTGGTCAGCCCGCGCGGCGTGGGTCGGGGGTATCGGTTGTTGCTGGTGGCGGTCGCGCCGGCTCAGTAACCTGCCTGAATCACCTCGATACCCTTGCTCAGCACGTCACGCCAGGCGCGGCTGGTCTCGGCCGTGGCCTGCTTGTCGTGTCGCTCTACCGTGTGGATCAGCGCATCAACCCAGAAGGTGTAGAGGTGCGGCTGGATATCGAGGTTTTCCCGCGAGTGCGACTTGGCCAGCGCCTGCAGTTTGGTGGGTGGCAGCCCGCGCGAGAACAGCACCAGGTTGAGGATACCCTGACGCAGCAGCAGCTTCTGCGCGGGCATGTCGGTGTTGGTGAATTTGGCACGCACCTCGGGCGAACTTTGCAGGAAGTGCTGGTAAAAGTCGTCGAAAAACGTGGCAGAGGCGCAGCAGCGGCCGTAGCTCTGCATGACGATATCGGGGGCATTCATGGCGGAGGTCCTCGGTGCGGCAGGGTGACGCGGGGCGCAGAGTGTATCAGGTTCTGGCGCCCCGCTCGCTGCTGGCCATGTGCCCGCGCGCCGCTCTAACACGCGGGTTGTAGTCCGAACGCTGGAGCCCGCGCCCTGGCGCAGTCGTCAATACGGCTAAAGTTGAAAGCGCTCCATCTGGCTGCTGAGGTTGGCGGCCAGCTCGGCCAGGGCCTGGCAGTTGGCCTGGCAGTCGCGCACTTCGTTGGCGGTGGCGTGGGCCAGATCGGCAATGCCCTGCGCATTGCGGGTGACCTCTTCGGTGACGCTGGATTGCTCTTCGGTGGCGGTTGCGACCTGATGGTTGATGTCGCTGATCTGCTCAACCTGCCCGGCGATGGTCTGCAGCGACTCGCCCGCCGCGCGGCTGGCCTCGACGCCACTGACGGTCGCGTCCTGCCCGGCGCGCATGGCGCTGACGGCCTGTTCGGCACGGCTCTTGAGCGACTCGATCATCTGCTGGATTTCGTCGGTCGAGGCCTGAGTGCGGCTGGCCAGGGTGCGGACTTCGTCGGCGACCACGGCGAAGCCACGGCCCGATTCACCGGCGCGCGCCGCCTCGATGGCGGCATTCAGCGCCAGCAGGTTGGTCTGCTCGGAAACGCTGCGAATCACCGTCAGCACCCGATCGATGGAGGTGACCTGCTCGGCCAGTTCGGTCACCGAGTCCGCGGCGCGGCCGATGTCGGCCGACATGCGCTCGATGGCCTCGACCGACCGGCCGACCACCGTTCTGCCCTCGCCGGCCTCGGCGTGTGCAGCACTGGAGCTGTGCGCGGCGCTGTTGGCGTTGCGCGCAATCTCCTGCACGGTCAGCCCCATCTCATGGGCGGCGGTGGCAACCAGATCGGTCATCTCGTGCTGACGGCCGGCGCGTTCGGCGGTGTTGTCGATCACCTGGGCTACCTGGGTGACGGCGCTGCTCAGCTGACGGCTGGTCTTCAGCACGTCGCTGATCAACTGCCGCTGGCTGGCGACGAAGGCGTTGAAGCCGCGGGCCAGATCACCCAGTTCGTCTGCACGGTTGTCGTCCAGCCGGGCGTTCAGATCACCGCCGCCGGCCGAGATGGCGCCGAGTGCTTGCGACACGCGGCGCAGCGGTTGCACCAGGCCACGCACCAGCAGGGCCATCAGCGCCAGTGCCAGCAGGCCGACGGCGCCAGCGATCAGACTGGTGCGCAGCAGTGCGGCGCGGGCGTCGGCATAGATTTCGTCTTCCGGCACCAGGCTGACCAGGGTCAGGCCGAGGCGTTGCAGCGGTTGGGCACTGGCCAGCCAGGCTTCGTTGTCACGCTGAAAACGCACTGGCTCGCTGCCGCCTGCGGTCAGTGCGTTGGCGGCGTCGGCGCTGGTCAGGTCACTCAGGCTGCGGTTGTCATTGAAGCCGGCGTTGGGGTGTACCTTGACCTGCTGATCGGCGCCGATCAGAAAGACCACGCCGCGCTCGCCAAACTGAAAGCCGCCGATCAGCTCCGACAGGCTCTGCAGGCTGTAGCCCAGACCGGCGACGCCAAGGGTCTTGTCCTTGAGGGCGATGCGTTGATTGATGAACAGCGTCGGCAGACCGGACGCCTTGTCGGTGTCGATGGAAGCCACCTGGTCGGCGCCGCTGTCGACCAGGTTGTAAAACCAGCTGTCTGCCGGGTTGTCGCGACTCATCACCCGAATCTGGCCCTGCTCGGAGTAGAAGTTGCCGCTTTCCAGCACGGCGATGCTGGTGGTGAGTGCATTTTGCTGTTGCTTCACTCCGTCGAGATAACGCGCGAAGGCGCTCATGCGGATCGGATTCTCTCCGTAAGCGAGCCAGTCCTGCACCAGGCTGTTGCCGGCGATGGCCTCGGTGGCGGATATGGGGCCAGCCAGGGTGCGTTCCAGGTCGTTGCGAATGGCGCTCACCTGCGCGGGTAATGCTTGCTTGATCAGATAGCGCTCGGTCATCTGGCGCAGCACCGAGGAGTAGATCAGCACCACAATCAGGGTGGTGACGCCCAGCGCGGCGCCCATACTGATGATCAGCTGCCATTGAATACTGCGTTTCCAAAGGGTCATGGACGTGCTCTCGACAAAGCCTGACCGTCGCCGCAGGTGCTAGGGAAGCACTGATCAATTCCACACGCCCTCTGCGAGTGCTCAAGCATGCAGATGCAAGGCGCAATGTGCGGCCAATAGTGGTTCTATTGGCAAGCAGCGCAACGCAGTAGATGCATGCTTGAGCGCTCGCCCTACGGGGCGTTCAGGCTGGGCCGCACTCTGCGTTGTGATTTCTCGACAGGTCCAGACATGCCTTCGAAACCACGCTTTGATTGCAGCCCAGCCTGAACGCCAGAGGGCATGTGGAATTGATCAGTGCTTCCCTAGGCCTTCGGACGGGCAACGGTCAGGGGGAGGTAGAGGGGCTGCGGTGGCAGATGAGCCGGGCGAGTCGCCTGCAGCCCCGATAATCAGTCTTTCCAGAAGTCTTCGTGGACGCGGATGGATTCCTCTTCCAGCAGCGGGCCGATCACCTCGACGCTGCGCTGGCCAGACTCGAATACCGTGCGGCAGGGCAGATCCAGCGTCGGGTTTTCCGGGTGGTTGCCGGTCATGTCCTTCAGGCGCTTTTCGCTGGCGCCGTAGACCACCCGGCCCACGCCGGCCCAGTACACCGCGCCGGAGCACATGGCGCAGGGTTCGGCGCTGGTGTACATGGTGCAGCCGGCCAGCACCTCGGGGCTGTAGGTGGTATTGGCGCGGGTCATCAGCACCCGCTCGGCGTGGCCGGTCATGTCGTGATCGGGCAGAAAGGCGTTCAACTGCTCCATCAGGACGTTACCGTCGGCGTCGACCAGGATGGCCGCGAACGGGTGGATGCCTTGTTTGCCGGCATCGATGGCCAGCCGGAAGCTTTCACGCAGAAAATAAATATCGCGTTCGGTATGACTCACGGGGGGTGTCCTTGCTTGTAGCTTGAAGGCCGGCGGCGCAGGCACCGCCGGCTGTTGTCACTTCTTCTTCGGCAGGCTCCAGGCGAAGAAGATCTGTTGGGTCCACTGCACCGACTTGAACAGCAGCAGGCTGACAATGGCGAGGAAGAACAGACCGGCAAAGGCCTGCGGAATCTTGAAGAAGGAGGTCGAGAACTGGATGAAGTAGCCCAGCCCCTCTTCGGCGGCGACGAATTCCGCCACCACCGCGCCGATGATCGCCAGGGTGATCGCCACCTTGAGGCCGCTGAAGATGTGCGGAATCGCGTAAGGAATACGGATCTGCCAGGTTTCCCGGCGGGTCGGTGCATCCAGCGAGCGGCTCAGTTCGATCAGCTCGGCCGGCGTCTCGTTGATCCCGGTGGCGGTCGAGACCACCAGCGGGAAGAAGGTCAGCAGGCAGGTGATCAGCACCCGCGACGGATCGTCCGAGCCCATCATCACGATGATCAGCGGCGCTACCGCAACCACCGGGGTGGATTGCACCACCACCAGCATCGGGTACAGGGTGCGGGAGAGAAACTCCGAGCGCATCATCGCAATCGCCAGCGGAATGCTGATCACGATGGACAGCGCAAAGCCCATCAGCGCCACCCGCAGGGTCGCCCACAGGTGCATCATCCAGCGGCTGAACTCGACGTCGAAGAACGCCTTGCCGATCTCGCTCGGTGCCGGCAGCACGTAGGTCGGCAGCTCGAACACGCGGCAGACCAGCTCCCAGAGCAGGATCAGGCCGACAAAGAACAGCCACGGCGACAGGTTCAGCAGCAGCGCGCGACGCGCGGCGGCGTCAGTGGGCGTCTGGCTCATAGATGTGTTTCCTTATGCGGTCAGTCAGCTCACTGAAACGGGGTTGCTTGATGGTGTCCGCGCTGCGCGGGCGGGGCAGATCCACTTCGATCAGATCCAGCACGCTGCCCGGGCGTTTGCTCATCACCAGTACGCGGTCGGCGAGCAGCACCGCCTCGGAGATCGAGTGGGTAATAAACAGCACGGTTTTCGGATTTTCGTCCCATATTTTCAGCAGATCGAAGCCGATCTGCTCACGGGTCATGGCGTCCAGTGCCGAGAACGGTTCGTCCATCAGCAGAATATCGGGGTTGAGCAGCAGGGCGCGGACAATGCCGACCCGCTGCTGCATGCCGCCGGACAGCTCGTCCGGCATTTTTTCGGCAAAGGCTTCAAGCCCTGCCATGGCCAGCAGTTCGTCGGCGCGCTTTTCATCAGCGGCGCCGTAACGGCCAAATTTATGCTTGAGCGGAAACAGCACATTCTTGCGAACGGTCAGCCACGGCAGCAGGGTCGGCTTTTGAAACACGATGCCAACGTCGTCACGGGGGCCGTTTACCTGCTTGCCGAAAACGCTGACCTCGCCGTCGCTTGGAATCAGCAGGCCCGAGACCATGCGCAGCAAGGTGGACTTGCCGCAGCCGGAGGGGCCGACCACCGCCACAAACTCGTGGCGATGGATGTCGAGGTCGATGCCTTGCACCGCCATCGGACTGCCAGGCGTGGGATCGTAACGATGCCCGACGCCGGTCATCCGCACGAAAGCGCGTTCGCTAGTGTGCTCCATGGTTACTCCGCTTCCGGCATGAAGTCGCGATTGACGATGGTTTCCGGGTCCAGTGAGTCAACACTCAGCTCGTTGGCGCGGGCGACCCACTCCCAGGTGACGGCAAGACGCTCGGGCGTCATGGTGCCCAGGCCGTCAGCCTCGGTGATCTCGTTGAAGGTCAGCGGCATGGAGTCGCCGATCTGCGCGGTGGCGACCGCGGCGTCCACTTCCGGCACCATGGTGTGCAGGTCAGCCGCGGCCAGTTCCGGATGCTCGTGGGTGAAGCGCAGGGACTTGTCGTAGGCGCGCATGAAGCGCTCGGCGACATCCGGACGCTCGGTCAGGAACTTGTCTGCAGCAACAACGGCGGAGCTGTACAGCGACAGGCCGGCGTCAGACCAGCGGATCACGTTGATGTCCTTGCCGGCAGCGGCAGCTTGCTGCTTGAACAGCGCAATGTTGGTGACCCAGGCGATGATCGCCTCGGTGTTGCCGGTGACCAGCATCGGGCCCAGCGCGCCCGGATCGGACTTGGTCAGACTGACCGAATCGGTGGGCATGTTGTTGGCTTCCAGTACCAGCGGCAGGAAGGCGTTGGAGGAGGTGAACGGCGAGGTGGCGACCTTCTTGCCGGCGATGTCGGCAAAGCTGTTGATACCGCTGTCGGACAGCGCGAAGAAGGCGTGCGGGCCCTGGTTGAAGATCATGTAGACGGCGCTGACCGGCACGGTATCCTGCGCGCGGGCGGCCATCAGAGCGCCGATGTCGGCGCTGCCGATATCCGCCTGGCCGGTGGCGATCTTGGTGATGGCGTCGGTGGAACCACGGCCGCTGGCAACGGTGACTTCCAGGCCTTCGTCAGCAAAGAAGCCTTGCTGAATACCGGCGTAGACCGGAGCCTTGTCGCCCCCCGGCAGCCAGTCCAGTTGGTAGGTAACCTTGTCGGCTGCAGCGGCGAACCCGCTGGCAGACATGGCGATGACCATCGCCAGTACGCCGGACGCTTTTTTCAACATGAGTCATTCTCCAGAGTGATGTGCTTGGCTTTTTTATCCTGACCAGTTGGGCAGGTTTTGTTTATGTTGAGCAAGTTGCGGGCCAGTTTTCCAAAATGTTGAAAATTGGCTAAAAGCCCCCTGTTTTCAGGGCCTTGGCGGGGACGGCTACGTACTGACGGCGGCGTCTCTGAATTCCTGACCAGAGCGCCGCTCGTTTTTGGTGCGGTGTGAACCAGAGTCGTGCGTTGTCTCAGCCGACAGGCGCGCCACCGGCTGCCGTGGTGCGATTGCGCAGGGCCTGGCGTCGATCGGCGAGACCGACCACCAGAATGCCCAGCGCAATCAGGGCAAAGCCGGCGAGGTCGCTCGGCGTTGGCACTTCACCCAGAAACCAGGCGGCCGACAGCATGCCGACCGCCGGCACCGAGGCCGAGCTGAGCGACAGGCTGACCGCCGGCAGTGAGCGAATCGCCGCGACCTGCGCGGCCACACAGATGCCGGAGGCAATCGCGCCGCTGAATACCAGCATCCAGACAAAGCTCGGCTCCCAGTCGATCTGGTTCGGGCTCTCCAGCAGCAGCGCCAGTGGCAGCAACGCCAGCACCGAGGTCAGCAACTGCCAGGGGATCAGCGACAGCACGTCGCCGTGCCAATGGTGCCGACGTACGTGCACCAGCCCGGCGGTCCAGAGAATGGTGCCCAGCATGATCAGCCCGCCGCCGATGAACACATCGTGGTCGGACCAGTCGATGCTCAACGGATTGAACACGGTCAGCAGGCCGGCCAGCCCCAGGCCGACACCGATGGCGCGCGGCAGGGTAAAGCGTTCACCGAGAAACAGCGCCGCTGCCGGCACCACCCAGATCGGCGTGGTGTAGGCCAGAATCGCCGCCCGTCCCGCCGGCAGATACTGCACGCCGAGGGTGACCAGGGTAATGAAGGCCATGTTTTGCATAATGCCGACGGACAGCAGCACCGGTACATCTGCGCGCCGTGGCAGGCGCAGCACGCCGAGCACGGCGGCGATGATGAACATCGCCAGCGTGCCCAGCGCCATGCGCATGCAGGTGAACAGCAGTGGCGGGCTGTTGGCCAGCCCAAGCTTGAGGATCGGAAAGTTCAGCCCCCAGCCGAGGGCATTGAAGCACAGCAGCAGATAGCCCAGCCGGAAGGCGTAAGTGTGACCGCCGGTGCTGCCGGCGGTCGCGTTCCGGGCCACCTCAGTGCTCCACTTCGAGGGCGCTTTCGTGCCAGTTGTGCAGGGCGCGATTGGACAGCCAGACCATCAGGGCGAACAGCGCGATACCGGTCAGGGTAATCAGCAGCAGGGCGGCAAACATGCGTGGAATCTGCAGGTTGTAGCCCGATTGCAGAATCATGTAGGCCAGCCCGGCCTTGGCCCCGCCGGTGCCGGCGACGAACTCGGCGACGACCGCACCGATCAGCGCCAGCCCCGAGCTGATGCGCAGGCCACCGAAGAAGTACGGCAGCGCCCCCGGAATACGCAGGCGGACCAGCTCCTGCCAGCGGCTGGTGCGATACATGCGGAACATGCTCAGCAGGTTCGGGTCGACGCTGCGCAGGCCCAGGGTGGTGTTGGAGATGATCGGGAAGATGGCGATGATCACCGCACAGACGGTCAGCGCCCAGGTGGTGTCATCCACCCAGATGATGATCAGCGGGGCAATCGCCACCACCGGCGTCACCTGCATCAGCACCGCGTAGGGGAACAGGCTCATCTCGATCCACTTGCTCTGTACAAACAGCAAGGAGGCGGCTACGCCCAGTACCACCGCGATGGCAAAGGCCAGGAAGGTCACTTTCAACGTGATGTACAGCGCCCCCAGCAGCGGCTGCCAGCCGTCGATCAGGGCTTTGAAGATCTCGACCGGTCCCGGCAGGATATACTTGGGCATCTCCAGCGCCTGGACGGCAATTTCCCAGAACAGCAGGAACAGGATACCGACGCCCAGGGGCGCGGCGACTTTGACGAAGTTCTCGTTCTGGATCAGCGGCGCGCTCATGCCTTGATCTCCTGTGGCTGGCCCATGGCGCTGGCTCGTTCCAGCGCCTGCGAGACCTGGCGGCAGTAGCCGGCAAACTCGGTCGAGACACGGAAGTCGGCGTTGCGCGGGAAGGGTTGATCGATGCTGATATCGTCGACGATGCGGCCCGGACGCGCAGCCATCACCACCACGCGGCTGGACAGGTAGACCGCTTCGTAGACGCTGTGGGTCACGAACACGATGGTCCAGCCGTTCTTCTGCCACAGCTTGAGCACATCGTCGTTGAGCTTGTTGCGGGTCATCTCATCGAGCGCGCCGAAGGGTTCGTCCATCAGCAGCAGGTTGGGCTCGGTGACCATGGCGCGGGCAATCGAGGCGCGCATCTGCATGCCGCCGGACAGCTCGCGCGGGAAGGCATGGTCAAAACCCTTGAGACCGACCATCTCCAGTGCGTCGTCGATCTTGGTTTCTACTTCAGGCCCCCGCTGGTGTTCCAGATCCAGCGGCAGGCGCACATTCTTGCGCACCCGTGCCCAGGGCATCAGGGTCGCGTTCTGAAACACGAAGGCCAGCTTGCGGCCCTTGTCGCCAACCACGTCATAGCCCTGCTCCCAGAACTTGACGGTGCCGGTGGTCACGTCACCCAGGCCGGCCATGATGCGCAGCAGGGTGCTCTTGCCGCAGCCGGAGGGGCCGAGCAGGCTGACGAACTCGCCCTGGCGGACGGTCAGGTCCGCGCCCTTGAGCGCGACAGTGCCGTTGGAATAAATCTTGTTGACGCCTTCAACCTGCAACACAGGGCGCGGGTTGCCATTGCTGTCGGTGTGCGCCAGCTCGGCGGCGCTGTCATCGACCGGCGTGGCCTTGAGCGGCGTCACTTTGGAGCGTGTCATGGGGTATCTCCCGCGGCGGCCCGCAAGCAGGCCGCCGGCTGGTCGGTTAATCAGGGCAGAACGGGTTCGGTCGGCAGGTAATCCAGGCTGTACACATCGTGGATATCCAGGCTGGCATCAACCAGGCCGGCTTCCAGCATGAACTCGTGAATCTTCGCCCAGCGTGCGTCGGTCATCACCCCGATACCGCGGGTGGCCGCGTCGCCGCCGGTCACCAGACCGTATTCCTGCATCTTGGCGATGCCGTAGGCGATCTGCTCGTCGGTCATTTCCGGGTTGGCTTCCTTGATCAGCGCGTTACCCGGTGCCGGGTCCTTGAAGTAGCTGGCCCAGCCTTCCATGCTGGCTTGCACGAAGCGGCGCACCAGGTCGGGGTTCTCTTCGATCAGCCCGTCAGTGGTCTCGATGGTGGTGGCGTAGGCCGGATAGCCGTAGTCCGCCAGCAGGAATACGGACGGCTGAATGCCGGCCTTCTCCATGGCGAAGGGTTCGGACGACAGATAGCCCTGCTGCACGATGTCCTTGTCGGCCAGGAAGGGCGCGACACTGAAGGTGTAGGGGCGGATCATGTCATCGGTGTAGCCGTACTTGGACTTCAGCCAGGGCCAGAAGGTGGTGTTGGCGAAAGCAGCGATGTATACCGGCAGACCCTCGGCCTTGATTTGTTCCAGCGAGGTGATGTGCGGGTGCGCGATCAGTGCCTGCGGGTCGCCCTGGAAGGCAGCGGCCACGGTAGTGACCGGCATGCCCTGCTCTACTGCCTTGACGGCGCCGACGGCGTAGCCCATGGAAAAGTCGCGCTTGCCGGAGACCAGCAGCTGCATGCCGTTGACCTGCGGGCCGCCCATTTCAATGGAGACGTCCAGACCGTACTTTTCATACAGACCGGTGGCCTTGGCCTGGTAAAAACCGCCGTGCTCGGCCTGGGCGTACCAGTTGGTGCCGAACACCACCTCGTCCAGCTCGGCTGCCATCAGGGGGCTGGACAGGCTGCCAGCAAGGACTGCGCCGGCCATGCCGAGCAGTGCAGACGACTTCAGGTTCTTGCGGGGGTGGCGCATGTGGTGCTCCTTCGATTCGGTGATAGCTGACCATTTATTCAACATTTGAAGGACAGCAAGCGCCGTGCCACATGCTCGAAAGGCCCGGTTTTACATTTCCTGATCAGTTGGTCAGCAAAAATCGTGCACCGCATTGCGCCTTTTGCAGGCACGGCTGCACCCCAAATGCACATGCGCAGCGCAGCTCGCGTCAACGCGGCGGCCAATCACCTCTGCGCCAAGGCGCGCGACGCCGGCGCTCATCTGGATACGCTAGCCTGACTTGCACCGTGGGCGGGTCACTGGGAGGAGGTCAGGCTGCGGGTGGTCTCAGGGGCGTTCGAGGATATGTGCGCCGGGGCCTTGATTGGCCATTACGTCATTCGGGTTGCGCAGCGGGCAGTCGTCCAGCGACAGGCAGCCACAACCGATGCAGCCGGTCAGTTCGTCACGCAGGCGCTGCAGTTGTGTGATGCGCTCGTCCAGATTGGCGCGCCAGCGCTCGCCGGCCTCTTTCCAGAGCCGGGAGGAGGGTTTTATGCCGGGCCGGAACGGGCCGATAGTCGCGCGTACCTCCTCCAGCGGTATGCCCACGCGCTGGGCGACCCTAATGATCGAGAGGTAACGCAGCACGCCGGATACGTAGCGCCGCTGGTTGCCGGCGGAGCGGGTGCTGGTGATCAGTCCGATGGACTCGTAGAAGTGCAGGGTGGAGGCCGGCAGGCCGCTGCGGCGAGAGACCTCGCCGATGGTCAGAATGCGCTGGACAGGAGGAGACTTGGCCATAACAAAACCTCAAGAAAACCTGAGGTGTTTATAAGCGCACGCCGCGGTGCAGGCAAGTCCGCATGGCCGGTAAAAACTGACCTGCTGCACAGCTTTGTAGCGCTAGGCCCGCTGCGGCGCTGTTTTCGCACCGCATTGGGTCGCCGCTGCAGGCTTAGTGCGATTGTCCGGCAGCCAGATCGACCGATGCCGGCTCAGGGATCACCTGCCCCGCCAGACGCGCAACGCGCGCGCCTAGGGCGCGAGCAATCGCCTGCTCGCCGTCATCCACGCCGAGGGTGCCATTGAAGCCGGTGACCGCCGAGGCGCCGTAGGGCGAGCCGCCGCTGCGGGTGTGCACCAGCTCCGGCACGCTGTGCGGTACGCCCGCGAGGATCATGCCGTGCTGCAGGAACGGCAGCAGCAGGTTGAGCAGGGTCATCTCGTTGCCCGAGTGCATGCCGCCGGTGGAGGTGAAGGCCGCGCCCACCTTGCCGATCAGCGCGCCCTGGCGCCACAGTGGCGCGACCTCGTCGATAAAGGCGCGCAGCGGGGTGCTCATCAGCCCGTAGCGGGTCGGCGAGCCCCAGATGATGCCGCCGGCCCATTCCAGGTCCGCCATGCGGGCCTGCGGTAACGACCGGTATTCGGTTTGCGCGGCAATGAAATCAGCGCGCTCGGTGTCCACGCTGAACTCGGGCTCGGACAGCGCAACCCGGCACAGGCGCACCTCGGCACCCTCGTTGGCAGCGCCTTCGGCGATGGCTTTGGCCAGGGTAAGGGTGGTGCCGTAGCGCGAATCGACGACGATGGTAATACGTGATGCGGACATAAAAGCGTGCTCCTGAAAGCCTGATTTACAAAGTCGGTTTAGCCGTGCTGTACGCCTTGGCATGCAATATGAATACCTGACCAGATGGACAAGTTGATTTTCCATCCCCCAGGAGAACGAAATGACAGAGCAGTATGGTGCAGCGACTGCCAATCTGCCGGTAATCGATATCAGCCCGATGTCGGGCGGCAGCGCACAGGCCAAGGTGGCAATGGCCGCGACCCTGCGCGACGCCTGCGAGCACAGCGGGTTTTTCTACGTCAGCGGCCATGGCATCGAGCCAACGTTGATCGAGCAGGTATTCAGCGCATCAAAGCAGTTCTTTGAGCTGCGGATGGCCGACAAGCTGGCGGTCGACAAGGCCCAGTCCAAGGCCAACCGGGGCTACGAGCCGTTGCGCGGCCAGACGCTGGAGGCCGGTGCGCCGCCGGACTTGAAGGAAGGCTTTTATATCGGCGAGGAGGTGGCCGCCGATGACCCCCGCGCCCTCAGCCGCTTCAACACCGGACCCAACCAGTGGCCGCAGAGCGTCTCGGCCTTCCGCCCGGCGATGGAGCAGTATTACGCCGCAATGACCGAACTCAGCGCCCGGATCATGGCCGCGCTGGCGTTGTCGCTGAACCTGCCGGAGGACTTCTTTGCCGATTTTTGCGAGTCGCCGCTGTGTACCCTGCGCCTGCTGCACTACCCGCCTCAACCCGGCAACCCACAGCCCGGTGAAAAGGGCTGCGGCGCGCACACCGACTTTGGCGGCATCACCGTGCTACTGCTCGACGACAAGCCCGGCCTGCAGGTCTGGGATGCCGCGGGCGAGCGCTGGATTGACGCCAACCCGATCCCCGGCACCTTCGTGGTCAACCTCGGCGACATGATTGCCCGCTGGACCAATGATCGCTATCGCTCGACGTTGCATCGGGTGGTCAACACCTCCGGCGCGGAGCGCTACTCGGTGCCCTTCTTCTACAGCGGCAACCCCGACCATGAAGTGCGCTGCCTGCCGGTCTGCCTGCAGCTGGGCGATGCGCCGCGTTATCCGGTAACCACGGTCGAGGCGCATCTGCAGGAGATGTACCGGAGGACCTATGCCTGAGCCAGAGAACAAGCCGACCTTTGTATTGATCCACGGCGCTTGGGCCGGCAGCTGGGTATGGGATGCCCTCAAACCGGAACTCGAAGCCGCTGGCCACCGGGTGCTGGCGCTCGACATGCCGGGCAACCCGCAGCATCCAGCCGCAGCCGAAGACATCAGCATGGCCGGCTGCATGGCGCATATCGCCGCCGCCTGCGCCGAGATTGAAGGCCCGTTGCTGCTGGTCGGTCATTCCGGCGGCGGCGTGATCGTCACTCAAGCGGCGGAGATGCTCGCCGAGCGCGTGGCGGGCGTGGCCTATCTGGCGGGCATGATGCTGCCCTCCGGCCTCGGCTTTGCCGAGCTGACCACCGAGTTGATACAGAACCATCCGGAAGCCGTCGGCATCTGGCCCCATCTACACTGGGCGGAGGATCGCCAATCCTCGACAGTGCCGCCGGAGGCGGTATGCGAAATCTTCCTGCAGGATCTGCCGCGCGACCAGGCCATGGCCGCAGCGCAACGCTTCTGTAGCCAACCCGAAGGCACCCGAGCGTTGGTCGCCAACTGGACCGCCGAGCGCTTTGGCCGTCTGCCACGGCTGTATGTAGAGGCCACAGAGGACCGCTCCGTGGTGCTCGCCGCGCAGCGCAAGATGCAGGCGCTGGTGCCGGGCGCGCAGGTCGTCAGCCTGCCCTGTGGGCATGTACCGCAGGTAGTGCAGACGGCGGCGGTTGCTGAAGCCTTGCTGGCGTTTGCCAGTTGATGGAAGCAGGGAGCCGCAAGCGGCTCCCTGCTTTACTTACTCCGCGCCGTACATTGCTTTAACAAAGGTCAGGTCAAACGCCTTCTGCCAGTCCAGGTCGGCGGGCAGGGTGCCGGCTGCGACCATATCCTCGAAGAAGCCTTTCCAGCGCGCGGTGGTCATGATGCCGTATTGGCCGTTGGCCGCATCGCCCGACAGCAGAATGCCTTCTTCCTGCATCTTGGCGGTGCTGTAGGCCAGCAGCTCATCGGCCATTTCCGGGTTGGCCTCTTTGATCAGCGCGTTGGCCGGTGCCGGGTCGGCGAAGTAGGCTGCCCAGCCTTCGGCGGTGGCTTCAACCATGGCCTTAACCACGTCCGGGTTCTTTTCCAGCATCTCGGCGGTGGTATCCAGCGTACAGGCATAGGCATCCCAGCCGTAGTCGGCCAGCAGCAGACTCTTGGCCGCTACGTTCTCCTTGGCCAGAAAATATCCGTCGTTGGTCACGTAGCCTTGCTGGATCGCTTGCTGATCGGCGATGAACGGGCCAAAGCTGTAGTCATACGGGCGCAGCTGCTCATCGGAGAATCCGTACTGCGCCTTCATCCACGGCCAGTAGGCCACGCGCCCGGCGGTCGGAATACGGATTCCCTTGCCGGCCAGATCTTCCAGACTGTCGTTACCGGCGCCCTCATGCACTACCAGCGACTGCGGGTCCTTCTGGAACCACGCCGCCACGGTCACCAGCGGGATATCTTCTTTAACCGCATTCAGCGACTGCAGCGCATAGCCCATGCTGAAATCGGTCTTGCCGCCCATCAGCAGTTGCACGTTGTTGACCTGCGGGCCGCCCATGTCGATGGTCACATCCAGGCCGTGCTTCTCGTAGATACCGGCGGCCTTGGCGGCATACAGCCCACCGTGTTCGGCCTGTGCATACCAGGTGGTGGTGACGGTCACCGGGATCAGGTCGGCGGCGCTGGTAGTGGCGGCGCTGAAGCCCAGCGCCAGGGCCAGACCGGTCAGTTTCAATGACTTCAATTGCATGGTTACAACTCCTTGATGGTGAACTCAGTAAGTCGCGTTGAGGCGTTGCAGCAGGTGGTCGCCAGCAGAAATCGGGGCGTAGCGCGCGGGGTTGTCGGCGCTGGCGCAGGTGTCGATGCAGGCGATCTCGGCATCCTTGTTCGGATGACAGAAGAAGGCGATGGAATAGCGATCGCGGTGCTGCGCCTGCGGCGGCACGTTCACCCGGTGCGGGGTTGAGCAGAACACGTGGTTGGTCCAGCGGTGCATCAGGTCACCGGTGTTGACCACCACGGTGCCGGGGATCGGCGTCGCGGCCAGCCATTCACCGGCGCGGGTGCGCACTTCCAGTCCGCCCGCGTCATCCTGAAACAGCAGGGTGATGCTGCCGTAATCGGTATGCTCGCCCGCGCGGTTCTCGCCGCCTTGCGGGCTGAAGCCCTCTGGCAGCGGCGGGTAATGCAGCAGGCGCAGGGTGTGGTGATGGTGGTTGTGGGCGGTGACGAAAAAATCGTCCGGCTGATCCAGTGCCACGGCAAAGGCTTCCAGCACCCGGTCGGCGGTAGCGATGCACTCGGCCATAAAGGCTTCCATCTCAGGCCGGAAAGCAGGTTGCGCCGCAGGCCACAGGTTGAGCGGGCCACCCGGCTGCTCGGGTGCGAGGTTGAACGCTTCTTTCAGATCACCGGGTTTGCTCGCGTCCAGCCGTTCGCGACGCACACCCACGTAGCCGCGATTGCTCTCGGCGCTCTGCCAGGCGATGGCCTGTTTGTCGTCGTCGGGCAGGGCGAAGAAGGCCTTGGAGGCGGCGAAAGCCTCGGCCAGCTGCGCGGCTGGCATGCCGCAGCCAGACAGATAGAAAAAGCCCCAATCGCTGCTGGCCTGACGCATCTGCCGCGCTACCTCGGCGCGGGCCGCTGCGTCGCCGTCGATAAAGGGTGAAAAGTCGATTACCGGTATTGAGTCCGTTGTCATCAGTGTCTCCTGTTGCGAGTGAAGCTCCAGCGCGCGCCGGAGCGCCTGTGGTTTAGTCCTCGCACCTGCAACAGGACGACACGACTCATAACCTGACCAAGTAAGCAGGAATTGAAAAAGCAAGGGCTGTGCCAAGCGCTCTGGCATGGGGGTGGGTGCGCGATTACGCGCCAGTTTGGCCGGCGAATGCACTGATGCTGTGCTGAAATGAATGCCAAGGCACCCAATCTGCGCGGTTTTGCGGCGGCCCCACAATTGCATGCCGCGCGGCAGGAGAAAGTTTGTCCTTCTGGTCAACATAACGAATACCGAGGAATCTTATGACGCCCACCCTGCTGCTCAAGAACGCGCTGGTCATCGCCACCATGGATGACGAGCAACGCGAAATTGCCAATGGCTCCGTGTTCATTCGCGGCAACCGCGTTGAAGCGGTCGGCCCCGCCAGCGAGCTGCCAGCAACCGCTGATAAGGTCATCGACATGACCGGCCACGTGCTGATTCCGGGCCTGATCAACACCCACCATCACATGTTCCAGTCGCTGACCCGCGCCCTGCCCGCTGCGCAGGATGCCGAGCTGTTCGACTGGCTGACCGCGCTGTTCCCGGTTTGGCAGAACATCACCCCGGCCATGCAGCGCGCTGCCACCCGCACTGCGATGGCCGAGCTGATGCTGTCGGGCTGCACCACCGCCGCCGATCACGCCTACCTCTACGTCAACGGCACCCGGCTGGACGACAGCGTGCAGGCCGCGCAGGAAATGGGCATGCGTTTTCACGCCGTGCGTGGCGCCATGAGTCTGGGCCAGAGCAAGGGCGGGCTGCCGCCGGATGCACTGGTCGAGCAGGATGAAGAGGCCATCCTCAAGGAGATGCAGCGCGTGGTGGAAGAGCTGCACGAGGCCACGCCCGACGCCATGATCAAGGTCGCCCTCGGCCCCTGCTCACCCTTTACCGTCACCACCGACCTGATGCGTGAAGGTGCTGCACTGGCGCGCTCCTACGGCGTTGGCCTGCACACCCACACCGCCGAAAACGCCAAGGACCTTGCCTTCAGCAAGGAGCGCTACGGCATGACCCCGACCGAATACACCGAATCCGTCGGCTGGGTCGGACATGACGTCTGGCACGCCCACTGCGTGCATCTGGACGACCCGGGCATCGCCCTGTTTGCCCGCACCGGCACCGGCGTCGCCCATTGCCCCTGCTCCAACATGCGCCTGGCCTCCGGCATCGCCCCGATCCGCAAGATGCGCGACGCCGGGGTCAAGGTCGGCCTGGGCGTGGACGGCAGCGCCTCCAACGACACCAACAACCTGCTCGACGAAGCCCGCCAGGCCATGCTCTCGGCCCGCGTACGCGATGAAAACCCGACCGCCATGAGCGCCCGCGAAGCCCTCTACATCGCCACCCGCGGCGGCGCAGACGTGCTCGGCCGCAGCGATGTGCTGGGGCGTATCCAGCCCGGCTACTGCGCCGACATCATCGCCTTCCGCACCGACGACATCGCCATGGCCGGCGCCCTCATCGACCCCATCGCCGCCCTCGTCTTCTGCACCCCGCAACGCGTCGCCCACAGCATCATCAATGGCCGGCAGGTGGTTGAAGACGGCGTGCTGCTGACGCGGGAACTGCCGCTGATTATCGAAGAGCACAATGCGTTGGCAAGGGAGCTGGTGTTGGGGAAATAGACACGAGTCTGCGCGGACCGGCGTCCATGCACCCGTAGGGGCACTGCGTGCAGTGCCCGTGGTCGCACCTGCACCGGCGTGACCTGTTGATGGTTCCCACGCTTTGTGTTCTTCAGGTGCGGCGGAGGGTCGTTCCGATCAGCCTTTCGCCCTGACGGCGAGTCACTTTTCTTTGCGTGGCCAAAGAAAAGTAACCAAAAGAAAGGCCACACCGGCTACGCGGCCCTTCGGGTTCGCTGCGTTGCTCGGGCTAACGGGGGCCGGCAGAACTCGGCTCTTCGAGCCTCAGACATGCTGCCGTCCTATTTCCCGCCAGCCCTGCGCTACTCGCCCGCGTAAACGGGGACCTGGGGTCCGTGCATTGGTCATGTATTTTGGCGGTAAAGCACAGCTTGGGCATTTTATGGGTGCTAATTCCTTCGGTGCTGTTTCCGCATTACGCACGCATTTGCGGCTGGTTTGGAGCGAAGCGGAAAACCAGTCCGGCAACATGCGCTTGTTATGTGCAGCTCTGGTATAAGTCCTTACTTCCCGTCTCGCTCATTAATATGCTGCTGAGTTTCCTCTGGCACAACGTCCGAATACAAAAGATCAAGCTCTTTAGGCTTTGAAATCATTTCGTCGGCGATGAAATTAAGCACATGAAAGAGTTTCAGAGCTATATCACGACCATCTTCAAGGTCTATCTGGCCTGGATGAACCGCGTTATTGCCAACAACACGTAGAAGGTCTAGTGCTTTCTGAATTTTTGGACTCAATCCATCAGCGACGAGTTCTTTAATATCATTGTTGATGTTCTTGCCCGACTTGCCTAGCTGTTTAAGAAGTAGTTGCAGAGCTAAACGCAGTAAAGCTGTAGCGCCTTTTGGAGAATCAACAACAATAGTTGATGCTTCTAGATAAAGATTTTGTATCTCCTGCTCCATGTCTTCATTTGGCGGAGCCACACTTGTCTGTTTCGGGTAGACAATCTCTTGATTTACCCAAAGAGATATATCGCCACATGATGAACAGGTAGCTACAGAAAATCCTTTAGGAACAAATTCAGACATATGCCTTTTATTTGCAACCTCTACCTGCGCTATAAAGTGAGCAATAGCTTCTTGTTTATAATCTTGAATATGCGTTCTGTAGTCATAGAAAACGTGGTTCAGAATTTTGTTCGCAGCGCCACTAGAGCTATTCAAATCAAACCAAGCCTGTTGCGAGGCAACTTGGCAGTGTGGGCACTGAAATTTTTCGCTTTTGAATTTCGGGCTTAAGTCCAAAATCAGACTCCTATCTTATTGAGCACATAACGTGTGAAGCCAAGCACCAGTCGCGCTTGCGCGAGTGTGTGACTTGGCGACTTGTTATTTGCTGATGGCGTTGCACTGACATTTGCCACAGCAAATGGATACGCCAACAGCTTGCCGAATAGCGAGCGAGGGGGATGAGCAATTGATGGCCTCTTCTCTGCCTTAAGACCAAGTGGTTGTCCGGTACAGCACTCGGTGCTTCCCGGCAACCACTTGGTCTTAAGGTTTGATGTTAGGCGGAGGTCTGTCAATTTCATTTCCTAGACTTTGTGCTCATATCAGCTGCAGCCAATATACTGTTTGGATATACAGCATTCTGTGCGGTTTGCACTATGCTGATATGGGGTCTCGCTCGCTATCGCGCAAATAACAGTGATTAGATCGCGCTAACTTTAAGGCGCGGCATAGCGCCGGACTAGAGCGGTCTAGTATTTTATTGTATATCAATGAGTTAGCAGCGCTCTGCCGCGAGTGCGGAACGTTAAGCCGCACGAGGCTTAATGTTCCGTTGGTCGACGGTGTCGGCTTGCGCACAGGTGATGGCGCTGTTGGGTATTCGAGGTGAAATGTGTCGAGTCTCTGTAGCATCCATGCCTCCCAATGGGGCCGCGAGAAGTGCGGTGATTTGATATTGCTACCGCACTGCGCGTTTGCCAACCCTGAATACGGTTAAAGGCTCGCTCAAGTAGCGTGGCCTTGCCGTGCAAAAGCGAACGTGGCGCATGCACGGACTCGAGTCCCGTTTACGCCGGCGAGTAGCGCAGGGCTGGCGGGAGATAGGGCGGCAGCATGTTTGAGGAGCGCAGCGACGAGTTCTGCCGACCCCCGCTAGCCCGAGCAACGCAGCGAACCCGCAGGGCCGCGTAGTCGGGTGCCCCGGGGGATTCAGGGAAGCGCTAATCCATTTCACATACCCTCTGGCGCTCAGGCCGGTTCGCAATCAAGGCGTGGTTTCGAAGGCATGCCGGGACCTGTCGAGAAATCACAACGCAGAGTTCGGACCGGCCTGACCGCCCCGCAGGGCGAGCGCTCAAGCATGCATCTGACAGCGTTGCGCTGCTTGCCAATAGAACCACTATTGACTGCACATCGCGCCTTGCATCTGCATGCTTGAACACTCGCAGAGGGTGTGTGAAATGGGTTAGCGCTTCCCTTTGGGGGGCTGGGCAAGCAGCCCCCCTTGGCTCGCCGGGAAGGCGAAAGGCGAGCTAGAAGGCGGCGTAGCGAGCCAGCCAATGGTGCAGTGGTGCAGGTCGTGCGGCCACGGCATGCCGTGGCCCGAGCGTCGCGACATCGAAGCGAATAGATGCTGGGTGCCTATTGCTTTAGTGAAGCAAGCCAACGCGCTGGCCGAGTTAAAACCCGGCCCTCCCAGAATCAGCTCCGAATCAACTGCGCCACCGACTCCTGTACCCGCGCTGTCAGCTCGGCTTCATCCAGCCCACAGATATCGCCGTTATCCACCGCCGGGCGGCCCTGGATAAAGCTGTATTTCACGCTGGCCGGTTCGCCACACATCAGCGGGGCGGTGAGCGGGCTGTGCACGCCGGCAAAGCGCGGCTGGTTGATATCGAACAGCACCAGATCGGCGGCCATGCCGACCTTGATCTCGCCGACATCGTGCAGGCCAAGCAGCTCGGCGCCGTTGCGGCTGCCCCAGCCGAGTACCTTCTCCAGGGTGGTGGCGTCCGGGCCGTGGACGGCGCGGTGGATCAGCCAGGCCAGGTTCAGCTCCTGCAGCATGGAGCCGGATTCGGCCGAGGCGGAGCCGTCCACACCCAGGGTGATCGACATGCCGGCCTGTTCCATTTTGATCGCCGGGGCGATGCCGCTGCCCAGGCGGCAGTTGGAGGTGGGGCAGTGGGCGATGCCGGTGCCGGTGCTGGCGAGGCGGTCGATGATGTAGTCGTCGCAATGCACCAGGTGGGCAAACCAGACGTCATCGCCCAGCCATCCGCAATCACCGGCGTAGTCCACGGCGCGCTTGCCGTACTTTTTCAGCGAGGCGACCTCGTCAAAATCCACTTCCAGCAGGTGCGAGTGCATGCCCAGCTTGAACTCGCGGGCGTAGGCGGCTTGTTCGCGCAGGCCATCCGGGTCGCTGGAGTGAATCAGGCTGGTCGGCGCGACCACCAGTTTGCGCATGGCGTCGCCGCCGTCCTGGTGATAACGCACGCGGCTGGCATCCAGGCGTTCAATGATCTGGCCGATGGTTTCCGGGGAGATGCCGTGTTCGAGCATGCCGTGGTGGCTGCCGACTGAGGTAGCGCTGCCGCGGCACAGTACCAGGCGCATGCCGAGTTCGTCCGCAGCGCGCCAGACGGCATCCTCCAGCTCGGGGCTGGTGGTGGCGTGATACAGGTAGTGGTGATCGGCGCAGGTAGTGCCGCCCGAGCGCAGCAGTTCATACAGGCCCAGACGCGCGGCGTGGTACATCAGCTCCGGAGTGACCTTGGGCCAGTAGCGGTAGGGTACCGAGCCCAGCCAGTCGTTGAGGTTCTGGTTCAGGCCGCCGGGCACGCCCTTCATGATCGACTGGGCCAGATGGTGGTGAGTGTTGACCAGACCGGGCCAGGCCACGCAGCCACGGGCATCGATCAGGGTTTCGTCGGCGGCCGGCGCAAGATTGCGCCCGAGTTCGGTGATCTTGCCGTCGCTGATGCGGATATCGGTCGCGTCTGCGGCGGTGGGGGAAAAGACGGCTTGTGCGTTCTTGATCAGGTACGCCATGCAGGTACTGCTCCTCTGTTGCTGCCAAAGAGCAATGTCCTGGAGCTGGGGAAGCACGGATCAATGCCTCACGCCCCTGACCGCTTCTACTCTGTTGCGTTGTGTTGATGTGACCGCAGCATGCGGTGCTGCGGTAAAGAGTGCAATTTTTTGACCAACCCGTCAGCGTCCGTGCAGGCACCGATTCATCAGGCGTGCGCCTTGGGCAAGGTGACTGAAATGATCAAATCCGGTGCGAATGGTCAGCTTTTGCGCGATCGCGGTGCAGCCAGGCAGGTCATCGGCAGACCAGCGATTTGCGCTACGCCGCGTCAGCCGGCGCGTTCGTCGGGTTTGCTCAAGTTGGCGCAATAACTGCTTGAGTATTTGTGCCTGAGGATTATCCTCGGCAACGTGAGTAGAAGCTGTCAGGGGGCAACACCCCAGGTCATTGCTCAGTTAGCGGACAATGCGCATCGCGCGGTGGACGCCGGACTGACTGACCACAGCCTCTTTCCGACTCCCCGCCCGCGTCATTCTCCGCACCATTTGCCCCAATGGGACTACTCGGAGATTCAACATGACAACCGCAACAACCCCTGAATACGGCCTGAAAGAACTGCAGCTGGAAACCACCTTCGGCGGCATGGGCAAGGAAACCGTGCGCGAGATTCCGCTGATCGACCTGACCGACTTTGAGAACCGTCGCAGCGAGATCACTGATCAACTGTGGAGCGCCGCGACCGAAGTCGGCTTCTTTCAGCTGGTCAACCACGGTCTGGACGTCAAGCTGGTGCAGAGCGCCTTTGCCCTGTCTGAAGCCTTCTTTGCCCTGTCCAACGACGAAAAAGCCCGCTTCCCGCTGAAGAAAGGTCTGAACGCCGGTTGGGAGTTCATGTCGCAGGTGCGCCCTTCGACCCGCACGGCTGACCAGAAAGAGTCCTACCAGATCACCCTGCCGCACATGGATGACCTGTGGCCCAACCAGACCGTGGTGCCGGAGTTCCAGCGCATCATGCTGGATTTTGAATACCGCGCCTGGCGTCTGGGCATGGACGTGCTGTCCTGCTTTGCCGAGCGTCTGGGTTTTGCCCGCGACTTTTTCACCAAAGCCCACGACCGCAGCCTGCCTGATTACCAGAGCACCCTGCGCCTGCTGCACTACCTGCCGATGCCGGAAGAAGACCTGGACGAAAGCCTCTGGCGCGCCGGTGCGCACACCGACTTTGACTGCCTGACCATGGTGTTTCAGAAGGAAGGTCAGGGCGGCCTGCAGGTCAGCCCCGGTAAAGACGCAGAAGGCGCCGGTGACAACCGCGAGTGGAGCAGCGTAATTCCGCGTGACGACATCATCACCTGCAACATTGGTGACATGCTGATGCGCTGGAGCGACGATCAGCTCAAGTCCACCCTGCACCGCGTGCGCATGCCCAAGCCGGGCGAGTACCGTGGCCCGCGTTACAGCATGGCGTTCTTCTGCCAAGCCAATAAAGAAGTGATGATCGAGACTCCGGCCGGCAAATACCCGCCGATCTCGGCGGCCGACTACCTGCTGCAGCGCATTCAGGCAAACTTTGCTGAAGCCAAGAAGTAACGTCTCAGCGGTGTTAGACAAACCCGGCTACTGTGCCGGGTTTGTTGTTTTTGGGGCTGGGAGGGCCGAGGCTTGACTCGGCCACGGGGTTGCACGGCGGTTTGCTGGTCGAGCGGGAACTCGACCTTTGCGGGTGCAGAGCGCGGCCACGCCTTTGGCTTAGGCCGCCCTACTTAGGCCGCCCACAAAAAAGCCCGCGCCGTGTGCTGGCGCGGGCTTTGGTGCTGTCTTGCAGCACCCGCCGTTGGCGGGCGGTGCGGGGCAGGCTTACTTCGGAATGGTCGCGGTCATGCCTTCGACGTACCAGTCCATGGTGGCAAGCTCTTCGCGGGTCATGCTGGCGCCTTCGGCTACGCGTTCGGTGCCGCTCTGGTCCTTGATCGGGCCAGTGAAGGGATGAAACTCGCCGCTCTTGATGGCGGTGATGACGCCTTCAACTTTGGCGCGTTGCTCGTCGGTCAGCTTGGCGTTGATTTCCTTGATCTGGATAACGTCATCGCTGATGCCGCCCCAGTAGTCAGCCGACTCCCAGTTGCCATCCATCACGGCCTGTACGGTGTCGATGTAGTACGGGCCCCAGTGGTTCACCACTGACAGCAGGTGGGCTTCAGGCGCAAAGTGGCTCATGTCAGACGCCTGACCCACGCCCCAGACGCCGCGCTTTTGCGCAGCCAGCAGCGGAGCCGGGCTGTCGGTGTGCTGGATGATGACGTCAGCGCCTTGGTCCATCAGGGTGTTGGCGGCGTCGGCTTCCTTGGCCGGGTCAAACCAGGTGTTGACCCACACAACTTTCAGCTCGATGTCCGGGTTAACGGCTTTGGCGCCCAGGTAGGTGGCGTTGATGTCGCGGATGACTTCCGGAATCGGGAAGGAGGCGATGTAGCCCAGCACGTTGCTCTCGGTGACCAGACCGGCAGCAGTACCGGTGACGTAGCGGCCTTCATAGGTCACCGACAGGTAGGTGCCCAGGTTCTCGGCCTGCTTGTAGCCGGTGGCGTGCAGGAAGGTCTTGTCCGGGTAGTCGGCAGCCACGCGCTCGGTGGCGTTCATGAAGCCGAAGGACGTGGTGAAGATGACATCGTTGCCGGCCTGGGCCAGACGGCGGATGGTACGCTCGGCGTCGGCGCCTTCGTTGACGTTTTCAACGTAGGTGGTCTGGACCTTGTCGCCAAAGTGGGCTTCCAGCTCCTTGCGGCCCTGGTCATGCTGGTAGCTCCAGCCGTGGTCCCCGATGGGGCCCACGTAGACAAAGCCGACTTTCAGCGGATCGTCGGCAGCCACGGCCTGCAATGGCAGGGTCAGCGCTGCGGCGAGGGCAAGCGTGCGTTTCAGACTCATGTAACTTCTCCTGGATATGATCTTGTTGGCGACCGTGCCGCGTCCTTGGACGGCGGCCGATGGTTCCTGATACAGCAAAAAGCTGGCCATCTGTTCAAGAAATCGGCGAAATTCTAGCGTTCCTGCTGTCATGCGGCCAGCAGCAGCGCATCGATAACCGCAAAATGCACGGCAAATGCACAGGGCTGGTGCAACGCCCAGGTGCGTGCACCAGCAAAGCAGCAGATTTAAGGAAGCACTGATTAATGCTGCGCCAGTGGCAGCACCCCACCGTGCAGGCTGGCCACCTGCTCAAAGCCCGCTCCGCGCAGGATGCCGGTGGCCAGCGACGAACGCTTGCCCGAGCGACAGAGCGCGACCACCGGCTTGCCCTGCGGCACCTCCGCAACGCGGTCGGCCAGGCTGCCGATCGGGATCTGCACCACGCTATCCAGCTGCGCCGGCAGCGGCTCGTTCTGCCACTCGCCCGGCTCGCGCACATCCAGCAGGGTGACCGCATCGCGGTGCTCCATCAGCCATTGCGGGCCTACCTCCGGAATACCGGCGTAGGTCATGCGCAGGTCGCTTGACCAGTCCGGCTCGGGCGGCAGCTGGCCGTCCTGCGGGCAGCCGCTGCGCAGGTTGGCCGGCACCGCCTCCGCGATGCGCTTGGGGTGCGGCAGCTTGAGCGCCTGCATGTAACCGACAAAGTCGGCCTCGTTGGCGTCGCCCCCCAAGCGTGCGTTGCAGCGCCGCTCTTCATCGATGCTGCTGCTGGTGCGGCCGTTGTAGTCGTGGGCCGGATACACCGCACAGCTGTCGGGCAGGCTGAACAGCTGCTCGACCACCGAATGGTAGAGCGTATGCGGGTTGCCTTGCTGAAAGTCGCTGCGCCCGCAGCCGCGAATCAGCAGGGCGTCGCCGGTGAACACCATCGACTGATCACTCAGCACGTAGCTCATGCAGCCGTCGGTGTGGCCGGGCGTGGCGCGGGCTTCCAGCTCGATGCCGCTAACGCCGAAGCGCTGGCCGGGTTGCAGCGGCAGGTCGACGTGCTCGGCGTTGATCACCGCCGCCGAGGCAATCTGGCAGCCGGTTTTCTGCTTCAGCAACCAGGCGGCTGTGACGTGGTCGGCGTGGGCGTGGGTGTCGACCACCAACTTGAGGGTCAGGCCCAGCTCGCGCAGCAGCGACAGGTCGCGGGTGCTCTGCTCGAACACCGGGTCGATCAGCAGGGCCTCGCCGCTGGCCGGGTCCGCCAGCAGGTAGGTATAGGTAGAGGAAGCAGCATCGAACAGTTGACGAAAGAGCATGGTCACCTCGCAGCAGTACAGTTAAGGTCAATACAATATATAAAAAAATAGATTGAAAGCCGGGCAACTGCAAGCCTCTGCTCTGCGGCGCGGGGTCGCAGGCCATAAAAGACGAGAAAATGGCGCAATCGGCAGGTTATTGGCCGGCGTTATGCCGCATTGGACCTTATAATGCGTGCACTCTTTTTTGCCCCCTTATTGCCAACTACTTCGCAGGTTACCCATGGATCGTGCTGCACGCTGGATTGCCATAGGTCTCTCGGCCATTGTGTTCACCACCTTGTTGTCCGGTTGCTCCGAGCCGGCTGAGCCGGCACCGGACAAGCCGCGACCGGTCAAACTCTTCTCCGTGGCGGACCCGGGCGCCGAGCGCACTCGCGAGTTTCCGGCCCGCCTGAAGGCACCGGAGGAGGCCCAACTGTCGTTCCGCCTGGGCGGCGAGCTGCAGTCGCTCAAGGTGCATGAAGGCCAGGAGGTCAAACGCGGGGATCTGATCGCCGTACTGGACGACACCGACTACCGCCTCAAGCTGAGCGATCGCCAGGCCAACTATGACCTGACCCGCAGCCAGCTGACCCGCATGGAGCAGCTGGTCGAGCGGCAGATGGTCTCGCAGGCCGAGTACGACCAGCGCAAGGCGCAGTTCAATTCGGCGGAAGCCGCGCTCAATCTGGCTCGTCAGGAGCTGGCCTACACGCGCATCAACGCGCCCTTTGACGGCGTGGTGGCGCGTACCCACGTCGAGCAGTTCCAGGTGGTGCAACCCAATCAGCCCATCGCCACGCTCTACAGCGGCGACAGCATTGACGTGGTGTTTCAGGTGCCGGAAAACCTGTTCAGCAACCTGCGCCGCGATCTGCAGCCCGAGGATCTGGTCGCGCGGGTGCGACTGGAAAACCTGCAGGACACGCTGATTGAAGCCGTCTACAAGGAGTACGCCAGCCAGCCGGACCCGTCCACGCTGGCCTATGACGTGACCCTGAGCATGCCGATCCCCGACGGCATGGTGCTGCTGCCGGGCATGAGTGCCACCGTGATCATCGATTTTGCCCGTATTACCCGCAACACCCGCGTGCCGATGGTGGTGCCGGTTGAGGCGGTGTTCAGCCCGGACAGCGAGAGCAGCGAGGTGCGTCAGGTCTGGGTGGTTACCGAGCAGAACGGCGAGCTGCGCGTCAGCGCCCGCGATGTGACCGTAGGCCAGCTGACCCATGATGGCATCGAGGTGCTCAGCGGACTGGAGGCGGGCGAGCAGATTGTCGCCGCCGGCGGCAACGAGCTGAGTGAAGACCAGCAGGTCCGTCGCTGGGTCCGCGAGCGGGGGCTGTAATGAATATTGCCGCGTACTTTATCCAGCGCCGGGTCACCAGCTGGCTGGTCGCGCTGCTGCTCGGTATTGGTGGCGTGATTGCCTTTATCGACCTTGGGCGGCTGGAAGACCCGGCCTTTACCCTGAAGATGGCGATGGTGGTCACGCCCTACCCCGGCGCCTCGCCGCAGCAGGTGGAAGAGGAACTGACCTACCCGCTGGAAAACGCCATCCAGCAACTGCCCTACGTCGATACCATCACCTCCACCAGCAGCGCCGGCCTGTCGCAGATCATGGTCGAGGTGCAGGCTCAATACCGCGCCGAGCAGTTGCCGCAGATCTGGGACGAGATGCGCCGGCGCATCAACGACCTGCGCCCCAACCTGCCGCCGGGCGTGAGCGAGCCGCAGATCATGGATGATTTTGGCGACGTGTTCGGCACCTTCTTCATGATCAGCGGCGACGGCTACGACTACCGCGAACTGCGCGACTATGCCGACTACCTGCGCCGCGAGCTGGTGCTGGTCGAAGGGGTCGGCAAGGTCAATCTGGCCGGCGTACCGCAGGAAGAGGTGCACCTGGAAATCTCCCGCGCGCGCATGACCGCACTGGGCATTGCGCCGCAAGCCATCTATGACCTGCTGAGCCGTCAGAACGTAGTGTCGGACGCCGGCCGCATGCTGGTGGGCAGCGAGTCCATTCGCCTGCACCCGACCGGCGAGTTTCAGGATGTCAGTGAGCTGGAGCGGGTGATCATCAGCCCGCCCGGCAGCTCCAAGCAGGTCTATCTCGGAGATGTAGCGCGCATTACCCGCGGCTTTACCGAAACCCCCACCAGCCTGTATCGCAGCCAGGGTAATCCGGCGCTGGGGCTGGGCGTGTCCTACGCCGCCCACGTCAACGTGGTGGATGTCGGCAACGCGGTGGCCGCGCGCCTCGCCGAGCTGGAGCAGGACCGCCCGGCCGGCATGCAGGTGACCATGTTCTACAACCAGTCCGCCGAGGTGGAAAACTCGGTCAGCGGCTTTGTCTGGAACTTCCTCGCCTCGGTCGCCATTGTCATCGTCGTGCTGCTGATCTTCATGGGCCTGCGCAGCGGCCTGCTGATCGGTCTGGTGCTGGCGCTGACGGTGCTCGGCACCTTTATCTTCATGCAGATCATCGGCATCGAGCTGCAGCGTATTTCGCTCGGCGCCCTGGTGATTGCGCTGGGGATGCTGGTGGATAACGCCATCGTCATTGTCGAAGGCATTCTGGTGGGGCGCCAGCGCGGCCAGACCACGTTGCAGTCGGCGGGCGACATCGTCGGCCAGACCAAGCTGCCGCTGCTCGGCGCCACCGCCATCGCCATCATCGCCTTTGCGCCGATTGGCCTGTCGGATGATTCCACCGGCGAGTTCTGTCTGTCGCTGTTCCAGGTGCTGATGATCTCGCTGACCCTCAGCTGGGTCACCGCGATTACCCTGACGCCCTTCTTCGCCAGCCTGTTCTTCCGCGACCAGCCGGCCAAGGACGAGCAGACCGAAGCGCAAGACCCCTACCGCGGCGTGGTCTTTGTGGTGTATCGCAAACTGCTGGCCAACGCGCTGCACCACCGGGTGCTGACGCTGGTGATGCTGGCGGTGCTGCTGGTGGCCGCGCTCGCCGGTTTCAGCCAGGTGCGGCAGGCGTTCTTCCCGCCGTCCAACACGCCGATGTTCTTTGTCGACGTCTGGCTGCCCAAGGGCAGCGACATCCGCTACACCGAGCAGGTGGTCGCCGAGATGGATCAGTACGTGCTGGCGCAGGAGGGCGTCACCGAGGTGACCTCCACCATCGGTCAGGGCGCGCTGCGCTTTATCCTCACCTACTTCCCCGAGCGTATTCACGCCAACTACGCGCAGCTGCTGGTGCGCACCGAGCAGCGCGACCAGATCGTGCCGCTGATCACCGAACTGGACGAATACTTCAAGACCCAGCACCCGACCGCCAAGGTCAAACTCAAGCAGCTGATGCTCGGCCCGGGTAGCGACAGCAAGATCGAAGCGCGCTTCACCGGCCCCGACCCCGAGGTGCTGCGTGCCCTGGGCGACCAGGCCATCGCCATCCTCAAGGCCGACCCGGTGGCCGATGCCGTGCTGCACAACTGGCGTGAACGGACCAAGCTGGTGCGCCCGCAGTTTGCCGAAGCGCAGGCGCGTGAACTGGGCGTGGACAAGCGAGACCTGGACACCCTGCTGAAGATGAACTTCAGCGGCGTGAACGTGGGCCTGTACCGTGACGGCACGCACATGTTGCCGATTGTCGCGCGTACCCCGGAGTCCGAGCGGCTGGACGCCGGCACGCTGAATGACCTGCTGGTATGGAGCAGTGTGCGCAGCGCCTATATTCCGATCACCCAGGTGGTCAACGGCTTCGTCACCGACTGGGAAGACCCGCTGATCCTGCGCGAAGACCGCAAGCGCACCCTGACCGTACAGGCTGACCCGAGCATCCTCAGCGGCCAGACCGCCGCCGAGTTGTTTGCCCGCGTGCGCCCGCAGATCGAAGCCATCGAGCTGCCGCGCGGCTACAAGCTGGAGTGGGGCGGCGAGTACGAAAGCTCACGCGACGCCCAGAAGGCCGTGTTCGGCAGCCTGCCGCTGGGCTACCTGGCGATGTTCCTGATCACCGTGCTGCTGTTCGACTCGGTGCGCCGCGCCGCCATCATCTGGCTGACCGTACCGCTGGCGGTGATCGGTGTGACCCTGGGCTTTTTGCTCACCGGCATCCCGTTCGGCTTTATGGCGCTGCTGGGCTTCCTCAGCCTCAGCGGCATGCTGGTCAAGAACGGCATCGTACTGGTGGACGAAATTCGCCTGCAGCTCGACTCCGGCAAAGAGGCCTATAGCGCCCTGGTGGACTCGGCCATCAGCCGGGTACGCCCGGTCTCCATGGCCGCGCTGACCACCATCCTCGGCATGGCGCCGCTGCTCACCGACGCCTTCTTCCAGAGCATGGCCGTGGTGATCATGTTCGGCCTGGGCTTTGCCACCATCCTCACCCTGGTAGTGCTGCCTGTGATCTACAGCCTGTTCTACAAGATCCCGGTCGAAGGGCGGCGGGTATAACCCCGCCGCCGCACTGCCGTCGCCGTAGGGTGGAGAACCGCAAAGCGTTCTCCACCATCGTGAAGCCCGGCCCAACGCTGCCGTTTACCGCCCACGGCTGACGCGACCGACACACTGGGGTAGGCTGCAATAATCCACTCGCAGCCGGAGCCGTCATGAGCAGCCACCCTGTCAGCGCCCAACGCATCACCGCCCGCAGCGCCGAAATTGGCGGCACCCTGCCGGTCAACCGCGTACTGCCTACTCGCCAGCGCCGACAGATCGGCGCCTGGTGCTTCCTCGATCACGCCGGCCCCGCCCGCTTTGACTCCGGCGACGGCATGCACGTCGGCGCGCACCCGCACACTTGCCTGCAGACCTTCACCTGGATGATCGAAGGCGACGTGCTGCACCGCGACAGCCTTGGCAACGAGCAACTGATCCGCCCAGGCGAAGTCAACCTGATGACCGCCGGCCGCGGCATCAGCCATACCGAAGACTCCACCGACGCCACCGACCGCCTGCACGCCGCCCAACTGTGGATCGCCCTGCCACCGAATATGGCAAACGCAGAGCCCGCCTTCACCCATTACCCAGACCTGCCCACTTGGCAGCAAAACGGTATCGACTTCACCCTGCTGTTCGGCGAGTTTGCCGGCCAAACCTCCCCGGTCGAGGTCTACAGCCCCCTGCTTGGGCTGGACATCCACAGCCCAAGCGGCGGCGATTGCGAGCTGACCCTTAACCCCGCCTTTGAACACGGCCTGCTGGTGATGGAAGGCGAACTGGACCTGGACGGCGAACGCTTCGCCGAAAACGAACTCGCCGCCCTGGACCCAGGCCCCACCACTTTGCACCTGACCCTAAGCCCCGGCAGCCGCCTGATCCTCATCGGCGGCGCACCAGCCGAGAAGGTGCTGATGTTCTGGAATTTTGTCGGTTACAGCCGGGAATACATCATTGAAGCAACGCGGGAGTGGCAGGCGGAATCTGCGCGCTTCGGCAAGGTCGCGGGGTTTGATGGGGAGCGGTTGGCGGCACCGGCGTTGCCGTGGCGGAGTGGGTGATCGACGTTGCGTCGTTGATCGTTCCCGCGCTCTGCGTGGGAACGCCTGTACGGACGCTCCGCGTCCGGCTATCGCACGGTCCCGTTCGGCTGCGCGGATTCTTCACGTCACCCTTTCGCCTTTACGGCGAGCAGGGGGAAATGCGTGGCCATTTCCCCCTGCACCCCCTAGGCCACCCCGGCTACGCGGCCCTTCGGGTTCGCTGCGTTGCTCGGTCTGACGGGGAGCCGTAAAACTCGGGGCTCCGCCCCTCAGACATCCTACGGCTCTTTTCCCGTCAGCCCTGCGCTACTCGCCCGCGTAAACGGGGACCCGGTGGGGCCGTGCATTGGGTCGCGTTCTTACTGCTGGCCGAAGGTTCTAGTTATTTATGGTCGTAAACTAGGCGCGAGATAACGTAGAAAATGTAGTTTGGAAATTTTGTAACGCCCGCATCACAGGAGACAACGGAGCAGAGCCAATTGTGGCACAGTGCGCGACGCGCACCACAATTGGCGGCGCGTAGTTGGCTTCCTGTGCATGCGCTTGTTAGCCTCTTTAAATCAACTCTCTTCCACACGATCTACATACAGCCTCGTTATCTTCTGGATAGAGATCAATATCAATTAGATTATCAATTAAGCAGTGGTCACAAGGGACCCATCTATCTTGTATGAACTTTTCAAGATTTACAGTTCGATGCATTAGTCTTACTGCAACTGGATCTGTTACACAATAAAAGTTGACAGGTCTCTTTGCCGGAGGAACAACGACCGTCCCGACTTTTGCGACTAAGCCAGAGTCAGACCACGCAGTTATTTTATTTCTAGCGCCTTGTCCTGAAATTTTTAACACATCGTTGGCGATATAGTTAGTTGTAAACAGTTCACGCCCGACCTTTTGAATATCTTTTATGTAGTCTTCTCCGTATAATTCTTTGCATAGCATTTCAGAGTAAATTAAGACTCCAGAATCAACGGCTTGGATGTCAATTTTAGCTGATTCGGGATTTCTTTCTGCTTGGGCAGCAAATATTTTCTCACAGGCTCTAATGAGGTTTCGCGGCGAGTTATGAGCCATCAAACATAAAGCGTCATCAATGTTAATGGCAGCGGTTGAAGACATGAGGGATTGCATATTTTGAATCTTCCCCTCGCTAAAAGACTCCATTCTTTTAGATAAAACAGTTTTCAGTGATCTACTCGTCCATGTCAGATTGTACTGAGCAACGCGGTCTGGCCTAGCATCCTTCCGGTAAAAGGGTTCAATTTTATCCCAAAGAAAAAACTTGAAACCAAACCCTTTCATTCCAAGCAGCTCTAGATCCCTTAGCAATGGCTGAACAAGCGTATAAGTTGCTTCAGGGTTATTCCCTGTTTTCTCGGTTTCATCCGTTCGATCTATCAAAATATAGATAGATTTAAATCTTAACTTCTTAACGAGCGAGAGGAGAATCTCTAACTGGTACTTATATGTTTCTGAGAGCCTCTTTTCTTCCATTTTGACATCCGGCATGTCAATCGGCTCCAGGTCATAGCTTTTCAAAACAAAGTTAACAACCGACTCCATAAAGCCTACATTTTCAGACCAAAATTTTTTGAACTTTTCAGGTAGGCTTTTCAGCTCATTCATAAGCTCCTGCAATCTGTCACCAGTTAGATCACCCAAGTAGGTGGATACAAAAACACTTAGTTGAGATCGCTCTTCTTTTGATAGCGCCTTTAATACATCAGGATATTCTGATAAATAAGATAGGAATGAAATCAGTACTCTAGTAATAATATTTCTTAGATGGTATTGAAGGCTAATGCTTTCGATGCTTTCTCCTGCTGAAAACTCGAAACGATCATAAGTCACTGCTAGGAACTGCGAATTTATTGCATGTGCCTCTACCATGCGACGTAGTGCTGTTTTCCCGGCCCCTCTTGGTGCCAAAACCACACTTGCAGAAGGTGACGATGAATCTCCAACAACAGCATCAAAGTACGGTGGCGGAACGAAGTAGCTTGACAAGTCAGGCTCTTCGTCTGCATTTGTTTTTGAAAAGGGATGCTGACTGAACCCTAGTGATCTAAATAATGGCATTTAGTATTTTATCCTTAAATACACCTTTAGTTTCGTGGTGGGCTAACAGTGATTAGATCGCACTAACTTTAATACGCGGCATAACCCCGGATGAGGCGATCTCATATTTTCTTATATTTCAATGGATTAGCGGCCTCGCGCACGAGTGCTAAACGTTAAACCGCGCGAGGCTTAAGGCTCCACCGGTCGACGGCGAAGGCTTGCACGCAGGTGAGGGT
>NZ_NTMR01000023.1 GCF_002307495.1 Pseudomonas abyssi | reverse complement strand
ACAGCAGTGCGCGCAGGCGGGAATCCAGCCACACGGGGCACGCCCTAGCGGCGTACCCACACCTCAACCCGGCCATTGCGCCGCGCGCCGCTTTCCCCGCCGGCCGAGCCTACGGGTTTGTAGTGCCCGTAACCGATATGGCCCTGTACCGGTGAGCCCATGTCGCGTAGTGCCTTGGCGGCGGACAGCGCGCGCAGCTCGGAGATCATCTGGGCACGCAGCTCATGGCTCTGCTGGTCGGCAAAGCCGATCAGCATGATGTCGCGGCTGCTTTTGCCGCTCTGTGTGAGGTATTGCTGAATGCGCAGCAGGTCGCGCTTGGCCTTGTTGTCGAGGTCGGTGTGGCCCTCGTCAAAACGAATGTTGATCGACAGCCGCTGATAGTTGGCGGTCAGGCGTTTGAGGCTGTCCGGCACACTGTCGTCCATCACCGGGTCCACGGCGAAGGGCGTCTGCGAGAAGAAACCGGACTCAGCCACCAGCGCCTGGCCGGCGTCGCTCTGGGCGAAGGCAACAAACTCCTGCGCCAGCGGCTCGCCGCCGGTGCCGGGGGTGTACAGGTAGAGGCGGCGCGACAACGGGTAGTCCTCAGTGGCCACGGTCAGTTTGCTGGGCTTGAGCGCCGGAGCCTCGCCGTCGGCAATCGCCAGCAGCTTGGCATTGCGGACCGAGGCAAAGCCGGCAAAGCCGATGCCGCCGGGGTTGGCGGTCACGTCGTCAGACAACTGGTCATTGGACTCATAGCGTCGTGCGCTCTCGGTCAGGCTGTAACGCCCGGCCAGCACCAGCTCCTTGAAGGTGTCCCAGGTGCCGGATTGCTCATCACGGGCGTAGACCTGAATCGCCCGGTCCGGCCCGCCAACCTCCGACCAGTTACTGATCTCGCCGGCAAAGATACGCGCCAGAGTATCGATGTTCAGCTGGTTTACCGGATTGGAGGGGTGGACCAGAATCGCCAGGCCGTCGATGGCGATGATGTGCTCGCTGTCGCCGCTCAACAGGTCTGCCCGGCTGGCCATGGCTTGGGCTTCGCTGCCCTTGACTCGGCGCGATGCTGCCCAGACGTCGGCCTGCCCGGCGGCCAGGGCGCTGTAGCCGGTGCTGGAGCCATGGGCTGCCACCAGCACCGTCAGCGGTTGGCCGTTGCGCTGGGTACTGAGGATCGTCTCGTTGGCGGTGCCGGTGCCCGCGCTGGTCACCGGTTGGCCGCTCAGCTGTTGCAGAAACTGGGTCATCAGCATCGGCGCCAGGGTCGCACCGATGGTGTTGGAGCCGTGCACTTCCAGTGCGTGGGCGCTGACCAGGCTGGGCAGCAGGGCAAGGGAGAGCCACAGATGGCGAAGGGAGCGGCGAAGGGAATGCATGATGGACCTCATTCATCGGACAGCAGGTGTGCGGGCTGTCAGAGTGCGACAGTGAGATGACATGCAGGTTACAGAGGGGTGACGCTTGGACGTTACGCGCGCGCTCTGGCTAGCGGGTCACACGGCTGTACTCGGCGCGTGGCCAAAGCTGCGGCAAGGGTTCCCGACAAGACGGTTGATGCTGCGGAGCGTGCTATGAACCATAATGCGGAGGAACCAGACGACGAAGCGCAATGTATGGATGTAACCCCGCTTTACGACCCCCGCACCCTGATCATGTTGGCCACGCTGTTGATAGGGGTCATGGGCATGGTGTTGCTGCTTATGGAGCGGGCCAGCACGCTCGGTATCCCCGGTGTACGCGACTGGGCTGTCGGCTCGATGCTGGCGGCTCTGGCCGGCGTGCTGATTATCTTGCGTGGTGTGGCCCCTGAATGGCTGACCTTTACCGTGCAGAATACGGCAGCCATGCTGGCGTATACCTTCTACTGGGTTGGCAGTGCGAAGCACTTTGCTCAGCAACCCCGGCTTCACGCCTGGGTTGTACTGTTTGCTCTGGCCTGGATCGGCCAGACCTACTTTACCCATGTCGTCGACAGCCTGCGTGGCCGTTACCTGAGCCTGACGGGCTACGTCTTTGCCGCCAGCCTGATGCACGCTGCGGTATTTGTCCGGCAGATCTTGCGGAACCGCGCTAGCCACCGGCGTCGCTCGTTGGGGCTCTATTTCACCGCTTTCTGGATCGGCTTCTCGTGCCTGGTGTTTGGCGCCCGCTGGACCCATGCGCTGCTTCTGCCTCAGCACGGGCAAGGCATGCTGGAGGTATCCTGGTTACAGGCGCTGTACCTCGGCACCTTCACCTTTGGCCTGGTGATCGTCAACATCGGCTTTCTGCTGCTGGTGTCCGAGCGCATCCGCAGCAACTTTGAACAGCTGGCCATGACCGATACGCTGACCGGCGTACGCAGCCGCCGGGCGCTGGTAGACGCCGCCAGCGATCTGTTCAGGCGCAGTCGGCGCAGCGGTGAACCCTTCTCGGTGTTGTCACTCGACCTGGACCACTTCAAGGCCATCAACGACCAGCATGGTCATCAGATAGGAGACCATGTGCTGCAGGCCTTCTGTCGCCGCATGGAAGACACCTTGCGCCAGTCCGACGTGTTCGGCCGGCAGGGCGGCGAGGAGTTTATCCTGCTGCTGCCGGCCACCACGATGGCCCAGGCCAGCGAACTGGCTGAGCGCCTGCTGTTGGCCGCCGTCACCAGCGAGCCTGGGCTGCCCGGCGTGACGGTCAGCATCGGTTTGACCGACTGGCGCCGCGACGATACCTCGATTGATGACCTCTTCAACCGCGCCGACCGCGCCCTCTACGCCGCCAAGGCGGCGGGTCGCAACAACGCCCAGTATTGCTAGTGGCTCAGAGCGCATGCGCAATTAATCGGTGCGTCCCTAGTACAGGTGCTTGAGATCGTGCTTGACCACCGCATCCACCACCAGCGTGGTCGCCTTGCCGAGCAGGCCGCGGCCGTTCATGTGCTCGGACAGCATTTTCGAAAACGCCGGTATCGCGTCTTCTGACAGGTAGGTCGCCGAGTCCCACAACCCCGCGCTGATCAGCTCCGGGCAATGCTGAAAGCGATAGCGCTCGACCTCCAGCACGCTAGCCACCTTCGGCGCCTTGTTGTTCACCGCCAGTGGTTTGAGCACCTCCGGGTCGCTGGTGAGCCAGGCGCGGCCAGCGACAGACAGCACCGTGCTGCTGCCGGGATGGTTCAGCGACAGCCGCAGTGCACCGTCATCAATGATATTGGTCAGCGTGCACGCTACCTTGTTGCCCGGACGCTCGGGGATTAGCAGGGTGCTGGGGCCAAGAGGCTGCACAAAGCCCTCAGGGTCACCGCGTGGGGACAGCTCGGTATGCTCGCCCTGCCGGGTCAGCATCAATAGATACGGCGCCTGTGCGACAAAGGCCAGTGCGCGTGCGCTCAGGGCGTCGCCTTCCTCCGCGATGAAGGGCTGGTCAGGCCCGCGTGCCTGCCAGAAATCCGCCCGCACCTTGGCGCGTGAACAATGCAGGAACAGCGCCTCAGCCCGAAACGCCAGCACCTTGCCGCTCGCATCCGCTTGCAGGACGCAGCGGCCATTGGCGCGCAGGCTGAAGCCTACGCCGGGCATAACGAAATACAGGCTGCAGGCCAGCCCCTCTGGCGGCAGCTGCGGAGCAGGTTTGGACGCAGGCCAGCGCAGCAAAATGTCTTGCCCCTCGGCCTGCAGTACCGGGTGGTTGCGCAGGTCCAGATAGGTCACATCCAGCGCGTCATCAATAAAGCCAACTGCACAGAGCGAGGCCTGGTGGATGATGGTCAGGCAGTAGTCGTCGAGTGCGCGCTGCAGGCGCTTGTGCATCATTGCCGGCGGTGAAGGAATCAGCGCACGCAGCGCCTCCAGGGAGTGGATATGGTGCTCGTTGTGCATGGTGCGGCCTCTGGCTGTGGATAAGCTGATGCTAGGGCGCAGGCTCGCTGGCGACTATTGCACCGGCGTTCAATAAGTCTGGCTTTTGGTTGCACACTAGTGCTGGTGCGACAGTGGATGGACCGTTAGAGTCGGGGCTGCAACCCACGCAGGAGCGAGGCAAGATGGGCAAGCACACCAGCGTATCGGCCGTGGCGGTACTCGATCTGCACGATCTGCTGCTGGCGTTGAATGTGGTCAGTGCGCAGCAACTGCTCGCCGCGGGCATCTACCGTGAAACGCTGCTTGATCAGCGCGCCAACGCCGCGCCGTTGCAGGAGCAGCGGGTCAGCGAGACCCTGCTGCTGATACTGTGGCAGCTGGCCGAGCGCCACAGCACACAGCCCGAGCTTGGTCTGATCATCGGTCAGCAGTACAACCCGGCCGCTCACGGCGTGCTCGCCAGCAGGTTGCGGCACTGCCGCCGCGTCGGCGAAGCGCTCGCGGTATTCCAGCGCAATATCGCGCTGATGAACCCCTCGGAACGCTGGACGCTGAGCGAAGGCCAACGCGCGCTGACGCTGACAGTCGACTTCGCCGCCGACCGCGCCTACCCCCAGATCGCGGCAGAACGCAGCCTCAGCGCTCTGCTGTGCTGGTCAGCCGAAATGACCGGCACCACCGTGACGCCGCTCAGCTGCGCACTGATGCGCCCGCGTCCGCAGCAGATGGAACCCTTCGAGCAACTGTTCGGGCACAACCTGCGTTTCAACGCCGACCGCAATCGCCTGCAGCTGCCGCGCGCCTTTCTGGATACCCCAATCACCGGCGCCAATGACTATCTGCGACAGATGCTTCAGGCCCGCGCGCAAGAGGCCTTGAAGCAGGTCGAACAGGGCACCAGCCTGAGCCGCACCGTCAGCCAGTTGATTCGTCAGAGCCTACCCAACAAACTCAGCCTCGACCACATCTGCGCCCAACTGCACCTGAGTCGCCAGACCCTCTATCGTCACCTTAAACAGGAAGACACCAGCTACACCGAACTGGTCAACCAGATACGTAGGGAGCTAGCCCAGACTCTGATAGAGCAGGGCCTGACCATGGAGCGGGTAAGCGAGCAGCTGGGGTTTAAGGATGCGAGTACGTTTTATCGGGCGTGCAGGCGGTGGTATCCGACGGGGCCGACAGCGCAGTCAGCAAAGTTC
>NZ_NTMR01000022.1 GCF_002307495.1 Pseudomonas abyssi | reverse complement strand
GACGGGGCCGACAGCGCAGTCAGCAAAGTTCAATCCGCACGATCGTGCGGATTAATGTTGGGGTTGATCGGCGGAGGGCTGAATCCTCACGCTCATGAGGTTTTCTGCTACCTGCCATCCACCCCACCAATACCCTCACATACGCCACGGTAACTCAACTGGTTACCGTGACTGGCGGGTTCTACACTGGGCGGCATTTGAACAGACAGGAAGAACCCCATGACTTATGAGACCCTCGATTACCAGGTGGAGGACGGTGTCCTCACGCTGACGCTGAACCGTCCTGAGCGCATGAATGCCTTTAACGGCCTGATGCGTCGTGAGCTGATTGCGGCCTTTGATGCGGCCGATGCCGATGATGCGGTGCGTGTGGTGATCATGACCGGTGCGGGCCGTGCCTTCTGCGCCGGTGCGGATCTGGAGAAGGGCGGTGATACCTTCAACCGTCACAAGCGTCAGGATCAGCCCGAGGGTGATGACCTGCGTGATGGCGGCGGTACTGTCTCGCTGCGTATCTACGAGTGCACCAAGCCGGTCATCGTTGCCTTTAACGGCGCGGCTGTCGGTGTGGGCGTGACCATGAGCCTGCCTGCTGACATTCGCATGGCCTCGACCAACGCCAAGTTCGGTTTCGTGTTTGCCCGTCGTGGCATCACCATGGAAGCCTGCTCCAGCTGGTTCCTGCCGCGCCTCGTTGGCCCGATGCAGGCGGCCGAGTGGGTCTACACCGGCCGTGTCTTCAGCGCCGAAGAAGCGCTCAAGGGCGGTCTGCTACGCAGCGTCCACGAGCCTGATGAACTGCTGCCGGCGGCGCGTGAGCTGGCCCGTGAGATTGCCGACAATACCTCGGCCATGTCCGCCGCGCTGAACCGTCAGCTGTTGTGGCGCATGATGGCGGCGGATCACCCGATGGAAGCGCATATCATCGACTCGCGCGCGATTGCCTTTATGGGTGAGTCCGAAGATGCGAAAGAGGGCGTCAGCTCCTTCCTGGAGAAGCGCGCGCCGCAGTTCAAGTTGCGTCCGAGCACGGACAAGCCGGCGTTTTTCCCATGGTGGGAAGAGCGCAAGTTCCGCTGAGAAGCTGGCTGCGTTGGCATTATTGCGTTAAAACCGCTCGAAGCCTGCTCATTTACTATTCGTAAAGTCGAGCGCGACTCCGAGCGACCTTCTCCCGGTTTTGCCTTGTACTGCCGGCCTCGCCGACGCTTCTCATTATTTGCGAGAGCAGAAGCGTCGGTTGGCGCGCTGCTGACTGAATCCGACGCCCGCGCACGTTCTGTGTGCGGGCGTTTCAGTGTTAGGCTTTGGCCTTTTCTACCCAATGGGAGCTGTTGCCATGAGTCGTCACTTTGAATCCGCCCCGGGCCTGTGCGAGAGCCGCGATCCGGCTACCGAGGGGTTTGTCTTCAACCAGACCATGCTGCGCATCAAGAACCCTGAGCCGACGCTGGATTTCTATACCCGCGTGATGGGCATGACGCTGGTGAAGAAGCTGGATTTTCCGGCGGGCAAGTTCAGCCTGTATTTTCTGGCCGCCGTCGACAGTAACGCGCTGGACACCTGGTCAGATGATCCGGTCGAGCGCACCCACCAGACCTTCGGCCGTCCGGCCATGCTGGAGCTGACCCACAACTGGGGCACTGAAGACGATCCGGAGTTCAGCTATCACAACGGTAACGAAGAGCCGCGCGGTTTCGGCCATATCGGCTTTGCCGTGCCTGATCTGGAAGCGGCCTGCGCGCGTTTCGAGGAGCTGGGTGTGTCCTTCGTCAAGCGTCCGCAGGACGGCAAGATGCACAACATCGCCTTTATCCGTGACCCGGATGGTTACTGGATCGAAATTTTTGCGCCGGGCGGCATGGCGTAATAGCGCGGTTTGCGCTTGACGCTGGTCGAGCGGGAGCTCGACCAGCCCGGCTTCTGGACCCTGTTGTAGGGTGGGCAAGCGCGCAGCGTTGCCCACCAATCGGCGGTACGACCCGCTGTGCCGAGCGAGGGCGGCCGGTGGAGAAGCCGTTGGCGTTCTCCACCCTACAGGTGGTGCAGTGCTGCTTTCTTACGGGAAGTGCGCGCCGTCCAGCGTGCCCTGCTGGGTGCGTTTGTCGTATTCGCGGTCGTCTGCTGCAAGTTGTTCCTGCAGGCGGCGGCCGGTGGCGTTGGCGCTGGCCTGCAACTGTTCGCAGGAGCTGGCCGGTGGCAGGGCCATGATCGCCCGTTCTATTTCTCTGGCGCTGTTCAGTGCCAGCTCTACGTGCCCTTCCTGATGGGCCTGCAGCGCGAGCAAGTAAGCGTCCCATTGTTGCTGCACGCTGGCCGGGCGCTGCCGGTCGGGTAGCAGGCGCGGCTGGTGCAGGGTCACACTCACCTCGGTACGTACCTCGGTGATGCGGCACTGGCCCGGCGTGGACTCCCAGTTGAAGTGCCATTCAACCCGGTTGGCGCTGTGTTGCCGGTGGCGGTTCAGGCTGGCGCGAATGGTGTCGACGGTGGCGCCGCTGACATCAAAGCTCTCCACGCGGTTCTGCAGCCGTGGTTCGGCGCTGACCGGGCCTGTCGCCAGCAGCAGTGGACCGAGCAATAACGGCAATAGCCACCGGCGGTGCATCAGATCGGGTCCATCAGCCGCTCAAGGGCGGCGCGGCAGCGGTTGGGGATGGGGAAGGCGGTGTTGCTGGTGCGGTCGACAAATACATGGACGAAACGGCCCGCCGCGCAGGCCTCGTCACGGCCCTGCTTGAACACCGCGAGTTCGTAATGCACCGAGCTGCTGCCCAGGCGCGCCACCTTGACGCCGATTTCGATGGCGTCAGGGAAGGCGATGGGCGCGAAATAGTCGCAGTTGGAGCTGACCACAAAGGCGACCTGGTCGCCCTCGTGGATGTCCAGCCCGCCTTCGGCGATCAGCCAGCTGTTCACCGCGCTGTCGAAGTAGCTGTAGTAGGTCACGTTGTTGACGTGGCCGTAGATGTCGTTGTCGTGCCAGCGGGTGGTGATGGCGTGCAGGTAGGGGTAATCGCTGCGGGTGGGCTTGCTTGTACTCATGATTGCTCCGCTTGCGGCTCAGTAGGCCAGGTTGTAGATGGCGAGCGCGTCCGCTTCGGTGACCTCGCGCGGGTTGTTGACCAGCAGACGCTGCTGCAGCATGGCGTCCTTGGCCAGCATCTCCAGCTTGTCCTTCGGCACACCGGCATCGCGCAGACGGCTCGGCAGACCGCAGCGTGGGCTGAGCTCGCTCAGGGCGCGCACCAGTTGTTCGGTCAGGCTGTCGGCATCACCGGGTACCAGGCCACGGCCGACGATCAGCGGAGCCAGCTCGGCGTACAGCGGCGCGGCGGCCGGCGCGTTGAATTCGATAACGGTTGGCAGCACCAGTGCGTTCGACAGGCCGTGCGGGATATGGAAGTGGCCGCCGAGCGGGTAGGCCAGTGCGTGGACCGCAGCGACCGGGGCGTTGGCGAAGGCCTGGCCGGCGAGCAGCGCACCGAGCAGCATGGCCTGGCGGGCCTCGCGGTTCTGGCCGTCCTGCACCACCGCATCCAGGTTGCCGGCTAGCAGGCGCAGGGCCTCACGGGCGAGCATGTCGGACAGCGGGTTCTTCTTCAGTTTGCTGGTGTAGGCCTCAATGGCGTGCACCATGGCGTCGATGCCGGTCGCGGCGGTGACGTGGGCGGGCAGACCCAAGGTCAGGTCGGCGTCCAGCAGGGCCAGATCGGGCAGCAGGATGGGGGAGACGACGCCCATCTTGGTGGTGGCGCCGGTGGTAATGATGGCGATCTGGGTGACTTCCGAGCCGGTACCGGCGGTGGTCGGCACCTGAATCAGCGGCAGGCGCTGGCCGCGGGCATTGCCGACGCCGTAGATGTCCTGCAGGGTCTGCGTGCAGTTTGGGTGCGCCAGCAGGGCGACCAGCTTGGCCACGTCCATCGAGCTGCCGCCGCCAAAGCCGATGATCAGCTCGGCCTGCATGGATTTGGCTTGCTCGACGGCTGCCAGCACCACGGACTCCGGCGGGTCTGCTTCGACCTGGTCAAACACTTCGGCGGCCACCTGCGCTTTGGCCAAGGCCGGCAGTACGCTGTCGAGCAGGCCGATCCTGGTGATGCCCGGGTCGGTGACGACCAGTACGCGGTGGGCATCACGCAGCTTGCACAGATCGCCAAGTTGGGCGGCAGAGCCGGATTCGCAGAGGATTTGCGCGGTGGTGGCAAAGCTGAAGGGATTCATCGGGCCTCCGGGTTGGGTGTGGTTCGATCTGCTGCGCGCCCTGTGGGCCGCGGCTGTTGTTGTGCGGTCGTCGCCGGTTGCTCACCGGCTGGCGAGATCGAAATCAGTGTCCAGACTGAGTCAATTCTCCTGACTGAGCGGCCATGCAGCAAGGGCTATTGATGTTACCGATGGTAATTTACCGTGCGGCGGGGCGAGAGGAGCGGGCTCCGGCTCGACCATGCAAGCTGCTGCAGCCCCGTGGCCGAGTTGGAAATAGCGGCCTAGAGAAACATTTCCAGCAGGTCGTTGAGAAACAGGCGACCACGTTCGGTTGGGCGCAGTTGCTGTTGCCAGGGTTCGAGCAGGCCTTTGGCCTCGGCCTGGTTCAGGGTGTCGGCGATCCGTTCCAGTGACTGGCCGGTGCGCTCGCCGTACCAGGCGCTGGGCACGCCATCGACCAGTCGCAGAGCGTTCATCAGAAAATCGAAGGGCAGCTCGTCGGCGTCCAGCGTCTTGCTGCCAGCCAGATAGGCTTTCTCCGGGGTCAGGTAGTCCTTGGGCAGGCGGGTCTTCCAGTAGCGCTGTATGGCGCCGTTGGCGTCGGTCAGCTTGCCGTGGGCGCCAGCGCCCAGACCCAGAAAGTCGCCGTACTGCCAGTAGTTGAGGTTGTGGCGGGCGCGGCGGCGGTCACGGGCATAGGCCGAAATCTCGTACTGGGCGTAGCCGCCGGCAGCCAGGCGCTGCAGCCCGGCTTCCTGAATCGACCAGAGAATGTCTTCCTCGGGCAGCGTGGGCGGGCGCGAGTAGAACACGGTGTTGGGTTCCAGCGTCAGCTGATACCAGGACAGATGCTCGGGCGCGAGCGCCATCGCCTGGTCAATGTCGGCCATGGCCTGGGCGTGGTCCTGATTCGGCAGGCCGTGCATCAGGTCGAGGTTGAGGTTGTCGAAGCCGGCGCGCCGCGCCATCTCGACCGCGCCGAGGGCTTCGCGGTCGTCATGGATGCGGCCCAGCGCCTTCAGGTGCTCGGCATTGAAGCTCTGGATGCCGATCGACAGGCGGTTGATGCCGGCCAGCCGATAGTCACGAAATTTGGCCTGCTCAAAGGTGCCGGGGTTGGCTTCGAGGGTGATTTCGATGTCGTCTGCGAACGGCACGCGCTGATTCAGCGCCTGCAGCAAGCGATCCAGCGCGGCGGCCGAGAACAGGCTCGGCGTACCGCCGCCGAAGAAAATCGACGTCAGCGGCCGGATGGGCAGGCCGCCGAGCAAGCGCAGGTCCTGCTCCAGATCCTCGATCAGAGCGTCAACGTACTCGGTCTCGGGCAGGGCATCGTGACTGGTGTGCGAATTGAAATCGCAGTAGAGGCATTTTTTGACGCACCAGGGGATGTGGATGTAGGCCGCCAGGGGCGGCGGCTGCAAGCCATAAGACGGGGGCGTTGCCCCCTCAAGCTGCAAGCGGTCCGTGCTGGCGTTTGGGTTTGCTTGCCGCTTGCCGCTTGTCGCTTGTGGCTTCACAGGCCCAGCCTGGCTTTTAGTAGGGCCATGGCGCGGGCGCGGTGACTCAGCTGGTTCTTCTCTTGCGGGCTGAGTTGGGCGCTGGAGCAGTCGCGCTCCGGCACCCAGAACAGCGGATCGTAGCCAAAGCCGTGCTCGCCGCTGGCGGCGTGCAGGATGCGCCCTTCCCAGGCGCCTTCGCAGATCAGCGGGATCGGGTCTTCGGCGTGGCGCAGCAGCGCTAGTGCGCAGATGAACTGGGCGCCGCGCTCGGTGTCCGGTACGTCCTTCAGCGCTTCAAGCAGCTTGGCGTTGTTGGCGGCGTCGCCGCCACCGCCTGCGTAGCGGGCAGAGTAGATGCCGGGCGCGCCGCCGAGGGCATCGACCGCGAGACCGGAGTCGTCGGCTAGGGCGGGCAGGCCCGAGGCGCGGGCGGCGTGACGCGCCTTGATCAGCGCGTTTTCGACGAAGGTCAGCCCGGTTTCCTCGGCTTCGATATCGGTGAAGTCGCTTTGCGGGCGGACTTTGATGCTGTTGCCCAGCATGGCTTGCAGCTCAGCGAGCTTGCCCTTGTTGTTGCTGGCGAGCACTAACTCACTGAAGGGCAGGGTGGCATTACTGGTCATCGGGGAAGAATTCCTGCTGAAAGCTCAGACTGTGCACCATGCTGCCCTCGGCGGACTGAATGTCGACCTTGAACAGCAGCACGCCGCGTTGGGTGGCGGTGTAGTTGGCGACAAAGTAGATGGCGTCGCCCTCCTGAATGCGCTTGAAGTCGAGCGCGACCGGTTGGCCGATCAGGCTGCGCACTTCGCCCTTGAGGATGGCATCCACGGCGCTGCCATCGGGGCGCTGCACGGCGACGTTGAGCACGCCGTGGGTCGGGCCGCGCTTGAGACCGGCATTGGCGGCGATCTCGGGCTGCAGCATGGTGCTGTTGAACACGTTGTGATAGACCACCAGATCCCCGAAACGGGTAGGCTCGGGGCCGGCGAACACGTTGAGGCTGAGCAGCATCAGGCTCAGCAGACAGAAACGACGAAACATGGCAGTTCTCCTCGAAAGTGGACTAGCGACTGACCCGGTAGATGGCCACCTCACCCAGCAGGTTGGGCCACAGGCCGCTGAACCAGCTGCTCTGGTGGGTCTGGTCAACCACCAGACGGTCCAGCACTTTGATGCCGCGCTCGCGGCACAGCTGTTCGAAGTCCTTGAAGGTACAGAAATGGATGTTCGGGGTGTTGTACCAAGTGTAGGGCATGAACTCGGACACCGGCATGCGGCCCTTGGTGCCCAGATACCAGCGGCAGCGCCAGTGGGCAAAGTTGGGGAAGGTGAGGATGCCTTCGTGACCGATGCGCAGCATGTCTTCCAGTACCCGGTCGGGGTAATGCATGGCCTGCAGCGACTGGGTCATGACCACGGTGTCGAAGCTGTTGTCCTCGAAATTGTCGAGGCTCTCGTCCAGGTTCTGCTCCATCACGTTGACGCCGTGACGGATACAGCTGCTGATCTTGTCCGGGTCGATTTCTAGGCCGTAGCCCTGCACGTCCTTGTGGTCGCGCAGGTGACGCAGCAACTGGCCCTCGCCGCAGCCCAGATCGAGTACGCGGCTGCCGGGGCGAATCCATTGCTGGATGATCTCAAGGTCGGCGCGCAGGCTCATTGGCTCACCTCGATGCGGTTCATGTAGCCACTCAGGGCCTCGATGTAACGGGGGATTGGCAGCAGGAAGGCGTCGTGGCCCTGCGCGGCTTCGATCTCCAGATAGCTGACGTCCTTGCGGGCGGCCAGCAGGCCGTCCACCAGCTCGCGCGAGCGTTCGGGCGAGAAGCGCCAGTCGGTGGTAAACGACATCACCAGGCAGCGTGCCTTGATGCCTGCCAGCGTGCGGGCCAGATCGCCGCCATGGGCGCCAGCGGGGTCGAAGTAATCCAGCGCCTTGGTCATCAGCAGATAGGTGTTGGCGTCAAACCGGCCGGAGAACTCCTGGCCCTGATAGCGCAGGTAGCTCTCGACCTCGAACTCCACACTGGTGAGGTCGTAGTTGAGCTGATCGGAGCGCAGGTCGCGGCCAAACTTGGCGCCCATCGAGTCGTCCGACAGGTAGGTAATGTGGCCGACCATGCGCGCCAGCATCAGGCCGCGCTTGGGGATCACGCCAAAGGCGGCGTAATCGCCATTGTGAAAGTCCGGGTCGGTGATGATGGCCTGACGGGCGACCTCGTTGAAGGCGATGTTCTGTGCCGACAGCTTGGGCGCAGTGGCAATGGCGACGCAATGGCGGATGCGCTCCGGATAGCTGATCGCCCACTGCAGTGCCTGCATGCCGCCCAGGCTGCCGCCGACAACCGCCGCCCATTGCTGGACGCCGAGTACGTCGGCCAGTCGCGCCTGGCTGTGTACCCAGTCCTCGACGGTCAGTACCGGGAAGCTGGCGCCATAGCTCTTGCCGGTCGCCGGGTCGATGCTGGAGGGGCCGGTCGAGCCGTGGCAGCCACCCAGGTTGTTCAGGCTGACCACAAAAAAGCGGTTGGTATCGATCGCCTTGCCGGGGCCGATGCAGTTATCCCACCAGCCGGGCTTGCGTTCATCGATGCTGTGATAGCCGGCGGCGTGGTGGTGCCCGGACAGGGCGTGACAGATCAGTACCGCGTTGCTGGCGCTGGCGTTCAGTTCACCGTAGGTCTCGTAGACCAGTTCGTAACGCGGCAACTGCTTGCCACAGGCCAGTGATAGCGGCTCGGTAAAGGTGTGGCGCTGGGGGGTGACCAGGCCGACGGAATCGGCAGGTAGTCTGGACATCGGTAACCTGTTCCTGTGTCGCTTGGCCAGACTTCGCGGGGGAGGGCGCTCCCGGGTACCGCAGGCAGGCGAAGGGCCAATAATAGAGGCGCCAGTCTAAATAGCGCGTGGTTGCGGCGCAATATTCAGCGCCGTTGGATGCCCAGCTCGGCCGGCAGTTGCCGGGGGGTCTGGATGCGCAGCCGTTTTTGCCGGCTGCTCTGGCCACTGAGCAGGCTGACCTGCTGGCGGCTCACCGCGAAGGCATCGGCGAGAAAGCGGATCAGCGCATCGTTGGCCTTGCCGTCGACCGGCGGTGCGCTGATGCGAATCTTCAGCCGCTCACCGTGCTGGCCGGCAAACTCGGCGCGCTTGGCGCCGGGTTGCAGGTGGCAGTCGAGTAGCAGGTCGTCGTCCTGCCAGTGGTAGAAGCTCATGCGCAGCCGCTTACAGCGCCAGCGTCAGGCCTCCGGGCATGCCCGCCGCCGCGGCCAGATTGGCGATCACCAGCATGTCGAACAGCCGAATGGCAATAAAGGCAAAGATCGGCGACAGGTCAAGGCCGCCCAGGGCCGGCAGGATCTTGCGAATCGGCGCAAGAATCGGCTCGCACAGCTGGTTGATCAGAATGACCGCCGGGTTGTAACTGCCCTGGGCAACCCAGGACAGGATCACGCTGATGATCAGCGCAAAGAAGAAGATCTTTACGAACAGCGCCAGGACACCGATTGCCGCCCAGCCCACCAGCAGCAGGATATTGGGCAGTGCATAGCCCATCAGCAGAATGATCAGGATCAGCATCACCAGCTGAATGGCAATGCCCAGCGCCAGCGAGGCAAAGTCCAGTCCGCCGTAACCGGGGATGATCCGGCGCAGCGGCATTAGCAACGGCTTGGTAGCGCGCACGATGAATTGCGACAGCGGGTTGTAGAAGTCTGCGCGCACCAGCTGCAGCAGAAAGCGCAGCAGCACGATCAGCAGGTAAAGGCTGCCGAGGGTCTGGATCAGATAGATAGCGGCCGTGTTCAGGCTGTTCATGCGGGTTCCTCAGGCAAGCTCGCGGGACATTTCGGCGGCGCGGTCGGCACAGGCCTGCATGGCGTCGTCGACCATCTTCGGCAGGCCCTGGCTACGGAAGGTTTCAATCGCCCGTTCGGTCGTGCCGTTGGGCGAGCAGACGCGGCGGCGCAGCTCGGCCACGTCGACATCGCTGTGCACCGCCATGTCGGCAGCGCCCAGGCCGGTGAACAGCGCCAGGCGTTCGGCGGTGTCACGCGGTAGGCCGAGTTTTTCACCCGCGTCGATCATGGCTTCCATCAGATAGAAGAAGTAGGCCGGCCCGCTGCCGGAGACCGCCGTGACGGCGTCGATCAGCTTTTCCTCATCCAGCCACACGCTGATGCCGACGGCATTGAGGATGGACTCGGCCTGCTCCCGCTGGGTCTCGCTGACCGCCGGCGTGGCGTACAGGCCACTGACGCCCTGGCCGCGCAGCGACGGCGTGTTGGGCATGCAGCGTACGATCGCGGTGCCGGCGCCGAGCCAGCTTTCAAGGCTGTCGCAGCTGATGCCGGCGGCAATCGAGATGATCAGCTGGCCTGGCTTGCGCTCACGCGGCAGAGCGCGGCAGACGTCCTGCATGACCTGCGGCTTGACCGCCAACAGCAGCACGTCGCACTCGGCGGCCAGGACGGCATTGTCGGTGCTGGTGCGAATCTGAAACTGGCGCTCCAGCGCAGCGCACTGTTCGGGCTTGCTGTCGCTGGCGATCACGTTCGCCGGTTTGACGTTCTTCTGCAGCATGCCGCCGATCAGGCTGGTGGCCATGTTGCCGGCGCCGATGAATCCGATTACGGGTGCAGTCATGAAAACCTCGCTGCGCGTGCGGTTTAGGGTTAGGGGTACTGGCGCTGCCCGAACAGGGCGGTGCCGATACGCACGATGGTGGCGCCTTCCTGCACCGCTTCGGTCAGGTCGTCGCTCATGCCCATCGACAGTGTGTCCAGCGGCAGTGACAGCTGTGTGGCGGCTTCGCGCAGTGCGGCCAGCGGGACGCGCCGCTGCTCGCTGCTGTCGGCCGGTGCCGGAATCGCCATCAGCCCACGCAGTCGCAGACGGGGCAGGGCGGCAACGGCCTCGGCCAGCGCCGGCAGCTCGGCCAGCGTCACGCCGGACTTGCTGTCTTCGCCACTGATGTTGACCTGCAGACAGATGTTGAGTGCCGGCAGCGCTTCGGGGCGCTGGTCGGACAGGCGCTGGGCGATCTTCAGTCGATCCACGCTGTGCACCCAGTCAAAGTGCTCGGCGATGGCGCGGGTCTTGTTGGACTGGATCGGGCCGATAAAATGCCACTGCAGTGGCAGGTCCTGCAGCTCGGCCATCTTGTCGAGGGCCTCCTGCAGGTAGTTCTCGCCGACATCACGCTGGCCGGCTGCCCAGGCTTCGCGGATGTCGCCGGCTGGTCGGGTCTTGCTGACGGCCAGCAGGGTAATGGCGGCTGGATCGCGCCCGGCGACCTCGGCAGCCCGCTTAATACGTTCACGAACGTTTGCAATATTCTCTGCTATCGTGGACATTACGGACGTTAATACCTTGCCAATGGAATAAGACACTGTCCGCATTCTACATGCTTGCCGGACGTTATGGGGAACCCTATGGATATTACCGAGCTGTTAGCCTTCAGCGCCAAACAGGGCGCGTCGGACTTGCACCTGTCGGCAGGATTGCCGCCCATGATTCGCGTCGATGGCGACGTGCGTCGCATCAACGTGCCGGCCATGGAACACAAACAGGTTCATGCGCTGATCTACGACATCATGAACGACAAGCAGCGCAAGGACTTTGAAGAGTTTCTGGAAACCGACTTTTCCTTTGAAGTGCCTGGCGTAGCGCGCTTCCGGGTCAACGCGTTCAACCAGAATCGCGGCGCTGGTGCGGTGTTCCGGACCATCCCTTCCAAAGTGCTCACTATGGAAGACCTGGGCATGGGCGATGTGTTCAAGAAAATTTCTGACAACCCGCGCGGCCTGGTGCTGGTGACCGGGCCGACGGGCTCGGGTAAGTCGACCAGCCTGGCGGCCATGGTGGATTACCTCAACAGCACCAAGTACCAGCACATTCTGACCATCGAGGATCCGATCGAATTCGTTCACGAGTCGAAGAAGTGTCTGGTCAACCAGCGTGAAGTACACCGCGACACCCTCGGCTTTGCCGAAGCCCTGCGCTCGGCGCTGCGGGAAGACCCGGACATCATCCTGGTGGGTGAGATGCGTGACCTGGAAACCATTCGTCTGGCGCTGACGGCCGCCGAAACCGGTCACCTGGTGTTCGGCACCCTGCACACCACCTCTGCCGCCAAGACCATCGACCGTATTGTCGACGTCTTCCCGGGCGAGGAGAAGGCGATGGTGCGTTCGATGCTGTCGGAGTCTCTGCAGGCGGTTATTTCCCAGACGCTGCTGAAGAAGATCGGCGGCGGTCGGGTCGCGGCCCACGAGATCATGATCGGCACCCCGGCCATCCGCAACCTGATTCGTGAAGACAAGATTGCGCAGATGTATTCGGCCATTCAGACCGGCGGCAACATTGGTATGCAGACCCTCGACATGTGTCTGAAAGGTCTGGTCGCCAAGGGCCTGGTTACCAAGGAAAGCGCCCGCGAAAAGGCCAAGGCAGTCGACGGCTTCTAACCGGGCTGGTAGTTATGGCAGGCGCTGAGCTGCCTGCCGCAAAGGACAAAAGAGGCAGAGCATGGAGTTTGAAAAGCTGTTGCGGTTGATGGTCGAGAAGGGCGCCTCCGACCTGTTCATTACCGCCGGTGTCCCGCCGAGCATGAAGGTTCACGGCAAGATCCTGCCGGTTACCAAAACCCCCCTTTCACCGGAACAGACCCGCGAGACCGTGCTGGGTGTGATGACCGAAGCCCAGCGTCGCGAGTTTGCCGAGAACCGCGAGTGCAACTTTGCGATCAGCGCGCGCGGTATTGGCCGCTTCCGGGTCAGTGCGTTCTACCAGCGCAACCTGGTAGGCATGGTGTTGCGGCGCATCGAGATCAACATCCCGACCATGGAAGAGCTGCGTCTGCCTGACATCCTCAAGCAGCTGGCGATGACCAAGCGCGGGCTGGTGATCTTTGTCGGCGCGACCGGTACCGGTAAGTCGACCTCCCTGGCCTCGATGATCGGCTATCGCAACAAGCACTCCAGCGGCCATATCATCTCCATCGAAGACCCGATCGAATTTATCCACCAGCACCAGAACTGCATCGTGACCCAGCGGGAGGTGGGTATCGATACCGATTCGTTCGAAGTGGCGCTGAAGAACACCCTGCGTCAGGCGCCGGACGTGATTCTGATTGGCGAGGTGCGGACCAAGGAGACCATGGATCACGCGGTAGCCTTTGCCGAAACCGGGCACCTGTGTCTGGCCACGCTGCACGCCAACAACGCCAACCAGGCGCTGGACCGCATCATCCACTTCTTCCCCAACGAGATGCACCAGCAGGTCTGGATGGACCTGTCGCTGAACCTCAAGGCCATCGTCGCGCAGCAGCTGATTCCGACGCCGGACGGCAAGGGACGGCGCGCTGCTATCGAGGTCATGCTCAACACCCCGCTGGCGGCTGACATGATCCGCAAGGGCGAGGTGCATGAGCTCAAGCCGCTGATGGCGCGTTCCAACGAAGTGGGGATGCAGACCTTCGACCAGGCACTGTACAAGCTCTACAGCTCGGGCGAGATCACCTACGAGGATGCGCTGGCCCATGCCGACTCGGCCAACGACCTGCGCTTGATGATCAAGCTGGGTTCGGAGACCGATGGCAAGCACCTGATGCAAAGCCAGCAGGAAGGGTTCTCGCTGGAAGAAGAAGAGGACGTTGCCCTGCGCAATCGCCGTCTGTGATTGACCTGCCGCCGTCGTTTGACGGCGGCGTCAGTCGCTAGCGGTGCTCAGCTGGTTGCGGCCACCGCGTTTGGCGACCAGCAGGGCGTGATCGGCACGGCTGATGGTGTCGGAGTAGCTCGACTCTTGGCGGTGTTCGGCGACGCCGATGCTCACGGTCATGCAGACCGACTCATCCTGCACGCGAATGGTCAGGCGCTCGACCGCGTTGCGTACACGCTCCATGACCAGCGTGGCAGCCTGATCACCGGTCTCCGGCAGCAGAATCAGGAACTCCTCCCCACCCCAGCGGCCGCACAGGTCGTTTTCGCGGATTTCTGCATCCAGCACCCGTGCTATCTCAATCAGCGCACCATCGCCGACTTCGTGGCCGTAGCGGTCGTTGATATTCTTGAAATGGTCAACATCCAGCATGGCAATGCTGAAGGGGCGCTGATAGCGGACAAAGCGCTCCACTTCCTTCTTCAGCTTTTCCACCAGCAGCCGGCGATTGGCCAGGCCGGTCAGGGCGTCGTGGGTCGAGGCTTCGCGCAGGGCCTCGTTGAGGTCGCGCATCATGTTCTGGTAGCGGTCGGAGATGCGCGCAACCTTCTCCAGTTGGCGCAGCTGCTTGTTCAGGCGCTCGGTCAGCGACTGCTCACGTTGCTTGGCCAGACTCTGAAAGCCATCGGAAATGTGGCTGATGCGGTCGATACGCCGGGCCAGGTCCTGATGCGCCGTCCACAGCTCTCGCAGCGGCGCCGACAGCGGGCTGTCGTCGTGCTCGCCGCTGTCCAGCAGCGCCTGGATCTGAACTTCCAGGGCCTCTTTCGACGCTTTCATGGGCGCCTCAGTTGTGGCTGATGATGTTGAAGGTGAAGGAGCAGTCTTCCTTGAACTCTTCCGCCAGCTCGGCCACGCGCTCGTTCTGCGGGTCGTAGTACCAGTTGACCTGTACCTGCGCGCCATCTTGGTGCGCGGCTTCAAGCAGGTCGAATACGTCCATCATGGCCTTGACGCTGCTGGTATTCAAATACAGCAGGCGCAGTTCCAGGCTGAGCGGTTTGCCGCCTTCGCTAAGGTAGCCCTCGATCCACTCGAAGACCTGCTGGAACATGTCAAAGGAGTTTTCCGGGTAGGAATCGCCGGCCATGAACAGTTGGCCGGCTGCCCAGTCACTGCGGACTTCCGGAGTGGACTGGGAACTGGGAATACTGAAGTCGTTCATTATCTGGTGCTCTCGATTCGATCAGATCACGGCGCGCAGGCTGAAAAAGCTGCGACCGTCGGCGGCAGGCTGCAGTGAGGCCTGCAGCGGCGCACTGGATTTACGGGCGATGTCGATCAGCCCGAGACCGGCGCCGGAGGCGCGCTCGGCGTCACGCGGGCGGCGCAGTTGTTCCTTGTAGGCTGCCTTCAGGCCGGCTTTGTCGAGCTGTGCAAGTTGGCCAATGGCGGCCACCAGGCTGTCGCCGTCGCCGCTTTCGATCAGGTTGCCGGCGGAGACCACGTAGCGGTTCTCCTCGTTGCGCGAGACCACCACGGTGGCGCCGGCTTCCTGCTCGTTCCAGCCCTTGGAGCGGGTGTAGTGGCTGATGTTCTGGGTCATCTCGATGTAGACCGCAAATACGTCCATGGCCGCGCTGGGGTGGGCGTGGTCGGCAGCCAGGTAGTTACGCAGCGCATTGCCGATCTCTTCGATCAGGCTGCGCGAAATCGGCCCGTTAAAGCACAGCATGATCTGCTGGCTGTTGAAACGTTCGCGCATGGCGAATAGGTCGATGTTGTCCATTACGGCTCCTGTTGCGGGCTCAGTCAAAACGGAAACACAACATGGTGATATCGTCGCGCTGCGGATAATCACCCTGGTAGGCGGCCAGTGTATCGCTGAATGCGGCACTTTGCTCGCGCAGTGGCAGGCTGGCGTGGGTGCGCAGCATGTCGGCAAAGCGGCTGTTGCCGAAGCCGAAGCCTTGTTCGCCGCCGGCCTGGTCGAGGAAACCGTCGGTGCACAGGTAGAAAGTGCGACCGGCGCGCAGCTCGATCTGGCTGTTGTGATAGTCGCCCTGACGCTTGTCGCCAAGTGCCCGGCGCGCACCCGGCAGGTGCTCGACCGTCTCGCCGCCGCTGTAGTACAGGGCTATCTTGGCACCGGAGAAGGTGACCTGGCCTTGCTTCAGGTCAACGTAGGCCAGACCGACGTCCATGTTGGTGGCCACCGACTTGGATTCGTTGGCGTCGCTGAGCATGTGGCGCAGGATGCGGTCGGTGCGCTGCAGTACCGCAGCCGGATCATGCATGCCGCAATCGCTGATGGCCTGGTCGAGGGCCGCGTGCGCCAGCATGGTCATCAACGCTCCGGGCACGCCGTGCCCGGCGCAGTCGACGACGCCAAACAGGCAATGGTCCTGATCGCTGTGGAAGATGTAGAAGTCGCCACCGACCACGTCCCGCGGGCGCCAAAGCACGGCGTGGTGCTCGCCCAGGGCGTTGACCAGCTCGCGGTTGGGCAGGATCGAGCGCTGGATCAGGCTGGCGTAGTCGATGGAGTCGGCAATTTTACGCTGCGCGGTGCGCATCTGCTGGTTGACCTCTTCCAGGTCGCGGGTGCGCTCCTGCACGCGCTGCTCCAGCTCCTGGGTATGGCTGCGGACCTTCTTGGCCATGACGCCGAACGCGTCGCTCAGCTCGCCAATCTCGTCGTTGCGTCCCGCCGGCATCGCGACATCGTACTGACCCGCAGCCATGGCCTGGGCTCCGCGCTTGAGCTGGCGCAGCGGGCCCAGCAGCAGGCGCTCGATGGCGAAGGCGAAGATCAGCACCAGAACGATCAGCAGTACGCCCAGACCGATCAGCAGCGGCGTGATCCAGGCGCTGTCGATCACCTCGGCGGTGCTTAGGTCGACGGCGTTGGCGACATACCAGTCCAGCTCCGGCAGGTAGGTAACGGCCAGCAGCTGATGGGCGTTTTGCAGTGTGACGGGCAGCGTGGCGACACTGCCGGTGTGCTGTTGAACTTGCTGCAGGGCCGCGCGGACGGCATCACGTTCCTGTTCGGCGACCAGGCTCAGCAGGTTGCTGCCGCTGGCGGTGCTGGCGCCAGCGCCGGAGTTCATGACGATCAGACTGCGGTCCTGATGGGCCTGGATGGCGCCATCAGCGTCGACAATCATCGGTGTGACGCCGGCGGTATCGCTGGTGATGAAGTCACGAATGAAGTCGGAGAGATCCAGCCCGGAGCCGGCCAGTGCCAGCACGCTGCCGTCTTCGTCCTTGACCACCATGTTGAGCCACACCTTGGTGGTGTCCAGCTCGGGGTTGACGTCGACGTTGAGGTTGAAACCCTCGGTATTGCGCAGGGTGCTGAAGAACCAGCGGTCGGCGTCGTCGTCGGGGTTGAGGATATAGCGTGGCTCGCGGCTGGGAGCCTGGTCGCCGCCATTGAAGTAGTAGCCCAGGGTATCCAGTCGACCAATGAAGTAGGCGTGGTCGCGGAAGTCTGCGCGGTACAGTTCGGCCTCGCGGAAGAACAGGTCGGCCTTGGCCGGGTCGTCCGGATCGCGCAGCCACTGGCGGGTGACCTCGGAATTGGCAAAGCGCAGCGACAGCGCCAGCTCGCGGCTGATCGGCGCGCTGATGCGTTCGCGACTGAGCAGCGTGGCGTTGCGTGCGTAGCCTTCGCCGAAGTGCTGGTGGATGTTATTGAGCACCGACCAGCCGATCAGGCCGGCCGGCACCAATGCCAGTAGACAGGCCAGCAACAGTGCCAGCAGGGATTTACCACGTAAGCCGAATGCGGCCATGCCAGTGTCCTTTCCAGTCGCTCAGTGTTGGCCGGCTGCCCGGCGCCGCGCTGACAGCAGCGTCAGGTCAGTTGATATACCAGTTTTCCGCCATGCAGGGTATGGGTAACCGCTGCGGGCGCGCCTTGCCCGATAAAGGGGCAGTTGCTGCCCCGAGATAGCCAGTTTCGGCCGATCTCGCAGGCCTGCGCTGGATCAAACAGGGTGATGTCCGCCGCGCCGCCAAGCTGCAGCTGGCCGATGCCCACCGGCAGGCCCAGTGCGCTGGCCGGGCCGCTGGTCACCCGCGACAGCGCTGCCGGCAACTCCAGCAGGCCATCGGCAACCAGCGTCAGCGCCAAGGGCAGCAGAATCTCGACGCTGCTGATGCCAGGCTCGGATGCGGCGAAGGGCACGCGCTTGGCCTCGGCTTCGTGTGGCCGGTGATGCGAGGCAATGGCCTGCACCACGCCGCTTTGCACCGCTTCGCGCAGGGCGCGGCGGTCGGCAGCTGAACGCAGCGGCGGCATCACGTGCAGCTGGCTGGAAAAACCAACCAGGTCTTCGTCGCACAGCAGCAGCTGGTAGGCGGCAACGTCGGCGGTCACCGGCAGGCCGCGGGCCTGGGCAGTGGCCAGCATGTCCATAGCGCGGGCGCTGGTCAGGCCGCTGAAGTGCGCGCGTACGCCGGTCTGCTCAATCAACAGCAAATCCCGGGCCAGGGCGACGGTTTCGGCGCTTTCGGGAATACCCACCAGACCAAGGCGTGAGGCGGTGGGCCCTTCGTGGGCCATGCCGCCCTCGGCTAGGTCAGCGTCCTGCGGCGTGAGGATAATGGTCAGGTCGAAAGTGGCGGCGTATTCCAGTGAACGGCGCAGGATGCGGTTGCCGGCCATCGGCGTCAGGCCCTGGGTGAAGGCCACGCAGCCGGCGTCGCGCAGGGCAACCAGCTCGCTGAGTTGCTCGCCTTCCAGGCCCTTGGTCAGGGCGCCGATCGGCAGAACGCGGGCGTTGCCGGCCGCCTGGCTGCGGTCGAGGATGAGCTCGGCAACCGCCGGGGTGTCGAGCACCGGCCGGGTATCGGGCGGACAGCACAGGGTGGTCACGCCTCCGGCGGCGGCGGCGCGCGTTTCGCTGGCGATATTGCCTTTGCGGCTGTGGCCGGGCTCGCGCAGGGCGACGTTGAGATCGACCAGGCCGGGGCAGGCAATCAGGCCGCGGGCGTCGATGCGCTGGCTGGCGTTGAAGCCTTCGGGGGCGGCGCCAATGGCCTGGATGTGGCCGGCGGCGATGTGCAGGTCGGTAATCTCGTCAAACTGGCTGGCGGGGTCGATGACCCGGGCGCCTTCAATCGTCAGTCGCATGGTTCAGTTCGCTTCCTGGGTGAGCTGGCGCTGGGTGGTTTGTCCGGTCATGGCCATCGACATCACGGCCATACGCACGGCGATGCCGTAGGTCACCTGTTTGAGGATCACCGATTGCGGGCCGTCGGCGACATCGGACTCGATCTCGACGCCGCGGTTGATCGGGCCAGGGTGCATGACCAGCGCGTCCGGTTTGGCCAGCGCCAGGGTCTCGCGGGTCAGGCCGTAGAGCCTGTAGAACTCGCTTTCGCTGGGCAGCAGGCCGCTTTGCATGCGTTCTTTCTGCAGGCGCAGCATGATCACCACGTCAACGTCGCGCAGGCCGACGCGCAGATCGTTGAATACGCGCACGCCGTACTGGTCGATCCCCTCTGGCAGCAGGGTGCGCGGGGCGATCACGCGGATATCCGGGCAGCCGAGGGTCTTCAGTGCGAGCATGTTGGAGCGGGCCACCCGCGAATGCAGGATATCGCCGACGATGGCAACCGAGAGGTTCTCGAAGTCACCACGGTGGCGACGGATGGTCAGCATGTCGAGCATCGCCTGGGTCGGGTGGGCGTGGTTGCCGTCGCCGGCATTGATCACAGCCACGTCCGGGCAGACCCGTTCGGCGATAAAGTGCGCGGCGCCGGAATCGCCGTGGCGCACGACGAACATGTCGGCGGCCATTGCCTCCAGGTTTTGCAGGGTGTCGTACAGGGTTTCGCCCTTGCTGGTCGAGGAGGTCGAGATGTTCAGGTTGAGCACGTCGGCCGACAGCCGCTTGGCCGCCAGCTCAAAGGTGGTGCGAGTACGCGTGGAGTTTTCGAAGAAGACGTTGCAGACTGTCTTGCCGCGCAGCAGCGGGACCTTCTTGACGGCGCGCTCGCCCACTTCGAGGAAGGAGTCGGCGGTGTCGAGCAGCTCGGTCAGCAGCTCGCGCGACAGCCCTTCAATAGTCAGAAAGTGGCGCAGCTGGCCCTGTTGGTTGAGTTGCAGGTGGTGCGGCGTCAGGCTCATGGCGATCTCAATTGGTAGCGGCGGTCAGAGTCAGTTGCAGGGGGGCTGGGCCGGTCAATTTTACCCGCTGGCCCGCCGGCAGGGCCAGACTGGCGCCGAGGATGTCGGCGCGGATCGGCAGCTGGCGGGCGTCAACGTCCAGCAAAGTGACCAGAGTGACGGAGGCGGGGCGGCCATAGTCGAACAGCTCGTTGAGGGCGGCGCGAATGGTGCGGCCGGTCATCAGCACATCGTCGATCAGGATGATGTGACGGTCATCGACGGTGAACGGCAGTTCGGAGGGGCGCACTCGCTGCGGCAACCCGTGTTGCTCAAAATCGTCGCGGTAAAAGGCGATGTCGAGGGTGCCCATCGGCGCCTCTGGGGCGACCTTGGCGTGCAGCGCCTCGGCGATCCAAACGCCGCCGGTGTGAATGCCGACAAAGGCCGGGTCAGTGATCTGCCGGGCGTTGAGGTGGGCGCGCAGCTGCTCGGCCATGTCGGCCAGCAGGCCGTCGACCGCAGGAAGTGTACTCATCATGTCTCCTTGCTCTGGCTGCTCAGCCAGGTTTGCAACAGCAGGGCGGCGGCGAGGCTGTCGACCGGATCTTCCCGGTAGCCGCTCGGCGTGCGTCCCTGATCCTTTAAATGTTGTTTTGCCTCGAAGGTGCTCAGGCGTTCGTCGACGGTCTCGACTGGCAACTGGAAGCGGCCATTGAGGCGGCGGGCGAAGCGCGCAGCGCGCTCGCTCATATCGCTGGCGCTGCCGTCCATGTTCAGGGGCAGGCCGACGACCAGTACGTTGGGCTCCCATTCGCGGATCAGTTTGGCGACCTGCTCCCAGTCCGGCACACCGTCGCGGGCGCGCAGGTTGGTCAGCGGCTCGGCGCTGCCGGTGAGCGTCTGGCCGACGGCGACGCCGATCTGACGGGTGCCGTAGTCGAAGGCCATGGCGCGGCGATGGGCGGTCGGCATCAGGCGTGGCCCGCCTGGCTGGTCAGCAGGCTCCAGTCGATACCCAGGGTGCGCGCAGCGGCGCTCAGGCGCTCGCTGCTGGGCAGCTGAAACAGGATGTGATGTTCGGCCGGGCAGCTGAGCCAGACGTTGTTGGCCAGCTCTTGCTCCAGTTGACCGGCGCCCCAGCCGGCGTAGCCGAGGGTGATCAGCGCCTGCTGCGGGCCTTCTCCACACGCCATCGCGCGCAGGATGTCCTGCGAGGTGGTCAGCGTCAGCGGCCCCAGCTCGGCACTCGACTCCCAGCGGCGGTCGCCATCGTGCAGGACAAAGCCGCGTTCGGGCTCCACCGGGCCGCCGTTGAAGACGGTCTGCCGGGCGCGGCCGCTCAGCTCGGGCGCCAGCTGCTCCAGCAGGTCATCGAGGCTGAGTTCGCTGGGCTGATTGATCACCAGGCCCATGGCGCCCTCGGCGCTGTGGTCACAGAGATAAATCAGGCTGTGATCAAAACGGTCGTCGGCCATGTGGGGCATGGCGATCAGAAAATGGTGCGTGAGGTAGTTCGGCGAGGTCTGCATGCCCACAGTATCGGGCCGAAGATCAGGCAGGGCAAGGCGGTTGCGCGTCTGAATGCGCTTGGCGGGGCCAGGTGCTGCAGTGGGGCGTCAGCGGGTCAGAAGCTGGACACGCGGTCACCCGGCTCAAAGCGCCAGGTACGGATGATTTCCAGCACGTCGACATCCATCAGTTCGCCGGTGAACGGCATGAAGGGAGCGGCCAGTCGGACAATACGGATGGCCGCGTCGTCGAGAATCTTCTCGCCTGAGGATTCAAGGATGCGCACATCGCGCAGGCTGCCGTCACGGTTGATCTGGACCATCAGCCGCAGACTGCCGTAGATACGGTTGGCGCGGGCTTCGGCGGGGTAGTTGAGGTTGCCCACCTGCTCCACCTTGCGGCGCCAGGCATCCTTGTAGAACGCTCCCTTGTCGGCCATGGTCGAGGCGGCGTTCAGCCGCAGGATGCGCGGACGGCGTGCGTAGGCCTGGCGCTCTTCGGCCAGTTGGGCTTCCAGGCTGGCGATTTCACGCGAGAGGTCGCTCATGTTGAAGCTCAGCTCGGCGGTGGGTGCTGGCTCCGGCTTGGCGGTCGGCGGTGCGGCGGTGACCTGGTCGACCTTGGGCGCGCTGGTGGTGATGACCTTTTGCTGCTCCTGCTCCGGCGGCGGTGCGCTGACTTGCTGCTGGGGGGTGACTTCGTGGATCTCGCTATCCTGAAAGTCTGCTTCTTCGGTGGTGCTGGGCGCGGCCTTTTCTTCCAGCGTGCCGCTGCCCTGCTGGTTGATCTGGGCCAGGTAGTCGGCCTCTTCCGGGGCCTCGTCGGCCCGCTGTGTGGCCAGGGTGATTTCCAGGCTTTTGGTCAGCTCGCTGGGTGTCGGCAGATCAAAGGTGATACCGAGAATCAGCAGGGCGTGCAGCACCGCAGCGATAAACAGGGTGAAACCCAGGCGGTCACGGGAGGTGACGGTACGGGCTTGGCTGGGCGCAGGAGGGGTCACGGCGGTATTCATGCTGTCCATAGGCGAACTCGGTATCCGTGGAAGTCTGCCCGCCGACGGCACAAAAGTCCATGTGCTGTTCTGTGGGGCAGGTCACGCCGTCGGTGTCGACGGCGTGCGAGCGGGGGTGTTTCAACGCGCCTGCAGCAGGGCTTCGATCGCGTTCATCAGGCGGCCGCCAATGTCGGTGTCGTAGGCCGCATCGATTTCGCGGATGCAGGTCGGACTGGTGACGTTGATTTCGGTCAGGTAATCGCCAATCACGTCCAGGCCGACAAACAGCAGGCCGCGCTCGCGCAGGGCCGGGCCGACCTGGGCCGCGATCCAGCGATCGCGCTCGGTCAGCGGGCGCGCCTCGCCACGGCCGCCAGCGGCCAGGTTGCCGCGCGTCTCACCCTGCTGCGGGATGCGCGCCAGGCAGTAGGGGACCGGCTCGCCCTGGATCATCAGGATACGTTTGTCGCCGTCCTTGATTTCCGGCAGATAGCGCTGGGCCATGATCTGCTGGGTGCCGTGTTGAGTCAGTGTCTCGATGATCACGCTGAGGTTGGGGTCATTCTCTCTTATGCGGAAAATCATGGAGCCGCCCATGCCGTCGAGCGGTTTGAGAATAACGTCACGGTGCTGCAACGCGAATTCGCGCAGAATGTCGGCGCGCCGGGTAACGACGTGATCCGGTGCGCATTGCGGGAACTGGGTAGCAAACAATTTCTCGTTGCAATCGCGCAGACTGGCTGGGCGGTTGACGATCAGTACACCGTCACGCTCGGCCGCTTCCAGAATGTGGGTGGCGTAGAGAAACTCGTTGTCGAAGGGCGGGTCCTTGCGCATCAGCACAACGTCCAGGCTGTCCAGCGGGGCCTTTTGTTCCTCGCCCAGCTCGTACCAGTGGGCGGGATCGGCAAATACCTTGAGCGGGCGCAGGCAGCCGTGAGCCTTGCCGTCGACCAGGTAGAGGTCCTGCGGCTCCAGGTAGAAGAGCTCCCAGTCGCGTTGGGCGGCGGCCAGCAGCATGGCCAGTGAACTGTCTTTCTTGTAATGGATCGCGTTGATCGGATCCATCACGATACCGAGGCGGATTCGCATGGGCAGTGTGTATTCCAGGCTGTTGCAGGGGGCTTCGAGTGTAGCGCCGCCGGCGTCGTGCAGCCAGTGCGTGGTGCTTTTGCGCAAGCTGTATCGTCGCTGGGATGGGTTTATAGATTGGTCGTCGAATCTATGCTAAAAGTACGCCGACAGGGAATTGGCTGGTCAGCGGCTGCGTCGGCGCAGCCAACAGGTACGACCCTCCATCAAAAACAAAGGCTGGTCTTATGGAAGAAAATTTCGAGAGCCTGAAAGTCATGGTGATTGACGACAGCAAGACGATTCGACGCACGGCAGAGACCCTGCTGAAAAAGGTCGGATGCACCGTCATCACTGCGGTCGACGGCTTTGACGCGCTGGCCAAGATTGCCGACAACCACCCGGATATCATCTTTGTCGACATCATGATGCCTCGTCTTGACGGGTATCAGACCTGCGCGCTGATCAAGAACAACAGCGCCTTCCGGGCGACGCCGGTCATCATGTTGTCCAGCAAGGACGGTCTGTTCGACAAGGCCAAGGGCCGTATCGTCGGGTCAGACCAATACCTGACCAAACCCTTCAGCAAGGAAGAGCTGTTGGGTGCCATCCGCGCCCACGTCCCGCAGTCCGGCAATCTGGCCGGTGCCGCCGGCGCCTGAGCGCGAACGCAACACAGAGCACAACCCGGGGGAGTCTGATGGCCCGTATTTTGGTAGTAGATGATTCGCCGACCGAGCTGTACAAGCTGACCGGCATGCTGGAAAAACACGGCTATGAGGTACTCAAGGCCGAGAACGGTGCCGACGGCGTGGCCCTGGCCCGCCAGGAGAAGCCCGACGCCGTCCTGATGGATATCGTGATGCCCGGCCTGAACGGCTTTCAGGCAACGCGGCAACTGACCAAAGATCCGGAAACCGGACACATTCCCGTCATCATCGTAACCACCAAGGACCAGGAAACCGACAAGGTGTGGGGTACTCGTCAGGGCGCCAAGGACTATCTGACCAAACCGGTCGACGAGTCCACCCTGATCAAGACCCTGAAAACCGTACTCGGCAGCTAGGGCCGACGTTACTTGATGCCGGATAAGAACGAGAACAGGGACGGCATGTCAGATATTCAACATCCCTTCGAGCTGCTGCAGCAGCTCGCCAGCCAGTGCCGCCAGCAGGCCGCAGGCCTGCCGTCGCAGGACGTGGTCAGTGAGACCTGGAGCGGCGTAGGCTTTCGCCTGGCCGGTTGCACCATGCTGGCGGCCATGGGCGAAATCACTGAAATTCTGCACGAACCGCGCTACACCGCGCTGCCCCGGGTCAAGGCCTGGGTGCGGGGTGTGGCCAACGTGCGTGGCCGTCTGTTACCCATCATTGATCTGAGCCGGTTCTTCGGCGTCAGCACCACGGCTGCCCGCAAGCAGCGTCGGGTGCTGGTGCTGGATCGTGATGATCTGTTCGTTGGGCTGCTGGTAGATGAGGTGCTGGGGATGCAGCATCTGCCGGTGAATACCTTCAGCACCGAGTTACCGGCGCTGGATGCGCAGGTGCGGCCCTACATTGTAGGGGCGTATCGGGGAGAGCGTGAGGCGCTGGTTTTCAACTTTCGCGCCCTGGCACACGACCAGCAGTTTCTGGACGTTGCCATCTGATGGACTTGGGCGCGGTAGCGGCCTGGCCGCCACCGCGACAGGAGCATGTAGCCAGTAATAACAGCCGTAGGCCAGGTAGGGGCCAGTCATATGAAGCTAATTGATACACAGACGCTGTCTTCCTTGCGAAGCAACCGCACGGTCCTGGGTCTCGGTGCCGTACTGGTCGTTTCGCTGGTACTGCTGATCGCCAACTTCTTTTACCTGAACACCCAAAGCTCGCGTGATACGGAGTACATCGGTCACGCGGGTGAGCTGCGCGTACTGTCGCAGGAAATCTCCAAGTCGGCCACCGAGGCGGCCACCGGTACGCCGGAGGCCTTTGGCCTGCTGCTGACGGCGCGTAACGACTTCCAGCAACGCTGGGACTACCTGGTCAACGGTGATCCGTCCTCCAACCTGCCGCCGATGCCTGACAGTCTGCAGGCGCAGCAGGCCAAGGTGCAGGCCGACTGGGATCGCATGCGTGGCAACGCCGACGCGATTCTGGCCAGCCAGACCACGGTACTCTCGTTGCACGAGGTAGCAATCACCCTGTCCGATACTGTGCCGCAACTGCAGGTCGAGTACGAAGACGTGGTAGACGTGCTGATTGCCAGCGGCGCGCCCGCTGATCAGGTCGCCATTGCCCAGCGTCAGTCGCTGCTGGCGGAGCGGATTCTCGGCTCGGTTAACCGGGTACTCGAAGGTGACGAGGATGCGGTCATGGCGGCGGACAGCTTCGGCCGTGACGCCAGCCTGTTCGGTCGCGTACTCCAGGGCATGCTGGAAGGTAACCCCAGCATTGGCATTGCGCCGGTAACCGACCCTGACGCGGCCAGCCGACTGCAGGAAATCCAGTCGCTGTTCCGCTATGTATCGGACTCGGTGGACCAGATTTTGCTGACCTCTCCCGAGCTCTATCAGGTACGTACCGCAGCCAACGAAATCTTCTCCGGCTCCCAGCTGATGCTCGACAACCTGTCGGAGCTGGCGCAGGGCTTTGAAAGCCGCGCTGATTCGCGCGTTGCCAACAGCCTGCTGGGCTATGTGCTGGCGGCGATCGCCTTCATGTGTCTGCTGCTGATCGGTATTCAGCTGACCCGCGATACCCGTGAACGTCTGGCGGAAACCCGCGAGAAGAACGAGCGTAACCAGGCAGCGATTCTGCGTCTGCTGGACGAGATCGGTGATCTGGCCGACGGTGACTTGACCGCTCAGGCAACGGTAACCGAGGACTTCACCGGCGCCATCGCTGACTCCATCAACGAGTCCATCGACCAGCTGCGTGCGCTGGTAGGTACCATTAACGACACTGCTCAGGAAGTGGAGCGCGCCGCCCAGGAGACACAGGGTACCGCGATGCACCTGGCCGAGGCCTCCGAGCACCAGGCGCAGGAAATCGCCGGCGCCTCGGCGGCGGTAAATGAAATGGCTGTGTCGATCGACCAGGTATCGGCCAACGCCTCCGAATCGGCGGCGGTAGCGGAGCGCTCGGTAGCCATCGCCAACAAGGGTAACGAGGTGGTACAGAACACCATCGTTGGCATGGACACCATTCGTGAGCAGATCCAGGACACCTCCAAGCGGATCAAGCGTCTGGGTGAGTCGTCCCAGGAGATCGGTGACATCGTCAGCCTGATTAACGACATTGCCGACCAGACCAACATTCTGGCTCTTAACGCGGCGATCCAGGCCTCTATGGCCGGTGATGCCGGTCGCGGCTTCGCGGTGGTTGCGGACGAGGTTCAGCGCCTCGCGGAACGTTCCTCCGGTGCAACCAAGCAGATTGAAGCGCTGGTTAAGACCATTCAGACCGATACCAACGAAGCGGTTATCTCGATGGAACAGACCACCTCCGAGGTGGTCCGCGGTGCCCGACTGGCGCAGGACGCCGGTGTGGCACTGGAGGAGATCGAGAAGGTATCGACCAGCCTTGCAGCGTTGATTCAGAACATTTCCAACGCAGCACGTCAGCAGGCGTCTTCGGCCGGTCACATTTCCAACACCATGAACGTGATTCAGGAAATCACCTCGCAGACATCCGCCGGTACCACTACCACGGCGCGCAGCATCGGTGAGCTGGCGAAACTGGCCGAGGCCATGCGCCAGTCGGTTGACGGCTTCACGCTGCCGCAGCAGGGCGACTAAGCTGAGTCGGGTGGCAGGCAACTGCCACCCCGAAACGCCGAGTGCGAGGGTCACACGTGCAGACAACGCAAAACTGGTCGCTGCAGCAGCTGCCAGACATGGACACGCAGCAGTTTCGGCAGTGGCAGACGCTGCTTGAAGCGCGCACAGGCGTGTGCGTCAGCGACCAGCGCAAGACCTTCCTGCAGACCAGCCTCTGCGCCCGCATGCGGGCGCTCAGTCTGAATGACTATCAGGCCTACTACGAGTATGTCACTCAGGGTGCCTCGGGCGCGGTGGAATGGTCCTCGCTGATCGAGCACTTGACCGTGCGCGAAACCAGCTTCATGCGGCATCGTCCGTCCTTTGATGCGGTCGGTCGCCACCTCGACCGACTGCTGGAGAACCGCCCGGCTGATCGCCCGCTGCAGTTGTGGAGCGTGGGTTGCGCCAGCGGCGAAGAAGCATACTCGCTGGCCGTGATGGCCGAGCAGAGTCTGCGCAACGCCAAGGCGCAGACCAGCTACGGCATCTGGGCAACTGACATCAGCCTGAAGGCGCTGGAACAGGGGCGCACTGCCATCTATTCCGGGCACCGGCTGGGTGGTCTGAACGAGCGTGAACGGCGCGAGTGGTTACAGCCGCTGGCCAATGACAAGCACGAAGTAGCCTACGGTCTGCGTGACCGGGTCTGCTTTTCTCGACTGAACATTCTTGAACTGGCCCAGGCTCCGATTCAGGACCTGGATATCATCTTCTGCCAGAACCTGCTCATCTACTTCCGTCGCTGGCGTCGTCGCGACCTGCTGAACCTGCTGGCCAGACGCCTGGCTCCGGGTGGCATGCTGGTGATCGGATTGGGTGAAATCATGGACTGGAACAATCCCCTGCTCGAGCGTTTGCCTGATGATCAGGTACAGGCCTATGTGCGCCGGGATAGCATTGAACGTCTGGAGTGACTATGGGTGATCGGCATGATTATGTCGCGCTTGACTGGGTCAAGGGCGAGATATCCGAAACGCTAAATCAGGCGCGACAGGCGCTGGAAGCCTTTGTCGATAACCCTGAAGACTCGACTCGGCTGCGCTTTTGCCTGACCTACATCCATCAGGTGCACGGCACACTGCAGATGGTCGAGTTCTACGGCGCGGCGCTGCTGGCCGAGGAAATGGAGCAACTGGCTCAGGCCCTGATGAATGGCAGCGTCAGCCGTGAGGGCGAGGCGCTGGAAATCCTCATGCAGGCTATCCTGCAGATGCCGGCCTACCTGGACCGGGTGCAGACCGGCCGGCGTGATCTGCCCATGGTGCTGTTGCCGCTGCTCAACGACATGCGCACCGCCCGGGGCGACAAGCTGTTGTCGGAAAATGCGCTGTTTAGCCCGGAACTGGAAAACAGCGACGTACCGGCCGGCGAGACCGAACTGGCGGACCTCAGCAGCGAGCAGAACGTGCTGCAGCTGCGCAAGTTGCGTCAGGCTCTGCAGATGGCTCAGGCGGGTGTGATTCGTGGTCAGGATGTGGCCGTCAACAGCCGTCACTTGCGTAACGTCTTTGCGCGGCTTGAAACCCTGTGTCAGGGCGCGCCTTACGCGCGTTTGTGGTCGATTTTTGCCGGTGTGGCTGAAGGTCTTGAGCTGGGCAGCATTGAAAATGGCGCGGCAGTGCGTCAGCTGCTGCGTCAGGCTGATCAGGAACTGCGCCAGCTCAAGGCGGGCGGCGCCCGAGCGCTGCAAAGCAATCCGCCGCGCGAGCTGCTGCGTAACCTGCTGTTTTACGTGGCCAAGAGCGCCGACGGCAGTCCCCGGCTGGACGCGTTGAAAGAACGCTATCAGCTCAAGGGCGCCTGGACCGACGAGCAGCGCGCCGCCGGTGACCGCCTGGTTGGTCCCGATCGCGAGGCCATACAGTCGGTCGCTCTGGCACTGGGCGAAGAGCTGTTGCAGGTCAAGGACCAGCTGGACCTGTTTGTGCGCGGTGATCGTTCGCAACTCGACGGCCTGGAGACGCTGCAACCGGTCATGAAGCGTATCGCCGACACGCTGGCGATGCTTGGACTCGGGCAACCGCGCCGTGTGCTGCTGGAGCAGATTGATCAGGTCGGTCGTCTGGTTAGCGGCGAGTCGGCCATGACGGATGCCGCATTGATGGACGTCGCCGGTGGCATGCTTTACGTCGAAGCCAGCCTGCAGGGCATTCTCGGGCTGGAGCGCAGCGATCAGGCCGACGGCCTGGATGGCGACATGCAGCGCCTCGCTGCCGCGCAGGACATTGCTCAGGTTCACCAACTGGTGGTACAGGAAGCGCGCAACGCGCTGGAAGAAACCCGCGAAGCCATCAACGCCTTTATTGCCAATCAGTGGGATCACCGCCAGCTGGAGCCGATTGACGACCTGCTCAACAGTGTGCGCGGCGGTTTGTCGATGGTTCCGCTGGAGCGCGCTGCAGCCGATGTTGCCGCCTGTCGACGTTATATTCGTGAGCAACTGGTGGCCCAGCGGCAGGTACCGGACTGGACCGCACTGGATGCCCTGGCTGACGTCATTACCAGTATTGATTATTACCTTGAGCGCCTGGCGGAAGACGATGCCGATCGCGGCGACAGCATTCTGGATGTCGCCGAAGGCCGTTTGCGCCTGTTGGGTTATCACCCCGAGCAGCTGCCTGACGAAGTGGCCGCCGAGCCCGAACAAGCCGAACAGGACCAACCCGAGGCTGGCGAGCCGCTGGCATTGGAGCCCCTGCAGGATGACACTGCTGAGCCAGAGCCAGAGCCAGAGCCAGAGCCAGAGCCAGAGCCAGAGCCAGAGCTGGATAATGCAGCCGAAACCGACGCTCCGGCTGAGCCAGAAACGACCGCACCGGCAGCAGAGCCCAGTCGCGATGACGTGCTCAGCGAGGCGAGCGCTGACGAAGACGAGCTGGACCCCGAACTGGTCGAGATCTTTGTCGAAGAAGCCGGCGAGGTGCTGGACACCCTCAGCGAATTTACGCCCCAGTGGCAAGCCGACGCGGATGACGCCAAAGCCCTTGGCGAAGTGCGCCGTGCGTTCCACACCCTCAAGGGCAGCGGCCGGATGGTCAAGGCCGGCGTGCTGGCCGAGCTGGCGTGGTCGGTCGAGAACATGCTCAACCGGGTCATGGACCGCAGCATCAACGCCAGTCCGGCGCTGTTCCGGGTGGTCAACGAAGTACGCGCACTGATGCCGCAGCTGGTTGAGGACTTTGCGGCTGGCCAGCAGCGTCCGCTGCCGGATGTGGAGCGCCTGGCCGCTGCCGCCGATGCGCTGGCGCGGGGTGAAACACCGGTGCTGGATGCCTTGCCGGTCGAGGCCGGTGAGCCGGAGATACTTGACGCGGCGCCCGCCGGCGACACACTGATCGCCGAAGCCGAAGCCGAAGCCGAAGCCGAAGCCGAAGCCGAAGCCGAAGCCGAAGCCGAAGCCGAAGCCGAAGCCGGCGACGACTGGATGGAGCTGCAGCCGCTGGACGTCACGGCGCTGGAGGATGTGCTGCCGGCAGAGACCGATAGCGTCGAGGCCGACGAGCCCCTCGAGCAGACGCCGCAGGCTCAGGACTGGAGCGAGGCGCTGCCTGCCGCCGAGGAAGACAGTCCGCTTGACTTTGGCCCCGCCGAGGACACCCTGTCGCCAGAGCCAGAGCCAGAGCCAGAGCCAGAGCCAGAGCCAGAGCCAGAGCCAGAGCCAGAGCCAGTGGTTGCCGGCGGCATGGACCCGGTGCTGCTGGATATCTTCCGTAATGAAACCCGCACGCATATCGACCAGATCAATGCGTATCTGGGCGAGTGTCGCGACTACGGTTTGCCGCGCGCGCTCAGCGACGCATTGCAGCGAGCCCTGCATACGCTCAAGGGCAGTGCGCACATGGCCGGCGTCCAGCCCATCGCCGTGCTGGCCAGCCCGCTGGAAAAACTGTGCAAGGAGTTCAAGGCCAACCTGGTGTCAGCCGACGCCGCACTGGTCGAGCTGCTGAGCGACGCGGTGACCCTGTTCGAACAGGGCCTGCAGCAGTTGGCGTACGACCCGCATGCGCCGATTGCCGGCACCGACGACTTCCTGCGGCGTCTTCAGCAACTGCACCAGCAGGGCCTGATGGCGCGGGAAACTGGGCGCGGCGAGTTGGAAGCGCCGGACAGCGCCGACCTGATGTCGATCTTCCTGACCGATGGGATCGACTTGCTGCTGGATGTCAGTGATGAGCTGAGCATGCGTCAGCCCGGCGCGTCCGTTGAGCTGGACAGCGACGGCCTGGTCCGCAGCCTGAACTCGCTGGCGGAGGTTGCCGGCGAGGTTGAGCTGGGTCCGCTGCAACAGCTCGCCGAGACCCTGGAGCATGTCCATGAACGTCTGCACAGCGGCCTGCTGCTGCCCGACGAGGACGTGCTGCAGGCGCTGGCCGACGGACACGAGCGGCTGATCGGCATGATGGATCAGGTCGCGGCGCATCAGCATCTGCTACCTGCCACGCGTGAGCTGCAGGCCCTGCAGGCGCTGATTCCCGGCGCGGTTGACGCTGCCCCGGCGCCCGCGCCGGCCAGCACTGCTGCCAGCCTGCCTGCCAGCGGCAGCTGGAATCCGGCCCAGGCCGGCACCGATGCTGAGCTGGTCGACATCTTCCTGGAGGAAGCCCAGGAGATTATCGACAGCGCTTCGGCGAGCCTGCAGCAGTGGATTGCCGACACCGGCAATACCATCGCCGTCGAGGCATTGCAGCGTGATTTGCACACCCTCAAGGGTGGTGCGCGCATGGCCGAGATCCGTCCGGTAGGCGACTTGGCCCATGAGATGGAATTTGTCTACGAAGGCCTCTGTGACCAGCGCTACCAGCCCAGTCAGGGGCTGATAGCGCTGTTGCACGCCTGTCACGATGCCCTCGCGGATATGGTTGAGGGTGTGGTGGCTGGTCGTCCGATCAGCGACGGCGCGGCTCTTATCTCGGCGATCAACGGTTTCCGCAAACACCCCGATCAGGAGCCCGTGCTGCCCGGCGCTGGCACCGAGCCGGCGCCAGTGGTGCCCGAGCCGGATGCCGCTGAGGTCGTCGCGCCGGCCGGCCCCGCGCTGCCTGGCATGCTGGCCATGTTTGTCGAAGAGGCCCGTGAGCTGCTGGCGCCCTGCCAAACGCTGTTGCTCGCGCTGGACGATGACCCGAGCGCGGCAGCGAACCTGCTGCACCGTATCGAAACCCTCAAGGGCAGCGCCCGTCTCGCCGGTCAGCAGGCGCTGGCCGACCAGGCCAGACAGCTGGAAGCGGCGCTGCACGAGGGGCGCGCTGACAGTGCCCAGCTGTCCGCGCTGGAACAGGCGGTGGATGCGCTGGCAGCCGGTGCTGACTGGTCGCCGGCAGCTGAACCGGTCTTTACACCGCCGGCCACGCCCCCAGCCGCTCCGGCGCCCGCAGCTCCGGCCGTGGCGTCCGAGGGGCCGTCCCTTGCCGAGGTCAACGGCATGCTGCGCGAGGCCATGGAGGCCAGCAGTCAGGCGGCGGGCGATAGCAGCGCCAAGCGCAGCACCAGCCAGGAAAGCGTCAAGGTATCGGCCAACCTTTTGGAGGAGCTGGTCAACCTGGCGGGCGAAACCTCTATCTTCCGTGGTCGTATCGAGCAGCAGGTGAGCGATGTCGGTCACCTGCTCGAAGACGTTGAGAGCACCATTGAGCGTGTGCGTGATCAGTTGCGCCGGCTTGATATGGAAACCCAGGCACAGATTCTGTCGCGCCACCAGGACGAACTGGGCGCGGGCTACGAGGATTTTGACCCGCTGGAAATGGACCAGTACTCGCAGTTGCAGCAGCTGTCGCGCTCGCTGTTCGAGTCGGCCTCTGACTTGCTGGACCTGAAGGAGACGTTGGCGACCAAGAGCCGCGACGCCGAAACCCTGCTGTTGCAGCAGGCACGGGTCAACACCGAGCTGCAGGAAGGCCTGATGCGCACGCGCATGGTGCCATTTGAGCGCTTGCTGCCACGGCTGCGTCGGGTGGTGCGCCAGGTAGCCGGTGAGCTTGGCAAACAGGTCGAGCTGGTGGTTGGCAACGCCGAAGGCGAGATGGACCGTAGCGTGCTCGAACGCATGATCGGGCCGCTGGAGCACATGCTGCGCAACTCGGTGGATCACGGTATCGAATTGCCGGATAGCCGCGCTCAGTCCGGCAAGCAGACAGAGGGGCGCATCTGGCTGGATCTGGCACGTGAGGGCGGCGAAATTGTCCTGACGCTGCAGGATGACGGCGCCGGTATCCGCCTGGATGCTGTACGCAGCAAGGCCATCGAGCGTGGCCTGATGGACGCGGACGCCGAACTGACCGATCAGCAGGTACTGCAGTACATTCTCGAGGCGGGGTTCTCTACCGCCGAGAAAGTGACCCAGATCTCCGGGCGTGGCGTCGGCATGGATGTGGTCAACGCCGAGGTCAAACAGCTGGGTGGCAACATGACCCTGAGCACCGAGCCGGGCGTGGGGACCACCTTTGTGATTCGCCTGCCGTTCACCGTGTCGGTCAACCGCGCGCTGATGGTCTACTCCGGCGAAGACCTGTACGCCATTCCGCTGAATACCATCGAGGGCATCGTGCGGGTCTCCGGCTACGAGCTGGAAGCCTATTACGCACCCGATGCGCCGCCCTTCGAATACGCCGGCAAAACTTATGACCTGCGCTACCTGGGTGACCTGCTGGTTACCGGTCAGCAGCCGAAGCTGACCGGCCACAGCCTGCCGCTGCCGGTCATTCTGGTGCGCGGCGCCGAGCACAGCGTGGCGGTGCAGGTCGACGCCCTGGCTGGCTCGCGGGAGATCGTGGTGAAAAACCTGGGCAAGCAGTTTGCCGTGGTGCCAGGTATTTCCGGCGCGACCATTCTCGGCGATGGCCGGGTGGTGGTGATTCTCGACCTGCTGGCGGTGATTCGTGCCCAGCAGGCGCTGAATGCCCAGCAGCAGTTGGCGGCGGAGCGCGCCGGCGACGGAGTCGACTACGCCGAGGAGCGACCGACCCTGGTCATGGTGGTGGACGATTCGATCACCGTGCGTAAGGTCACCACGCGCCTGCTCGAGCGCAATGGCATGGAGGTGGTGACGGCCAAGGATGGGGTGGATGCGATTGCCAAGCTGCAGGACCTGACTCCGGACATCATGCTGCTGGATATTGAAATGCCGCGCATGGACGGCTTCGAGGTGGCCACGCTGGTGCGTCATGATGAGCGTCTGTCGCAGTTGCCGATCATCATGATTACCTCGCGTACCGGCGAGAAGCACCGTGAGCGCGCACTGTCGATCGGGGTCAACGAGTATCTTGGCAAGCCCTATCAGGAAGCGCAGTTGCTGGAGGTGATTGCCGAGTTGGTTGCTGCGGGTGACTGATCATGCCGCGGCGATCGCGCTGCTGGCCGGGCATGCCGGCAAGCGCCGCAAGCTGGCACAGGTGCTGGCGGAGTTCGGCTATGCAGTCGTCTTCGCCGATGACCCGGCCGGGTTGACGGCGAGCGAGCTGGAGCAGGTCAGCACGGACGCCTGGCTGCTGGAGTTGGCCGAGGAGTCTCCGCTGGCCGACTGGCTGCTTGAACATAGCAGCGCGCCGGTGTTGCTCGGCGCGGGCGAAATCCCTGAACAGGACAGTGAGGACTATCCCCGCTGGCAGCGCCGGCTCTACGGCAAGTTGCTGCCGTTGCTGGGCGAGCCGCCGGGTGGTCAGGCACCGGTGCTGCCGGCGCCGCTGTTGCCTGCCGCAAGGCCGCAGCAGGCGCCCTGCGTCTGGGTGCTTGGTGCCTCGCTGGGCGGTCCGGCTGCGGTCAAGCAGTTCCTGGATTGTCTGCCGGCCGACTTGCCGGTGGCCTTTATCTATGCCCAGCATATCGACGCCGGGTTTGAGCAACAGTTGCCGCAGATTCTGGGGCGCCAGAATGACTGGCGCATCGTCAACTGTCAGCCGGGGGCGCACCTGCAGGCAGGTGAAGTGCTGGTTGCGCCGATCGCGCGGAGCCTGGACTTTGGCGCCGACGGTGAGGTGTTGTTGAGTGACGCTCCGTGGCCCGGGCCCTATCGGCCTTCGATTGCCGCGGTGCTGGATGCGGTGTGTGATGGCTTTGGCCCCGCCTGCGGCGCAATCATTTTCAGTGGTATGGGGGAGGATGGCGTCGAGGCCTGTGGCCGCATGCGCCGCCAAGGTATCGAAGTCTGGACCCAGGATACCGCCAGCGCAGCCTGTGCAACCATGCCCGGGGCCGTGCAGGCGGCCGGTTTCAGTCATCGCCAGGGCACTCCGGAGCAGCTGGCGCAGGCGCTGCAGCACTGGCTGCGGCAAGAATGGTCGGCCCTGGCCGGCTAGAGCAACCCATCAAGGCAGTAAGGGAGAAGGACGTCATGTCTGAGGCGCTGGAGAGTATCAACGGTCTGATCGTGCCATTGCTGAACGATCCGCTGCTGCTGCCGAACGTGGCAGTGGCCGAGCTGGTGGGCTACCGCCTCAGCCAGGCAGCCAATCAGGGGCCGGAGTGGTTCCTCGGCTGGACCCAATGGCGTGACCAGCCGGTGCCTATGGTCGACCTGGACGCCCTGCGTGCACAGGGTGGTGAGCCGGCGGAAGGGGCTCAGCCGCGCACCCTGATTCTCAATGCCCTGGGGGGCACTGGCCTGCATTTCATCGGTCTGCGAGTCTGGGGTATTCCGCGCTCGCGCAAACTGCTGCGCGATGAGCTGCAGACCCTCGATGGGCCCGCCAGCTACCAGCTGCAACGGGTCACTGTCAGTGACGAGCCGCAGCCGTTGCTGATTCCCGACTTGCTGGCTGTTGAGCGGGCGCTCGAGCAAGCAGGTCTGTTGCGCCGGGCATCCTGAGTCGCCGGCGTCAGCTGACCAACACGAAACTCAGGCGCGCTTCGGTGCCGCCGTCTACCCGGTTGAGCAGTTGTACGCGGGCACCATGGCTGTCAGCGATGCGTTTCACGATTGCCAGTCCGAGCCCGGTTCCCTTGGTAGAGCGCGCCTGATCGCCGCGGATGAAGGGGCTGAACAGGGCGTCGTTTTCCAACGCCTCCACACCCGGACCGCGGTCCAGTACGCTGACGGTCAGCAGGCGCTCGCCGTCCTGACTATGGACATAGGTGCACACCTCCACGCCGCTGCCGCCGTGCACCAGGGCATTGTCGATCAGGTTGATCAGCACGCGTTTCATCGATAACCGCCGCAGGCTCAGGCGCGGTACCTCGGCCAGGCACAGGCGAACCACCTCGCCGTTGCTGTTCAGCGGTGCCACCACTTCACGAATCAGCTCGTTGATATCGGCTTCTTCCGTGGGCTCGGCGCTGCCGTCGCGGATATAGCTCATGAACTGCTCGAGAATGGCGTCCATGTCCTCGATATCGCGGATCATGCCATCGGTCAGCTCCGGCTCGGCATCGGACAACAGCTCGGTCGACAGGCGCATGCGCGTCAGCGGCGTGCGCAGGTCGTGAGATACCCCGGCCAGCAGCATGGTGCGGTCGCGGTTGGCCTGTTCGACGTCCTGTGACATCTGGTTGAAGGCCCGGTACACCTCGGATATTTCCGACGGCCCGCTGGTGTCCAGCAGGCGCACCGTCTGGCCGCGACCGATGCGTTGGGCGGCCCGTTCCAGCATTTTCAGTGGGTGGTTAAGCTGGCGCACCAGCAACCAGGCCGCTGCAGTCGACAGCATGCCGATCAGCACCAGCCAGGTCACCACCAACCAGACGCGCTGGCCGCGCAGCGGGTGGGCGTAGAGCGGTACCTTCAACCAGTAGTTGCCGTAGATCGGCTGGTGAATCCATACCGCGGGATGGGCTTGAGTCTGTACCCGGACTTCAGTCTGGTCACCCAGCTCGTCACGCAACTGGTGGGTAAAGATACCGGAGTAGGGCCAATGCACCTCACCCTGGGGCACCTGCTCGGGCACCATCACACGGATACCGGTCATTTCCTCGATGTCGTGACGCGCGGCCGGGCCGCTGGCCCAGTAGGCGCGGACCAGCATGGCGGTGCCGTGACTGTATTGGCGATCCACCAGCAGGTCTTCGTTGCTCAGCAGATACAGCAGGGTCAGCACCTGTGAAAACAGGGTGACCATGAGTACCAGCAAAATGGTGCGGCCAAAGAAACTGCGCGGCAGTAGTGGGTGCCAGCCGGGACCGCCCTTCACGTACCTTGGCCGTCCGGTACAAAGACATAACCCACGCCCCAGACAGTCTGGATGTAGCGTGGCTTGGACGGATCGGGCTCAAGCATGCGGCGCAGACGGGATATCTGCACGTCAATTGAACGCTCCAGCGCGTCCCACTCGCGGCCACGGGCCAGCTGCATCAGCTTGTCGCGGGTCAGCGGTTCGCGCGGGTGGCGTACCAGCGCCTTGAGCACGGCGAACTCGCCGGTGGTCAGCATGTTGACCTCGTTGCCGCGGGTCAGCTCACGGGTTGCCAGATTCAGGGTGAACTCGCCAAAGGTCACCTGATCGTCGTCGGCGCTGGGCGCGCCCGGCACTTGCGGCGCCTGCCGGCGTAACACGGCCTTCATGCGGGCCACCAGCTCGCGTGGGTTGAAGGGCTTGGGCAGGTAGTCGTCGGCACCGATTTCCAGGCCCTGGATGCGGCTGGTTTCGTCGCCTTTGGCGGTCAGCATGATGATCGGCGTGGTGTTGCCCTCAGCCCGCAGGCGGGCGCAGGCGCTCATACCGTCTTCGCCGGGCAGCATCAGGTCCAGCACGATCAGCGAGTAGATCTCGCGGGCCAGCAGACGGTCCATCTGAGCAACGTCTTCCACCGCCCTGACACGGTATCCCTGCTCGCCCAGAAAGCGCTCGAGCAGTCGCCGCAGCCGTATGTCGTCATCGACAATCAGGATTTTTTCGCCTTCGCCTGTCATGGATACCTACCTGGATTGATGAGCTGGCATTGTGACCCAGGCCCCGTGACTTGCGGGCTGGCCATTGTTACAAGAGGTTTCTTTTTACCCTGTTATGAAGGCATCATCCAGCCGCTTGATGGAGGCCGACCAGAATGCCCTGTCTCGGTTATACTGCCCGTCCTGTTTTAGCTATCAGTGGAAGTGTCTCACCATGCAGAGTATTGCCGCGCGCATCGCCAGCGAGCTGACGGTCCGTCCCGAGCAGGTCGCCGCAACGGTCGCCCTGCTGGACGAGGGGGCCAGCGTTCCGTTTATTGCCCGTTACCGCAAGGAGGTGACCGGCAGCCTGGACGACACCCAGTTGCGCTATCTGGAAGAGCGCCTGCGTTATCTGCGTGAACTGGAAGACCGCCGCAGTGCGGTATTGTCGAGCATCGCCGAGCAGGGCAAGCTCAGCCCCGAGCTGGAGCGTGATATCCGTGACGCCGATACCAAGACCCGCCTCGAAGACCTTTACCTGCCGTACAAGCCCAAGCGCCGGACCAAGGGCCAGATTGCCATCGAGGCAGGACTGGAGCCGCTGGCTGACGCCCTGTTTGATGATCCGACGCTGGACCCCGAACAGCAGGCCGCCACCTTTGTCGATGCCGACAAAGGGGTAGCCGACGTCAAGGCGGCGCTGGACGGTGCCAAGTACATCCTGATGGAGCGCTTTGCCGAGAACGCCAGCCTGCTGGAGCGTCTGCGCAGCGCCCTGCGTGAGGATGGCCGTGTGGCGTCCCGTGTAGTGGCGGGCAAGGAGCAGGAAGGCGCCAAGTTTTCCGACTACTTCGAATACGACGAGCCGCTGAAAAAGGTGCCTTCGCACCGCGCGCTGGCGATTTTACGTGGCCGCAACGAAGGTGTGTTGAGCATTGCCCTGGAGCTGGGTGATGCCGAGCCGGTACCGGGCAGCCTGCACCCGTGCGAGGGGTTGATCGCCGAGACTGTGGGTATCAGCAACCAGGGCCGTGCCGCGGACCGTTGGCTCAACGAGGTAGTGCGCTGGACCTGGCGGGTGAAGCTGCTGGGCCATCTGGAAACCGAGCTGCTGGGTGAGCTGCGCGAAGCCGCTGAAGACGAAGCCATTCGCGTGTTCGCCAGCAACCTGAAGGATCTGCTGCTGTCGGCTCCGGCCGGCCAGCGAGTCACCCTGGGGCTGGACCCGGGGCTGCGCACCGGCGTCAAGGTGGTGGTAGTGAATGCCACCGGCAAGCTACTGGATACCGCGACCATCTTCCCACATGCGCCGCGCAATGACTGGGATCGCTCGCTGGCAACCCTGGCAGCGCTGTGCAGCAAGCATCAGGTTGATCTGATTGCGGTCGGCAACGGCACTGCCTCGCGTGAGACCGACAAGCTGGCGGCAGACCTGATCAAGCTGTGCAGCGGCCAGAAAATGCAGAAGGTGATGGTCTCCGAGGCGGGCGCCTCGGTGTATTCCGCCTCCGAGCTGGCGGCTCGCGAATTCCCGGATCTGGATGTCACCTACCGTGGCGCGGTGTCCATTGCCCGTCGTCTGCAGGACCCGCTGGCCGAGCTGGTGAAAATCGAGCCCAAGGCCATCGGTGTTGGCCAGTACCAGCACGACGTGTCACAAGTGAAGCTGGCGCGAGGCCTGGACGCCGTGGTGGAAGACTGTGTGAACGCCGTTGGGGTGGACTTGAACACCGCCTCTGCGGCGCTGCTGACCCGTGTCTCCGGCCTTAACCCGAGCATTGCCCAGAATATCGTTGATTACCGCGATATCAATGGCGCCTTCCGCAATCGCCGAGAGCTGCTCAAGGTCAGCCGCCTCGGCGAGAAAACCTTCGAGCAGGCCGCCGGCTTCCTGCGGGTCATGAACGGCGACAACCCGCTGGATGCCTCGGCCGTGCACCCGGAAGCCTATCCGCTGGTCCAGCGCATTGCCGGAGATACCGGTCGTGATGTGCGTGGCCTGATTGGCGACTCCACCTTCCTACGCAAGCTGGAGCCGGCGCGCTACACCGACGAGCGCTTTGGCATCCCGACCATCACCGACGTGCTGCGCGAGCTGGACAAGCCCGGCCGTGACCCGCGCCCGGAGTTCAAGGCTGCCGAGTTCCAAGAGGGCGTGGAAAGCCTCAAGGACCTGAAGCCCGGCATGACGCTGGAGGGCGTGGTCACCAACGTCGCCAACTTTGGCGCCTTTGTCGATATCGGCGTGCATCAGGACGGTCTGGTACACATCTCCATGCTGTCGCAGCAATTCGTCAAGGATCCGCGCGACGTGGTCAAGGCCGGTGATATCGTCAAGGTGAAGGTGCTGGAAGTGGATATCCCGCGTCAGCGCATCAGCCTGACCATGCGCATGGATGACAAGCCTCAACCGGCCAGCGAGCGCACTGCCGGTGAGCGGCCGCGCGGACGCCACAATGCGTCGCGTGGCGGCAGCGCTAACGGCAACAACAGCAACGGCAAACCCGGTCAGGGCAGCAGCACTGGCACCTTTGCCAACCTGTTTGCCAACGCCAAGAACCTGAAGAAGAAGTGACAGCATGAGCGACTTGCATCCGGCGCTGGCGGCTTTCGCCGCGCAGCGCAGCAGCGCCTTCACCGCCCTGGTCGGCATCGAGTTTACGGCGATTGAGCGCGGCCAGTGCACCCTGCGTCTGGCGATTGAGGACAAGCACTTCAATTCCACCGGACGAGCACACGGCGGGGTGGTTTTTACCCTGCTGGACTCGGCCATGGGCGCGGCGGCCTTCAGCGTGCTGGAGCCGCATGAAGTGACGGCCACCATCGAGTGCAAGATCAACTACACTCGCGCGGTTACCGGCGGCGTGCTGGAATGCACGGGTAAGGTCATGCACGCCGGTACCCGTACCATAGTGGTGGACGGCGAGGTGTGGCAGGATGGCGCGCTGGTTGCCAAGTGTCTGGGTACCTTTGCCCGCATCTGACGGGCAGGGTTTTACGGCCTTTCTATACTGAACTGCATCGCCGCCCTGCCGGCGGCGACTCTGCCTAAGGAGTGACACCTTGTCACCACTGCTGCGAAAACGCCTCGATCTGCTGGCGCAGCCGGCCTCGCACCCCCTGCTGACTGACTGTCTGCATGGCATCGAAAAGGAAAGCCTGCGTATCACCGCCGACGGCAGCCTGGCGCATACGCCCCATCCAGCCGGCCTTGGCTCGGCGCTGACCCATCCGCGCATCACCACGGATTACTCCGAGGCGCTGCTGGAGCTGATCACCCCGGTCAGCCAGCGTGTTGACGGCTTGTTTGCCCAGCTCGACGAGATTCACCGCTTTACCTACAGTCAGCTGGGTGACGAGCTGCTATGGACCGAGTCCATGCCCAGCCGCCTGCCGGCCAGTGATCAGGACATTCCGATTGCCTGGTATGGCACCTCGAATATCGGCACCCTGAAAAACGTCTACCGGCGCGGTCTGGCGGTGCGCTACGGCAAGGCGATGCAGTGCATTGCCGGCATTCACTACAACTTCTCCCTGCCACCGGGCCTGTGGCAACTGCTGCAGCAGCAAGAGGGCGGGCAGCAGAGCGCGCAGGACAACCAGTCGGCGCGCTACTTTGCGCTGATTCGCAACTTCCGCCGCTATGCCTGGTTGCTGATGTACCTGTTTGGCGCCTCGCCAGCGGTCTGCGCGAGCTTCTTGCAGGGGCGTGACCATCGGCTTGAGCCATTGGGTGAGCGCAGCCTGTATTTGCCCTGGGCGACCAGCTTGCGGATGAGCGACCTAGGCTATAACAACAACGCTCAGGCGGGGCTGAACATCTGCTACAACAGCCTGGATAACTATATTGCCAGCATGCTGAACGCCATCAGTCTGCCCTATGAGCCTTACGCGCAACTGGGCACGCACGATGCGAACGGCGAGTGGCAGCAGCTCAACACCAATCTGCTGCAGATCGAGAACGAGTTCTATAGCCCGATCCGACCCAAGCGTGTCACCAACAGCGGCGAGAAACCGGTGCATGCCCTGCGCGAGCGCGGGGTGGAATACATCGAGGTTCGCTGCCTGGACATCGACCCCTTTGTACCGCTGGGCATTGAGCCGGCGACCGCTTACTTCCTCGATGCCTTCCTGCTGTTCTGCGCGCTGAACGATAGCCCGGATTTGAGCGACAGCGAGTGCGAGCACGCTGCCAACAACTTCAATCTGACGGTCAAGCGTGGCCGCGAGCCGGGGTTGATGCTGAATGACGGTGGCAGCGAACGCACGCTGGTCAGCTGGGGCGAGTCGCTGCTGGATGAGATTGCCGGCTGTGCCGCGCTGCTGGATCAGGTCAAGGGTGGTAACGCCTGTGCCAGCAGCCTGCAGCAGCAGCGCGCCAAGTTGCGAGACGCCAGTCTGACGCCGTCGGCGCGGGTGCTGGCGGCGATTGCCGAGCACGATAACAGCTTCTTCCGCTTTGCTCTGGCCCAGTCTGAAGCCCATAACCGCTACTTCCGTGAGCGTGCCCTCGACCCTGAGGCTCAGGCGGCCATGGCGGATGAGGCAGCCAGCTCACTGGCAGAACAGGCGGCGCTGGAAGAGGCGGATACGATCAGCTTCGATCGTTTTGTGGCCGACTATATGGCACAGTCTGCCTGAGTCGTCCGGCGGGTACCTAGCGTGCCCGCCGGCCCCGTTTTATTGCACGATCAGGTTGGTAAACAGCAGGTCGTCTACCAGCGGATCTCCCTCTTCCTCTTCCAGCACCTGTTGCACGGCGGCCAGCGCGTCGGCGCGCAGAGTCTCCTTGCCTTCCAGCGTGGACAGGTTTTCCGGTAGCTGTGCACTGAACAGAAACACCAGCGCATTGCGAATCAGCGCGTCGTGGTAGTGCAGCTTCTCGACCGCTGCCGGATCGTCGGTGCGCAGGGCCACATCGGCCTTGAGGTATTGAATGCGTGGACCACTGCCAAGGGTGCCGACAAAGGACGGTTTCAGCTCGACGTACTGAGCCTGTGGCGGTGGCGCTTCCTCTTCCTCGGCATGAGCAGCGGGCAACAGGGCGCTCAGCAGCAGAGCGGCTAACAGGGCTTTGAAGTGCATGGCAGAAGGGCTCCTTGGATACCGGCACAGCATAGCCGAGCAGCCGCCCCGCGCCAAATGCCCGCGCTCTCGGACGATGGCGCGTTGAGGCCGTCAGGCACGACGCCCATGTTATGCGTAGCTATCAGCTCGAACCATGTTCGTTGACCCACAGCCCGGTGAAGCGACTAGACTGACGCCATTCATGCACGCAAACCTGGGAGATAAAAATGAAAGCGGTTCTGTGCAAGGCCTACGGTCCGGCCAGCAGTCTGGTGCTGGAAGAAACGACCGATCCGGTCGCCAAGAAAAACGAAGTCGTCATCGATATTCACGCTGCGGGCGTCAATTTCCCCGATACCCTGATCATCGAGGGCAAGTACCAGGTCAAACCGCCGTTCCCGTTTTCACCGGGCGGTGAAGCCGCCGGCGTGGTCGCCAGTGTCGGCGAAAGCGTCAAGCACCTGAAAGTGGGCGATCGTGTCATGGGTCTGACCGGTTTCGGCAGCTTTGCTGAAAAGGTCGCTACCGATGCCATGCGCGTGCTGCCGATGCCCGATGACATGGATTATGTTACCGCCGCCGGCTTCAGCATGACTTACGGCACCTCGATGCATGCACTCAAGCAGCGTGGCGAACTCAAGCCGGGCGAAACCCTGCTGGTGCTGGGCGCTTCCGGTGGCGTGGGTCTGGCTGCGGTTGAAATCGGCAAGGCCATGGGCGCACGCGTCATCGCCGCCGCCTCCAGCGCCGAGAAGCTGGAAGTAGCCAAGGCCGCCGGCGCCGACGAGCTGATTAACTACAGCGAAGTCAGCCTCAAGGACGCCGTCAAGGAGCTGACCAACGGCCAGGGCGCGGACGTGATCTACGATCCGGTCGGCGGCGACCTGTTCGATCAGGCTGTGCGCAGCATCAACTGGAAAGGCCGTCTGCTGGTGGTTGGCTTTGCCAGCGGCCGTATCCCGGAGTTCCCGATCAACCTGGCGCTGCTCAAAGGCTCCTCCATCGTCGGCGTGTTCTGGGGGGCCTTTGCCGCCCGCGAGCCGCAGGCCAACCTGGAGAACTTCCAGCAGCTGTTCCGCTGGCACAGCGAAGGCAAACTCAAGCCGCTGGTCTCCCAGACCTTCGAGCTGAACGAGTACGAAGCCGCGCTGGATATTCTCAGCTCGCGCAAGGCGGTCGGTAAGGTAGTCGTCAAGACCCGCTAAGACCAGCCGCAGGCTGGCCCTGGCGGGAAGCCACAAGCTGCAAACTGCAAGAAAAAACCCGCGCGGTGTTGAATCGCGCGGGTTTTTCTTTGGCTCAAGATAGCCCCACAATTTTGGCAAATGCTTGATTGGCCTGCAGCCCAACTCATCCTGATGCGGCTTGCGGCTTGCGGCTTGCGGCTTGCGGCTTGCGGCTGGGCGCGCTAAAGCGCGCCCCCGTACCCCAGCTGTCGCCACGCTTCATAAATAAGGATCGCTGCGCTGTTCGACAGATTCAGGCTGCGGCTGTCAGGGCGCATCGGAATGCGCAGCACCTGGTCCGCGGGCAACGCCTCGCGCACCTCAACGGGCAGGCCGCGACTCTCTGGGCCGAACAGAAACAGGTCGCCGGCAGCGAACTGCACCTCGCTGAAGTTCTGCGTGCCCTTGGTACTCAAGGCAAAGACGCGATTAGCCTCTACCGCTTGCAGACAGGCATCGAGGTTGGGATACGTTTTGACTGCGGCAAACTCGTGATAATCCAGCCCCGCGCGACGCAGGCGCTTGTCGTCCAGCTCAAAGCCGAGCGGCTCGATCAGGTGCAACTGGCAGCCGGTATTGGCGCACAGGCGAATGATATTGCCGGTGTTCGGCGGGATTTCGGGTTCAAGCAGAGCGATATGGAACATGGTGGGCGGCTACGTGGCGGGACTAGGCGGTAGGCTACCCGGTTGGAGCTGTAAGCTTCAAGCGGCAAGCCGCAAGCAGTCCGTGGTGCTGCGAGCCTTGGTGTTAGTCTGAAGGCTAAAGGCTGGAAGGGTTTGGGGTTTGGGGTTTGGGGTTTGGGGTTTGGGGTTGCTTGTAGCTTGTAGCTTGAGGCTCAAAAAAAAGGCGACCCCAGCCTGCCTGAACCGAGGTCACCCCAAATACACCCATTAGTCATTTAGCATCAAGCGTGCCAGTTTTGCTGCGGGCGTACTTTATTCGCTTTCGTCGTCGTCGGTACCGTCCACATTCATGTCCAGTTCCTTGATCTTGCGGGTCAAGGTGTTGCGGCCCCAGCCCAGCAACTGCGCGGCATCGCGGCGTCTGCCGGCGGTGTGTTTGAGCGCGGTTTCGATCATGATGCGCTCGAAGGCCGGTACTGCAATATCCAGCAGGTTGGTCACGCCGCGGGCCAGCTCCTGGTCAGCCCAAGTGCGCAATCCGTGCTCCCAGTGCCCGTCTGGCGCACTGTCCTGGTGCTGACTGAGCATTTCCGGGGGCAGGTCTTCAATCAGTACTTCCCGGCTGGAGGCCATGACGGTGATCCAGCGGCAGGTGTTTTCCAGCTGACGCACGTTACCCGGCCAGGGCAGGTTGCGCAGGTAATCCTGGGTCTGCGGCTTGAGTACCTTGGGCTCGACGGCCAGCTCCTGGGCGGCGCGGGCGAGGAAGTGCTGGGCCAGTGCGGGAATATCTTCGCGACGCTCCGACAGCTTGGGGATGTGAATGCGGATGACGTTCAGGCGGTGGAACAGATCTTCCCGAAACTTGCCGGCCTGCACCAGACCTTCGAGGTTCTGGTGGGTGGCGGCGATGATGCGTACGTCGACCTTGATCGGCGTGTGGCCGCCCACTCGGTAGAACTCGCCGTCAGCCAGTACGCGCAGCAGGCGGGTTTGTGTCTCTGCCGGCATGTCGCCGATCTCGTCGAGGAACAGAGTGCCGCCATCGGCCTGCTCAAAGCGGCCGCGACGCTGCACGGCGGCACCGGTGAAGGCGCCTTTCTCGTGACCGAACAGCTCGGATTCCATCAGGTCTTTCGGAATCGCCGCCATGTTCAGGGCGATGAACGGGTTGCGCGCGCGCGGGCTGTGGCGATGCAGGGCGTGGGCGACCAGCTCTTTACCAGTACCGGACTCGCCGTTGATCAGCACCGTGATGTTGGAGTGCGACAGACGACCGATCGCGCGGAAGACCTCCTGCATGGCCGGCGCTTCACCGATGATCTCGGGGGTGCGGGTCTGCAGGGTTTCTTCGTTTTGCGATTCCTGTTCGTGGGTATGCGCCAGCGCACGGCGGACCAGGGCAACGGCCTCGTCCACGTCGAACGGTTTGGGCAGGTATTCGAAGGCGCCGCCCTGATAGGAGGCAACGGCACTATCGAGGTCCGAGTGGGCGGTCATGATGATCACCGGCAACTGCGGATAGCGCTCGCGCACGGTGGCCAGCAGATCCAGGCCGCTGGTGCCGGGCATGCGGATGTCGCTGATCAGCACGTCCGGATGCTGGCGCTGCAGACGGGCCAGGGCGGCGTCTGCGCTGTCAAAGGCGACGGGCTCCATGCCTTCCTGTTGCAGGGCTTTTTCCAGTACCCAGCGGATGGAGCGGTCGTCGTCGACGATCCAGACGTTTTCGGCACGATTCTGTGAGCGGGTCATAAATCGGGTCTCCAGTTCCGGTGCTACCGGCAGGCGGGCGCGCCTGAAGTTGTAGGCAGATTGTCAAAGAGGCGCCGTTGCACGGGCGCGATAGGGTCAAGATAGTGTGTCTGCTTGCGCGTCATGGTCAGTCGGCCCCGTCCAGTTCCAATGGCAGAAACAGGGTAAAGATGGTCTGTCCGGGCTCGCTGTCGCACTCGATCAGGCCGTGGTGCTGGCTGATGATGTTCTGGGTGATGGACAGGCCGAGGCCGGTGCCGTCGGCACGACCACTGACCATGGGGTAAAAGATGCTTTCGACGATGTCCGACGGAATGCCGGGCCCGTTATCGATGACTTCAACACGGCAGACCAGGCGATAGCGGGTCTGGCCGATGGTGAACTGACGCAGTGTGCGGGTACGCAGGGTGATCTCGCCCTGTTCCAGCGGGCCGGCAGAAGCTAGCGCCTGCATGGCGTTGCGCACGATGTTGAGCAGCGCTTGGATCAGTTGCTCGCGATCGGCCTGTACATCCGGAATGCTGGGGTCGTAGTCACGCTTGATGCGCAGTGCGCCCTGGGTCTCGGCCTCAATCAGGCTGCACACGCGCTCGGTAATTTCGTGCACGTTGATCGGGCGCAGTGCCGGCGGGCGATAGGGGCCGAGCATGCTGTCGACCAGGTTACGCAGGCGGTCGGCTTCTTCGATGATGACGTCGGTGTAGTCCTTCAGGGCCTCATCGGGTAGCTCACGCGACAGCAGCTGCGCTGCGCCGCGAATGCCGCCCAGCGGATTCTTGATCTCGTGCGCCAGGCCGCGCACCAGTACCTTGGTCACTTCCTGCTTGGACAGCTGGGCCTCTTCCTTGGTAATGCGTAGCAGGCGATCACGCGGATAGAGCTCGATCAGCAGCCAGTTGCGGTTGGCCGCGATGATCGGGGTGACCGAGTAATCGACCATCAGGCTCTGACCGTTGTTCAGTGTCAGCTGAGCCTCCCGCTTGGTGAAGGGGTGCCCGTGCTCTACCGCGTTGTGCAGCGACTCCAGCGCGGCGGCGGTATCGTTGAACAGGTCAGCGACCGGCTGCTGGTGCACCCGTTGGCCACTGACCGCCAGCAGCATCTCCGCTGCCGGGTTCATGAAGCTCAGGCGCAGCTCGCCATCGAGCAGCAGCACGGCGGTGGTCAGGTTATCGAGAATCTGGCGTAAAAATCGATCAGGCAGCATGGCGGTATCCGTGGTTTGCACAGTGAAATGCAAGAAGCGATCCAATTCGGGGCGCGCCGTGATGCAGCGGTAGCTGGTTCTGCCCGTTTCTGTGACGGCCTGCCACTTATGACTGACGCAACGGGTGCAGCGCCCGTACTGTCTGGGGCGGAGGCTGCGCTGCAATGCAGCACAGTGACGTCGTGTGAGGGGGCGGGGCGCCCGCTAAGCCGTCTTGCGCGCCTGAGTGTGGTGCGCAAGGCGGTGCGTTGAGGTGGGAGTATGCACTATATTGGTGCGCCAAGGCAGCCCAAGGTGTGGGCTGCGTTGGTCAGCCGCCGGTCGCGGGCGGGCGAGGCACGTTTGGTGCGGCCGGCGCTGCCGGCGCAGTGGGGGCCTGGTTGGCGCCGCCGATGCGACCCGGCTGGTTGAGCGAGGTGCGCTGCACGTGCAGGGTAATGCCGGTGCTGGCGCTGATCTCTTTGCCTTCACTGTTGGTGACCACGGCCTCGACCAGGTGCGAGCCGCGATCCAGGTTGGTGACTGTCAGGTTGGCCTGAGCTTGCCCGGCACCGGGCAGGGCCTGCTCACCCAGGTTGCCATCAATGCGTGCACGCAGCAGGTGGCCGGCGCGCAGGGGTGGGTCAAACGCGACGACCAGGGTGACGTTGCCATCGTTGGCGCGCACAGGAGTATCGTTGGCCGGGCTGGTGATCTCCAGGCGGCGATAGCTACCGCTGGCTGCGGAGCCGCTGTTGCTGCTGGAGCTGCCGGCACTGGAGCTGCTGCTCTCGTACGCGGGAATCGGCTTGGGCGCTTCCATGCTGTTGGGCGCGCTGACTTCGATGCGTTTGGCGTTGGGGTTGGGCTTGTCCGAGTAGACGGTGTTGCCGTTGGCATCGGTCCAGGTATACACATCGGCCCAAACGGGGCTGGCGCAGAGCAAAGCGCTGCACAGGGCGGTGAGTAGGGTGCGCGACATGATGGTGCTCTCCTTGAGACGAACCTTCATGCTGGCACCGTATGCCGATACTGGCAACTGTCGTTGAATGGCTGGCGACAGGCGTAAAAAAAGGGCGCCCGAATGGGCGCCCTTTTCGCGTGTTGCAACCGCAGCAGGATCAGACGCTGTAGTACAGGTCGTATTCCAGCGGGTGAACGAAGGTGCGAACCTTGATCTCTTCGGCGCTCTTCAGTTCGATGTAAGCGTCGATGAATTCGTTGGTGAACACGTCGCCCTTGGTCAGGAACTCGCGGCCGGCGTCCAGGGACTCCAGCGCTTCCTTCAGGCTGCCGCACACCTGCGGGATCTGTGCGGACTCTTCCGGCGGCAGATCGTACAGGTTCTTGTCGGCTGCATCGCCAGGGTGGATCTTGTTCTGGATACCGTCCAGACCCGCCATCAGCAGTGCGGCGAAGCACAGGTAGGGGTTGGCAGCCGGGTCAGGGAAGCGAGCTTCGATGCGGCGTGCTTTCGGGCTGGAAACGTACGGGATACGGATGGAAGCAGAGCGGTTGCGGGCGGAGTAGGCCAGCATGACCGGGGCTTCGAAGCCTGGAACCAGACGCTTGTAGGAGTTGGTGGACGGGTTGGTGAACGCGTTCAGCGCCTTACCGTGCTTGATGATACCGCCGATGAAGTACAGCGCGGTGTCGGACAGGCCGGAGTAACCTTCGCCAGCAAAGGTGTTGTTGCCGTCTTTGGCGATGGACATGTGAACGTGCATACCGGAACCGTTGTCGCCGTACAGCGGCTTCGGCATGAAGGTAGCAGTCTTGCCGAACGCGTCAGCAACGTTGTGTACGCAGTACTTCAGGGTTTGTACTTCGTCGGCTTTCTTCACCAGGGTGTTGAACAGCACGCCGATTTCGTTCTGGCCAGCAGTCGCCACTTCGTGGTGGTGAACTTCGATGGTCAGGCCCATTTCTTCCATGGCGTTACACATGGCAGTACGGATTTCGTGGTCGTGATCGACCGGCGGCACCGGGAAGTAACCACCTTTGACGCCCGGACGGTGGCCCTTGTTGCCTGTCTCGAAGTCGCCGTCAGTGTTCCAGGAAGCCTGCTCGGAGAAGATCTTGAACATGGCGCCGGAGATGTCGGACTTGAATTTCACTTCGTCGAAGACGAAGAATTCCGGCTCCGGACCAACGAATACGGTGTCACCGATACCGGTGGACTTCAGGTACTCTTCTGCGCGCTTGGCGATGCCGCGCGGGTCGCGCTCGTAGCCCTGCATGGTGGAGGGCTCGATGATGTCGCAGACGATGATCAGCGTCGGCTCTTCAGTGAAGGGGTCCAGAACGGCAGTGCTGTCATCGGGCATGAGGATCATGTCAGACGCTTCGATGCCTTTCCAGCCGGCAATGGAGGAGCCGTCGAACATCTTGCCGTCTTCGAAGAAGTCTTCGTTGACGTCGCGGGCCGGCATGGTGACGTGTTGTTGTTTGCCCTTGGTGTCGGTGAAGCGCAGGTCTACCCACTTCACGTCATGCTCGTTGATCAGTTGCATCGCTTTCGACATGGTTTCCTCCAAAAGGAATCGTTTGCCAGACAGCCGGTCTGGCGCCTCTATATAACGTCCAGCGGGCGGGCCGCTGCTCGGTTGCATTACAAGTGAGCAAAAGGTGTGCCATTTCGGAGCATGGCGTGTAGCCCCCGCAATCAAGGCCTTTCGCTGCAGATTCTACAGCCGCGCACCAATTGGGAGCACCGTGTTGGTGCGATGAGTGTTACGGGTGCACCAGTTTGGTGCCATTGTGCCCGTTTTAGTTACTCAAGCGCCGCGCGCCGGCTGCGGGTATAATGCAGCGCTTTGCGCACGATATGCCAGCCCCCATGAAACTGATCATCAAATTCTTCCCCGAAATCACCATCAAGAGCCGCCAGGTTCGCAAGCGCTTTATTGCCCAGCTCAAGGGCAATCTGAAAAAGCTACTTGCTGCCATAGACCCGCAGGCGCGGGTCAATGGCAACTGGGACAGTCTGGAGGTCAATCTGGGGAGTGATCCGGCACTGCAGCAGCAGTGTATCGAGCGTCTGCGCAACACGCCCGGTATCGCCCACTTCTTTGCCGTGCAGGAGTACCCGCTGGGCACGTTGGACGAGCTGGTGGAGCTGTGCGTGGCCAACCTGGGTGATCAGGTGCAGGGCAAGACCTTTGCCGTGCGCTGCAAGCGGGTGGGCACCCACCCCTTCTCCTCGCAGGATGTCGGCATCAAGGTCGGCAGCGCGCTGAATCGCCGCTGCGGCGCAGCGGGCGTCTCGTTGAAAGCGCCCGAGGTTGAGGTGCACATCGAGATTCGCGACCAGAAGATCTATCTGATTCAGGCGCGCCACGAGGGCATGGGTGGTTTCCCGCTGGGGACCATGGAGCCGGTGCTCAGCCTGCTCTCGGGCGGCTTTGACTCCACCGTGGCGAGCTACCAGATGCTGCAGCGTGGTTTGCTGCCGCACTTTGTATTCTTCAACCTGGGTGGTCGCGCTCATGAGCTGGGGGTGCGTCAGGTTGCGCACTATCTGTGGGAGCGCTACGCCGCCAGCCATCGTCTGCGCTTTGTCAGTGTGCCTTTTGAAGGCGTGGTGGCGGAGATTCTGCAGAACGTCGAAAACAGTCAGATGGGCGTGGTGCTCAAGCGCATGATGCTGCGCGCTGCGGATCGGGTGGCCTATCGTCTGGGCATTGATGCACTGGTGACCGGCGAGGCGATTGCGCAGGTGGCCAGCCAGACCCTGCCCAACCTCAGCGTGATCGATCAGGTGGCCGAGCGCTTTGTTATCCGTCCGCTGATCACCACCAGCAAGCTGGACATCATCGATGTGGCGCGGCGCATCGGCACACTGGAATTCTCCAGCAGCATGCCGGAGTACTGCGGTGTGATTTCGGTTGGGCCGGCCATCCGCACCACCGTGCCCCGGGTTGAAGCCGCTGAGGCCGGCTTCAACTTTGAGGTGCTGTCGCGGGCGGTAGAGAGTGCTGCGTATTCTGAGTGCAGCGAGCTGGGCGAAATGATGGAGGAGGGCTCGCCGGTGGAGATCGTCGAGCAGGCGCTGACCGGCCAGATCGTGCTGGATATCCGCCACCCCGACGAGCAGGAAGCCCGCCCGCTGCAGCTGGACGGCATTGAGGTGAAACCGGTGCCTTTCTACACCCTCAACAGCCGCTTCGCCGACCTGGACCCATCACGCGCCTACCTGCTTTACTGTGAGAAAGGCGTTATGAGCCAATTGCACGCGCAGTATCTGCTTGATGAGGGGTATGGGAATGTGCGGGTGTTGAGGGTGAAGCGCTAGCGCCCCGCGCTGCCGCTTGAGCCACAAGCCACAAGCCACAAGCTACACAGGATGTGCCGCGCGGCGGGGCTGTCTGGGATTTTCAGGCTCATGCTGGCGCCGCTGCTACAAGAACCCGCGCGGTCAGTAACGAGTCGGTTTTACTTGCAGCTTGTGGCTTGCAGCTTGAAGCTCGCGTGCCTGCTTGAACAAAAAACACACACTGTAACCCCCGTCTCTGTATAATGCCTCCCTCTTTTTTTCAGTATGCCGGCTCGCGCCGCGCCTTTCAGGACACTCATAGTGATCGAGAATCTCCGCAATATCGCCATCATCGCCCACGTTGACCACGGTAAAACTACCCTGGTTGATGCCCTGCTGCGTCAGTCCGGTACCCTGGATCGTAAGGAGCTGGATTCCGAGCGGATCATGGATTCCAACGACCAGGAGAAGGAGCGCGGCATTACCATTCTGGCGAAGAACACCGCCATCAAATGGAACGGCTACAACATCAACATCGTCGACACCCCCGGCCACGCCGACTTCGGTGGCGAGGTTGAGCGTGTCATGTCCATGGTCGACTCGGTACTGCTGCTGGTTGACGCGGTAGACGGTCCGATGCCGCAAACCCGCTTTGTTACCCAGAAAGCCTTCCAGGCTGGTCTGCGTCCGATCGTGGTGGTCAACAAGATTGACCGTCCGGGCGCGCGCCCGGACTGGGTTATTGATCAGGTGTTCGACCTGTTCGACAGCCTGGGTGCGACCGACGAGCAGCTGGACTTCCCGTTCGTCTACGCCTCCGCAATCAACGGTATTGCCGGTATGGACCCGGACGAGATGGCCGAGGATCTGACCCCGCTGTTCCAGACCATCGTTGACCGTGTGCCGTCCCCTGACGTTGACCTCGACGGTCCGTTCCAGATGCAGATCTCGGCACTGGACTACAACAGCTTCCTGGGTGTGATCGGTATCGGCCGCATCCGTCGCGGCAAGGTCAAGACCAACACCCCGGTCACCTCTATCGATGCGCAGGGCAAGAAGCGCAACGGCCGTATTCTGAAGATCATGGGTCACCACGGTCTGCAGCGCGTTGAAGTGGAAGAAGCGCAGGCTGGCGACATCGTCTGCATCAGCGGCTTTGACCCGCTGTTTATCTCCGACACCCTGTGCGACCAGCAGAACGTTGAAGCCATGCCGGCACTGACGGTCGACGAGCCGACCGTAAGCATGACCTTCCAGGTCAATGACTCGCCGTTCGCCGGTAAAGAAGGCAAGTTCGTCACCAGCCGCAACATCAAAGAGCGTCTGGAAAAAGAACTGCTGCACAACGTGGCTCTGCGCGTTGAAGAAGGCGACAGCGCCGACAAGTTCAAGGTCTCCGGTCGCGGCGAGCTGCACCTGTCGGTACTGATCGAAACCATGCGTCGCGAAGGCTTCGAGCTGGGCATCTCCCGCCCCGAGGTCGTGATCAAGGAAATCGACGGTGAGAAGCAGGAGCCGTACGAGAACGTCACCATCGACATCGAAGAGCAGCACCAGGGCCCGATCATGGAGCAGATGGGTCTGCGCAAGGGCGATCTGGGCAACATGGTTCCGGATGGCAAGGGCCGTCTGCGACTGGAGTACGTTGTGCCGGCACGTGGCCTGATCGGCTTCCGTAACAGCTTCCTGACCATGACCTCGGGTACCGGCATCATCACCAGTACCTTCAGCCACTACGGCCCGGTCAAGCAGGGTGATGTTGCGCACCGTCAGAATGGCGTACTGGTGTCCATGGCGACGGGTAAGGCACTGACCTACTCGCTGGAAACCCTGCAGGATCGCGGCAAGCTGTTCCTGGAGCCGGGTCAGGATATCTACGAAGGTCAGCTGGCGGGTATCCACAGCCGCGACAACGACCTGGTGATCAACCCGACCAAGGGCAAGAAACTCGACAACATGCGTGCTTCCGGCAAGGATGAAACCATCCAGCTGGTACCGCCGGTCAAGTTCACCCTGGAGCAGGCGCTGGAGTTCATCGACGACGACGAGCTGGTGGAAGTAACGCCCAAGTCGATTCGTCTGCGCAAGAAGCTGCTGCACGAGAACGACCGCAAGCGTGCCAGCAAGGGCTAAGGCCGCGCACGTTGTGTAAAACCCCCGCCGGGCGCTGTCCGGTGGGGGTTTTTTGTGGGCGCTCGTCAGCCGGTAGGCTCTGGCGGTTGGCGTAATGGCCGACCAATGGCTAGCTTGCTAGGGTGGGCGGGCAATTTTAGGGTGATGTCATTTTGATGTTGCACGGTTTGTCTGGGGACAAAAATATGGCTGGAAAAGCCCGCGTTCGACTGCAGCAGTGGATCTGGCGCGCCTTTATACGCAGCGCGCTGGTGCCTCTGGTGCTGGTTGAGGCTGCGCTCATCGCTATCTACTTGTTCAGCAACGCCTCGATTCGTGACGAGCAGACCGCCTATTTGCGGCAAACGGCGCTGGCGGAATTGAGCAGCTCGGCGCAGCTCGAGTCGCGCGTGATCAATGCGCGGCTGGAGCAGGTAGCAGCACTGACCGACGGTTACCGCAACCTGGTCAGCGAGGCGCTGGCAGGGAGCCTGAATGCGCCTGAGGTCGAGACCGCGCAGACTGACAGCGGGGTGACCTACAGCCCGCTGGATGACGGCGGCAGTGCCTTCTTTTACTCCGGCGCGACGCCCCCGGCCAATCAGGACATGAGCAAGATACGGCGCATGGCCACGCTGGACTCGGTGATGCGCGAGCTGCAGCGCAACAATCCGCTGATCGCCAGTGTCTACTTCAACAGCTGGGACAGTTACAACCATATCTACCCCTGGTTCGCCACCCACGAGCAGTACCCGCACGACATGGTGATACCGAACTACAACTTCTATTATCTGGCCGACGCTGAGCATAACCCCAGCCGTGGTGTGGTCTGGACCGACGTTTATCTGGACCCGGCCGGTCAGGGCTGGATGATGTCGGCCATCGCGCCGGTGTACCGCGGGGACTTCCTTGAAGGGGTGGTGGGTATCGACGTCACGGTCGACGGCATCCTGTCCGAGATCAGCCGGCTGCCGGTGCCTTGGGATGGCTATGCGATGCTGGTTAGCCGTGATTTGAACATCATGGCCATGCCCGCCCCGGCCGAGCGCGATTTCGGCCTGCGCGAGCTGACCACACACTCCTATCAGGAGGCCATCCGCAAGGAGATATTCAAGCCGGACGACTTCAACCTTGCCCGCCGAGTCGAAACCCAGGGACTGGCCAAGGTACTGCGCCAGCGTGATAGCGGCGTGCAGCAGCAGATGCTTAACGGCCAGGCCCTGCTGATCGGCTGGACCGGCGTCGAGCAGACCGGGTGGCGCCTGCTGACGGTGGTTGATGAGCAGTCGCTGTTTGCCAGAACCAATGAGATGGCGTCGCACTACCGACGTATCGGCATGTTGCTGATAGCCGGCCTGGTTGCCTTTTACGTGGTGTTTTTTGCCTTCCTGTGGGTACGCGCGCGCGGACTGACCGGTCGGCTATTGGCGCCGATCGAAGGCATCTCCCGGATGATGACGGACATCGGTGCCCAGCGCTGGCGCCCGGAACCGGTGCACTCCGAGATCACCGAGCTCGATGGCATGGCTCGGCATACCCACGAGATCGGCCTGCAGCTTGAGCACAGCCAGAAGCTCAACCGGGCGGCGCAACAGCGTATCGAGCTGGTCCTCGACAGCACCACCGAAAGTATCTGGGAATGGCATGTTGCCGATGAGGAAATAGAGCTACGCGGACGCTTTTGTCAGCGTTTTGGTCTGCCCTCCGGCAGGGTCGGGTTAGGCGTGTTTCGGGCCCGTGTGCATCCGGATGACCGGGAGCGCGTGTTGCAGGCCGAGCAGGCAACGCTGGGTCATGCGTCTCCCTACTCGGCCGAGTTTCGATTTGCCGATGCGCGCGGCGTATATCACTGGCTGCTGAGCCGTGGCCGTGTACTGGAGCAAGACCCGGCCAGCGGCGAGGTCACGCTGCTGGCCGGCACGCACGTTGATATCGATGACCTCAAGCATATTGAAAGCGATCTGCGCTCGGCTACCCGTGATGCCGAGGCGGCCAACCTGGCCAAGGCGCGCTTTATCTCCAGCATGAGTCACGAGCTGCGTACGCCGCTGAATGCGATTCTGGGGTTCGCGCAGCTGATGGAGCTGGACGATCAAGAGCGGCAGCAATCCTCTGAATACGTCAACGAGATACTGATCGCCAGTCGCCATCTGAATAATCTGCTGAGTGACATCCTCGACTGGTCGGCTATCCAGGTTGACGCCCGCCGGGTTGAGCTGATGCCGACCAGCGTACGCCAGATCATGAGCGAGAGCGCCGAGATGGTGCGCCTGCAGATCAAGGAGCAGGGGTTGAGTTTCGACGTGCAGCTACCGGACGCGAGCCTGACCATGCTGGCTGATCCGCGCCGCTTGCGCCAGGTGCTGTTGAACTTGCTGTCCAACGCCAAGAAGTACAACAGGCCCGAAGGCTGGGTACGGCTGTACTGCGAGGAGCGCGGCGATCGCCTGCGGCTGATCGTGGAGGATGGTGGCATGGGCATACGCGCGGAGGATCAGACGCGGCTGTTCGAGCCATTTCAGCGGCTGGGACGTGAGAATACCTCGATCCAGGGTACCGGTATCGGGCTGTCGATCTGCCGTGAATACACCCGGGCCATGGGGGGGGAGATCAGTCTGGAGAGTGAGCTGGGAGTGGGAACGCGCTTCTGGGTCGAGCTGCCGCTGGGCGAGGCGCAGGCGACCGAGCGCGATGCCAGGCCACTGGTGTACTGCCTGACGGATGATGACCTGCTGGCTGACCAGGTGCGTGCGGTGCTGGCGGAGGATGCGCAGCTGGTGCCGGTCACCAGTACCGGCAGCCTGCTGGAGCAGACAACCGATCGACCGGCCGCACTGGTGCTGCTGGATGATGCGGCACTGGATGCATCCAGTGCGCCGACCTTGCAGCGCCTGCGACAGCAGATGGCCGGCAGGACGCTGCCGGTGCTGCTGCTGGCCGGTTCGCTTGAGTCGCCGCTGGTACAGGAGCTGGTCGGCGCCTGTCAGGGGCTGGTACGTAAACCCTTGGACGACGACGAGCTGGGTGCGTTGGTGCGTGCCTTGCTGGAGGAGTGAAGGATGTTGAATTCCACGCTGCACGGTGCGCGGGTGGTGATTATCGACGACGTGCAGGCAAACATGCGGCTGCTTGAGTCGAGCCTGCGGACCATGGGGTTGGGGCAGGTGAAAGGTTTCAGCGATTCTGCCGAGGGCCTGCGCTGGCTGCAGGAGAATTCCTGGGATCTGCTGCTGCTGGACCTGGATATGCCGGAACCGGACGGCTTTACTATTCTCGAGGCGTTGCGAGAGCGTGATCGCACCGCGCAGCAGGTGATTCTGGTCACCGCGCTGGGCGATGCTGCCAGCCGTCGCCGTGGCCTGGATCTGGGCGGTAATGACTATGTCACCAAGCCAGTCGATCTGCCGGAGCTGCTGTTGCGAGTGCGCAATTGTCTGGAGTTTGGTCACACTCACCGGGCGCTGCTGCAGGAACGTAACGCGCTGGAGGAGCGCGTGCAGGAGCGCACGGTACGGCTGCGTGACAGTTACCGCGCGGTCATCCGTGCGCTGGCGCGCGCGGCGGATTACAAGGACAACGAGACCGGCAAGCACATCATGCGCATTGGCGAGACGGCAGCGCTGATTGCCCAAGGGCTTGGGGCGCCGGCGACCTGGGTAGAGCTGTTGCGCCTGGCGGCCCCCATGCATGACGTGGGCAAGATTGGCATTGCAGATCAGATCCTGCGCAAACCGGGCAAGCTGTCCGAAGAGGAGTTTCGGACCATGCAGGAGCATGCGCGTATCGGTAGCCAGATCTTGTCTGACAGCGGTCGCTCCTCGCTGCTGGAACTGGCGGCCGAGATTGCGCTGAATCACCACGAGAAGTGGGATGGCACGGGTTACCCATCGGGGCTGCAGGGTGAGCAGATCCCCTTGTCGGCGCGTATCGTCGCACTCTGTGATGTGTATGACGCCCTGCGCAGTGAGCGCCCTTACAAGCCGGGCTGGACGGCCGAACGGGCGCAGGCGTTCATCCGGGAACAGTCCGGCAAGCACTTTGACCCGGCGGTGGTGCGGGTCATGGCCGGTCTTTTCGATGAGATCGAGCTGGTCAGGGCAACGCTGAGCGACGACTAGGTGTGTAAAGCCAGTAGGTTGTTCATCATCGGCAGCCTGCTGATAGGTGGCAGATTACCGATAGCTGAGTGTGGGCGATGCCAGTTGTACTGATGTAGCCATGCATTGAGATGATCTGCTCTTTGCTCAGAGTCGTGGTAAGAACGAGCGTAAGCCCACTCCCGTAATGCCGTTTGTATCCAGCGCTCGGCCTTGCCGTTGGTTCGTGGTGTATAGGGCTGCGTGCGGCCATGCTTGAGCCCCAATCGTCGGCAAGCGCGTGCAAACAGCGCGGAGCGATAGCAGCTACCGTTGTCCGTCAGCAAGCGCTGAATACGTATCCCGAGTGACCGGTAGTAGCGAATGGCGCTGGTCAGCGCACGCCATGCACTGGCAGCCGTCTCGTCAGGATGAGTCGTTGCCCACGCAACACGGCTATGGTCGTCAATGGCCATGTGGATGTACTCCCAGCCTGCGCCGTGCGACTTCCCTTTGAACTCACCTGTGACACGATGACCGGGGCGCCGGAAGCGTGCCAGCTTCTTGATATCCAAGTGCAACAGGTCGCCAGGGTTGTCGTGTTCATATCGATTGGTCGGCCGTGCAGGCTCAAGCGCACTCAGCCGGTTCAGGCCTGCTCGCCGTAAAACTCGGCCGATAGTGGCGACGCTCACGCCTACCTGGGCGCTGATATGCCTATAAACTCGGCGCTCGCGGCGCTGTTCAATGATCTGCTGTTGCTGATCAGGTGGCGTTTCATGCGGGCAATAGCGAGGTCGGGAAGAACGATTGTGCAGCCCATCGTTGCCCTCGTTTTTGTAGCGCGCGAGCCACTTGTAAGCGGTACGCAGGCTGACACCCATCGCTTGTGCAGCTTCGCAGGGGCGCAGACCATCTTCAAGGATACGAGTGATCAAAAGGGCTCGACCATGGACAGTTAATCGGGCATTTTTGTGGTTGTTCATTCGGGACTCCGGGGGCTTGTTGTTTCGCACCTCCAATCTGCCGGGTATGTCCCGAATGAACAACCTACTGAAAGATCACAACTAGGCGCGCTCAGCGGCCAGTCCGAGTAAACAGGCGGCAACCTGAGGTCTGCTCGGCGGACAGCGGATCGCATTTGACGCAGGAGGAAGGCTAGCCATTGGCTGCGTGAGCAGCCATCGCCCGAAAGGGTGGGATAGATGACGTGTCACCTGAATGGGTGCTGGTGTTGGGCGGGGGCGGCGCTAGAGTGGCGCTCAGGCAACCCGAGGTCCGATCGGCAGAAGCCGGATCGTGATGTACCTACAACAATAACCACGCACGATTCATGGAGGCTCTAGCCCATGCCATTCAACAAAAAAGGCATTCTTGCCGCCTGTGGCGCCAGCGCGCTGCTGTTCTCGATGTCGGCCTTGGCCAACAACCCACCGCCCACTGACCCGGATCCGGGTAACGGTGGCAGCTCACCCTACCAGCGCGGCCCCGACCCGAGTGTCAACTTCCTGGAAGCCGATCGCGGTCAGTACAATGTTGATGACGAGCGCGTTTCCAGCTTTGTCAGCGGCTTTGGCGGCGGCACCATCCACTACCCGACAGGCACTACCGGCACCATGGCGGCGATTGTGGTGATTCCCGGCTTCGTCTCGGCCGAGTCCTCCATTGAGTGGTGGGGCCCGAAGCTGGCTTCCTACGGCTTTGTGGTCATGACCATTGATACCAACACCGGGTTTGATCAGCCACCGAGCCGTGCGCGTCAAATCAACAATGCGCTGGACTACCTGGTTGACCAGAACACCGCCGTTGGCAGCCCGGTTCGCGGCATGATCGACACTGATCGTCTGGGCGTGATTGGCTGGTCGATGGGCGGCGGCGGTACTCTGCGGGTTGGCCGTGAAGGGCGCATCAAGGCGGCCATTCCGCTGGCACCCTGGGATACCAGCAGCTACTACGCCAGCCGTGCTCAGGCACCGACGCTGATCTTTGCCTGCGAGTCAGATGTGATCGCGCCGGTGTACCAGCACGCCTCGCCGTTCTACAACGCGCTGCCGTCCAACATCGACAAGGCCTTTGTCGAGATCAACAACGGCAGCCACTACTGCGGGAACGGTGGCAGCATCTACAACGACGTACTCAGCCGCTTCGGTGTGTCCTGGATGAAGCTGCACCTCGACGAGGATGCTCGCTATAAGCAGTTCCTGTGTGGCCCGAATCACACCTCCGATCGCGATATCTCTGATTATCGCGGCAACTGTCCGTACTGATCGGTAGCAGGTTTCCGGCAAACTGACGCCGCCCTTCGGGGCGGCGTTTGCGTTTCAGGCCGGGCGCGGCAGCTGTCGCACTGACCCTTGCGGTACTTGTGCCAGGTGTCGAGACGGTCGCTGTCGGCGGCGGCGACCAGGCGGGCTTCCTGCACGGACCCCGGCAGAGGTGTGCACACAACAGAGCCCGGTGGCGTGCTGAGCCACCGGGCGCGCGGCCTTAATCGTCGAAGAAGAAGCGTTCCTCGCCAAAGGCAGGCTCAAGGTGATTGAGCCAGGTGGCGTCTTCGTTGTACTTGGCAAAGAAGGGGCGCTGTACCCAGTCCGGGTCGCGGCCCTGAATCATGCGCAGGGCAATGATCTTTTCGCCGTTGATTTCGGTGACGCCCTGGATTTCCACTTTGCCCGGGTGCGAGCTCATGGAGGGGCCGCGCGCGGTGCGGGCGATACCCGAGACCTGCTGCATGGCATCGCGGTAGATCTCCCAGGCCTTGACCAGCGGCACCTCGAAGTAGTGGCGGGCACCGGTGTCGCGCTCGACAAACATGTAGTAGGGGATGATGCCCAGCTCGACCTGTGTCTGCCACAGGCGTGCCCAGACCTTTGCGTCGTCGTTGATGTGAGCCAGCAGCGGGCCCTGGGCGCGAATCTGTGCGCCGGTGTCGCGGATGCGACGAATGGCTTCACGGGCGATGGCCGGCTCCAGCTCCTGCCAGTGGTTGTAGTGGGCCATCAGCGCCAGGTGCTTGCCGGCGGCCTGAATCTCGCGGAACAGGGCGAGCAGGTCTTCGGCGTCGTCATCGGTCACCACGCGCTGGGGCCAGAAGGTCAACGCCTTGGAGCCGATACGGATGGTGCGAATATGGTCAAACTCTGCGCTCAGCAGCGGCTCCAGATAGGCCCGCAGGTTGCGGGTCTTCATCACCAGCGGGTCGCCGCCGGTGACCAGCACGTCGGTGACTTCCGGATGGGCGCGCAGGTAATCCTGTAACTGATTGGATTCACGCGCGGCGATTTTCAGGTCCTTGTCGCCGACAAACTGCGCCCAGCGAAAGCAGAAGGTGCAGTAGCTGTGGCAGACCTGACCGGAGCTGGGGAAGAACAGCACCGTTTCGCGGTACTTGTGCTGCAGCCCTTCGACGACTTCGCCGTCCAGCATCGGAATATTGTGTTCCAGCTGGCCGGCCGGGTGCGGGTTCAGTTCGGCACGAACGTCGCTGATCAGCGCTTTGAATTCAGCGGCGGGCAGTTCACTGCGCACGGCCTCGGCGACACGGTCGTAGTGCTCAGGCTTGAGCATGCCGCGCTGCGGAAAGGTGAGCTGGAAGATCGGGTCAGCCGGTACCTGGTGCCAGTCGATCAGCTCGTCGATGACGTACTGGTTGACCCGAAAGGGCAGCACGCTGGCAACGACCTGCATCTCGAAGCGCTGCTCGGCACTGAGCTGCTGCAACTGCGGAATCTGGTCCAGCTGCTTGGCGGTGTAGACCTTGAAGCGCTGGTGACGCACCGCATCGGCATCAAACTCGGACGCCGGGGATGAAGCAATGGCGATGATATTGGATTTTGACATAGAGGCTATTCACATATTTATTGTCGAAAGTATTCTGGCGCGTCAGTAGACGGACCATGGTCTGCAGAATATCTGCAGTAAAAACGCGATTAACTGCTGGAGTTAATGCATAAAAGCGCCGATCAGAGGATTATCCTGAGCGAGCAATGTGATGGGCTGATGACTCAGCAGTCGCGCATAATAACCAAGATTTAGATTGATGTCTAAAAAGTGAACAGGGCGGCCCCCTGGAGTATGCTGGCGGCTCGCTGACACTCGCTCTGGAGGCCGCATGTTTACCTACATCACCCTTGGTACCAACGATCTGCTGCGGGCGACCGTTTTCTACGACGCGGTCATGGTCACGCTGGGGATAGCCCGGGTACAGACACCGGGTGAGGGTGACTGGGACGGTTGGGCCGGCTGGGGGTATTACCAGGACAAGGGCGCTGCCGAACTGGCGCTCTGGTTGTGCGAACCCTTTGATGGCGGAGCGGCCTCGGTCGGCAACGGCGTGATGGTCGCTTTTGCTGCCCCCGACTGGAAATCCGTGCGCGCCTTTCATGCCGCTGCCCTCGCCAGCGGAGGGTCCAGCGAGGGCGAGCCCGCCTTGCGGCCACAATACAACCCGGACTTCTACAGCGCCTACATTCGCGACCCCGACGGTAACAAGCTGGCTGCGGTTTGCCGCGGTCACCTGAGCGATCCCGGCTGACGCTGGTCCTCACCGGGCGGCCTGGTTGGGCGCCAAATGCCCGGAACCGATCCGTGCAGCACCGTTCTGATCGAGTATAGGCAACTGGTAAGACCGCAACACGAGTGGGGGAGCTGAGTGACGCCCGTCGATGAAGTAATCACATTCTGGTTTGGTGAGTTGCAGCCGGTGCAGTGGTGGCGCGCTGATCCGGGCCTGGACCGTTTTATTCGCGAGCGCTTTGGGCCGCTGCACGCGCGTGCCGAGCGCGGCGAACTGATGAACTGGCGTGGGACGGCGCTGGGCCGGCTGGCCGAGATCATTGTGCTGGACCAGTTTTCACGCAACATCTGGCGCGGCACCGCGCGCTCGTTCGCCAGCGATGGCATGGCGCTGGTGCTGGCGCAGGAGGCTGTGGCCGGCGGTGCCGATCAGGCGTTGCCGTTGAAGATGCGCGCCTTCATGTACATGCCGTTCATGCACAGCGAGTCCATGGTCATTCACGAGCAGGCCATGATGCTGTTCAGCGCGCCGGGGCTGGAGGACAACCTGCGTGCAGAGCGCCAGCACCTGGAGATTCTCAAGCGCTTTGGCCGTTATCCGCATCGCAACGAAGTGCTGCTGCGCCCGACCACCGCCGAGGAGTCGGCTTTTCTGCGTAACGAAGGGCGGGGGTTCTGACATCCGTGGCCAACTGTACTCCTGTCTGCAGTCGCGGCTGTGTTGCTGCGCTGCCGACTGATTGGAGTAGGCTGGAAGTTTTACTGCTGGAGCTGCGCAATGAAACTACCTCTCTATCAGGTTGATGCCTTTACCGACCGTCTGTTCGGTGGCAACTACGCGGCGGTGATGCCATTGCCGCATTGGCTGGATGACGCCGTATTGCAGGCTATTGCAGCCGAAAACAACGTGTCGGAAACCGCCTTTCTGGTCGAGCAGCAGCCTGGCCATTTCGCGATTCGCTGGTTCTCGCCGCTGGCGGAAATCGATTTTTGTGGCCATGCAACTCTGGCCAGTGCGCATGTGCTGTTCAGCCGCGACCCGGCCTGTCAGACGCTGACCTTTAGCGCCGCCGCCGTGGGTGAGCTGCAACTGACGCGCGGCGAGGGTGGCCTGATCAACATGTCTGCGCCGCTGCTGCCGCCGGTCGCGGTCGCCCAGGTGCCGCCGGAGCTGCTGGCCGGACTGTCATTGCCACCTGCGCAGGTGCTGGTCAGCGATCAGGCCTGGTTTGCGCTCTACCCTGATGAGGACGCGGTGCGCGCGGTGCAGGCTGATCCGCAGGTGCTGGCGCGTCTGGCACCCAGAGATGTGGTGGCGACGGCGCCCGGACGTGAGGTGGATTTTGTCTCGCGTTATTTCTGGCCAGCCAATGGCGGGTTGGAGGATATGGTGACCGGTTCCATTCACGCCGGTCTGGCGCCACTCTGGGCCGAGCGGCTGGGACGGCGCACGCTGCACGCCTATCAGGCATCGGCGCGCGGCGGCCATTTGTACTGCGAAGTGGGGCCTCAGCGGGTGCAGATCAGCGGTTACGCCGTGCTCTACCTTGAGGGCCTGGTCCACCTGCCTGACGGATTGCAGGGTGCCGCGAGCGGCGCCTGAGGCTATGCTTGGTCGGTGTTCACCCTCATCAAGGAGATAGACGATGACCCAACGCCAAGGCCTGATGGCAACGGCACTGCTGAGTACTCTGCTGGTCGGCTGTGCCGGTATGTCCGGTAACGACCAGGCCCCACCGCCCCCCAGTGCCGAGGCACTGCCCAGCAGCGGGGTGATGATTCTGCAGTGCGGGGGGACTCCGGTGCGCGTCACCCTGCATAACGAGGAAGCGCTGATCGAAGCTGTGCATGGACAGTACATTCTCAAACAGGTGGTCAGTGCCTCAGGCGCCCGTTACGAGGACCCGCAAGACAGTACCACCAGTTTCTGGAACAAGGGTGACAAGGGCATGCTGACCATCAAGGGTGACACCTTTCCCGAGTGTGAGCCGGCGGGTGCACTGATCCTGCAGGCCGGAGAGTGGGTGGTTGAGGACATTAACGGCGGCGGCATCATCGACCGCTCGCGGGTGACGCTCAACTTCGGCAATGACGGTCGCGTGTCTGGCCGCGCCAGCTGCAACAACTACGTTGGTGCCTACGAGGTGCAAGGGCGCAACCTGACGGTTAGCCAGCTCGCGACCACCCGCAAGGCCTGTGCTCCCTCGTTGAACCAGCAGGAGACGCGCTTCGTACAGAGCCTGGAGCAGGCCAGCCGTTTCCGCCTTGATGAAACCGGCGCACTGGTGCTGGAGGGGGAAGAGGGCGGTTCTCTGAAAGCGCGGCTGGAGTAAGATGGCAACGCCGCTCCAATGCAGAGCGGCGCACCATAACCATAACAACGGAGTACCGTGATGCTGCTGCTGATATTGGGCCTGATACTGTTTCTGGGCATGCATTCCGCACGCCTGTTCGCCGCTGACAAGCGCGCCTCGTTCATCGCCGCCAAAGGGCCGCTGGCCTGGAAGGGCATCTATGCGCTGGTGTCGATTGTCGGCTTTGTATTGATCATCTACGGTTACGGGCAGGCGCGCATGAGCCCCACCTGGCTGTGGATCTCGCCGGTCTGGACGCGTCACCTGGCCGCTCTGCTGACCATCCCCGCGTTTATCCTCATCGTCGCGACCTACATCCCCGGTTCCTGCATCAAGGCGCGAGTCGGCCATCCGATGTTGCTGGGTGTGAAGTTCTGGGCGCTGGCGCACCTGATTGCCAACGGCTCGCTGGCGGACCTGCTGCTGTTCGGCGGCTTCCTCGCCTGGGCCACCGCGCTGTTTGTGGTTTCGCGCAAGCGCGATCGTGCTGCCGGCGTCAGCTACGGCAAGGGCAAGCCGGTGATGGACGCGGTGGTAGTGGTGGTTGGCCTGGTCGCCTGGGCGGCCTTCGCGTTCTACTTGCATGGTGCCTGGATCGGGGTCAAGCCGATGGGTGTGTGATTCCAGCAGGCATGAAAACCCGCAGTGATGCGGGTTTTTTGTGTTTGGTCGGGAGCTTTCAAGGTGATCATCACTCTCGTTCGACCGTTTCCTGCACTTAGCTGTTACTGAGCTAGCCTTTCGCCTTCCCGGCGAGCCAAGGGGGGCTGCTTGCCCAGCCCCCCCTTAGCGATCCCCGGGGCACCCGACTACGCGGCCCTGCGGGTTCACTGCGTTGCTCGATTTGTCGGGGTGGCCGGCGAGGTGAGCCACAAAACTCGGGGGCTCCGCCCCCTCAGACATCCTGTGGCTCTTTTTCCCGACAAATCTGCGCTACTCGCCCGCGTAAACGGGACGAACCCCGGTGCCCACTCCACCATGCGAGCATTTGGCAAAACGCTCTGGATTTGTACTACGGCGTATCTCCTGTGCCTGATCGGAAAATCAGCAAAAAACCGCATCACTGCGGTTTTTTGTTGGCTAGGACAGCTCCGGTCTTATTGTCCGGTCTTGATCTTGTTCCAGGCACGCGTACGCACACGCTCGGCGGCCAGCGGCAGCGGCTTGAGGGTAAACAGGCGGGCCTGTACCTCGGCCGGCGGATAGGCACCGGGGTTGTTGCGCAGGCTTTCATTGACCAGCTCGGTCGCGGCGGCGTTGGGGTTGGCGTAGCCCACCACGTTGCTGATCTCAGCAACCACTTCAGGCTTGAGCAGGTAGTTGATAAAGGCGTGCGCCGCCGCCGGGTTGGGTGCGTCCTTCGGAATCGCCATCAGGTCAAACCAGACCTGTGCCCCTTCTTTCGGAATGCGGTACTCAAGGTGCACGCCGTTGTTGGCTTCCTGCGCGCGGGAGTTCGCCTGCAGGATGCTGCCGGACCAGGCGACAGCAACGCAGATTTCACCGTTGGCGATGTCGTTGAGAAAGCGCGAGGAGTTGAAGTAGCGCACGTAGGGCTGGATCTTGCTCATCATGGCGACGGCGGCGTCGTAGTCCTCGCTCTTGGTGCTGTTCGGGTCCAGGCCCAGATAGTGCAGCGCGCCCGGCAGGATTTCCGACGGCGAGTCGAGGAAGGCGACGCCGCACTCGGCCAGTTTTTCCATGTTCGCCGGGTCGAAGACCAGTGCCCAGGAGTCGACCGGCGCATCGTCACCCAGCGCCGCGCGGACTTTCTCCGGGTTGTAGCCGATGCCGTTGGTGCCCCACATGTAGGGCACGGCGTACTGGTTACCCGGGTCACTGCCCTCCAGCACCTTCATCAGGTCCGGGTTGAGGTTGCCAAGGTTCGGCAGCAGGCTTTTGTCCAGCGGCTGAAAGGCGCCGGCCTGACGTTGTTTGGCGAGAAAGCTGTCGCTTGGCACCACCACGTCATAGCCGGATCGGCCGGACAGCAATTTGGCTTCCAATACCTCGTTGGAATCGAAGGTATCCAGCGTCGGAGTGATGCCGGTTTCGGTCTGAAAGCCGTCCAGCGTGGTTTGTGGGGTGTAGTCGAACCAGTTGTAGATCTTCACCTGGTCGGCGGCCAGTGCACTGAACGACAGTGCGGCCAAGGGGGCGATCAGCCCCAACGTGCTTGCCAGTTTCATTGGGCTTCTCCTTGAGTGGTGACGGTTGCATCGAATGCGCTGAGGACGTTGACGGCGTTGATGCCGATTTCTTCCACGGCGTAGCCGCCCTCCATGACAAAGAGCGTGGGCAGCCCGAGCCCGGCGATCAGCTCGCCCATCTTCAGATAGTCGGGGCTGTCGAGCTTGAAGCTGGAAATGGGGTCGGCCAGATAGGTATCCACGCCGAGCGAGACGATCAGATAATCCGCACCGAACCCGGCAATCTGCCGCAGCGCATCGCGCAGCGCCTGCGACCAGACACCCCAGTCGCTGCCGGCGGGCAGCGGGTAATTGTGGTTGTAGCCAAGGCCGGTGCCTTCACCGCGCTCGTCGGCGTAGCCGGCAAAGCACGGATACTCGTTGCGCGGGTCACCGTGGATCGAGGTAAAGAGCACATCCGGGCGTTGATAGAAAATGTCCTGGGTGCCGTTGCCGTGGTGGAAGTCGACATCGAGGATGGCGACCTTGCCGGCGCCCTGATCGAGCATGGCCTGCGCAGCAATGGCCGCGTTGTTCAGATAACAGTAGCCGCCCATGTAGTCGATCCCGGCGTGGTGTCCGGGCGGCCGGCATAGCGCGAAGGCCGCGTGCGCGCCAGCGCACAGGTGGGCCTGCGCCGTCAGCGCGACCTGCGCACTGCTGTAGATCGCCTGCCAGCTGCCTGCGGTCAGCGGCGCGCCGACATCAAAGCTGTAGTAGCCGAGCTGGCCGTCGATGTCTTCCGGGCAGCGTGACGGCAGCCGTCGCAACGGCCAGGCCAGCGGCAGCATGTCGTGACTGCGGCCGAGGGCGCTCCAGCGTTGCCAGGCACTCTGGATAAAGTCGACAAACTCCGGGCTGTGCACGCGCTTGAGCGGTGCCAGCCCAAAGTCCTGCGGTTCGCTGATCGGCCCCAATCCGGTTCGTTTCACCTGCTCCAGCACCATATCGGCGCGCGAGGGCATCTCGAAGCAGGGCATGAGCTGGCCTTCGTTGAGTTCGGCGTTGGCGTGGTGCAGTCGATGGTCGTCGCTGTAGAACGTCTGCATGGCAAATCCTGTGGCTGCTGACTCGGTTGCCATCGATCATGGCGCGCACCGAGGCCGCGGGAAATGCTGCAGAGGGACAGAAAAGGGATCGAAACGGACAGTCGTGTGGCCGGTGAAATCCGTTTCGCCGGCGTCAGAGAGGGTTGTGCGCGTGCGGCTGGCTTTGCCGCCAGGCCCGTGGTGTGGTGCCCGACCAGCGCTGGAAGGCATGGCGGAAGCTGGCGGTCTCGCTGAAACCGAGCTGTTCGGCAATGGCGTAGATGGGCAGCTGTTGGTGGTCCAGCAACTGTTTGGCACGCCGGAAGCGCAGTTGATCCAGCAACTGTTGGTAGCCGTAGCCGTCGCGCTGCAGGTGGCGACGCAGGGTCCGGCTGGTGCAGTGCAGCTGGGTCGCCAGTTGCTCAAGTGACGGCGGCGCTTCGAGTTGTTGCTCGAGCTGGGCACTGAGCTGACTGACCAGTGCCGAGGGTTCCGGACGGAAACTGTCCTGCACTGTCTGGCAGTGACGCCTGGCCTCGAAGTGCGTAACCGGTTCGGCCAGCGGCAATATGGCGTCCAGCGTTCCGGGCGCAAACACCAGCCGCTCGGCGTCCTGACCGGCCAGCAGCGGGCAGGCTCCGACGTAATGAGGGTATTGATCGCCGTGGGCGGGCGTGCTCGTGCTCAGGTGCACGGCGCCGAGCTGCAGCTGGGCGCCAAGGGCGTCGTCCAGCATGGCCTTGATTGAGGAGAGGCACAGCTCGACATTGAACAGCCGCAGGGCGGGCGATGCGTGATAGTGGTCCGCGCGCAGGGCGAGCTGGCCATCCGGCAGGGTCTCCAACTGCAGTCGGAAGTAACTGCCGAGCAGAACCGGAAATGCCAGCATGACCTGCAGCGCATCAAACAGCGTGGGGGCCGAGAGCATCGCGTAGCCCAGCTGGCCATACGCAGAGACGCGCATGCGTTGGCCAAGCTTGAGACCGATCAGCGGGTCGGCGGTCAGCCTGACGGTGTTGGCGAACACCTGTTGTTCCTGCTCCGGCGTAATCAGCAGCGAAGGCGTCTGCAGGTCGTCCAGGCTCAGGCCGCTGTCCTGCAGCACAGGCGCGACCGGCAGCCCATGCTCGGCTAGCCAGCAGGCAATCAGGCAGGTGCTCTGCAGGCTGATCAGCCGTAGGTCTGGCGCCTGGCAGGAAAGATCGGAGGACGACATGGTGTTTTCTCTTGTCTGACAGCTCACTTCAGTGAAGCACAAAGAGTGCCAGTCGCAGTCGTGCTTTGTTCGGTAAAACCGATCACCAAAACCTGAAATATCCGCTTATATCGATTTAAAAGGTGCTTAGAATGGTTTGATATTTCGACCGGAGAGCATCATGCCACGTCTGTATCCCAGCCCCATGCAGCTGCGTCCGCTGCAGCACCTGGATAGCCCGCGCGAGGTCATCCGCCAATTTACGCCTAACTGGTTTGCCGTAGTGATGGGCACCGGTATCCTGGCTTTGGCCCTGCCGACGCTGGGCGCGCCTGGGCTCGGTCAGGGGGTATGGCTGGCCAGTCTGTTGCTGTTTGCATTGTTTTCTGTGCTCTATGCGCTGCGCTGGCTGTGCTACTTCGATCAGGCGCGGCGCATCTTCGGTCACGCCACGGTGTCCATGTTCATCGGCACCATTCCCATGGCGCTGGCGACCCTGCTCAACGGTCTTCCCAGCTACGGGGTGGCGCTCTGGGGGGACGGCGTACGGGCATTGATGTTGCCGATCTGGTGGCTCGACGTGGCTATGGCGCTGGCCTGTGGTGTGGTCATCCCCTATCTGATGTTTACCCGCCAGGAACACAGTATCGACCGCATGACAGCTGTCTGGCTGTTGCCGGTGGTCGCCGCCGAGGTGGCGGCGGCCAGCGGTGGGCTGATGATTCCCTTGCTGCCACCGGCAGACGCCTACGTGGTGCTGATTACCAGCTACGTACTCTGGGCCTGCTCGGTACCGGTGGCGCTGAGCATTCTGGTTATTCTGCTGCTGCGCATGGCGGTGCATAAATTGCCGCCGCGCGATATGGCGGCTTCCAGCTGGCTGGCGCTGGGGCCGCTTGGCACTGGCGCGCTGGGGTTGCTGCTGCTGGGGCAGGATGCGAGCGGCGTTTTTTCAGCGCAGGGCTTGGCCGAGGTTGGCAGCGTGGCACAGGGGGTAGGGGTGATCGGCGGTCTGCTGCTCTGGGGGCTGGGGCTGTGGTGGTTGCTGCTGGCGTTGCTGATACTGGGCCGCTACCTGCGTGACGGTATTCCCTTCAATCTGGGCTGGTGGGCGTTCACCTTTCCACTGGGGGTCTACGCGTTGGCGACGTTGGCATTGGCCGAGGTCCTGGGGCTTGCGTTCTTCAGCCGGTTTGGTGAGTTACTGGTAGTTGCGCTGGTTCTGCTCTGGCTGTTGGTCATGGCTGGCACGCTACGTGGCGCCTGGCGCGGTGAGTTGTTCGCTGCACCATGCCTCAGTCACTAGCGTGCCGGCCGTGCAGCTGTCGGAGGGATATGGTATCTATCGTCAGGCCTGATGTACTGACTATAAGGACGGCCGTATGCGCCTGACCGCAATTCCCCTGCGTTTTCTAACCTGGTCCATGTGTGTGCTGGGTGCCCTGGTGGGCCTGGCATTGACGCTGCTTTCTCCTCTCTGGTGGCTGTTGGCTGCGCCGCTGCTGGCGCTGGCTCTGCTGGGGCTATGGGATGTGTGCCAGCGACGCCGCACCATCAGCCGCAACTATCCGGTACTGGCGCACTTTCGTTACATGCTGGAGTCCATCGGCCCGGAGCTGCGCCAGTATTTCATCCAGTCCGACACCGACGAGCTGCCGTTTTCCCGCGAGCAGCGCAGCGTGGTCTACCAGCGCGCCAAGAATGTGCTCGACAAGAAGCCCTTTGGCTCGCTCAACCGTATGAACGAGGAAGGCTACGAGTGGCTCAATCATTCGCTGGCGCCGGTGCATATTGCCGACAGCAATTTCCGCGTACGGGTGGGCAGCCACCCGGATACCAGTCAGCCCTACGATGTCAGCGTATTCAATATTTCCGCGATGAGTTTCGGCTCGCTGTCGGCCAACGCCATTCTGGCGCTCAACACCGGGGCGAAGAAGGGCGGTTTCTATCACGATACCGGCGAAGGCTCGATTTCACGCTATCACCTGCGTCCCGGCGGCGACCTGGTCTGGGAGATTGGTTCGGGTTACTTCGGTTGTCGCACCGCGGATGGCGGTTTTGATGCTGCGCTGTTCGAGCGCAACGCCCGCCTGCCGCAGGTCAAGATGATCGAGATCAAGCTGTCGCAGGGCGCCAAGCCCGGTCATGGCGGCATCCTGCCCGGCGCCAAGGTGTCGGCGGAGATCGCGGAGGCACGCGGGGTGCCGGTCGGGGAGGATGTGGTGTCGCCGGCCAGCCATTCGGCATTCTCGACGCCGCTGGAGTTGATGGACTTCATCGGCCAATTGCGTGCGCTGTCCGGCGGCAAGCCGGTGGGGTTCAAGCTGGCGATTGGTCATCCGTGGGAGTGGTTCGGTATCGTCAAGGCGATGCTGGAGACCGGCCAGCACCCGGACTTCATCGTCGTCGACGGGGGAGAGGGCGGTACCGGTGCGGCGCCGCTGGAGTTTATCAACCGTCTCGGCACACCGATGACCGACGGCCTGCTGCTGGTGCACAACACGCTGGTGGGCGCCAACCTGCGCGAGAAGATTCATATCGGCGCGGCCGGCAAGATCACCACCGCCTTCAATATCGCCCGTACCCTGGCGGTCGGCGCCGACTGGTGCAACGCGGCGCGTGGTTACATGTTTGCGCTTGGCTGCATCCAGAGCCTGAGCTGCCACAGCGATAAATGCCCCAGCGGGGTTGCCACCCAGGACCCAAGCCGCAGCGCGCGGCTGGATGTGGCGGACAAGAGCGAGCGGGTCTATCACTTCCACCGCAACACCGTGCTGGCGCTGGCGCACATGCTGGAGGCGGCCGGGCTCAAGCATCCCAGCGAGCTAGGCCCGGAGCACGTTATTCGGCGTGTATCGCGCTATGAGGTGCGCCCGTACAGCGAGCTGTTCGAGTTTCTTGAACCGGGTGTGCTGCTGGATGGTCGCGCCGAGCTGCATCTGTTCAAGAAGTACTGGGCCCAAGCCCGTGCCGACAGCTTTGCGCCGCCGGACTACATGCTCAGGTTGCGTGAAACCAAGCTGCGCTGAGCTTCCAGCGCCAGCAGGGCGAAGCTGGCCAGCCAGTGGCTGCCCATGTAGTCGTCCTGCAGGTGATTCAGCGCGGCCTGCAGGTGTGCCTCGGCGGTGGCCTGCAGGTACGGCGCGCTCTGCGCCAGCAGAAACCAGCACCAGGCGCGACTGAGGTTCAGGCCGTCCAGATGCGCCAGCTTGCCGTCGCTGCGCTCATGCACGCTGACGGGCTGGCGCAGCACGGCGGGCTGCCCGTTTGCCAGGTGCGGGAAGAAAGCCGCCAGCCAGGCGCCGAAGGCCTCGGGCGTCATTATCCGCTGCATCAGTACCGCCTGCTGCAGGCTGGGCGACAGGAAGTCTTCACCGCCGGGTTCGCCCCAGGCCGGGCAGGCCACGTCATTGGCAAACCACTCCAGACTGCGTTGGCGCAGCAGCTCCGTCAGCGGCTGGTCCTGCGTCGTGCTGGCGTAGTCCAAGACCAGCAGCAGGGCGAAGGCGGTGTTGTTGTGCTGGCCGCTGCGAATGGGGTAAGGCAGGCGCGGCAGGTAATCCGTCAGCCGCTGGCGCAGTCGATCCGCCAGCGGCTGGAGGGTCTGCGCCGCATGCCTTGCCGCCGGCTCGTTGCTGCTCAGCAGCTCCGCCTGCAGCTTGAGTAACCAGGCCCAGCCGTAGGGGCGTTCGAAGCCTGCGCCCTGGCGCTCGAAGGTCGCTATCTCGGCCGCGACGTCGGCGTCGTTGAACTGCTGCAGTCGCCGGCGGATAGCCTCTGCCTCCGCCAGCTGCGGCGCGCTAGTGAGCACGCGTATCAGCAGCCAGTGGCTGTGCACGCAGGAGTGCCAGTCGTAGCTGCCGCAAAACAGCGGGTGAGCCTGTTCGGGGGGGAGCCAGTCGCTGGCGCTGGTGAGCCGCTGGGGGCCGCTATGGGGATAGACCTTGGTGATGTGCCCCAGAGCGATGCGCGCCAGCGCAGCGTAATCGGGCGCGTGCATCTCAGCGTACCGGCTGCCAGTCGAGGCTGCGCAGCAGCCACTCGCCGTCGTCGTCCAGCCACACCAGGGTCAGGTCGTACTGGCCTGCGCTATTGGGGATAAAGCGCTCGGCGCCGGTCAGGGTAACGCGGGCGCTGCTGTCTGCGCGTTCAGGGTAGCCGGGGTCAATGTCGGTCTGCTGGCTGGTAACCAGCACGCCGATGCGCTGATTGCGCAGAAACATCAACTGCAGGGTGCGCTCGGCCCACTCGCTGTCGTACTCGTCCTGGGCCGTGAATTCAGGGTGCAGCAGTGCCAGAACGGCGCTGCGGTCGCGCTCTTCAATGGCGTTTTGGAAGTCCGCAATGGCTTGATTCAGGCGGGCATCCGGGCTGGACGGGCCGCAGCCGGCGAGGCCGAGCAGCAGGGTCAGGGCAAGCAGCAAACGCATAGGTGACAGCAGCCTCGTGGGTCAGTAATGTGGGGCTTTCCAACGTGAGGTGAGCGGCGCCGGCGCCTGCTCAGGCCAGGGAGCCCCATCATGCAGCTGTTGTACCCGGAGATCAAACCCTTCGCCCGCCACGAGCTGGCGGTGACGTCCCCCCATGTTCTCTATGCCGATGAAAGCGGTCAGTCCGATGGGCTGCCGGTGGTCTTCATTCACGGTGGCCCCGGCGCCGGATGTGATGCCCTCAGCCGTCGCTTCTTCGACCCCTCGGTCTACCGCATCATTACCTTCGACCAGCGCGGCTGTGGCCGCTCCACGCCGCATGGCAGCCTGGAAAACAACACCACCGCCGACCTGGTGGCCGATATGGAAGCGCTGCGCGAGCATCTGGGGATCAACAAGTGGGTGCTGTTCGGTGGCTCCTGGGGCTCTACCCTGGCGCTGGCCTATGCCCAGGCACACCCGGACCGGGTGATGGGGATGGTGCTGCGGGGGATCTTCCTGTGCCGCGAACAGGACATCCGCTGGTTCTACCAGGAGGGTGCCAGCCATATCTTCCCCGACTACTGGGAAGACTATCTGGATCTGATCCCGGAGGAGGAGCGTGCCGACATGGTGGCCGCCTATTACCGTCGCCTGACCGGTGATGATGAAATCTGTCGCATGCACGCCGCCAAGGCCTGGTCGATCTGGGAAGGGCGCTGCGCGACGCTGCGGCCCAGCCCGCAGGTGATCGAGCGCTTCAGCGATGCTCGTCGCGCCTACGCCATTGCGCGGATCGAGTGCCATTACTTCGCCCACAAAACCTTCCTTGAGCCGGATCAGTTGCTCAACAATATGGACCGCATTGCGCATATTCCCGGCATCATCGTGCACGGTCGCTACGACATGGTCTGCCCGCTGGATAACGCCTACGCGCTGCATCAGCGCTGGCCCGGTAGCGAGCTGAACATCATCCGCGATGCCGGCCACGCCGCCTCCGAGCCGGGCATCGCCGACGCACTGGTGCGTGCGACCGGTGATATGGCGCGGCGCCTGCTCGACCTGACACCGCAGGCCGAGTGAGATGAAGGGATTGCTGCAACGGGTCAGTCAGGCCCGGGTCGAGGTTGAGGGCGAGAGTGTCGGCTCGATTGATCGGGGGCTGCTGGTGCTGGTCGGCATCGAGCCGCAGGACGACGAGGCCAGCGCTGACAAGCTGCTCAAACGGCTGCTCGAATATCGGGTGTTCACCGATGCCGATGGGCGCATGAACGACTCGCTGACCGACGTGCAGGGCGGGTTGCTGCTGGTGTCCCAGTTCACCCTGGCCGCCGACACCCGCAAGGGCCGTCGCCCCGGCTTCTCCACCGCCGCGCCGCCGGATCGAGCCGAGGCGTTGTTCAACTATCTGGTAACTCAGGCGCGTGCGCAGCACCCGCAGGTCGCAACCGGTCGTTTTGGCGCCGATATGCAGGTGCATCTGGTTAACGACGGGCCAGTCACCTTTCTGCTTGAGGTCTGAACCGCTGTCGTCGGACAACACCGAAGGCATGTCCACCGATTGCTGCGGCGCTCACCCGCGCCGCTCAGACAGCCGGGTAGGTTCGCGTCCAGACGGTCAGCAGCAAGCCGGCCGCCACCATCCACGCCAGGGCACCGACGGTCAGCGTCACCAGCAGCGTAAAGCGCTCGCTCAGCAGCACAATCGAAAACAGGTACGCGGCATAGGGCAGCAGCGACCACAGGCCGAAAATGGCAGTGCTACGCAGGTCGCTGGCCAGTCGCTCGCTGCCGACGATGTAGTGGGCAATGATCGCAAAGGTCGGAAACAGCGGCACCAGGCCGGCAATGTAAAAGCTCTTTGTTTTCGCCAGCAGCGCAATCAGCAGCACCGCCAGCGCACCCAAGACGCACTTGAGGGCAAGGGACAGCATGTGGATAGATCCGGGAAGATAGGGACAGGGAATCCCTGAGCAGGGGCAGGACGCCGGAACGCTGCTCATCGTTGGCGAATGTATGCCGCGCCGAGATGGCCGTCAATTGGCTGCAAAGCGGGTTTTGACGGCAGCCGACCAACGGCACCGGCGAGGATGCCGCTGGTCAATCGGATCAGCTGCGCGCGGCTGCTTCGATCCAGTCCAGTCGGTCCTGGCCAAAGAACATCTCGCCATCGACAAAGCAGGTCGGTGCGCCGAAGACGCCGCGGCCGATAGCCTCTTCTGTTGCGCTCTTGAGCTGCGCCTTGACGACAGGGTCGCTGGCCTTGGCCATCACCTCTGCCGGGTCAAAGCCGGCCTCGAGCAGCACCTTGCCGACGACTTCGGGCTCGCCCATGTTCAGTTCGCTGATCCACATGGCGTTGAAGATCGCGGCCAGCAGGCGGTCGAACTCGGGGCTGCCGTGATACGCCGTGACAGCGCGCATCAGTTGCAGGGTGTTGATCGGGAAGAAGGGGTTCTGGTTCAGGGTGACGCCATAGCGGTTGGCATAGCGCTGCATGTCGATGCGTGAATACGCACCCTTGGCCGGTACGGTCGCCGGCGAGCTGTTGCCGGTGGCCATGAATACGCCGCCCAGCAGCATGGGTTTGTAGACCAGGGTCGCGCCGGTGCGCTCGGCGATGGCTGGTAGCTGGGTCCAGGCTAGATAACTCGCCGGGCTGCCGACGTCAAAATAGAACTCGATGGTCTTGCTCATGACTCTCTCTCCAGAGCGGGTTTAAAAGGTTTCCATCCAGGGCCGCAGGTCCAGTTCGTGGGTCCAGCTGTCACGCGGCTGCGCGTGAATCGCCCAGTACTGGTCGGCAATATGCTCGGGGTTGAGGATGCCATCCTGATCTTTCAGGGCATAGCGCTCGGGGAAGTTGTCGCGGATAAAGGCGGTATCGATGGCGCCGTCGATGATCGGGTGGGCGACATGAATCCCCTGCGGGCCCAGTTCGCGGGCCATGCTCTGGGCCAGCGCGCGCAGCGCGAACTTGGCGCCGGCAAAGGCGGAGAAGCCCGAACCGCCGCGCAGCGACGCTGTGGCGCCGGTAAAGATGATGGTGCCCTTGCCGCGCGGCAGCATCACCCTGGCGGCCTCCCGGCCGGCCAGAAAGCCGGCGAAGCCCGCCATTTCCCAGACCTTGCGATAGACCCGGGCGGTGGTCTCGGTAATACCGAAGCGCACGTTGGCGCCGATGTTGAAGATCGCCACTTCAACCGGGCCGATCTCCCGCTCGATGTGCTCAAACAGACCCACCATCTCCTCTTCGCTGCGCGCATCGCAGCCGAAGGCGTGGGCCTTGCCGCCGTCCGCCTCGATCTGGGCAACCAGCTCGCTCAGGCTGTCGGCATTGCGGCGGGTGACGCACAAGGTGAAGCCTTCTCGGGCAAAACGGCGAGCGATGGCGCCACCGGTGGCATCACCGGCGCCGATCACCACCGCTACGGGTGCAGTTGCTGTCATGGCATGGTCCTTGTTGTCTATGGTTCTTTTTTGGAACTGACTAGATAGTGGGTTTCATTTTGGAACTTGTCAAGCTACTCTGAGCACCTCAACTGGAGGGTTAATACATGCGCTGGGAAGAACTGGGTGAGCAGCCCTGCTCGATGTCTCGCACGCTGGCGGTGGTGGGTGACCGCTGGACGTTGCTGATTCTGCGCGACTGCTTTCTCGGCGTACGCCGCTTCGACGCCTTCGAGCGGCGTATTGGTCTGACGCGCCACCTGCTGGCTGATCGCCTGAAAAAGCTGGTCGAGCATGAGGTGCTGGTCAAGGTGCCTTACCAGCAGCGTCCGCTGCGCGAAGAGTATCGATTGACCGACAAGGGACTGGCGCTGCACCCGGTGATTCTGTCGCTGGTCAGCTGGGGTGATACCTGGATGGCCGATGAGCGTGGCGCGCCCATCGAGCATTATCACAAGGGCTGCGGTCAGCGCATGAAACCGGTGATGGTGTGCTCTGAATGTGCCGAACCGGTGGGGCCGCGGGATATCGATGTGCGCCCGGGTCCGGCCTTTGGCGAAGAGGCGGAGCAGTTGCTGGCGGGCTGAGCGGGAGGCTTCAGTGCCCGGCGGTGCTGGAAAACAGGTTGATGACCATGACGCCGCTGATGATCAGCCCCATGTCGATTAGCGCAGGCAGGTCGAGCTTCTGGCCGTATAGAAGCCAGGCCACGATCGAGATGAGGACCACGCCCACCCCGGACCAGATGGCATAGGCGATACCCACGGGAATGGTCTTCAGTGTCAGTGACAGAAAGTAGAACGACACCAGATAGCCAACCACCACAACCACCGATGGCAGCGGTTTGCTGAAGCCGGTGCTGGCTTTCAGCGCGGAGGTGGCAATCACCTCGGATACGATGGCACTAATCAGGTAGACCCAGTGGTTCATGTGCGGCGCCTCAGTTGATCGGACGATAGTACGCACCGCGCCGGGTCGGTAACAGACTGGTTTTTCGTGCGGGAGTGTGTGCAAGCCGACGCCCTGATTGCGGGCGTCGGACAGCCGTATCATGGCCTCAGGGCATGCGATACATCGCGCACAGCTTGTTGCCGGACGGGTCGCGCAGGTAAGCCAAATACAGCTTCATGCCGTTGCCTTCACGTACGCCCGGCGGGTCTTCGCAGTCGGTACCGCCGTTGGCCAGACCGGCTGCGTGCCAGGCGTCGGCCTGTTCCGGGCTGTCCATGGCAAAGCCGATGGTGCTGCCGTTGCCGCAGCTGGCGGGCTCGCCGTTGATCGGTTTGGTGATGGCAAACACGCCGGTGGGCGTCATGTAGAAGATGCGGCCCTTGGGGTCGCTGAAGCCGGGCTTGCAGCCGGTAACGCCCAGGGTGGCATCGTAGAACGCCTTGGATTTTTCCAGGTCATCGGCGCCGAGCATGATGTGACTGAACATCGCATGATCCTTTTGTTGCTGTTGTTGGGAAGCGCAGTGGACAGACTCGGCGCAGGCGCCTGAGCCGTCAATGCTTCCAATGGGGGAGATTGTCGGCCCATAAGGACGGCTTATGGTCAGCTGGCGCCGTGCAGGGCAAACAGCTCCTCGCCGGTCAGCTGCAGGGTGGTTTGGGCAAAGCAGTAGTACGCGGGCTTCTGGTCGATGAAGACCTCGCGGTTGAGCTGCCAACCCGCCTGCTCATCAAGCAGGCCGATCGGAATCGCATAGAAGGGTTGCTCGCGCAGACGATAGAACAGGTGCGTGCCGCATTGCTTGCAGAAGCCGCGCTCGGCCCAGTCGGATGACGCATACACGCCGATCTGCGCCTCGCCGCTAAAGGTCACCTGATCCTCGCACTCCACTGCCAGCAGGGGGCCGCCGCCCCAGCGTCGACAGGTGGCGCAGTGACAGGCGCCCACGTCGCGATGTGACAGGGTTGCACTGACGCTGACCGCGCCACACAGGCAACGGCCTACTAGGGGTTTGCTGGACAACATGGCATGGCTCCGGCTGGTGGGTCTGATATCACCTTAGGTCAGGCTTGGGGGCTTGTCATGGCTGCGCATGAGCAGCCAGATCAGTACCAGGATCGGCAGGTTCTTGCTCAAGGGGCCGAAGGGGTGCAGCCAGAACGCCGGGGCCAGCAGACTGAGCAGCATTGAGTAGCCGACAATGACCGCCACCTGAAGCGCGCAGCACAGCCGCAGCGCCCGTCCGCTCAGCAACCACAGGCCGATAGCCAGATCGAGCAGGCTGCCGGCCCAGATCAGCGGATCAACCATGGGCTGCGCGACACCTGCGCCCAGCAGCACCTCAACGCCAATCGGTTTGCCGGCGGTCAACGAGACGATTGCAGTCAGCAGCCAGAGCAAAGCCAGGCTGAGACGCGCAAGCAGCTGTTCAAGTCGGTTCATGCACTCACACCAGCGGCAAGGGTTTGAATACCATCAGCCAGAACAGCACCAGGATGGCAGCAAAGGCGGGTATGCCCAGCGCGGTCCACCAGCGCATCTGCTGATGAAAGGCGGCTGACAGCACGCCGGTGTCCAGCGCCTCATTGGCCAGTTTGCGCAGGCGGTATTGAATCGCCACCACCGGCAACCAGCACAGCCCGATGAACACGAACAAGCCCATGACGCTGAGAAACCAGGGCGAGGTCAGGCTGAACCCCAGCCGATGAGTCAGCAGCAGACCGGTGATGAATTGCAGCACGACAGCGGGCGCGGTAAACAACCAGTCCGCCAGCACCACGTGGCGCGCGGTGACGGCCATCGCCTGCACGTTGCCGCTGCGGTGGGCCATGAACATGAAGAAGGCGATACCGCTGCCGGTCCCCGCCAGCACCACCGCGCCGAGAATGTGCAGTAGCTTGAGCAGCAGGTAGTTATCCACGCTGGGCTTCCAGCTGGTGATAAATGGCCAGCCCTTGGGCTTCCTGTTCAAAGGCGGACAGTGGGAACAGGTTCATGCAGGCCTTGGCGCCGCGCTCGCCCAGCTCGCCGCTGATCAGCCGGCGGGCCAGGATGAGCGCCGACAGCGTAGGAATATACGGGCCGATACCGCCAGTGGCACCGAGTACCCATTTCAGGTGCAGTGGCTGCTGCTGGTGGTCCAGCCCGCGCAGGTTGATCTGCATGCCGCCGGTGTCGGTACCCCAGCGGATGAACCATTCGCTGGCGCGCACGATGGGTTTGCTCCAGCGTGACCAGTTGCGGATCAGACCGATACGCGCCATGCCCGCCATCAGCCACATGCCGTAGTGCAGCATCCCCAGTTCCAGCCCGGCCTGGAAGCGTACGCTGCGCACCGTTGGATAGGCGGCGGGTAGCAGCTCCAGGTCAGGAATGTCGACGTTGGCCAAGGGGCGCCGGCCGATGGTGGTATCAAACGGCAGGCGGCGCAGCGACATCCAGCCATACACCTGCTGCCAGCGGCCATCCTGCCAGACGCGGATCGGGTGGCCGGTATAGGAAAGAATACCGCGCACCGTCGCCTCGCCGCGCTCGGCCTGATTGCCGGGGGCGATGGCGAAATCGATGTCGTCGAGCCGGCTGAACTGATCGGCGTAGTGGGCGATGACGCAGGACGACAGCCCCGGCACCGAGCTGGCGCCACTGACCACCAGTACACCGGCCGCTTGCGCTTCGGCGTCCAGCTGGCTGATGTCACAGACAAAGCGGCGGTCGTCGGCCAGATCGATGTAATGGCAGCCGACGGCGATGCAGGCGCGCGGCACGCGATAATCCTGCCCCTGAAAAGGCCCGCCGGTATGAATCACCAGGTCGGGCTTGAGGGCGGCGAGCCGTGCCTCGAAGTCGGCGGCGTGCAGGTCCAGCGTTGCTGTCTCCAGGCAGGCGCGCGCCGTGTCTTGCAGTTGCTCCTGTAGCTGCTGCGCTGCCGCGTCGCGCCGCCCGGCGATGACCAGCGTGATATCGGCGGTGTCTGCCAGGGTCTCGGTGATGCGCTTACCAAAGTTGCCGTAGCCGCCAAGAATCAGAATACGCGTGCAGCTCATGGCTCCTCACGAAACAGCGCTCGGCTGCGCACGTAAGACACGATGGCAAAGACGATAAAGGCCAGGCCCATCAGGAAGGGCAACTGGGTAATGCCGCCCGCCCTGAAGTAGCCAAAGCCGGCAAACAGCAGGCCCAGCAGCAGAAAAAAGACCGGGCCAATGAGGATATTCTTCGGCGCCGCCGCGTAGATGCGGGCGTTCTTCTCGATGATCATGTTCATCGCCTCGACCTGCGCTTCATGGCGGTCGCGACAGGCCAGGCCGTGGTCCAGATCACTCACGCATTCGCGACACAGACCGCGGCTGCAGCACTTGCACAGCCCGACGGCAGCGGTGTGTGGATGGTTGAAACACTGCATGCGAATCCTCCCTGAGATGCCAGCGCCGGTCGGGCAGGGCACGGGCGGCGCAAGGCGCGTTTGAACCGCACGCTGGCGGCTGAACGGCTTTGCCGCAGGATGCCTGCCGGCTGGAGGTGAAGTATGCCAGAGCGCTGCCGCACGGTCGCGTGCGGCAGTTCGCAAGATGACTCAGGCAATCAGGTCGGCGAAGGGCGTGCTGCCCTGATACAACTCATACACCGCGTTCTTGCTTTGTCCGCTCTTGAGCACATGGGCAACGATGCGTGCGGTATCGGCCCGGGTGATGTGCTGCTGCTCCAGGTCTTCGGGACGGCGGGTGGTGATGCGGCCAGTAGCGGCATCATCGGTCAGCCGACCGGGCCGCAGAATGGTGTAGGGCACGCAGGAGCGTTGCAGGTACTCATCGGCGAAGCACTTGGCGACCAGATAGGGTTTGATCGGCGAGTTGCCACGGTCCGGGTTGTCGGCGCCGCGCGCACTGACCATGACAAAGTGTTTTACGTGGTGCTTGAGGGCGTAGTCGACCGCCTTGCGCGCCGCCCACAGGTCGATCAGCAGGGTCTTGTCCGGGCCGGTGCTGGCGCCCGAGCCGGCGGTAAACACCACCCGGTCGCAGCCGGCAAAGGCGTGCTCAAAGTTGCCTTCCAGGTCGCCCTCAATGATCTCGATACCGTCGATACCCGCCAGCTTGGCCGGGTTGCGTGCCAGGGCGGCAACCTCCAGCCCGGCCTGTTGCAGCAGGGGGAGTAATTGGCGGCCAATCTGGCCGCTGCTGCCGATTACCAGTGTCTTGCCCATCTGGGTACATCCTCGCCTGTTATTGCGCGTGTCTCTTGTGGAGTTGTTATTGAGTTCACCGCTCAGCGAATGCGGGTGATGCGCTGCAAGCGGTTGCCCTCGAACTCCAGACTGTAGTGATCGCGGTTGATCTTGTAGATCCACTCTTCAATGTTCATGACCCGAATGCGGTCGCCGTAGACCATGCTGTCCACGTAGCCTATGACCTGGCGCGATAACGGCGCGCCGCAGGCCTGTTCAACCTCGAACATCAGGTCGTCTTCATCGACAATATCGGTGCCGCAGCGCAAGGCGTGGGCCGGCAGGCTGACGAGCATCAGTGTGCCGGCGATGGCCAGGGCTCGGCTGGTAGAGGCAGTGGGCATGCGGCGGTCCTCTGGGGCGGTGGAACATTGATAGTCCCACCGCCTTCGGTACGCGCGCAATACCCGGCGACGATCGCCTCAGAGAGCAGCGGCCTCTGCTTCGTAGTTGGCGTAGGAGTGCTTGAGGGTGGCGTGGTTGAGCAGCATCTCTGCCTTGAGCACCTCGCCGCTGGCGTCGTAGATGCGCGACAGCACCCAGTAAGACTCGGTGCGCTTGCTCTCGGACAGGGCGACAACTTCGCGGCGGATCAGGTAGTCCTCACCGACCAGCAGCGGGCCGTCGATCATGCGGATTTCCTGGTCGGCGAACAGGCCGATGACAGGCTGCTTGACCGGGAATTCGGCGTCTTTGCTGGTGTACTCGGCCAGTACGCTGACCATCTCGGTCGGAATCACGGCGCGGCCCCACGGCGTGCTGCTGCCATCGGAATACCAGCTGGAGTTCTCGGTGATGCCGGCCAGCTTCTGGTTCAGCGAGAACGGGTAGAGCTTGCCCATGTTCTGGTCCGGGTCCATGCGTACTTTTTCGTCTACCGCGCCCTTCATGCCCACCTGCAGGTCAGACAGGATCACCAGTTTTTCTGGTGCACGCAGCTTGGCCATACGCTCGTACAGCAGGCTCTCGCCCGGTGCTGCGCCGATGCTGGCGCTGGCTTCCAGCACGGGCGTGCCGTCGGCTTTCTCGGCCCAGCAGCGTACGCGAGTCTGGCCCGGCGCCGGACGCTCGACAAAGGCGCGTACTTGTTCGCCTTCGACCACCATGTTCTGGAAGTGGGAAGAGAAGCAGCCCTTCTCGAACCATTGCTGACCCCAGATCTCGACCAGCAGCGGCGTGAACTGGCTGAAGTGGGTCGGGCCTTCGATCGGACCGGCGCGAAAGCCCAGCTTCTCGGCCATGCTGTCGTCGTGAATCGAGGAGTGACCGCTGTATTCCTGATCGGCCAGCATTTGTTTCGGCTCGCGCAGCGGGCCGCAAAGATAGAGGGGGGTATCAAAGCTCATAGTGGTGTCCCTGCTCAGTAGTAGTCGCGCAATTGTGCAGTGTAGGCAGGAGGGGGTGAGCGCGGCAAACCCACTTTGGGCCGCTATTCATGGGGGTTATGGGCGAGGCAAGCGAGTGACCGGCTGTGTGCTTGGAGACCGGCCGACCAGTGTGCAGCCCTGCGCTATCGGGCTGAGATACGTTGCGCGCAACGTCAACTTGGCCGGGCATTGAAACATTCTGCCATTTACGAGTCGGAAGAATATCAAGACGCATGACAACTATCGGCGGCCTGCCGTCGCCGGTGCTGGCGGAGCAAGGAATGACCTGTACTTCCCCCATCAAACGCGGGCTGTGGTCTGCGCTGCTGTTAATGGCGCTGCCCGTTACCGCTGCGGAGCCGGAGCCGATTCGTATCCAACAGTTGCAGCGCTGCGGTGATTTGCTGCAGACGCAAACGCAGACGTTCTGTTTGCGGGTAAAAGGCCTGCAGTCCGGCCAGTGGCAAGCGCGGCTGAACGGCGAGCGGCTGGCCCAGCAGCAGGTCGGCAGCGACGGCGAATCGCTGCAGTTGCAGGTTGATGTTAACGGCAAGCGCAGCGGGCCGCTGGTGCTGGAGCAGCAGGGGCGGCAGAGCAATCCGGTCTGGCTGTCGCTCGGCTCCAGCCACGTGGTAGCGGCGACGGAAGACGAAGTGGCCGAGAACATGGATGGACTCACCTCCTATGTTGATCTGGTCAGCGTGGTCATTGAAGAAGAGTACGACGGGCTGGAAGAGGCCGAGCGGCTGGCAGAGAAGTACGATGCCAAGGTGGTCGGCATGATTCCGCCGCTCAACACCTACCAGCTGCGTCTGGCCGCGAAGAACCTGGACGAGCGTGACGCAACGGTATTGCGCCTGGGCGGCGAGGTTAGCGTGGACGCCGTGGTCATCGAGGAGTCGGGCGCAGAAGACGGCATTGAAGCGGATACCGCCAGTGCACCGCCGGCCGACAATCAGGAGTGGGCCGCTAACCGTTTTCTCGATGCGGTGAATTTCTATCAACGCCGTCTGCAGCAGGACAGCGGCGACGTTCAGACGCATCCGATACGTATCGGCATTATCGAGCGTGATGTGGATTTTGATGCGCCGGATTTCAGCGATTACACCGGAGATGACTGCCGCGCCGACAGCCGGCGCCTGTGCCTGTACGCACCTGATGCCGATCAGCCAGACGGCCATGGCAGCACCGTCAGCGGCCTACTTGCGGCGGCCTGGGACAAGGGCGGCAATAGCGGTTTCTTGCGCGGGCTGGATGATGTCGGCCCCGGCTTTGACGTGATCGTCGGGCGTGATTCCGACGCCGGCATCACTGCCAATATCGCCGCCTCGGTGAATATGGTGGAAGACGGCGTTCGCGTGCTGAACTGGAGTTGGGGGATTCACCGCGTTGGCGCGATCGACGTCAACGGCGACCCGATCGACTCGCTGGTGCGCTCGGGCATTGCCATGAGTGGCTATGAAGAGTTGCTGGAGGAGTTCTTCCTCTGGCTGCGCGAAGAGCATCCGAACGTCGTGGTGGTCAACTCTGCCGGCAACGGTTCCTCGTTCTCTGGTCGTGATGAATACCGGCTACCGTCCTCCTTCGTCACCGATCAGCTGTTTGTGGTGGGTGGCCATCAGCGCAGTGAGAAAGACGTGCCGGTTGATGACGCGGCCTACGCCGTCAAGCGCAAGGCCTCGAATATTGACATGCGTGTCGATATAACCGCTGCGGCCTGCGTCCGAGCCTCAACCGCCAAGGCCGACGAGGAAGGCGAGGTGCATTGCGGCACCTCCTACGCCACGCCACTGGTAACCGGCTTGCTGGCCGCCATGCTGTCGATCAACCCTGAGCTGGAGCCGGACCAGCTGCGCATGCTGCTGCGCCGCAGCGCGATGACCATCGGTGAGGAATACGATTTTGAGCCCACCGAAGGCGACGATCTGACCGCGCCGATTCTGCCGTCCGAGCGCGCCAACGACCTGAACAACCCGGACGTTGGGCATTCCGCGCGGCTGGATATGTACAAGGCGCTGGATTTGACGGTGCAGAGTCTGGACCGCGTGCGTTAACAGCCAAACAGCAACAGCAGATCAGATCGGGTCTTCTCTGCGCACCGTCTTTTAATGCTCAGTTAAAGCGCGTGATCGTATAGGTGTTGCCCGGTCCCCACTGATTGTCTTCGCGCCAGGTGATGTCGACGCTGGCTGGCGCGTTCTCGGCGTACTCGGTGTCACCGCAGGCGTCGGCATCAATCCACAGCTGGACCTCCTGCCCGCCGGTGAGCAGGCTGCCGTAGCAGCCGGCGTCGCCTTCGTACATCCAGAACGTCATCTTGCCGCTGACGGTGATGGTCTCATGCGGGCCGGTCGGCAAGGCCAGACCATTGGCGCGATTGTCGAGCGGCTCTTGTGGTGCGTCGCCGCAGGCGCTGAGGGACAGGCAGAGCAGGCCAGCAAGGCCGAGTTTGTATTGCATCCTTGCACTCCTTCAATCAATGGCTTACAGCGCGACCTCAAAACACTCCAGCTGCGGCGGACCCAGGTAGATCTCGCGGCGACTACCGGCATTGGCGTGGGCGGCGCGGAAGGCCTCGGAGTGCGTCCAGTCCTCAAAGGCGCTACGCGATTCCCAGGTCGCATGGGATGCAAACAGGGTGTACTCCTCGGTGCTCGGGCCCTGCAGCAGGTTGAAGTTCTTGAAGCCCGGCACGCTGGCCAGCAGGCTGTCGCGGTTCTTCCAGATGTCGATAAAGTCCTGCTCGTGACCGGGCTTGATCTTGAAACGGTTCATGGCGATGAACATGGGTTGGCTCCAGCGTGGGTAAATGAGCCCCATTATGTGGAGGGGCAGGGTTGTGGGGTCAACCGCAGGCAGCTGGTTGATGGCCGGATTGCGCTCTGCAGCGGGCATCACCGGCGAATTCCGCACACCCGAATTGTGAATTTGCGAGCCAGGTCGCACTTGTTCTGAAAATAGTACGGGCATTTTCCGTGCCGGAGGATTAGTATGCGCGCGGTGAGTTTCAAGCAGGTGCATGCTCCGCGCTAGACGCTTCGATGCGTCGTTACCCGGCGGCCGGCGGCAAACTCACCAGCCCCAGGAAGCACGACCGACATGATGTCACTGGCAGTACCCTTGTTTGCCATGTGTTGTTGCAGGTGTTCCGGGAATACAGGAACCCGGTACCCGGCAGGGGCCGGAACAGCAGGCAAGGAGCACAGCCCTATGACCCTTTGCAAACCCACATTGCTCGCTGCGCTGATTGGCGCAGCCATCAGCGGCGGCACCCTGCACGCCGCTTCCTCGCTCGACATGGTCGTCGCCATCGATGAGTCCGGCTCCATGGCCGGCGAGCACAATGCCTTTATCGGCACCTACGTCAAAAATCTCGACAGCCTGCTCAACGATCAGAACGTCACCCTCAACCAGTATGCCCTGATGGGCTTTGGTGGCAGCTCAGGTCAGGCAGTATCGGCTGGTGAGGCCGGGCGCGAAGCAGGCTACGCGCTGTATCGTCACCTTAATCTCGATAGTGACAGCAGCCCGCTGTGGGGCTCCGCCGAGGCATTTGATGGCGTTACACCGGAGCTGGAGACCAGCGGTGGCACCGAAGATGGCTACCGCGCGATCGACTATATCTACCGCTATTTCGAGTTTCGTCCCTCCGCTGGTTCGTCGATCATGCTGATCACTGACGAGGACCGCGATGACGATTTTTACCAGCTGGATACCAGCCATCTGCCTGCCGGCATGACGGCACTGGAGAAGAGCTACATTCAGGGTCAGCTGGCTCAGTACAACACCGTGGTACACGCGGTGGTCAGCCAGCGTTTTACCGACAAGAACGGCAACCCGGCGATCGCCATTGTGGGTAGCGACCCGGATACCGGCTATGCCTACGTCAAGGGCGCCAATGGCGTCATTACCAAGGTGCAGGGCTACCTGCTGACCTCGGCCTACGGCACCACCGAAGCCGATTACACCGAGCTGGCGCTGGCCAGCGGTGGTACCGCGATGGACATCGACGGACTGCGCAGCGTGTACACCGATGCGGCCGCGCTGGCTGCACTCAGTGGCGAACTGGCCAAGCTGGTCGCCGATATCGCAGTAGGTCAGGTGCCGGTAGTGGGTATTGACTGCGCCTCCGCCAGTGGCGTTGCCGCCCAGATCTGTGGTGCCATCGCCAGTACCAGCAACCAGCAGCTGCAGTCCCTGGGCCAGCAGATTACCGCCCCGGAACAGTATCGCAAGCTGAGTCAGTATCAGGTCAATCAGATGCTGCACACGGCCATTTCCAACACCCGCAACGTGCGCCGGACCTTGACCAGTCGCCTGGCCGACATGCGCCGCACCGGCTACGCCAGCCGTGATATCGATGTCATGGACTACAGCAACGGCAATGTTGCGCTGTCGTCCGACCTGATCAACAGCCTGCAGCAGGCACGTGGCGGCGCAGCGTCGGCTGACCAGGGCGAGGTGGGCTACTTCATTCGTGGCATCTACACCCGTGGCGACTACGACAGCTCGGCCACAGCGGCCGGCTTTGACAGCAAAACCTACACCTTCCTGGCCGGTGTAGACCGCTACCTCAGTGACGACACTCAGGTGGGCGTGGCGCTGTCCTATTCCGCTTCTGATGCTAACTACAGTGGCGCTTCTGGTGGCTCCGAGGCTGACACCTACGGCATCACGGCCTATGCCTCCCAGGCACTGGGCGGTGATGTTTTTCTGGAAGGGAACCTGGGCTTCAGCCGCGCGCACTTCGAGACGGACCGTGATACCGGCTTTGGCCTGGTCAAGGGCAAAACCCGCGGTGACATCTGGAGCGCCTCGCTCGGCCTCACCAAGGCCTACGCGCTCACCGATGTGACGCTTGAGCCCTTCGCCTATCTGCATTACACCGACGTGTCGGTAGACGGCTTTACCGAGAAAGGCGGCCCAGCTGCCCTGCGGGTTGGCAGTACCGATATCGATTCGCTGGTGTCCGAGCTGGGTTTCAGCACGGTTTATGCGTTTTCCGACAGTCTGCAAGGCGACCTGCGCCTGGCTTGGGAACACGAGTTTGAGAACGATGGCACGGCCGTGCCGATGTCCTTCGTGACCGCGCCGGGCAGCGTGTTTGTCAGTCAAACGCCGTCGCAAAGCTCAAACTACGGGCGCATTGGGCTGGGGCTGACCAAAACCATGAGTGACGCACGCAGCCTGTCGCTGCAGGGCAATACTCTGGTTGGTTATGAAGGCTATGACGAGTACTCGTTTGAAGTGCGCTTCCGTCAGCGCTTCTGATCCGACAGTGCACAAACAGGGGCCCCGGCCCCTGATTAACCGGCCGTTCGCCCTGTGGCGCGCGGCCGGACTTCTTATGCTGCTGGCCATACTGGCTGGCTGCGCAGCGTCGCCCGTCGAGCGGCTGGCATCGCAGGCACGGCTTGCCGGCCTGCAACCGGTCAGCCTGCCCGCAGCCGACTTCATGCTGCAGGGATTTGAGCGAGCGACTGCAGGCCGACACGCGCGGATCTACATTGAGGGCGACGGGCGCCCCTGGCGCGCTGGCGGTCGGGTCATTGCCGATGACCCATCGCCTCGCAACCTGCCCGCCCTGACGTGGATGGCCTCACTGCCGGGTCCGTCCCTGTACCTGGGGCGCCCCTGCTATTTTCAGACGTCAGCTCAGCCTGCCTGCAACGCCATGCTGTGGACCTATGGGCGCTACTCCGATCGGGTGGTCGCGGCTATGGCGCAGGGGCTGCAGAGCTGGTTGCAGCGTCATCCGCAGATCGACTCGCTGACGCTGGTGGGCCACTCCGGCGGCGGCGTGCTGGCGCTGCTGCTGGCCGAGCGGGTTCCTGTGGTCGTCGAGGTGGTGACTTTGGCAGCGCCGACCGACGTGGCTCTCTGGGCGCAGCTGCACGAGTACACACCGCTGTTTGCATCACTCAACCCGGCTGATATCGAGCAGTGGCGACCGCAGGTCAGGCGTCGGCTGTTCTTTGGCGAACAGGACCGCCAGGTCCCGCCTGCCAGCTTTGCGCCCAGCGCGCAGTCCATTCCAGGCGCACAGATCTCCGTGGTACCAGGCATCGGCCACGACTGCTGCGCCCCCGCGCTCTGGGCTAATGATTGACCCTGGTTCATAGGTTGTGTGTTGGCTGGGCGGTCTCAATGACCAAGTGCAACACCTAATGTAGGGTGTTGTCATGCCAAATCACTATACACATTTGCGCATCGAGGACCGCGTCACCTTGATGCTTATGCGCCAATCCGGCCATAACCTTCGAGCAATCGCCAGTGCGCTCGGCAGGACCGCCCAGCACCCTTAGCAGAGAGCTCAGACGTAATCGTCAGCACGACTGTTATCACTGTTCCACCGCCGAGCAGCTGTCAGAGCAGCGGCGTCGCTTGCCGTGGGGCGTAGGGTCAGGTCTTGCTTTTTGTCTTCCTAGCGACAACAAAAGTGGGCTCGGATAAAACTTCTGGCGCAAGCCTGACCTGACTGTTCTTACACCTTGCCAGCCGGCGGCGACCTTACCGCCGTTGCCAGCCGCATCGAAGCCACGCAGCAAGCCTATCTGGTTGCCGGCAACCAGCATGCACTGGGGACTGCAGAGAAACCTGCTCACCACTTCAACGAGAAAACGTCCGGAGGGCCTCTCTGGGCGAAAATCCTTCTTCCCGTATGTCGCTCTGCGAGCAAAGCTAACCGCTTCGATGCATGCCAACGGTGTCACTGATTCTCTGGGTACGTGAGCAGTGTCTCGCTGCCTTGCAGCTCTGCTGCCGTGGCCGGGCGCTGCATGGACGGGCTCAGTGGGTAGCCGCTGTCGGTGGCGCGCAAGACGACGTCGCCCGCGCCTCTGGCATGTACGATCAGGTCGCGCCAGCCATCAGTGCTGTGCGCGGACACCCGCAGGGGAAGCTGCACGATGGTGGTTTTGGAACGCAGGGTGTAGGCGTGCTCGCTGCCTTGCAGCACAAACAGGGTGCAGCCGGCGCTACCACACCAGTTGGGGCCTTGGGCGTATATCAGCGCGTCGTCAACGCCGTCATCGTTGAGGTCGTACAGGGCGCTCTGGTAGCCGGGCAGCTCCGAGCCGAGCTGTTCCCTCAGCGCGTCATTGAGCCGTGTGTCGTTGCTGACGCTGGCGCAGCCGGTCAGCAGACCGGCAAGAATAAGCGGGTTGGGGGCGCATTGGCGGGTCTCCTCGGGTAGCGCTGTTGATCATAGCAAGCACGGGGTGGGCTGCGAGTGCTTAATGCTCAACTTGCCGGATCAGCGGTGTCGCGGGGCGGGAAGTCGACATCGAAGCCGCGCGCATCCAGCTGCCTGACGTTTTCTGGGCGGCCCTGCTCATCCAGCTCGACCAGACCGATGCCGCTGCCGTTCCACAGGCGCTCGCCGGCGCTGGCGCGATCGGGGTCGCGAGGGCTGACGCGCATACGCCTGCGTTTAGTCAACCAGTTCAGCGGCGAGGCCGGGGCGTAAAGCCAGCGATTAAGCCGGTCAAACCAGTCCAGCAGGCGTGGCGGGAAGGCATTTTTCAGGCCGCTGCTGGTGATCTGCCAAAGTTGGGGGCCGTGCTCGCGGTGACGGATGGCGATGTCGTAGACGAAGGAGTAGTGCACGTCGCCCGAGAGGATGACGTAGTTGCCGGGGGTGCGGCCATGGCGAAAAATGTTCAGCAGCACCTTGGCAGCGCCGCGGTGGGCCATCCAGTTTTCGGCGTCGACTACCAGCGGGTGGCCGGCGAGGGAGAACAGCTTCTGGATGCCTTCAATGAGTTTGACGCCGAACATCGGTGCGGGCGAGACGATGACCACCGCGGTCTGGTCCAGCAGGCGCTGCTGCAGCTCGGTCAGTGCCTCCCAGTCCATCAGGCCAGACGGGCGGAAGGGGCTGCGCTCGCTGCGCCAGCGGCGGGTGCGGGTATCCAGCACGACCAGGCTGGGCGTGCCGGCAATCTGGTACTCCCAGCCGTGAAAGCGCAGCACGGCGTCGATGCAGGCGTCCTGCTCGCAGACATCCAGACTGCCGCTGCGCTTTGCGTTCTCCAGCAATTGGGTCAGCGCATCCAGCGGTTCTGCCACGGCCTCTGGATCGTTGCCCCAGCCCTGGCACAGCAGATAGGCCAGCACCGCGTTGCCGATGATCTGGCGTGAGAAGGGGTGGCCGTAGGCGGTGCGCTCCCAGTCGGCGGTGAGGTTCCAGTCGTCGGTGACGTCGTGGTCGTCAAAGATCATCAGACTGGGCTGATGGGCGAGCAGGCGGGCGACCTGCGGCAGGCCGTCGACAAAGGCGTCAATCTGCTGCTGTTCGCTCTGGTAACGCTGGCGCTCTTCGTCACTGAGCCCGTCCGGCATCGCCGGCTGAATCAGGCGCCAGGGAACCGGCGACCACACCAGCAGGTACATGGCCAGCATCTCGGCCAGGCTGATCAGGTGGTTGTGGGCGTTGGCCGAGGTAAACACCGGCTTGCGCACACCGCCAAAGAAGCGGTCACGCACGGCCATATTCGAGGGCACATCGGGCAGCAATTGCTCGCGGCGGTAGTAGGTGTCGTCGGACTGATAGAGGGCCTGACTGTCGGCGACGGTGGCGCCTTCCAGGGCTTCGTCGAATAGCCCGAGTCGGGCAATCACCTGGTGCACAGCGACCAGTAGCGGGCCACTGACGTCGTCGACGTAGACCTGGTCGCCGGTCATCAGCAGCCAGGCAGGGCGCTGCTCAGGCTGGTCGCGGCGTTCGGCGAGCCAGCTGTCGGTGCGCACCAGTGCATCCTCGCCGGCAAAGTGCGGCTTGCGGCAGGAGCCGTGCAGCAGACGGCGGTTGTCGCTGGCAATCATCAGCGAGGGCAGCTCGTCGCCGTGGCACAGATGCGGGGCGCTTTGCTGCAGCCCACTGCCTTGCTCGCCCTGCCAGTGCAGGTCGTAGTGAATGATCTGATCCTGCGGCAAGGGGCTGTCGGGGCTGAGTGTCAGCAGGTGGACGTAGGCGTGCCGGCCGATGGGAATGATGCGGGTGTTGTCCGGCCTGAGCTGCCGGGATGCCTGCTCATGGGGCTGCAGGGTAGCGCTCAATTGCAGTGGGCGGCTGGCGACCAGCCAGAGCAGAATGCGCTCGGGGTCTACGCGGCGGACCAGTGGGCCGGCCAGCAGGTCGGGGAGGTCTGAGTGTGTGTGCATGTTTGCTCAGACCCATGCGCCGGTCGGCAGTTCAGCCTGCGAGCGAGGTTGGAATGGGGAGCCCGCAAGCGCCCCGACCGCCCCGTCGAAGGTGGCTGACAGCCTGCATGACGGTCAGTTCGCAGGGTTGCACGCGCTCGGCGGCAAGGTAGACCAGGCTGCCCGACCAGGGGTCCGGCGAACCCGGAATGAAGGTCACTACTCGGCCGTCGGCCATCCGCTCGACTTCGAAGCACAGTTGTTCGAAGTCGTCGAAGCGCACCAGCACCGGTTGCAGTGGCGAGGTGGTCGGCCGCTCCTCCGTGAACTGGTCGGACAGGGACTTGATCAACCCATAGCCGGGCAGCATCAGCAGGCCGTCGTCGAGCTGCTGATACAGGCGTCGGGCGCGGGGGCCGCGCGCCAGCATGCCAGCGCAGAAACAGACCAGCGCCACACCCAGCAGCGCCAGCAGGTTGGCGACCGCCAGGCCGGCAATGTTGTCGAATGGCAGCATCTCGCTGATCGGCCGGGTGACATGCCGCATCACCGAGATGGCCTTGCCCAGTACGAAGAGAATCACGATTACCGGCACGAGAAATATCGCGCCGCCGATCAGAGTGGTCTTGATTACGCGCATGACAGCCCCCTCAACAATGCCTGAGGCAAGCATAGACGGCTGGCGTCGTGGTGTCAGAACAGGCGCGCCAGCAGCGCCGTGACGGCGGTTTCCACGCGCAGGATACGCTCGCCGAGCTGCACCGGCTGCATGCCGGCCTCAATCAGCTTGTCGACCTCGTAGGGAATCCAGCCACCCTCCGGGCCGATGGCCAGGGTCAGTGGCTGGTCGATACCGCGGGGGCAGGCGGGGTAGTCGCCGGGGTGGGCAACCAGTGCCAGTTGGTCGTTGATGATGGCGGGTAGCTGATCTTCGACAAAGGGCTTGAAGCGCTTTTCGATGCGCACGGTCGGCAGCACGGTGTCGCGCGCCTGCTCCAGACCCAGCAGCAGGTTCTCGCGGATCACCTCGGGCTGCAGAAACGGCGTCTGCCAGAAGCTCTTTTCCACCCGGACGCTGTTGAGCAGGATGATCTCGGGTACGCCCAGGGTGGCGCAGTGCTGCAGGATGCGGCGGAACATCTTCGGGCGGGGCATGGCCAGCAGCAGGGTCAGCGGCAGCTTGGCTGGTGGTGTCTCGTTCAGCTCAACGGCGAGTAGAGCGTGGTCGCGGTCCAGCTCCAGTACCTGGCCTTGGCCCATCAGGCCGTTGATGCGCCCTACACGCAGGCTGTCGCCGCTGCTGACGTGCTGAATGTCCTGCATGTGGGTCAGCCGGCGGCCGGTCAGGCGCACATGCTGCGGATCGATGAAGTCGCTGTCTTCGAGCAGCAGCAGGTTCATGCCTGCGGGCTGTCCTGCGGTTCTTCCGGTGTACGCGGGCGGACCAGACGGCTGAAGACGATACCGACTTCATACAGCAGCCACATGGGCAGCGCGAGCAGCGTCTGGGAAATGATATCCGGCGGTGTCAGCACCATGCCGATGGTGAAGCAGCCCACCACCACATAGGGGCGCGCCTTGGTCAGGCTCTGGACATCGACGATACCCACGGCCACCAGCAGCACGGTGGCCACGGGAATCTCGAAGGACAGACCAAAGGCCATGAACAGCGTCAGGACAAAATCCAGATAGCTGTTGATATCGGTCATAACCGCCACGCCATCCGGCGCCGCGCTGGTGAAAAAGCCGAACACCAGCGGAAAGACCACAAAGTAGGCAAAGGCCATACCGCCGTAAAACAGCAGGATGCTGGAGGCCAGCAGCGGCACCGCCAGGCGCTTCTCGTGCTTGTACAGTCCGGGCGCAATGAAGCCCCAGACCTGATGCAGCACAAAGGGCATGGCGATAAACAGCGCGCTGATCAGCGTCAGCTTGAAGGGGGTCAGGAATGGTGAGGCGACATCGGTGGCGATCATGCTGGTGCCTTCGGGCAGCAGCGCGCGCAGCGGCTCGGAAATGAACGCGTAGATGTCGTTGGCGAAGTAGAACAGGCCGGCAAAGATCACCAGCCAGATCAGCACAATGCGCAGCAGGCGCGAACGCAGCTCGGTCAGGTGGGCGACCAGCGGCATATCGCCGCCACTCTTGACGGGCGGCAGATCAGGGTTGCTCATGGCGGGTGTCTTGCTGCTCATTGGCTGACTCGGCGCGGGGTTGCTCTGCGGTTGCGCCAGTTTGAGTCGCTTGTGTGACGCTCTGGTTACCGGTCTGCCGCACGGCGTTGGTCTGGTTGCTCGGGCTGCCTTTGTGCAGGCCCTGCTTCTCCAACTCGGCGAGGATGCGCTCGTTGTTCAACTGCTGGCGGATCTCGTCAGCGCCCAGTTCGCGCTCAACTTGCGAGCGCACGTCGGAGAAGCCGCGTTTGATGCGGCCAATGGTCAGGCTGACGGTGCGGATGGCGCCGGGCAAACGCTCCGGGCCGAGAACCAGCAGGGCGATGATCGCCACCACCAGCATTTCCATAAAGCCGATGTCGAACATGAGGCGGGACCTGGCAGATTACGGCTTGGACTGGGAGTCCTGCTTGTGCTCTTCGGCCTTGGCGTCCAGCGTCTCGCCGGGCTTGTTCTCGACCGAGGGCTTTTCCTCGTCGTTCATAGCCTTGCGAAAGCCCTTGATTGCGCCGCCCAGATCGCCGCCGATGTTCTTCAACCGCTTGGTGCCGAACAGCAGTACCACGATGACCAGTACGATCAGCAGTTGCCACAGACTAATGCCACCAAAACCCATTTTTGCCTCCGGGGCCTATTGCCCAGTTTATTTGCTGCGGGACGCCTTTTCTTCAAGACCGGACAGGTCGAAGCGGCGTGCCAGTTCGTTCAGGATGTCATCGGGACCCAGGCCGAGATGGCTGAGCATGACCAGTGAGTGGAACCACAGGTCAGCTGTCTCGTAGATCAGGTCCGATTTGTCCTCGCTGTGCTGACAGTCCTTGGCGGCTAGTAGTGTCTCTGTGCACTCTTCACCGACCTTTTCGAGAATCTTGTTCAGGCCCTTGGCGTGCAGGCTGGCAACGTAGGAGGTGTCGGCAGACGCCTGCTTGCGTTGCTCCAGCACGGCGGCCAGTTGGCTCAGGGTGTCAGACATGTTTTGGGTGCTCGTATAACTCTTTGGGGTCCTTGATGACGGCGTCGACGGTCTGCCATTGGCCATCTTTCAGAACCCGGTAGAAGCAGCTCTGCCGGCCGGTGTGGCAGGCAATGCCGCCGATCTGTTCGACCTGCAGGATGACGACGTCGGCGTCGCAGTCCAGCCGCAGCTCGTGCAGCTGTTGCACGTTGCCCGACTCCTCGCCCTTGCGCCACAGGCGCTGGCGCGAGCGCGACCAGTAGATGCCTCGGCCTTCCTGTACGGTCAGTTGCAGGGCTTCGCGGTTCATCCAGGCCATCATCAGAATGCGCTGGGTGTGTACATCCTGGGCGATGGCGGGAACCAGGCCGTCGGCATCCCAGTGGATGCTGTCGAGCCAGTCGTTGGCGGCGGTTGAATCAGTCATGGCGGGTCGTCATTCGTTCAGTGGTGCAAGTGTGCCAGTTATGCGCCCGGCTGACTATCGGCGGCGCAGAATCAGCCAGCCACCCAGGGCGATCAGCGCCCACTGAGTCGGCGCGGCGTGCAGCCACAACTGCGGATCGTCGCCACCCAGCGCACTGGCGCCAAACACCACCAGCGCGATACCGGCCAGCTGCAGTGGCCAGCGCGGGCGTTGCGGCTGCTGCTCGCGCAGCGGCGCATCGGCCAGGTTGTCGAGGGCGCGATGGGCGCTGTCGATCAGCGCCGGCACGCGCTCCAGATGCTGCTGCCAGTGCTTGACCTGATTCTGCGGCAGCATGCGCTCGCGCATCCAGCGTTCAAGATAGGGCTGGCCGGTGCTCCACAGGTCCAGATCCGGGTACAGCTGGCGGCCCAGCCCTTCGATGTTCAGCAGGGTCTTTTGCAGCAGCACCAGCTGCGGCTGGACTTCCATGTTGAAGCGGCGGGCGGTCTGGAACAGGCGCAGCAGCAACTGGCCGAAGGATATGTCTTTCAGCGGGCGCTCGAAGATCGGCTCGCAGACGCTGCGAATCGCCGCTTCAAATTCGTTCACGCGGGTATCGGCCGGCACCCAGCCCGAGTCGATGTGCAGCTGCGCCACGCGGCGGTAGTCGCGCTTGAAGAAGGCCATCAGATTACGGGCCAGGTAGCTTTGGTCTTCCGGTGTCAGGCTGCCGACGATGCCAAAGTCGATGGCGATGTACTGCGGCTCCCAGGGGTGCTTGCGCGAGATGAAGATATTGCCCGGGTGCATGTCGGCGTGGAAGAAGCTGTCGCGGAACACCTGGGTAAAGAAGATCTCCACGCCGCGTTCGGCGAGTTTCTTCATATCGGTGCGCTGGTCGGCCAGAGCCGGCAGGTCGGTGACTGGGATGCCCTCGATGCGCTCCATCACCAGGACCTTGTGACGACACCAGTCCCAGTAGATTTTGGGAATGTAGAGCAGCTCCGAGTCTTCAAAGTTGCGGCGCAGCTGGGAGGCGTTGGCGGCTTCGCGGTACAGGTCCAGCTCGTCGAAGATGGTGCTCTCGTAGTCCTCGACCACCTCGACCGGGCGCAGGCGACGGCCTTCAGTCGAGACGCGCTCCAGCAGGCGGGCGGCGACGAACAGCCACTGGATGTCCTGGTCGATGGTTTCGCCGATGCCGGGGCGCACTACCTTGACCACCACCTCGCTGCCGTCCTTCAGGCGGGCGGCATGCACCTGGGCGACCGAGGCGGAGGCCAGCGGTTCGTCACTGAAACTGGCAAATACATCCTCGATGCGCTCGCCGAGCTGTTCCTCGATGCGCGCGCGGGCCTGTGGGCCGGGGAAGGGCGGCACCTTGTCCTGCAGGCGCGCCAGCTCCAGGGCGATGTCATCGGGCATCAGGTCGCGGCGGGTGGAGAGAATCTGACCAAACTTGATGAACACCGGGCCCAGGTCCTCGCAGGCCTTGCGCAGGCGCGCACCGCGGCTCAGATCACGCGGGGCCGGGCGCAGGCGCCAGGGGCCAAGCTGCAGCAGCAGACGACCCAGCAGCGGCAGCGGCAGGTCCAGCAGAATCTGGTCCAGGCGGTAGCGGGTGAAGATATGCAGAATGCGCAGCAGGCGCACAAAGGCGGTCAGTCTCATGCGTCGGGCGAGTCCGGATCGGTGGGGGTGAGCAGCGCTACGCGCGCTTCCAGGCGGTCAAGCTGCAGGCGTAGGTCATGCAGTTGTTCGGCGCGGGCGCGAGCTTCGCCGTGGCCGACCAGTTGTCGGCTCTCTTCGGTCAGGTATTCCGCCAGCGTCTGGCGCAGGCTGGCGCGGCTCTCGCGGCCCCACTGGTGGCTGCGGCGCAGGGCACTGCCGATAGCGTGACCGGCCACCGGGCCGAGCCAGCGCGCCAGCTCGGCCTCGCCATCGAGTTGCAGGTCGGCCAGCGCATTCTGCAGGGCGATCAGCACCTGACTGTCGCCTAGCAGCTCGACCTCCGGGTCCTGCAATACGGCCTTGCGGTCGCTGCTGACCAGCAGCCGGGCGAGCAGGCCGGCGGGGGCGTGCAGTTCAACGTCGGCTGGTGCGTCGCTGGTTGTATCCAGGTGGATGGTGCCGGGCGCGGGCGTCAGCCATAGCTGCCAGTCGGGAGAGTGACTGTTGATCAGAATGCGCTTGCCAGCCAGCGCGTCGATACGCCGGGCGGTGACCGAGTCGCGAGCCAGCGCCGCAGCGATGCTGCGCTCGGCGGTTCTGAGCAGTGCGCCAGAGAGCATCAGGGTTTGATGCCCCGGTGCAGGGCGACGATGCCGCCGGTCATGTTGTGGTAGGTCACCCGGGCAAAGCCGACTTCTTCCATCATCGCCTTGAGGGTCTCCTGGTCCGGGTGCATGCGGATGGACTCGGCCAGATAGCGGTAGCTGTCAGCGTCGTCGGCTACCAGCTTGCCCATCAGCGGCAGGAACTTGAAGCTGTACTGGTCGTAGACCTTGGACAGCAGGTCGCTCTTGGGCTTGGAGAACTCCAGCACCAGCAGACGGCCGCCCGGCTTGAGCACGCGCAGCATCGACGCGATGGCGGCATCCTTGTGGGTCACGTTGCGCAGGCCAAAGGCAATGGTGATGCAGTCGAAGTAGTTGTCGGGGAAGGGCAGTGCCTCGGCGTCGGCCTGGACAAAACGCACGTTGCCAGCCACACCCAGGTCCAGCAGGCGGTCACGGCCAACCTTGAGCATGGAGGCGTTGATATCGGCCAGTACCACCTCGCCCGTCGGGCCCACGCGCTTGGCGAAGCGGCGGGTCAGGTCACCGGTACCGCCGGCGATGTCCAGTACCCGGTTGCCGGTGCGCACACCGGACAGCTCGATGGTGAAGCGTTTCCAGATGCGGTGAATACCGCCTGACATCAGGTCATTCATGATGTCGTACTTGGCTGCGACCGAGTGGAAGACTTCCGCGACGCGTTGGGCCTTCTCGGACTCGGCGACGGTCTGGTAGCCGAAGTGGGTGGTTTTTTCGTGCTCGTGCTGATCGCTCATGGCTTGGCTCTGCGCTGGCAAATTCGAGCCCATTCTAACCATTTTTTGCCGGCATAAGCGCTGCACAAATGCCATAGTCTGCTCAGCCGGGTTGCAGGTGGTGACGTGTTGCGCCGATTGCGGCATGCTGGCGTGCTTTGACACCACCCTGAGGATGAGCCGATGGCCACCGTAGATATCACCCGTGAACACGCTCTTGGTAAGGAACAGGCCAAGGAGCGCGCTCAGAAGTTGGCCGACAAGCTGGCGCAGAAGCTGGACGCCAAGTGCAGCTGGGAAGGCGACCAACTGCACTTCAAACGTAGCGGCGCGGATGGCTGCATCACCGTGACTGACGCCGATGTGCGGGTGCAGGTCAAGCTGGGCATGATGCTCACGCCCATGGCGGGCATGGTTAAGAGCGAAGTACAGAAAGCGCTGGACAAGTACCTGGCCTGAGTCGGTTTTGCGGTTTTTTGCCAGTTAGTATGTGTTTTCTAATTTTGCCGCGTAGCTTTAGATGCAAGGATCGACAACCGGTCCATTGCAGTACCTCAATCTACTGATACCGGAGTGACGAACATGGCCAAGAACACCGCGAAGAAAATCGAAGACAACGCAGCTGGTTTTGCTACCGACGTGAAGAAATACGCCCATCAAATCTGGCTGGCAGGCCTGGGTGCCTATGCCAAAGCCGGCAAGGAAGGCGCTGATTACTTCAAGTCGCTGGTCAGCGAAGGCGAAGAAGTCGAGAAGCAGGGTAAAGAGCTGGTTGCCAGCCAGGTTGAAGCTGCCAACAGCCGCATCGAATCCTTCAAGGAAAAAGTGCACGAGAAAACCGGCGGCCGTTTCAGCAAGGTAGAAGAAGTATTCGACGAGCGCGTTGCTTCTACCCTGGGTCGCATGGGTATTCCGAGCAAGAAGGATATTGATCAGCTGTCTGCTAAGCTGGATGATCTGAGTGCTGCACTCAAGTCACTGCAAAGCAAGTAAGGTCACAGAGGAGTTGCTCCATGGCGGGTAAGAAGAAGGACAAGGATCCGGGTTGGGTCGCTGATATCGAAAACTATTCGCGTCAGATCTGGCTGGCAGGTCTGGGCGCCTACGCCAAGGTCGGGAAGGAGGGCGTCAAGCTCTTCGAAAACCTGATCAAGGATGGTGAGGCGGCCGAGAAGAAAGCCAAGGCCGAGATCGACAAGCAGGTCGACACCCTTAAAGGTAAGGCCAAGTCCGGCAAGAACCCGCTGGAAAAAGCGAAGACCGAGGCCGACAAGGCCAAGGGCAAGCTGACCGGCAAGTGGAACGAGCTGGAAGATGCGTTCGACAAGCGTCTCAACAGTGCTGTCTCCCGCCTTGGAGTTCCCTCGCAGGCTGAAGTCAAGGCGTTGAACGCCAAGGTTGACGAGCTGACCAAGCTGATTGAAGGCCTGGCCAGCGGCAAGACCGCTGCACCCAAGGTAGCTGCGAAGGCGAGCCCGGCAGCCAGTAAACCGGCTGCCAAGCCGCGCGCCACGCGTAAGCCGGCCGCAGCCAAGCCTGCAGCCAATGCGGCGGCGGCCAAACCGGCCAGCAAACCGGCGGCTAAGCCTGCTGCGAAACCGGCCGCCAAGCCCGCCGCCAAGACCACTGCCAGTAAGCCGGCAGCGGCCAAGGCGTCGACGGCAGCCAAGCCCAAGCCTGCGGCCAAACCGCGCGCGGCGGCTAAGCCGAAAGCACCGGCCAAGCCCAAGGCAACACCGGCGGTGAAGGCTCCGGCGTCGACACCCGCGGCTTCGGCACCGGCTCCGGCCAGTGCACCGGCAGCAGATAAGCCCGCCGAGTCCTGAGTTACCTTGCAGCACCAGAACCCCGCCCTGCTTCGGCAGCGCGGGGTTTTTTATTGGCCCCCTCACCGGGCGTGGGCACCAGTCGGCGTTTGCCGCTGAACGCTCAGCCGTAGCGCGCTATCAATCCCTGAACCCACTCCTGGCCCACGGTGTCCAGCCACGGCTGCAGTAGACCAAGCATCTGCTGCACGCCACTGGCCGGGTCAAGATCGTGGGGGTGGCAGACCCGCTGGTAGTCCAGCCAGAACAGGCAGGTTTGGCACAGGGCGTCCAGCAGGCGAGTGCGCTCGGCGGTATCGGCGTGCAGGTGACCGCTGCCGTGCAGGGCCTGCAGCACCTGCTCCAGGCGCAGGCGCAGCGCGTTGACCCAGGGCTGCATCTGCTGGCGCAGCGGTGGATAGCGGCTCATCAGATTGGACAGGTCCTGAAACAGAAAGCGGTGGGTGGCGATGGCCTCGAACAGCAGATGCAGCAATAGCCATAGATCCTCCGGCGCTACCTCATCGACGCTGTCATCTGTCAGCAGTAAGCCGCGGGTGCTGAGCAAAAAGTCGTCGACCAAGGCGTCGAGCAACGCCTCCTTGCCCTTGAAGTGGTAGTAGAGGTTGCCGGGGCTGATATCCAGCTCGTTGGCGATATCCAGGGTGGTGACGTTGGACTCGCCGTGCTCGTTGAACAGCTCGAGTGTGCACAGCAGGATTCGATCGCGGGTTTTCATCATGCTCCTCAATGCTGTTGAACGTAGCGGCCGGGGGCCGGGCCGTGACCGCCGTCGGTTGGCTGTCGGGCCTCAACCAGCGGGCCGCTGTACTGCTTGAGCCAGTCGCTCCAGCGCGGCCACCAGCTGCCCTGCTTTACCTCAGCCGAGGCCAGCCAACTGTCGGCATTGCTGCTGGCTGAGCCGCTGTGATAGTGCGCACGCGGGTGTCCCGGCGGACAAAGCAGGCCTTGGATGTGCCCACTGTGACACAGGGTGAAGTGCTTTTCGCCCCCCATCCGGGAGCCGGGATAGGCGTTCTGCCAGGGCACGATATGGTCGCGGCGGGCGGCCAGATGCCAGCTGGGCAGGCCGATGGCTTGCAGGTCGATGGCCTCGCCGTTGAGTTGCAGGCTGCCCGGCAGTCCCAGCGGGTCGCGGTCGAACAAATCCAGCAGGTCGTCGACCAGTTGTGCGGGCAGTCGGGTATGGTCGTGCCCCCAGTAGACCACCGGGTTGCAGGGTAGCTCACGGCCGAGTCCGTAGCGGGTAACGGCGGGTGTCCACACCAGTTGTTCCGGGCGCATCCAGCCGAAGGCCGCGCCGCTGGTGCGTTCGTCCAGGTAGCCTTGTTGCCAGGCCTGGCGGCGCAGGCGCTGTCGCTCCGCCGGGCCGTTCAGGCGCACCAGGTCGGTGTCCAGTCGGGTGTCGAGCGGGGTGACCAGCAGACTCAGGGCGCTGAGTTGCTGGGCGTAGCCGGCGGCCTGTTGCCAGGCACAGAGCAGGGCGGCAATCAGGCCGCCGCTACAGATGCCGGTCAGGGTTGCCTGAGCACTGCCGCTGTGCAGCCGGGTTTCATTCAGGGCGCGCTGGCAGGCGCTGACGTAGCGACCCAGCCCCCAGTTGCAATGGCTGGGGTTGGGATTGCGCCAGCTGATCAGGTAGACCTGCAGCCCTTGCTCCAGCGCGTGTTCGACCAGGCTGTTGCCGGGGCTGAGGTCAAGCAGATAAAAGCGGTTGATCGGCGGCGGCACCAGCAGCAGCGGGCGCTCATGCACCTGCGCTTGTTGCGGGGTGTAGCAAATCAGCTCGAACTCGGCGTGGCGCGCAATGACCTGCCCAGGCGTGCAGGCCAGGTCTGTGCCGAGACGGTACTGCGTATCGAGGTTGGGCTGCGCGAAGGGGCGCCCGCTGAGCATGTCCTGCCACAGGTGGTGGGCCCCTCGGCACAGGCTCTGCCCATTGCTGGCGCGCGCTTCGGCCAGAATGGCCGGGTTCAGCAGGCTGTTGCTGGGGGCCGCGGCAGCGGCCAACTGGTCTAGTAGCCAGCGCAATTGGGCGCGTTCATGGTCTGCCAGGTTCAGGCCCGTGAGCCAGTCCGTCAGTGGTTGCTGCCACGCCTGCCAGACTTGCAGAAGGCGCTGCGCCGCTGGCTGCTGCCAGCCGGGGTGGGCAAAGCGTGGGTCGTCGTCCAGCGCGCCGAGGTCGCTCTTGCCTTGCAGCGCGAGCACCAGCTGGCCCAAGGCCCGGCGCAGGTAGCCGGCGTGGTGACAGGGTTGCGTCAGCAGGCTGCGCAACAGAGCAAGCAAGGTGGCGGAAATATCCCCCGGGATAGCGGTCGTGTGCAGTCGTCCTTGGGGGGTGTCGGGCATTCAGCTGTCCTGGGCCGAAGAGAAAGAAACGCTGGCAGTCTAACGCAAGCGAGCCGGTCGGCAAGGGCTGGCAGCCGGGTGTTGTGGCCGAGGTCTCGCTCGGCCAGTTGGCACCGACCGGATCACGCGCGAGGTGCCCTCATGGTGGCGGTGTGGCGGATGACTGCCGGCTGCCTTTCTTCGGCCAGAAAGCCCATGATCAACGGCGCGACGCTTTGCGCGCGGGTCACCAGAAACAGGTGACCGTCGTCGATGACGTGCAGTTCTGAATTGGGAATACGCCATGCCAGCAGCTTCATATTGACCAGCGGGATGATCGGATCGTCATCGCCGGCCAGAATCAGTGTCGGCTGACGGATCTTGTGCAGCCAGTGCACGCTGGTCCAGCCCAGACCGGCAAACAGCTGCCAGTAGTAGCCGAGCTTGCCGGAGGAGCGCACCTTGGCCGCGTGTTTTTCGGCCAGATGCGGGTCGCGGCGGAAAGCGCCGCCGTAGATGTCCGGCGCGATGTTCACGCCGTGTGAGGGCTGAATATAACGTCTGGGGCTGGCCATCTTCAGCAGCACCGAGGGCCGTCCGGGCACCATGACGGCACCGGCCGAGGTGGCTGCCAGAATCAGCTTCTTGCAGCGCTCCGGGTGGCTGTAGGCAAACTGCTGCGCCAGCGCGCCGCCCCAGGACACGCCGATGACGTTGACTTGGGAGTAGTCGAGATAGTCCAGCATGCGCGCCGCCAGCTTGGCCAGGCCTGGAAAGCGAAACGGTGTGGCCGGGGTGGACGAGCCGCCTACACCGGGCACGTCGAAGGCAATGACTTCCAGGTCCGGGTCCAGTGCCTCGACAAAGGGAAACACCAGCTCCAGGTTGGCGCCGATACCGTTGAAGACCAGCAACGGCGGCAGGGCGCTGTTGCCCGGGCGCACGGCCGTACGCAGGTACTGGCCGTCCAGCTCGATGGTGCGAAAGACAAAGGACTGCGGCATGGGCGGCTCTCTATTGGGCGCGGATCAGCGCTCGTGAACGTAGGTACCCGGCGCCGGTTCCAGCGCTGGATGGTTGTCATTGCCCAGCACGGTCGGTGCCGCCTTGCGCTTACCGCCGCGGGCATGCAGCCAGTCACGCCAGTATTGCCACCAGGAGTCGGATTGCTTGGTGGCGGTTTCCAGCCAGTGCTTGGCGTCGCCGGTCATCTCGCCGCTGGTGAAAAAACGCGCCTTGGGGTTGCCCGGCGGGTTCAGAATACTCTGGATGTGACCGCTGGAGGACAGCACGAACTCGCACTTGCCGCCGAGCAGCTGGGCCGAGCTGTAGCAGGCCTCCCAGGGGGTGATGTGGTCGTTCAGGCCGGCGATGACAAAGTAGTCGGCCTTGACCTGTTTGAGGTCGATCGGCGTGCCGCAGACTTCCAGCGCGCCGGGACGGGTCAGCGGGTTGTTCTTGAACAGTTCTAGGAATTCGCCGTGCAGGGCCGCTGGCAGGCGGGTAGTGTCGTTGTTCCAGAACAGGATGTCGAAGACCGGCGGCTCGTTGCCGAGCAGGTAATTGTTGACCCAGTAGTTCCAGATCAGGTCATTGGGCCGCATCCAGGCGAAGATACGCGCCATGTCACGGCCTTCCAGAACACCGCTCTGGTAGGACATACGCCGCGCAGCCTCGATCGAGCGCTCGTCGGCAAATAGTGCCAACTGGGTCTTCAGCTCGGTATCCAGCACGCTGACCAGCAGGGTGAAGGAGTGCACTTTCTTCTCTTTCAGCGCAGCGTAGTGGCCCAGCAGCGAGACCGTGGTGATGCCGCCGGAGCAGGCCCCGAGCATGCTCAGGTCCTTGCTGCCGGTGACCTCGAGAACGACATCGATGGCTTCCTTGAGCGCTTCGATGTAGGTGCTCAGGCCCCACTCGCGGTGGCTCTTGGTCGGGTTGCGCCAGCTGACCACAAAGGTCTGCATGTGGCTGTTGACCAGATAGCGCGCCAGACTCTTCTCGGGCGACAGGTCAAACACGTAAAACTTGTTGATCTGCGGCGGCACGACCAGCACCGGGCGCTCGAACACTTCTTCGGTCAGCGGCTTGTACTGGATCAGCTCCAGCACCTCGTTGCGGAAGATCACCGAGCCCTTGGTGGTGGCGAGGTTGCCGCCGACTTCAAAGGCATTCATGTTGACCTGGCTGGGCATGCCGCCGTTGTGGGCAATGTCCTTGGCCAGGTGGGTGAGTCCGTCCATCAGGCTCTTGCCGCCGGTTTCGAAAAAGCGCTTGAGCGCGGCCGGGTTGAGAGCGGTGTTGGTGGGGGACATGGCCTCGGTCATCAGCGCGATGACAAACTGGGCGCGGCTGACGTCCTGTGCCGGCAGGTCCGAGTTGGTGATCCAGCTGTTCAGTTCCTTGCGCCAGGCCAGGTAGGTCTGCATGTAGCGGCGGTAAAGCGGGTTCTGGCTCCAGGTCGGGTCGACGAAGCGCTTGTCGTCAGCGCTGGGGCCCAGTTCGGAGCGGCCGAGCATCACGTCGGTGACCGCCATGCCGAGGCGGCCCAGGTGACGCATGCTGTGGACCGGTTGCTTGATGGTTTGGCGCATCACCATGCGGGCGGTGCTGATGAGGTCGCGCGCAGGCACGCCGACGACCGGGTTGGGGCCGAGAATGTGTTCACTGGCCTTGTGGCCCAAGTCTTCGTTATTGGATTTGTTACCCATTTTCAACGCTCCAATCTGAGGCAGGGAAGCCGCTATGAATGCATTCCAGCAAGATTCGAACCAGCTTCCCGGTGTCGCATTCTTGAGACAAGTTAGCACGCAGTTTCGGCGCTGTTAACGCCTTTTTAGCCAACGGTCACTAAATCAGATGTTTATGGCAAAGCGGTGTAGGGGCTTGGAAAATCAGGGTGTGAAGCGAATAGTGCTGACATCCGGGTCTCGTGATGCACCGGCCTGGTGCAACTGCTCCAGATAGGTGTCCCAGCGTTGCGTTTGTTCGGTTGCCAGTTGGTAGAGGTAGTCCCAGGTGTACAGGCCACTGTCGTGGCCGTCGTCGAAAACCAGCTTGATCGCGTAGCGCCCGGCGGTTTCCACGCCGCTCAGGGCGACGTTCAGCTTGCCGGTTTGCAACACCGGTTTGCCATGCCCGCGCACCTCGGCCGAGGGAGACAACACGCGCAGGTATTCGGCCGGCAACTGATAGGTGCTGCCGTCGGCATAACCCAACTCCAGCGTGCGCGAGGCCTTGTGCAACTTGATGCGGGTCGGGATAGGTGCGGGCATGGCAGAGTCCTGAGCTTCAAGCTTCAAGCAGATCGCATGGCGCGCACGATCTGCTGTTCGCTTGCCGCTTGAAGCTTGCGGCTTGGGTTAAAGAATATAGCGTGACAGGTCTTCGTTGACCGCCAGCTCGCCCAGGTGGCTGTTGACATACTCGGCATCAATCAGCAGCGGCTGCGTTTCGTGCTTGGCAGCGAGGTCGCCAGCGCTGAAGGAGATTTCTTCCAGCAGGCGTTCGAGCACGGTGTGCAGACGACGGGCACCGATGTTTTCGGTCTTCTCGTTGACCTGCCAGGCGATCTCGGCCAGCCGGCTGATGGCGTCGGGAGCAAACTCGATATTCAGCTCTTCGGTGGCCATCAGCGCACGGTACTGTTCGGTCAGCGAGGCATCCGGTTCGGTCAGGATGCGCTCGAAGTCGCTCGGGGTCAGTGATTGCAGTTCGACGCGAATCGGCAGGCGGCCTTGCAGCTCGGGTATCAGGTCCGACGGTTTGGTCAGGTGGAAGGCGCCGGAGGCAATGAACAGGATGTGGTCGGTCTTGACCATGCCGAACTTGGTGTTAACCGTGCAGCCCTCGATCAGCGGCAGCAGGTCGCGCTGTACGCCTTCACGGGACACGTCGGCACCGCCGCCGCTGTCGGCCCGTTTGCTGACCTTGTCGATTTCATCAAGGAAGACGATGCCGTTCTGCTCAACCGCCGAAATCGCGCGGGTCTTCAGGTCGTCTTCGTTGACCAGCCGGGCGGCCTCTTCATCGCGCACCAGCTTGAGCGCATCGCGTACCTTGAGGGTGCGGGTTTTCTTCTTGCCCTTGCCCAGGTTGGAGAACATGCTCTGCAACTGGCTGGTCATCTCTTCCATGCCCGGCGGGGTCATGATCTCGATGCCGGCCGGCGCGTCGGAGACCTCGATGTCGATATCCTTGTCATCCAGCTCGCCTTCGCGCAGGCGCTTGCGGAACAGCTGACGGGTGCTGCTGTCGGTGCGCTCGGGCTGGTCGCCGGTAGCCGGGCGGGCGCCGGGCAGCAGGGCGTCGAGGATGCGCTCTTCGGCCGCATCTTCGGCGCGATAGCGCACCTTGGACATTTCCTGCTCGCGCAGCAGCTTGATGGCGGCATCGACCAGGTCGCGGATGATGGATTCGACGTCGCGGCCGACGTACCCCACCTCGGTGAACTTGGTGGCTTCGACCTTGATGAACGGCGCCTGCGCCAGCTTGGCCAGGCGGCGGGCGATTTCGGTCTTGCCGACACCGGTCGGGCCGATCATCAGAATGTTCTTGGGGGTCACTTCATTGCGCAGCGCCTCGGGTAGCTGCTGGCGGCGCCAGCGGTTGCGCAGGGCGATGGCGACGGCGCGCTTGGCATCCTGCTGACCGATAATGTGGCGGTCCAGCTCGTGCACGATCTCACGGGGTGTCATGGACATGGGTCTCTCTGAACGCCTCAGGTATTGGCGTCCAGCTCCTCGATGGTCAGGTTGCGGTTGGTGTAGATGCAGATGTCGCCGGCGATGTTCAGGCTGGTGTCGACGATCTCGCGAGCGGACAGCTCGGTGTGCATCAGCAGGGCACGCGCGGCGGATTGCGCGTAAGGACCACCGGAACCAATGGCGATCAGGCCCTCTTCGGGTTCGATCACATCACCGTTGCCGGTGATGATCAGCGAGGCATCCTTGTTGGCGACGGCAAGCAGGGCTTCCAGCTTGCGCAGGGCGCGGTCGGTGCGCCAGTCCTTGGCCAGCTCGACGGCGGCGCGGACGAGATTGCCCTGGTGTTTTTCCAATTGGGCCTCAAAACGTTCAAACAGGGTAAAGGCGTCGGCGGTGCCGCCGGCGAACCCGGCAATCACCTGATCCTTGTAGAGGCGGCGAACCTTGCGGGCGTTGCCCTTCATCACGGTGTTGCCGAGGGAAACCTGGCCGTCGCCACCGATCACGACCTTGCCGTGCCGGCGTACGGATACGATTGTAGTCACGCGCAACTCCTGGTTGGCTGTGGAAAAAAGGCGGCAGGATCACTGCCGAGTTTCTGATCTGGGGGCGCTGATCAGAAATTCAAGGCGCAGAGCGGGTGGGGAGCAAAGGCGGCATGCCCTGGGTGCCAGGGCATGCCGTGCGGCGGTCAGCGTTGTTGTGGCAGCAGGTTGTTGAACCCGTTACCGGAGAGAGTGCGCTGCGCCTGATCGAGACTGGCGCGGCTGTCGAATGGGCCGACCTGAACGCGATACCACTGGTTGCCGTTGATGGTGGCGTTCTCCAGCTTGACGTCCATGCCCAGCAACAGAATTTGCGCGCGCACCTGGTCGGCATCGGCGCGCTGACGGAAGGAGCCGGCCTGCAGGTAATAGTTCACGCTGGGTGCCGGCTTGCTCTCTTCCGTTGTCGTGGTCGGTGTCTCGGGTACGGCCTGCTGGGGCACCACCACTTCGGATTCGGGCAGCAGGGTGTAAAAGTCATAACGCGGCTTCGGATCGGCCGGGGGCTGCGCTGGCGTGTTGGCCGGTTTGGGCGGCTCGGGGCTGCGTCGGACGCTGTCGCGGCCCGGCTCCAGTTGCAGCAAAAACGCAACGAACAGGCCGATGATCAGGCCGCTGACCAGCCAGAGCCAGCCGGGAATGCCTTTGCGCTTTGGCGCAGATTGCGCGCGGCTGGCACCGCGGCGTGGGGCTTTGCGTCCTTTTGCCATGCCCTTACATACGCTCCAGAGTGGTGATGCCCAGCAGGTTCAGGCCCTGCTTGAGGGTACGGCCGGTCAGTGCTGCCAGGCGCAGACGGCTGTCGCGCTGGGCCTTGCTGTCGGCAGCCAGGATCGGGCACTGCTCATAAAAGCTGGAGAAACGACCGGCCAGCTCGTACAGATAGGTGCAGAGTACGTGCGGGGTGCCCTCGCGGGCAACGTAATTCAGCGTGGCGTTGAACTGTGCCAGGTGCGCGCCCAGTTCGCTTTCGGCCGGCTCGACCAGCGCCAGCGGTGCCAGGTCGTCAAGCTGCGCCATGCTGCGCTCCAGCTTGCGGAATACGCTGGCGACGCGGGTGTAGGCGTACATCATGTAGGGCGCGGTATTGCCCTCGAAGCTCAGCATCAGGTCAAAGTTGAAGCTGTAATCGCTGCTGCGGTGCTTGGACAGGTCGGCGTATTTGACTGCGCCGATACCCACTGCTGCGCCAATGCCGCGCAGTTCGTCGGCGGGCAGCTCGGGGTTTTTCTCCTCGACCAGGCGCAGCGCGCGCTGTTCGGCTTCGTCCAGCAGGTCGGCCAGCTTGACGGTGCCGCCGTCACGGGTCTTGAACGGCTTGCCGTCGGCTCCGTTCATGGTGCCGAAGCCCATATGTTCCAGTTGCATGTCGGCGGGTACGAAGCCGGCCTTGCGGGCGACCGCAAATACCTGCTGGAAGTGCAAAGCCTGACGCTGGTCGACAAAGTAGAGCACGCGGTCGGCCTGCAACTGGGCATGGCGATAGCGCATGGCAGCCAGGTCGGTGGTGGCGTACAGGTAGCCGCCGCCAGCCTTCTGCACGATGACCGGCAGCGGGTTGCCTTCGGCGTTCTTGAACTGCTCTAGGAACACGCACTGCGCGCCTTCGCTTTCGGTCAGCAGGCCGGCGCTGCGCAGGTCGGCAACGATACCCGGCAGGTCGGCGTTGTAGGCGCTCTCACCGCGCACATCGGCGGGGCTCAGGCTGACGCCGAGACGATCGTAGACGGCCTGGCAGTGGCCGAGGGAGATGCTGTTGAAGCGTTCCCACAGGGCCAGGCAGCTCGGCTCGCCGGCCTGCAGGTCAACCACGCGCTGACGGGCGCGGTTGGCGAAGTCTTCGCTCTCGTCGAAACGTTTCTTGGCCTGGCGGTAGAAATTCTCCAGATCGCCCAGCTCGGCTTCGGCGTCGACGCTGTGCTCTTCCATATAGGCCAGCAGCATGCCGAACTGGGTGCCCCAGTCGCCCACGTGATTTTGGCGGATGACGGTGTGGCCGAGGGCTTCAAGCACCCGCGCCACGGCGTCGCCGATGATGGAGGAGCGCAGGTGGCCGACGTGCATTTCCTTGGCGAGGTTTGGCGAGGAGTAATCGACCACCACACGCTGGGCGGCGATGTCGGAGCGCACGCCCAGTTGCGGATCGGCCAGTGCAGCCTCCAGCTGGGCAGCCAGCCAGCCGGCATCCTGGAAGAAGTTGATAAAGCCGGGGCCGGCGATGTTGACCGAGGCGACGGCCTGATGGGCGGGCAGCGCGGCGATCAGCTTCTCGGCCAGATCGCGCGGCTTCATGCCGGCCGGCTTGGCCAGCATCATCGCCAGGTTGCTGGCGAAGTCGCCGTGAGCCTTGTCGCGGGCATTTTCGACCTGAATCGAGGGCGAAAGGTCGGTCGGCAGCACGCCGTCGGCCTTGAGGCGGTCTACAGCGTCGGCAAGCAGTTGGCTGATCAGGTTCTTCATGGAGTGGTGTATCCGGCAGGTGCCCAGTGAAAACCCGACATTATCCGTTTTATCGGGCGGCTTGCCAAACCCTGTGGTCGGGTGGGGCGGGTTGTTGTGGTTTGCGCTGGCTTTATTTGGCGCTGCGTGGGCTGATTGCGCTCTGTGCTGTCGCTTGGTCAGCCTTTCGCCTTTTACGGCGAGCCAAGGGGGGCTGCTTGCCCAGCCCCCCTTAGCGATCCCCCGGGGCACCCGACTACGCGGCCCTTCGGGTTCGCTGCGTTGCTCGGGCTAACGGGGAGGCCTCGCCGGCCACTCAAAAACTCGTCGCTTCGCTCCTCAGACATCCTATGACTCTTTTTCCCGTCAGCCCTGCGCTACTCGCCCGCGTAAACGGGGAGTGGGTCCGTGCAGTCTTCATGCCTTGCAACAGCCCTGATCGTTCCCACGCTCTGCGTTCGGTCTGTCAGAGTCTGGGAGACACGGCGCTGCTAAAACATATCCAACGGATCAATATCAATCGACCAGCGCACCTTACGCGCCAGCGGGTGCTGTTCCAACGCCGGCAGCAGCATGTGCACCAGCTGGTGCAGCACCGAGCGCTGGGCGGCTTGCATCAGTAGTTGGGCGCGGTGGCGGCCGGCGCGGCGTTCCATCGGTGAGGGCACCGGGCCGAGCAGCTCGATACCCGCCAGCTGATGCTGCGCGACCAACGCCTCGGCCTGCGCCAGCGCGGCTTCGAGAAAGTCCTCCGCAGCGCGCACGTGGTTGGCTTCGGCGCGCAGCAGCGCCATAAAACGGTAGGGCGGCAGTTGCGCGGCGGCGCGCTCGGCCAGCTCGCGCGCGGCAATGGCCGGATAGCCGCGCTCGGTCAGCTCGATCAGCAGCGGGTGCTCCGCCATATGCGTCTGAATGATCACCTGGCCGGGCTTCTCCGCGCGGCCGGCGCGGCCTGCAACCTGGGTGATCATCTGCGCCATGCGTTCGGGGCCACGGAAGTCGGCGGAGAACAGCCCGCCGTCGGCATCCAGAATGGCGACCAGGGTCACGTTGGGAAAATGATGTCCCTTGGCGAGCATCTGGGTGCCGACCAGGATGCACGGCTGGGCGCTGTGGATGATGGTCATCATGTCCTGCATGGCGCGCTTGCGGCTCATGCTTTCGCGATCAATGCGCAGCACCGTGGTGTCGGCAAAACGCTCCTTGAGAAACTCTTCAGTACGCTCGGTGCCGGCGCCCAGTGGGCGCAGGTCTTCGCTCTGGCATTCGGGGCAACAGCGCTCCAGCGGCCGCTGACTGTTGCAGTGGTGACAATGCAGGTGGGGCGGCGACTGGTGTACCGTCATGCGCGCGTCGCAGCGGCGGCATTCGGCGATCCAGCCACAGTCGTGACACATTAGGGTGGGTGCAAAGCCACGGCGGTTGATAAATACCAGTACCTGGTTGCCGCGTCCGAGGTGCTGGCCGATCAGCTCGGTCAGCGGACGCGACAGGCCGCCCTCCAGCGGGCGACTGCGGATATCCAGGCATTGAAAGGACGGCGCTTTGGCATTGCCGGCGCGCAGTGTCAGGCGCAGGTGTCGGTAGCGGCCCTGTTGTACGTTGTACAGGCTTTCCAGCGAGGGTGTGGCGGAGCCGAGAATCACCGGCGTCTGTTCCAGATGGCCGCGATAGACGGCCAGGTCGCGGGCGTTGTAGCGCAGACCGTCCTGCTGTTTATAGGACAGGTCGTGCTCTTCGTCGACGATGATCAGGCCGGGACGGGCCAGCGGCGTGAAGATGGCCGAGCGGGTGCCAATGATGATGGCGGCCTCGCCGTCGCGGGCGGCTATCCAGGCGTCCAGCCGCTCGCGGTCGTTGAGGCCCGAGTGCAAAATCACCACCGGCGCGCTGAAGCGCTGCTGGAAGCGGTTCAGCGTCTGCGGCGTCAGACCGATCTCGGGGATCAGCACCAGCGCCTGATGGCCGCTCAGCAGACAGCGTTCGATCGCCTGCAGGTACACCTCGGTCTTGCCGCTGCCGGTGACGCCTTCGAGCAGCCAGGTGTGAAAGCCCTCGGCGCCCAGAATGGCATCCAGCGCTGCCCGCTGTTCGTCATTGGCGGTCAGGTGCGCTTCCCTTAATAAAGGCAGCGGTTCAGCAATATGGTGTGGCGATTGCTCAATGCGTTGCACCAGCCCCTTGGTTTCCAGGGTGCTCAGGGTGTCGCGGCTCAGCCCCCATTGGCTGATCAGCGCGTGGGACAGGCCGTGCGGATGTTGCGCCAGGACTTGCACCGCCTGCTTCTGTTTCGGTGCGCGGGCAATCGCCGGGTGTTCCGGGTAGGCGCCGGGCAGCAGCTGCCAGAGTTGATCCTGGCGTGCCAGCGCCGGTTCGCCCTGGCGCAGCAGGACCGGCAGCGCCACGCTCAGGGTGTCGCCCAGCCCGTGCTGATAGTAACGCGCGGTCCATTGGCACAGGCGCCAGAGGCTGTCGGGCAGCAGCGGGGCGTGATCGAGCAAGGCTTCGGCAGGCTTGAGGCGGTTTTCCGGGACCTCGGAGTGATCGCTGATGCCGGCGATCAGGCCGACCAGCGCGCGTTTGCCAAAAGGCACCCGCACGCGCTGGCCGGTCTGCAGGTCAGCCGCTGCCACGCCCCGCGGCGCGCGGTAGTCGAACAGGCGGCGCAGGGGAGAGGGCAGGGCTACTTGCAGGATGGGTCCGGTCACACAAATCACTCCTTATGGGAGTGGGATGGTAACACCGACAGGTGGAAAGCTGCGGTGCTTGCGTCGTTGCTGGATTCTGTTATTATCGCCGGCCTATTTTCCGGTCAGTCTGTTTGCGCCCTTTGTGGCATCCAGGTACGGTCCGGTAGACAGCTATTGCGTGCGGTGCCCGATCAGGTTGATCCGGTGGCGGCACAAACCAACCGAGGACTTTCCCATGAAAGCTGATGTGCATCCGAACTACGAAACAATCGAAGCGACCTGCAGCTGCGGCGCGGTAATCACTACCCGTTCCACCCTGTGCGCCCCGATCCACCTGGACGTTTGCTCCTCCTGCCACCCGTTCTACACCGGTAAGCAGAAGGTTCTGGACACTGGCGGACGTATCGAGCGCTTCAAGGCGCGTTTCGGCGCAGTCAGCAGCAAGTAATCGGTTTCTTCGAGCCTTATGGCTCTGGCGAAACACAAAAAGGCGTCCCTCTGGGGCGCCTTTTTTGTTGCCTGTGCGCTGCTGGGTTGCGGGCCGGCTCAGAGCGATGCCCCCGCGGCGCTGCCTGTCGTCTGCAGTATGCCGGAGACGGCGCAGCCGGTGCGCAGTCGCAGTGTCACCGACGGAGACACTCTGCGCCTCAGCGATGGGCGGCGCCTGCGCCTGGTCGGTATCAACACGCCGGAAATAGGCCGCGACGGCGCACCGTCCGAGCCCTACGCCCAGGCCGCGCGTCGGGCTCTGCAAGCGCTGGTTGAGCATCAGCCGCTGCAGCTGATGCTGGGTGAGGATGCCCGTGATCACTACGGTCGCACGCTGGGCTATCTGTTTGACGAGCAGGGGCGCAACATTGAGGCGCTGCTGCTCAGCGAAGGGCTGGGTTATGCGCTGGTGATTCCGCCGAACGATCTGCTCGCCGACTGCCACCAGGCCGCCGAGCAGCAAGCGCGGCAGGCGCAGCGCGGGCTGTGGCAGAACCCGCAGATTCTCTCGCTGGACGATCTTGATAGCGCTGGATTCCAGCTGTTGCTCGGACGAGTGGCGGCGGTGACGCCTTCCCGCCATGCCCTGTGGATTGACCTGGACGGGCCGCTGACCCTGAGACTGGAGCGCCGAGACCTGGGTTACTTTGACGCTGAGCCCGGTGCCGAGCTGGTTGGCCAGCAAGTCGAGGTGCGTGGCTGGGTTATCGATCGGCGGGGGCGGCAGCCCGTGCGCGACGGGTTTCGGCGCTACATGATCAGCCTGCGCCACCCTGCCCAGTGGCGCACCATCAGTCCTCCGTAGCGCCGTCAATATGGCTCAAAGTTGTAAGGTTTTGTCCTTGACATTGATCTCGTGAATGACCTTGCGGGTGGAAGTGCTTTTATGTACTCTCCGTCGTCCGCATGAGCAACCTGACCGGAAGTTATTGACCATGTCTGATTTGAGAACTGATGCACTCGACTATCACGCCAACCCGCGCCCCGGCAAACTGAGCGTTGAACTGACCAAGCCGACCGCGACCGCGCGTGACCTGGCTCTGGCCTACAGCCCGGGTGTAGCAGAACCGGTGCGTGAAATCGCCAAGGATCTGGAAAACGCCTACAAATACACCGGTAAGGGCAACCTGGTTGCCGTTATCTCTGATGGCACTGCCATTCTCGGTCTGGGTAACCTCGGCCCGCTGGCGAGCAAGCCGGTTATGGAAGGCAAGGGTGTTCTGTTCAAGCGCTTCGCTGGCGTTGATGTCTTCGACATCGAAGTTGAAGCCGAAAGCCCGCAGGCCTTCATCGATACCGTTAAGCGTATCTCCTGCACCTTTGGTGGCATTAACCTGGAAGACATCAAGGCGCCCGAGTGCTTTGAAATCGAGCGCGCGCTGATCGAGCAGTGCGACATCCCGGTATTCCACGATGATCAGCACGGTACTGCGATTGTGACCGCAGCCGCCATGATCAACGCGCTGGAGCTGGCCGATAAGGTCATCGAAGACGCCAAGATCGTCTGCCTGGGCGCTGGCGCTGCCGCTATCGCCTGCATGAAGCTGCTGGTCAGCATGGGTGCCAAGGCTGAAAACATCTTCATGCTCGACCGTAAAGGCGTGATCCACGCCGGTCGCGATGACCTGAACGAATACAAGGCGATTTTCGCCACCGAGACTGACAAGCGCACTCTGACTGACGCCCTGAAAGGCGCCGATGTGTTCGTTGGTCTGTCCGGTCCGAACCTGCTGCCGCCGGCTGATCTGAAGCTGATGGCCGAAAACCCGATCGTGTTTGCCTGCTCGAACCCTGATCCGGAAATCGACCCCGCGGCGGCTCACGCTTCGCGTCCTGACGTGATCATGGCGACCGGTCGTTCCGACTACCCGAACCAGGTCAATAACGTACTGGGCTTCCCCTTCATCTTCCGTGGCGCGCTGGACGTTCGTGCAACTGCCATCAACGAAGAAATGAAGATTGCTGCTGTACACGCGATCCGTGAACTGGCCAAAGAGCCGGTACCGGAGTACATCTCCCAGGCGTACGGCGGTATCAAGCTGGAGTTTGGTCGTGAGTACATCATTCCCAAGCCGATGGACGTTCGTCTGATCGAGAAGGTGCCGGCTGCTGTTGCCCAGGCTGCCATCGATTCTGGCGTAGCGACCCTGCCGTACCCGGCGCATTACCCGCTCAAGTCGGTCGAAGACTGCATCTGAACGGCATTGCGTTGAATGAAAAAACCCGCTTCGGCGGGTTTTTTTGTGTCCGTTCAGCGGGTTCAATCCAGATCGATCACTATCTTGCCTTGCAGCAGATCCGCACGCAGCAGCGCGCCGGGCGCAGGCTTGCGCTCCAGCAGAGTGCGGGCCAGGACCGGTTCCAACTGATGGCGGAAGGTGCGGGCCATGGCGCGGGCACCAAAGCGGCGGTCGTAGCCTTCGCTAGCCAGATGGTGCCGAAGCGCGGGGCTGAGCAGCAGTTGTACCTGATGGCGTACCAGGCGCTGGTTGAGTTGTTCTAGAGCCAGGTCGACTAACTGATCCAACTGACCTGCACCCAGTGACCGGTAGCTGATACGGTGGTCCAGGCGGTTGATGAATTCAGGATCAAATCGGTTGTGCAGCGCGCGGACCTGCCTGCGTTGCTGCAACTGCTGGCGCCAGGAGGCTGGCAGCAGGCGGCCCCATCCCTGCTCCAGCCGCTGCGCCGCCTGGGCACCGAGGTTGCTGGTCAGGAAGATCAGGCTGTTGCGAAAGTCCAGGGTGGCGTTGCCGGCGCTGAGTCGCAGCTGGCCGTTGTCGAGGATGTTCATCAAGGCACGAATGACCGGGTCACTGGCCTTTTCCAGTTCGTCGAACAACACCACGCCGGGGTGCCCAAAGCGGCCTTCGATGGTCTCGCGGTCGAACAGCGTCGTGCCTTCCTTGCTGCCCACATAACCCGGTGGGGCGCCGGTCAGCGACGCTGCGTAGTGCTCCTGAGCCAGAGTGTTCATGTCGATGCGGCACAGGGCGTCGGCACGCCCATGGATGGCTTCGGCGATCAAGCGCACGGTTTCGGTCTTGCCGACGCCGGTCGGGCCGAGCAGCAGGAATACGCCGAGCGGGCGACGGGGGTCGCCCAGCTCCGCCTTGACGACCGCCAGGCTGCCGGCAATCTCAGCCAGCGCTGCGGGTTGACCTAGAATGCGCTGTTGCAGGCGCTGGGCGATAGCGTCCGGCTCAAACTCGAAGCGCGAGACCGCAGTACGCGGCGCCGCCCGCAGGTTCTGCTGCTGGTTGTCGGCCAGTAGCTCGTTGATGAACGGCATGGGCGGGCGCTCAGGCGCCGGCCTCCCGTTCCTTGCCCGGATGCGGTAGCTCGCCCACCGGGCAGTCCGCCACGCCGATGGTGGTGCGCGTCATCGCCTCTACATTGTCGCGGGCTTTCTCGGCATCCAAGACCCAGGTGCGGTAGAAGTCGAAGGGGCAATCAGCCACGCCGCGGTCACCATCGCCGGAGTTGTACATGCCGGTGTAGCCGCGGTGCAGCAGCTTGAACAGGTGGTTCTGCGACTGGTCATTGGCCCGCGCATCGCGGATCTGCGAGACCGACAGCTGCGCGTATTGCACGCCCATGTCTTCCTCGCCACATTCGCCGAGGGTGCGGCCGTCAAAGCCGATGATCGCGGAGTGGCCAAAGTAGCTGTAAACCCCATCAAAGCCGGTAGCGTTGGCCACGGCCACGTAGCAGTTGTTGGCCCAGGCCATGGTCTTGGCCATCATCACTTGCTGGTCCTTGGCCGGATACATATAGCCCTGACAACGCACGATCAGCTCGGCGCCTTTCATCGCGCAGTCGCGCCAGATTTCCGGGTAGTTGCCGTCGTCGCAGATGATCAGGCTGATCTTCATGCCTTTGGGGCCGTCGGACACATAGGTGCGATCACCCGGATACCAGCCCTCGATCGGGCACCAGGGAATGCACTTGCGGTACTTCTGCACGATCTCGCCCTGGTCGTTGATCAGAATCAGCGTGTTGTAGGGCGCCTTGTTCGGGTGCTCTTCATGTTGCTCGCCGGTCAGTGAGAAAATGCCCCAGGTTTTCGCCTTCTTGCAGGCTTCGCTGAAGATGCGGGTTTCATCGCCGGGTACGGTGGTGGCGGTGGCCATCATCTCGTCGCCGTCGTACATGATGCCCATGGTGCTGTATTCCGGGAACACCACCAGATCCGTGCCGGGCAGGCCCTGTTTCATGCCGATGATCATGTCGGCAATCTTGCGTGCGTTGTCGAGTACCTCCTCGCGGGTGTGCAGGCGCGGCATCTTGTAGTTGACGACGGCGACACCGACAGTATCGGGACTGCTGGAAATATCTCCGTGACGCATGGGTAACTCCTTCGTTGCGGTTGAGTTGCAGTCAGTTGCGCCCGATGCCGAGTTTGTCGACCCGATAGCGCAGTTGCCGCAGGCTGATGTTCAGGCGCCGGGCGGCTTCAGATTGGTTGTTGTTGGTCTGCGAGAGCATGGCGCGGATGCGGTCGGCCTCGTCCTCCTGGACCCAGTTGTAGGCGCGGCCGTACTGGCGCGGCGGCTCGCTGTCGGCAGCTTCCTCGGCCACTGCCGGCGCGGGCTGGCGGTGGCCGGGAATGGTGATGGCGCTTTCCGAGGCCAGCGCCTGACGCAGCTTGTCGGCCTCCAGCAGCTCCTGTTCGCTGGTCAGCGCGGCGCGCTCCAGCACGTTCTGCAGCTGGCGGATATTGCCCGGCCAGGCGAAGTTCTCGAGCACCGAGAAGGCCTCGGGAGCCAGGCTCCAGTTGCGTTCGTAGTGATGGTTCAGTTCGTTGAGAAAATGCAGCGCCAGTTGGCGAATATCCTCTTGCCGTTCACGCAGCGGCGGCAGGTGCACCGGCACCACATGCAGGCGGTAGAACAGGTCGAGGCGGAAGGCGCCCTGGTTGACCGAGGCCTGCAGGTTGACGTGGGTGGCGGTGATCACGCGAAAGTCCACCGAGATGGAGTCGTGGCTGCCGATCGGATCGACCTTCTTTTCTTGCAGTACGCGCAGCAGCTTTGCCTGCAGCGACAGGGGCATGTCACCGATTTCATCGAGGAACAGGGTGCCGCCGTCGGCCTGGACGATCTTGCCCTGCTTGTTCTGCGACGCGCCGGTAAAGGCGCCTTTGGTGTGGCCGAACAGTTCGGACTCCAGCAGGTCTGCCGGGATGGCCGCACAGTTGATGCAGATAAAGGGCTTCTCGCGGCGGTCGCTTTGCTGGTGGATCATCCGCGCGAACTTTTCTTTGCCGGTGCCCGACTCGCCGAGCAGCATGACCGGCGCGTCGCTGTGGGCAACTTGAATGGTCGAGCGCACGGCATCCATCAGTGCCGGACTGCTGCCCAGGATGCCGTGGGCAAGGCTTTGTTTGACCATGCCCTCAATGGCAATGCTGTGGCGCAGGCTCTGGTTTTCCTTGACCAGGTGCTCGGTCTGGTCGACGACAAACTGATGGATGCGCAGCACCTGGCCGATCATTGCGGCGGCCACGCGCAGCAGGCTGATATCTTCGTCGAAGGGGCGTTCGTGCATGCCTTCGCGCTGCACCGAGAGCACGCCGATGGGGGTGCCTGATTCGAGAATGGGCACGGCGATAAAGGCCATGCGTCCGCCGCTGTGATGCGACAGCTCGGTAATACGGCGCACGAATAGCGGCTCGTTATTGACGTCGGGGACCAGACCAATCGAGCCGGTGCGCATGACGTAGCCGGTCACACCCTGGTTGATGTCCAGATTGAAGCGCCCGGCCTTGAGGTCCTCTGGTGCCAGGCCGTAGGCATACTTCACCTGCAGCGTCTTGGAGCCGGGGTCGGGCAGGCTCACCCGTCCGCAGTTCAGACCATACAGCTGGGCCAGCAGGCGCAGGATGCCCTGAATGGTGCGCGGGGCATCAAGTGGCTTTTCCAGCAGTTTGGCCATCTCCAGAATGACGATCAGTTCGCGCTTCATCATCTGTTGGGCCGTCCGTTCCTGAGTGACATTCAAGATGAGCAGGTCCTCCGCGTTGGCGAAAATCCACGCGACCTGTCACCGCTGTACTGGATACCGAGGCGGTATTAGTGGCTGATCATCCAGGGTCGTCGTGGACCAGACTGCTGTTTGAGGGCAGGAGGTTCTCCCTCCTTGCGTTTGGTGTGCTGGCAACTTCCGGAGCTGCAACAACTGTGCCCGTGGTTCACCTTGGGCGCGTGGGCGCTTCGCTCGTTGGTCTCATGGGCCTTGCGCTGATGGGCGCTGAGTGTCTGCAGGCGCGGGGCGCTAAGGCGCCGCTGCATGGGCCGCTCGCACATCGGGCAGGCCCGCGGCAGGTTGCGTTCATTGCTGGGTAGCAGGGCTTCAAAAGGCCCGCAGGTGTCACATTCAAAATCGTACAGAGGCATTTTTTGCTCCCGAAAAGTGCGAAATAGAGGATGCGGCCCGCCCAAGCTGGTGCGGGCCACTGCGTTGCTATCAGCCTTTCCAGAGGGCAGTCGGGACCTCCGGGCTGTCGACCGCGATGGTCGGTCCTTCGGCGTTCGGCATGATGTCGAAGTCGAAGATCTCGGTCGGAATCCAGATGGTGGCGCAGACGTTCGGCACGTCGACAATGCCGCTGATGTGGCCCTGTACCGGCGCAGTGCCGAGCAGCGAGTACGCCTGGGCGCCGCTGTAGCCGAACTTCTTCAGGTACTCGATGGCGTTCAGACAGGCCTGACGGTAGGCCACATGTGCATCGAGGTAGTGCTGCTTGCCGCTTTCGTCGACCGAGATGCCTTCAAAGATCAAATGCTTCTTGTAGCTGGGCGCCATGTCGCTGGGCTGGAAGATCGGGTTCTTCACGCCGTACTTCTTGCAGCCGTCCTTGATGATGTTGACGCGAATGTGAATCCAGCCGGCCATTTCGATGGCGCCGCAGAAGGTGATTTCGCCGTCGCCCTGGGAGAAGTGCAGGTCGCCCATCGACAGTCCGCCGCCCTTGACGTACACCGGGAAGAACACGCGCGAGCCCTTGGTCAGGTCCTTGATGTCGCAGTTGCCGCCGTGTTCACGCGGCGGCACGGTACGCGCGCCTTCGGCGGCGACCTTGGTCGCGGCATCGCCGCTGGCGCGGCCGACGTGGGCGGTCGGTGCGTAGGGTGGGTTGGCCAGGCCGGGCACGCGATTGGGGTCGGTGTCGATCAGCGCCTGCTCACGGGTGTTCCACTCGTCCAGCAGCTCCTGCGACGGCAGGCAGCCGATCAGGCCGGGGTGCATCAGGCCGATGAATTCCACGCCCGGAATATGGCGCGACTTGGTATAGATGCCGTTGAAGTCCCAGATGGTCTTGCGCGCTTCCGGGTAGTGTTCGGTCAGAAAGCCGCCGCCGTTTTCCTTGGCGAAGACCCCATTGAAGCCCCACATCTGATCGGCAAAGGCGCCAATGTCGAGGATATCAACGACCAGCAGGTCGCCCGGCTCGGCGCCTTCGACCGCAATTGGCCCACTGAGGTAGTGCACCTTGCTGAGGTCGACGTCGCGTACGTCTTCAGCGCTGTCGTTATTGCCGATCTGGCCGCCGGTCCAGTCCATGCACTCGACAATAAAGTCCGAGCCGGGCTTGACCGTCGCCACCATGGGCACGTCCGGGTGCCAGCGATTGTGGATGTTGTCGTGCTCCTGAGGGCTCTTGCTCAGGTCGATCTTGATCAGTGTTTCTGCCATGACAGCGAATCCTCTGCTTGGGTGATGAGTCGGGTCCGTGGGTGACCCGTGCAGTTCTCTTGAGCAGAAGCCGTGCCAGCTTTGTTTTGTTTTTATTATTCCTTATATATCAGGGTCTTAAGCGAATTGTTCGGCGCATTGTCAGGCGCTGAGACGGGCGGGTTTGACAATGTCACGGGGTGCGACTGGACATTGTCATGACAATGTCAGGTGCAGATTGTCATTGTGCCCTCGCGCTGTTTGACATTGGCCGCCGGCCAGCGCCCGGAAGATTCTGATACAGCTACGCAGTGGTTTGATCTGCAAGGCTTTTTTGCATGCGATGGCGGTTTGACAGTGCGCAGCCTGAGACGCTGGCACAGTGGTTGCTGTAGGCCTTGGTGACAGGCAAGGCAGGCCGGGGAGAGAGGTCTGCCAGCCGGTTCTACTCACATCAAGGAGATTCACCCTATGCAAGACTCAAAACGCAGCAAGCCAGCCTGGAAGCGTGGCCTGATCGGTCTGGCGCTGGGCACAGGTCTGGGCCTGGCCAGCATGGCGGGTGCGGCAGATATGCCGACGGCTGAGGTCAATACCACCGGACTGGCCGTGACCGACGACACCGTCAAGGTCGGTATTCTCCACTCCATTACCGGCACCATGGCGATCAGTGAGACCGGCTCGGTGGAAGCGGAGATGCTCGCCATCGAGCAGATCAACGCCATGGGCGGTGTGCTGGGTCGTCAGATTGAAATCATTCAGGAAGATGGCGCCAGCGACTGGCCGACGTTTGCTGAGAAGGCGCGCAAGCTGCTGGTGCAGGACAGCGTAGCGGCGGTATTCGGCTGCTGGACCTCCGCCTCGCGTAAAGCGGTGCTGCCGGTCTTCGAGAAAGAAAACGGCATGCTCTACTACCCGACCTTCTACGAAGGGCTGGAGCAGTCCAAGAACGTCATCTACACCGGTCAGGAAGCCACCCAGCAGATCATTGCCGGCCTGGACTGGATTGCCGAAGAGAAGGACGCCAAAACCTTCTATCTGGTCGGCTCCGACTATATCTGGCCGCGTACCTCCAACAAGATCGCGCGCAAGCACATTGAAGACGTGCTGGGCGGCGAGGTTGTCGGTGAAGAGTACTACCCGCTGGGCAACACCAACTTCGGTTCGCTGATCAACAAGATCCGTCTGAAAAAGCCTGACGTCGTTTACTCCAGCATTGTTGGCGGCTCCAACGTGGCCTGGTGGAAACAGCTGAACGCTGCCGGCATCACTGCGGATCGTCAGACCATCATGACCATCTCCGTGACCGAGGACGAAGTGCTGGGTATCGGTGGCGAGAACATGGAAGGTTTCTACTCCGCGATGAAGTACTTCCAGTCGCTGGACAACGAAAACAACCAGGCCTTTGTTGAAGCGTTCAAGGCCCGCTGGGGTGAGGACAGCGTCATCGGTGACGTAACACAGGCTGCCTATCTTGGCCCGTGGCTGTGGAAGGCTGCTGTCGAGAAAGCCGGCAGCTTCGATGTCGACGCCGTGGCTGAAGCCTCTGCCGAAATCGAGCTGACTACTGCGCCGGAAGGCTACGTGCGCATTCACCCGAACCACCACCTGTGGAGCAAGTTGCGGGTGGGGCAATGGGGTGCTGACGGCCAGGCCACTGTGGTGTACGAGTCCGACCTGATCGAACCGAACCCCTTCCCGGAAGGCTACCAGTAAGACGTCCGTTTGAAGTGATGCAACAGGGTGCGGTCCAGGTGGCCGCACCCGAGTCGAGGGTCTGTTGACGTTTCGTTCACGCGCCTGCCGGAGGCCATTTTTCGCTCAGGCAAGGCGGAGGACGCGAAGTGTGGTCGCTCCACACAAGCGACCGACAACGCAGCGTGATCGAAAAATGGCCCCGGCCCTTCGGGTTGCGACTGTAAAGCCGACACTCGGCGTCACTCGTCGCTTATTTGGAATGACCAAACTACGCTCCTCGCTCCTTGATTGTCGGCTTTACAGGCTGCAACAGGCGGGCGAACGAAACGTCAACAGACCCTTGGAGAGCAATTATGGGCGGATATTCAAGTCAGGAGCTCGTGGCCATTTTCGTGATGCAGGGATTCAGTGGCCTGAGTCTGTTCTGCGTCTTTCTGCTGATGGCCCTCGGGCTGGCGATCATCTTCGGGCAGATGGGCGTCATCAATATGGCCCATGGTGAGTTTCTTACGCTGGGCGCCTACATCACCTGGATGGTATCCAAATTGGCCACGGAAACCTGGCCCTGGATGCAGCAGTTCTATTTTCCGCTGGCGGTTGCGCTGGCATTTCTCGGTACCTTCATACTTGGCTATCTGGTCGAGATGCTGTTGATCAGGCGCTTGTACGCGCGCCCGCTGGATACCCTGCTGGCCACCTGGGGGCTGGGGCTGATCATGCAGCAGATCTACCGGTCCACCTTTGGTCCGCGCGAAGTGAGTGTGGTCATGCCAGATTGGCTGATGGGCTCCTGGGCGCCGACCGACATCATCGATATCCCGCTTAACGGCCTGTTCGTCATGGGCATTACCGCGCTGATGACCGTGCTGGTGGTGATTCTGCTGTACCGCTCGCGCTGGGGCATCAAGGTACGCGCCACCACGCAGAACCGGTTGATGGCCAACGCGGCGGGGATCAATACCCAGCGGGTTGACCGTTTTACCTTTGCGCTGGGTTGCGGCATTGCCGGCGTCGCAGGTGCCGCCTTCACGACTATCGCCTCGACCGGCCCGACTACTGGCTCGCTCTATATCGTCGACACCTTCCTGGTGGTGGTGTTCGGTGGTGCTGCCAGCCTGTTCGGCACTGTGGTGTCGGCCTTCGGTATTGCCCAGTCGCAGTCGATTCTCGAGTTCTTCTTAAGTGGTTCCATGGCCAAGGTGATCACCTTGCTGACGGTGGTAGCCATTCTGATGTTCCGTCCCCAGGGGCTCTTTGCAAGCAAGGTGCGCCGCTGAGCGGCGTACTGGCTGGAGGTTATTGAAATGGATAAATGGATAGCAGCATTTGGGGGGCGGCAACGCTTGCTGCAGTTGCTGGCGCTGGCCGTCCTGCTGATGGTGATCCTGCCGCTGACGCTGGACATCTTCCGCCTGAACCTGGTCGGCAAGTACCTGACCTATGCCTTTGTTGCGGTCGGCCTGGTGCTCTGCTGGGGCTACGGCGGGATTCTCAGTCTGGGGCAGGGGGTGTTTTTCGGGATCGGTGGCTATTGCATGGCGATGTTTCTCAAGCTGGAGGCATCTAGCCCCGAGAACACCGCGATTCAAAGTACCCCGGGTATTCCGGACTTCATGGACTGGAACCAGATCACCGAGCTGCCGCTGGGCTGGATTCCCTTCCATAGTCTGACCCTGACCATTCTGTTGATCATGACGGTGCCGGCGCTGTTTGCCTTCCTGATCGGCGCGGCGATGTTCAAGCGCCGGGTAGGCGGTGTGTACTTTGCGATCATCACCCAGGCCATCGCCTCGATCGCGACCATTCTGATCATCGGCCAACAGGGTTATACCGGCGGCATTAATGGCATTACCGACCTGCGCACCTTGCTGGGGTGGGACATCCGTCCGGACAGCGCCAAGTACCTGCTGTATTTCCTCTGTTGCATCTTGCTGATTGCCTGCCTGTTGGTGGGGCAGTTTGTACTCAACAGTCGCTACGGAAAATTGCTGATCGCCATGCGCGACCAGGAAGACCGGGTGCGTTTCTCCGGCTACGACGTCGCCAATATCAAGATCTTCGTGTTTGCCCTGGCCGGCGTGTTCTCGGCGCTGGGTGGCGCGATGTTCGCGCTGCAGGTCGGCTTTATGTCGCCGTCCTTTGTCGGCACCGTGGCCTCGATTGAAATGGTGATCTTCTGCGCGGTCGGTGGGCGCCTGTCGCTGATCGGTGCGGTCTACGGCGCGCTGCTGGTCAACCTGGCCAAGACGCTGCTGTCGGAAAGCTTCCCGCAGCTGTGGATCGTCTTTATGGGCGCGCTGTTCATCGGGGTCGTGCTGCTGTTTCCGCAGGGGCTGGCCGGCATCTACGAAGATTACGTCCGTCCACAGGTTGCCAAACTGTTCTCGCGCAAGTCGAATGCCGAGTCGCAGGGCGATAAGGCCGTTGCTCAGGAGGCGCGCTGATGACTTCTCCCATTCTGCTGGCTATCGAAGACCTGACGGTTTCGTTCGATGGCTTCAAGGCGGTCGATGGCCTGAATCTGTACGTCGAACGCAACGAGGTGCGGGTGGTGATCGGGCCGAACGGCGCCGGCAAAACCACACTGCTGGATTTGATCTGCGGCAAGACCAAGGCCTCGGCCGGTTCGATCAAGTTCAAGGACACCGAGCTGACCAGGCTGGTCGAGCACGACATCGTCAAGGCCGGGGTCGGGCGCAAGTTCCAGACCCCGTCCATTTACGAGAACCTCACGGTGCGCGAGAACCTGGAGCTGTCGTACCCGAAAGGGCGCAACGTGTTCGGTAGTTTGTTCTTCAAGGTGACAGACGAGGTCAATGCGCGGGTGTTGGCGGTAGCGGAAGACATCTTCTTGAGTGATCGGCTCGATACCAGTGCCGGTCTGCTCAGTCACGGCCAGAAGCAGTGGCTGGAAATCGGCATGCTGCTGATTCAGGACCCGGAGCTGCTGATGCTGGATGAGCCGGTGGCCGGCATGAGTGTGTCCGAGCGTGAAGCCACCGCCGAGCTGCTCGGGCGGATCAGCCAGAACCGCTCGGTGATTGTGATCGAGCACGACATGGACTTCGTCAAGGACATCGCCCACCGCGTAACCGTGCTGCATCAAGGCAGATTACTCGCCGAAGGCAAGATGGACGAGGTTCAGGCAAACGAAAAGGTCATCGAGGTTTACCTCGGCCACTAACGGCAAAGGAGCATGAGCATGCTGAGCGTACGTGATCTGCGGGTCAGTTATGGCATGAGTGAGGTCATCCACGGTATCGACCTGGACGTGGGTGAGAATGAGACGGTCGCCATCATGGGGCGCAACGGCATGGGCAAGACCACGCTGTTCAAATCGCTGATCGGCATGATTCCCTGCAGTGGCGGGGAGATCAACTTCAACAGCAAGGAGCTGTCGAAGCTGCAGCCCTACCAGCGGGTCGCCAGTGGCGTGGCCTATGTACCTCAGGGTCGTATGGTGTTCCCGACACTGACCGTAGAGGAAAACATCATGGCCGGCCTGGAAGTGACCGGTCGGCGCAAGGTGCCGGATGACATCTATGAGTTGTTTCCGGTGCTACTGGAAATGCGCCACCGCAAGGCGGGAAACCTGTCGGGCGGACAGCAGCAGCAGCTGGCGATCGGACGAGCGCTGGCAGCCGACCCCAAGATACTCCTGCTGGATGAGCCAACCGAGGGGATTCAGCCTTCTATCATCAAGCAGCTGGCAACCACGCTCAACGAGATCAAGCAGTTGCGCAAGATCAGCATCGTGGTCTCAGAGCAGGTGCTAAGCTTTGCCCTGACGGTCGCGGATCGCATGCTGGTGATAGACAAGGGCAAGATCGTGCATGAGGCGGTGGGCGAGCAGATCGATAAGGACCATATCAGTCGTTATCTGTCGGTCTGATCGCTTGCCCCGTATGGGGCGAAAAGCCCGGTCCTTCATTGAGGACCGGGCTTTTTTGCGTGGATTGAAAATAAAGGCTTGACGCGCTCGCTGAGGTCTCTATAATTCG
>NZ_NTMR01000021.1 GCF_002307495.1 Pseudomonas abyssi | reverse complement strand
GTGCCCCATCAACCATTAAATGCGTATACCCGAAATAATCAGCTGTATCCGGTGGGCAGGACGCCCACCGGACCTGCCCTTTGGGCGCGGTTCTGCGCGGGAGGGCGGACTGATCAGTCGAAGTCGAAATCCGACAGCTGTTTCTGCAAGCGACGTTCTTCGAGGTAGTTATCGATCAGTCGGCGCTTGGTAAGACTGTTGCGTGAACTGGGGGCGTTATCGGTTTCAGGGGCGTCGTCGTCCTCGACGAAGTCATCATCATCGTCCAGTTCGATGTCGGATTTTGCTTTGGCCATGACTCAACTCCACAGTGAAGATGCCATTTGCGCACCTTATAAACGCGAAGTTGTCTTTGCGGAAATAGAATTTTTTTATTGAAATTGGTCAAAAAACACAGGCTGTTTTCATAGCTGCCGCAGGCAGCGCCCTCAGTCGGAGGTCTTGTGCTTGTAATCGCACAGATCCTCTATCCGGCAGCTGCCGCATTGCGGCGTGCGCGCCTTGCAGACATAGCGCCCGTGCAGGATGAGCCAGTGATGGGCATCGACCAGAAATTCCTTCGGAACATGCTTGAGCAGCTTCTTTTCGACTTCCAGTACGTTTTTGCCTGGAGCGATGCCGGTGCGGTTGCTGACGCGGAAGATGTGCGTGTCGACGGCCATGGTTGGCTGGCCGAACGCGGTGTTCAGCACCACGTTGGCGGTTTTGCGGCCAACGCCGGGCAGGGCCTCCAGCGCTTCGCGATTGTCCGGAACCTGGCTGTTGTGTTGCTCGATGAGGATCTTGCAGGCGGCAATCACGTTGCGGGCCTTGCTGTTGAACAGCCCGATGGTCTTGATGTACTCGCTCAGACCGTCCACGCCCAGTGCGTAAATCGCCTCCGGGGTGTTGGCCACCGGGAACAGCTTGTCGGTCGCCTTGTTGACGCCCACGTCGGTCGCCTGGGCGGACAGGGTCACGGCGACCAGCAGCTCAAACGGCGTGCTGAAGTTCAGCTCGGTGGTCGGGTGCGGGTTGTCTTCACGCAGGCGGCGGAAGATCTCGTAGCGCTTTTCCTTGTTCATGGTGCCCGCTCAGTTGATAGTCCCGGTAACGCGTACGCGCTTGCTGCCAGCCGCCGCCGGCGTGATCTCACGGGCCGCTGCGCGCTCCTTGACCTTGGCGTCAATGAGGTTTTTAAGGGCAATCAGCAGTCCCATGAACACAAAGGCCCCCGGTGGCAGGATGACAAACAGCACATCCTTGTAGTGGGGGAACACCACCAGCGTCCAGTCGGCCGCGATAGGGCCCAGCAGCAGATCCATACCGGCAAACAGCGTGCCGTGCCCGACCAGCTCGCGCAGGCCGCCAAGCACCACCAGCACCAGCGCAAAACCCAGGCTCATCATGAAACCGTCTACCACTGAGGGAAGAATCGGGTTTTTGGACGCAAAGGCGTCGGCGCGGCCGAGAATCACGCAGTTGGTGACAATCAGCGGGATGAATATGCCGAGGATCTGGTACAGCTCGTAGGTAAACGCCTGCATCAGCAGCTCGATGCAGGTGGTCAGTGCGGCGATGATCATGACAAACGCCGGCAGCCGCACCGCGTCGGTCACGGCGCTGCGAATCAGCGACACCGCCAGGTTGGAGCCGGTCAGTACCAGCATGGTCGCCAAACCCAGGCCAAGGGCGTTGACCACCGAGCTGCTGACGCCCAGTAGCGGGCACAGACCTAACAGTTGCACTAGCCCGGCATTGTTGTGCCACAGGCCGTCTGCGGTGATCTCGGAGAGTGTCTTGTTGGCCATGGCTTAATCCTCGTCCAGCTGCAGCAGGGCGGCGCGGTGTTCGTCGAAATAATTCAGGGCCTGATAGACCGCCTTGACGACTGCGCGCGGGGTGATGGTAGCGCCGGTAAACTGGTCAAACTGCCCGCCATCCTTTTTCACCGCCCACTGATCAGGGATCGGCATGCTCAGGCTTTTGCCGTTAAATGACAGAATCCACTGGCTTTTGCCTGCGTCGATCTTGTCGCCGAGCCCGGGCGTCTCGCGGTGGCTGACGCTGCGCACGCCGGCGATGCTGCCGTCGGCGCGAATGCCGACCAGCAGGTCAATGCGGCCGCTGTAGCCATCGGGGGCGACAACCGGCAGGATCACGGCGCTGACGCGATCGCCCTGGCGAGCGCGGTAGGCCTCGGCCGGGGCGCTGAGGCTAAGGTGTTGGCGATCCTGCACGGTAAAGCTGTCAGTCAGCAGGTCGTTGTCATGCTGATCATGCGGCACGATCTCGTTCAGCGCGCTAAGCTGGACCCGCCGTTGGGCCTCGCTGATGCGCTCGGCGGTGCCCTGTTGGGTCACGGCGATCATACCGACGGTGGCAACGGCAAACAGGCCGAGAATCACGCTGTTGCGCAGGATCGAGCGACTGGTAGTAGTTGGCGTATCCATGGCTCAGTCCGTCTTGCCCATACCGCGCTTGGCCTTGCTGTGGCCGTAGGTGCGCGGTGTGCTGTAGTAGTCGATGGTGGGAGCGGCGAGGTTCATCAGCAGCACGGCAAAGGCCACCGCGTCAGGGTAACCCCCCCAAGCGCGGATCACATAGACCAGAATGCCGACGCCGGCGCCAAAGATCAGCCGACCCTGCTTGCTGGTTGCGCCCGAGACCGGGTCGGTGACGATAAAAAACGCCCCGAGCATGGTTGCACCGCTGAACAGGTGAAACAGGGGGGAGCCGTTGGAGTCTGAGCCGCTGCCATTCCAGAACAGCAGGCTCATCAGCGCCAGCGCGCCGAGCATGCCGACCGGAGCGTGCCAGCTGTAGATACGCTTGTACAGGAGCGCGGCACCGCCCAGCAAGTAAGCCAGGCTCACCCACTCCCAGCCATGGCCGGCAAACTGGCCGAAGACTGGCTTGGCGGCGTACAGCTCGGCCATGGTCAAGCTGCTGTTGGTCTTGACCACATCCAGCGGGGTTGCCTGGGTCCAGCCATCTATCGCGCCGCCGCTGGGCAGGAAGATACGACTGAGGCCATCCATCAGGCCCAGTGTGGCCTGCACATCCGGTACAACGGCTTCAATGCCGCGCCAGGCCGGCCAGCTGGTCATTTCCACCGGGAAGGAAATCAGCACCACCACGTAGCCCAGCATCGCCGGGTTGAACGGGTTCTGGCCCAGACCGCCGTATAGTTGCTTGCCAAACACGATTGCGAAGCTGACAGCGATCAGCGTCAGCCACCAGGGCGCGTAGGGGGGGAGCGCCAGGGCCAGCAGCCAGGCGGTAACCAAGGCGCTGCCATCACGCAGAAAGAACCCGATCGGGCGCTTGCGAACCCACAGGATCAGCGCTTCCACAGCCAGAGCGACGGCGCTGGCGTAGAGGATGTTGATCAGGGTGCCAAAGCCGAAGAACCAGGTCAGGGTCAGCACGCCGGGCAGGGTGGCGCCCAGTACCCAGAGCATGATGGTCTGGGTGTGGTTGTTGCCTTTGGCGTGGGGTGAGGTCATGCGAACCAGCGCCATCAGTTGGTCTCCTTGCTGGCCATGTAGTCGGCGAAGGCCTTGGCGGCAACGTCGAGCGCGGCGCGGGCAGTGTCGAGGTGTTGCTGGGCGGCGACGGTATCTCCGCCGGCTTGCTCAGCGTCTTTCAACTCGCGTTCGGCCCGTTTGAAGTCAGCCTTGCAGGTGGCCATGCTGGTTTTCAGCGCGCGCAGCTGCTCATCGACCGGTTTCTTGTCCACAAGCTGGCGCTGCGGCGGCGGAATCGGGCTGTTGTTTTCTGCTTCATGCAAGGCCGTCTCAGCGCTCTGACAGGCCTGTTGCTGGTTGGCCAGCTGGGCCTGCAGGTCAGCATCTTCCGGGTTCTCACTCAGGGCGCGTTCGGTTTTCTTCAGTGCCGCACGTGCCATGGCCAGATCCAGCTTGGCCTGCTTGAGTTTTTCATCAACCGGCTTCTTGGTCGTGGTGCTGGCCGGGATGCGGGCGTCAGCTGCCTCGACCTGCTCTCGCAGCTTGGCGATCTCGGCTTGCTGCTCTTCGCTTGGGCTGTCGCCGGCGCTGCGCTCTGCCTTCTTCAGTGCGGCGCGCAGCATGGCTGCCTCAATCTTCAGCTTCTTGGTCTCATCGTCGCCGCCGGCCTGGGGCGCTGGCGCAGCGGGCTGGTTGCTGGACTCGCCCTGGGCCTGGTCAAAGGCTTCCTGAGCTTGCCGTGCAGCTTGTTCAAGCTGCGGAATCTGTGCCTGCAGCTCGGCGTTGTCCGGGTTGGCGACCAGCTGCTTCTGCGCTTTCTTCAACGCCATCTGCGCGGTGGCGGCGGCGATCTTCAGTTGCTTCTGTTCCGGTGACAAGCCGCCCGCTTTGGGTGCCGGTGCATCGCTCGTCGGCGTACCGGCACCGGATTCGGCTTGCTTGGCGGCTTCAGCCTCTTTGGCTGCCTTGATACGCGCGGCCTTTTCAGCGCGCGCTAGGCGATCTCGCTCTTTTTGCTCGGCCTCGCGCTGCAGGCGTTCCTGACGGTGCTCAAAGCGCTGGCGGGAATGGTCGGCCTTGTGTTGCTGCAGGTCCAAAGCGCGAATATCGGACTTGGCGGCGCGGTAGTACTGCACCAGCGGAATGCTGCTGGGGCAGACGTAGGAGCAGGCGCCGCATTCGATGCAGTCGAACAGATGCTGACGCTTGAGCTGATCGTAGTCCTTGCCCAGGGCAAAGAAATGCAGCTGCTGCGGCAACAGGCTGGCCGGGCAGGCTTCGGCGCACAGGCCGCAGCGGATGCAGGGCTGCGCCGGCGGTGGCGGCGGCAGTTCATCACGGGTGCCGGCGAGCAGGCAGTTGGTGGTCTTGACGAGGGGGGCATCCAGGCTTTGCAGGGTAAAGCCCATCATTGGCCCGCCCATGACCAGGCGGAACAGCTTGTCTGGCTGCAGGCCGGCAAAGTCCAGCAGTTCACGAATCGGCGTGCCAATCAGCGCTTCAACGTTGGTTGGATGGCTCAGCGCCTCGCCGGTCAGGGTGGTGATGCGCTTGATCAGCGGCTGACCGAGCACGACGGCATCGTGGATCGCCAGCAGGGTGCCCACGTTCTGGCAGACCATGCCAAGGTCGGCGGGCAGACCGCCGCTGGGCACTTCCTTGCCGGTCAGAATCTGAATCAGCTGCTTTTCGCCGCCGGAGGGGTACTTGGTCGGGAACACTACGACCTGCATGGCGCGCTCGCCAACCGCCGCGCGCATGGCCTGCGCGGCTTCGGGCTTGTTGTCCTCAATGCCGATCAGCACCTGCTCGGGCTGCAGCACATGCATCAGAATCTCGATGCCGGCGATGATCTCGGGCGCTCGGTAGCGCATGGCACTGTCGTCGGCGGTGATATAGGGCTCGCACTCGGTGCCGTTGATGATCAGCGTATGGATCTTCTGCTCGGGGCGTGCCTTGAGCTTTACGGCGGTCGGGAACCCGGCGCCGCCCAGGCCGCTGATACCGGCCTGGCGGATCAGTTCCAGCAGGGTGACCGGCTCCAGTGCACGAAAGTCGGTAACGGGCTGCAGCTCGCACCAGCGGTCGTCGCCGTCGGCCTCGATGTGGATAGCCCATTCCTCAAGACCGGATGCGTGCGGGTAGGGCGCAGGCCCGATGGCGGTGACCGTGCCGGAGGTCGGCGCGTGCACGGGACAGCTGACCATGCTGCTGGCCTCGGCGATTATCTGGCCCTTGAGTACCGTGTCGCCAACGGACACACAGGGTTCGGCGCGACCACCCAGATGTTGCTGCAGAGGCACTGTCAGCAGGGCCGGAAGCGGCGCGATCTCAATGCCGTGGCCAAGGGATTGGGTCTTGTTCTCGGCTGGGTGAATACCACCGGGAATGTCCCAGATACGGATCGGGGTAGCTGCAGTCATCAGGCGGCTCCCCGGCTGGCGTCAGTGGCGATCAGGGCAGTACTGGGCAGCGGGAAGTCCCACTTCCAGTTTTGCGGCGTGGTGGGCAACGGCAGCATGTCGATGCAGTCGACCGGGCAGGGCTCCACGCAGAGGTCACAGCCGGTGCACTCGTCGGTGATGACGGTGTGCATCTGCTTGGCTGCGCCCAGGATGGCATCCACCGGGCAGGCCTGGATGCACTTGGTGCAGCCGATGCACTCAGCTTCACGAATGTAGGCGACCATGCGGGGCTTTTCTTCGCCGTGCTCGGCGTCCAGCGGCAGCGCTTCAACGTCCAGCAGGTCAGCCAGCGCCTGAATGGTGGATTCGCCACCGGGCGGGCATTTGTTGATCGGCTCGCCATTGGCGATGCCTTCGGCGTAGGGCCGGCAGCCGGGATGGCCACACTGGCCGCATTGGGTTTGCGGCAGCAGGTCGTTGATCTGGTCGACAATAGGGTCACCGTCGACCTTGAAGCGGACAGCGGCAAAGCCGAGGACGGCGCCGAAAATCAGCGCCAGCCCCAGCAGAACGAGTACGGCAGTTATGATCATCGACATGCTTACAACCTTATCAGGCCGGTGAAGCCCATAAAGGCCAGCGACATCAGGCCCGCAGTGATCATGCCGATGGCGGCACCACGGAACGGTGTAGGCACGTCAGCGATGGCGATACGCTCACGCAGGCCGGCAAACAGGATCAGGATCATCGAGAAACCAATCGCTGCACCAAGGCCGTAGGTGGCGGACTTCATGAAGGTCTGCTCGGCACGATTGGTGTTCAGCAGCGCCACGCCCAGCACCGCGCAGTTGGTGGTGATCAGCGGCAGAAAGATGCCCAGTACCCGGTAGAGCAGCGGGCTGGTCTTGTGTACGACCATCTCGGTGAACTGCACCACAACCGCGATGACCAGAATAAAGGAGATGGTGCGCAGGAACTCAAGATCCAGCGGTACCAGAATGTACTGAAACGTCAGGTAGCTGAGGATAGACGCCAGCGTTAGTACAAAGGTGGTGGCGGCGGACATGCCGATGGCGGTTTCCAGCTTGCCGGACACGCCCATGAAGGGACACAGCCCGAGAAACTGCACCAAGACGAAATTGTTGACCAGTATGGTACTGACCAGAATAAGGGCAAATTCAGCCATTGACCCAACCCCATGTGTGGCCAGGCAGCGCGACTCTTGCGGTCGCTGCGCCCGGTCCGGCTAATCAGGGCGGCCCGCGCCGCCCCATCACTGCACTTCTGACGTTATTTGACGCGCTGGCCTGGCTTGGCACCCTGATCGGGGCTCAGCAGGAAAATCTCTTCACCGCCGGG